>NZ_LMLG01000001.1:1064081-1341194 GCF_001421865.1 Frigoribacterium sp. Leaf44
ACTTGCGGCTGCCTCTAGGGGGTGCCGGTTCCTGTCCCGAGACCGATTCCGTTGCCCCGGCCGTTTCCGTTGCCGTTGTTGCCCGGTCCGCCGTTCCCGTTCCCGTTGCCGTTTCCGCTGTTGCCGGGCCCGCTGTTGCCGCCGGGGACGTCGACACCGGGAACGTCGACCGTCGGGGGCGTCACGGGGTCGACCGTCGGCTGCGTCGTCGGCTCGACCGGCGCCTCCTGGGTGGGGCTCACCTCATCGGAGGGAGCCGGGTCCGCCGGTGACTCGTCGGTGGAGTCGTCGGACGGCGACGGCGAGTCCTCGTCCGACGACTCGGACGGCGTCGTCGACGGATCCCTCTCGACGCTCGGACTCGTGCTCTCCGTCGGATCGACCGTTCCCTCGTCGCGGGTGGCGGCCCAACCGATGCCGGCCGCCAGGAGCACCGCGACGACGATCGCCGCCAGCACGAGCGGCCAGCGCCGGCGCTTCCGCTTCCCGTCGTCGGGCTCGACGTCGGCGACGAGGTCCGTCGCGTCCGCCCTGGAGGCCGCTCCCGCTCCGAGCACCTGCGTGCGAGCGTCGTCCCGGGTCAGGGCCCGGGTGGGCGTGTCGCCGCCGGGCAGAGCGGCCGTCGGCACGTCGGGAGCGGCCATGACGCGCGTGACGGCGTCGGTGGACCCGGCTCCCTCGACGGCCAGCGTGCGGGCCGCACGGGCGACCTCCGTGGCGGCCGGGCGGTCCTCCGGTGCACGCGAGGTCATGCGCGTCAGCAGCTCCGCCCACCCCGAACCGATCGAGGCCGGGATCTCGGGGTCTCGAGTCAGGCGAGCCATGACGGACTCGACGACCGAACCCGTGAAGACGCGTTGCCCGGTCAGCGCCTCGACCAGGACCAGACCGAGCGAATAGACGTCGGACGCGGGGGCCGGCGGTCGCCCCTCGGCCTGCTCCGGGCTGACGAAGGCGGCGGTGCCCATCAAGGTGCCCGTGGCCGTCACCCGCGTCGAGTCGATCAGGTAGGCGATCCCGAAGTCGGCGAGCTTCGCCCTGCGGGGCTCGCCGTCGTGGTGCGGTGCCGCGAGCAGGATGTTCGCGGGCTTGACGTCCCGGTGGACGACGCCCGCACGGTGGACCGCCGCCAGGCCGTCCGCGACGTCGCCGAGCAGCGCCGCGGCCTGGGCGTGTGACAGCGGCCCGTCGGCGAGCACGGTCTGCAGGGTCGGACCGTCGACGTACTCCATCACGAGGTAGGCGTCGTCGTCGTGGCCCTCGCCCTCGACCCGGGCGTCGTAGAGCGTGACGAGCCCCGGGTGGTTGAGGGAGGCGAGGAGGCGCACCTCGCTGACCTGCCGACTGAGGTCGTGGACGTCGTGCCCGTCCGACGAGAAGAGCTTGACGGCGACCACCCGACCGAGGTCGAGGTCGTTCGCTCGGTAGACGGCCCCCATGCCACCGCGACCGACGATCGCGTCGAGGCGGTAGCGACCGCCGACGGTCGTGCCGAGGCGGGGGTCGGCCTGCTCGCGGGGGCTCATGCGCGCCCTCCCGACGACGCGGCGGGGAGCACCGGAGACGTGCCACCACCCGACCCACGACCCACGACACGACGGAGAGCCACGGCGTCGAGCACCGTCTCGGCCACGGCGGTCTTCGTCCCCTCGGCCTCGGACACCACCTCGCCGTCGGCGTCGATCACCACGACCGCCGTGTCGTCGCTGCCGAAGCCGGTCGTCCACCCCACCGTGTTGAGGACCAGCAGGTCCGCTCCCTTCCGCCGCTGCTTGGCGCGCCCGAGCGAGAGCAGTTCGTCCCGGTCGGCCGCCGTCTCGGCCGCGAAGCCGACGACCACCTGCCCCACGGCCCGACGGGCCACGAGCCCGGCCAGGACGTCCGGGGTGCGCACCAGACGGACGGTCAGTTCGTCGCCCGATTCGTCCTTCCGGATCTTCCCGTCGGCCACCGAGACGGGCCGGTAGTCGGCGACCGCCGCGGCCATCACGACGACGTCGGCGACCGGCGCGTGCTCGGTCATCGCGGCCTCGAGTTCGAGGGCCGTGCCGACCTCGACGACGTCGATGACGTCGCCCGTCTCGAGCATCTGCCGCACGGCTCCGTCGAGGGCAGCGGCGACGACGGTGACGCGTGCGCCGCGTCGGGCAGCGGCCAAGGCGAGAGCCGCTCCCTGCTTGCCGCTGGATCGGTTGCCGACGAACCGCACGGGATCGAGGGGTTCGCGGGTGCCGCCGAGGGAGACGACCAGCCGCAGGCCGTCCAGGTCGGCGACCCGCGCCTCCTCGTCCCGATCGCCCGGGACGGCGGCGGGGGAGGCCGCGCGACCGGTCGCGTCGGAGAACCGGGCGAGGGCCGTGGCGACGATCTCGTCGGGCTCGACGAGACGCCCGGGTCCGACGTCGCCCCCGGTCAGCGGTCCGTCGTCCGGCCCGACGACGGTCACCCCGCGCGACCTCAGCAGGTCGACGTTCGCGACCGTGGCCGGATTCAGCCACATCTCGGTGTGCATGGCGGGTGCGACGACGAGCGGTGCGGTGCTCGCGAGGATCGTCGTGCCGAGCAGGTCGTCCGACAGCCCGTGGGCGATCTTGGCGAGGGTGTGGGCGGTCGCCGGTGCCACGACGATCAGGTCGGCCCGTTGCCCCAGCGCCACGTGCCGTACCTCGGCGACGTCGTCGAAGACGGACGTGTGCACGGGGTTGCGGCTCGTGGCCTCCCAGGTGGGTGCCCCGACGAAGCGAAGGGCGGCCTCGGTCGGCACGACGTGCACGTCGTGACCTCGGAGCACGAGGCCGCGGACGACCCCCACGGCCTTGTACGCCGCGATGCCGCCCGAGACGCCGACGACGACGGACAAGCGACGCGGGGCGTCGGCGGGGGAGGAGCGGGGGTGGTCGTGCGTCACGGTGGGCCTCGTCGATCCATGCGTCGGTCGGCCGACCCGGAGCCGGGTCGGTAGCGTTGCCCCCCACGATGCCGCATCCCGCGGCCGAGCGTCGGCCCCGCCCCGACGAGACCCCACGCTGAGGACCCCCATGTGCACCGTCGTCGTCGCCGTCCAGCCGAGCGAGCCCTGGCCCGTCGTCTTCCTGGGACTCCGTGACGAGTCGCCCGACCGCCCCTGGGACGAGCCGGGCCCCTGGTGGCCCGACCTCGGCGAGCGGGTGACCGGGGTACACGACCGCGAGGCGGGCGGCGCGTGGTTGGCCACCGCCCGGGGGCCGAGTCGTGCGAGCGTCGTGTTGAACCGTCACGAGACGCCCGCACCGCCGGCCGGCGGATGGACCACCCGAGGCGCCCTGCCCCTGAGGGCGGCCGCCGGCGGCGTCCTGCCCGACGGCCCGCAGACGACCCGCACCTTCAACCTGCTCACGGCGGACGCAGGAGGCGCGGTGCACTCCCTCTGGGACGGCATCGCCACCGAGACGGTCCGCCTCGCCCCCGGGGTGCACCTGCTCACGCACGCCGCCCCCGACGACCGGTCCGTGCCGCGTGTCGACCGCTGGCTGCCTCGGTTCCGTGACGTCGCGCCTCCGACCGGTCCGTTGCCGGCGGCGACCGAGGGCGAGGGCAGCTGGACGCCGTGGCTCGACCTGCTGCGCGAGAGCAGCGCCCTGCCGACGGACGACGACGACGCGCTCGTGCGGGCCGACCTGGTCGACGGGCACCTCTTCCACTCGCTGTCGCTCAGCACCGTCGCCGTCTCGGCCGACGACGTGGCCCACCGGCACGTGCGCCTCGACGGCGCCCCCTCGGTGGCGGAGGCGATCGCGCGACGCTGACGGGTGCGTGGCGACGCCGCCGGGTGCGCGACGACGCCCGGCCTCCGTGGCCGCCACGTCATGCGGAGTCATCGGGAATCCCGTCCGCCCCCGCGGCGTTAGTGTCGGGAGGCTCGTCCGACCCCCGAGCCGCAGCAAAGGAACCCTCGTGAAGATCACCGCCGTCCGCACCGTCCGTCGACTCGCCTCCGTCGGCGTCGTCGCCGCCGCCGCCATCGCGCTGGCAGCCTGCGCGCCCGCCTCCACGGACGGGGTCGTCCAGTCCACCGGCAGCGCGACCGCGGACACGAGCGCGGCGAAGAGCTTGTCCGACATCCAGGCGGCCGGCGAGCTCGTCATCGGCACCGAGGGCACCTACCAGCCGTTCACCTACCACGAGGGCGGGGCCGGCGCACTGACCGGCTACGACGTCGACGTCGCCACGGCCGTCGCCGAGAAGCTCGGCGTCACCCCGACCTTCGAGGAGACGCAGTTCGACGCCCTGCTCGCCGGGCTCACCGCCGGCCGCTTCGACCTCGTGGCGAACCAGATCTCGATCACCGACGAGCGTGAGGCCACGTACGACTTCTCGACGCCCTACACGGTCAGCCGCGGTGTCGTCATCACTCCCGCCGACAACACCGACATCACCTCGCTCGCCGACCTGAAGGGCAAGACGACGGCCCAGTCGCAGTCGAGCAACTTCTACACGACCGCCAAGGACGCGGGCGCGGACGTGCAGGTCGTCGAGGGCTGGGCCCAGTCGGTCGCGCTCCTCGAGCAGGGCCGCATCGACGCGACGGTCAACGACGAGCTGACCTTCCTCGACTACGTCAAGACCAACCCCGACCAGGCCGCCGGCATCAAGATCGCGGCGACCACCGACGACGTGTCGCGCTCGGCCCTGGTCACCACCAAGGGCAGCGACGACCTCGTGACGGCGATCGACGACGCCCTCGCCGAGCTGAAGGCCGACGGCACGCTGGCGACCATCAGCGAGAAGTACTTCGGCCAGGACGTCAGCGAGTAGGCGTGCAGTCCTCCGTCGACCTCTTCTGGCGGTCGCTCTGGCCGATCGTGTCGGGGGCGCTCGTCGCGTCGATCCCGCTCGCCTTCGCGTCGATGGCGATCGGGCTGGTCATCGCCGTCGTCATCGCGCTGATGCGCCTGTCGGGCCAGACGGTCCTCGCGGGCATCGCCCGGGTCTACATCTCGATCATCCGGGGCACGCCGCTGCTCGTGCAGCTCTTCGTCGTCTTCTACGGCCTTCCGTCGATCGGCGTCAAGCTCGATCCCTGGCCCAGCGCCATCATCGCGTTCTCCTTGAACGTCGGCGGGTACGCGGCCGAGGTCATCCGCGCGGCCATCCTCTCGGTGCCCAAGGGGCAATGGGAGGCCGCCCACACGATCGGCATGTCGCGGGGGCTCGCCCTGCGGCGGATCATCCTGCCGCAGGCGGCCCGCGTCTCGGTGCCGCCGCTGTCGAACACCTTCATCAGCCTGGTCAAGGACACCTCGTTGGCGAGCGTCATCCTCGTCGTCGAGCTCTTCCGTCAGGCGCAGCAGATCGCGACGGTCTCGAACCAGTTCCTGCTCATCTACCTCGAGGCCGCCCTGGTCTACTGGGTGATCTGCCTGATCCTGTCGTTCGGGCAGGACGCCCTCGAGAAGAGATTGGACCGCCACGTTGCCCGCTGACGTCACCCCGCCCCGGCCCTCCGGCGCGACCGGTGCCCCCGTGCTGACCGTCCGAGGCCTGCACAAGGCGTTCGGCGCGAACGAGGTGCTGCGCGGCATCGATCTCGAGGTGCACCGCGGACGCGTCGTCGCCATCATCGGCCCTTCGGGGTCGGGCAAGACGACTGTGCTGCGGTCGCTCAACAGCCTCGAGGTGCCCGACGGGGGAGTCGTCACGCTCTCCGACGGCCGCTCCATCGACTTCGGCACGACGGTCGGCAAGCGCGACCTGCTGGCCCTCCGCGACCGCTCGTCGATGGTGTTCCAGCACTTCAACCTGTTCCCGCACCTCACGGTGCTGCAGAACGTGGTCGAGGGACCGGTGCGCGTCCAGGGACGCGATCCGAAGGAGGCGCGGGCCGAGGCCGAGGCGCTCCTCGCGCGCGTGGGCCTCGCCGAGAAGGCCGGCGCCTACCCGGCCGAGCTCTCGGGAGGCCAGCAGCAGCGCGTGGGCATCGTGCGCGCGCTCGCCCTGCGGCCCGAACTCTTGCTCTTCGACGAGCCGACCTCGGCCCTCGACCCCGAACTGGTCGGTGACGTGCTCACCGTCGTGAAGGAACTCGCCGACGAGGGCTGGACGATGATCGTCGTCACCCACGAGCTCGAGTTCGCCCGACGGGTGGCCGACGAGCTGCTCTTCATGGACGCCGGCGTCGTCGTCGAGCGGGGCCGTCCCGCCGACGTCTTGTCCCGCCCGCGCGAGGCCCGGACGCAGCAGTTCCTTCAGCGGGTGCTCAAGCCGCTCGACGACTGACGGGACGTCCGCGCGACGATCGACCCGCGCCTCCTCGATCGGGGACCAGGAGGCGCGGGTCGACTCCGCCGCGGACGCTCAGCCGAACAGGCGGTGCGAGGCGATGCGCGCGCCCTCGCCGAGCGAGGCCAGCTTGGCGACGGCGATCTGCGGGTGGATGCGACCGCCCAGGCCGCAGTCGGTGGAGGCGACGACGTTCTCGGGGCCGACCAGGGAGGCGAACCGTTCGATGCGGTCGGCCACGAGTTCGGGGTGCTCGACCACGTTCGTGGCGTGGCTGACGACCCCCGGCACGATCTTCTTGCCCGCGGGCAGCTCGACGTCGCGCCAGAGCTTCCACTCGTGGTCGTGACGGACGTTGGCCGCCTCGAACGAGTAGGAGCCCGCGTCGATCTCGAGCATGAGGTCGACGATGTGGCGGAACTCCACGTCGGTCGTGTGCGGGCCGTGCCACGAGCCCCAACAGAGGTGGAACCGCACCTGCTCGGGCGGCAGGCCGCGGAGGGCGTGGTTGAGCGCCTCGACCCGGATGCGGGTGAACGCGCGGTAGTCCTCGACGCTCGGCTCGGGGTTGATCTGGTCCCAGTTCTCGGCGATCGAGGGGTCGTCGATCTGCACGGTCAGGCCGGCCTCGACGATCGCCGTGTACTCCTCGCGCAGCACCTCGGCCCAGGCCCAGATGTGCTCTTCGTCGGTGGCGTAGAAGTCGTTCGCGATGCGGGCTCCGCTGCCCGGTGACAGCGAGGTGATGAAGCCCGAGGGCGAACCGCTCGCCTCGAGGCCGGCCTTGAGGTTGGCGATGTCCGAGGCGATGGCGGCCCGTCCGACGTACGCCAGCGGGCCCGTCGTGCTCGGGAACGGCGTGGCGCCCGAGCCCGTGCCGATGCCCGAGGTCGGGTCGGTGTAGGCGTCGTGGAACGTCTGCCAGTCGCGACGGTCGGGGAACGACGTCAGCCGCACGTCGCCGGGGGAGGACCGCACGGCCGGCTGGCTGAAGATGTCCGACCCCGTCAACGAGAGACCGCTCACGCGCTGGAACGAGTACGACCACCAGGCGCCGTAGTCGACGGCGCTCGTCATCGCCTTGCCGTACTCGCCGTCGCCGACGATGGTGATGCCGAGATCGTTCTGGCGCCGGACGAGATCGACGACGGCGTCGGTCAGCAGGGCGTCGAACTCGGGCGTGCGCTCGAGGGTGAAGCCGTCCTCGCCGAGGGCGCGCGCGTCGTTCGCGGCGATCAGCTCGGGTGTGCGCGGCAGGCTTCCCGCGTGGGTGGTCTCGATGCGGCCGGGGGTGGTCGTCATGGTGTGCTCCGTTCGTCGCCACCACTCTGGCCCCGACCCCCGACGTGTGCGACGTGCGCGACACGGGGCGTCACAGCCACAGGGTCGGGAACACCGCGCGGCCGTCGGCCGTTGCGTCCCGTGTCGGCCGGAGCCGGGCCCCTCGGGGTGCCTCGCTACGATCGACGGGAAGGGACATCGTGACCACCACCTCCTCCGCACCATCCACCGCCCGTCCGGGGCTGTCCGACGAGGACGCCCGCCGTCTGCGCGCCGACTTCCCGCTGCTTCGGCAGGAGGTCAACGGCGAGCCGCTCGCCTACCTCGACTCGGGGGCGACCGCCCAGCGGCCCGCATCCGTGCTCGCCGCCGAGCGCCGCTTCCTCGAGACGACGAACTCGGCCGTGCACCGTGGGGCGCACACGCTCGCGGCCCTGTCGACCGAGGCCTACGAAGAGGCACGCGAGACCGTCGCCCGCTTCGTCGGTGCCGACGTCGACGAGATCGTCTGGACCTCGAACGCGACCGACGCGCTCAACCTCGTGGCGTACGGCGTCGCGAACGCCACGCACGGCCGGGGCGGCGAGGCCGCGCGACGCTTCGCCCTCGCACCCGGTGACGAGATCGTCGTCACCGAGGCCGAGCACCACGCCAACCTCGTCCCGTGGCAGGAACTCGCCGCGACGACGGGCGCCACGGTGCGTTTCGTGCCCGTCCGCGACGACGGCACCTGGACCACCGCCGACGCGGCGTCCGTGATCGGACCCCGCACGCGCCTCCTCGCCTTCGCCCACGTCTCGAACGTCACCGGCTTCGTCGCGCCCGTCGCCGAGCTCGTGGCGCTGGCGCGCGCCGTCGGCGCCCTCGTCGTCCTCGACGCGTGCCAGTCGGCGCCGCACCGACCCGTCGACCTGCACGGCCTCGACGTCGACTTCGCCGCGTTCTCGGGCCACAAGATGTTGGGGCCCACGGGCATCGGCGTCCTCTACGGCAAGGCCGAGCTGTTGAACGCCCTGCCGCCCTTCCGCACCGGCGGGTCGATGATCACGACGGTCACGATGGAGGGCGCCGAGTACCTCCCCGCCCCGCAGCGCTTCGAGGCCGGTACGCAGCCCGTGTCGCAGGCCGTGGCCCTCGCCGAGGCCGTGCGTTACCTCGACGCCGTCGGCATGGACCGCGTACGCGAGCACGAGGAGGCCCTCGCCGACCTGCTCGTCCGCGGTCTCGACGCGCTCGACGGCGTCACGGTCGTGGGACCGCCCGCCGGGGTGCCCCGGTCGGGACTCGCCAGCTTCGTCGTCGACGGGGTGCACGCCCACGACGTCGGCCAGTTCCTCGACGCCCGGGGCATCGCCGTGCGCGTCGGCCACCACTGCGCCCAACCGCTCCATCGTCGCCTCGGAGTGACGGCCACGACGCGCGCCAGCACGTACCTGTACTCGTCGAGCGACGAGGTCGACCGGCTGGTCGCCGGGGTCGCCGAGGTCCGCGACTACTTCGGCGTCGCGGGCCCGACGGCCGCCGACGAGAAGGCCGAGGAGGCGCGGTGAGCGCCGCCCTCGACGGCCTGTACCAGCAGGTCATCCTCGATCACGCCAAGGCGCGGCACGGCGACGGCGAGCTGCCCGGAGCCGACGTGCAGCACCACGAACGCAACCCGACCTGCGGTGACGAGATCACCGTCCGCGTCGCCCTCGAGCCCGGCACCGACCGCATCGCCGACCTGCGCTGGCAGGGCGCGGGGTGCAGCATCTCGATGGCCTCGGCCTCCGTGCTGGCGCAGTTGGCCCCGGGTCGCACGCTGCCCGAGTTCGATGCGCTCGTGGGGGAGTTCCGCGAGATGATGCGGTCCCGGGGCGCCGGTGAGCCCGACGACGAGGTGCTCGGCGACGCCGTCGTGTTCCACGGGGTCTCGAAGTTCGTCATGAGGGTCAAGTGCGGCATGCTCGCCTGGGTCGCGGCCGAGGCCTGCTCGACCGAGCTGCGCGCCGCCTGAGCCGTCCCGCGGGCGCGTCGTCCACCGGGGCGGTCCCGGCCGGACCGTGGTCGGTCGACGGCTAAAGTGGTCCCCGCCCCTCGACGATAGGAACCACCGCCGTGTCCGACCAGACCGACCTCGACCCGACCGCCTCCCCAGCCCCGTCCGGCCTCTCGGCCGTCGAGGCCACCGAGACGACGACCGGCTTCGAGCTGTTCACCGACAAGGCGGTCGTGGCCGTCCGCGTGGCCGGCGAGCTGCGAGACCTGGCGACCGAGCTGCAGGCGGGCGACGTGGCCGAGCCGGTCACGATCGACTCACCCGACGGCCTGGCGATCCTGCGCCACTCGGCGGCGCACGTCATGGCCCAGGCCGTGCAGCAGATCAACCCCGAGGCGAAGCTCGGCATCGGGCCGCCCGTCACCGACGGCTTCTACTACGACTTCGACGTCGCCGAGCCCTTCACCCCCGACGACCTCAAGGCGATCGAGAAGGGCATGGAGCGCATCATCCGCCAGGGCCAGCGTTTCCGTCGCCGCGTCGTCAGCGATGACGAGGCCCGCGTACTGCTCGCCCACGAGCCGTTCAAGCTCGAGCTGATCGGGCTCAAGGGCGGCTCGGCCGACGAGCTCGGAGCCGACGGCGAGTCGGTCGAGGTCGGCGGGGCCGAGCTCACGGTCTACGACAACCTCGACCCGAAGACCGGCGAGGTCGTCTGGTTCGACCTCTGCCGCGGGCCGCACGTGCCCAGCACGCGCCTCCTGGGCAACGCCACCAAGCTGATGCGTGTGGCGGCCGCCTACTGGCGCGGGTCCGAGAAGAACCCCCAGCTGCAGCGGATCTACGGCACGGCGTGGCCCACCAAGGACGACCTCCGCGCTTACCAGGCCCGACTCGAGGAGGCCGCCAAGCGCGACCACCGCAAGCTCGGCGCCGAGCTCGACCTCTTCTCGTTCCCCGACGAGATCGGCTCGGGTCTCGCGATCTTCCACCCCAAGGGCGGCATCATCCGTCGCCAGATGGAGGACTACTCGCGCGAACGCCACGAGAAGGCCGGGTACGAGTTCGTCTACACGCCGCACATCACCAAGGCGGCCCTGTTCGAGACCTCGGGCCACCTGGGTTGGTACAAAGACGGCATGTTCCCGGCGATGCACCTCGACGAGGCGCGCAACGACGAGGGCGAGATCACCCGTCAGGGTGCGGACTACTACCTCAAGCCGATGAACTGCCCGATGCACATCCTCGCGTACCGGTCGTCGGCCAAGTCGTACCGCGACCTGCCTCAGCGCCTGTTCGAGTTCGGCACGGTGTACCGCAACGAGAAGTCGGGCGTCATCCACGGCCTCACCCGCGTGCGCGGCATGACCCAGGACGACGCGCACATCTTCACCACCCGTGACGACATGGCGGCCGAGCTCAAGGGCACCCTCGACTTCGTCCTCAGCCTGCTGCGCGACTACGGACTCGACGACTTCTACCTCGAACTCTCCACGAAGGACCCCGAGAAGTACGTGGGCGACGACGCCACCTGGGACGAGGCGACGGCGACCCTGCGACAGGTCGCGGAAGAGACCGGTCTCGAGCTCGTGCCCGATCCCGCCGGTGCGGCGTTCTACGGGCCCAAGATCTCGGTCCAGGCGCGCGACGCGATCGGGCGCACCTGGCAGATGTCCACGGTCCAGCTCGACTTCAACCTGCCCGAGCGATTCGACCTCGAGTACACGGCGGCCGACGGGTCCCGGCAGCGACCGGTGATGATCCACCGGGCGCTGTTCGGCTCGATCGAGCGTTTCTTCGGCGTGCTCACCGAGCACTACGCGGGTGCGTTCCCGGTCTGGCTCGCACCGGTCCAGGTCGTGGCGATCCCCGTCGCCGACGAGTACGGCGACTACCTCGACGGGGTCGTGGCGCGCCTCCGCGACGTCGGCGTCCGGGCCCAGGTCGACCACAGCGACGACCGCATGCCGAAGAAGATCCGGACGCACACCAAGGCCAAGGTGCCGTTCCAGCTGATCGCCGGCGAGGACGACCGTGCGGCCGGTGCCGTCAGCTTCCGCTACCGCGACGGCTCGCAGGAGAACGGCGTGCCGCTCGACGAGGCGATCGCGAAGATCGTCGCGGCCATCGAGACCAAGGCCCAGGTCTGAGCGTGGGCGCCGACGGGACCACAGCCGAGCGCTCCTCCGACTTCGCCGCGGTCCCCGACGCCTTCCAGCGACTCTGGACGCCCCATCGCGCCGTCTACGTCGAGGCGGGCCAGGATGCCCATGACGACTCCTGCCCGTTCTGCAGTGCCCCGTCGAGGTCCGACGACGAGGCCCTCATCGTGGCGAGGGGCGAACACGCCTACGTGTTGCTCAACCTCTACCCCTACAACCCCGGCCACCTGTTGGTCTGCCCCTACCGGCACGTCTCGACCTACGACCTCGCGACGACCGACGAGGTGGCCGAGATCGCGTCGCTGACGCAGACCGCCATGCGGGTCCTCACCCGGGTGTCGCACGCGCAGGGCTTCAACATCGGCATGAACCAGGGGCAGGTCGGCGGAGCCGGCATCGCCGCCCACCTGCACCAGCACGTGGTGCCCCGTTACGGCGGCGACTCGAACTTCTTCCCGATCATCGCGCAGACGAAGGCCGTCACGCAGTTGCTCGGCGACGTCCGCGTCGCGGTCGCCGAGGCCTGGCCGACCGGAGGCGCCGGTCCTGTCCCGGCGGCGTCACCCGACCGCTGATCGGGCCTAAGATAGGGGCCATCATGAGCGACACGACCCCTGCCTCCAGCCAGTCCTCCACCACCGGTTCGAGCCGCGTCAAGCGCGGTCTCGCCGAGATGCTCAAGGGCGGCGTCATCATGGACGTCGTCAACGTGGAGCAGGCGAAGATCGCCGAAGACGCCGGAGCGGTCGCCGTCATGGCCCTCGAGCGCGTTCCCGCCGACATCCGGTCGCAGGGCGGGGTCGCCCGCATGAGCGACCCCGACATGATCGACGAGATCGTCGCCGCCGTGTCGATCCCCGTCATGGCGAAAGCCCGCATCGGCCACTTCGTCGAGGCGCAGATCCTGCAGACCCTCGGCGTCGACTACATCGACGAGTCCGAGGTGCTGAGCCCCGCGGACTACGTGAACCACATCGACAAGTGGAACTTCACCGTCCCCTTCGTGTGCGGGGCCACCAACCTGGGCGAGGCGCTCCGCCGCATCACCGAGGGTGCGGCCATGATCCGCTCCAAGGGCGAGGCCGGCACGGGTGACGTGTCGGAAGCGACCAAGCACATCCGCACGATCTCCAAAGAGATCGCCCAGCTGCGGGGCCTCAAGGCCGACGAGCTCTACGTCGCCGCCAAAGAGCTGCAGGCTCCCTTCGAGCTCGTGAAAGAGATCGCCGAGACCGGCAAGCTGCCCGTCGTCCTCTTCACCGCCGGGGGCGTCGCGACGCCCGCGGACGCGGCGCTCATGATGCAGCTCGGCGCCGACGGCGTCTTCGTCGGTTCGGGCATCTTCAAGTCGGGCAACCCGGCCGACCGCGCGAAGGCGATCGTCAAGGCCACCACCTTCTTCGACGACCCCCAGGTCGTGGCCGACGCCTCGCGAGGTCTCGGCGAGGCCATGGTGGGCATCAACGTGCCCGATCTCCCCGCACCCCACCGCCTCGCCGAGCGCGGCTGGTGACCCCCGGGGTCGATCGTCGGTGACCACCGAACCAACGCCTCGAGTCGGAGTCCTGGCCCTGCAGGGCGATTTTCGTGAGCACCTGGCCGTCCTCACCTCGCTGGGGGCCGAGGCCGTGCCCGTCCGCCGTGCGTCCGAGCTCGACGAGATCGACGGCCTGGTGATCCCGGGTGGCGAGTCCAGCGTCATGGACAAGCTGTCGCGCATGTTCGGCCTCGACGAGCCCCTCCGACGCGCCATCGGGTCAGGTCTTCCTGTCTACGGCACGTGTGCCGGGCTCATCATGCTCGCGGACCGCATCGTGGACGGCATCCCGGGGCAGCAGAGCCTCGGCGGCCTGGACGTCTCGGTGCGGCGCAACGCCTTCGGCTCGCAGACCGAGTCGTTCGAGACCGACGTCGACGTCCCCGTGCTCGACGGCCCGCCGGTGCACGCGGTGTTCATCCGGGCCCCGGTGGTCGACGAGGTCGGGCCGGCCGCGACGGCCATCGGCGTCCTCGAGGACGGCCGGGTCGTCGCCGTCGAACAGGGCCCCCTGATGGGCACCTCGTTCCACCCCGAGGTCACCGACGACCTCAGGTTCCACGCGCGGTTCCTCGACAAGGCCCGTGCGCGGGCGTCGCGGTAGACTCGTCGCGATCCACGTCAGCATCTGAAGGAGCACCGTGTCCGGGCATTCCAAGTGGGCAACGACCAAGCACAAGAAGGCCGTCATCGACAGCCGCCGTGCCAAGTCGTTCGCCAAGCTCATCAAGAACATCGAGGTCGCGGCCAAGCAGGGCGGTGCCGACATGTCCGGCAACCCCACGCTGGTCGACGCCGTCCAGAAGGCCAAGAAGACCTCGGTCCCCAACGACAACATCGACCGCGCCGTCAAGCGCGGCGCCGGTCTGAGCGGCGAGAGCGTCGACTACCAGACCATCATGTACGAGGGCTACGGCCCCAACGGCGTCGCCCTGCTGATCGAGTGCCTCACCGACAACAAGAACCGTGCGGCCGCCAACGTCCGCACCGTCATGTCGCGCAACGGTGGCACGATGGCCGACCCCGGCAGCGTGGCCTACAACTTCAGCCGCAAGGGCGTCATCGCCGTCATGAAGACCGACGACCTCACCGAGGACGACGTCCTCGCGGCCGTCCTCGACGCCGGGGCCGAAGAGGTCACCGACCGCGGCGAGGGCTTCGAGATCGTGACCGAGGCCTCCGACCTGGTCCCGGCCCGCTCTGCCCTCCAAGAGGCCGGCATCGACTACGACTCGGCCGACATCGAGTTCGTCCCCGGGCTCAAGATCGAGGTCGACCTCGAGACGGCCCGCAAGGTCTTCCGCCTCATCGACGCCCTCGACGACGACGACGACGTGCAGAACGTCTATGCGAACCACGACGTCCCCGCCGACGTGCAGGCCGCGCTCGACGACGAAGACTAGGCCGACACGGTGACGCTCCGGGTGCTCGGCATCGACCCCGGGCTCACCCGGTGCGGGGTCGGGGTGGTCGAGGTCGACGCCCAGCGGCGCGCGACCCTGGTCGACGTCCAGGTCATCCGCACCGCCCCCGAACTTGCTCTCGAGTTGCGTCTCCTCGCCCTCGGTCGCGGTCTCGAGGCGCTCATCGACGAACACCGGCCGGACGCCATGGCGATCGAGCGGGTCTTCGCCCAGCAGAACGTCCGCAGCGTCATGGGGGTTGCGCAGGTCAGCGGCCTCGCCCTGCGTGCCGCAGCCGAACGCGAGATCCCCGTCACGCTGCACACGCCGTCCGAGGTGAAGGCGGCCGTGACCGGGTACGGGTCCGCCGACAAGAAGCAGGTCGGCACGATGGTCGCCCGCTTGCTCGGGCTCGCCGAGGCCCCCCGGCCGGCAGACGCCGCCGATGCCTTGGCCCTGGCCATCTGTCATGCCTGGCGGGGCGCGCCCGTCGCCGCCCGCGCCTCCTCGGGGTCGCTCACCCCTGCCCAGCGAGCGTGGCGCGACGCCGAGAAGTCGGTGCGCACTCCTAGGCTGGGGGCATGATCTCGAGTGTCCGCGGTACCGTCCTGTCCGCGTCCGGCACGTCGGTCGTGGTCGAGGTCGGCGGGGTGGGCCTCCGGGTGTCGGTCACCCCGCAACTCGCGCTGACGGTTCGCGTCGGCGAGCAGGCGCTCGTCCACACGGCGTTGATCGTCCGAGAAGACGACCTCTCGCTCTTCGGGTTCGCCGACCGGGAAGAACTCGAAGTCTTCGACCTGCTGCGCAGCGTCACCGGCGTCGGGCCGAAGTCCGCCCAGGGCGTCCTCTCGACGCTCACACCTCATCAGGTCGCCACCGCTGTGGCCGACGACGACGACGCCGCGTTCCGCCGCGTCTCGGGCATCGGTCCCAAGACGGCCAAACTCATCGTCCTGTCGTTGGCCGGCAAGCTCGACGTCGCACCGACCGCGCCGACCGTCACGGCCGCGTCCACGACGGCTGCCGACGTGCTCGTCGCGCTGGTCGGGCTCGGCTGGTCCGAGCGTGAGGCCCAGGTCGCCATCGACACCGTCGTGGCCGACCGGGGCGACGTCGTCGCGGTGGCCGTGCCGCAGCTGTTGCGCGCGGCTCTCGGTCACCTCGGGCCGCAGAAGTCCGCCGGGGCCCGCGCGTGACCGACGACGACCTGACCCGACCCACCCTCGAGTCCGAGGCCGAGTTGGCCTTCGAGGGGGCGCTGCGGCCCACCTCGCTCGGCGAGTTCGTCGGGCAGACCAAGGTCCGGGGCCAGCTCGAGCTGTTGCTCAAGGCCGCGACCATGCAGGGCCGCACGCCCGACCACATCTTGCTCGCCGGGCCGCCCGGGCTCGGCAAGACGACCCTGGCGATGATCGTCGCCCACGAGGGGGCACGGCCGCTGCGCATGTCGTCGGGTCCCGCGATCCAGCACGCCGGTGACCTCGCCGCCGTCCTCTCCGCACTCGTGCCGGGTGAGGTGCTCTTCATCGACGAGATCCACCGCATGGCGAGACCCGCCGAAGAGATGCTCTACCTCGCGATGGAGGACTATCGCATCGACATCATGGTGGGCAAGGGAGCGGGCGCGACCAGCATCCCGCTCGAGCTGTCACCCTTCACGCTCGTCGGCGCCACCACCCGCAGCGGACTGCTGCCGAATCCCCTGCGCGACCGCTTCGGCTTCACGGCGCACCTCGAGTTCTACGACGAGGCCGAATTGACCGAAGTCCTCCGTCGGGCCGCGACGCTGCTCGGCATCGTCATCGACGGTGCCGCCCTGGCCGAGATCGCCGGACGCTGCCGCGGCACCCCCCGCATCGCGAACCGACTGCTCCGACGCGTTCGCGACTACGCGCTCGTCCACGGGCGTGACGCAGACCTGACGACCGTGCGCGAGGCGCTCGACCTCTACGACGTCGATTCGTTGGGGCTCGACCGCCTCGACCGCGAGGTCGTCCAGACGGTGTTGACCCGCTTCGGCGGCGGGCCCGTCGGCCTCAACACGCTCGCGGTCTCGGTGGGCGAAGAGGCCGACACGATCGAGTCCGTCGTCGAACCCTTCCTGGTCCGCGTCGGCCTGCTCACCCGCACGCCCCGAGGACGCATCGCGACTCCCGAGGCCTGGCGGCACTTCGGCCTGGCGCACGCCTCAGGGGCGCTCTTCGGCGATGACCTATAATTCCTGCAGGTCCGAGGCCGTCGCTCGCTGAAGCGAGTCCCGCTCGGCCCACACCCCCAACAGCGAAAGGGAGTTCCGCATGGATCCCGCAACCCTCATCATGGTCCTCCTCCTGGTGGTCCTCGTGTTCTTCATGTTCCGCAACAAGAAGAAGCGCGACCGTCAGCAGGCCGAACTGCAGAACAAGCTCGTCCCCGGGGTCGAGGTCATGTTGTCCTTCGGCGTCTACGGCACCGTCGTCTCCATCGACGACGAGAACAACGTGGCCGAGGTCGAGGTCTCACCCGGCACCGTCCTCAAGGTCCACCGTCAGACCCTGGGCCGCGTCGTCGAACCGGTCATCGACGAGCCCGTCGCCGACGACGCCGACTCGCTGACCGATGGCAGCACCGAGCGTGACCGCGTCATCGGCGACGCGCCCGAGTTCGGTGAACGCGCCTCGTCCGCACCGGTCGACTCGACCGTCGCCAAAGACACCGACAACAAGGCCTGACCTGACGACCGTCCCGGCTGCCTGGCGCGGTCGGGTCCGATGCACGGCGCGCGCTCCGGGTGAGCGCGCGCTCCCATGAGAAAGCAGAGTTCCTCCGTGGCACGCTCGACGCCGGTGAAGAAAGCAATACGATCCCTGACCTGGTTGTTGGTCATCATCGCCGGCCTCACGGCCCTGAACGGCACCGCCACGTTCTTGAACGACTCGGGTCGCGACGGGTGGTGGAACGGAGCCAGCTGGGTGCCCGAGCTCGCCCTCGACCTCCAGGGCGGGACGCAGATCACCCTCGCGGCCCAGCTCCAGAGCGGCGAGACGGTGTCGTCGCAGCAACTCGACCAGGCCGTCACGATCATCCGGCAGCGCATCGACTCGGCCGGCGTCTCGGAATCCGAGATCACCAAGCAGGGCACGCAGAACATCGTCGTCTCCATCCCGGGACGACCCGACAACGCGACCCTCGAGCGCATCGAGGCATCCGCCAAGCTGACCTTCCGTCCGGTGCTCTATACCGAGGCGGTCTCGAACGCCGCGGTCGGCGGAGAGGGCGACGGTGCCACGGCCAGCCCGACCGCCACGCCGTACACCCCCAATCCCGACCTCGAGAGCACGCCGACGGCCTCGCCGACGAACGCGTCCGACCTGTCGTGGATCACCCCTCAGCTGGCCGACCTCTACCAGAACTACGACTGCGCAGCCGAGAACGACCTGGCCACGGCGCGTGACGACGAGCCTCTCGTGACCTGCTCCACCGATGGCACGGCCAAGTACATCCTCGGTCCGGTCGAGGTGCAGGGCTCCGACATCAGCGACGCCACGAACGGCCTCGCCGCCGACGCGCAGGGCAACTCGACGAACACCTGGGCGGTCAACCTCGAGTTCAACGGTCAGGGCACCGACCGCTTCTCCGAGGTCACCTCTCGCCTGGTCTCGTTGCAGGCGCCCCAGAACCAGTTCGCCGTGACCCTCGACAACCAGGTCATCACGGCTCCCTCCGCCAACGCGGCCATCACCGACGGCCGGGCACAGATCACGGGCCAGTTCACGCAGGACTCCTCGAAGACCCTCGCCGACCAGCTCAAGTTCGGCGCCCTGCCGTTGAGCTTCTCGGTCCAGAGCAACGAGACGATCACCGCGACGCTCGGACAGACCCAGCTGGTCAGCGGTCTGATCGCCGGGCTCATCGGCCTGATCCTGGTCGTCATCTACTCGCTCATCCAGTACCGTGCCCTCGCGTTCGTGACGGTCCTGTCGCTCGTGATCGCCGCGGTCCTCACCTACCTCGTGATCGCCATCCTGTCCTGGCGCGAGGGCTACCGTCTCTCGCTCGCGGGGGTGACGGGTCTGATCGTGGCGATCGGCATCACGGCCGACTCCTTCATCGTCTACTTCGAGCGCATCCGCGACGAACTGCGTGACGGTCGCATCCTCGAGAGCGCCGTCGAATCGGGCTGGAAACGCGCCATCCGCACCATCGTGGCCTCCGACACGGTCAACTTCCTGGCGGCCATCACGCTCTTCATCCTCGCCGTCGGCAACGTCAAGGGTTTCGCGCTCACCCTGGGCATCACCACGGTGATCGACCTCATCGTCGTCTCGCTGTTCACCCACCCCATGCTCCAACTGATCGCCCGGACGCGGTTCTTCGGCGAGGGGCACTCGTTCAGCGGGCTCAACCCCCGTGCCCTCGGCGCCGTCTACCGGGGGAGGGCACAGTTCCGCACCCCTGCTGCCGTCGGTCGCAAGGGAGCGGGCGGCCGCGAGGCCGTCAAGCGTCAGACCATCGCCGAGCGCAAAGCCGCCGAGAAGAACACCGAGCGGGTCGACACGTCGACCGCCGGTGAAGGGAAGAAGGACTCCTGATGGCCAGTTTCTCGAAGTTCGGCAACGACCTCTACACGGGTGCCCGTTCGTACGACATCGTCGGTCACCGTCGGCGTTGGTACTGGATCGCGGCCCTCGTGATCCTCATCTCGGTCACCGTCCCGTTCCTCCGCGGCGGCTTCCACTTCGGCATCGAGTTCACGGGCGGATCCGAGTTCCAGATCGCGCAGCCGGCCGAGCTGGACCAGGACGTCGCCTCGTCGACCGTCGACGAGGTCGTCCCGGGGTCGAACCCTCGGGTCACCCAAGTCGGCACCGACACGATCCGGGTACAGACCTCGCAGCTCGAGGCCGCCCAGACGAACGACGTGGCCGCCGCCTTGGCCACGGCGTACGACGTCCCCGACGACCGGGTCACCTCGTCCTTCATCGGTGCCTCGTGGGGCGCCGACATCACGAGCCAGGCCATCAAGGGGCTCGTGATCTTCCTTATCCTCGCGGCGATCGGCATGACGCTCTACTTCCGCACCTGGAAGATGTCGCTGGCGGCCATGGCCGCGCTGCTGCACGACCTCGTGTTGACCGCGGGCATCTATGGCATCGTCGGCTTCGAGGTCACTCCGGCGGCGGTCATCGGCTTCCTCACGATCCTCGGCTACTCGCTGTACGACACCGTGGTGGTGTTCGACAAGATCCGGGAGAACACCACCGACGACGGTGAGGGTTCACGACGCACGTTCGGGCAGTCCGTGAACCTGGCGGTCAACCAGACACTCGTCCGATCCATCAACACGTCCGTCGTGGCGCTCCTTCCGGTCGCGGCCATCCTCTTCATCGGGGCGTTCGTCCTCGGCGCCGGCACCCTTCGAGACATCTCGCTGGCCCTGTTCATCGGCATCCTGGTCGGCACCTATTCGACGATCTTCATCGCCTCGCCTCTGTACGCCACCCTTCGCCTGCGTGAGCCCGACATCGCCAAGCGGGACGCCCGGAAGCTCGAGGCACAGAAGACCGAGCCGCTCAGCGTCGACGAGACGGTGGGCGCATGATCGGCCATGATCGCCGACCCGAGATCGGGGCCGCCGCTGCGATCGACGCCCTGTCCGAGGGCACCTACCTGCTCGACGTCCGAGAGCAACACGAGTGGGACGAGGCGCACGCGCCCGGTGCGACGCTCATCCCGCTCTCGGAGTTGAACGATCGGGTCGACGAGGTTCCCACCGACCGCCCCGTCCTCGTCGTCTGCCACTCCGGCATGCGCTCGGCCCGCGCAACGGATGCCCTTCGCGGCATCGGCGTGGACGCCCGGAACGTGGTCGGCGGGATGCTCGCCTGGCGCGACGCCGGCGGCGCGGTGATGGCCGGAGACGATCACCCCGAGTCGTCGGCCGACTGACGGCCGACGGGTACCCTTGACCCCACGGAGTCCACGTCCGACCACGACGGTCGGTGGTGTCACTCCGCCCCGAGAGAACGAGGTGCTGCCGTGACCGAGATCACCACACGGAACAACTCCGCATCGTCCGAGGCGCCCGGTGGTCAGAACACGGCCTCGTTGCGCACGCTCCTGCCCCGCCTCTTCTCACGGAGCCAACCCGCCGGAGCAGTCGACCGGTTGATCAAGACGGTGCGCATGCACCATCCCAAGGCCGACATCGTCCTCATCGAGCGGGCGTACTCCGTCGCCGAGAAGGCCCACACGGGTCAACTCCGCAAGAGTGGAGAGCCCTACATCACCCACCCGGTCGCCGTGGCACAGATCCTCGCCGACCTTGGCATCGGTTCCAAGACCATCGCGGCAGCGCTCCTCCACGACACCGTCGAGGACACCGACTACACCCTGGCCATGCTGCAGCGCGACTTCGGTGACGAGATCGCGATGCTCGTCGACGGCGTCACGAAACTCGACAAGCTCAAGTACGGCGACAGTGCACAGGCAGAGACCGTCCGCAAGATGGTCGTCGCGATGTCGAAAGACATCCGCGTACTCGTCATCAAGTTGGCCGACCGGCTGCACAACGCGCGCACCTGGGGCTTCGTCGAGTCCGCGTCGGCCACCCGCAAGGCCACCGAGACCCTCGAGATCTACGCGCCACTGGCCCACCGACTCGGCATCCAGACCATCAAGTGGGAGCTCGAGGACCTGTCGTTCGCCGTCCTCCATCCCAAGCTCTACGTCGAGATCGACAACCTGGTCAAGCAGCGCACACCGCAGCGCGAGCAGTTCGTCCAGAACGTCATCAACGCCGTGAAGTCCGACCTCAAGTCGACGAAGATCCGCGGCGACGTGATGGGTCGTCCCAAGCAGTACTACTCGATCTACCAGAAGATGATCGTCCGTGGTCGCGAATTCGACGAGATCTACGACCTCGTCGGCATCCGCATCCTCGTCAACTCGCTCCGTGACTGCTACGCCGTGCTGGGGTCGATCCATGCCCGGTGGAATCCCATCCCCGGCCGCTTCAAGGACTACATCGCGACGCCGAAGTTCAACCTGTACCAGTCGTTGCACACGACCGTGATCGGGCCCAAGGGGCGACCCGTCGAGATCCAGATCCGGACCCACGAGATGCACCAGCGGGCCGAGTTCGGCGTGGCCGCCCACTGGAAGTACAAGCAGCGCATGAACGGCGGGCGGGACGACCAGGGCGGGGCCAAGACCGAGACCGACATGGCCTGGCTCGCGCACATCTCGGACTGGCAGGCCGAGACCGCCGATCCCAGCGAGTTCCTCGACAGCCTCCGGTTCGAGATCGGTGCCAAAGAGGTCTACGTCTTCACGCCCCAGGGCAAGGTGATCGGCCTTCCGTCGGGTGCCACCCCGGTCGACTTCGCCTACGCGGTGCACACGGAGGTCGGCCATCGCACCATGGGCGCGAAGGTCAACGGGCGACTCGTTCCACTCGAGAGCGTCCTGTCGAGCGGTGACGTCGTCGAGGTCTTCACCTCCAAGAACCCCGACTCGGGGCCGAGTCAGGACTGGCTCGCCTTCGTCAAGAGCCCCCGCGCCCGGAACAAGATCCGCCAGTGGTTCACGAAAGAGCGCCGCGACGAGGCCATGGAGCAGGGCAAGGACGCCATCGCCCGGGCCATGCGGAAGCAGAACCTGCCGCTGCAGAAGCTGATGACGCAGGACAGCATCGCCGAAGTCGCCGCCACCATGCGATACGACGATGTGTCGAGCCTCTACGCCGCCGTCGGCGAGGGCCACATCTCCACCCAGTCCGTCATCGAGAAGATCCTCGCGGCGGTCCACACGCAGACCGAGGTCGACGAGGGCGAGTTCGAGTTCCCCAGCCAGGGTCGGGCACGGCCGCTGCGCAACAGCGACTCGGGCGTGCTGGTCCGTGGGGCGCCCGACATCTTGGTCAAGCTCGCCAAGTGCTGCACGCCGGTGCCCGGCGACCAAATCGTCGGATTCGTGACGCGTGGTCAGGGCGTCAGCGTCCACCAGGCCAACTGTCACAACGTCCAGGGTCTGCTGAAAGAGCCCGAACGGATGATCGAGGTCGAGTGGGCCCCGTCGTCGAAGAGCGTCTTCATGGTGCAGATCCAGATCGAGGCCCTCGATCGCAGCGGATTGCTGTCGGACGTGACCCGCGTGCTCTCGGAGCACCACGTGAACATCCTTTCTGCAACGGTGTCCACCTCCACCGAGCGGCTCGCTCTCAGTCGGTTCGTGTTCGAGATGGGTGACACCACGCACCTCGACCGCGTCCTGAACGCCGTCCGACGCATCGACGCCGTGTACGACGTCTACCGGGTCAGCGCCGGCTGAGTCACGGTCGGCCGAGCCCGACGGGGCGGGTGTGCGTTGTCTCGGGACGATTCGTCCTTCACCTGAACGAGACGATCGGCCGCGCAGACGACATCGAGGCGGTCGACCGTCCGCGCTCGGTGGGGGAGGCGCCCACGTCGATCGAGGACGGCGACCGCAGCGGTGGACGTGACGCCTTGCTGAGTCGACACATCCCGTGCGGCCGCCTCGTCCTGCGGCGTCCAGTTCTCACGGCGGGCGAGGTCGACAACGGTTCGGGCCGGTGTCGTGACGGCCACACCGTGGACGACGACGATCTCGTCGTCGTCGATGACGACCTGTCGGATGACCGACCCCCGGCCTCGATGTTTCACCCTCGCCGGCGATGCCACCAGCCCGGAGTGGGGGAGCGGCGCCGGCCCTCGGGCTCCCCAGACCCAGGCGGCCGTCCGCTCGGCAGCGACGACTCCGGCCCCGAGGGCGAGCCCGACCGCGATGGCCCGACCCACGTGATCGTCGATCTCGGCGACGCTGCGCCACGAATCACCGACGGCGTAGACCTGGCCGTCCAGCGCTGCCGCCCGCAGTTCGGTTTCGGGCAGGTGGGCTTTGGTCAGGACCAGGGGGAGTCGCTCAGTCATGTGCCCACCCTGGCCGACCTCGCCGGCGAAGACGGACCGCCCGACCCTCCCTGTGGAGAGTCGGGCGGTTCACGACGTCGGTGGGCGACCGGCCCCCTGGCGGTCAACCGATGGCGTCGAGCCAGACC
The DNA here is from genome assembly GCF_001421865.1 of Frigoribacterium sp. Leaf44. Classification (NCBI taxonomy): domain Bacteria; kingdom Bacillati; phylum Actinomycetota; class Actinomycetes; order Micrococcales; family Microbacteriaceae; genus Frigoribacterium; species Frigoribacterium sp. Leaf44. Next base: position 1,087,759 of record NZ_LMLG01000001.1, read on the forward strand.
TTCCGGGCGTCGAGCGCTTCACGGGCCTCCTTGACCCGACGCGCATCCCCGCTCGCCTCGGCCGATGCGAGCTCGGCCTCGAGCTTGCCGATGGCATCCTGCAGCTGGCTCGCGAGGCCCTGCGAGCGTGCCTGACGCTCGGGGTTGTTCTTCTCCCAGAACTGCTCGTCGAGTTGGCGCACGTGGGATTCGACCTTGCGGAGGCGATCCTCGACGACCCGCACCTGCTCACGGGGAACGCGACCGATCTCGTCCCACCGCAGCTGGATCGAGGTGAGGGCCTCTCGGGCCGGGACCCGATCCGTGACCGTCAGGATCTTCTCGGCCTCGGTGAGCAACTCGAGCTTGAGCTCGAGGTTGCCTTCGTATTCGGCGGCGTCCTGGGCGACGACCTCGGACTTGGCGGCGTAGAGCACGTCGCCCGCCCGCTTGAACTTCGCCCACAGGGCGTCGTCGTACTTCTTGCCGGCGCGCCCGGCACGCTTCCAGTCGTCGAGCAGCCCCCGGTAGGCGGGGATGCCGTCGACGCCCTTCGGCGCGAGGGCCTCGGCCGACTCGACGAGGGCTTGTTTGCGCTGGCGGGCGTCCCGATGCGTGGCGTCGAGCTCGGCGTAGAAGGCCTTGCGGTGCTGGTCGATCGTCGTGCGCGCGGCTCGGAAGCGCTTCCAGAGATCGTTGCCCTCGCCCTTCGGGATGCGCGGGCCGTCCTGTTGGTGTTTCTGCCAGCGCGCGAAGATGTCGTCGATGGTGGCCGTCACCTGCTTCCACTGCACGCGGGCGGGGTCCTGAGCGGCCAGGGTCTCGGCCTCGACGACGAGTGCCGTCCGATGGGCGACCGCTTCGGTCAGCGCCTTCTGCGCCTCCGCGCTCTGCTGCTGTGTGAGCTCGTCCACGGTCGAGTCGAGTGCCGACACACGAGTACGGAGGGCCTCGAGGTCTCCGACCGCGCTGGGTTCGACGAGCTGCTCACGCAGGTGGGTGACGGTCTTGACGACGTCCCCCGCCGATGCGCCGCGCTTGATCCGCTGCTCGAGCAACGTCACCTGGCCGGCGAGCTCGACGAACTTCCGCTCGTAGTACGCGAGAGCCTCGGCAGGCGTCGCGTCGGGGTACTGCCCCACGGCGCGTTCGCCGTCGCCCTCGCGGACGTAGACCGTGCCGTCGTCGTCGACGCGGCCCCAGGGTGCCTGATCGTCAGTAGCCACTTTAATCCCTTGCTGAAAGTGCTCGTCGCGGAACCAGGACAGGCCGCCGCGATGGGTGCCCAGCCTATTGCACGGCGGACCGCGGCGGACTACTCGATGGTGGCACCCGTGATCGTGGTCGCCACGACGGGGGCTCCGTCGGTCTCGCTCGAGCCGGGCGTCAAGCCCGCGTCCGTGATCTGGGCCTCGAGCTGGTCGAGTCCACTCGTGACCTGTCCGACCACGGTGTAACCGCCCGTCGAGCCGTCGAGGGTCGTGTCGCCGTAAGTGATGAAGAATTGCGTCGACTGCGAGTAGGGGTCGGTGCTGCGGGCCATGGCGATCGTCCCGGTCGGGTAGACGCCGTCCGAGGGGACGTTCTCGAGGGGGCCGAAGGTGAAGCCCGCGTCGCCCGTCCCGTCGCCGTTGGCGGAGCCGCACTGGATGAACTTCGCCGTCGCGGCATCGCTCATGCGGTGACAGGTCGTGTCCGTGTAGAAGCCCTTCTGGATGAGGTCGATGACGACGCTCGCCGCCTGGGGGGCCTTCGCCCCGTCCAGTTCGATCCCGAGGTCGACGCCGTCGTTGAGCGTCAGCCCGCCGGTCCAGGTGCGGCCCTCGGCGATCGACTCGCCGGGCACGTCGCCGACGTTCTCGCCTGCGGCGGGCGTCGAGGAGGCGCTGGGGGCGTCCGAAGGAGCCGCCACGGGCGCACCGGGCCCGCTCGTCGACCAGAAGACCTGCGACACGGCCGCGAGTCCCACCACGACCACGACGGCCGTCACGGCCAGGACGTTGTCCCGACGACGCCGGGCCACCTGCGTGGCGTGCACCTGTTGGCGAGCGGTGTACCTGCGGAGCCGGTCTCGGTTCTCACGGTCCGGATTCTTGCTCGGTGCCACGGGTCCTCCAGCTAGGTGATGTCCAGCCTGCACTGTATCGGAGGGTCGGTCTAGCATGGGTCACCATGAGCCCGCTCCCGCAGAGCTCGACCCCCCTCGCGGTCCGCATGCGTCCCACCACTCTCGACGAGGTCGCCGGCCAACGACACCTGCTGCGTCCTGGTTCGCCTCTGGTCACCCTGGCGTCCGACACGGGTGCCGACCAAGGTGCGGTCTCCGTCATCCTCTGGGGTCCGCCGGGCACGGGCAAGACCACGCTCGCGCAAGCCATCGCCCGCAGCTCGGGGCGACAGTTCATCGAGTTGTCCGCCGTGACGGCCGGCGTCAAGGACGTCCGTCAAGTGATGGAGAAGGCACTGTCGAACCGTGACCTCTACGGCACGACGACGGTGCTCTTCCTCGACGAGATCCACCGCTTCACCAAGGCGCAACAGGACGCCCTGCTGCCGGGCGTCGAGAACGGCTGGGTCATCCTCATCGCCGCCACGACCGAGAACCCCTCGTTCTCGGTCATCACGCCGTTGCTGTCCCGGTCGCTGCTGCTGACGCTCGAACAGCTCAGCGACGACGACCTGGCCCAGTTGGTGCAACGAGCGGTCGTCGACCCCCGCGGTCTCGACGGAGCCGTCCGGCTCGACGACGAGGCCCTGGCCACGATCGTCCGGCTGGCCTCGGGCGACGCACGACGTGCGCTGACGGCGCTCGAGGCGTCCGCCCAGTCGGCGTGGGCGACGAAGCTCGAGGCCGACGCGGTGCCGACCGCCTCGCCCGACGACGCGGCCGACGCCGACTTCGACCCCGACGCCGAGTACGACGAGGGCGATCCCGACGACGCCCGCCCCGCGATCACGTCCGAGATCGTCGCCCAGTCGGTCGACCGGGCACTGCTGCGGTACGACCGCAACGGCGACGAGCACTACGACGTCATCAGCGCCTTCATCAAGTCGATCCGGGGCTCCGACGTCGACGCGGCACTCCATTACCTCGCCCGGATGATCGAGGCCGGCGAGGACCCGCGCTTCATCTGTCGGCGGATCATCGTGTCGGCCGGCGAGGACATCGGCATGGCGGATCCCCACGCGCTGACCGTGGCGGTCTCGGCCGCCACCGCCGTGCAGATGATCGGCATGCCCGAGGGGCGCATACCCATGGCCGAGGCCGTGGTCTACCTGGCGACCGCCCCCAAGTCGAACCGGTCCTACTCCGCGCTCGACGCCGCCATCGCCGACGTCCGGGCCGGCAAGGCGGGCCGCGTGCCCAAGCACCTGCGCGACGCCCATTACCCCGGGGCCCGACGCCTCGGGCACGGGAAGGGCTACCGGTACGCCCACGACTCCGAGTTCGGGGTGGTCGAGCAGCAGTACCTCCCCGACGAACTCGTCGGACACGAGTACTACGACCCCACCGCCAACGGCAACGAGCGCGACGTGGCGGCGCGCCTCGAGAAGCTGCGCCGGATCACGCGGGGGCACTGACGGCACGATCCAACACCTGCTCGCATCGGTGCCCGGGCTCCTGTATGCTCGGGGGGTTGCCTGTTCTCGGGCGTCGACGCGCGGCTGCTGACGACGACCCGATCAAGGTGCGACGACCTGTAGCCGGTCGCCACCGCGGCACTCACCCCTCTTGTTACGCCGCCCGGCGCTCGCGCGCTGGGGCGGTCCATGACGAACCACCGACAAGAAAAAGGAACAAGTGTCCACCAAGTCACGTACCCGCAGCAAGACCCGTCTCTCGCGTGCCCTCGGCATCGCGCTGACCCCGAAGGCCGCTCGCTACCTCGAGAAGCGTCCCTACGCTCCCGGTGAGCACGGCCGCACCAAGCGCAAGACCGACAGCGACTACGCCGTCCGCCTGCGTGAGAAGCAGCGCCTGCGCGCCCAGTACGGCATCCGCGAGGCCCAGCTCAAGATCGTCTTCAACGAGGCCCGCAAGGCCTCGGGCCTGACCGGTGAGAACCTGGTCGAGCTCCTCGAGACCCGTCTCGACGCCCTCGTCCTGCGTGCCGGCTTCGCCCGCACGACGGCCCAGGCCCGTCAGATGGTCGTGCACCGTCACATCCTCGTCGACGGCAAGCTCGTCGACCGTCCCTCGTTCCGCGTCAAGCCGGGTCAGATGATCCACGTCAAAGAGCGCAGCGAGAAGACCGAGCCCTTCCAGGTCGCCGCGGCCGGCGGTCACGTCGACCTGCTGCCCAAGGTGCCCGGCTACCTCGAGGTCGAGATCGACAAGCTGCAGGCCCGCCTCGTGCGTCGCCCGAAGCGCGTCGAGGTCCCGGTGACCTGCGAGGTCCAGCTCGTCGTCGAGTACTACGCCGCGCGCTAGAACTCGTCACACCCGTCAGGAGCGGGCCACGGTCGTGGCCCGCTCCTTTCGTGTTCCCGGGGCCGGGTAAGCTGACGTGTCGTCGCGCTCGCACGTCGCGGCACCAGCCCCAAGAGGAGTCCCCGTGAAGAGCCTGTTCCTGCTCGCCGTCGGTGTCGTCGGCGGCTTCGCCGTCGCCCACCAGTTCAACAAGACACCCCGGGGTCGGCAGTTCTTCGGCGGTCTCGACGGCAACGTGAAGTCGTTCCGCGCCGCCGTGGTCGACGGCTACAAGGCCCGCGAGGCCGAACTGCGCACCGACCGCGACGAGTCCTGAGCGCCCGTCCGCGCCTCCTCGTCCTGACACACGACCCACCCACCCCCGGGAGAACCATGCAGACCGCCGAAATCCGCCGCCGTTGGCTCGACTACTTCGGCGATCGGGGCCACACCGTCGTCCCGTCCGCGTCCCTGGTCAGCGACGACCCGAGCCTCCTCTTCACCGTCGCGGGCATGGTCCCGTTCATCCCGTACCTCACCGGGCTCGTCCCGACGCCGTACCCGCGCGCCACGAGCGTCCAGAAGTGCATCCGCACCAACGACATCGAAGAGGTCGGCAAGACGCCGCGACACGGCACGTTCTTCCAGATGAACGGCAACTTCTCGTTCGGCGACTACTTCAAAGAAGAGGCGATCGGCTACGCCTGGGAGCTCTTGACCTCGAGCGAGGGCGACGGCGGCCTCGCGTTCTCGCCCGACGACCTGTGGGTGACGGTGTACGAAGAGGACGACGAGGCCATCGCCCTGTGGAAGAAGGTCGCCGGACTGCCCGACGAACGCATCCAACGCCTCGGCAAGGACTCGAACTACTGGCACACCGGTCAGCCCGGACCCGCGGGGCCGTGCTCCGAGATCTTCTTCGACCGTGGACCCGCCTACGGCGCGGACGGCGGCCCCGCGACCGACGACGACCGCTACGTCGAGATCTGGAACCTCGTGTTCATGCAGTACCAGATCGAGAACGTACGCTCGAAGGTCGACTTCGACATCGTCCGCGAGCTGCCGAACAAGAACATCGACACCGGCATGGGTCTCGAGCGCGTCGCCTTCCTCAAGCAGGGCGTCGACAACATGTACGAGATCGACCAGGTGCGCCCGGTCCTCGACAAGGCCGCCGAGCTGTCGGGACGGCGCTACGGCGCCGTCCACGACGACGACGTCCGCATGCGGGTCATCGCCGACCACGTCCGCAGCTCGCTCATGCTGATGTCCGACGGGGTCCGCCCGTCCAACGAAGGCCGCGGCTACATCCTCCGCCGCCTCCTGCGCCGCACGGTCCGCTCGATGCGTCTCCTCGGCGTCGACGGCCCCACCTTCCCCGCGCTCTTCCCCGAGTCCCGCGACGCGATGAAGGCGGCCTACCCCGAGGTCGAGACGGACTACGAGCGCATCTCACGCCTGGCCTACGCCGAGGAAGAGACCTTCCTGCGCACCCTGGCCGCAGGGACGAACATCCTCGACATCGCCGTCGACGACACCAAGCAACGCGCTTCGGCCGGTACGACCCCGCAGCTGCAGGGCGACACGGCGTTCCTGCTGCACGACACCTTCGGGTTCCCCATCGACCTCACCCTCGAGATCGCGGAAGAAAGCGGCCTGACGGTCGACCGCGAGGCGTTCGACCGACTCATGTCCGACCAGCGCGCCCGGGCGAAGGCCGACGCCAAGTCGCGGAAGGTGGCCCTGGCCGACCTGAGCGTCTACAGCGCGTTCCGCGCCCAGGGCGAGACGGTCTTCACGGGCTACGACGAGCTCGACACCGAGACCCGCGTGCTCGGCCTGATCGTCGACGGTGCCGACGTCGACCGAGCCGTGGCGGGCGACATCGCCGAGGTGATCCTCGCCGAGACCTCGCTGTACGCCGAGTCGGGCGGCCAGGAAGCCGACTCGGGCCGCATCGTCGGCGTGGGCTTCGACCTCGAGGTCCTCGACGTGCAGAAGCCGGTCAAGGGTCTCATCAGCCACCGCGTCCAGGTCACCTCCGGCGAGGTGGGGGTCGGCGACACGGCGACCAGCGTGGTCGACCCCGCCTACCGCCGGGGCGCGACACAGGCTCACTCCGCGACGCACCTGATCCACGCCGCACTCCGAGAGGTGCTCGGCCCCGAGGCGCACCAGGCCGGGTCCTACAACAAGGCCGGCTACATGCGGCTCGACTTCAACTGGAACCAGGCCCTGAGCCCGCAGACACGGTCCGAGATCGAGGAGATCGCCAACAACGCGATCCGCGACGACCTGCAGGTCGTCACCCGCGAGATGCCCCTCGACGACGCCCGCGCCCTGGGTGCCATGGCGCTGTTCGGCGAGAAGTACGGCGAGACCGTCCGCATGGTCGACATCGGCGGTCCGTGGTCGCGCGAGCTCTGCGCGGGCACCCACGTCTCGACCAGCTCGCAGGTCGGCCTCATCAACCTCGTCAGCGAGACCTCGGTGGGGTCGACCAACCGTCGCGTCGAGTCGCTCGTCGGCATGGACGCGTTCCGTGACTTCGCCGCCGAGCGTGCCCTCGTGTCCCAGTTGACCGCGTCGCTGAAGACACCGCGCGATCAGCTGGCCGATCGCGTCGGCGATCTCGTCACGAGCCTCCGCACAGCCGAGAAGAAGATCGCCGAGTTCGAATCCGCCCGCCTCGCCACGCGCGTCCCGTCGTTGGCCGAGACGGCGACCTCGATCGGCGACCTCACCGTCGTCGCCGAGTCGGTCGGGTCGCTCGGCTCGACCGACGACCTGCGGTCGCTCGCCCTGTCGGTGCGCGAACGCCTCGGCGCCTCCGGCGCGGTGGTCGTCGCCCTGGCAGCTGACGTCGCGGGCAAGCCCGCCGTGATCGTGGCCACCACCGACGGTGCGCGGCAGGCCGGAGTGAAAGCCGGCCGTCTCGCCAAGGGGGCCGCGTCGGCTCTCGGCGGCGGCGGCGGCGGCAAGGACGACCTCGCTCAGGGGGGCGGATCCGACGTCTCGGCGATTCCCACCGCCTTGGCCGGCATCGTCGCCGAACTCGGGGCCTGAGGGCTGCCGTGCGCCGCGGCGTCCGCATCGGCATCGACGTGGGCAAGGCCCGGGTCGGAGTCGCTCGCACCGACCCCGACGGTCTGCTCGCCACCCCGGTCGAGACGCTCGCGCGTTCCGCCGACGGTGTGGCCGACATCGGTGCCGTCCGCGACCTGGTCTCCGAACTCGATGCGCTCGAGGTGATCGTCGGACTGCCCATCGCCCTCTCGGGTCGCGACACGGCGTCGACGCAGGACGCGAGGGACTACGCCGCGGCGATCGCGCGGACCGTCACGGTGCCCGTCCGTCTCGTCGACGAGCGGCTCTCGACGGTCAGCGCCCAGGGTGCCCTCCGGGCCTCGGGCCGGAAGGGCAGGAGCCAACGGTCCGTGATCGACCAAGTGGCCGCTGTTATCATCGTCCAGCACGCGCTCGACCTCGAGCGCTCGAGCGGTCAGCCGCCCGGGCGGACGGTCGACGTGACCCGAGAGACGGGCGGCGACGTTGCCGTACCCGCCACCGACGAAAGACAGTGATTCGTGGCCGACGAACCCGATTGGGACGACATCTTCGCGTCCCAACCCCAGAACGACAGCCCCGCCGACACCTCCGGACGCCGCCGGCGCGAGTCCGTCGACGGACGGCCGGGTGACGGCGACGGGACACCACTCCGCCGCAGCACGCACGTCGACCCCCCTGGGCTGTCCCGCCGAGAGCAGCGTGAGCGTGAACGCCAGGCCGAGCCCGTCGTCGTTCCACGCTCGGACGATGACCGGGATCGCTCCCGCGCACGGGCGATCCGCGAACCGCGCGAACGACGGTCCAAGAAGGGCCCGATCATCCTCGCATCGGTCCTCGTGCTCGTCCTGGCCGGAGGCACCGCCGGCGTCGCCGCCGCCTGGGGACAGGTGCAGCCCCTCATCGCCAAGTTCACGGGTGATGACGAACCCGCCGACTACGCCGGCAGCGGCAACGGCACGTCCGTCGAGTTCGCCATCGTTTCCGGGCAGGTCGGCTCCGACATCGCGCAGAACCTCGCGGACGCCGGCATCACGCAGAGCTACGAGTCGGCCTACTCGCTCCTTTTGTCCGACCCGTCGATGACCTTCCAGCCGGGCACGTACACCCTGCAGCAGCAGATGAGCGCGCAGTCGGCCCTCGACGCACTGCAGGACAGCGCCAACCGCATCACCAACAAGGTCGTCATCCCCGAGGGAACGGCTGCGGCGGACGTCTACGAACTCCTCGCCACCGCGACGTCGATCCCGATCGCCGACGTCCAGGCCGCGGCCGCGGACTACACGACGTTCGGCCTGCCCGTGGAGGCCACGAGCCTCGAGGGGTGGCTCTTCCCGGCGACCTACGAACTCGACCCGGGCAAGACGGCCCACGACTACCTGCAGGACATGGTGACGACCATGACCCAACACCTGCAGTCCGCCGGTGCACAACCGGCCGACTACCAGAAGACGATCGTCTTCGCGTCGCTCATCCAGAAAGAAGCCGGACTCGCCGACGACTACCCCAAGGTCGCGCGGGTGTTCCAGAACCGTCTCGACCAGGGCATGCTCCTGCAGTCGGACGCCACGGTCGCCTACGGCACCGGCAACACCCATCGGGTCACCACGACCGACGAAGAGCGGGGCGACGCGAACAACGCGTACAACACCTACGTCCACGAAGGTCTGCCCGTCGGGCCCATCTCGAATCCGGGCGACCTCGCCCTGAACGCGGCACTGAAACCGGCCGACGGCTCGTGGCTGTACTTCGTCACGGTCAACCTCGACACGGGCGAGACGGCCTTCTCGACCACGTACGCCGAGCACCAGGCCGCGGTGAAGCAGTGGCAGGCCTGGATGCGGGAGCACCCCGAGTACCAGTGACCGAGCACGAGCCGGCTGCCGAGGACGCGAGCGCGTCCTGAGGGGCCGTCGACCGCCAGACGGTCGGTCGGCCCTTCTCTCTGTGGGAAGATCGACACCATGCTTCGTTGGTTGACCGCTGGAGAATCTCACGGGCCCGAGCTCGTCGCCGTCCTCGAGGGCTTGCCGGCCGGTGTGCCGGTCTCGCTCGACGCGATCCGTGCCGACCTCGCCCGCCGCAAGCTGGGTTACGGTCGCGGCTCCCGCATGAAGTTCGAGCAAGACGAACTGAACATCTCGGGCGGCGTCCGCCACGGCCTGACGATGGGCAGCCCCGTCGCCCTGCGCATCGGCAACACCGAGTGGCCGAAGTGGGTCGAGGTGATGAGCCCCGAGCCCGTCGAGGTGAGCGACGCCTCCAGAGGGCGAAGCGCGCCCCTCACCCGACCCCGCCCCGGCCACGCCGACCTGGTCGGCATGCAGAAGTACGACTTCGACGAGGCGCGGCCGATCCTCGAACGTGCGAGCGCCCGCGAGACGGCGGCCCGCGTCGCCCTCGGAGCCGTCGCCCGGTCCTTCCTCGCCGAGCTCGGCATCGAGCTCGTGAGCCACACGCTGTCCATCGGCCCCGTGCGCGTGCCCGACGGCAGCCCGGTGCCCGTGCCCTCGGACGTCGACCGTCTCGACGACGACCCCCTGCGCTGCTTCGACGAGGGCACCAGCGCCCTCATGGTCGACGAGGTCGAGGCCGCCAAGAAAGACGGTGACACCCTGGGCGGCGTCGTCGAGGTGCTCGCCTACGGCGTGCCGCCGGGGCTGGGGTCGCACGTCCAGTGGGACCGTCGTCTCGACTCGCAGTTGGCCGCCGCGTTGATGGGCATCCAAGCGATCAAGGGCGTCGAGGTCGGAGACGGCTTCGAGACCACCCGTAGGCGCGGCTCGGTCGCCCACGACGAGCTCCACCGCACGGGTGGGGTCATCTCGCGCGACACCGATCGCGCCGGAGGCACCGAGGGGGGCATGAGCACGGGCACCGTCCTCCGCGTGCGTGCGGGCATGAAGCCGATCGCCACGGTTCCCCGGGCCCTGGCCACGATCGACGTCACGAGCGGCGAAGAGAGCAAGGCGCACCACCAGCGCTCCGACGTCTGCGCGGTCCCGGCCGCCGGCGTCGTCGCCGAGTCGATGGTGGCCCTCGTCCTCGCGAACTCGATCCTCGAGAAGTTCGGCGGCGACTCCCTCGGCGAGACGGCTCGCAACCTGCGGGGCTACCTCGACGCGATCCCCGAGAACCTGCGGACTCAGCCGGCGTCCGCCGCCGAGTGACGACCACGCGACCGATCGTCCTGGTCGGGCCGATGGGAGCGGGCAAGACGAGCATCGGCAAGAAGCTGTCCCGTCGCCTGGGGGTGCCGTTCGTCGACAGCGACCGTCTGATCGTGCGGCGGCACGGACCCATCGCCGATCTGTTCGACCGCCACGGCGAGGCGCACTTCCGGTCGCTCGAACACGAGGCCGTGGTCGAGGCCCTGGCCGGTGACGGGGTGGTGTCGCTGGGCGGGGGAGCCGTCCTCGACGAACGCACGCGCGCCTCCTTGTCCGGGTTGCCCGTCGTCCTGCTCACGGTGACGGCCGAGGCCGTCGAGTCCCGGCTGGCCGGCAGCGCCCGGCCACTGCTGCAACGAGGGGGCATCGGCGCCTGGCGCGCCATCGCCGCCGAGCGTGATCCCGTCTACCGGGCGCTGGCGTCCGTCGTGTTCGACACGTCCCACCGGCCCGTCTCGACCGTCGTCGACGACATCGAGACCTGGCTCGACTCCGAGAGAGGCACCGCATGACCGACGAGACCGACACCACGACCATCCACGTCGGGGGAGACGCCCCCTACGACGTCCTGATCGGTCGGGGGCTCACCGGCCACCTTCCGGGCGTCCTCCACCCGCAGACGAAGAAGGTGCTGATCGTCCACGCGCCCACGCTGGGCCGCAAGGCGGGCGAGGTGCGCGACTCCCTGGTGGCGGCCGGCTACGAGGCGCTCATCGCCGAGGTGCCCGACGCCGAGGACGCCAAGCGCGTCGAGGTCGCCGCCTTCTGCTGGCAGGTGCTGGGTCAGGCCGACTTCACCCGCACCGACGCCGTCATCGGTCTCGGTGGCGGGGCCATCACCGACCTGGCCGGCTTCGTCGCGGGCACCTGGCTCCGGGGCGTCCCGCTGGTGCAGATGCCGACCAGCGTGCTGGGCCTCGTCGACGCGAGCGTTGGCGGCAAGACCGGCGTCAACACGGCCGAGGGCAAGAACCTCGTCGGCGTCTTCCACCCGCCGGTCGCCGTGCTGGCCGACCTCGACCACCTCGACACGTTGTCGAAGAACGAGATCCTCGCCGGCTTCGCCGAGGTCGTGAAGGTCGGGTTCATCGCCGAATCCGAGATCCTCGACATCGTCGAGGCCGACGTCGACCGGGCGACCGACCCGACGACGCCCGAGTTCCGCCGGGTGGTCGAGCTGGCCGTCGGGCTCAAGGCCCGCGTCGTCGGAGAAGACCTGACCGAGCAGGGTCTCCGCGAGATCCTCAACTACGGCCACACCCTCGGCCACGCCGTCGAGCACGCCGAGCGCTACCAGTGGCGCCACGGGGCCGCGGTCTCGGTGGGCATGGTCTTCGCCGCCGAGCTGGCCCGCCTGACCGGACGCCTGTCCGACGAGGCGGTCGACCGTCACCGGCGCATCCTCGAGTCGCTGACCCTGCCGGTCTCGTACCCCCTGGGCCGTTGGAACACCCTGCTGGCGACGATGCAGCGTGACAAGAAGGCCCGCGCGGGCCTGTTGCGGTTCATCGTCCTCGACGAGATCGGTCGACCGACCGTGCTGCAGGGGCCCGACCAGAGCCTGCTCTTCGCGGCCTACCAAGAGATCGGTTCGTAGCCCTTCGGCCCGTCAGGGCGTCCGCTACACTCGACGATGGCCGATTCCGGCCCACCCCCCACCACCCCGAACGGATCACTCGCGCATGGCGACTACCAACGACATCAAGAACGGTGCCGTCCTCAACCTCGACGGCCAACTCTGGAACGTCATCGAGTTCCAGCACGTCAAGCCGGGCAAGGGTGGAGCGTTCGTCCGCACCAAGATGAAGAACGTCATGTCGGGCAAGGTCGTCGACAAGACGTTCAACGCCGGCACCAAGATCGACTTCGCCAACGTCGACCGTCGTGAGTACACGTACCTCTACGCCGAGGCCGACGGCTACGTGTTCATGGACACGAGCGACTACGACCAGATCAACGTGCCCGCCACGATCGTCGGCGACGCGAAGAACTTCATGCTCGAGAACCAGAACGTCCAGATGGCGTTGCACGACGGCGACCCGCTGTACATCGAGCTGCCCGCCTCGGTCATCCTCGAGGTCACCTACACCGAGCCCGGCCTCCAAGGAGACCGGTCGACCGGCGGCACCAAGCCCGCCACCGTCGAGACCGGCTACGAGATCCAGGTGCCTCTCTTCCTCGAGACCGGCACCAAGGTCAAGGTCGACACGCGCGACGGCGGCTACCTCGGCCGCGTCAACGACTAGTCGGTGAGCGCACGCACCAAGGCGCGCAAGCGCGCCCTCGACGTCCTGTACGTCGCCGACATCCGTCAGATCAGCATGACCGACGCTCTGGTCGCCGAGACCCAGCGGGCCCTCGACCAGCCCGAGCGCGGGTCGAGCTGGGGCTACGCGCGCGACATCGTGCAGGGCGTCATCGACCACCGCGACGAGATCGACGAACTGATCGAGACGTACTCGCAGGGCTGGCCCCTCGCGCGCATGCCCACCCTCGACCGCGGCATCATCCGCATCGGCATCTGGGAGCTCCGTCACAACGACGAGATCCCCGAGGCCGTCGCGATCAGCGAGGCCGTCGAACTCGCACAGACGCTCAGCACCGATGACTCGGCCTCGTTCGTCAACGGTCTGCTCGGCCGCATCGCGACCGCCGACTGACGGTCGGAGGCTCGACCCGGTCGACGGATCGTCACCGGTCGACTCGTCGGTCGCGCGTCGGACCGATAAGGTGGAGCCACCCACAACGACATCCTTTAAGTTCCGTCCCGAGAGGCGGGGAAGGAGGTCCGATTGAGCACACGTACCGTGCTGAGTCAGGCTGACATCGCGCGTGCCCTCACGCGCATCTCGCACGAGATCCTCGAGTCCAACAAGGGTGCCGACGATCTGGTCGTCCTGGGCATCCCCACGCGTGGAGTCGTCCTCGCCGATCGGCTCGCCGCGACCCTGTCGTCGATCTCGGGCAGCACCGTTCCCGTGGGGTCCGTCGACGTGACGATGTACCGCGACGATCTCCGGCGCCAGCCCACCAGGTCGCCCCGCCCCACCTCGGTGCCCTCCGGCGGCATCGACGGCAAGACCGTCGTCCTCGTCGACGACGTCCTCTACTCGGGCCGCACCATCCGTGCCGCGCTGGACGCCCTGAGCTCGATCGGTCGACCGCGGGCCGTCCGCCTCGCGGTCCTCGTCGATCGGGGCCACCGAGAACTGCCCATCCGCGCCGACTTCGTGGGCAAGAACCTGCCCACCTCGACCGTCGAGCGCATCTTCGTGCGACTGCACGGCGTCGACGACGACGAGCTCGTCGCCATCGACGACGACACGACCGCAGGAGGCGCGGGTTCCGCCTCGGCGCCCGTCACCACCCCGGGTGCGAACCGATGAGGCACCTGCTCAGCACCTCCGACCTCTCGCGCGACGAGTCCATCCGCGTCCTCGACGTCGCGGAAGACATGGCCGACGTGGCCACCCGCGAGGTGCGCAAGCTGCCGACGCTGCGCGGCATCACGGTCGTCAACCTGTTCTACGAGGACAGCACCCGCACGCGCATCTCGTTCGAGGCCGCCGCCAAGCGGCTCAGCGCGGACGTCATCAACTTCGCCGCCAAGGGGTCGAGCGTCTCCAAGGGCGAGTCCCTGAAGGACACGGCCCAGACCCTCGCCGCCATGGGGGCCGACGGCATCGTGATCCGCCACCCGTCGAGCGGCGCCCCTCGTGTGCTGGCCGACAGCGGCTGGGTGGACGCGGGCATCGTCAACGCCGGCGACGGCACCCACGAACACCCCACGCAGGCCTTGCTCGACGCGTTCACGATCCGCCGTCGCGTCCACGGGGCGGCGAGCCGTGGGCGCGACCTCGACGGCGTCGAGGTGATGATCGTGGGCGACATCCTGCACTCGCGGGTGGCCCGCTCCAACGCCTGGTTGCTGCGGACGCTCGGGGCCCACGTCACGGTGGTCGCGCCTCCCACGCTGATCCCGGTCGACGTCAGCCGCTTCGGCGTCGACGTCCGCTACGACCTCGACGAGGCCCTGGCCGAGGTGAGACCGGACGTCGTCATGATGCTGCGCATCCAACAGGAACGCATGAACGACGCGTTCTTCCCCAATCCACGCGAGTACGCCCGGTCCTGGGGCCTGGGCGCGATGCGGTTCCGGTCGCTGCCCGAGTCGACCCTCGTCATGCACCCCGGCCCGATGAACCGCGGTCTCGAGATCAGCGACGAGGCCGCCGACTCGCCGCGGTCGACCGTCCGCGAACAGGTCACGAACGGCGTGGCCGTCCGCATGGCCGTGCTCTACCTCACCCTGGCCGGCGACCGAGAGGACGCATCGTGACCACCACCCACCTCATCCGGGGCGCCGAGACCGTCGACGGCAACACGACCGACGTCGTCGTCCGCGACGGTGTCGTCGTCGAGCTCGGCTCCGGGCTGACCTCCGCGGGCGCGACGGTCACCGACGCCGACGGCCTGCTCCTGCTGCCCGGCCTCGTCGATCTGCACACCCACCTGCGCGAGCCCGGGGGCGAGGGCAGCGAGACCGTCCTGACCGGGTCGCGCGCCGCGGCCGCCGGCGGGTACACCGCCGTCAACGCCATGGCGAACTCGTCGCCCGTGGCCGACACCGCGGGGGTCGTCGAGCAGGTGCAGGCGCTGGGGGAGCGCGCGGGCTTCGTGACCGTCCGCCCGATCGGCGCGGTCAGCCAGGGGCTGAAGGGCACCCACCTCTCCGAGATCGGCGCCATGGCCCGATCTCGCGCCGCCGTGCGGGTCTTCTCCGACGACGGGTCCTGCGTCGCCGACCCATTGCTGATGCGTCGGGCCCTCGAATACATCAAGGGGTTCGGGGGAGTCCTCGCCCAGCACGCCCAAGAGCCCCGGCTGACGGAGGGCGCGCAGATGAACGAGGGTGCCCTGTCGGCCGAACTGGGCCTGGGCGGCTGGCCCGCGGTCGCCGAGGAGGCGATCATCGCCCGCGACGTCCTGCTCGCCGACCACGTCGGCGCCCGACTGCACGTCTGCCACGTGTCGACGGCGGGCAGCGTCGAGGTCATCCGCTGGGCAAAGTCGCGCGGCATCGAGGTCACGGCCGAGGTGACGCCGCACCACCTGCTGCTGACCGAGGACCTCGTGTCGGGTTACGACTCGCGGTACAAGGTCAACCCGCCTCTCCGCCGCTCGGAGGACGTCGACGCGCTGCGTGCCGCCCTGGCCGACGGGACGATCGACATCGTGGCGACCGACCACGCCCCGCACACCTCCGAGGCGAAGTGCTGCGAGTGGGACGCCGCCGCCAACGGCATGGTCGGTCTCGAGTCCGCCCTCTCGGTCGTACACCACACCATGGTCGACACGGGTCTGATCGGCTGGGCCGACGTGGCCAGGGTGATGTCGATCACCCCGGCCGCCATCGGCCAGGTGACCGGGCACGGTCGTCCCCTGGCCGTGGGCGAGCCCGCCGAGCTCACGCTCTACGATCGAGAGGTGACCCGCACGTTCTCGACCGAGCACCTCGCGGGCAAGAGCCGCAACTCGCCCTACCTCGGACGAGTCCTGCCCGGTCAGGTGCGGGCGACCTTCCACCAGGGCTACGCGACCGTGGTCGACGGTCGCGTCGTCGACAGCGACGACGTCGCCCACGCGGCCCGACTCGTCGACAGCGCCGCCGCCCTCGCCGCCTCCGAGGGGGCGTCCGCGCGATGAGCCAGTGGATCATCGCCTCGCTCATCCTCGTCGGCGTCGGGCTGCTGATCGGGCTGATGGCCCGGTCCTGGCGGGCCCGCGGGCGTCGTCAGTCCGACATCCCCGCCCCCGACCTGGCGACCGACGACCTGTCGGACCCGTTCGTGGCGGTCGACGCCCTCTACGTCGCGACGTCACGAGGCGGCGACCCGCTCGACCGCGTCGTGGTCCACGGCCTCGGGTTCCGCGGTCGGGCGATCGTGTCCGTCCACGCCGAGGGCGTGCGCCTCGAGATCGCGGGCGAACCCGCCGTGCTGATCCGCACCTCCTCGTTGCGAGGCGTCGACCGCGCGACCTGGACCATCGACCGTGTCGTCGAGCGCGACGGCCTCGTCCTCGTCGGCTGGCGCCTCGGCGACGTCGACCTCGACACCTACCTGCGCATCACCGACGATCCGAGCCCCGTCGTCGCCGCGATCCGCCCCCTCGTCCCCACGGCCCCCGGGGCCGGCACCACCAAGGAGAAGACCATTGACTGACGCCTCCACCACCGACAGGGCCGTGCTGGTCCTCGCCGACGGCACCCGGTACACGGGTCGCGCCTACGGCGCCGTCGGACGCACCCTCGGCGAGGTCGTCTTCGCGACCGGCATGACCGGCTACCAGGAAACCCTCACCGACCCCTCGTACGCCGGCCAGATCGTGGTCATGACCGCCCCGCACATCGGCAACACGGGAGTGAACGACACCGACCCCGAGTCGAGCCGCATCTGGGTCGCCGGGTACGTCGTCCGAGACGCGAGCCGCGTGGTCTCGAACCACCGCGCACAGGGCAGCCTCGACGACCAGCTCGTCGCCGACGGCATCGTCGGCATCCGCGGCATCGACACCCGCGCCGTCACCCGCCGTCTGCGCGAGGTGGGCTCGATGAAGGGCGGGATCTTCAGCGGGCCCGACGCCGGGCTCGACCCCGACGAGCAGCTCGCCCTGGTCACCGCCGGGGCCGACATGCGCGGCCTCAACCTCTCGAGTCAGGTGTCGACGGTCGAGCCCTACGTGCTGCAGGCCGAGGGCGATCGCATCGGATCCGTCGCCGTCCTCGACCTGGGCGTGAAGACCTCGACGCTGCGCTACCTCGCGCAGCGCGGCTTCGAGGTCCACGTCCTGCCGCAGTCCACCACCCTCGACGAGCTCCGCGCCCTCGCCCCCGACGCCCTCTTCTACTCGAACGGCCCCGGTGACCCGGCGGCGAGCGACTCGCAGGTCGAACTCCTCCAGGGTGCCCTGCGCGACGGTCTGCCGTACTTCGGCATCTGCTTCGGCAACCAGCTGTTCGGCCGGGCCCTGGGCTTCGGCACGTACAAGCTGCCCTTCGGTCACCGCGGCATCAACCAGCCGGTGCTCGACAAGACGACGAACAAGGTCGAGATCACCAGCCAGAACCACGGGTTCGCGGTCGACGCGCCCATCGACGGCGTCCTCGACTCGCCGGCCGGCTTCGGCCGGGTGGAGGTCAGCCACTACAGCCTGAACGACCAGGTCGTCGAAGGCCTCCGCGCCCTCGACATCCCCGCGTTCTCGGTGCAGTACCACCCCGAGGCCGCCGCGGGCCCCCACGACAGCAACCACCTCTTCGACCGCTTCCGCGAGGCGGTCGTCGCCCGCACGAACGGCCAGGCCGTCGACTTCGGCTCCGACATCGAAAGCAGCAACTGATGCCCAAGCGTGACGACATCAACTCCGTCCTCGTGATCGGCTCCGGGCCGATCGTCATCGGCCAGGCGGCCGAGTTCGACTACTCGGGCACCCAGGCCTGCCGCGTGCTGCGCGAAGAGGGGGTGCGCGTCATCCTCGTGAACCCGAACCCTGCCACGATCATGACCGACCCCGACTTCGCCGACGCGACGTACATCGAGCCCATCACGTCCGAGGTGCTCGAGGCCATCATCGTGAAGGAGCGCCCCGACGCGATCCTGCCCACCCTCGGCGGGCAGACGGCCCTCAACGCCGCCATCGCCCTCGACGAAGAAGGCATCCTCGCCAAGCACGGCGTCGAGTTGATCGGCGCCAAGGTCGAGGCCATCCAGAAGGGCGAGGACCGCCAGCTCTTCAAGAAGCTCGTCCTCGAGTCCGGTGCCGACGTCGCCAAGTCGTACATCGCCACGACGGTCGACCAGGCCGTCGAGTACGCCGAAGACCTCGGGTACCCACTGGTCATCCGCCCCTCGTTCACGATGGGCGGGCTCGGGTCGGGCTTCGCCTACACCCGTGACGAACTGGTCCGCATGGTCACCGACGGCCTGCACCAGAGCCCCACCACCGAGGTCCTCCTCGAAGAGAGCATCCTGGGCTGGAAAGAGTACGAACTCGAGATGATGCGCGACACGGCCGACAACACGGTCGTGGTCTGCTCGATCGAGAACGTCGACCCGGTCGGCGTCCACACCGGCGACTCGATCACCGTCGCGCCGGCGCTCACCCTGACCGACCGCGAGTACCAGAACCTGCGCGACATCAGCATCGACATCATCCGTCGCGTCGGTGTCGACACCGGTGGCTGCAACATCCAGTTCGCGGTGGACCCCGCCGACGGTCGCGTCATCGTCATCGAGATGAACCCCCGCGTGTCGCGCTCCAGCGCCCTCGCGTCGAAGGCCACGGGATTCCCGATCGCCAAGATCGCGGCGAAGCTGGCCCTCGGGTACCGTCTCGACGAGATCCCGAACGACATCACCAAGGTGACCCCCGCCTCCTTCGAACCGACGCTCGACTACGTCGTCGTCAAGGTGCCCCGGTTCGCGTTCGAGAAGTTCCCGGCGGCCGACACGACGCTCACCACGACGATGAAGAGCGTGGGCGAGGCCATGGCCCTCGGCCGCAACTTCACCCAGGCGCTGCAGAAGTCGCTCCGGTCGCTCGAGAAGCGCGGGTCGAGCTTCCACTGGCAGGGTGAAACCGGAGACCAGGAGGCGCTGCTCGCGTTGTCGGCGACGCCCACCGATGGCCGCATCGTCACCGTGCAGCAGGCCCTTCGGGCCGGTGCCACCGCCGAGCAGGTCTTCGACGCCACGAAGATCGACCCCTGGTTCATCGACCAGATCGTGTTGATCAACGAGGTCGCCGAGCAGGTCGCCGCGGCGGCCGAGCTCGACGCCGACACCCTCGTGCTCGCCAAGGACCACGGCTTCAGCGACGACCAGATCGGCCAGTTGCGTGGCCTCTCCGAGCAGCAGGTGCGCGATCACCGCCACGCGCTCGACGTCCGTCCCGTCTTCAAGACCGTCGACACCTGCGCGGGGGAGTTCCCCGCCCTGACGCCGTACCACTACTCGAGCTACGACACCGAGACCGAGGTCGTGGCCAGCGACCGCCGCAAGGTGATCATCCTCGGCTCGGGGCCGAACCGCATCGGTCAGGGCGTCGAGTTCGACTACTCGTGCGTCCACGCGAGCTTCGCCCTGAGCGACGCCGGCTTCGAGACGATCATGATCAACTGCAATCCCGAGACGGTCTCGACCGACTACGACACGAGCGACCGGTTGTACTTCGAGCCGCTCACCCTCGAGGACGTGCTCGAGGTCGTCCACGCCGAGAGCGCCAGCGGCGAGCTCGTCGGCGTCGTCGTGCAACTCGGCGGCCAGACCGCCCTCGGCCTGTCCAAGGGGCTCGAAGCGGCCGGCGTGCCCATCCTCGGCACGACACCCGACGCGATCGACTCGGCCGAAGAACGAGGCCTCTTCCAGGGCATCCTCGACGCCGCCGGCCTGCTCGCACCGCGCAACGGCACGGCGACCGACTACGACAGCGCGGTCGCCGTCGCCGAAGAGATCGGCTACCCGGTGCTGGTGCGCCCGTCGTACGTCCTCGGGGGCCGCGGCATGGAGATCGTCTACGACAGCCCGTCGCTCGCCGACTACTTCGAGCGGGTCGCGGACCAGGCCATCATCGGCCCCGAGGCGCCCTTGCTGGTCGACCGGTTCCTGGACGACGCCGTCGAGATCGACGTCGACGCGCTCTACGACGGCACCGAGCTCTACGTCGGCGGCATCATGGAGCACATCGAGGAGGCCGGCATCCACTCCGGCGACTCCAGCTGCACCCTGCCGCCCGTCACGCTCGGGAAGGGCGAGATCGACCGTGTCCGCGACGCGACCCTCGCGATCGCGAAGGGCATCGGCGTGTCCGGTCTGCTGAACGTGCAGTTCGCGATCGCGGCCGGCGTGCTCTACGTCATCGAGGCCAACCCCCGGGCGAGCCGGACGGTGCCCTTCGTCTCGAAGGCACTCGGCATCCCGCTGGCGAAGGCGGCTTCGCTGATCATGGTCGGGCACAGCGTGCGCGATCTCGTCGAGACCGGCCTGCTCCCCGTTCAGGACGGCTCGGACGTCCCCCTCGACTCGCCGATCTCGGTGAAGGAAGCCGTGCTGCCGTTCAAGCGGTTCCGTACGAAAGAGGGGCAGGTCGTCGACAGCGTCCTCAGCCCCGAGATGCGCTCGACCGGAGAGGTGATGGGCATCGACCGCGACTTCCCCCGGGCGTTCGCGAAGAGCCAGACGGCCGCCTACGGCGGGCTCCCGACGTCGGGCACCGTCTTCGTCAGCGTCGCCGACCGTGACAAGCGGGCGATCGTGTTGCCGGTGCTGCGCCTCCAGCAGCTCGGGTTCCGCATCCTGGCGACCGAGGGGACGGCCACCGTCCTCGTGCGCAACGGCATCCACGCCGACACGGTCGACAAGTTCAGCGCCGGGGGCCACTCGGTCGTCGACCTGATCAACGCCGACGAGGTCGACATCGTCATCAACACCCCGAGCGGGTCGAGCGCCCGGGCCGACGGCTACGAGATCCGCGCAGCGACCGTGGCGGCCGACAAGGCGCTCTTCACGACCATCGCGCAGCTCGGAGCCGCCGTCGCCTCGATCGAGGCCGTGCAGAGCGACCTCGAGGTCACGAGCCTCCAAGACTACGGTCTCGCCCGGGCGGCCCGACGGTGAGCTCGTCGTTCGGCGACCGGCTCGCGGCGGCGTTCGCCGCGACCGGTCCGCTCTGCGTCGGCATCGACCCCCACCCCTACCTCCTGGACCAGTGGGGCCTCTCGTCGGACGCCTCGGGCGTGCGCGAGTTCGGCCTGCGCGTCGTCGACGGCCTCGTCGGCTCGGCGTCGATCGTCAAGCCGCAGGTCGCGTTCTTCGAACGCTGGGGCTCCGCGGGGTTCGCGGCCCTCGAGGACGTCCTCGAGGCCGGACGCGAGCGGGGCCTGCTGCAGATCGGTGACGCCAAGCGGGGCGACATCGGCTCGACGATGGACGGCTACGGTGACGCCTGGTTCGACGAGTCGTCGCCGTTGCGGGTCGACGCGCTGACCGTCTCGCCCTATCTCGGCTTCGACTCCCTGACCGGGCTGGTCACCCGCGCGCGGGCCGTCGGCGCCGGCGTGTTCGTGCTGGCCGCGACGTCCAACGTCGAGGCGCTGGCGACGCAGACGGCCATCCGGACCGACGTCCACGGCGCGGAGGGGACCGTCGCGAGCGGTATCGTCGACGACGTGCTCCTTGACAACCAGACGGCGGGCGACGCCCCGTTCGGCAGCGTCGGCCTCGTGCTCGGCGCGACCGTCGACCTCGACGACTACGGCATCGACGCCGCCCGGCTGACGACGACGCCGGTGCTCGCCCCGGGGTTCGGTCACCAGGGTGCGACCTACGCCGACCTTCCGCGACTCTTCGGACCCGCCGCCGGCGCCGTGCTGGTCTCCGCCTCCCGCGCCCTCCTCTCGGCGGGCCCGGCAGGGTTCCCGGACGCGGTCCGCCGAGATGCCGACGAGGTGCGTTCGTGCCTCGCCTGACCCCGCCTCCCGTCGACCGTGCCGCGGCTGCCCGCGCCGCCGTGGCGGCACGACGAGGTCGCGCCGCCGTCAAGAACGCCGTCGCTTCGCGGACCCGCAGCGCCCTCGACGTCGCCGAGGCCGCCTGGGCCGGCGAACCCACGAGTCCTGAGGGGTCGCTCAGGGTCCGCGAGCTGCTCACCAGCATCCCCGGCATCGGACCGACCCGCGTCGCCCGCATCATGACCGACCTCGGAATCGCCGAGTCGAAACGGGTCGGGGGGCTCGGGGTCAGGCAACGCCGCATCCTCGGCGACTGGCTCGCCGTCCGCGAGGCCAAGGGGCGCCTGCGGTCCCGTCTGGTCGTCCTGGCCGGTCCCACGGCCGTGGGCAAGGGCACCGTCTCGACCTACATCCGCGAGAACTACCCCGACGTGCACCTCAGCGTGTCCGCGACGACACGAGCCCCACGACCCGGCGAGGTCGACGGGGTGCACTACTACTTCGTGGACGACGCCGAGTTCGACCGCATGATCCGCGATCGCGAACTGCTCGAGTACGCCACGGTCCACAACTCCTATCGGTACGGCACGCCTCGCCCCCCGCTGGACGCCGCCTTGAACGAGGGTCGCAGCGTCCTGCTCGAGATCGACCTGCAGGGCGCCCGTCTCGTCCGGGCCGCGATGCCCGAGGCCGTGCTCGTCTTCCTGCTGCCGCCCACCTGGGACGAACTGGTCCGTCGACTCATCGGCCGAGGCACCGAGGACGCCACCGAACAGCAGCGCCGACTCGAGACCGCGAAGGTCGAACTGGCCGCCCAGGACGAGTTCGACGCGCGTGTCGTGAACCACGACGTGGCCGAAGCGGCCCGTGAGGTCGTAGAATTGATGACTGCGCCCGAACCGGGCCGCACCCGCGCGTGACCCGCGCCCCGATCTTGGTGCCCACGCTCGTCCCGAGCGGTGTCGGCACCGACCCCCATCGACACGAGGAGCAACCAATGGCCGACAAGAACCAGGGCATCATCGATCCGCCCATCGACGAGCTGCTGTCGAAGGTCGAGTCGAAGTACGCACTCGTCATCTTCGCCTCCAAGCGCGCCCGTCAGATCAACGACTACTACGCCGACCTGCACGAGGGCAGCCTCTTCGACAACGTCGGCCCCCTCGTCGACAGCTCGATCGACGACAAGCCCCTCTCGGTCGCCATGCACGAGATCAACGAGGACAAGCTCGAGGTGAAGCCGCTCGCGGCTCCTGCCGAGTAGCGCGACGACACGACCGGCCTCTCTGACGGTGGTCGGTCCTATCATCTGACGAGGCCCCCGGGAGTCCATCCCGCGGGGCCTCATCGCGTCCGCACCCCGATCGACACCCAGAGGAACACCGTGAGCCTGACCGACACGACGACCGACCCCGCCACGACGGCATCGACCTCCCTGCGACTGTTCACGTCCGAATCGGTCACCGAGGGCCACCCCGACAAGATCTGTGACCAGATCTCGGACGGCATCCTCGACGCCCTGCTCGCGGTCGACCCCGCCAGCCGGGTCGCGGTCGAGACCATGGTCACGACGGGGCTCGTGCACGTCGCCGGCGAGGTCACCACCAAGGGCTACGTCGACATCCCGACGATCGTGCGCGACCTCATCGTGGGCATCGGCTACGACTCGTCCGCCGTGAGCTTCGACGGTCGCACCTGCGGCGTCGAGGTCTCGATCGGGTCGCAGTCTCCCGACATCGCCCAGGGCGTCGACACCGCCCTGGAGGCGCGTGGCGGCGACGACGACCTGCTCAACCGTCAGGGTGCGGGCGACCAAGGCATCATGTTCGGCTACGCCACCAACGAGACGCCCCAGTTCATGCCTCTCCCGGTCTGGCTCGCCCACCGGCTGGCCGAGCGTCTCGCGGCCGTGCGCAAGTCGGGCACGCTCGACTACCTCCGGCCCGACGGCAAGACCCAGGTCACGGTCGGTTACGACGGGGTCGTACCGAAGACGGTCGACACCGTCGTCCTGTCGACGCAACACTCACCCGCGGTCTCGAGCGAACAGCTCGAGTCCGACGTCATCCAACACGTCATCCGCCCCGTCCTCGACGAGGCAGGGCTCTCGTCGGCCGACACGCGGTTCATCATCAATCCGACCGGCCGGTTCGAGATCGGGGGCCCACAGGGCGACGCCGGACTCACGGGCCGCAAGATCATCGTCGACACCTACGGCGGCGCGAGCCGTCACGGCGGGGGCGCGTTCTCGGGCAAGGATCCCTCGAAGGTCGACCGCTCCGCCGCGTACGCGATGCGCTGGGTGGCCAAGAACGCCGTCGCTGCCGGCCTCGCCGACCGGCTCGAACTCCAGGTGGCCTACGCGATCGGACGCGCCGCACCCGTCGGTCTCTACGTCGAGACCTTCGGCACGGGGCACGTCAGCGACGACGTCATCACGGCGGCCATCGAGACGGTGTTCGACCTCCGCCCGGCGGCGATCATCCGCGACCTCGACCTGCTTCGGCCCATTTACTCGGCGACGTCGACCTACGGCCACTTCGGTCGCGACCTGCCCGACTTCACCTGGGAGGCGCTCGACCGCGTCGACGCCCTCCGGGCCGCCGCCGGGCTCTGACCGTGGCGGCGGTCGCCGAGGCCCTCGTCGAGGGCGGCCCGCGCGTCGTCCGGGTGATGGTCGAGTCACCGCTGCCGCAGCTCGACCGGTTGTTCGACTACGCCGTGCCCGAGCGGCTGCGCGACCGGGTCGCCCCGGGCATCCGCGTCAAGGTTCCCCTCCGTTCGGCCGGACGCATCGCCGACGGGTTCGTCGTCGAGGTCGCGTCGTCGTCCGAGCACGGCGGTGACCTCTCCGAGATCGAGGATGTCGTGTCCACCGTGTCGGTCCTGGCACCCGAGGTGTGGCGCTTGGCGCGTGCCGTGGCCGACCGGGCCGGCGGATCGGCCAGCGACGTCGTGCGGCTCGCGGTCCCTCCGCGTCAGGTGCGGGTCGAGAAGGCGTACCTGGCGGCCGCTGAGAACCCGTCCTCGCCGCCACCGGAACCCACCGACGCGACTCCGTCACCCGCAGACACCGCGCCTCCGTCCGCGGACGCCGCGCCGCCCGTCGGGGATCGCGATCGCACCCCGGTCGTCGTGGGTTACCGGTCGACCGACCTCGTCGGGCTCGTGGCGTCCCGCGGTCGCGCGGCGGTCGACGCCGTGCCGTTGCTGGTCGAGTTGCCCGACGGTGCGTGGGTGGGTCATTGGGCGCTGACGGCCGCCCAACTCGCCGCGGTCGCCGTCGCGGCGGGCGACAACGCCGTGGTGGCGGTCCCCGACTACCGCGACGAAGAGCACGTCCTCCAGGCCCTCACGGCCGTCCTCCCGCCCGACCGCGTCGTGCGGCTCGACTCCCGGCAGTCCAACGCCGACCGGTACCGCGCGTTGCTCCGGGCCCGGGGCGACGAGCCCGTGGTCGTCGTCGGCAACCGGTCCGTCCTGCTCGCGCCCTCGGCCAGACTCGGTCTGGTCGTGGTGTTCGACGACGGCGACCCGTCCTTCGGTGAGCCGCTCGCCCCCTACGTGCACGCCCGCGACACCGCCCTGCTCCGACAGGCGCAGCAGGACACCGCCCTGGTGTTCCTCGGCCACTCCCGCAGCACCGACGTCCAGCGCCTGGTCGAGATCGGCTTCCTGGCCGAGGTGCGTCCCGATCCGCGCTACCAGCCCCGGGTCGTGCCGACCGTGCGTCAGGCCGCCACGGACGGCTTCGCGGCGCAGGCCCGCATCCCCTCCTCGGCCTACGCCGAGGCGCGGGCCGCGGTCGAGCACGGACCGGTGCTGATCCAGGTCGCCTCACCGGGCTACTCGCCTCGCCTGGCCTGCGTCGACTGCGGCGACACGGCGCGCTGCCTGCGCTGCAACGGCCCCCTCCAGCAGCGCGAGCGCGGGGTGACCCCGGCCTGCGCCTGGTGCGGCGCCCTCGCCGTCTCGTGGCACTGCCGCACCTGTGAGGGCACGCGCATGCGGGCCGTCGGCACCGGCGCCTCGCGGACGGCCGACGAGCTCGGCAAGGCCTTCCCCGGGGTCCGCATCATCGTGTCGGACGGCACCCGGGCCCTGACGCACGTCGACGCCGACCCGGCCATCGTCGTCGCGACCCGCGGGGCCGAGCCGGTCGCCCCGGGTGGCTACCGGGCCGTCCTGCTGCTCGACGGCGAACGCATGCTCGCGCGCGAGAGCCTCCGCGTCGCCGAGGACTGCCTCCGCTGGTGGGCCAACGCCACTGCCCTGGCCGCACGACGCGCCCCTGTGGTGCTGGTCGGGGTGGGCGGGGCGATCGCCTCCGCCCTGGCCACGTGGGAGCTCGCCCGATTCGTCTCCGCCGAGCTCGCCGATCGCCGTGTCCTGCGTTTCCCTCCGGCCGTCCGCGTGGCCACCGTGACCGGCACGGTCGACACCGTCGCACGCGCGCTCGACGACCTGCCCGACGAGGTCCGTGTCGAGACCCTCGGTCCGGTGGACGTCGAGTCCGCCGGGGTCCGCGCGATCGTCCGCTTCGACTACTCCCGAGGTCACGACGTGGCCCAGGCGCTCCGCTCCCAGGTCATCCGTGCCGCGACGGACCGACGCAAGGCGCTCGGTCAGAAGCGCACGCGGGCCGTCCCTACACTCAGAGTGCGGTTCGACGACGTCGAGCCGTTCGCCGACTGACCCGCCAGGAACCCCATGCGCCTCGTCTTCGCCGGCAGCCCCGCCGCTGCCGTGCCCTCGCTCACCGCCCTCGCCGACGGCCCTCACGAGGTCGTCGCCGTGCTGACGCGCGACGACACCCCCCAGGGACGCCGACGCGTCCTGACCCCCACGCCCGTCGCCGTCGAGGCAGCCCGCCTCGGTCTCCGCGTGGTCAAGGCCCGTCGGATCACTCCCGAGGTCACGGCCGAGCTCGCGGCGCTCGATCCCGACCTCGGCGTCGTCGTGGCCTACGGCGCCCTGCTCCGCGAGCCCCTGCTCGGTGCGCCCCGCCTCGGCTGGGTCAACCTGCACTTCTCCCTGCTGCCCTCCTGGCGCGGTGCGGCCCCCGTCCAGCGGTCGCTCATGGCGGGCGACGTCGTGACGGGCGCCGCGGTGTTCCAGCTCGTCCCCGAGCTCGACGCAGGCGATGTCTACGGCACCCTCGAACGCCGACTCGACGGCGCCGAGACCGCGGGGGTGCTCCTCACCGAGCTCGCGCGGTCCGGGTCCGGCCTGCTGGTCGACGTCGTCGACCGCCTCGCCGTCGGCACGGCCGTGGCCACACCCCAGACCGGGGAGGTCACCCTCGCCCCCAAGCTGACCCTCGCGGACGGAATCCTCGACGCCTCGCGTCCGGCGACCGAGCTGATCGACCGCTTCCGAGGCGTGACGCCCGAACCGGGAGCCCGCGTCGACCTCGACGGCACCGCCCTCAAGATCACGGAGGCGCGGGTGACGTCGGACGTCGAGGCGCCGCTCGAGGCCGGTCGCCTCGAGTCCCGGGGCCGCCGTGTGCTGCTGGGCACCGCCTCCTCACCCGTCGAGCTGGTCCGGGTGCAACCGGCGGGCAAGAAAGAGATGTCGGCAGCCGACTGGTGGCGTGGACTGCCCGGCGGGGTCGACCGTCGCGTCACCCCGCCCTCCTCGACCGCCCCGGCCGCCCCGGCCGCCCCGGCCGACATCGCACCAGACCCCGCCCTCGACACGAAGAGCGCCTCATGAGCCGAGTCCAGCCCGCCCGCCAGGTCGCCCTCGACGTCCTCCGGGCCGTCGAACAGGACGACGCCTACGCGAACCTCCTGCTCCCGCAACGCATCGTCCGCGCCCGCCTCGGAGCACAGGACGCAGGTCTCGCGACCGAACTCACCTACGGCACCCTGCGCCTCCGGGGGTACTACGACCGCGTCATCGCGCTGGCCGCCCGTCGGGGCACCGACGCGATCGACCCGGCGCTCCTCGACGTCCTGCGACTCGGCACGCACCAGCTGCTCTCGACGCGGGTCGCGGTCCACGCAGCCGTCGACGAGAGCGTCGAGCTCGCGCGTCAGGTGGGCAGCCGGTCGGGCACGGGTTTCGTGAACGGCGTGCTCCGGACCATCTCGCAGTCGACTCCCGACGAGTGGCGCGCGCGCGTCCTGGCCGGCACGACCGGGGACGACGACCGTCTGGCGGCGGAGTGGTCGCACCCCGCCTGGGTGGTGCGGGCGTTCCGTCGCTCGCTGGCCGCCGAGGGACGCGAGGACGAACTCGTCGACCTGCTGTCGGCCGACAACGACGCCCCGAAGGTCAGCCTCGTCGCACTGCCCGGGCTCGCCGAGGTCGCCGAACTCGGTGCGCCGAGCGGGCGCCTCTCGCCGCTCGCCGCGACGAGCGGCGGGGGAGACCCGGCGCAACAGACGGCCGTGCGCGAGGGGCGCGCCCGCGTGCAGGACGAAGGCTCACAGCTCGCGGCACTGCTGCTCAGCCGCCACCGGCCCGCAGAGTCGGGAGAACGCTGGCTCGACATGTGCGCCGGCCCCGGTGGCAAGGCCGCCCTGCTGGGCGCCGAAGCTGCCCGCGCGGGCGCCCACCTCGTCGCCAACGAGCTCGTCCCGGCCCGGGCCGGTCTCGTCCGACAGGCCCTCAAGGCCGTCCCCGGCGACGTCGAGGTGCTCGAGGGTGACGCCACACGGTTCGGGGCGGAACAGCCCGGAGGCTTCGACCGCATCCTGCTCGACGCGCCCTGCACGGGTCTCGGGGCCCTGCGACGTCGACCCGAGGCCCGGTGGCGCAAGCAACCGGCCGACGTCGGACAGCTCACGGCCCTGCAGTCGCGCCTGTTCGCCAGCGCCCTGGATGCCCTCGCGCCCGGGGGAGTCCTGGCGTACGTGACCTGCTCGCCGCACACGGCCGAGACCCGCGGCGTCGTCGAGGCCGGGCTCCGGGGCCGCGACGACGACCTCGTGCTGCTCGACGCGACGGCGGGCGTCGAGCGCATCGCCGGCCGGTCGGTCGACCTGGCGTCGGCACCGTTCGTCCAGCTCTGGCCGCACCGTCACGGCACGGACGCCATGTTCGTGGCCCTGATCGAGAAACGTGCCGGACGGTAGGCTCGTCTCGTGTCGATCCGCATCAGCCCCAGCATCCTCTCGGCCGACTTCGCCAACCTCGAACGCGACCTCCAGCGCATCTCGTCCGCCGACCTCGTGCACGTCGACGTCATGGACGGCCACTTCGTGCCCAACCTCACCCTGGGGCTGCCCGTCGTGCAGCGTCTCGGCGAGGTCAGCCCGGTGCCCCTCGACCTGCACCTCATGATCGACGACGCCGACCGCTGGGCGCCCCGCTACGCCGAGACGGGTGCCTTCTCGGTCACCTTCTCCGCCGAGGCCGCGACCGACCCGGTGTCCACGGCACGCGCCATCCGCAGCAACGGGGCCCGCGCCTCCGTCGCGGTGAAGCCGGGCACCGACCTCGAGCCCTATCTCCAGACCCTGGACGCGTACGACATGATCCTCGTCATGACCGTCGAGCCCGGCTTCGGCGGGCAGTCCTTCATGCCCGAGACGATGGCAAAGCTGACGCGCGCCAGGGCCGCCGTGAGCGCCTCCGGGCTCGACGTCTGGCTCGAGGTCGACGGCGGCATCACGACCGAGACCATCGTCACGGCCGTCGAGAACGGTGCCGACACGGTGGTCGCCGGGTCCGCCGTCTACGGCGGGTCGCCCGTCGACAACATCGCTGCACTCCGAGCAGCCGCCGCGACGGTAGCCTTGACGTCGTGAAATCCTTCGACGACCTGTACCTCGAGCTCAGCGACAAGGCCCGCGACCGGCCCGAGGGGTCGGGCACCGTGGCCGAACTCGACGCCGGTGTGCACCAGATCGGCAAGAAGATCGTCGAAGAGGCCGCCGAGGTCTGGATGGCCGCCGAGTACGAGGGCGACGTCGCTACCGCCGAAGAGATCTCCCAGCTGCTCTACCACCTGCAGGTCATGATGATCGCCAAGGGCATCACCCCGGCCGACGTCTACCGACATCTCTGAGTCGGCCTCCGCCACCCCCGTTCGTCACGCCGCTCGCGCGGCACCCCAGCAGACAGAGAAACCCATGCTTCGCGTCGCAGTGCCCAACAAGGGATCGCTCAGCGAGACCGCCTCCGCCATGCTCGCCGAGGCCGGCTACACCGGTCGCCGCGACCCCAAGACCCTCCACGTCGAGGACCCGCGCAACGGCGTCGAGTTCTTCTACCTCCGTCCGCGCGACATCGCGACCTACGTGGGGTCGGGCGCGCTCGACGTCGGCATCACGGGCCGCGACCTGCTGCTCGACTCGCATTCGCCGGCCCACGAGGTCGCCCCCCTCGAATTCGGTGGCTCGACCTTCCGCTTCGCGGGCCCTCCGGGCCGTTTCGCCGATCTCCGCCAGCTCCAGGGCACCCGGGTCGCCACCAGCTACGCCGGCCTCGTCGGCTCCTTCCTCGAGAGCCACGGAGTCACCGCGACCCTCGTGCCGCTCGACGGCGCCGTCGAGAGCGCGGTGCAGCTGGGCGTCGCCGACGCCGTGGCCGACGTCGTCTCGACCGGTGCCACCCTGCGTGCGGCGGGCCTCGAGATCTTCGGGCCGGTCATCCTCGAATCGACCGCCGTCCTCATCTCGTCCGATGCCGACGTCGACGGCCTGGCGGTCCTCCACCGCCGCCTGCAGGGCGTGCTCGTGGCCCGGCAGTACGTCCTCATGGACTACGACGTCCCGGTCGCCAAGCTCGACGCCGCGACCGCCGTCGCCGGCGGCATGGAGTCGCCGACCGTCTCCCCGCTGCACGATCGCGACTGGGCCGCCGTCCGCGTGATGGTCCCGCGGTCCGACACGAACCAGGTCATGGACGCCCTCTACGACCTCGGCGCCCGGGCCATCCTGGTCAGCCCGATCCACGCCGCGAGGCTGTAGCCGTGCCCGCCGACGACGCGGTCGCCACCGGCGGGGTCGCCGCGGACGCGTCCCTCGCCGTCCGGGTCATCCCGTGCCTCGACGTGGCGGCGGGCCGCGTGGTGAAGGGTGTCAACTTCCTCGACCTTCGGGATGCGGGCGACCCGGTCGAGCTGGCCCGCACCTACTACGAGCAGGGCGCCGACGAGATCACCTTCCTCGACGTCACGGCCACGGTCGACGCACGGTCGACCACGTACGACGTCGTCCGGGCGACGGCCGAGCAGGTCTTCATCCCATTGACGGTCGGCGGCGGTGTGCGAACCACCGACGACGTCGCGCGGTTGCAGGCGGCCGGCGCGGACAAGATCGGTGTGAACAGTGCCGCCATCGCCCGGCCCGACCTCATCGGCGAGATCGCCGACCGGTTCGGAGCTCAGGCGGTCGTCCTCTCGCTCGACGTCAAGCGGTCGACGGGCACCCCGTCGGGCTTCGTCGTGACGACCCACGGCGGCCGCACCGAGACGACGCTCGACGCGCTCGCCTGGGCCCGTGAGGCCATCGAACGCGGGGCGGGCGAACTACTCGTCAACTCGATCGACGCCGACGGCACCAAGCAGGGCTTCGACCTCGAACTCGTCCGCGCCATGCGCGAACTCAGCCGGGTGCCGGTCGTCGCGTCCGGAGGGGCGGGTCGGCTCGAGCACTTCGCCCCCGCCATCGAGGCGGGCGCCGCTGCCGTGCTCGCGGCCTCGGTCTTCCACAACGGCGAACTCACCGTCGGCCAGGTCAAGGACGAACTGGCGCGGTCCGGGGCGATCGTCCGCTGAGGCGGGCCGTCACTCCTCAGAACCCGCACCCGACCCCGCGACAACGCCCCGCACCGCACCGCACCGCATCGCACCGAGGAGCACATCATGACCGACCAGCTGACGCGTGAGACGGTCGAGCCCGTCGTCGCCCGTGCCCGGTTCGACGCGTCGGGCCTGCTGCCCGCGATCATCCAGCAAGAGGGCACGAAGGACGTGCTGATGATGGGCTGGATGGACGCCGAAGCCCTCCGCCGCACGCTCACCGAGGGGCGCGTCACCTTCTGGTCCCGGTCTCGTCACGAGTACTGGCGGAAGGGCGACACGTCCGGTCACGCGCAGTTCGTCCGTGCCGCCGCCCTCGACTGCGACGACGACGTGCTGCTCGTCACGGTCGAGCAGATCGGCGCTGCCTGCCACACGGGTTCCCACTCCTGTTTCGAGGTCGACCCGCTCGAGCCGGCCACCGCCTCCTCGTCCCTGTCGTCCGGCGACACCGACCCCACCGGAGGTCCCCGTGGCTGACGCCCCGATCCGCACGTCGACGACCCGGGCCCAGTTCGACGCGCGGCTCGCCGGCCATCGGGTCGTCCCGGTCGTGCGCGACCTCTTCGCCGACGGCGAGACCCCGGTCGGGGTGTACCGCAAACTGGCGGACGGTCGGCCCGGCAGCTTCCTGCTCGAATCGGCGGCCCAGGGCGGCATCTGGTCCCGGTGGTCCTTCGTGGGCGTCTCGTCGTTCGGAGTCCTCACGACCGACGAGGGCGAGGCCCGGTGGATCGACTACGGCATCGACCGCGGGCGGGCTCTGGGTGACGCCACCGGCCGCCCGCTCGCGGTGCTGTCCGCCCTGCACCACCGGTGGGCCACCCCGCGCATCGACGGGATGCCGCCCCTCACCGGGGGCCTGGTCGGTTTCGTCGGCTGGGAGGCCGTGCGCGAGCTCGAGCACCTGCCCGACGTGCCACCGGCCGAGTTCACCGTGCCCTCGCAGGCGCTCAGCTTCGTCTCCGAGCTCGTGGCCCTCGACCACCGCACGGGTGCCGTCCTGCTCGTCGCGACCGTGTTGAACGACGGCACCGACGGCCCCGACGTCCTGTGGGACGACGCGCAATCGCGTCTCGACGACCTGCAATCCCGGCTCGCGGCCCCGAGCGAGACGTTCCTGTCCGACGTCGACCTGACGATCGAAGCGACACCCACCCGGCGTTCCACCGACGACGAGTACGCGCACGCCATCGAGCGGTCGAAGCAGTTCATCCACGACGGGGACGTCTTCCAGGTCGTCATCTCCCAGCGCTTCGACCACGAGGTCACGGCCGAACCGCTCGACGTCTACCGGGTGCTGCGGACGCTCAACCCGAGCCCGTACATGTACCTCGTGACGCTCGACGACGTGCAGGGTCGGCCGTACACCATCGTCGGTTCGTCGCCCGAGGCGCTGGTCAAGGTCGACGGCCGCCGGGCCTACACGCATCCCATCGCCGGGTCGAAGCCCCGGGGCGCGTCGCCCGACGAGGACCAGCGCTACGCCGACGAGCTCGCCTCGGACGACAAAGAACGCGCGGAGCACCTCATGCTGGTCGACCTGGCCCGCAACGACCTGCTCAAGGTCTGCACCCCGGGCAGCGTCGAGGTCACCGAGTTCATGCAGGTCGAACGGTTCAGCCACATCATGCACCTCGTGTCCAGCGTCGAGGGCGACCTGGCGCCCGGCAAGGATGCCATCGACGCGTTCCGGGCCACCTTCCCGGCCGGAACGCTGTCGGGTGCCCCCAAGCCCCGGGCCCTCGAGATCATCGACGAGCTCGAGCCGGCCCAACGGGGCGTCTACGGCGGAGTGGTCGGTTACTTCGACTTCGCCGGCTCGGCCGACGTCGCGATCGCGATCCGCACCGTCCTGCTCCAGGACGGCGTGGCCCGCGTCCAGGCGGGTGCCGGACTCGTCGCCGACAGCGACCCGGTCGCCGAGAACCAGGAGGCGCGCAACAAGGCCGCGGCCCCCTTGCGTGCCGTCGCGGTCGCCAACGCCATGACACGGCTGCGCTGATGCCCGCTCGACGCCTGAAGCTCACGACGATCCTGGCGGGCATCCTGCTCGCGGGGCTCGCCCTGCTGTCCTGGACACAGGACTGGTTCCACGTCGTCGTGGCGTCACCCCAGGGTGGAGACCTGCCCCTCGACGTCGCCGGCGACGTCGCCGGTGCGCCGTTGTCCGCCCTCTCGCTGGCCAGCCTGGCACTCTTCGGGGCGC
This sequence comes from Frigoribacterium sp. Leaf44, assembly GCF_001421865.1. Taxonomy (NCBI): domain Bacteria; kingdom Bacillati; phylum Actinomycetota; class Actinomycetes; order Micrococcales; family Microbacteriaceae; genus Frigoribacterium; species Frigoribacterium sp. Leaf44. The sequence continues at coordinate 1,121,860 of NZ_LMLG01000001.1, forward strand.
TCACGATCGCCGGTCGGCTGTTCCGCGTCGTCCTGGGGGTGCTGCAGGTGGCGCTGGGGGTCAGCGTCGTCGTCACGACGGCGACGGCCCTGGCCGACCCCGTGCGCGCGTCGGGCAGCGCCGTGACGACGGCCACGGGCGTCGACGGCACCGACTCGATCCGGGGCATCGTCTCGTCGGTCGAGCCGACGGCCTGGCCCTGGCTCGGGCTCGTGGCCGGCGTGCTGGCCGCCCTCCTCGGCGTCGCCACCGTGCTCCTCGCGGGCGCCTGGCCCCAGGCCACCCGCAAGTACTCCGCGACGCGACTCGTCGCCGCGGATCCTGCGGCCGACCCCGCGGCCGCCTGGGACGCGCTCTCGGGCGGCGACGACCCGACCGACGCCCCCTCGCACCTCGACGAGGGCGGGTCGAGCCCCACCGAGCCGGGCCGTACCCGGTAGACTCGGCCCCCGAACCGACCTGATCCAAGGAGCACTGTGAGCACGAACACGACGAGCACCCCCTCCGGTGGCGACGCGCCCCTGAAGAACGCCCCGGCGAAGGTCGACTCCGGCTCGAAGGGCCGCGACACCGAGACGGCCGACGACCTCGGGCACGGCAACTCGCCCGCGGCCTGGACCGCCGTGGTCATCATGTTGGTCGGCTTCGCCATCGGCACCCTGGCGTTCTTCCTCGACGTCCCGTGGATCGTCTGGGCCTCCGCCGGCCTGGTCGTCGTCGGACTCGTCGTGGGTCTCGTGCTCAAGAAGGCCGGCTACGGCGTCGGCGGCCACCGCTACGTGCCGAAGGCCCACAACTAGGTGCTCGACGACCTGTACGCGGGTGCCGTGGCCGACGCTGCAGCACGCCGTGAGTCCCTTCCGTTCGCCGCCGTCGAGGCGGCGGCTCTCTCGCGCGACCCCGCACTCGACGCCCGCGCCGCCCTCGCCCCGGCCGACCGCGTCAAGGTCATCGCCGAGGTCAAGCGCGCCAGCCCGTCTCGAGGCCATCTCTCGGCGATCGCCGATCCGGCGTCGTTGGCCCTGTCCTACGCAGCCGGGGGAGCGAGCGCGATCAGCGTCCTCACCGAGGGCCGCAAGTTCAAGGGCTCCCTCGCCGATCTCGAAGCGGTCCGCGCGGCCGTCGACGTCCCCGTCCTCCGCAAGGACTTCATCGCCGACGCCTACCAGGTCTTCGAGGCCAGGGCAGCCGGCGCCGACCTCGTCCTGCTGATCGTGGCCGGGCTCGAGCAGCGCCGTCTCGTCGAGTTGCACGACCTCGTCCGGCAGCTGGGCATGACGGCCCTGATCGAGGCGCACTCCGCCGACGAGGTGTCGCGAGGCCTCGATGCCGGCGCCACCGTCCTCGGCGTCAACGCTCGCGACCTGACGACCTTCGAACTCGACCGGGACCTGTTCGGCCGCTTGTCCGGATCGATCCCGGCGGGCGTCACCCGCGTCGCCGAGTCGGCCGTCTCGTCTCCCGACGACGTCGCCCACTACCGTCGCTCGGGCGCCGACGTCGTGCTCGTGGGCGAAGCCCTCGTGACCCACGGCGACCCCGCCGACGCCATCACCCGCTTCCTGGAGGTCTGACCATGGCATTACGCGACGAGACGGGCCCGTACTTCGGTTCGTTCGGTGGGCGCTTCGTGCCCGAGTCCCTCGTGGCCGCTCTCGACGAGCTCGACGCGGCGTACAAGGCCGCCGCCGTCGACCCCGAGTTCGCTGCCGAGTTGACGGCTCTGCACGCCACCTACACGGGTCGGCCGTCGATCATCACCGAGGTGCCGCGCTTCGCCCAGCACGCGGGCGGCGCCCGCATCATCCTCAAACGCGAGGACCTCAACCACACGGGGTCGCACAAGATCAACAACGTGCTCGGTCAGGCCTTGCTGGCCCGCAAGCTCGGCAAGACCCGTCTGATCGCCGAGACCGGGGCGGGTCAGCACGGCGTCGCCACGGCCACCGCAGCCGCGCTCTTCGGCATGGAGTGCGTCGTCTACATGGGCCAGGTCGACACCGAGCGCCAGGCGCTCAACGTCGCACGGATGCGCTTGCTCGGGGCCGAGGTCGTCTCGGTCACGACCGGCTCCCGCACCCTCAAGGACGCCATCAACGACGCCATGCGCGACTGGGTGGCCAGCGTCGACACCACGCACTACGTGCTGGGCACCGTCGCCGGCCCGCACCCGTTCCCCGCCATGGTGCGCGACTTCCACAAGATCATCGGCGAAGAGGCCCGCCAGCAGGTCCTCGACCTCACCGGTGCCCTGCCCGACGCCGTCACGGCCTGCGTCGGCGGCGGCTCGAACGCCATGGGCATCTTCCACGCGTTCCTCGACGATCCCTCGGTCCGGCTGTTCGGCTTCGAGGCCGGCGGCGACGGCGTCGAGACGGGCCGTCACGCGGCCTCGATCACGCTCGGCCGCATCGGCAACCTGCAGGGCACCAAGTCCTACCTCATGCAAGACGAGGACGGTCAGACCCTCGAGAGCCACTCCATCTCGGCAGGTCTCGACTACCCGAGTGTCGGCCCCGAGCACGCCTGGCTGTCCGAGACGGGACGAGCCGAGTACCAGCCGATCACCGATGACGAGGCCATGCAGGCCTTCCGTCTCCTCTCGCAGACCGAGGGCATCATGCCCGCCATCGAGTCGGCACACGCACTGGCGGGCACGATCAAGCTCGGCCTGGAGCACCCCGACTGGACGATCCTGGTCTCTCTCAGCGGGCGTGGCGACAAGGACGTCTCGACCGCGAGCCGGTACTTCGGCGTCCTCGACGAGAAGGCACAGCAGCTGTGACCGCCGCGGTTCCGGGCGGAACGAGCAAGGTCGGCGACGCGATCCGGGCTCGGCGAGAAGCCGGGAGCGGTGCCGTCGTGGGATACCTGCCGGTCGGGTTCCCCGATCTCGACACGAGCATCGAGGCCGCGGTGGCGATGGCCGAGAACGGCATCGACGTCATCGAACTCGGCATCCCCTACTCCGACCCCGTGATGGACGGGCCGGTGATCCAGGCCGCGACGCAGCGATCGCTCGCCGAGGGGTTCCGTGTACGCGACGTCTTCACGGCGATCCGCGAGATCACTTCGCGCGTCGACGCGCCCGTCATCCCGATGACCTACTGGAATCCGGTCGAGCAGTACGGCGTCCAGCGTTTCGCCGACGACCTCGCGGCCGCGGGCGGCGCCGGGCTCATCACCCCGGACCTCATCCCCGACGAGGCCGACGCATGGGTGACCGCCGCCGCAGCGGCGGACCTCGACCGGGTCTTCCTGGCCGCTCCGTCGTCCAGTGAATCGCGCCTCCGACAGGCCGTCGCGAGCAGTCGCGGCTTCGTGTACACCGTCTCGACGATGGGCATCACCGGCGCCCGCACCGACGTGGACGCAGCGGCGAGCACCCTCGTCGCCCGCCTCCGCGAGGTGGGCGTCGAGAACGCCTGCGTGGGTCTCGGCATCTCCACCGCCCAGCAGGTCCGCGAAGTACTCGAATACGCCGACGGTGCCATCATCGGTTCGGCCTTCGTCCGAGCCCTCGCCGACGGAGGGGTCGAACGTCTCGCCGAGGTCTCCGCCGACCTGGCGTCCGGCGCGGCCCCTTCCGCCTCCTGACCCTCTCGGGTCCGACGCCCCCGCGCTAGAGTCGTCACCCGTCGGGTGACCGACGCTCCGCATCCCTCCGAAAGGCACCACGCCCGTGTTCGTTCCCCTGAGCATCCCGAGCCCGTCGGCCGCCTGGCAGTACTTCGACGTCACCGCCTGGTTGAACTCGACCTTCGGGGCTTCGCTGCCCGGCTCGCTGCGCATCCACGCCTACGCCATCTGCATCCTCGTCGGCATCGTCGCGGCGGTCGTCATCACGAACCACCGCCTCAACCGGCAGGGGGCCGAGAAGGGCATCGTCATCGACGTGGCCATCTGGGCCGTGGTCTTCGGCATCGCGGGGGGACGCCTCTTCCACGTCATCACCCACCCCGCGGACTACTTCTCCTCGCCCGACCAGTACATCCACGTCCTGTTCGTGTGGGAAGGCGGCCTCGCCATCTACGGAGCACTCCTGTTGGGTGCCGTGGGCGTCTGGCTCGGCTGCCGCTTCACCGGTCTGCGGTTCACGGTGTTCGCGGACGCCCTCGCCCCCGGGCTGCTCGTCGCACAGGCGTTCGGACGCCTCGGCAACTGGTTCAACCACGAGCTCTTCGGCATGCCGACCGACCTGCCCTGGGGCCTCGAGATCGAATCGACGAACGCCGCCTACCCGACGGGCCTGCCCGAGGGCACGCTCTTCCACCCCACGTTCCTGTACGAGATCGTCTGGATGCTCGCGGGGGTCGCGATCCTGTTGCTCCTCGAGAAGAAGGCTCCGATGCAGTGGGGCCGGTCGTTGGCCTTCTACCTGGTCTGGTACGGCATCGGCCGTGCCTGGTTCGAGTCGATCCGCACCGACCCCAGCCTGCTGTTCTTCGGCATCCGGACGAACGTCTGGATGAGCTTCTTCGCCATCGTCCTCGGCATCGTCCTCTTCGTCGTCGCCGCACGTCGTCACACCGGCACCGTCCCCGGCCCCTACGTTCCCGGTCGCGCGCCGAGCGAGCGAACGTCTGCTGTAGACTCCGACGACACGTACACGGAGAACGACGAACCCGAGTTGGTCACCGTCAGCGCATCGGACGACAACACCGATCGCTCACCGCGTCCCTAGGTCGTCCACTCCACGACGGCCGCGGGCCCGGCGCCCCATCGTCGTGGCGCCCGATCCTCTCCACCCCATCCCGGTGCGAACGATCCGCCCGCGACACGGTTCTGTGCACGCACCCGCGCCTCGTAAGATCGAGCGCAGTCGGCCCCTCCTGCCGGCGTGCACGCCCACGGTCGCCACGAGCCGACCTCTCCCGCTGACTCGGGGCCGCCCACAGACCGCGGTTCCGTGAGGCTCCTCGGGCCGACGTCGTCCCACCCCCTGTCGGATCTCTTCGTGAGGACGGATTCCATGGCTCTCACGCCAGCACACCAGCAGTTCAGCACGGTTCCCGAGGCCAGCGGCCTCTACGACCCGCGCAACGAGAAGGATGCCTGTGGTCTCGCCATGGTCGCGACCCTCCGCGGAACCCCTGGCCACGACATCGTCGACACAGCCCTTCGAGCCCTCCGGAACCTCGAGCACCGAGGTGCCGTCGGCTCCGACGCCGGCACCGGCGACGGTGCGGGCATCCTCTGCCAGGTGCCCGACGAGTTCCTCCGTCACGAGGTCGACTTCGACCTGCCGCCGGCAGGCCGGTACGCGGTGGGCATCGCCTACCTGCCCCTCGACGAGCAGGAGCGCTCCGAGCTCAAGACGGGCATCGAGCGCATCGCCGACCTCGAGCACCTCGACGTGCTCGGCTGGCGCGAGGTCCCCGTGCGACCCGACGAGCTGGGCACCCTCGCGCGCAACGCCATGCCCGCCTTCGAGCAGCTCTTCGTCGCGAGCAGGCACCACGACGCCGACGGCGTCCCGCTCGCCGGTGTCGCGCTGGACCGCCAGGCGTTCCGGCTGCGCAAACGTGCCGAGCGCAAACTCTCGGCCTACTTCACCTCGCTGAGCAGCCGGACCATGGTCTACAAGGGCATGGTCACCACACTGCAGCTGGAGCCCTTCTACCCCGACCTGAGCGACGAACGCTTCGCGTCGAAGCTCGCCATCGTGCACTCGCGCTACTCGACGAACACGTTCCCGTCGTGGCCGCTGGCGCAACCGTTCCGCATGATCGCGCACAACGGCGAGATCAACACGGTCCGGGGCAACCGCAACTGGATGCGCGCGCGTCAGTCCCAGCTCGAGAACGAGCTGATCGGTGACCTCAAGCCCATCCTTCCGATCGTCAGCCCGGGGGCGAGTGACTCGGCGTCGTTCGACGAGGTCGTCGAGCTGCTCAGCCTGACCGGCCGGTCGTTGCCGCACGCGGTCATGATGATGGTGCCCGAGGCCTGGGAGAACCAGGTCGACATCGACCCGACCCTGCGCGACTTCTACGAGTACCACTCCATGCTCATGGAGGCGTGGGACGGCCCGGCCGCCATCACGTTCACCGACGGCACGCACGTCGGTGCCACCCTCGATCGAAACGGCCTGCGACCGGGCCGCTACCTCGTCACCGACGACGGCCTCGTGGTCCTCGCGAGCGAGATCGGCGTCATCGACGTCGACCCCGCCAAGGTGGTCCGAAAGGGCCGGCTCCGCCCCGGCAAGATGTTCCTGGTCGACACCGAGGCCGGGCGCATCGTCGAGGACGACGAGATCAAGCGCGATCTCGCCACGGCGGCACCGTACGGCGAGTGGCTCGCCGAGGGGCGCATCCACCTCTCCGAGCTGCCCGAGCGCGAGCACATCGTGCACACCCCTGCGTCGGTCACCCGCCGTCAGCGCACCTTCGGGTACACCGAAGAAGAGGTCCGCATCCTGCTGACCCCGATGGCGAAGACCGGTGCGGAGCCCCTGGGGGCCATGGGAAGCGACACGCCGATCGCCGTCCTGTCGGAGCGTCCGCGCCTCCTGTTCGACTACTTCACACAGCAGTTCGCCCAGGTGACGAACCCGCCGCTCGACTCGATCCGCGAGTCGGTGGTCACGTCGCTCAAGCTCGGCCTCGGCCCCGAGCGGAACCTGCTCGCCGCGACGCCCGAGCACGCCCGTCAGGTGATCCTGGACTTCCCGGTGATCGACAACGACGAGCTCGCGAAGATCCAGCACATCGACCCGAGCCCCGGTTCCCGCAAGACGTCGACCATCCGTGGGCTGTACCGGGCGGACAAGGGCCCACGGGCGCTCGAGAAGCGCATCGCCGCCATGTGCAACGAAGTGGACGACGCCATCGAGGCCGGCGCCGAGTTCATCGTGCTCTCCGACCGCGACTCGAACGCCGACTTCGCCCCCGTGCCGTCCCTGCTCATGATCGCCGCGGTCCACCACCATCTGATCCGCACCGAGAACCGCATGAAGGTCGGCCTGATCGTCGAGGCCGGCGACGTGCGCGAGGTGCACCACGTGGCCACCCTGATCGGCTACGGCGCGTCCGCGGTCAACCCGTACCTCGCGATGGAGACCTGCGAGAACCTCGTACGCGCGGGCATGATCACCGGGTTGAGCCCCGAGGACGCCGTCCACAACCTGATCAAGGCGCTCGGCAAAGGCGTGCTCAAGATCATGTCGAAGATGGGCATCTCGACGGTGTCGAGCTACGCCGCGGCACAGGCGTTCGAGGCCGTGGGCCTCAGCCAGGAGTTCGTCGACACCTACTTCACCGGCACCTCGTCGATGCTCGGCGGCGTCGGAATCGACGTCATCGCTGCCGAGAACAAGCAGCGTCACACGAGCGCCTACCCGAGCGACGGCTCCGTCATCGCCCACGAGCGGCTTGCCACCGGTGGCGAGTACCAGTGGCGCCGCGAGGGCCCCCGGCACCTCTTCAACCCCGACACCGTGTTCCGGCTCCAGCACGCCACGCGCACGCGCCGCTACGACATCTTCCGCGAGTACACCAAGCTGGTCGACGACCAGGCCGAGCAGCTGATGACGCTGCGCGGGCTGTTCCGGATCAAGCACGGCGTGCGACCACCCGTGCCGCTCGACGAGGTCGAGCCCATCGAGGCGATCGTCAAGCGGTTCTCGACAGGAGCGATGAGCTACGGCTCGATCTCGCAAGAGGCCCACGAGACCCTCGCGATCGCGATGAACCGCCTCGGCGGGAAGTCCAACACCGGCGAAGGCGGTGAGGACGTCGACCGGCTGCTCGACCCCGAGCGCCGCAGTGCCGTCAAGCAGGTGGCCTCCGGCCGGTTCGGCGTCACGAGCATGTACCTGACGCACGCCACCGACATCCAGCTCAAGATGGCGCAGGGCGCCAAGCCCGGCGAAGGCGGTCAGCTGCCGCCGACCAAGGTCTACCCGTGGGTCGCGCGCACCCGGCATGCCACGGCGGGCGTCGGCCTCATCTCCCCGCCGCCGCACCACGACATCTACTCGATCGAAGACCTGAAGCAGCTCATCTTCGACGTCAAGCGTGCCAACCCCAAGGCACGCGTCCACGTCAAGCTCGTGAGCCAGTCGGGCATCGGCGCGGTCGCGGCGGGGGTCACGAAGGCCCTGGCCGACGTCGTGCTCGTGTCCGGTCACGACGGGGGCACCGGCGCCAGTCCGCTGAACTCGCTGAAGCACGCGGGTACGCCCTGGGAGATCGGCCTGGCCGAGACCCAGCAGACCCTGATGCTCAACGGCATGCGCGACCGTGTGGTCGTGCAGGTGGACGGTCAGATGAAGACCGGTCGTGACGTCCTCATCGCCGCCCTGCTCGGCGGAGAGGAGTTCGGTTTCGCGACGGCGCCGCTCATCGTCGAGGGCTGCATCATGATGCGGGTCTGTCACCTCGACACCTGCCCGGTGGGCGTGGCGACGCAGAACCCCGAGCTCCGTGCCCGTTTCTCGGGCAAACCAGAGTTCGTCGTCAACTTCTTCGAGTTCCTCGCCCAGGAGGTGCGCGAGTACCTGGCCGCCCTGGGTTTCCGCAGCCTCGACGAGGCCATCGGCCGGACGGACGTCCTCGACGTCGACCGCGCCGTCGACCACTGGAAGGCATCGGGTCTCGACCTGGCGCCGGTGTTGGTCGGGCCGACCTTCGCCGACGACGAGCCCCGTCGCAACCACACCACGCAGGACCACGGTCTCGACGAGCACTTCGACGTCCAGTTGATCGAGCGCAGCGCGGACGTGCTGGAGAACGGCGGACACGTCGAGATCACGCTGCCCGTCCGCAACACCGAGCGCGCGGTCGGCACCATGCTCGGGCACGAGGTCACCCTGCGACACGGCGAGCACGGGTTGCCCGACGGCAGCATCGAGATCAACCTCAGCGGCTCGGCCGGTCAGTCGCTCGGAGCCTTCCTGCCCTCCGGCATCACGCTGCGACTCGAAGGCGACAGCAACGACTACGTGGGCAAGGGGCTCTCCGGCGGCAACGTCGTCGTGCGCCCTCCCCGCGGCAGCGCCTTCGCCGCCGAGGAGAACGTCATCGCCGGCAACGTCATCGGTTACGGCGCCACCCAGGGCAGCATGTTCCTGCGCGGCATCGTGGGGGAGCGCTTCCTGGTCCGCAACTCCGGGGCCAGCGCGGTCGCCGAGGGCGTGGGTGACCACGCGCTCGAGTACATGACGGGCGGCCTCGCCGTCATCCTCGGCGACACGGGCCGCAACCTCGGCGCGGGCATGTCGGGCGGCACGGCCTACGTGCACCGACTCAAGCCCGAACGGGTCAACGCCGAGGCGCTCGCGTCCGGTGAACTCGAACTCCACCCGCTCGGCAGCGCCGACGTCGAGATCCTCACCGATCTGCTGCAGCGGCACCTCGCCGAGACCGGATCGCCCGTGGCTCAGCGCATGCTCGACGACCTCGACGCCACGACGGCCGAGTTCGTCAAGGTGCTGCCCCGCGACTACGCCGCCGTCCTCGCCACCCGGCAGACGGCCGTCGACGAGGGTCTCGACCCCGATGGCGACGAAACCTGGAAGAGAATCCTGGAGGTGACCGGTGGCTGACCCCAAAGGCTTCCTGAAGACGCAGTCCCGCGAGCTACCCAAGCGCCGCCCCGTGTCGGTCAGGCTCATGGACTGGAAAGAGGTCTACGAGCAACAGGAGAGCGGCGAGCTCCGTCGCCAGGCGGGCCGCTGCATGGACTGTGGCGTGCCGTTCTGCCACCAGGGCTGCCCGTTGGGCAACCTGATTCCCGAGTGGAACGACCTCATGTGGCGCGGCGAGGGCCGCCAGGCCATCGAGCGCCTTCACGCGACCAACAACTTCCCCGAGTTCACGGGTCGTCTCTGCCCCGCGCCGTGCGAGTCGTCGTGCGTCCTGGGGATCAACCAGCCTCCGGTGACCATCAAGCAGGTCGAGGTCTCGATCATCGACCAGGCCTTCGCCAACGGCTGGGTGACCCCGCACCCGCCAGAGCGCCTGACCGGCAAGACGGTCGCGGTGGTCGGTTCGGGCCCCGCCGGACTCGCCGCCGCCCAGCAGCTCACCCGCGCGGGACACACGGTCGCCGTGTACGAGCGCGAGGACCGCATCGGCGGTCTCCTGCGCTACGGCATCCCCGACTTCAAGATGGAGAAGAAGCAACTCGAGCAGCGCATCGCCCAGATGCAGGCCGAGGGCACGCGCTTCCGCGCCCGGGTCGAGATCGGCCGCGACATCGCCTGGGACGACCTCAGGGCCCGCTACGACGCCGTCGTCGTCGCGACGGGGGCCACCGTTCCTCGTGACCTGCCGATCCCGGGACGCGACCTGTCCGGCATCCACTTCGCCATGGACTACCTCGTGCAGCAGAACAAGGCCGGAGCGGGCGACACGGTGGCCGACCAGATCACGGCCGAGGGCAAGCACGTCGTCGTCCTGGGTGGTGGTGACACCGGTGCCGACTGCATCGGCACCGCACACCGTCAGGGTGCCCTGTCGGTGACCAACCTCGCGATCGGTCAGCAGCCGCCCGACGAGCGCCCCGAGGCCCAGCCGTGGCCGATGTTCCCCACGTTGTTCGAGGTGTCCAGCGCCCACGAAGAGGGCGGCGAGCGGGTCTACCTGGCCTCGACCGTCGAGTTCCTGACGAACGAGGTCGGTGAGGTGCGGGCCATCCGCGTCGCCGAGACCGAGTACGTCGACGGCCGACGGGTCCCCAAGGCGGGCACCGAGCGCGAGGTCCCCGCCGACCTCGTCCTCCTCGCGCTCGGATTCACCGGGCCCGAGCGCGACACCATCGAGGGACAGCTGCGGCTCACCTTCGACGGTCACGGATCACTCGAGCGTGGCGCGACGTACGAGACCGGCGAGCCCGGCGTCTTCGTGACCGGTGACGCAGGTCGAGGGCAGTCGCTCATCGTCTGGGCCATCGCCGAGGGTCGGGCCACGGCCTCGGCCGTCGACGCCTACCTCGAGGGCGAGACCGTGCTGCCCTTCCCGGTGAAGCCCACCGATCGGTCCATCTCGGTCTGATCCCGCCTTCCGACGGGAATAGGGTGGGAGTCGGGCTGTAGTCGTCCCTCCCCCCTTTCCCCCCACACGAACGGAACACATGAGACGCGCAAAGATCGTCGCCACCCTCGGGCCGGCGACGTCGAGCTACGACGACATCCGGGCGATCATCGACGCCGGCGTCGACGTCGCCCGCATGAACCTCAGCCACGGAAGCTACGACGTCCACGAGGGCGTCTACGCGAACGTCCGCCAGGCGTCCGCCGACTCGGGCCGCGCCGTCGCGGTCCTCGTCGACCTGCAGGGCCCCAAGATCCGCCTCGGCAAGTTCGCCGACGGTCCGCACGACCTCGAGGTCGGCGACGTGTTCAAGATCACCACGGACGAGATCCTGGGTTCGAAAGAGATCTGCGGCACGACGTTCAAGGGCCTGCCCGACGACGTCAAGGCGGGCGATCCACTCCTGATCGACGACGGTCGCGTCAAGCTGCGCGTCCTCGAGACCGACGGGACCGTCGTCACGACCGAGGTCGTCGTGGCCGGGACCGTCTCGAACAACAAGGGCATCAACCTCCCGGGCGTGGCCGTCAACGTCCCCGCTCTGTCCGAGAAGGACGAGGCCGACCTGCGTTGGGGTCTCCAGCTCGGTGCCGACCTGATCGCCCTCTCGTTCGTGCGTGACGCGGACGACGTCGTGCGCGTGCACGAGATCATGGCCGAAGAGGGCCGGAAGGTCCCCGTCTACGCCAAGATCGAGAAGCCCCAAGCGGTCGACAACCTCGAGGCGATCATCGACGCGTTCGACGGCATCATGGTCGCCCGCGGTGACCTCGGCGTCGAGCTGCCCCTCGAGGCCGTGCCCATCGTGCAGAAGCACGCGGTCGAGCTCTCGCGTCGCATGGCCAAGCCGGTCATCGTCGCCACGCAGATGCTCGAGTCGATGATCTCGAGCCCGATCCCCACGCGAGCCGAGACCTCCGACGTCGCGAACGCCGTCCTCGACGGCACGGACGCGGTCATGCTCTCGGGCGAGACGAGCGTCGGCGAGTACCCCGTCATCACGGTGCAGACGATGGCGCGCATCGTCGCCTCCACCGAAGAGCACGGTCTCGAGCGCATCCCCCCGCTGGGCACCCGTCCCCGCACCCAGGGCGGCGCCATCACGCTCGCCGCGGCCGACGTCGCCGAGTTCGTCCAGGCGAAGTTCCTCTGCGTCTTCACCGAGTCGGGTGACTCGGTCCGTCGCATGTCGCGTCTCCGCCACGCGATCCCCATCCTGGCCTTCACGCCCAACGAGGCCATCCGTCGCCGCATGGCCATCAGCTGGGGCGTGCAGTCCTACCTGGTCGAGACCGTCACGCACACCGACGCGATGTTCGCGCAGGTCGACGACATCCTGCTCGGCAACGATCTCGCCGAGTCGGGTGACAAGGTCATCGTGATCGCCGGGTCCCCTCCCGGAATCGCGGGTTCGACGAACGACCTGCGGGTGCACCGTGTGGGCGACGCTCACGGCGAGGCCGCCCCGGCCTACGCATCGCAGCCCTGACACACCGCGACACTCCTGGCGAAGCCGGGGCGATCCCACCGGATCGTCCCGGCTTCGTCGTGGCGGCGGGGCGTACGCTCACCGCATGTCCGTGGACGCCCGACACCCCTCGTGCTTCGAATTCGAGGCTCGCTTGTACGTCGTGCCGTCGTGGAGCGGTCACGGCGTGGCCGAGACCCGACGCAGCCTCGGTCCCCAGATGCCGGAGACCGGCCGAGGAGGCGCGGGGCCGGGCCGGTGGGCGACCCTCGGGGCCGTCGTCGGCGGTTCGTTCCTCGGGGGAGTAGCCGCGACGGTCTGGCGGGTCGACGGGCTCTGGGCCCTGTCGCTCATCGTCGTCCTGGGGGCCGTGGTGGGTGCCGTTCTCGCCATCGGCACGCGGACGATCTTTCGTGAGGGAACCGACGACCAGGTGCCTGCTGCCGATGCGACGAGCCCGTCGGACGGCCCCCTTCCGGTCGTCGAGGTTCCCTGGGACGTGGCCCGCGCGGCTCCCGAGGACTCCACCGGGGACGAACTCGTCCTCTGGTCGACCCTCACCAGCCGGTATCGCGACGCCCGTGAAGCCCTGGTCGCCGGCGGCGGTGACGACGACCGGTTCACCGATCCCCGCGAGGCCGGAGCACGGATCGCCGAGTGGGAAATCGCCTACCGGACGGCCAGCCAGGACTACGAGCCTGTGGCGCGCCTCCTCGGCTTTCCGCTTCCGTGAGACTCCGCCCTCTCGGTCCCACGAGCCGGAGACGGAGAAAGCCCCGACCCGCGTGAGCGGATCGGGGCTTTCGGTTCAGTGGCGGGCGAACCCGCCGACTGACGGCGTCACGAGGACGCCACCGAGTCAGATGACGCGGATGTTCTCGGCCTGGAGGCCCTTGTTGCCCTGAGCCGTGTCGAACTCGACCTTCTGGTTCTCTTCCAGGTTGCGGTAGCCGTCGCCGGCGATCGCGGAGAAGTGCGCGAAGACGTCAGTGGTTCCGTCGTCGGGGGTGATGAAGCCGAAGCCCTTTTCGGAGTTGAACCACTTAACGGTGCCTGTTGCCATTTTTCTATTTCCTTCAATCAGAGTTGTCGATCTCGATTTCGAGATCGCTCGTCGCGGTGCCTTTTTGTCCGCTCCCTCTGAGAACGACGCCACCGTCGGAACCCCTCTCGGTGAGAGGAGGCCTTCGGCACGTCGCGAGATACAAATGCGTAACACAACAACCAGTGTCATCAGCGTAGTGCACGGATGCCTACGGGCACACCCTCTGGGCGGAACTCGTGTCGGCGTGTCGTCTCGAAGGCCGGACGAGGCAAGGAGAGCCACATCTCGTCGGCCTGGTTCTCGACGGGGCTGGTGCCGGATGTGGGACTCGAACCCACACGCCCTCACGGACAGAGCATTTTGAGTGCTCCGCGTCTGCCATTCCGCCAATCCGGCGCACAACAACCGGGTCGACAATACCGTAGGCTTCACGTCGTGAGTGACCAGGAAGCAACCCCAGCAGCACCCCGTCGCGTCGTCGTGGCCGAAGATGAGTCCCTCATCCGCCTCGACATCGTCGAGATCCTCCGCGACAACGGTTTCGAGGTGGTGGGCGAAGCCGGAGACGGCGAGACCGCGGTCGCCCTTGCGACCGAGCTGCGCCCCGACCTCGTCATCATGGACGTCAAGATGCCCCAGCTGGACGGCATCTCGGCCGCCGAGCGGCTCTCGAAGGCGCACATCGCGCCCGTCGTCCTGTTGACGGCCTTCAGCCAGAAAGAACTCGTCGAACGGGCGAGCGAAGCCGGCGCCCTCGCCTACGTCGTGAAGCCCTTCACGCCCAACGACCTGCTGCCCGCGATCGAGATCGCCCTCTCGCGGTACGCACAGATCATCACCCTCGAGGCCGAGGTCGCCGACCTGGTCGAGCGGTTCGAGACCCGCAAACTCGTCGACCGGGCCAAGGGCCTCCTCAACGAGAAGATGGGTCTCACCGAGCCCGAGGCCTTCCGCTGGATCCAGAAGGCGTCGATGGATCGACGCCTGACGATGCACGACGTGGCCCAGGCGATCATCGAACAGCTGAGCGCCAAGAAGTAGTCGTCCGCGACGAGAGAAGGCCCGCCCCGACGACCGGAGCGGGCCTTCTCCCGTCGGTGGCCTAGTCGCGAGCGTCCGTGAGGAAGTTCGTGATCCGCACCGTCGACAGGAGACGACCTCGATCGTCGGTCATGACGACCTGGTGCGTGGTGAGCGTGGAGCCGAGGTGCAGGGCCGTGCAGGTGCCCGTCACCCACCCCGTCGCCGCCGACCGACTGTGACTGGCGTTCAGTTCGATGCCCATGGCGACTCGGCCGGCTCCGGCGTGGACGTTCGCGGCCACCGACCCCAGGGTCTCCGCCAGGACGACGTGCGCGCCACCGTGCAGGATGCCGACCGGCTGCGTGTTGCCCTCCACGGGCATCCGGCCCACGGCCCGCTCGGCACTCATCTCGTCGATGACGATGCCCATCTTCTCGGCCAGCGCGCCGACGCCTCGACGGCGGAACAGCTCGACGGCGGCGTCGCTCAGGGACGCGTCCGAGGAGACGGTCCTCTCGGCGTCGTTCGGGACGGCGGACGGACTGCTCATGGCTCTCCGGGTGATCGGACCGAGGCGCCCGGCGACGGTGTCGGGGGTGCCCGCTAGGCTGACGTGGTGACGGACGACACGAAGCCTACCCTCCTGGTCATCGACGGCCATTCCCTTGCTTTCCGGGCGTTCTACGCCCTGCCGGTCGACAGTTTCGTGAATCGCGAAGGCCAGCACACCAACGCCATCCACGGCTTCATCTCGATGCTGCTCAGCCTGCTCAAGGCCGAGAAGCCGACGCATCTCGCCGTCGCGTTCGACATCTCGCGTTTCTCCTTCCGCACCCGTGAGTACCCCGAGTACAAGGGCACTCGCTCAGAGACGCCGCCCGAGTTCGTCGGCCAGATCCCGCTCCTGCAAGAGGCGCTGCACGCCATGGGCATCACCACGATCACGAAAGAGGACTTCGAAGCCGACGACATCCTCGCGACCCTCGCCACCCGCGGTCGCGACGACGGGTACCGGGTGTTGGTGGTCTCCGGCGACCGTGACGCCATCCAGATGGTCAACGACGACGTCACGCTCCTCTACCCCTCGGCCCGCGGTGTGAGCGAGCTCACGCGGTACGACCGCGACAAGGTCTTCGAGCGGTACGGCATCGAGCCCAACCAGTACCCCGAGGTCGCCGCCCTGGTCGGCGAGACGAGCGACAACCTCATCGGCATCGACAAGGTGGGGGAGAAGACAGCCGTCAAGTGGATCAACCTCTACGGCGGTCTCGACGAGATCATCGCGCGAGCCGACGAGATCAAGGGCGTCGTCGGGCAGAAGCTCCGCGAGCAGAAAGAGAACGCCGTCCGCAACCGCCGACTGAACCGGCTCGTCACCGACGTCGACCTCCCGGTGGGCCCCGGAGACCTCGAACGCCGGGGCATCGACGAGGCCGCCGTTCGCGAGCTGTTCGACAAGCTGCAGTTCCGAACGCTGCTCGACCGCGTCCTGGCCTTGTCCGAGTCGGGCGACCCGTCGACGGCGAACGCGGGTGAGGCATCGGTGACGGCGGCCCCCGAGGGCCTCCCGGTCGTCCGGACCCTCATCGACGAAGAACTCGCCTTCTGGCTGAAGAAACACGCGTCCGACCCCGAGAAGCCCGTCGGCCTGACGGTCGAGTACGGGACGGACGGCATCGTCGGGCTCGGCATCTCGTCCCTCGACGAGTCGGCGTACGTGCCGTGGGCCGCCGGACGCGGCGACTACGTCGCCCTCGAGGCCTGGCTCGACGACGCCACACCCAAGGTGGTCCACGACGCGAAGCGGGCCTACAAGGCTCTCTCGCGCGCCGGTCTGACGCTGACCGGCATCGTCGGCGACCCCCGGGTCGCCGCCTGGCTGCTGCGCCCGGGCCGCACATCGTTCGCACTATCCGACCTCGTCTACGAGCAGCTGGGCGAGACCCTGCCCGTCGGTGACCCCAACCAGCTCGTGTCGGCCGAGGACGACGTCAACGTGGCATCCGAGGCCTGGTACGTCCTCCGGCTCTCCGAGTCGTTCGTGGCCGCCCTCGACGAAGGCTCCCGACGAGTGCTCACCGAGATCGAACTGCCGCTCGTGCCGGTGCTCGGCGACATGGAGCTCACGGGCGTCGCGGCGGACCGCGACACCCTCAAGGCACTCTCGCTGCGTCTGGGTGAACAGGCCGGCGAGCTGGCCACGGCGGCCTTCGCCGAGATCGGCCGCGAGGTCAACCTCGGCTCACCCAAGCAGCTGCAAGAGGTACTGTTCGAACAGCTCGAGATGCCCAAGACCCGGGCGACCAAGACGGGCTACTCGACCGACGCCGCCTCCTTGGCCGATCTGCAAGAGAAGCACCCGCACCCCTTCCTCGACCTGCTGTTGAAGCACCGCGACGCGACGAAGCTGCGCCAGATCATCGAGACCCTCGAGAAGTCGATCGCCGACGACGCCCGCATCCACACGACCTACGACCAGACGGGCACGACGACCGGGCGCATCTCGTCCGTCGACCCCAACCTCCAGAACATCCCGGTCAAGGCCGCCGTCGGGCGAGAGATCCGCGCCGCGTTCGTGCACGGGCCCGACTACGAGACGCTCCTCACGGCCGACTACTCGCAGATCGAGATGCGCATCATGGCGCACCTCTCGGGTGACGAGGGGCTGATCCAGGCGTTCAACGAGGGCGAGGACTTGCACCGGTTCGTCGGTGCCCGCATCTTCGGGGTGGAACCCGCCGACGTCAGCCCTGCCATGCGCACCAAGGTCAAGGCCATGTCCTACGGCCTCGCCTACGGGCTCAGCGCCTTCGGCCTGTCGAAGCAGCTGCGCATCGAGACGGCAGAGGCACGCCAGCTCATGACCGACTACTTCGCCCGTTTCGGTGCCGTACGCGAATACCTCCGCAACGTCGTCGAGCAGGCTCGCGAAGACGGATACACCGAGACCATCTACGGTCGGCGCCGCCCGTTCGCCGACCTCAAGTCCCCCAACCGCGTCCTGCGCGAGAACGCCGAGCGGGCCGCGTTGAACGCGCCGATCCAGGGCTCGGCGGCCGACATCATGAAGATCGCGATGCTCGGCGTCCGGTCCGAACTCGACGAGCGAGAGATGGGCTCGCGCGTCCTGCTGCAGGTGCACGACGAACTCATCGTCGAGGTCGCACCGGGCGAGGTCGACGACGTGCAAGAGATCGTCAGCCGACGCATGAGCAGCGCGGCCGACCTGCGTGTGCCGCTCGACGTCAGCGTCGGCCTCGGCGAGAGCTGGGACGCAGCAGCCCACTGACCAGACGACGTCCGTGCCTGAGAGGCCGACCACCCGAGGTCGCCTCCAGGCCGTGGTCGGCGACGGCGGGCCGGCTGGTCCTGCGGTTCCGAACCCGCGCCTCCTCGTGTCCCTCCGCTCAGGCCCCCGCTCGGGCACGTGATGCCCGTTCCTCGGGTCATCAGCTGCCCATCGGGCAGTGAATCACCCTCGACCCGGGCACAAACGGACACGACACGCGGCACAGACTTGACCGGGCCACACAAACGGACTTATATAAGCGCAGATCAACAGCAGTTGAACTCCTTCCGCACTTCCGCACCACCGGTCAGCTCCTCGAGGCTGCCGTGCAGTCCGACGACGAGGTCTCTCATGTACGCACCGGAGCGTCACCAGCAGATCCTCGACACCGCCCTGTCCCGGGGCCGCGTCGAGGTCGCCGGTCTCGCACGAGAGCTCTCGGTCGCGCCAGAGACCGTGCGCCGCGATCTGACCGCCCTCGAGCGCCGGGGCGTCCTCCGCCGCGTGCACGGAGGCGCCATCGCCGTCGAGCGCCTCGGCATCGAGCCGCCCGTGGTCGACCGAGAGGGCACGGCCGCGTCCGAGAAGGAGCGCATCGCGCGGGCTGCCCTCGACGAGCTGCCCGACGGCGGCTCGATCATCGTCGACGCCGGCACCTCCACCATCCGTCTCGCCGAACTGCTGCCCCTCGATCGCGAGCTGACCGTGGTCACGCACTCCCTCGCCGTCGCCACCATCCTGATCAGCCGACCGAACGTCACCCTGCACCTCCTCGGTGGTCTCATCCGGACGCGCACGTACTCGGCGGTGGGGGACTGGACGCGGGCCCAGATCGCCGACGTCTTCGCCGACGTCTCGTTCATCGGCACCAACGGCGTCTCGGTCGAGCGCGGCATCAGCACCCCCGATCTGGCGGAGGCGCGGGTCAAGCGCGCACTCATCGCCGCGTCACGGCGGACCGTCGTCCTCGCCGACCACACCAAGTTCGGTCGCGAGGACTTCGCCAAGGTCGCTCCGCTCACCGACGTCGACACCGTCATCACCGACTCCGGCGTGGACGCCGAGTTGGCCGACGACGTCGAACAGGCCGGCCCCAGGGTCGTGATCGCATGACGCGAGTCCGACCGGCCACCCCCGAACCCCTCCGACGCACCACAGCACCTCACACCCCCTCCACCACCCCACATCCCTCTCGTCGCTGAGAGCAACAAGGAGAAGTCCTCACCATGTCCGAATTCACCCCCACCGTCACCGGTACGGGAGCCCGAGCACGCGTCCAGCGCTTCGGTGGCTTCCTGGCCGGCATGATCATGCCGAACATCGGCGCCTTCATCGCCTGGGGCCTCATCACGGCCCTCTTCATCCAGACCGGTTGGACGCCGGTTCCCCAGCTCGGCGGCTTCGGCGAGATGTCGGACGGCACGCCGTGGCCCGGTCTCGTCGGCCCGATCATCAAGTACCTCCTGCCGATCCTGATCGCCTACACGGGTGGTCGCATGGTCCACGGTCAGCGCGGTGCCGTCATCGGCGCCGTCGCCGTCATGGGCGTCATCGTCGCGACCGACGTGCCGCAGTTCCTCGGCGCGATGATCGTGGGCCCGCTCGCCGCCTGGGTCCTGAAGCAGTTCGACAAGCTCGTCGACGGCCGCATCAAGTCCGGCTTCGAGATGCTCGTCAACAACTTCTCGCTCGGCATCATCGGTGGCGCCATGGGCGTCCTGGCCTTCTTCGGCCTGGCCCCGGTCACCACGGCGATCACGAACGTCTTCGGTGGCGCCGTCGGGTTCCTCGTCGACCGCGGCCTCCTGCCCCTGGCGTCGATCATCATCGAGCCCGCCAAGGTGCTGTTCCTCAACAACGCCATCAACCAGGGCATCCTGACCCCGCTCGGTGGCACGCAGGTTCAAGAGGCCGGCAAGTCGATCCTCTTCATGCTCGAGTCGAACCCCGGCCCGGGCCTCGGCATCCTCCTCGCTTACCTCTTCTTCGGTCCCCGCGCCATCCGCCCCTCGGCGCCGGCCGCGATCATCGTCCACTTCTTCGGTGGCATCCACGAGATCTACTTCCCGTACGTGCTCATGAAGCCGATCCTGCTCGTCGCCGCCGTCCTCGGTGGTGCGACCGGCATCGCGACCTTCGCGCTCTTCAACGTCGGCCTCGTCGGTCCCGCCTCGCCCGGCAGCATCATCGCCTACACGCTCGTCGCCGCCCGCGGGGACCTTCTCCCGATCTACCTGGGTATCCTGCTCTCGGCGGCCGTCTCGTTCGTCGTCTCGTCCCTCCTGATGGGCTTCGGCCGCAAGGAGAACCGCGAGGCCCGTGCCGAGGACACCGCCGCACAGGAGCAGGCTCTCGCCGACGCCCAGGCCGCCACCGCGGCCAACAAGGCCACCAGCAAGGGCACCGCGGCACCCACCGCCTAGCCCGCCCGCACCACCAGTCAGCACCACCACCACACAAGGAGAAGGTCATGGCAACCCTCGACGGTTCCAGCATCAAGAAACTCATCGTCGCGTGCGACGCGGGCATGGGCAGCAGCGTCATGCTGGCGTCCACGCTCAAGAAGCAGCTGAAGAAGAGCGGTGTCACCGTCGAGCACTCGCCCGTCGCGTCGATCCCGTCGGATGCCGACGTCGTCGTCACCCAGAACAACCTGGCCGAGCGCGCCCGCGGTGTCGTGCCGAACGTGCCCGTCGTGCCGTTCCAGCTGTTCATGGGAGACCCCAACGTCGCCAAGATCGTCAAGGCGATCCAGGACGGCTCGACGGTCGAGGTCTGACGATGACCGACCAGCAGGCACCCGAGCTCTCGGCGCTCCTCGCCGAGTCGTCCATCCGACTCGACGAGGTCGCCGCCTCGCGTGACGAGGCCATCCGCAAGACGGGTCAGGCGCTCATCGACGCGGGCGCGATCGACGAGACGTACGTCGACGCGATGTTCGAGCGTGAGAACTCGGTGTCCACCTACGTCGGCGAGGGTGTGGCGATCCCGCACGGCACCCTTGCCGGCAAGGACTCGGTCAAAGAGGACGCCCTCGTCGTCCTGCGGTTCCCGACCCCGGTCGACTGGGACGGCAACGAGGTCTCGGTCACGGTCGGCATCGCCGCCAAGGGCAACGGCCACATCGCGATCCTCAGCCAGCTGGCCAGCATCCTGATGGACCCCGACAAGGCCGCCGCCCTGCGCGGGTCGACCACGACCGCCGAGGTCTACGAGTTGCTCGCGTCGACCGACGACGACGACTGACCCCCACCCCCTCCAGAGGAGAAGACATGCCAGAACGTTCCGTCACCATCGCCTCGAGCGTCGGGCTGCACGCCCGTCCCGCCTCGTTGTTCAGCCAGGCCGCCGGCAAGACCGGCGCCAAGGTCACGTTGACCTCCGCAGCCGGCAAGAGCGTCAACGCCGCGAGCATCCTCGGCGTGCTCTCGCTGGGCATCGGCCACGGTGAAGAGGTCGTCGTCGCGACCGAGGGCGACAACGCCGAGGCCGCCCTCGACGAGCTCGTCGCGCTCCTCGCGACCGACCTCGACAAAGAGTAGGCACCAGCACCGACACGGGACGCCCGCCGACGAGAGTCGGCGGGCGTCCCGTTCGTCGTGGGAGCCGAGGAAGCGCGGTGCGGGGCCCCCTGCACCGCGCCTCCTGCGTCACTAGGCTCGTCGGCATGACCGATGCCACGACGACGCCGACCCCTCGCACACCGACCCCCGTGGACGCGGTCGCCGAACGATGGGTGGACACCCTCTGCGAGCTCGACCCCACGACCGCCACCTGGATCGGTCGTGAGGGCCGGACGGGTGATTACGGCGACTACTCGCCCGACGGTCATGCCCGACGCATCGAGGCCGTCCGGGCCACGTTGGCCGAACTGCGGTCCACCACTCCCGTGGACGACGTCGACCGGGTCACCCGGGACGACCTGACGAACGAGCTCGAGCTCGAGCTGCTCTACGCCGAACAGCGACTCGAGTTGCGCGACCTCAGCGTGATCGCGTCGCCGGCCCAGGGCATCCGCGACGTGTTCGACCTCATGCCCACCGCATCCGAGGGCGACTGGGGCGACGTCGCGACCCGTCTCGGTCGGGTCCGGACCGCCGTCGACCAGTACGTCGAGACGTTGCGCGCGGGCATCGCCGGGGGAGTCACCCCCGCCCGGCGCCAGGTCGAGAAGGTGGCCGAGCAGTGTGCCCGCATCGGTGCCGACGACGGCTTCTTCGCCGAGTTCGTGCGGGGCGCCCGGCTCGGTGACGGCACCGAACCCGGAACGGCGCTCGGCCGGGACCTCACCTCGGGCGCCTCGTCGGCGGCGGAGGCCTACGTCGACCTCCGACGCTTCCTGCTCGACGAGTTGCTCCCCGCGGCGACCGCCGACGACGCCGTCGGGCGCGACGCCTACGCCCTGCACTCGCGACGGTTCCTCGGAGCGACGGTCGACCTCGACGAGACCTACGAGTGGGGGATCGACGAGCTCGCCCGGATGACGGCCGAACAAGAAGAGGTCGCCCGGCAGATCGAACCCGGGGCGTCGGTCTCCCGGGCCATCGAGCTGCTCGACGCCGACCCCGCGCGCCAGCTCGACGGCACCGACGCGCTCCGCGCCTGGATGCAGGAACTCAGCGATCGCGCGGTCGCCGAGCTGGGCCGAGACCAGTTCGACATCCCCGAGCCCGTCCGCCGGCTCGAGTGCCGCATCGCACCGACCAAGGACGGCGGCATCTACTACACGAGCCCCAGCGACGACTTCTCACGTCCCGGACGCATGTGGTGGTCCGTGCCCGAGGGGGTCACCCGCTTCGGCACGTGGCGCGAGACGACGACGGTCTTCCACGAGGGGGTCCCCGGCCACCATCTCCAACTCGGTCAGGCCGTCCACAACCGGGCCACGCTGAACACGTGGCGTCGACAGCTGGCCGGCACCTCGGGGCACGCCGAGGGCTGGGCCCTGTACGCGGAACGGCTCATGGACGAGCTCGGTTTGTTGGGCGACCCGGGCGACCGGCTGGGCATGCTCGACGGTCAGCGCATGCGTGCAGCGCGTGTGGTGCTCGACATCGGGGTCCACCTCGGCAAGCCGTTCCCCGGCGGCGGCGGGTCGTGGGACGCGACGAACGCCTTCGCCTTCATGTCGGACAACGTCAACATGGACACCGAGTTCGTGCGCTTCGAGGTCGACAGGTACCTCGGCTGGCCGGGGCAGGCGCCGTCGTACAAGGTCGGTCAGCGCATCTGGGAAGACCTCCGCGCCGAACGCGCCCGTCGAGACGGCGCGGCCTTCGACGTCAAGGCCTTCCACCGGGACGCCCTGGGGCTGGGCGGGGTCGGGCTCGACACGCTGCGGCGGGCGCTGCTGTCCTGAGTCGTCGCGACCGCCGACACGCCGTTGCCCGCACCTGCGGCACCGCGCTAAGATGACCGAGCGCTATCTGCGTCGACATTTCCGCACGCCGCGTTCGACACACCCTCCCGAACACCGTTCGAGGGACGAGCACGGCCCGATTCATGCCCGTACTGGAGCACTAACTACATGACAACCGTAACGACCAAGGCACCCAAGCAGGTCGCCATCAACGACATCGGATCCGCTGATGACTTCCTGGCCGCGGTCGAGAAGACCCTGAAGTTCTTCAACGACGGCGACCTCATCGAGGGCACCGTCGTGAAGATCGACCGCGACGAGGTCCTCCTCGACGTCGGCTACAAGACCGAGGGCGTCATCCCCTCGCGCGAACTCTCGATCAAGCACGACGTCGACCCCACCGAGGTCGTCGAGGTCGGTGACACGGTCGAGGCCCTCGTCCTCCAGAAGGAAGACAAAGAAGGCCGTCTGATCCTGTCCAAGAAGCGCGCTCAGTACGAGCGTGCCTGGGGCGACGTGGAGAAGATCAAGGACGCCGACGGCGTCGTCACCGGTACGGTCATCGAGGTCGTCAAGGGTGGCCTCATCGTCGACATCGGCCTCCGTGGCTTCCTCCCCGCATCGCTCATCGAGCTGCGCCGCGTCCGCGACCTCACGCCCTACCTGGGCCAGGAGATCGAGGCCAAGATCCTCGAGCTCGACAAGAACCGCAACAACGTGGTCCTGTCGCGCCGTGCCCTGCTCGAGCAGACGCAGTCCGAGAGCCGCACGACCTTCCTCAACAACCTCCACAAGGGCCAGGTCCGCAAGGGCGTCGTCTCGTCGATCGTCAACTTCGGTGCGTTCGTCGACCTGGGCGGCGTGGACGGCCTCGTGCACGTCTCGGAGCTCAGCTGGAAGCACATCGAGCACGCCAGCGAGGTCGTCGAGGTGGGCCAGGAGGTCACCGTCGAGATCCTCGAGGTCGACCTCGACCGTGAGCGCGTGTCGCTCTCGCTCAAGGCCACCCAGGAAGACCCGTGGCAGGTGTTCGCCCGCACGCACGCGATCGGTCAGGTCGCTCCGGGCAAGGTCACCAAGCTCGTCCCCTTCGGTGCGTTCGTCCGCGTGGCCGACGGCATCGAGGGTCTCGTGCACATCTCCGAGCTGTCGGCGAAGCACGTCGAGCTGGCCGAGCAGGTCGTCGCCGTCGGCGACGAGGTGTTCGTCAAGGTCATCGACATCGATCTCGACCGCCGTCGCATCTCGCTGAGCCTCAAGCAGGCCAACGAGGGCGTCGACCCCGAAGGCACCGAGTTCGACCCGGCGCTCTACGGCATGCTCACCGAGTACGACGACCAGGGCAACTACAAGTACCCCGAGGGCTTCGACCCCGAGACGAACGAGTGGCGCGAAGGCTTCGACTCGCAGCGCGAGAAGTGGGAGCAGGACTACGCTGCCGCCCAGGCGCGCTGGGAAGCCCACAAGAAGCAGGTCGCTGCCTCGCTCGTCGAAGAGACGACGTTCGACGCTCCCACGGGTTCGTCGTTCTCGGCCGAGTCCGCTTCGGGCGCGGGCACCCTCGCCGACGACGAGTCGCTCGCCGCACTGCGCGAGAAGCTGTCGAACAACAACTGAGTCCGTCCGGTCTCGACCAGAAGGCGGTTCCCCCTCGGGGGAGCCGCCTTCCGGCGTTTCCGGCGTAGTCTCGACGTCGTGTTCGTGTGTGGATTGACCGGTGGCATCGCCGCCGGCAAATCGGTCGTGGCCCGTCGACTCGCCGAACGGGGCGCGGCGCACATCGATGCCGACGCCCTCGCGCGCGAGGTGGTCGAGCCCGGATCGGCGGGACTCGCGGCCGTCGTCGACCGCTTCGGATCCGACGTCCTGCAGCCCGACGGCTTCCTCGACCGAGCCGCCCTGGGGGCGATCGTCTTCGCCGACCCCGCCGCACGCCGTGATCTCGAGGAGATCACCCACCCGGCCGTGCACGAGCTCTCCGCCCGGCGCATGACCGACGCCGTCGCCGACGACGCGGGTCGCGTCGTCGTCTACGACGTGCCGTTGCTCGTCGAATCACGGGGGACCGACGGCTTCGACGTGATCGTCGTCGTGAACGCCCCGCGCGAGGTCCGCCTGAGGCGACTCGTGGAACTCCGCGGGATGAACGACGAGGAGGCGCGGCGGCGTGTGGACGCGCAGGCGGACGACCGGACGCGACTCGCCGTGGCAGACCTCGTCGTCGACTCCTCGGGTTCGCTCGAGCACACCCTGGAGCAGGCTGACGACCTCTACGATCGACTGCGTTCGCTGTCAGCGGCGAAGCAGGCGGCCTCCCACGACACGAGTGTCGGTGGTCCCTCGTAAGCTGGAATCCATGGAACCGACCCGCAGTGTGCGCCCGTTCGAAGTCATCAGTGAGTTCGAGCCCAGCGGCGACCAGCCGGCCGCCATCGCCGAACTGGCGGGGCGCATCAACGCCGGCGAGACCGACGTCGTGCTGCTCGGTGCCACCGGAACGGGCAAGTCGGCGACCACCGCCTGGCTCGTCGAGCAGGTGCAACGGCCCACGCTCGTGCTGGCCCACAACAAGACGCTCGCGGCCCAGTTGGCGAACGAGTTCCGCTCGCTGTTCCCGAACAACGCCGTCGAGTACTTCGTCTCGTACTACGACTACTACCAGCCCGAGGCCTACGTCCCGCAGACCGACACCTTCATCGAGAAGGACAGCTCGGTCAACGCCGAGGTCGAGCGGTTGCGTCACTCGACGACGAACTCGCTGCTGAGCCGACGTGACGTCATCGTCGTCTCGACGGTCTCCTGCATCTACGGTCTCGGCACTCCCGAGGGCTACATGGAGGCCATGATCGCCCTCCAGGTCGGCATGCGGATCGATCGCGAGACGCTGATCCGCCGGTTCGTCTCGATGCAGTACCAGCGCAACGACATCGATTTCTCCCGCGGCAACTTCCGCGTACGCGGAGACACGATCGAGATCATCCCCATGTACGAAGAGCTGGCCATCCGCATCGAGATGTTCGGCGACGAGGTGGAGGCTCTGTACGCCCTCCACCCGCTCACGGGCGACGTCGTCAAGACGATGGACGCCGTCTCGGTCTTCCCCGGTTCGCACTACGTCGCGGGCACCGACGTCATGCACCGCGCCATCGGCACCATCAAGGACGAACTCGCCACCCGCCTGGACGAGCTCGACAAGCAGGGAAAGCTCCTCGAGTCCCAGCGCCTGCGCATGCGCACGACCTTCGACCTCGAGATGATGGAACAGATCGGCTTCTGCAACGGCATCGAGAACTATTCCGCGCACATCGACGGCCGGTCGCCCGGCGAGGCGCCCCACTGCCTGCTCGACTACTTCCCCGACGACCTGCTCGTGGTGATCGACGAGTCGCACGTCACCGTGCCCCAGATCGGTGCCATGTACGAGGGAGACGCTTCGCGCAAGCGCACCCTCGTCGACCACGGATTCAGGCTTCCCAGTGCCCTCGACAACAGGCCGCTCAAGTTCGAGGAGTTCCTCGACCGGGTCGGCCAGAAGGTCTACCTCTCGGCGACACCGGGCAAATACGAGCTGGGCATCACCGACAGCGTGGTCGAGCAGATCATCCGACCCACCGGGCTCATCGATCCCGAGATCGTGGTGAAGCCGTCCGCGGGCCAGATCGACGACCTGCTCGAAGAGATCCGTACGCGGGTCGAGATCGACGAACGCGTCCTGGTCACCACCCTGACCAAGAAGATGGCCGAAGAACTCACCGACTTCCTCACCGAGGCGGGTGTGCGGGTGCGGTATCTGCACTCCGACGTCGACACTCTCCGGCGGGTCGAACTCCTCACCGAACTGCGACAGGGCGTCTACGACGTGCTCGTCGGCATCAACCTGCTCCGTGAGGGCCTCGACCTCCCCGAGGTGTCGCTCGTCGCGATCCTCGATGCCGACAAAGAGGGCTTCCTCCGTTCGTCGACGTCCCTCATCCAGACCATCGGCCGCGCGGCCCGCAACGTCTCGGGTCAGGTGCACATGTACGCCGACGTGATGACCGACTCCATGAAACAGGCTCTCGAAGAGACCGATCGTCGTCGCGAGAAGCAGGTCGCCTACAACCTCGAGAGGGGCATCGACCCTCAACCACTCCGCAAGAAGATCGCCGACATCACCGAGGTCCTGGCCCGCGAGGGTGCCGACACCGCACGCCTCCTCGCGGATCGCCAGGGCGGCAAGCGCGCCCCGACGCCGAACCTCCGCCGCGAGGGCAAGGCTGCCAGCGCGGCGAACGGCCTCGAAGCCATCATCGCCGACCTCAACGAGCAGATGCTGCAGGCCTCCGCCGAGCTCAAGTTCGAGTTGGCCGGTCGGCTCCGCGACGAGGTCGCCGACCTGAAGAAAGACCTGCGGCAGATGGAGGCTGCCGGTCATGCCCGGTGATCGTCGCCGCGTCGTCGTCACGGGTGCGACGGCGGGGCTCGGCTACTACTCCGCCGAGCGGCTCGTCACGGCCGGTCATCAGGTCGTCCTCGCGGCTCGCGACGCCGAGAGGGCCGTCCGGGCCGCCGATCTCCTCCGCAGCCGCGTGCCCGGGGCGGACGTCGACACGGTCGCGCTCGACCTGGCCGACCTCGCGTCGGTCCGCTCTGGTGCGTCCGCCATCGCCGCCGGGGGACCGGTCGACGGCCTCCTGGCCAATGCGGGCGTCGTCGGCTCCCGTCGGCGTCAGGCGACGACCGACGGATTCGAACTCCAATTCGGCACCAACCATCTCGGCCACTTCGCCTTGGTCTCGCACCTCATGCCGGCCCTCGAGTCGGCAGGGCAGGCTCGAGTCGTGCACCTCGGCAGCATCAGCCACCGGTGGGTGCGACTCGACCTCGACGACCCCATGATGGTCTCGAGCTACGCCGGGGCCGTCGCCTACGCGCGATCCAAGCTGGCGGTCATGACCTTCGGCTTCGACCTCGATCGTCGCCTTCGAGCCGCCGGATCGTCGGTCTCCAGCGTCGTCGCCCACCCCGGGTTCTCCTGGGACTCTCTCAGCGACCCGCGTCCGCCCGTCGTCGAACCCCATCGCCCTCCCGCCGTCCTCACCTCGATGATGCACACCTTCTCCCAGGGAAAAGAGGTCGGAGCAGAGCCACTGGTCCAGGCCGTCGTGGGCGAAGACGTCGTCGGCGGGGAATACTGGGGTCCGGCCGGATGGTTCCAACTGACCGGCGCGCCGGCTCGTGTTCCCGCCAAACGTCATACCCGCGACGAGTCGGTCGCAGCCCGTCTGTGGCAGGTGTCGGCCGACCTGACGGGGGTCCAACCCGTCATCTCGTCCTCGGCCCCCTGACCCGGCGCCGCCGGCCGTACCTCCTGCGGGCCCGCCCGCCACGACGACGAGCGTCGTCCACATCGACAGAATGGTAAGAGTGTCCATCTCACCTGTAGAAGGTTCCTCCACGCTGAGCGTCCGGGGTGCCCGTGTGCACAACCTGGACAACGTCGACCTCGAGATCCCGCGTGACTCGTTGGTCGTCTTCACCGGGTTGTCCGGCTCCGGCAAGTCGTCCCTCGCATTCGACACGATCTTCGCCGAGGGTCAGAGACGCTACGTCGAGTCGCTGTCCGCCTACGCGCGGCAGTTCCTGGGTCAGGTCGACCGGCCCGACGTCGACTTCATCGAGGGCCTCAGCCCGGCCGTCTCCATCGACCAGAAGTCCACGAACCGCAACCCACGGTCCACGGTCGGCACGATCACCGAGATCTACGACTACATGCGCCTGCTCTGGGCACGCATCGGCGTGCCGCACTGCGCCGTCTGCGGTGAGAAGATCAGCAAGCAGAGCGTGCAGCAGATCGCCGACCAGCTCATGACGCTCGAGACGGGCACCCGCTACCAGGTGCTGAGCCCCGTGGTCTCGCAGAAGAAAGGCGAGTTCGTCGATCTGTTCGCCGAGCTCGCGTCCACGGGCTATTCCCGGGCCATCGTCGACGGTGAGCAGATCCAGCTCAGTTCCCCGCCCAAGCTGAAGAAGCAGATCAAGCACGACATCTCGGTCGTCGTCGATCGCCTCGTCGCCTCCGATCAGGCGCTGACCCGTCTGACCGACTCCCTCGAGACCGCCCTCCGCCTGACCGACGGCCTGGTCACGATCGACTTCGTCGACACCGACGAGGGCGCAGCCGGCAAGTACCGGACGTTCTCCGAGAAGCTCTCGTGCCCGAACAACCACCCCGTCCAGCTCACCGAGATCGAGCCTCGGACGTTCTCGTTCAACGCCCCCTTCGGCGCCTGCCCCGAATGCTCCGGTCTCGGCACCAAGATGTCCGTCGACTCCGACCTGCTGCTCGGCGACCCCGAACTGAGCCTCGCCGACGGTGTCATCCTTCCCTGGACCCAGTCCGGCAAGGGTCTCTACAACTACTTCCAGAAACTCCTCGAGGGTCTGGCCGGCGATCTCGGCTTCAGCCTCAAGACTCCGTGGCACGACCTGCCCGAGAAGATCCAGCACGCCGTCCTCCAGGGCAACGACTTCGAGGTCACGGTCAAGTGGCGGAACCGTTTCGGGCGTGAGATGACGTACTCGACCGGTTTCGAGGGTGTGATGCCCTACATCGAGCGCAAGTACGCCGAGGCCGAGACCGACACCCAGCGACAGCGCTACGCGTCCTACCTCCGCGAGATCCCGTGCGTCGTGTGCAAGGGCAAGCGGCTCAAACCCGAGGTCCTCGCCGTCCTGGTCGACGGGAACGACATCGCGACCGTGTCCGAGCTCAGCCTCGCCGACGCCTTCGAGTTCATGAACAGCCTCACCCTCACGACCCGCGAGGCGCGCATCGCCGCCCAGGTCCTGCGAGAGATCCGGGTCCGACTCGAGTTCTTGCTCGAGGTGGGACTCACGTACCTCTCGCTGGCCCGCGCCGCCGGGTCCCTCTCGGGTGGCGAGGCCCAGCGCATCCGCCTCGCGACCCAGATCGGCTCCGGCCTCACCGGAGTGCTCTACGTCCTCGACGAGCCGAGCATCGGCCTGCACCAGCGCGACAACCGCCGCCTGATCGACACGCTGGTCAAACTCAAGAACCTCGGCAACACGCTGATCGTCGTCGAGCACGACGAGGACACCATCAAGACGGCCGACTGGGTCGTCGACATCGGTCCGGGTGCCGGCGTCAACGGCGGCACGGTCGTGCACTCGGGCAGCTACGAGGACCTCGTCGCGAACACCGACTCGTACACGGGCGACTACCTCGCCGGACGGCGCTCCATCGAGACCCCGACCAGCCGTCGTCCCGTCGACAAGAAGCGCATGATCTCGGTCGTCGGCGCCAAGGCCAACAACCTGCGCGACGTCACGGTCGACTTCCCCCTGGGTACCTTCGTCGCCGTGACGGGCGTCAGCGGTTCCGGCAAGTCCTCCCTCGTCAACGACATCCTGTACAAGGTCCTGGCGAACCAACTCAACGGAGCCCGTCAGATCCCCGGCAAGCACACACGTGTCACGGGGCTCGACGCCCTCGACAAGGTCGTCCACGTGGACCAGGCGCCGATCGGCCGCACCCCGCGCTCGAATCCCGCGACCTACACGGGCGTGTTCGACCGAATCCGCACCCTCTTCGCCGAGACGACCGACGCGAAGGCCCGCGGTTACCTTCCGGGTCGGTTCAGCTTCAACGTCAAGGGCGGCCGCTGCGAGAACTGCGCGGGTGACGGCACGATCAAGATCGAGATGAACTTCCTGCCCGACGTCTACGTGGCCTGCGAGGTCTGCGGCGGCGCGCGGTACAACCGCGACACCCTGGCGGTGCGGTACAAGGGCAAGAACATCTCCGAGGTCCTCGAGATGCCGATCAGCGAGGCCGCCGAGTTCTTCGCCCCCATCTCGGCGATCTCGCGCTTCATGTCGACCCTGGTCGACGTCGGCCTGGGCTACGTGCGACTCGGTCAGAGCGCCACCACGCTGAGCGGTGGCGAGGCCCAGCGCGTCAAGCTCGCGACCGAGCTGCAGAAGCGATCGAACGGTCGCAGCGTCTACGTGCTCGACGAGCCGACCACCGGTCTGCACTTCGAGGACGTCCGCAAGCTCCTCCTCGTGCTGAACGGTCTCGTCGAGAAGGGCAACACCGTCATCACGATCGAGCACAACCTCGACGTCATCAAGTCCGCCGACTGGCTCATCGACATGGGCCCCGAAGGAGGCGCGGGTGGCGGTACCGTCATCGCCACCGGTACGCCCGAGCACCTCGCCACCGTGTCCGAGAGCCACACAGGCGTCTTCTTGAAGGAGATCCTCGAGTCGGGTCACACCGTGCCTCGCGTCCAGAAGAAGAAGGCCACGCCGACGCGACGTCGGGAGGCCGTCGAAGCCCGATGAGCAACACCGTCTCCTGGCGCCCGAAGGCGGGCGAGATCCCGACAGACCCTGGCGTCTACCGCTGGCGTGACGAGCGGGGCCGGGTCTTGTACGTCGGCAAGGCCAAGAACCTCCGGGCCCGGCTGAGCAACTACTTCGCCCCGCTGCCTTCCTTGCACGAACGAACCCGACGGATGGTCCTGACCGCGAGGTCGGTCGAATGGACCGTCGTGGGCAGCGACATCGAGGCCCTGCAGCTCGAGTACACGTGGATCAAAGAGTTCGATCCTCCGTTCAACGTCAAGTTCCGCGACGACAAGACCTACCCCTTCATGGCCGTCACCCTGGCCGACGAGGCGCCCCGGGTCATGGTCACGCGGAACCCGCGCATCAAGGGGGCGAAGTACTTCGGGCCGTACCCGAAGATCTGGGCGGTCCACGACACCATCGACCTGATGATCAAGGTCTTCCCGATCCGCACGTGCTCCGACAGCAGCTACAAGAAGGCCATGCAGACGGGCAAGCCCTGCTTCCCGGGGCAGATCGGTCGTTGCGGCGGGCCCTGCTCGCACAAGGTGTCGATCGAGGAGCACCGGGCGATCGTCGACGAGTTCGTCAAGTTCATGGGCAGCTACGACAAGCGGGTGATCGCCGACCTCCAGCGCTCGATGAAGACGGCCGCCGTCGAGCAGCGCTTCGAGGACGCAGCCACGTACCGTGACCAGGTGCAGGCCCTCGAGGCCGTGCTCGACAAGTCGGCGGTCGTCCTCCGCGACAACGTCGACCTCGACCTCTACGCCCTCGCCGAGGACGAGCTGGCGGCCGCCGTCCAACTCTTCACGGTGAGGGGCGGTCGCATCCGTGGTTCCCGCGGATGGGTCGTCGACAAAGAGATCGACATCTCGACCGGCGACCTCGTCGAGCAGGTCCTGCAAGGCATCTACACGGCCGGCGCCGAGCTTCCCCGCGAGATCGTCGTGACCGAGACCCCGGACGACAACGACGCCCTCGAGAGCGTGCTGAGTTCCCTCCGCGGGCGCGGACGGGTGCAGATCCACACGGCACAGCGAGGTGAGAAGGCGAACCTGATGCAGACGGCGACCCTCAACGCGCAGCAGTCGCTCATGCTCTACAAGACCCGTCGCAGCGCCGACTTCGCCACCCGGTCGACCGCCCTGGCCGACATCCAGGAGGCCCTCGGCATGAGCGACGCTCCCTTGCGCATGGAGTGCTACGACGTGTCCCACCTCTCGGGCACGAACATCGTCGCCTCGATGGTCGTGTTCGAGGACGGCCTGCCGCGGAAGGACCAGTACCGGCGATTCAACATCCCGCAGTCGACCGACGACACGGAGTCGATCTACCAGACCCTCAGCCGCCGGCTCTCGCGCCTCGACGACGAACTCGCCCCCGTCGAGGAGGTGGGTGAGCAACGCAAACGGTTCGCGTACCGCCCCAACCTCCTCATCGTCGACGGCGGACAACCCCAGGTGGCAGCGGCCCGACGAGCACTCGACGACGCCGGCGTCACCGACATCGCCCTGTGCGGCATCGCGAAGCGGCTCGAAGAGATCTGGCTGCCCGACGACGATTTCCCTGTGATCCTGCCGCGTAACAGCGACGCGCTGTTCCTGATCCAGCGCATCCGGGACGAGGCGCACCGGTTCGCGATCACGCACCAGCGGCAGCGACGCAAGCGTGACATCTCGACGCAACTGGCCGAGATCCCGGGGCTGGGCCCCTCCCGCGTGGCCGTGCTCCTGAAGCACTTCGGCTCGGTCAAGCGACTGAAGGACGCCGAGCTCGCCGACATCTCGGCGATCCGCGGCATCGGACCGACGCTCGCCGCGGCCGTCGTCGAACGGCTCCGCGGAGCCGAGGACGTGACCGTCGACGACGCCGCGCCCCCCACGAGCCCCGCCTAGACTCGATGCACCGCCCGCCGACCCGGAGGACACCACCGACATGAGCGACGTCAGCGAACAGCAAGAGGTCCTGATCGTGACGGGCATGTCCGGTGCCGGGCGGTCGACGGTCGGCAACGCCCTCGAAGACCTCGACTGGTACGTGGTCGACAACCTGCCCGCGCAGATGCTGCGACCGTTGCTCGACCTGGCCGAGCGCGCGGGGGACTCCCTCCCCAAGATCGCGGCCGTCGTCGACGTCCGCGGCGGTCGCCTCTTCAGCGAGGCACAAGAGGCCGTCCGCACCCTCCGGGCGAGCATGCCCAGCAAGGTGCGCGTCCTCTTCCTCGACGCGACCGACGCAGCCTTGGTGCGGCGTTTCGAGCAAGTCCGGCGGCCACACCCGCTGCAGGGCGACGGCACGTTGCTCGACGGCATCCTCGCCGAGCGTGCACGAATGGAAGAACTCCGAGAGACCAGTGACGTGATCATCGACACGTCAGAACTCAACATCCATCAGCTGGCCACGACGATCTCCGAGAAGTTCGCCGAGTCCGACCGTGCCGGGGTGCAGGTGACCGTCCTCAGCTTCGGGTTCAAGTACGGCCTGCCCACGGACGCCGACATGGTGGGCGACGCACGGTTCCTCCCCAACCCGTTCTGGGTGCCCGCACTCCGGCAGCAGTCGGGGCTCGACGAACCCGTCACGACGTACGTCATGCAGCAGGACGGGGCACGGGAGTTCGTCGACGCCTTCGCCGCCTCGCTCGTCCCCGTGTTGTCGGGCTATCAGCGTGAGAACAAGAGACACGCTACGATCGCCATTGGCTGCACCGGGGGCAAACATCGATCGGTCACCCTCGTGGGTGAACTGGCGGCGCGTCTGCGTGGACTCCCCGGCGTGGCCGTCAGCGTGAAACACCGCGACCTCGGCCGAGAATGACCCACCGAGGTCCTTCAGCACGCCCGTGTACCGACGACAAGTCGACCTGACGAAAAGGAACAACCGGAGTGGCCCAGACTGCCGACGTCAAAGAAGAACTCGCCCGCGTCGAGGTGAGCAGGACGACGATCCGGGCTGCCGAGCTCGCCACCGTCCTCCGTTTCGCCGGGGGACTGCACCTCATCTCCGGTCGGATCGCGGTCGAGGCAGAACTCGACTCGGCCCTCATCGCTCGACGGGTCCGCAAAGACCTGGCCGAGCTGTACGGGGCGCGGAGCGACGTGGCCATGACGGCTCCCTCGGGTTCACGACGCACGCCCGGGTTCCTCGTGCGGGTCCACGAGGCCGGCGAGACGCTTGCCCGTCAGACCGGACTCATGGACGCCCGCCGACGACCCGTGCGCGGCCTGCCGAACCGGCTCACGACCGGCTCGCGCGACGATCTCGCCGCGATCTGGCGCGGGGCCTTCCTCGCCCAGGGCTCCCTGACCGATCCCGGTCGTTCCGCCTCGCTCGAGGTCGTGTGCCCCGGCAACGAGACCGCCATGGCGCTGGTCGGGGCCGCCGGCCGACTCGGCGTCGCGGCGAAGGCCCGCGAGGTCCGCGGCGTCCACCGCGTGATCATCCGTGACGGCGAGGCCATCGGCACCATGCTCAAGGTGATGGGTGCCGAGAAGAGCGTCACCGACTGGGAAGAGATGCGGCAGCGCCGGGAGGTGCGCGCGACCGCGAACCGACTCGTCAACTTCGACGACGCGAACCTGCGACGCTCGGCCCAGGCCGCCGTCGCCGCCTGCGCCCGGGTCGACCGGGCCATGGAACTCTTGGGCGACGACATCCCCGATCACCTCAAGTACGCGGGCGAGCTGCGACTGGCCCATCGTGACGCCAGCTTGGACGAACTCGGTCACCACGCCGACCCCCCGATGACCAAGGACGCCGTGGCCGGACGCATCCGCCGTCTCCTCGCCATGGCCGACAAGAAGGCCAGCGACCTGGGCCTGCCGGGTACGGACGCCAATCTCCCGAACGACCTCGACCTCGACTGACGGCCGGCGGAGCGGGTCCCGTGACGTCACGGGACGACGAATCCGAGGGGGCTGCTGCTACTGTCGTAAGCGGTGTCCGACCCGAGGTCATCGAGAGTTCGGGCGTCGCCACGGGCCTGGTCGCCCAC
The DNA here is from genome assembly GCF_001421865.1 of Frigoribacterium sp. Leaf44. Classification (NCBI taxonomy): domain Bacteria; kingdom Bacillati; phylum Actinomycetota; class Actinomycetes; order Micrococcales; family Microbacteriaceae; genus Frigoribacterium; species Frigoribacterium sp. Leaf44. The sequence goes on from NZ_LMLG01000001.1 coordinate 1,157,435, forward strand.
ACCCTCCACGCGTCCCCACGACGCCTGATCATCAGGAGTTTCATTGACCGTCAAGATCGGCATCAACGGCTTCGGTCGCATCGGCCGTAACTACTTCCGCGCGGCGCTCGCCAAGGGAACCGACATCGAGATCGTCGCCGTCAACGACCTGACCGACAACGCCGCCCTCGCGCACCTCCTCAAGTTCGACTCGATCACGGGTCGTCTCGACGCCACCGTCGAGCTGGACGGCGACTCGATCGTCGTCGACGGCAAGCCGATCAAGGTGCTCGCCGAGCGCGACCCCGCCAACCTGCCCTGGGGCGAGCTGGGCGTCGACATCGTCGTCGAGTCGACCGGCTTCTTCACCAAGGCCGAAGACGCGCGCAAGCACATCACCGCCGGTGCCAAGAAGGTCCTCATCTCGGCTCCTGCCACCGGTGACGACGCCACCATCGTGTTGGGCGTGAACGAGGGCATCTACGACCCCGCCAACCACCACATCATCTCGAACGCGTCGTGCACGACGAACAGCCTCGCGCCCCTGATGAAGGTGTTCCTCGACAACTTCGGTGTCGAACGCGGTCTCATGACGACCGTCCACGCGTACACGGCCGACCAGAACCTGCAGGACGGCCCGCACAAGGACCCCCGTCGTGCCCGCGCCGCCGCGCTCAACATCGTCCCGACGTCCACCGGTGCCGCCAAGGCGATCGGCCTCGTGATCCCCGAGCTCGCCGGCAAGCTCGACGGCTACGCCCTGCGTGTTCCCGTCCCCACCGGCTCGATCACCGACGTGACCCTCGAGACCAGCACACCGGTGACGGTCGAGCAGATCAACGCCGCGTACAAGGCCGCTGCCGAGGGCGAACTCAAGGGCATCCTCGCCTACTCCGAAGACCCGCTGGTGTCCACCGACATCACGACCGACCCGCACTCGTCGATCTACGACTCCGGGCTCACCAAGGTCATCGGCAACCTCGTCAAGATCACCTCGTGGTACGACAACGAGTGGGGCTACTCGAACCGCCTCGTCGACCTGACGAAGTACGTGGCCGACCGCCTCTAGTCCGACCTCGATGCCCCGGCCCTCACGGGCCGGGGCATCGTCCTCCAACCCCGAAACGAACCCATGAGCCTGCGAACCCTCGATTCCCTCGGTCCCTTGTCGGGCAAGCGCGTCATCGTCCGATGCGACCTCAACGTCCCGCTGAAAGACGGTGAGATCACCGACGACGGACGCATCCGTGCCTCCCTCGAGACCCTGGACCTGCTGATCAACCAAGGGGCGAGGGTGGTCGTCATCTCGCACCTCGGTCGCCCCGACGGTGAGGCCAAGGCCGAATACAGCCTGCGACCGGTCGCTCAGCGACTCAGCGAACTCCTCGGCAAGAGCGTCGGCTTCGCATCGAGCACCGTCGGTGACGAGACCAGCGCAGCGGTCGCCGGTCTGACCGACGGTCAGATCATGGTGCTCGAGAACCTCCGCTACAACGCTGCCGAGACGTCGAAGGACGAGTCGGAGCGTCAGGAGTTCGCTCGTCGCCTGGCCGAACTCGGCGACGTGTTCGTCTCCGACGGCTTCGGCGTCGTACACCGCAAGCAGGCGAGCGTGTACGAGCTCCCCTCTCTCCTCCCGAGCGCCGCGGGCACGCTGATCTCCCGCGAGCTCGAGGTCCTCGACAAGCTGACCGAGAACCCCACGCGGCCCTACACCGTGGTCCTCGGCGGCTCGAAGGTGTCCGACAAGCTCGGCGTCATCGAGCACCTGCTCCCGCGGGTCGACAACCTGCTCATCGGCGGCGGCATGCTCTTCACGTTCCTCGCCGCCCAGGGGCTCCCCGTCGGCAAGAGCCTGCTCGAGAAGGACCAGCTGGACCGGGTCCGTGGCTACGTCGACGAAGCCGCGCGTCGGGGCGTCAACCTCGTCCTCCCCGTCGACGTGGTGGTCGCCTCGTCGTTCAGCGCCGATGCCGACCACACCGTGGTCGCCTCGGACGGCATCGAGTCCTCTCCTCTCGGCGCGGATGCCCTCGGGTTGGACATCGGTCCCGAGACGGCGGCCCGTTTCGCCGAGACCGTCCAGACGTCGTCCACGGTCTTCTGGAACGGACCCATGGGAGTCTTCGAGTTCCCGGCGTTCGCACACGGCACCAAGGCGGTCGCCGAGGCTCTCACGCATGTCTCAGGTCTCGGTGTCGTCGGCGGTGGCGACTCCGCCGCGGCGGTTCGTGCCCTGGGCTTCACGGACGACCAGTTCGGCCACATCTCCACCGGTGGTGGAGCCAGCCTCGAGTTCCTCGAGGGCAAACGACTCCCCGGACTGGAGGTCCTCGGATGGTGACCACACGCACCCCCCTCATCGCCGGCAACTGGAAGATGAACCTCGATCACCTGCAGGCGATCGCGTTCGTCCAGAAGCTCGCCTGGTCCCTCAAGGACGCCAAACACGACTTCGACTCGGTCGAGACCGCGGTGTTCCCGCCGTTCACCGATCTCCGCAGCGTGCAGACCCTGCTCGACGCCGACAGGCTCGAGCTGGCTCTCGGGGCCCAGGACCTCTCCGCCCACGATTCCGGTGCCTACACGGGCGAGGTCTCGGGGCAGTTCCTCGCCAAGCTCGACGTACGCTTCGTCCTGGTCGGGCACTCGGAGCGCCGCACGCTCCATGCTGAGGACGACGAGGTCGTGGCGACGAAGGTCGCCGCGGCTCACCGGTCCGGCCTCGTACCCGTGATCTGCGTCGGTGAGACGGCCGACGACCTCGAGCAGCACGGTCCCAGTGCCGTTCCGGTGGCCCAACTCCGTGCGGCGCTCGCCCAGGTGCCCGCCTCCGCGGAGATCGTCGTGGCCTACGAGCCCGTCTGGGCCATCGGGTCCGGGCAGGCCGCCACGGCCGAACAGGCCGAACAGGTCTGCGCCGCGCTGCGGGCAGCCCTGGTCGACGTCATGGGTTCGGAGTCCGCCGCAGCCACCCGCGTCCTCTACGGCGGATCGGTCAAATCCACCAACATCGCGTCCTTCATGCGTGAGCCCAACGTCGACGGAGCCCTCGTCGGTGGGGCGAGCCTCGACGTGTCCGAGTTCGCCAGCATCGTCCGCTTCCAGGCACACGTCGGCGTCTGAGCCGCCGGGCGCGTCGGTCATCGGCGCCCGTCCGACTCGACCTGCCGGGGCGACGGCCTCTCGCGGTTATACTGTTCAGCGGTCTCACCGCATCGAAAGGTCCTACGTGGAAATTCTCCAGGTCATCCTGCAGGTGTTGCTCGGCATCACGAGCCTCCTGTTGACCCTCCTCATCCTGCTCCACCGCGGCCGTGGTGGCGGTCTCTCCGACATGTTCGGCGGTGGCGTCACGAGCAACCTCGGGGCGTCGGGTGTCGCCGAGCGCAACCTCAACCGCATCACGGTCTTCTTGGGTCTCGTCTGGATCACCTGCATCGTGGTCCTGGGTCTCATCACCAAGTTCGCGGCGGTCAGCTGATGGCCTCGGGCGGTAGCGCAATCCGTGGCTCGCGCGTCGGCGCGGGTCCCATGGGTGAGCAAGATCGTGGCTTCCACGCTGAGCGGATCACCATCTCGTACTGGGATGCCCTCGGCAACGAAGTCGTCCGTCACTTCGCGGCCAACGTGCCCGACGAAGAGATCCCCGAAACCGTCGACTCGCCCTCGAGCGGACTGCCGGCAGGGCGCGACAAGGCCAACCCGCCGACGGTCGCGAAGCTCGAACCGTACAAGACGCACCTCGCGTACGTGAAAGAGCGACGGACCGAAGAAGAAGCCGAGCAGCTGCTCGAAGAGGCACTGCAGCAGCTGCGCGTTCGACGCGGCAAGGCCTGACCCAACCGAGCGCGCCTCCTGGTGTCCCGACACCGAACATGACGAAGGGCCCCGCAGCCGTGAGCTGCGGGGCCCTTCGTCATTCGGTCCGGGGCAGTTGCACCCGCGGTGGTGACTCAGTAGGTCGAGGCGATCAAGTTCTCGGGCACCTCGGCCGCCGCGTCCCGATCCACGAAGAAGACCGTCCGCTTGCGTCCCTTGACCCCTGCCACCGGCACCTGGTCCGCGCCGGCACCCGCCAGGGCGAGCCCCAGCGACGAAGCCTTCTCGGCTCCGGCGAGGATCATCCAGACGCGCTGCGAATTGTTGATGACCGGCAGGCTCAACGTGAGGCGTACCGGCGGGGGCTTGGGGGAGTCGTCGATCGTGAGCACGGTCGGCTCGAGCTGACGGATCTGTGCCTTGTCGGGGAACAACGAAGCGACATGGCCATCGGGACCGACGCCGAGGAGCGTGATGTCGAAGCGGGGGGCCGCGTCGTCAGCCTGTGCGTGCTGCAACAACTCGTCGCGGTAGGCGGCGGCTGCCGCCTCGACGTCGTCGAAGTCGCCCACCGCACCGAAGCGGTGGACGTTCTCGGGCAGCAACCCGATGTGGTCGAGCAAGTCGACGCCTGCCTGGGTGTCGTTCCGATCCGCGTCACCTGCGGGGACCCAACGCTCGTCGGCCCACCAGATCGAGACCTTCGACCAGTCGACGCTGTCACGTGCCGGCGACGCGTTGATGGCCGCCAGCACGAGCGTGCTCACCGAGCCTCCGCTGACGACGACCGACGCGTAGTTCTGCTCTTCGAGCACGTCGATGATCTTGGTGATGAACCGGGCGGCCACGGAGGCACCCAGTGATTCTTTGTCGGGGTGGACCAGCACCCGGCGTTCGTTCGTCACGGTTCTCTATCTGCTCTAGTTGCTCTGGACGGGTTCGCTCAGTTGGCCGACCCCGTGTCTCACGACGTTCCCGAACAGGTCGTCGGGGTCGAGTCTACGGAGTTCCTCGGCCAGGCAGTCGCGCAGCGAGCGGCGTGGCAGCGCCAGGTCGTGCGTGGGCTGACCCGGTTGGGTCAGCGTCGCGACGTCGTCCAGGGAGCGTTCGAGGACGATCGATCCGGACGCGCGGACGAGTCGCACTCCGTGGATGCCGCTCGAGCCGGTCGCCCGGGTCGTCAAGTCGCCGTCGACCGGAACCTGGAGCTGCAGACGCAGCCAGGCGGCCAGGAGGAGCGTCGAGGGGGAGTCGGGCGCCCCGGAGACGCCGACCTCGGTGACCGACTCGTAGGGCGGCTGGTCGAGCACCGCGGCGAGCTGTGCCCGCCACAGGGTGAGGCGGGTCCAGGCGAAGTCGGTGTCACCGGGGGCGTAGCTGCGGGCGAGGTCGATGATCGACTGGCGCGGGTTGGACTGACTCGCGGCGTCGGTGATGCGCCGTTGCGCGATGCGCCCCAGGGGAGACTCCGAGACGACGGGAGGCGCGGTCTTGGGCCACCACGCCACGACGGGAGCGTCGGGGAGCAGGAGCCCCGTCACCAATCCCTCCTCGTCGCTCGCGGTCTCACCGTAGGCCCGCAGCAAGATGACCTCGCTGGCGCCCGCGTCACCGCCCACGCGGATCTGGGCGTCGAGTCGCCCGTCGACGTCGTCGAGATCGGTCGACGTGGACACGACGATGACCCTCATGGGGTGCTCGCGTGACGCGTCGTTCGCGGCCTCGATGGCTTCTTCCTCGTCGCCGAGACGAGTGGAGATGATCAAGGTGAGGACGCGGCCCAACGCGACCGCGCCTCCTTCTTCCCTGATCTTGACCAGCGTCTTCTGGACGCGGCTGATGGTGCTGTCGGGCAGGTCGACGATCACGGACGCCTCCAGGTACGGCCGTCACGGGCCATGAGTTCATCGGCGGAGGTGGGGCCCCACGTGCCGGGTCGGTACTGCTCGGGCTGGCCCTGGGTGGCCCAGAACTCTTCGATCGGGTCGAGGATCTTCCAGGAGAGCTCGACCTCCTCGTGCCGAGGGAAGAGGGGTGGGTCGCCCAGGAGCACGTCGAGGATGAGGCGCTCGTAGGCCTCGGGGCTCGCCTCGGTGAAGGCGTGTCCGTAGCCGAAGTCCATGGTGACGTCGCGGACCTGCGTACCGATGCCGGGCACCTTGGACCCGAATCGGAGGGTCACTCCCTCATCGGGCTGGACGCGGATCACGAGGGCGTTCTGCCCGAGTGACGTCTGGGTTCCGAAGATGTTCTCGGGCACCTGCTTGAAGACGACGGCGATCTCGGTCACGCGACGCCCGAGCCGCTTTCCGGCCCGGAGGTAGAAGGGCACGCCCGCCCACCGCCGGGTCGCGATCTCGAGCTTGATGGCGGCGAAGGTCTCGGTCGTGCTCTCGGGGTTCATGCCCTCTTCGTCCAGGAAGCCGAGGACCTTCTCCCCACCTTGCCACCCCCCGGCGTACTGACCCCGAGCCGTGCCCGTCGCGAGGTCGGCGGGCAGACGGACGGCCGAGAGGATCTTCTCCTTCTCGGCCCGGAGGTCGCGGGCGGCGAACGTGACCGGCTCTTCCATCGCCGTCAGGGCGAGGAGTTGGAGGAGGTGGTTCTGGATGACGTCGCGGGCGGCCCCGATGCCGTCGTAATAGCCGGCGCGACCACCGACGCCGATGTCCTCGGCCATGGTGATCTGGACGTGGTCGACGTAGTTCGAGTTCCAGAGGGGTTCGTACATCTGGTTGGCGAACCGGAGCGTGAGCAGGTTCTGCACCGTCTCTTTGCCGAGGTAGTGGTCGATGCGGAACACACTGTCGGGCTCGAAGACCGTCTCGACGACGGCGTTGAGTTCGCGGGCCGTCTTGAGGTCGGAGCCGAAGGGCTTCTCGATGACGACGCGTCGCCACGCGCCGTCCTTCTCCTCGGCGAGCCCGGAGTTGCGGAGCTGCTCGGTGACCATGGGGAAGGCCTTGGGCGGGATCGAGAGGTAGAACGCGTGGTTGCCCATCGTGCCGCGTTCGCGGTCGAGCTCTTCGATGGTGTCCTTCAGTCGCGCGAACGCATCGGCGTCGTCGAAGACACCCTGGACAAAACGGAACCCCTCTTTGAGCTGACGCCAGACGTCTTCGTCGAACGGCGTGCGCGCGTGGTCCTTGACGGACTGATAGACGACCTGCTCGAAGTCCTGGCCCTCGAACTCTTGACGGGCGAATCCGACCAGCGCGAAACCGGGCGGCAACAAGCCCCGGTTGGCGAGGTCGTAGACGGCGGGCATGAGCTTCTTGCGGGAGAGATCACCCGTCACACCGAAGATGATGAGACCGCTGGGGCCCGCGATGCGGTTGAGACGTCGGTCGGAGGGCAACCGCAACGGGTTGGACTCCGGCGTGATCGGCACCGGTGACATGGGGTTCCGTTCTGTGGTTCGAGGGGCGATCGGGTCGAGGACGGGTGAGACCCACGGAGACCACCCGGGGGCAAGACGAAAGGGCCGGCGCCCGTGAGGACGCCGGCCCTTTCGGCTCAGCGGAGTGCGGCGGTGATGACCGGCAGCGCGGCGGCCACGTCGGTCACCGTCAGCGTGAGCACGGGACGACCGTGCTCGGCCAGGACCTTGGCGTCACCGGCGGCCTGTGCCTGCACGAGCTGCCCGAACGTGAACGGGCTCTCGGGGATCTCGAGGTCGGTCGCGGGCACCTGCGTGATCTGAAGGAAGACGCCGTTGGCCGGGCCGCCCTTGTGGTACTGACCCGTCGAGTGCAGGAAGCGCGGCCCCCACCCGAAGGTGACGGGACGCTGTGTGCGTGCCGCGAGCAGATCACGGATCTCCTCGAGCTGCGGGTTCGCCACGCGATCCACGTATGCCTGGATCGAGACGTAGCCGTCATCGCTCAGGTGCGAGAGAAGCGCGGCGACGGCCGACTCGAGAGAGTCGCCCAGTTCGATGCCTCCGACCTCGCGGACCTCGACGCCCTCGGCCGTGAAGGCCGGGGGAGTGGGCTCGGGTCGGTCGTCGAGCAACGCCCGCGTCGCGACCTTCGCCGACTCGACGTCGGGCTGGTCGAACGGGTTGATGTCGAGCAGACGCCCGGCCACCGCGACGGCGTACTCCCAGACCATGATCTGACCGCCGAGCGAACCCGAGATCTCGACCTCGCCGGGCGCGACCTCACGGGTCTCGTCGGCGTTCGCCACGAGACGCACGACCTGCACGTCGTGGAGGCCCGCCGTGATCTCGGGGGCCGAGGTGCCGATGACGACGGGGAGCAGGCCGCGACCCTGTTTGCCGGTCGACTCGGCGATGAGCTGCTCGGCCCAGTCCGGGAACCCCACGATGTGGGTGCCGTCGGCGACGATCGCGATCTTGTCGCGCAGGGGTGAGGTGCCCGCCAGGACGGCACCCAGCACGAGGCCCGGGTTGTCGGCGCGGTCCTGGGCCAGCTCGACCGTCACGGCGTCGGCCTCGGCGAGCAGCTCGCGGATGTCGGCACCGGCCAGGCCGGACGGCACGAGGCCGAACGCCGACAGGGCCGAGTAGCGCCCGCCGATGTTGGGGTCGGCGTTGAAGACGCGGTAACCGGCCTGACGGGCCTGCCCGTCCAGGGGCGATCCGGGATCGGTGACCACGACGATGCGCTCGACGGGGTCGATGCCGGCGTCGGTGAACGCCTTCTCGAACGTCTTGCGCTGGCTGGCCGTCTCGACGGTCGAACCCGACTTCGACGACACGACGAGCACGGTGCGCTCGAGACGGTCGGCGAGGGCCGTGAGGACCTGACCCGGCTCCGTCGCGTCGAGCACGGTGAGCTCGACGCCGTAGGTGCGGGTGATCACCTCGGGCGCGAGCGACGAGCCGCCCATGCCCGCGAGCACGACGTGGTCGACGCCCTTGGCAGCGAGCTCGTCGCGCAACGAGTCGATCTCGTCGAGCAGCGGGGTCGAGACCACGACGGCCTCGGTCCAACCGAGTCGTTTGGCGGACTCGTCCTCGGCGTCAGGGCCCCACAGGGTGGGGTTCTGCGCCGTGATGCCCGAGGCGACGAGGTCGCTCACGAGCGTCGGGACGACCGCCTCGACCGCCTGCGCCGCGTCTCCGCTGGCAGCGATGGTGATGGTCACTTGGACTCCCCGGCGGGCTTGGCTGCCTCGAGGGCCGCGGTGACCGTGTCGAGCAGTTCGTTCCACGACACGATGAACTTCTCGACGCCCTCCTTCTCGAGGGTCTCGGTCACGTCGTCGTAGGACACGCCCTGCGCGGCGATCGCGTCCATGGTCTCGTTGGCCGAGGCGTAGGAGGCGCTGATCGTGTCGCCACGGATCTCACCGTGGTCGAAGGTCGCCTCGAGGGTCTTCTCGGGCATCGTGTTGACGACGTCCTGGGCGACGAGCTCGACCACGTAGGTGGTGTCGAGCACGGCGGGGTCCTTGACTCCGGTCGAGGCCCAGAGGGGGCGCTGCTTGTTGGCGCCGGCAGCGAGGAGGCCCTTGGCCCGCTCGGTGTCGAAGGCCTGCTGGTACACCTCGTAGGCGAGCTGAGCGTTGGCCACGCCGGCCTTGCCCTTGAGGGCCTTGGCCTCGTCGGTCCCGACCGCGTCGAGGCGCTTGTCGATCTCGGTGTCGACGCGCGACACGAAGAACGAGGCGACCGAGTGGATCTCGGAGATGTCGATGCCCGCGGCCTTGGCCTGCTCGAGACCCGTGAGGTACGCGTTGATGACGGCGCGGTAGCGCTCGAGGCTGAAGATCAAGGTCACGTTGACGCTGATGCCCTGGGCGATGACCGCCGTGATGGCCTCGAGACCCTCGACGGTCGCCGGGATCTTGATGAGGGCGTTGGGGCGACCGACCTTGGCGGCCAGCTTGACCGCCTGGTCGATGGTGCCCTGCGCGTCGTGCGCGAGACCGGGCTCGACCTCGATCGACACGCGGCCGTCGAAGCCGTCCGTCGTGTCGTAGAGCTCACGGAAGATGTCGCAGGCACGGGTGACGTCGTCGGTGGTGATCTCGAAGACGGCGTCCGTGACGCTGACGCCGGTCTTCGCGAGCAGGGCGACCTGGTCGTCGTAGGCCTCACCCTTGGCGAGAGCCGAGGCGAAGATCGTGGGGTTGGTGGTGACGCCGACGACGTTGCGCTCGGCGATCAGCTTCTGCAGGCCTCCCGCGTTGATGCGCTCGCGCGACAGGTCGTCGAGCCAGATGCTCACGCCGGCGGCGGAGAGCTGTGCGGTGTTCGAATCAGTCATGTTCTTCTTCTTCCTTCGTCGACGCTCAGAGAGCGGCGATCGAGTCCTTGGCGGCGGCGACGGCGGCTTCGGTCGTCATGCCGAACTGCTTGAACAGCGTCTTGTAGTCGGCCGAGGCACCGAAGTGCTCGATCGACACGCTGCGACCGGCGTCACCGACGATGCCGCGCCACGGCATGGCCACACCGGCCTCGATCGAGACGCGAGCCTTCACGGCGGCCGGGAGGACCGCCTCCTTGTACTCGTCGCTCTGCTCGTCGAACCACTCGATGCTCGGAGCCGAGACGACTCGGGCGTTGATGCCCTCGCCGCGCAGGACCTCACGGGCCTCGACGGCGATCTGCACCTCGGAACCCGTGGCGACGAAGATCACGTCGGGCGTTCCGCCCGGCGCCTCGGCCAGGACGTAGGCACCCTTGGCCACGTTCTTCGCCGACGCGAAGGTGTCGCCCTCGGCGTCACCGGTGCCGCGCTCGAAGACGGGCAGGTTCTGACGGCTGAGCGCGATGCCGGCGGGGCCGTGGTGGCGCTCGAGGATCGTCGCCCAGGCCCAGGCCGTCTCGTTGGCGTCGGCGGGACGCACGACGTCGAGGTCGGGGATCGCCCGCAGCGACGCGAGCTGTTCGATCGGCTGGTGCGTCGGACCGTCCTCGCCCAGGGCGACGGAGTCGTGGGTCCAGACGTAGATCGCCGGAGACTTCATCAGGGCCGCGAGGCGGACCGCGGGGCGCATGTAGTCGCTGAAGATCAAGAACGTGCCGCCGAACGGGCGCGTGTTGCCGTGCAGCGTGATGCCGTTGAGGATGGCGCCCATCGCGTGCTCGCGGATGCCGAAGTGCAGCACACGACCGTAGGGGTCGCCGCTCCACTCGTCGGTCGACCACTCGGTGGGGACGAACGACTTCGAACCCGTGATCGTCGTCAGGTTCGACTCGGCCAGGTCGGCCGAGCCGCCCCAGAGCTCGGGGACCACACCGGCGAGGGCGTTGATGACCTTGCCCGAGGCGGCGCGGGTGGAGACGTCCTTGCCGGCCTCGAAGACGGGGAGCGCTTCTTCGACGCCCTCGGGGAGCTCGTTCGCGAGGATGCGGTCGAGCATGACCTTCTTGTCGGGGTTGGCCGAAGCCCACGCGGCGAGCTTCTCGTCCCACTCGGCGTGCTGGGCCTGTCCGCGCTCGACGGCCTTGCGGGTGTGCTCGAGGACGGCGGGGTCGACGTCGAAGGACTTCTCGGGGTCGAATCCGAGGACCGACTTGAGGCCGGCGACCTCGTCGGCACCGAGGGCCGAACCGTGGATCTTGCCGGAGTTCTGCTTCTTGGGCGAGGGCCAGCCGATGATCGTCTTGAGGATGATCAGCGAGGGCTTGTCGGTGACGGCCTTGGCCCTCTCGATGGCGTCGTGCAGTTCGGCGACATCCTCGACGTACTCGCCGGTCTTCTTCCAGTCGACGACCTGGACGTCCCAGTCGTAGGACTCGAAGCGCTTGTGGACGTCCTCGGTGAAGGCGATGTTCGTGTCGTCCTCGATCGAGATCTGGTTCGAGTCGTAGATGGCGACGAGGTTGCCGAGCTTCTGGTGCCCGGCCAGCGACGCGGCCTCGCTCGTGACGCCCTCTTGCATGTCGCCGTCACCGGCGATGACGTACACGAAGTGGTCGAACGGGCTCGTGCCGGGTGCGGCGTCGGGGTCGAACAGGCCGCGCTCGAAGCGGGCGGCGTAGGCGAAGCCCACCGAGCTGGCGAAGCCCTGGCCCAGCGGACCGGTGGTGATCTCGATGCCGTCCGTGTGGCCGTACTCGGGGTGGCCCGGGGTCTTCGAGCCCCAGGTGCGCAGGGCCTCGAGGTCGTCGAGCTCGAGACCGTAGCCGCCCAGGTAGAACTGGATGTACTGCGTCAGCGAGCTGTGGCCGACGGACAGGATGAACCGGTCGCGACCGATCCAGGTGCTGTCGCTCGGGTCACGACGCATGACCTTCTGGAAGAGCAGGTAGGCGGCGGGCGCCAGGCTCATCGCGGTGCCGGGGTGACCGTTGCCGACCTTCTCGACCGCGTCGGCCGCGAGGACGCGGACCGTGTCTACTGCTTTGTTGTCAATGGATTCCCATTGCAGATCTGCCACTGGAAGTTGACCCTTCTTGATGCGAACTGCGCGGGGTCGATTCGCTCCCGCGCTGACGTGCGCCTGCCGAGACGTCGTCGGCTGGGTCGCACACACGCCGGGGCGGAGATCGGGACGGTTCGTCCGGTGATTCGGGACCGAGAGGGCGTACGACTGGCAAGCACCTGCAAGTATAGGGACGAACCCCCTTCTCCCGTCCGCATCGGCCGAGGGTTCGCCGTCAGCGTCGACGTTCATCGCCTAGACTCCTTGGGCAAACCGTTCGTCTCGTTAGAGGACTCATGACCGCAGCCGTTGACATCCGCCCCGACACGTCACCCCGGGGCTTCCGTCGCAAGGCTCGGGCGTACGTCGCCCTCACGAAGCCCCGCGTGATGGAGCTCCTGCTCGTCACCACGGCGCCGACGATGTTCCTGGCCCAGGGGGGCATCCCCAACCTGTGGCTCGTCGCCGCGACGCTGATCGGTGGGGCGCTGAGCGCCGGCTCGGCCTCGGCCTTCAACTGCTACATCGATCGTGACATCGACCGCATCATGAAGCGGACGCAGGGCCGACCGCTCGTGACCGGTGAGGTCAGCGACCGCGAGGCGTTGATCTTCTCGTACGTCGTCGGCGTCGCGTCGATCGTCTGGCTCGCCCTGACGGTCAACCTCCTCTCGGCGGCGCTGTCGCTCGGAGCCATCCTCTTCTACGTCGTCGTGTACACCCTCTGGCTGAAGCGTCGCACGCCGCAGAACATCGTGTGGGGCGGCATCGCCGGGTGCATGCCGGTGCTCATCGGCTGGGCCGCCGTCACGAACGACCTGTCGTGGTCGGCCGTCATCCTCTTCATGGTCATCTTCCTCTGGACGCCGCCGCACTACTGGCCGCTGTCGATGAAGTACCGCGACGACTACGCCGCGGCCGACGTCCCGATGCTCGCCGTGGTGCGCGGCCGGTCCATCGTCGGCTTGCAGGTCATCCTCTATGCCTGGGCAACCGTGGTCTGCTCGTTGATCCTCGTCCCCGTCGCCGGCATGGGCGTGCTCTACACGGTCGTGGCCCTCGCCAGCGGCGCCTGGTTCGTCTGGGAGTCGCACCGGCTCTACAGCCGAGCCATCCAGCACGTCGCCGAGGTCCGGCCGATGCGCGTCTTCCACAGCTCGATCACGTACTTGACGCTGCTGTTCGTCGCCGTCGGCGTCGACCCCCTGCTCCCGTTCTAGCCTCGTGAGCCCCTTCGACTGGATGGTGCGTCCGGCGCGCCCTTCGACTGGATGGTGCGTCCGGCGCGCCCGGACGACGTCGAGCCGCTGACCGAGCTGAAGCTCGTCGTCCTGAGGTCCGAGTTCGAGCGTCTCGGCATCTGGAACCCGCCGCGTCACCGTGCGCGCTTCGTGCGCGAGTTCATGGCCGACGAGACGCGGGTCGTCGAAGGCGACCAGCGCCTCCTCGGCTGCATCGCCCTGCATCCGGACGGCGACACGACCTGGCTACGCCACTTCTACTTGGCCGAGGAGGCGCGAGGCCAGGGCATCGGGACAGCCCTGCTCACCGAGGCGATCGGCTCGGTCACCACGGGGTCGATCACCCTCGACGTGCTCACCGGAAGTCGTGCCGTGTCGCTCTACGAGCGCACGGGGTTCGTCGTCGTCGACCAGGACGACGTCGACACCGTCATGCGTCGCGACTAGGGCACCGGGTCGCGTCGATCAGGCGCGGACGGCAGCCGCCTCGACGATCGGTTCGACCTCGTCCGGGGCCTGGTCGTTGCGCAGGGACAGCACGACGGCGGTCGTCGCGGCCACGAGCAGCGCGGCCAGCACCATGTGGCTGCCGACGAGCAGGGGCGGCAACCCCGTGCGCGCCTGGGTGATGCCGACCGCGATCTGGACCAGCTCGACGCCGAGCAGGGCGAGGGGGAAACGGCGGGGGAGGTCTGCCCGCAGCGTCCAGGCGACGACGGCCAGGGTCAGGGCGAGGGTGGCGTACGCCGGCCAGCTGTGGACGTGGTCCATGATCGCCGGGTCGAGACCGTTGCGGGGAGTGGCCGCGTCACCGGCGTGCGGGCCGGAGCCGGTCGTGAGGACACCGACGATCACCGTGACGCCGACGACCGCCGCCGTCACGTGGACGAGCCGTCCGTAGCCTCGCGGCGTCGCGGCGTGGCGCCCCCGGGGGCCGCGATACACCCGCCAGAGCAAGGTCGTGGTCAGTGCGACGAGGACGATCGAGACGACGAAGTGGGCCCCGACGATGTAGGGGTTGAGCCCGGTGAGGACGGTGATCCCCCCGAGCACGGCTTGGAAGGGGATGCTCAGGCCCTGGACGAGGGTCAGCCAGAAGAAATCGCGCCGGACCGTGCGCATGCGGAGCACGAGGAGGAACGCGAGGATGACCACGAGGGTGAGCACGAAGGTGAGCAGACGGTTGCCGAACTCGATGACGCCGTGGACACCCATCTCGGGCGTGCTGACGAACGAGTCGGCGGTGCAGCGGGGCCAGGTGGGGCAGCCGAGTCCCGATCCCGTGAGGCGCACCGCGCCACCTGTGCCGATCAGCAGCACCTGACAGACGAACGACGCCCAGGCGATGAAGCGGACCCGACGGTCGACGGTCGTGGGGAGCCACGACCAGGCTCGGTTCAGGACTCCGGTGGCGCCCACCTGTGCGTTGCTCACGACTTGCTGCCTTTCGTCACTTTCGGCGGTCGGCCCTGTAGAATCAACGGGTTCAGGAACACGACCCGGCAGGGTGTCGACGGAGACATCCGAAGACCGTGAGATCCGCAGAAGCGGTGAACGGCCTTCAACACCAGTCTAAGCAACGCCACCTGACGACTCGATCACGTCGAGCGTCGTCCGGCGAGGCGACGACAGCCGGTGTGTTCGACTCGCAGGGCGAGCAACCGGGCTGCTCCACCACCCGGGGAATGCCGTTCGGCCGACCCGTGTTCGGTCCGGCAGAGAAAGAGGTAGTCATGTCAGACGTGTTGATCGATCGACCCGAGCTCGCGAGCCTGGGGCAGTACGAGTTCGGCTGGTCCGACTCCGACTCCGCGGGCGCCTCGGCGCGCCGGGGGGTGTCACCCGAGGTCGTCACCGACATCTCGAACCTGAAGAGCGAACCCGAGTGGATGCTCAAGAACCGTCTCAAGGGGCTGACGCTGTTCGAGCGCAAGCCCATGCCGACGTGGGGCGCCGACCTGTCGGGCATCGACTTCGACAACATCAAGTACTTCGTGCGTTCGACCGAGAAGCAGGCGACCACCTGGGACGAGCTTCCGGACGACATCAAGAACACCTACGAGAAGCTCGGCATCCCCGAGGCCGAGCGCAACCGCCTCGTGGCGGGCGTCGCCGCCCAGTACGAGTCCGAGGTGGTCTACCACCAGATCCGCGAGGACCTCGAGCAGCAGGGTGTCATCTTCATGGACACCGACACGGCGCTCCGCGAGCACCCCGAGCTCTTCCAGGAGTACTTCGGCACCGTCATCCCCGCCGGTGACAACAAGTTCGCCGCGTTGAACACGGCCGTGTGGTCCGGTGGTTCGTTCGTGTACGTCCCCAAGGGCGTCCACGTCGAGATCCCGCTGCAGGCGTACTTCCGCATCAACACCGAGAACATGGGCCAGTTCGAGCGGACGCTGATCATCGCCGACGAAGGCAGCTACGTCCACTACATCGAGGGCTGCACCGCCCCGATCTACAAGTCCGACTCCCTTCACTCGGCCGTGGTCGAGATCATCGTGAAGAAGAACGCCCGTGTGCGTTACACCACGATCCAGAACTGGTCGAACAACGTCTACAACCTGGTCACCAAGCGCGCGATCGCCCACGAGGGCGCGACGATGGAGTGGATCGACGGCAACATCGGCTCCAAGGTGACGATGAAGTACCCGTCGATCTACCTGGTCGGCGAGCACGCCAAGGGCGAGACCCTGTCCGTCGCCTTCGCGGGCCCCGGTCAGCACCAGGACGCCGGCGCGAAGATGATCCACATGGCGCCCTACACCACGTCGTCGATCGTGTCGAAGTCGATCGCCCGAGGCGGCGGTCGCGCCGGTTACCGTGGCGAGGTCCGCGTCGACGAGGCCGCCCACCACGCGGCCAACACGGTGCGCTGCGACGCCCTGCTCGTGGACACGATCTCCCGTTCCGACACCTATCCCGCCATCGACATCCGCGTCGACGACGTTCAGCTCGGTCACGAGGCCACGGTGTCGCGAGTGAGCGAAGAGCAGCTCTTCTACCTCATGTCGAGGGGCATGGCCGAAGACGAAGCGATGGCCATGATCGTCCGTGGCTTCATCGAGCCCATCGCCCGCGAGCTCCCGATGGAGTACGCGCTCGAACTCAACAAGCTCATCGAGATGAGCATGGAAGGATCAGTCGGCTAGATGTCCGCCGCAGCACCCACCACCACACCAGAGTCCACCACCGAGCCGGGCGTTCAGCACGGCGCCGGTGCCCACAGCGACGGCGGCTGGGGCCTCGTGCCCGTGCAGACGCGTTCCGAGCGGTTCACCTCGGTCGACCCCGCGGCGTTCCCCGACGTGACCGGTCGCGAGGTGGACTGGAAGCTCAGCCCGGTGTCGCGCCTCCGTCCGTTGATCGACGGCGACCTCGACGGCTCGCCCTATGCGTACCTGGCTCGAGAGACGCCCGGCGCCACCGTCGAGTGGATCGACCGCAGCGACTTTCGGGTCGGCACGGCCGGAACGCCCGAGGACAAGGCCGCGGCGAACGCGTGGGCGAGTGCCGAGAAGGTGCTGGCCGTCACGCTCGAGGGTGACGAGCCGTCGGCGATCACCATCGGACGCTCGGGTCTCGATCGTGAGCCGCGGGCCGGCCACACCCTGATCCACGCCAAGGCGAACAGCCAGGCCATGGTCGTCCTCCGCAACACCGGGTCGGCGCAGTTGGTCGAGAACGTCGAGATCGTCGTCGACGAGGGGGCGCACCTCACCGTCGTCACCCTGCAGGAGTGGGACGACGACGCCGTCCACCTCGCGAGCCACCACGCCCGCATCGGTCGGGACGCCCAGCTCAAGCACTTCGTCGTCAGCCTCGGCGGCTCGGTCGTCCGGGTCAACCCCTCGGCCCACCTGGCCGAGCAGGGCGCCGACGCCGAGCTCTACGGCGTCTACTTCGCCGATGCCGGCCAGCACCTCGAGCAGCAGGTCTACGTCAACCACGACGCTCCCAAGACACGGAGCCGCGTCAACTACAAGGGTGCCCTCCAGGGTGCCGGTGCCCGGACCGTGTGGATCGGTGACGTGCTCATCGGTCGGACGGCTCCCGGAACCGACAGCTACGAGCAGAACCGCAACCTGGTGCTGAGCGAGGGCACGCGCGCCGACTCGATCCCGAACCTCGAGATCGAGACCGGCGACATCGAGGGCGCGGGTCACGCCAGCGCGACCGGTCGCTTCGACGACGAGCACCTGTTCTACCTGCAGTCGCGCGGCATCTCCGAGCACGAGGCCCGTCGCCTGGTGGTGCTCGGCTTCCTCGTCGAGGTCATCCAGAAGATCGGTGACGCCGACCTGCAGGCTCGGCTCGTGGACGCCATCGAGGTCGAACTGGCCGCGGGCGAGGCGACGTCGACCGAGACGGTCGCCTGATGGCCACGAAGGTCTGCGGCGTCGACGACGTCAGCCCCTCCCAGGCGCACCGCGTCGTCGTCGACGGCGTCGCGATCGCCGTCGTGAAAGACAGTGCCGGCACGATCCACGCGATCGGCGACACCTGCACCCACGGCGACATCTCCCTCTCCGAGGGCTTCGTCGAGGACGACACCCTCGAGTGCTGGGCCCACGGCTCCAAGTTCGAGCTCACCACCGGCAAGCCGCTCACGCTGCCCGCCTACGAACCCGTACCGGTCTTCTCGGTCTCCGTCATCGACGGCGAGGTGTACGTCGACACCACCTCGACCTCCACCGGCGCCGCACAGTAAAGGAACAGAACGCATGTCCACTCTCGAGATCCGCGACCTCAAGGTCAGCATCGACACCGACGCCGGCCCCAAGCCCATCCTCAAGGGCGTCGACCTCACCATCAACGAGGGCGAGATCCACGCCGTCATGGGCCCCAACGGCTCGGGCAAGTCCACCCTCGCCTACACGATCGCCGGCCACCCCCGCTACAACGTCGACGGGGGCTCCATCCTCCTCGACGGTCGTGAGGTGCTCGAGATGAGCGTCGACGAGCGCGCCAAGGCGGGGCTCTTCCTCGCCATGCAGTACCCCGTCGAGATCCCCGGCGTCACGGTCTCGAACTTTCTCCGCACGGCCAAGACGGCTCTCGACGGCGAGGCTCCGGCCATCCGCGGCTGGATCAAGGACCTCCGTGAGTCGATGAACGCCCTCAAGATGGACTCGGCCTTCGCCGAGCGCAACGTCAACGAAGGCTTCTCGGGTGGCGAGAAGAAACGACACGAGATCATGCAGCTCGAGCTCCTCAAGCCGAAGTTCGCCGTCCTCGACGAGACCGACTCCGGTCTCGACGTCGACGCGCTGAAGATCGTGTCCGAGGGCGTCAACCGTGCCAAGACCAACACCGGGCTCGGCTTGCTGCTCATCACGCACTACACGCGCATCCTGCGCTACATCAAGCCCGACTTCGTCCACGTGTTCGTCGACGGTCACGTCGCCGACGAGGGTGGGCCCGAGCTGGCCGACCGCCTCGAGAACGAGGGCTACGACCGGTACGTCACGGCAGCCGCCGCCGAGGCCGCCGCGACCCCGGCGGTCTGACCGTGGCCGTCGCACTCAGCCCCGAGAAGTTCGACCAGACCATCGAGGCACTGAAAGAGGTCGTCGACCCCGAGCTGGGCGTCAACATCGTCGATCTGGGGCTCATCTACGACCTCGCGATGGACGAAGAGCACGAGAACGCGCTCATCATCAGCATGACCCTGACGAGCGCCGGCTGCCCGTTGACGGACGTCATCGAGGGCGACACGGCCAATGCCCTCGACGGTGTCGTCGACGCCTTCCGCATCAACTGGGTGTGGATGCCGCCGTGGGGTCCCGATCGCATCACGGACGACGGTCGCGACATGATGCGCGCCATCGGGTTCTCCATCTGAATCCCGCCCGTCGGAACGACGACGAAGCCCCGCCCCTCCGAGAGGGGCGGGGCTTCGTCGCGTGTCCTCGACGATCACGCCGGGGAACGGAAGGCGCTAGTCACCGATGCGCTTCAGCGCACGCCAGGCGAGGGGCAGGGCCGCCGCCGCGATCAGCCACTTGGCGATGCCGCCGACGATGAACGGGTACAGGCCGGCCGCGAGGACGCTCGGCAGGTCGTTCGGCAGACCCAACGACCCGAGCACGACGGCCAGGTAGGGGAGGCCGACGGCGAAGGGGATCAGGCTCGCCAGGAAGAAGGCCGCCGCCGATCGCCACCACTTCTTGTCCCAGTCCCGCTCGGAGAGCCAGCCGATGACGGCCGCTGCGACGACGAACCCGATGACGAACCCGAAGCTCGGCTTGAGGACGCTGAGGGGTCCGCCCGAGAACTCGGCGAAGATCGGCAAGCCCGCGACACCCAGCACCAGGTAGGTGGCCAAGGAGAGCGCCCCGCGACGGGCGCCGAGGGAGGCGCCGACGAGCATCACACCGAGCGTCTGTCCGGTGACGGGCACCGGCCAGAGCGGCACCTGCACCTGCGCGAGGGCCGAGACGACGGCGACTCCACCGAGGACGAGGGCCACGTCGGTGGCGGCGCCCCGGGCCACCAGACGGTCGGCGAGGACCGGCCGTGAGGTCGATGCGGCAGTGTTCGTCATGGGGACTCCTAGAATGGGTAGGTTGATCGGCCGAGCGGCTGGTCGGCAGCGCAGTGCTGCGACCCTCTCCACACGACGTCCCCATCCTATGGGCGGCCCCCTTCCGGGCCCCGTTGTGGACTCCTCACCAATCGATTGGACATCTGCTGTGCTCTCCGTGCACGATCTCGAGATCCGCGTCGGCGCGCGCCTCCTCATGGCCGACGTCTCGTTCCGGGTCGACCGGGGCGACAAGATCGGCCTCGTCGGCCGCAACGGCGCAGGCAAGACGACCATGACCAAGACGCTGGCCGGCGAGACCCTCCCGACGGGCGGCAAGATCGAGCGCTCCGGTGAGATCGGCTACCTCCCGCAGGACCCCCGCAGTGGCAACCCCGAAGACCTCGCCCGGACCCGCATCCTCGACGCCCGGGGTCTCGGCCAGTTGCTGCTCGGCATCCAGGAAGCCACCCTCGCCATGGGTGACCCGGATCCCGACGTCGCCGCCCGCGCCATGAAACGCTACGGCGATCTCGACGACCAGTTCAACGCCCTCGGCGGGTACGCAGCCGAGGCCGAGGCGGCCTCCATCGCGAGCAACCTCAGCCTGCCGGACCGCATCCTCGACCAGCCCCTGTCGACGTTGTCGGGTGGTCAGCGACGGCGCATCGAGCTGGCCCGCATCCTGTTCTCGGCCGCCGACACGATGATCCTCGACGAGCCCACGAACCACCTCGACGCCGACTCGGTCGTCTGGCTCCGCGAGTACCTGAAGACTTACCAGGGCGGCGTCATCGTCATCAGCCACGACATCGAACTCGTCGAGGAGGTCGTCAACCGCGTCTTCTACCTCGACGCCAACCGCCAGGCCATCGACGTCTACAACATGGGGTGGCGCAACTACCAGCGGCAGCGTGCCGCCGACGAGGAGCGCCGCAAGAAAGAGCGCTCGAACGCCGAGAAGCAGGCCTCGGCCCTGCAGAAGCAGGCGGCCCGGTTCGGTGCGAAGGCGTCGAAGGCCGCTGCGGCTCACCAGATGGTGGCACGAGCCGAGAAGCTCCTCTCCGGTCTCGACGAGGTCCGCGCGGTCGACCGCGTGGCCAAGCTGCGATTCCCGACGCCGGTGGCGTGCGGCAAGACGCCCCTCATGGCCTCGAACCTGTCGAAGAGCTACGGTTCGCTCGAGATCTTCACCGCCGTCGACCTCGCCATCGACCGTGGCTCGAAAGTCGTCATCCTGGGCCTGAACGGTGCCGGCAAGACGACCCTCCTGCGCATCCTCGCAGGGGTCGACGCTCCCGACACGGGGCAGCTCGAGCCGGGCCATGGGCTGCGGGTCGGCTACTACGCCCAGGAGCACGAGACCATCGACGTCAAGCGCAGCGTGCTCGAGAACATGGTGTCGTCCTCGCCGAACATCACCGAGATGGAGGCTCGACGGGTGTTGGGCTCGTTCCTCTTCACGGGCGACGACTCGGCCAAGCCGGCCGGTGTGCTGTCCGGCGGCGAGAAGACACGGCTGGCTCTGGCGATGATCGTCGTCTCGGGCGCGAACGTCCTGCTGCTCGACGAGCCCACCAACAACCTCGACCCCGCGAGTCGCCTCGAGATCCTCGACGCCCTGAGCAACTACGAGGGCGCCGTCGTCCTCGTGAGCCACGACGAGGGCGCCGTCGAGGCCCTGAACCCCGAGCGCGTGCTGATCATGCCCGAGGGCACCGAGGACCACTGGACCCCGGACTACTCCGACCTGATCAACCTGGCCTGACACACCACGGGCTCGCCCGGGTCACCAGTGCCCGGGCGACGGTCCTGTCAGCGGCACGCGCCGTCGAGGATCTCGTCCTCGACGTCGTTGTCGTGGCGGGGCCGGGCGTCGCGACGACGCTGCCGCTCGGCCTCGCGCTCGACGAGTTCGTCGTCGTCGGCGTTCTGGTTGCGGTACTCCTGTCGGAAGACGTAGAACAGGAAGCCGAAGGCTCCGACCGCGAACATCAGCCACTGGACGAAGTACGACAGGTTGAGGCCGGTGTCGACCTCGGGCTTCGACGACGGCACGGGTGCCGTGGCCGGCGCGGGGCTCTCGCTGACGACCAGACCGTAGGCGCTCGAGTAGACGGGCTGCCCGACGCGGGATTCGACCTCGCTGAGTTGGATGGTCGCGATCTGGTTCGTCCCGGGAACGCCCGTCCGGTCGCCCAGCGCCGGTTCACCCGGTTTCAGGCGCGCGACCACCGTGACGTCGCCCGAGGGAGGCGCGGGCACGACATCGGGGGAGTCCTGCGCATTGCCGGTCGGCACCCAGCCACGGTCGACGACGAAGATCTGGCCCTGCGTGGTGCGGAACGGCACGAGGACCTCGAAGCCGGGCTGCCCGTTGAGCGGGCGGTTGCGCACCAGCAACTCGTCGTCGGTGAGGTAGCGCCCGGTCATCTCGACCGGCTGCCACTCTTGAGCGGCGTCGTAGGACGACAGTTCGGGCAAGGCCTGCTGCAGGGGGATCGGATCGGCGTCGTAGGTCTGCTCGAGCTGGTGCACGACCGCGAGCTTCTCATCGTGCCGCGACCACTGCCAGTGGGCGAGGAACACGCAGATGATCGCGAAGACGACGGCGACGGCGAGGTAGCCCAGCCATCTGCGCGAGAGGGCGAAGCGGATGTTCGTCACCGCGCCTCCGTTCCGACCTGTTCGACGACCTCTGACACCCCCGTCACGACGACTGGGAAGTCACGTGCCACGAGGAACTCACGCAGGAAGTCGACGTGCTCGTCGCACGCCGACCACACCTTGACCCGATCGATGCCGTGGATCTTGGGGTTGCGCCAGTGGACATTATGCCGTGCCTCGGCTCGACAGGAGGCGCGAGAGCACTGCACGCCGACGGGATCGAGGCCGAGCATCAGGCGCTCCGCCGATCGTGATCCGCCTCGCCGGGCGCGTCATCGGACGAGGCGGCGGGGCCGGCAGGACCCGCGTCGCCGTCGACCACGGTCGGCCGGAACGGCGCCTGCGGCTCGCGGTAGAGCTCGATGCCGCCCGGGCTCTCGACGGCGTCGCCCGCCTCGTGGCCCACGTTCGCGAAGACGACGGCGATGTAGGGGATGACGACGGCACCGATGACGGGCAACAGGGTCCACCAGCCGAGGGGGAAGACGAAGCAGAGGGCGATGCAGACCAACCTGATGCCCATCGCCACCAGGTACTTGACCATGCGGGAGTGCCGGTCGTCGGTGGGGGAGGGCGGGAGGGATGTGATCGTGTTCGAGGCCTTCACGGGGCACACCTCGATGTCGGGAAGAGGGCGGACGCACCACGGACGGGTGCCGGACGGGACTCGGGCACGAGACGTCCGGGGGAGCGCCTCGATCCTAAGACCCGGGTCCGACAGTAGGCTGGTCGGCGGCCTGCCGATCACAGGTTCGCCGTGAGTCCGCCGCACCGAGCGGTGGCCGTCGAGATCGCCCACGAAGGGACCACCCATGACCACGCCCCGCACCGTCCTCGTCACCGGCGGCAACCGAGGCATCGGCTTCGCCATCGCCGAAGAGTTCGTCGCCCAGGGTCACCGCGTCGCCGTCACGGCCCGCAGCGGGCGGGGCCCCGAGGGGACGCTCACCGTCGTCGCCGACGTCACCGACGCCGACTCGATCGACGCGGCCTTCACCACGGTCGAGGCCGAGCTCGGGCCGGTCGAGGTCGTCGTCGCCAACGCCGGCATCACGAAGGACGGTCTGCTCATGCGCATGACCGAGGACGACTTCACCGCGGTCGTCGACACCAACCTCGGCGGCGCCTTCCGCGTCGTCAAGCGGGCGTCCAAGGGCATGTTGAAGGCCCGCTTCGGCCGCATCGTCCTCGTGTCGAGCGTCGTCGGTCTCTACGGCGGCCCGGGCCAGGCCAACTACGCCGCCTCGAAGGCGGGCCTGGTGGGCTTCGCCCGCTCGCTGACCCGCGAGCTCGGGGCCCGCGGCATCACCGCCAACGTGGTGGCCCCGGGCTTCGTCGAGACCGACATGACCGCCGTCCTGCCCGAGGCGCAGCAGGCCGAGTACAAGAAGAGCATTCCCGCCGGCCGGTACGGCACCACGGCGGAGGTCGCGAAGACGATCACGTGGCTCGCGGGCGACGACGCCGCCTACATCTCGGGGGCCGTGATCCCGGTCGACGGCGGCCTCGGCATGGGCCACTAGGTCCGACCACGCAGGAGGCGCGGGTCGTCCCCTCGAGGGACGCCCGCCTCCCGCCGCGGGTCAGCCGCGCAGTCCGAGCAGGGGCAGCAGCTGAGAGAGGTCGTTCGTTCCGACGACCACGTCGGCTCGCTCACGGACCCGCGGCTTGGCGTTGAACGCGACCGAGAGCCCTGCCACGGCCATCATCTCGAGATCGTTGGCCCCGTCGCCGACGGCGACGGTGTGCGCGAGGCCGACCCGCGCCTCCTCGGCCCACGCCCGCAGGGCGACGGCCTTGGCGTGGGCGTCGATCACGGGGCCGGAAACCCGTCCGGTCAGCCGGCCGTCCCGCACCTCGAGGCGGTTGGCGCGGCGGAAGTCCAGGCCCAGGTCGTCGGCCAGCGGGTCGAGGGTCTCGTGGAATCCGCCCGACACGACGCCGACGAGGCCGCCCGCGGCGTGGACGCCGTCGAGGAGTTCACGGACGCCGCGCGTCGGCGTGATGCGCGAACGCACCTCGGCGAAGACGGACTCGGGCAAGCCCTCGAGCGTCGCGACGCGCTCGGCCAGGCTGGCAGCGAAGTCGAGTTCACCCGCCATCGCCCGAGAGGTGACGTCCTCGACGCGCTCTCGCGAACCCGCGGCGTCGGCCAGCAGCTCGATCACCTCGTCCTCGATCAGGGTGGAGTCGACGTCGAGGACGATGAGGAAACGCGGCACGCCGACAGCCTAGGGCCGTCGGCGCACCGCGCCTCTCGTGTGACCTCGGACGACTACTGGTCGACGCGGACGCCCTTGCCGACCACCGTGATGCCGGACGGCGTGACGGTGAAGCCACGGGCCCGGTCGGCCTCGGGATCGACGCCGACGGAGGCCCCGGCCGCGATGACGACGTCCTTGTCGAGGATCGCCCGGTTGACGACGGCGTTCGGGCCGACGTGCGCCCGCTCGAAGACCACCGAGTCGACGACCCGCGAGCCGCTGTCGAGGGTGCACCAGGGGCCCAGGACGCTGCGCTCCACGTGCGCCCCCGAGAGCAACGAGCCCAGCGACACGATCGAGTCGATCGTCGTTCCGAGGTTGCCGTGGCCGTCACGGACGAACTTCGCCGGGGGAGAGTTGAGCTGCTGGCTGAAGATCGGCCAGTCGGTGTTGTAGAGGTTGAAGATCGGCAGGGCCGAGATCAGGTCGCGGTGCGCGTCGTAGAACGAGTCGATGGTGCCGACGTCGCGCCAGTAGTAGCGGTCGCGCTCGGTCGCCCCGGGCACCTCGTTGCGGTTCAGGTCGTAGACGGCCGCGTCGCCACGGGACACGAAGTCGGGGACGATGTCGCCGCCCATGTCGTGGTTCGAGTCGGGCTTCTCGCCGTCGCGCAGCACGGCGTCGATCAGGACGTCCGCGTCGAAGACGTAGTTGCCCATGGACGCGAGGATCTCGTCGGGGGAGTCCGGCAGACCCGTGGCGTCCGTCGGCTTCTCGAGGAACCGGCCGATGCGGGTCGGGTCGTCGGAGTCGACCTCGATGACGCCGAACTGGTCGGCGAGGGAGATGGGCTGACGGATGGCAGCCACGGTGACCCCGGCGCCCGAGGCGATGTGCGCCTCGATCATCTGGGAGAAGTCCATGCGGTAGACGTGGTCGGCGCCGACCACGACGACGATGTCGGGCTTCTCGTCACGCAGCAGGTTGAGGCTCTGCAGGATGGCGTCGGCACTGCCGGCGAACCAGCGCTTGCCGAGCCGCTGCTGGGCCGGGACCGAGGCGACGTAGGCGCCGAGCAGGCCCTCGATGCTCCAGGTCTGCGACACGTGGCGGTCGAGGCTGTGCGACTTGTACTGCGTCAGGACGACGATCTGCCGAAGACCCGAGTTGATCAGGTTCGACAGGGCGAAGTCGACGAGGCGGTAGTTGCCACCGAACGGGACAGCGGGTTTCGCGCGGTCGGCGGTCAGCGGCATCAGGCGTTTGCCCTCGCCACCAGCCAGGACGATGCCGAAGATCTTCTTTGATGCCATGGGGCCAGAATGGCACGATTCGCGGTCGCACGACTACGGTGAACCACGTGCGAGTCGATGTCATCACCAAGGAATACCCGCCCAACGTCTACGGGGGCGCGGGCGTCCACGTCGTCGAACTCGTCAAGGCCCTGCGTCAGGGCGTCGAGGTGCAGGTGCGGGCGTTCGGTGAGGTCGACTCCGAACCCGACACGACCGGGTACCCCGACCTCCCCCAGCTCGACCAGGCGAACGCCACCCTGCGCACCCTGGGAGTGGACGTCACCATGGCCCAGGACGTCGCCGGAGCCGACGTCGTCCACAGCCACACCTGGTACGCGAACGCGGCCGGCCAGCTGGCCCAGATGCTGCACGGCGTCCCTCACGTCCTGACGGCCCACAGCCTCGAACCGCTCCGGCCCTGGAAGGCCGAACAGCTCGGCGGCGGCTACCGCGTCTCGAGCTGGATCGAGCGCCAGGCCTACGAGACCGCCGACCGCGTCATCGCCGTCAGCGACGGCATGAGACGCGACATCCTGCGCTCCTACCCGTCGATCGACGAGTCCAAGGTCCAGGTCGTCTACAACGGCATCGACCTCGAGGGGTGGCAGCGCGTCGACGACGCCGAGCTGGTCCGGGGCCTGGGCATCGACCCCGATCGCCCGTCGGTCGTCTTCGTCGGTCGCATCACCCGCCAGAAGGGCCTCCCGTACCTGTTGCGCGCGGCCAAGCTGCTGCCCGCCGACGTGCAGCTCGTGCTCTGCGCCGGGGCGCCCGACACACCAGAGATCATGGCCGAGGTCACGGGCCTGGTCCGCGAGCTCCAAGAGGAACGCACCGGGGTCGTCTGGATCGACACCGTGCTGCCCCGTCACCAGCTCAGTGCGGTGCTGAGCGCCGCCACCACCTTCGTCTGCCCGTCGGTGTACGAACCCCTCGGCATCGTCAACCTCGAGGCGATGGCCTGCGGCGTTCCCGTCGTCGGGTCCGACACGGGCGGCATCCCCGAGGTCGTCGCGGACGGTCTGACGGGCCGGATCGTGCCCCTCGACCAGGTGCAGGACGGCACCGGCACCCCGGTCGACCCCGACCGCTTCGTGGCCGACCTGGCGGCCACCCTCACCGAGGTCGTCTCCGACCCGGCACTCGCCCGCCTCATGGGACGAGCCGGCCGCATGAGGGCCGAAGAAGAGTTCTCGTGGTCGCGGATCGCCGAGCAGACGC
Source organism: Frigoribacterium sp. Leaf44 (assembly GCF_001421865.1). Lineage (NCBI taxonomy): Bacteria > Bacillati > Actinomycetota > Actinomycetes > Micrococcales > Microbacteriaceae > Frigoribacterium > Frigoribacterium sp. Leaf44. The sequence goes on from NZ_LMLG01000001.1 coordinate 1,184,730, forward strand.
TGGGGATCTACGAGGGACTGCTCAACTAGGCTGAGGACCATGCCTACCGTCCTGCAGCTCACCGATGTCTCGATCGTCCGAGGCGGCACCGCCGTCGTCGACAAACTGACCTGGACGGTCGACTCCGACGAGCGTTGGGTCGTGCTCGGCCCGAACGGTGCCGGCAAGACGAGCCTGCTGCAGGTCGCCGCCGCGCAGAGCCACCCGTCCTCGGGCGAGGCCAGCATCCTCGGCTCCGACCTCGGCTCCGTCGACCTGTTCGACCTACGGCCGCGCATCGGCTTCGCCTCGACGGCCATCGCCCGGCGCATCCCGGCTAAGGAAAAGGTCGTCGACGTCGTCCTGACGGCCGCCTACTCGGTTACCGGGCGCTGGAACGAAGAGTACGAGGGCGTCGACGTCCGTCGGGCGCACCGCGTGCTCGACGAGTGGAAGCTCGACCACCTCGCGGACCGTACCTTCGGCGAACTGAGCGACGGCGAGCAGAAGCGGGTCCAGATCGCGCGCTCGGTTATGACCGACCCCGAGCTGCTGTTGCTCGACGAGCCGGCCGCCAGCCTCGACCTCGGCGCCCGTGAAGAGCTGCTGCAGATGCTGTCGGGCTACGCCTCGTCCGAGGGTGCTCCGGCCATCGTCATGGTGACCCACCACGTCGAAGAGATCCCCAGGGGATTCACGCACGCCCTGCTGCTCGACCACGGCTCCGTCGTGGCCGCCGGTCCGCTCGACGAGGTCATCACCGCCGAGACCCTCGGCGCGACCTTCGGCGTCGAGCTGCGGGTCGAGTCCGACGGGGGCCGGTACTCGGCCCGCGCGGCCGGCTGACCCGCGCCTCCTACGATCCAGGCCGTCGGTCTGGTATCGTTGACAGCTGGTCCGCAGCGTCGCTGCGCGTGCCTCCTGAACTCACCATCATCACTCGTTCGCTAGACCTAGGACAATCATGAAGACCGACATCCACCCCGAGTACAAGCAGATCGTCTTCCGGGACCTCGCGTCGGGCGCCACGTTCCTCACGCGCTCCACCACGACGAGCGACAAGACCATCGAGCTCGACGGTGAGACCTACCCGGTCATCGACGTCGAGATCTCGTCCGAGTCGCACCCGTTCTACACGGGCAAGCAGCGCATCCTCGACTCGGCCGGTCGCGTCGAGAAGTTCAACTCGCGCTACAAGAACTTCGGCAAGTAGGCTTCGGCCCGCAACCCTGTCAGAGGCGGTCCACTTCGGTGGGCCGCCTCTTTCGCGTACCCGGGCGGACACGCCTCGGGTGGGGACGCCCCGGGTGGGGACGCCCCGGGTGGGGACGCCACGGCGGGACACGTGGAGAGCACGAGAGGCCGGGTGGACCCGAGGGGACTCGGGGCACGACCCCGTTCAGGCGAACGGGAGCGGGCGGTGCGGCCAGTCACCGTGAGCGGTGAAGGTGGGGTCTTTCGCACGTCGCATGTACTGCTGGAAGCTCTCGGCCTGCGTCGAGCACCAGCCGACCTGGAGGTCGTGCAGCTCGGTGACGGGCACGTCGAGCCGGTCGGGGTACCGCTTGGCCATGGCCTGGGCAACGCGACCCGCGGCGATCGCGTCGGCCCCGGCGTCGTGCGCGTCGTCGAGCGACACACCGTAGACCGCGGCGGCGGCCTCGAGGGTGCGCTTGCCCTTGCGATAGGTGTCGACGGCCTTGTCGATGACGAGGGGGTCGACGACGCAACCGATCTCGCCGACCTCGCCCAACGGCTCGACGCCGTGGCGGCGGGCCTCGCGGTCGAGCAGGGTGAGGTCGTACGGCGCGTTGTAGACGACCAGCGGTACGCCGCGGGCGAAGACGGCCCGGATGGCCGCGACGATCTCGGCCACGACCTCGGCGGCCGGACGCCCCTCGGCGCGGGCCTGTTCGGTGGAGATGCCGTGCACGGCACTGGCCTGCTCGGGGATCTCGACGCCCGGGTCGGCCAACCACTCGCCGTGCGCGACGGTGGCCCCGGTGGCGTCGATCAAGCCGACGTGGGCGGTCACGATGCGGGCCGTCTCGACGTCGATGCCGGTGGTCTCGAGGTCGAAGACGCCGAGCGCCTGCCACCAGGCGGCCGGCGGCTCGCCCACGGCCGCGAGGTCGGGAGCGGTGCCGGTCGTCTCGGTGTCAGTCACCCTGCGAGTTTAGGAGGCGCCACCGACAGCGGATGCCGCCGCAGCAGGCACGTCGCCGACGTGCAACCAGAAGAACGCCTGCGTCCCGAGGGTCAGCGTGACCTTCCCCTCGTCGTCGAACGAGGGGAACTGCGCTCCACCGAACAGGTCGAACAACGTGCGTCCGGCGAACTGCGGGGCCACGATGTCGACCGAGGTCGGGTTGTGACCGAACGAGAAGACGCAGAGGATGTCCTCGGCCGAGTCGCCGAACTGCGTCCCCGCCCCTTCGTACGAACGGACGAACGACAGGACGGACTCCTGGTTGGTCTCGAGCACCTCGAGGGTGCCGAGGCCGAAGGTCGGGTGGGCCTTGCGCACGTGGATGACGTTGCGCACCCAGTGCAGGAGTGACCGTGACTGCGCCAGCTGGCTCTCGACGTTCACCAGGTTGTAGTTGTAGACGAGCGACTGGACGACGGGCAGGAAGAGCTTGCCCGGGTCGGCGGTCGAGAAGCCGGCGTTGCGGTCGGGCGTCCACTGCATGGGCGTACGGGACGAGTCGCGGTCCGGCAGCCAGATGTTGTCACCCATGCCGATCTCGTCGCCGTAGTACAGGAACGGGCTGCCGGGCAACGAGAACAACAGAGCGTGCACGAGTTCGAGTTCGGCACGTGAGTTGTCGAGCAGCGGGGCGAGACGGCGGCGGATGCCGATGTTGGACCGCATGCGCGGGTCGTAGGCGTACCAGCCGTACATCGCCTGCCGGTACTCCTCGCTGACCATCTCGAGGGTGAGCTCGTCGTGGTTGCGGAGGAACACCGCCCAGGCGGCCCCCGGCGGCACCTCGGTGGTCTCGGAGAGGATGCGCTTGAGCTCGTCGGCGCTCTGGGCGCGGAGCGAGTAGAAGATGCGCGGCATGACCGGGAAGTCGAAGGCCATGTGGCACTCCGGCTCGTCCTCGGTGCCGAAGAACGCCGCCGTCTCGGCCGGCCACTGGTTGGCCTCGGCGATGAGCACGCGTCCGGGGAACTCTTCGTCGACCATCGCGCGCAGGCGCTTGATCAGGTCGTGGGTGGCCGGCTCGCCCTCGCCGTTTCCCTCTTCGGTCTCGAACAGGTAGGGGATCGCGTCGAGCCGGAGGCCGTCGACGCCCATCGACAGCCAGTGACGGACGACGTCGAAGACCGCCTCCTGGACGGCGGGGTTCTCGAAGTTGAGGTCGGGCTGGTGCGAGAAGAAGCGGTGGAAGAAGAACTGACGGCGTACCGGGTCGAACGTCCAGTTGGACTCTTCGGTGTCGACGAAGATGACGCGGATGTTCGAGTACTCCTCGTCGGTGTCGCGCCAGACGTAGAAGTCGCCGTAGGGACCCTCGGGGTCTTCGCGGCTCTGCTGGAACCACTCGTGCTGGTCGCTCGTGTGGTTCAGCACCATGTCGATGACGATGCGCATGTTGCGCTCGTGCGACTTGGTCACGAGGTCGCGGAACTCGTCGAGCGTGCCGAACTCGGGCAGGATCGCCTTGTAGTCCTGGATGTCGTAGCCGCCGTCGCGCAGGGGCGACTGGAAGAACGGCGGCAGCCAGAGGGCGTCGACGCCGAGCCACTGCAGGTAGTCCAGACGGGTGAGCAGACCTTGCAGGTCACCCGCTCCGTCGCCGTTGCTGTCGACGAACGACCGCACCATCACCTCGTAGAACACCGCCCGGCGGTGCCAGTTGGGGTCGAGGGTCAGTCCGGGCTGCTGGATCGGGGCAGTGAAGCTCACCCGCCCACCCTACGGGCGCGCGACCCGGGGCGCGCACTCCGCCCAGCGCGTCGCTCGTAGACTCGGGCGCGTGATCGTCCGACCCCCGCGCGTGAAGTCGCCGTACCGTGCCCTCCTCGACGCCCGACCGGTGCGCGACGACGCCGTCGAGGTCGCCGGCAGCCTCACGCGCTACTGGACGTACGAACCGCCCGAAGGGCAGGAGGCGCGGGTCACCGTCGTCGCGGTGCACGGCTTCCGGGGCGACCACCACGGTCTCGAACCGGTCGTGGCGCACCTCGACCACGTGCGGGTGGTCATGCCCGACCTGCCGGGCTTCGGCGAGTCGACCCCGCTGGACGGCGAGCACAGCGTCGCGGCGTACGCGGGCTGGCTGACCGCGTTCGTGGCGACCCTCTCGCTCGGTGACGACGTCGTGGTGCTGGGGCACTCGTTCGGCTCGATCGTCACGTCGGCCGCGGTGGCCGACGGGCTCCGCGCCTCCCGGCTGATCCTGGTCAACCCGATCGCCGCTCCCGCCCTGCAGGGCCCGCGCGGCGTCGTGACGCGGCTGGCCGTCTTCTACTACTGGGCCGGCGCGGCCCTGCCCGAACGCGCCGGTCAGCAGGTGCTGCAGAACGCCGCCGTCACGCGGATCACCAGCCTCGCGATGGTCAAGACGCACGACCGGGCCCTGCGCCGGTGGATCCACGACCAGCACGACAGCTTCTTCTCGCGCTTCTCGGACCGTCGCGTGGTGCTCGACGCGTTCCGCGCCTCCGTCTCGAGCGACGTGAGCACGTACGCGGCCCGCGTCGCGGTACCCACCCTGCTGATCGCCGCCGACCGCGACGACATCACCGCCCTGCCGGCACAGCACCGGCTGCAGGCACTCTTCCCCGACGCGACGCTCGACGTGATCGAGGGGGTCGGTCACCTGATCCACTACGAGAAGCCGCGCCAGGCCGCCGCCGCGATCGGGGCGTTCGTCCGATGAGGATCGTCGTCGACTGCCGGTACGTCCGTGTCGGACGCCACGACGGCATCAGCCGGTTCAGCGCCGGCGTCGTGTCGGCCCTGGCCGAGCGCCACGCGGTGACGATGCTCGTCAGCGACCCGCGTCAGCTCGACAAGCTGCCCGACCAGCCGCACCTGCTCGTCAGCGCGCCCACGAGCGTCCTCGAGCCCCTCGTGGCCCGGCAGGTGAACCGGCTGCGTCCCGACGTCGTCTGGTCGCCCATGCAGACCATGGGCTCGGCCGGGCGCCGGTACCCGCTCGTGCTGACCCTGCACGACCTGATCTACTACACGAACCGCACGCCACCACCCGAGTTCGCCCTGCCGATCAAGCTGCTGTGGCGGCTGTACCACCTGGCCTGGTGGCCGCAGAGGGTGTTGCTGGACCGAGCCGACTCGGTCGTCACGGTGAGCCGTACGACCCGTGACGAGATGCGTCGCCACCGGCTGACCCGGCGTCCCGTGACGGTGGTGTACAACGCGGCCGACCCGGTCGACGCGGTCGAGCCCCGCACCGCACCCGCGCGGCGCGACCTCGTCTACATGGGGTCGTTCATGCCGTACAAGAACGTGACCGCGCTGGCCAGGGCACTGCCGTTGCTCGACGGGTACCGACTGCACCTGATGAGCCGGGTGTCCGAGGCCGAGCGCGCCTCCTTGGCGGCCCTGGCGCCCGCCGGGGCGCTGGTCTTCCACGACGGGGCGAGCGACGACGAGTACCGCGAGACGCTGCTCGGTGCGACGGCCGTCGTGACGGCCTCGCGGGCCGAGGGATTCGGCATCCCGCTCGTCGAGGGCATGGCGCTCGGCACGCCGGCCGTGGTCAGCGACATCCCGATCTTCCGTGAGATCGGTGGCGACGCGGCGCTCTACTTCGACCCGTCGTCGCCTGCGTCGATCGCCGCCGCCGTCCGTCGGCTCGAGGGCGAGTGGGAGGCGCGCTCGGCCGCGTCGGTCGAGCAGGCCGCCCGGTTCAGTTGGCGTGACTCGGCCGACGTGCTGCTGCGCCTGCTGGCCGACGTCGCCGCGGCGGGCAGCCACCGACGTCGACGCTCGGGACGCTGACGCCCCGGTCACCGACCGGACGGGCGCTCAGGCCGGATCGGCCGCGTCGCGCTCGAGGGGGTTCTGGTACTCGAAGGAGTAGGTGCCCGGGCGTTCGGACTCGACCTCGATCGGGTCGTCGAACTCGCGCAGCGTCAGGGCGTCGCCCGCGAACTCGAACGAGTGGATGGACCCGTTGCGGATGGGCACGCCGAGGTGCGCGTCGGTGTCGGGGGAGACGTGGTTCACCACCGCCCGGATGACCGCGCCGTGCGTCGCGACGACCACGGACGCGCCGTCGCCGTACCGGGCGGCGATCGCGGCGAGGGCGGGCAGCACCCTCGCGACGAGGGCCCCGCGACTCTCGCGGCCGGGCACCGGGGTGCCCGTGGGGAACCGTGCCTCGACCTGCTCGCCGGTCAGGCCCTCGGCGTCGCCGTAGCGGCGCTCGGCGACCTCGGGGGCGAGCTCGGGCGCGGCCAGGCCCAGGCGCTCGGCGATGATCGAGCCGGTCTCGGCCGCCCGCGAGAGAGGGCTGGCGACGACGGCGTCGAACCGGCGGCGCGCGAGCAGGTCGCCCGCCTCTCGGGCCTGCGAGCGACCGAGGTCGTTCAGGGGGATGTCGGTGGAGCCCTGGATGCGTCGGGCGCGGTTCCAGTCGGTCTCGCCGTGGCGGACCAGGTACAAGAGCGTCATCGTTCCTCCGGTGGGCACGGCCCTGGAGGCTACGCGCCCAGGTGCTCGGCCAGGGCCGTCAGGGTCTCCGACGTGCCGGCGTCCAGCTTAACCGTGGCCCGAGAGTCGCCCTTGGTGACGCCCCGGTTCAGGACGACCACGGGCAGCTTGCGGCGCGTCGCCTGGTCGAGCAGGCGGATGCCGCTGTTGACGACGAGCGACGAGCCGGCGACGAGCAGCGCTTCGGCGCCGACGACCATCGAGCGCGCCTCGGCGAACCGCTCGGTGGGCACGAACTCGCCGAAGAACACGACGTCGGGTTTGAGCAGGCCGCCGCACACCGTGCAGGTCGGCACGACGAACGCGTCGATGTCGTGCACCTCGACGTCGCCGTCCGGCGCGAGCCGCACCTGGTCGGGCTCGTCGATCCAGGGGTTCTCGGCGGCGAGGCGGGCCGCCACCATGTCGCGGGCGAACGCCTGCCCGCAGGTGAGGCAGACGACGCGGTCGACGGTGCCGTGCAGGTCGACGACCCGGCGCGACCCGGCGCGGACGTGCAGGTTGTCGACGTTCTGGGTGATGACGCCGTTCGTGACGCCGGCGGCCTCGAGCCGGGCCAGCGCGCGATGCCCCTCGTTGGGCCCGGCGGCACGGAAGGACTTCCAGCCGAGGTGGCTGCCGGCCCAGTAGCGCTTGCGGTAGCTCTCGCTCGAGAGGAACTGCTGGAAGGTCATGGGGTTGCGTGGCGGAGCACCCTCGCCCCGGTAGTCCGGGATGCCCGAGTCGGTGCTGACCCCCGCCCCGGTGAGCACGGCCACGCGGCGCCCGCGGAGGGCCTCGACCGCGGCCTCGAGGGCCTGCTCGTCGGTGGGGGCCGCGGGGGCGTTCGACACGGGTGGGGCTCCTTCGGGTGCGGTGACGCTAGCCTAAACGCGTCCCCCTCCGATTCGATTCCAGCGGTCGCCCGTCCGCCGGGGCCGTCCCCCGTGGAGCACCGTGCACGTCACCCGCATCACCGACCTCGACCACGAGGCACTCGCCGACTACAACCGGCTCACCGACGTCGCCCTGCGGCGCGTGTCCGAGCCCGAGGGCGGGCTCTACATCGCCGAGTCGACCAAGGTCATCGAACGAGCGCTGCGAGCGGGCCACGTGCCCCGGTCGGTGCTGATGACGGACCGCTGGCTGCCCGACATCGAGCCCCTCGTGGCCGACCACGAGGGCGAGATCTTCGTCGGCGACGCGGCCCTGCTCGAGACCCTCACCGGCTACCACCTGCACCGTGGCGCCCTCGCCGCCATGCACCGTCCCGAGCTGCCCACGGTCGAGTCGGTGCTCGACGGCGCGCGGCGCGTCGTCGTGCTCGAGGACATCGTCGACCACACGAACGTGGGCGCGATCTTCCGCGCCGTCGCGGGCCTGGGGGCGGACGCCGTGCTCATCACCCCGCGCTGCGCCGACCCGCTCTACCGCCGCAGCGTCCGCGTCAGCATGGGCACCGTCCTGCAGGTCCCGTGGACGCGCCTCCCCGAGTGGCCGGCCGGTGCCGAGTTGCTCCGTGAGGCGGGGTTCGAGGTGGCCGCCCTGGCGCTGAGCGACGACGCGGTGACCCTCGACTCCTACGCGGCCGCGCCTCCTGGCCGCGTCGCCCTTCTGCTCGGTACCGAGGGTGACGGACTCAGCCGTGCCGCCCTGCAGGCCGCCGACACCGTCGTCACCATCCCGATGCTGCACGGCGTCGACAGCCTCAACGTGGCCGCCGCCTCGGCCGTGGCCCTCTGGGCCCTCCGCGTGCCGGCGGGCGGGTCCGAGGCGGTCGCGTGACCGGCGTCGACGGGCGTCGTCGTCCGGGCGTCGTCCGGAGGCGCGTGGGCGTGATCGCGCTGCTCGCCCTGGTCGTCGCCGTCGGCGGGTACGTCCCCCTCGCCCTGCTCAGCCCGCTGGCGCCCGCCGCGGCGGACGTCGCCGCCTACACCGCGCCGGCCGAGGCGAGCCCCGATCTCACCTTCCCCTCGTACGGTGCGACGGCGGTCGAGGCGATCGGCTGGGACGACAGCCTCACGACGAGCGGCGACGAACGGCCCCGCCCGATCGCGAGCATCAGCAAGGTGGTCACGGCCCTCGTCGTCCTCGACGAGAGACCGCTCGACGGCGGCGACGGTCCGACGTTGACCTTCGGCCCGGCAGAGGCGGCCCTGGTCGACGCGTACCGGGCGCAGAACGGCAAGGTGGCACCGATGGCCGCCGGGCAGGCCCTCACCGAACGCCAGGTGCTCGAGGTCATGCTCATCGAGTCCGCCAACAACTACGCCGAGGTGCTGGCCCGGTGGGCGTTCGGCAGCGACCGGGCCTTCGTCGACGCCGCGCGGGCCTGGCTCGCCGACCACGACCTCACCTCGACGACGCTCGTCGAGCCGACCGGGCTGTCGCCGCAGAACACGAGCACCTCGACCGACCTGATCGAACTCGGGCGGCTGGCCCTGGCCGACCCCGACGTCGCCCGCACGGTCGGCACGGCGACGACGACCGTGCCCGGCATCGGCGAGATCAGCAACAGCAACGAGCTGCTCGGGCTGGACGGCGTCGTCGGCATCAAGACGGGCACCCTCGACGAGGCGGGCGCCTGCCTGCTGTTCGCGGCGGACTACACGATCGGCGGTCAGCAGGTCACGGTCGTGGGCGCCATGCTCGGCGGCGTCGACCACGACCAGCTGGACCGCGACGTGCAGGCCCTGCTCTCCAGCGTCGCCGACCGCTTCCGGACCGTCACGCTGACCATCCGCGGTGACGCCTTCGCCGACTACGACCTGCCCTGGGGCGACGCCGCCCGTGCGGTGGCCGCGGAGGACGCCAGCGTGCTCGTCTGGGGTGACGAGACCGTCGAGGCCTCGGTCGAGACCGACGACGTGGGGGCGGCCCCGGCCGGCACCCGCGTGGGTGACGTCACGTTCACCGTCGACGGAGAACGGCACGTCGTGCCCCTCGAGCTCGACACGACCATCGGCGAGCCCGGGGCGTGGTGGCGACTGACGCACCCCGACGAGGTGCTCTGAGACGACCGTTCGCACGGCGACCCGTTCGCACGGCGACCCGTTCGCACGGCGACCCGTCGCACGGCGACCCGTCGCACGGCGACCGCCCGGACGCCGACCGGTCAGACGTCGTCGCGGTGGACCATCATGACGGCGTCCGGACGCTTGGCCTGGACGAAGTCGCCCGACGACTGGTGTCGGATGCGACGCACGACCCAGGGCACGAGGTACTCGCGCGCCCAGCCCATGTCGTCGGCCCGGGCGCTGCGCCACGGTCGGCGCTCGAGCGGCTCGGGTGCGTAGGGGGCGAGGTCGTTCTCGACCGCGAGGGCCTGCAGGACCATCCGTGCGATCGTGTGGTGGCCGAGGGGGCTGAAGTGCAGCCGGTCCGGTGCCCACATGCGTGGGTCGACGAGCTGACGCAGCGCCCACATGTCGGCGACCACGGCGTCGTGCCGCAGCGCGATGGCGTGGACGTGCTCGTTGTAGATCGCGACCTTGCCGCGCAGGCGACCGAGGACCGGGGTGAGGCCGATGTCGGGCCCGGTGAAGACCACGACCGTGGCACCGTCGGACCGCAGTCGTGCGACCAGCCCTTCGAAGCCCGCGGCGACCTCGTCGGGGTCGGTGCCGGGGCGGATGATGTCGTTGCCCCCGGCCGAGACCGAGATGAGGTCGGGCCTCAGGGCGAGCGCGGCCTCGGACTGCTCGTCGATGATCTGCTTCAACAGGCGGCCCCGGACGGCGAGGTTCGCGTAGGCGAAGTCCTCGGTCGAGGCGCCCAACACCTCGGCGACGCGGTCGGCCCAGCCCCGGTGCCCCCCGGGGGAGCGCTCCTCGGGGTCGCCTATCCCCTCGGTGAACGAGTCGCCGAGGGCGACGTAACGGGACCACGGGTGTTGCTGACTCATGCGACCAAACTACTCTCGACGCGTGCCCGCACCGAAGCCCGCCCCCGCGTCCGACCCGACCCGCGCCTCCTGGTCGCCCGACGAGCTGCTGCCCGACGGGCTGCTCGAACGCTTCCGGGGGCGGGCCGCGGGCCACGACCGCGAGAACACGTTCCCCCACGACGACCTCGCCGAGCTGCGTGAGCGCGGCTACCTGCGGGCCTTCGTCCCGACCGACCGAGGAGGCGCGGGTCTCGGACTCGAGCAGGTCGCGTCCCTGCAGTCGCGCCTCGCGACCGCGGCCCCGGCGACGGCGCTGGCGGTCAACATGCACCTGGTCTGGACCGGGTGCGCGGCCGTGCTGCACGCCCGGGGCGACGACTCGCTCGACCTCGTGCTCGAGGACGCCGCCCACGACGAGGTCTTCGCCTTCGGCGTCAGCGAGCCCGGCAACGACCTCGTCCTGTTCGACTCGGTGACCTCGGCCGACCCCACGGGCGACGGCGGCTACCGGTTCACCGGCACGAAGGTCTCCACCTCGCTCTCGCCGGTCTGGACGCGCCTCGGCGTCTTCGGACGGGACGACTCCGACCCGGACTCGCCGGCCCTCGTCCACGGGTTCGTTCACCGCGACCAGCCGGGCCACGCCTCGCTCGAGGACTGGGACACCGTCGGCATGCGCGCGACGCAGAGCCACACGACCCGGCTCGCCGGAGTCGAGGTCCCCGCCTCGCGCATCGTTCGTCGACTGCCCGTCGGCCCGAGCGCCGACCCGTTCGTCTTCGCCGTCTTCGCCGTGTTCGAGACGACCGTCGCCGCCGTCTACCGGGGACTCGCCCGCCGGGCCCTCGAGCTCGCCGTCGAGTCGGCCCTCGGGACGACCTCGAGACGCGCCGGGGGAGCGGCCAGGGCGCTCGACCCGGTCCTGCGGTGGCGCGTCGCCGACGCGGGGCTGGCGGTCGACGGGCTCGAACCCCAGGTGGACCAGGTCGCGCGGGACGTCGACGCGCTCGTCGACCACGGTGCCGACTGGCCGAGGCTCGTGGTCGGGCTCAAGACGCGCGCCACCGAGACGGCCCGCGCAGTGGTCGAGCAGGCGGTCACCGTCGCCGGGGGTTCGTCGTACCGGTCGTCATCCGAGCTCGGGCGCCTGCAGCGCGACGTCCTCGCCGGACGTTTCCACCCGTCGAGCACCGACTCGGCGCACGCCACGATCGCGGCGGCGCTGCTCGGACCGGGGGCCTGACGGGCTCGCACGCCCGGTCGAGGCGGGACCCGTCACCCGGGCGGCCCGGGGGGCCGCGTCCCGGGCGATGCCGATGTCGGTGGCTCGTGTGAGGATGCTCCGGTGAGCAAACAAGACGGCAGCGGGCGACTCGTCACCACGGTGCCGACGGACGATGCGACCGCACCGATCTTCCACGTCGACATGGACGCCTTCTTCGCCTCCGTCGAACTGCTCGACCACCCCGAGTTGCGGGGGCGACCCGTGGTCATCGGGCACCGCTCCGACCGTTCGGTCGTCACGGCCGCCACCTACGAGGCACGCAAGTACGGGGTCAACTCGGCGATGCCCATGGCGATCGCGTTGCGTCGCTGCCCGCAGGCGGTCGTGCTCGAACCGCACTTCGAGAAGTACCAGCACTGGTCCTCGCGCGTCATGTCGATGTTCGACGACGTCACGCCACTGGTCGAGCGCCTCGGCATCGACGAGGCGTTCCTCGACGTCAGCGGGTCGATCCGCCTCATGGGCTCCCCGTTCGAGATCGCCACGGCACTTCGTCGCCGGGTGCACGCCGAGACCGGCCTGCACTGCAGCATCGGTGCCGCGTCGACCAAGTTCGTCGCCAAGCTCGCCTCGAGCGTCGCCAAGCCCGACGGGCTCCTGCTCGTGCCGCACCGTCACACCCTGGCCTTCCTCCACCCGCGGCCGATCAGCGCTCTCTGGGGGGTAGGGGGCAAGACCGAGCAGGTGCTGCTCGACCGTGGCCTGCGAACGGTCGGCGACGTCGCCGCGGCCCCCCTCGACATGCTCGTCCACGCGGTCGGGCCGGCGGCCGGCGCGAAGCTGCACGACCTGGCGTGGGGCCGCGATCCCCGCAGCGTGCACACCGAGACGGCCGAGAAGAGCGTCGGCAACGAGAACACCTTCGGCACCGACGTCGTCGACCCGGTCGTCGTCCGACGCGAACTCCTCCGCTTGAGCGACAAGGTCGGCACCCGCCTGCGGGCCGCGGGCGTGAGCGGCCGCACGGTCGTGCTCAAGCTGCGGACCACCGACTTCGTGACGATCACGCGGTCTCGGACGCTCGCCGACCCGACCGACCTCGGTCGCCGCATCTACGACGAGGTCGTCTCCCTCTACGAAGCCACGGGGAAGCAGCACGAACGCATCCGGCTCGTCGGCGTGCGCGTCGAACAGCTCAGCGAGGGGACGGGCGGTAATTCGCTCGGCCTGTGGGACGACGACGCCGACTGGCGCGAGGCGGAGTCGACCATGGACGCCCTCCGGGCCAAGTTCGGGTCGGCCATGCTGACGCCCGCCTCGCTGCTCGGCGCCTCGCGACGTCGACCCGGCACCTCCGGTCGAGATGCCGGTGCCGCGTCCGTCGACGACGCCGGTCGAGGGTAAACTCGGTTCGAGTGAGCACCGCCAACGCATCCGACCCCGCCGGGGGTGAGCAGCACCTCGACGGCCTGTCGTCCGACCCGCTCGACGTCGGCGTCTCGGCAGGCAACTCGGCCGCCGAACATCTCTCGCCCGCGTTCCCCGAGCGGGCCGCTTGGGGCACCGCCAGCAAGTTGCGCGCGTGGCAGGCCGACGCCCTCGAGCTGTACTTCTCGACGATGCCGAGGGACTTCCTCGCGGCGGCCACGCCGGGCGCCGGCAAGACGACGTTCGCCCTCCGCCTCGCGACCGAGCTCCTGTCCCGCGGCGAGGTCGACCGTGTCGTGGTCGTCGCTCCCACCGAGCACCTGAAGCGCCAGTGGGCCGACGCCGCCGACCGGGTCAACCTCCGCCTCGATCCGATGTTCAAGAACGCCGACGGCACGTTCGGGCGGCACTACCACGGCATCGCCGTCACCTACGCCCAGGTCGGCATGAAGCCCGAGGTGCACAAGGCCATCACGACGGCCGGTCGCACCCTCGTGATCCTCGACGAGGTGCACCACGGCGGCGACGCGCTCAGTTGGGGCGACGGCATCCGCGAGGCCTACACGGGCGCGACCCGCCGCCTCTCCTTGACGGGCACCCCGTTCCGGTCCGACACGGCACCGATCCCGTTCGTGCAGTACGCGCCCGACGAGCACGGCATCCGCACCTCGAGGGCGGATTACTCCTACGGCTACGGTCGCGCCCTCGCCGACGGTGTCGTGCGTCCCGTCCTCTTCATGGCGTACGCCGGGCAGATGCGCTGGCGCACCCGGATGGGCGACGAGATGAGCGCATCCCTCGGCGAAGCCGTGACGAAGGACATCACGGCTCAGGCCTGGCGCACGGCGCTCTCACCCCAGGGCGACTGGATCCCGGCCGTCCTCTCGGCGGCCGACAAGCGTCTCACCGAGGTGCGCCGGGGCGTTCCCGACGCCGGCGGTCTGGTCATCGCCACCGACCACACCGCGGCTCGGCAGTACGCGGCGGTGTTGCAGAAGCTCACGGGCGAGCGCCCGACCGTCGTCCTGAGCGACGAGAAGGCCGCCTCCGACCGCATCCAGGCCTTCTCCGACGGTGACAGCCGCTGGATGGTCGCCGTCCGCATGGTGTCCGAAGGCGTCGACGTCCCGCGGCTCGCCGTCGGCGTGTACGCCACCTCGGCCTCGACGCCGCTCTTCTTCGCCCAGGTCGTCGGTCGGTTCGTCCGGGCCCGGCGACGGGGTGAGACCGCATCGATCTTCCTGCCGAGCGTGCCCAGCCTGATGGCCCTGGCCAACCAGCTCGAGCTGCAACGCGACCACGCGCTCGACCGGCCCACCGACGCCGACGACGGGTTGTTCGCGCCCGAGGAAGACATGATGGCTGCGGCCAACCGCGACGAGAAGGCGTCGAGCCTTCTCGAGCAGCAACCGTTCGAGGCCCTCGACTCGCAGGCGTCGTTCGACCGGGTGCTCTACGACGGAGGCGAGTTCGGCACCGGTGGCGAGATCGGCAGTCTCGAAGAACTCGACTTCATCGGCATCCCCGGTCTGCTCGAGCCCGATCAGGTGCGCGACCTGTTGCGGCAGCGCCAGGCGACCCAGGCACGACGGGCTCCGAAGACCGGGTTGCCGACGACCGTTCCGGTCGACGAGGCCCGGCCGCTCTACCAGACGATCAAAGAGCAGCGGCAAGAGCTCAGCAGGCTGGTGTCGATCTGGTCACGTCATTCGAACGAGCCGCACGGGCTGATCCACGCCGACCTCAGGCGCATCAGCGGGGGGCCGTCGGTCGCCCAGGCCAGCACCGAGCAGATCCAGAAGCGCATCGACGTGCTGCGCGGTCGCCTCGGCCAGCGCGCCTGACCCGGGTACGATCGACCGATGCTGGACGAGAACGTCCCCGATCGGTGGACCGTGCGCGCCGATCCCGAGGCGGCCCCCGAGGCTGTCGTCGAGCGTTTCGGCGGCGGGTACCGGCTCAGCCGGTGGAGTCCGACCGACGCCGAGCCGGCCCGACTGGGCGTCTACACGTCCCCGGAACTCGCCGAGACCGCCTGGTGGCGCCTCGTCGACCGCGAGCAGGGTCAGGGCAGGCGGACGATGTCGACCAGGCGGACGGGGCTCGAGGACGCCTGAGGGACACCACCCCGTGCTGTGCGTCCGCCCGTTCCACGGCCCGCGTCGAGCACGGACACGCCGTCGTCGCCGCACAGCAGGACCGGTCGGACCTCGAACGGTCGTCCTCGACCGAGCACCCGGAGCCCTTCGGCCCACCGTCGATCCGAAGGAGCGCACGACGCGGCCCCGACCCTCTCGAGGACGAACGCCACGGTCCCGGCGCCGAACTCCGTGGCGACGGCCGCCAGGGCGTCACCGTAGTGGTCCAGGGCGGAGGTGTCGGGCACCTCGGGGATTCCCTCGAGCGGCACCATGAGGGGCAGGGGGACGTCGTCGTCGTCGAAGAACAACGTCCAGAGCTGCCGACGCACCGCCACGGGGACGATGGCCTCGACGTGCCGGACGAGGTCGGCGACGTCGCGGACGGGCGCGTGCGGATCGACGGCCCGTGCCGGGTCGTACTCGTCGCGGGCCCCGATCCCGTCGTCGGGCGGTCGGGCGGGGGTGGTGTCGAGGACCGAGGTGAGTGTCATGGATCGAGCATCTCGGGCCGCCACGACGCTCGGTGGGTTCTCCCCAGTCGCCACCGTCGTCGACGGGCGATGCCGGGCTGGGGAGGACCGGTCAGCCCTGGAGCCGGACGGAGTCGCCGACGGTGACCGGTTCGGCGCCGTGGCCCGGTGCACCCGAGAGGGCCCGGAGCGCGCGACGGAGCACCGTGCTGGACGTGCTCATCGTGTACGGGAAGTAGACGACCTCGACCCCCACCTCCCCGAACTCGCGCTCGAGCCGGAGGCCCTTCTCGGTGCCCCGCCAGTCGTCGCCCTTGAAGAAGACGTCGAAACGCAGTTCGCGCCAGACGTCCATCTTGTCGGGCACCGTCTCGGCGTGGACGCCGTCCACGACGTCGATGTGACGGACGATCTCGAGTCGTTCGGCGAGGGGGACGACCGGCGAGATCCCCTTCGTCACCTGCAGCATCTCGTCGGACACGACCCCGGCGATGAGATGGTCGCACTGCGCGGACGCGTGCCGCAGCAGGTTCAGGTGGCCGATGTGGAACAGGTCGAAGGCGCCGGCCGCGTAGCCGACCCGGCCCGCGCCTCCTCGTCCTCTCCCGACCTCGACGGGGTCGAGGGCGAGGCCGGTGGCGGGGGTGGGGATGACGTCCACGGGTGTGGTCCTCTCGGAGGGGTGCTGCTCGGGTGTGGTCACGACAGGGCACCGGGCCGGCGTCGGAGGCGGGGGAGGTCCTGGAGCGGACGGGTCCCGCCGGCGTGGTCGACGAGGTCGGCGATGCTGAAGGAAGGGGCGGGTTCCGCGACCGGCTGGCGGATGTCGTCGTCCAGCCAGGTGGCACGCACCAGGACCCGGCGCCACGGGGGCACACCGGTCAGCACGACGCCCACGGGCTGGACGTCCAGGCTGAGCAGTTCGGCGCTCAGGCTCCGGAGGGACTCGGCGGTCGTGACGCCGGACCGGACGACGAGCAGCACGCCGTCGACCTCGTCGGTCACGCTGCGCAACGCGAGCGGGTGGGAGTCGCTCGAAGCCTGCACGACGGACACGTCGTAGTCCTCCCGGAGGGCGGCGAAGAACGCGTGGGTCCCGGAGCGGACCAGATGACGGGACGACGCCACGACCCCGTCGGGCACCGGCACGCGGTCGTATCCGTGCCGATCGGCCTCGACCTCCTCGGGCACGGCGCCGACGGGCACCGTCGAGGGGCGGGACAGGGTGCGGGTGTCGAAGTCGGACTGGACCAGGGCGCAGGTGGCGCCGAGCTCGACGACGGCGCGCGCGAGACCGCCGTCGACGCCGACCGCCTCGCGGACCGAATCGGTCCGTGCCAGCAGGAGCGTGGCGGGCAGTGCGCCGCCGCGCAGTGCCCGCGTGTTCTGGACGATCTCGCGGAGGGCCGTGCGGGTCCGGGCGGACGAGACC
The DNA here is from genome assembly GCF_001421865.1 of Frigoribacterium sp. Leaf44. Taxonomy (NCBI): domain Bacteria; kingdom Bacillati; phylum Actinomycetota; class Actinomycetes; order Micrococcales; family Microbacteriaceae; genus Frigoribacterium; species Frigoribacterium sp. Leaf44. The sequence goes on from NZ_LMLG01000001.1 coordinate 1,201,961, forward strand.
CCGGTGACCGGGTCGTCGACGTGTCGGAGGGCCCCCGGGAGCTGTCCCACGACCGGGAGCCCCGTGATCCGGCGGACGTCGTCGACCGAGTCGACCGTCGGCCGGGCACGGGAGAGGACGAGCGCGCCCGCGAGGCCCACGGCCAGACCGGCCAGGAGTCCCGAGAGCATCGTCAGCGCGAGGCCCGGTTCGTCAGGCGTCGTCGGCACGGCCGCGGGGGAGGTGAGGTCGAGCGCGACGGTCCGACCGTCCGGATCGCCCTGGGACTCCACGCGGTCCACGACCGCCGTGAGGCTCTCCGCGACGTCGTCGGCCAGCGAGGCCGCCTCGTCGGGCGTCCCGGCCGTCGTCTGCACGCGGAGGACGGCGGTGCCGCCCGGGTTGACCACCGAGACCCGTTCGGCGAGTTCGTCGACGGGCACGCCGAGGTCGGCGGCGACCGGCCCGAGGACCTCGGGGCTCGTACCCAGCTCGGCGTAGGACGCCACGCGCTGCTGAGGGAACTGCCCTCGGGCCGCGAGGCCCGATCCCGGGGACTCAACGCGGACGAGGAGGGTCGCCTCGGCGCGCCAACCGGCCGGAGCTGCTTGCGACGCGCCGACGCCGGCGGCCACCCCCAGGAGGGCCGCCACGCCGACGAGCGCGGCATGGCGTGACACGGCCCGACCGAGACCACCGACGAGGGCACGTCGGGCAGGTGCGCCCTCGCGGCTCACGGCCTCGACCCGATCGACGGGGGCGTCACGGACTTCAGTTCGCGGAACCACTTCGGCAAGGCGAGGACGAGGTAGCCGGCGTTGGCGACGAGGAGGGCGAGGTAGACCACGGTGAACGCGGGCGGCCAGGCCAACAGGACGAATGCGAGGCACATCAGGCCGTAGTCCGTCGGGACGACCGCCAGGGAGTAGAGCAGCCCTGTACGACGTCCCACGGGCGCGGCGACGCCGGTCCGGGCCGCCTCCGCCCGGCGGAGCTGATCGGTCAGGACGATGGCGAAGAACGCGACCGTCGCCACGACCTGGTACACGAGCGGTGCGGCCAGCAGGGCCTCGCGACCGTCCGGTTCACGCAACCACGACGCGAAGACGGCCAGGTGCAGCACCGCGATCTTGGTCGCGTCGATGACGTGGTCGAGCCACTCGCCCGCGGGGCTGCCGCCACCACGGAGTCGGGCGACCTGCCCGTCGGCCGAGTCGAGCGCGTATCCCACGACGAGGAGCAGGACGACGGCCACGGCCGTGCCGATGCCGGACGGCGCGAGGGCGAGGACGGCGATGCCCGCGAAGGTGCACGCCGCGCTCAGAGCGGTGACCTGGTTCGGCGTCGCACCCAGCGTGTAGGCCACCGCGGCGGCCCAGCGACCGAGGCGGCGGTTGACGAAGCGCGAGTAGGCGGGCGCACCCGTCGACGGCTTCTGGGCCGACGCCAGGGCGGCGAGGGCGGGCCGCACGGCACGGGGCACGGCGGGTCGGGCCGTGGTCGACGCAGAGGTCGTGGTGGTGTCGCTCACGAGGCCACCGCCAGCGAGTCGACGTCGGCCGTGTGCAGTTCGCGCGTGACGACGGCACCGATGCGGCGGCGCATGCGTTCCGGCGTGAACCGCTGCAGGTAGGCCTCGCGGGCGTGGCGCCCGGCGACGGCCAGGGTGAAGACGTCCATCGACGCGAGGATCGCCGTCAGGCCGTCGACGTCGCGACGGTCGAAGAGCCAGCCCGTGCGGCCCTCGTCGACGACCTCCTCCGGACCACCGGAGCGGCTGGCGATGACGGGACGCCCCTGACTGAACGCCTCGAGGGTCACGAGTCCGAACCCCTCGAGGGTGTCGGTCGGCAGGATGACCGCGTCGGCGTCGCGCAGGTAGGGCGACGCGTCGTCGACCTCTCCCACGACGACGACCGTCTCGGGCCGCGAGACGATGGCGGCGACGAGACCCGGCACGTCGACCGAGGAGCCGACGGCCGGGGGGCCGCCCAGGACGACGAGCTGACCGGGGCAGCCCGCCGCGTTCCACGCGGTGAGCAGCGTCGCGTGGCCCTTGTGGCCGTTCCATCGGCTCGCCACCACGTACTGGGGCTCGCGGCCCTCGGTGCGGTCGCTCGCGGCGATCGACCGGTCCGAGACGCCGTTGTGGACCACGACCGCACGCGAGTCGTCCGAGAGGCCGGACGAGTCGAGCACCGAGCGCGACACGGCGACCAGCGAGGTGCAGGCGCGGGCCAGAGGACGGAGGCCACGACGGTCACCGGCGCTCCAGGGCTCTTGCAGGTGTCCCACGACGCGGCGGACGCCCATGGCCCGGGCGACGGGAGCGACGACGAGACACGCGCTCGTCGCGCAGTAGACGAGGTCGAAGTGGCGTCCGGACAAGCGGAGCGCCGTACGGGCCGCGTCACGGGCCAGGCGGACGAGTCCGAGCGGCCCGAGCCGGGTCCGGCGCAGGATCGGCAGGGGCGTCCGCTCGACGCGTGCGCCGAGTTCGCGCAGCCTCGGACCCAGGGGCCCGACCGCGACGTCGGAGGGCAGCCAGACCGTGACGTCGAGGTCGTCGCGGGCGGCGAGCTCGCCGACCACCTCGAGGACGATCCGGTCCGAGCCGTACATCTCGTCGGACGAGTGCACGAGCAGCACCCGGCTGCGACGCGATCCCCTCCGGCGGCGGGGGAGTTCGGGCAGGTCGACGCCCGCGCGGGCGTCCTCCCGAGTGGCCGGTGCGGCGGTCACCGTCGGTGCGGCGGTCGCCGCCGGTGCGGACTCGCGGTCCCTGTAGTGCCTGATGTCGACGGACATGCTGTCTCCCCTGTCGTCGTGAGCGTGGTCCGGGCCCGTGAACGGCCCGTGGTGGTCTCGGATGCTGCTGGACGGGCTCAATACGCTCCCCGGTGCTCGAAGAGCACGCGGACGGTGCGCCACATGATGACGAAGTCGACCGTCAGCGACCAGTTCTCGACGTAGTAGAGGTCGAGACGGACGCTCTCCTCCCAGCTGAGGTCGCTGCGCCCGTTCACCTGCCACATGCCGGTGAGACCGGGCTTGATGTAGAGACGTCGGTGGACGTGGTCCTCGTACCCCTCGACCTCGCGGGGGAGGGGCGGCCGGGGCCCGACGACGCTCATCTCGCCCCGGACGATGTTCCACAGCTGGGGCAGCTCGTCGAGCGACCAGCGGCGGAGGACACCGCCGACGCGGGTGACCCGGGGGTCGGACTTCATCTTGAAGAGGAGGCCGGCGCCCTCGTCGGCCTGCGTCAGGTCGGCGAGACGGCTCTCGGCGTCGACGACCATCGAACGGAACTTCAGCATCTCGAAGGTGCGCCCGTCCCGGCCGACCCTGCGCTGGCGGAACAACACCGGGCCGGGGCCGTCGAGCCGCACCGCGAGGGCGACCACCGCGAACACCGGCGCGAGGACGACGAGGGCGGCGGACGCCAGCACCAGGTCGGACAGACGTTTGAGGGCGTGCCGCGGGCCGTCGAACTGCGGCAGCTCGACGTGCATCAGGGGAAGACCCTCGACCGGACGGTAGTGGATGCGCGGCCCGGCGACGTTCGTCAGTCGTGAGGCGATGACGAGCTCCGTCGCGCGTCCCTCCAGCGACCATCCGAGGTCGCGGAGGTACTCGCGGCCACGACCGGGTTCGCCGGCGACGATCACGCTCTCGGCGCCCAGACGCCAGACCGCACGGGGGACCCCGTCGAGGTCGGCCACCACGGGGACGACGCGACCTCCTACGACGATGCCCCGCGGGTCGGCGTCCGGGACGGCGGCCCCGACGACGTCGTACACGGCACCGCTCGTCTTGTCGATGCGACGGACGACGTCCGCGATGTCGTCGCGAGACCCCACGACGACCGCCCTCGAGAGGTAGTGACCTTTCGCACGCTGACGCTCGAGCCAACGCCGCATCGTCCACCGGCCGACGACCAGGCCGGCCCCGCCGACGGGCAGCGCCACGAGGAAGTAGCCCTCGCCACCGATGTGACCGACCGACGCGAACCCGATCGCCACGACGGCGAACGCCCAGACGCTGGCCGTGAGGAGGCGCTTGTACTCGACGACGCCGCTGCCGACGACTGCGAGGTCGCGGGTGCGGTGCAGCGTCAGGCACAGGGTCCAGACCAGTCCCACGACGACGGGCAGCACGGGCGAGCCGACCGACTCGACGAGGGTGGTCGCGTCCGAGCCCCGACCGGCGGCGATGGCCCTCGCGGCGTCCACCGCGACGGCACCGACGATGCTCAGGGTCAGGACGACGGTGTCGACGAGGCGGAGGCGGCGCCGGTAGCGGCGAGCCCAGGCCGCGCCGGACTCGGCGTCGTGTGTCGCGGCGGGGGAGGCGAGGGGAGCCTCCGACTCGGGCAGGTCGAACGGGGGGTCGATCCGTCGGGGTGACGACGGTCCGACCAGGACTGAGCGGAGTTCGCTCTGCGTGCTGGACATCGGGTCTCGGGTTCGGGTAGGCGACGGCACGCCCACGTCGGTGGTGACGACGGGGCGGTGGCGGGCGGTCGATCGAGATTCGGGTTCGATCGACCGCCCAGGCGTCGCGCCGCGGCACGGACGTCACGAGGGTGCGCGACGGCGGCCGGGGCGGCGACGGGCGCGCCGGGCAGCGGGTCTGCTCGGCGCACGATTCGGGTCGGTGCGGTGATGTGGGAGCACGAGCTCCCGGGGAGAGGGTCGGGTTTCTCGGGTTCCTGGTGATTTCGGGTCGACCAGGAGGATGCTGTGACTCTAGTTCGGGGGGCACCCGACGCAGGAGCCCATCGAGACCCCCCGTTCGGGGGCGGTCGTGTCCCCCCTGTTGCCGACACCCGAACGGGTGACTCCCGACCCCCGTCGTGTCACCCGTGCGGGGGTGACAAGGAGCCGTGAAACGGGCCGGTGCGGCGTGTCCCCCCGAAGGCAGGACGCGAGCATCCGGTCACCCTCTGCAAAATACCTGATCAGAGGCCTGATCACACCTACCAACGGATGCTCGGCACGCGAACGAGGACGGCGTTCACCATCACGACACGTGTCGTTCATCCGACCTCGTCCCCCTCTCGGAGGACACCGGTGGGGTACAGACGGACAGCGCCCCCCGACCGACCGGTCGAGGGGCGCATCACCCGTCACAATCACCCTCGCCCGCGTGTCACGGACGGGTGACGAATCCTTGCTCGACCATCCAGTCGAAGGCCACGTCGGCCGGCTCCTGGCCCTCGACGTCGACCGCCAGGTTGAGGCGGCGCATCTCGGTGTCGGTGAGGGCGGGTGAGATCTCGTCGTACACCTCGGCCAGCTGCGGGTACTCCTCGAGCGTGGCCGTCGACAGCACCGGTGCGGCGTTGTAGGCGGGGAAGAACCCGCGGTCGTCCTCGAGCACGTCGAGGTCGAGCGAGTCGATCCGACCGTCGGTCGTGAAGACCTCGCCGAAGTTGCAGCTGCCCCGGTCCGTCGCGGTGTAGACCGTGCCCGTGTCGAGGATGCTGACGTTGCTCGTCGGCACGCCGTCCGCGGCCCCGAGTTCGAGCCCGTAGGCCGCGAGCATGGGGGCGAAGCCGTCGGCCCGAGAGTTGAACTCTGCCTCGACGCAGAAGGTGCGCTGGTCGACGGGCAGGTCGGCGATCTGTGAGAGCGACGTGATGTCGCCCAACTCGGGCGCGGCCTCGGCCCGGACGGCCATGGCGTAGGTGTTGTTGAGGGGCGCGGGCTCGAGCCAGGTCAGTCCGTTGTCGGCGTCCGCGTCGCGAACGGCCTCGTACTGCTCCTGCTGGTCGGGGATGCCCTCCGCCTCGGCGAGGTAGGTCAGCCAGGCGGTGCCGGTGTACTCGTAGGTCATGTCGGCCGTGCCGTCGAGCATCAGCTGTCGCACCGCCACCGACCCCGGCACGTTCGTCATGTCGGTCACCTCGAAGCCCGCGGCCTGGGCGGCCAGCACCGCGATCTTGCCGAGGATCAGTTGCTCGGTGAAGTTCTTCGCCGTCACGGTGATGGCCGCGTCGTCGGGCAGCCCCTCGATGGCGCGGATCGAGCCGGGCGCCACCGCGGGCACGAAGGCCGTCGCCGGTTGCAGACCGCACCCGGTCAGCGCCACCGTCGCCGCGGCGACGACGGCGAGGCACGAGGAGGCGCGGCGCAGCCGGCGGGGGAGGCGGGAGGTGGTCATGCGCGGAGTCCCTTCGGACGGGCGACGTACTCGACGACACGACCCAGCCAGTCGATCATGAGGGCGAGCAGAGCGATGAGCAGGGCCCCGGAGACGAGGACCCGGGGCAGGAAGAGGTTGACCCCGGTGGTGATCAGGAGGCCCAGGCCGCCGGCGCCGATGAACGTGGCGAGGGCCGCCGACCCGACGAGCAGCACGAGGGCCGTGCGGATGCCCGAGAGCATCACGGGGACGGCCAGCGGCAGCTCGACCTTGAGCAGGACCGCGGACGCGCTCATGCCCATGCCTCGACCGGCCTCGACGAGGCGGGCGTCGACGCTCTGCAGCCCGATCATGGTGTTGCGCAGCACCGGCAGCACCGCGTACAGCACGAGCGCGACGACGGCCGCCCAGAAGGTGAAGCCGAGCCAGAACGCGAGCAGCACGATCAGACCGATGGCCGGAGCGGCCTGCCCGAAGTTCGCGACGACGAGCACGGGTCCGCTGATGCGGACGAACGGGCGCCGGGTCAGCAGCACCCCGAGCGGGATGGCCAGCACGAGCACGATCGCGGCCGACACGAACGTGAGGGCGAGGTGCTCGCCCGTGTAGGCCAACAGGTCGGAGGGGTTGAGCGTGGTGCGTTCGGCCGTCGTGAGGTCGGCCGTGGTCAGCCAGACGACGAACGCCGCGAACACGGCGAGCACGGCCACGGGTTGCACGAGCAGTCCGAGCCACGCCGGGCGGGGCCCACGCCGACCGGACGAGCGCCCGTCGATCGAGGCCGGAGCGGCCGAGGCGGTCACGCCGCGTCCTCGTCGTCCGCGGGGGCCCCCGGCACGATGTCGAAGGAGCCCGTGTTCGTCCCCACCGGCGCGTCGTGTTGGGCCTCCGCCGCCGATGCGCGCGCCCGGGTGATGGCCTCCATCACGACCTCGACCGTGATGACGCCGATGAATGCGTCGCGTCGGCCCGTGACCAGTGCGGCGCCCGCACTCGAGACCAGCATGGTGTCCAGTGCGTCGTTGAGGGTGGCGCCGCTGCCGATGACGGGCAGGTCGGCGTCGGGTGTCGACCCCAGCACGCCGAGCCGGCCGAGCTGGCGGCGTGAGGGCCACGAGACGGGTCGTTCCCGGTCGTCGACGACGACCGCGTGGCCGTGGCCGGCGGCCTCGACCCGAGCGAGGACGTCGGCGGCGGACTCGCCCGAGCGGGCGACGACGGCCTCGGCGAGGTCGACGTCGCGCACGCGCGTCAACGTCAGTTGCTTGAGGCCGGCCCCCGACCCGATGAAGTTCTCGACGAACTCGTTCGCGGGCTCGGCGAGGATGCGCTCCGGGGTGTCGTACTGCACGATGTGCGCGCCCTCGGAGAAGATGACGATCCAGTCGCCGAGCTTCACGGCCTCGTCGAAGTCGTGGGTGACGATGACGATGGTCTTCTGCAGCTCGTGCTGGATGTTGATCAGCTCGTCCTGCAGGCGTTGGCGGGTGATGGGGTCGACGGCGCCGAAGGGCTCGTCCATCAGCAGCACGGGCGGATCGGCCGCCAGTGCCCGCGCGACGCCGACCCGCTGCTGCTGACCACCCGAGAGCTCGCGCGGGTAGCGGTCGCGGTACGTGGCCGGATCGAGCGACACGAGTTCGAGCAGCTCGTCGACGCGGGCCGAGATGCGCTCCTTCGACCAGCCGAGCATCTTCGGCACGATCGCGATGTTCGCCGCGACGCTCATGTGCGGGAACAGCCCGCCGGCCTGGATCACGTAGCCGATGCGACGGCGCAGCTCGTCGCCGTCGATGGAGGTGACGTCGTCGTCGCCCAGGACGATGCGGCCCTCGGACGGCTCGATCAGCCGGTTGATCATCTTCAGGGTCGTGGTCTTGCCACAGCCGGAGGGCCCGACGAGCATGACGATCTTGCCCGCAGGGATCTCGAGGGTGATGCCGTCGACCGCCGGCTTCGCCTGGCCGGGGTACCGCTTGGTGACCTGGTCGAGGGTGATGCTGCGGCCCGAGACCTCGTCCGAGGGGGACGAGGAGGCGCGGGTGGGGTCAGTTCTGGACACGGATGCCTCTCGAGACGGTAAGGCGGCCGAGGCCGACGAGGAGGAGGTCGAGGACGAGGGCGAGCAGGACGACGCCCACCACGCCCGTGACCACGGAGGCGAGCGCGTTCGCCCCGCCGAGTCGGGACAGGCCCGAGAAGATGAAGCCGCCGAGGCCGGGCCCCAGCGCGTACGCCGCCACCGCGGCGATGCCCATGACCATCTGGGCGCTCACGCGGATGCCCGTGAGGATGATGGGCCACGCGAGGGGCATCTGGACGGTCGCGAGGGTGCGGAACCTGCCCATGCCGATGCCCCGCGCCGACTCGATGATGGAGCCGTCGACCTCGTGGAGCCCGACGACGGCGTTCCGCAAGATCGGCAAGGCGGCGAAGAACGTCACGACGATGACCGACGGCGCGACGCCGAAGCCCGCGAAGGGGATCAGCAGGCCGACGAGCGCGAAGGACGGGAGGGTCAGCCCGACCGCGGAGACGCCGTTCGCCAGGGCGTAGAGCTTGGGGCTGCGGTGCACGAGGGCGGCGAGCCCGACCGAGATGAGCACGGCCAGGACGAGGCACTGCACCACGAGGGAGAAGTGCTGCCAGGAGGCGAACCAGATCTGGCTCCACCGGTCCACCACGAAATCCCACGCCAAGCAGACCATCTCCTCTGAGCAACGACCATCAGTCCGAATCGTCGCTTCCCCGAGAGGCGACCGACGCCCACACTAACCACGGCCCCCACGCCGCGTCATGTCGCCGACCACCCTTCCGGGAGCCCGAGAGTCGCCTGCCGTTATGAAATCCGACGGACGAAAGCCCTGACGGGAACGGCGTGTCGACTTTCGCCGACACGCCGTTGTAACGATCCTCAGATCCTCGCCCCGCAGGGCCTCCGTCAGTCGACGCGGGCTCGGGTCGAGACCTTGTACCGCGCCCCGTGGTGCTCGTCCGGCAGCCGGTCTCCGCGCCCGAACAGCTTCTGCCGCAGCGTGCCCGGTTCGTACCCGGTGGGATAGACGCCCCGGGCCTGGAGCACGGGGATGACGTGCTCGACGACGTCCTCGAACGTGCCGGGAGTGATCGCGTAAGCGAGGTTGAACCCGTCGACGTCGGTCTCGTCGACCCACTCCTGCAACTGGTCGGCGATCTCCTCGCCGGACCCGACGATGCGGGGTCCGAGGCCGCCGATCCCCGCCGCCTCGGCGATGTCGCGGATCGTCCACTCCTTCCCCGTGTCGCCCTCCTGCGCCTGGAAGTTCGCGAGTGCCGACTGGATGGCGTTGCTCTCGACGTCACCCACGGGGTCGTCGAGCGAGTAGGTCGACAGGTCGACGCCCATCCAGCCCGACATCAGCGTCAGGGCCCCTTCGTGGGAGGCGTAGCGCCGGTACTCGTCGTGCTTGGCCCGGGCCGCCTCGGGGGTGGCGTCGGTGATGATGGTCAGCAACGTGTAGATGCGCGCCGAGTAGCGGTCGCGGCCCGCGGCCTCGAGGGCGTCCCGGATCTTGCCGACCGTCGCGGCCAGGCGTTCCTTGGTCGGGGCGGCCACGAAGATCGACTCGGCGTTGCCGGCGGCGAAGCGGATGCCCCGCGGCGAGGCACCCGCCTGGTAGATCACGGGCGTGCGTTGAGGGCTGGGCTCGGCGATGTGGATGCCGGGCACCTTGTAGTACGTGCCGTCGTGGCCGATCTCATGGACCTTCGTCGGGTCCGTGAAGACGCCCGACTCGCGATCGCGCACGACGGCGTCGTCCTCCCACGACCCCTCCCACAGCTTGTACAGGACCTCGAGGTACTCGTCCGCCTGGTCGTAGCGGGTGTCGTGGTCGAGCTGGTCGTCGGCCCCCATGTTGCGGGCGGCGCTCGGCAGGTAGCCGGTGACGACGTTCCAGCCGACCCGCCCCTCCGTCAGGTGGTCGAGCGTCGACATGCGCCGGGCGAACGGGTAGGGGTGCTCGTAGGCCGTGCCGGCCGTGATGCCGAAGCCGAGGTGCTCGGTCGCGGCGGCCATGGCCGAGACGAGCAGCACCGGGTCGCCGACCGGGGTCTGGGTGCCGTTGCGCAGGGCCGCGTCGTGGTTGCCGCCGTAGACGTCGTAGGTGCCCAGCACGTCGGCGATGAAGAGCCCGTCGAAGACGCCCTTCTCGAGGAGGCGCGCGAGGGAGGTCCAGTAGCTCAGCTTCGTGTAGTCGGCCGAGCGGTCGTCGGGGTGCCGCCAGAGACCGGGGGACTGGTGCCCCACGCAGTTCATGTCGAAGGCGTTGAACCGGATTCGTCGAGTCATGAGGCCATCCTCACGACCCGGGCTCGTGCTGTCGTCCGTGCTGACACACGACGTCACACTCCACGCCCCGTAGCCTGTGTCGGTGCTCCCGTTCCGCCCCCGCGTCGCCGACGTCGACCGCCCCCGTCTCACCCGCGACGTCTACGTCCTCGGCGTGATCGCCTTCTTCGTCATGGTCGGCTTCGGCGTGGTCGTCCCCGTCCTGCCGGTCTACGCCCGCAGCTTCGGCGTCGACCACGCCCTGGTGGGCGCCGTCCTCTCGGCCTTCGCCCTCATGCGCCTCGTGGCGAGTCCGTTCGTGGGGCGACTCATCGACCTGATGGGCGAGCGGGTCGTGCTCTCGGTGGGCATCGGCATCGTGGCACTGTCGAGCGGGCTCGCCGGGCTCGCCCAGACCTACCCGCAACTCCTCCTGCTCCGGGGCGCGGGCGGCATCGGCTCGGCCATGTTCAGCATCGCGGCGATGACGTTGCTGCTCGGCGCCACCGATCCGTCGCTCCGGGCCCGGGCCGTCGGCTTCTACCAGGGCGGGTTCCTCGTCGGCGGGATGGCGGGGCCGGCCCTCGGCGGACTGCTCGCCACCGTCTCGCTGACGGCGCCGTTCTTCTTCTACGCGGGCACGCTCGCCGTGGCCGGCCTGGTCGGCGTCGTGCTCTTGCGCCGGGCACCGCAGCACTCCTCGACGATCGTCACCGCGCCTCCGGTGCCCCTCGGGGTCGTGCTGCGCGACGTGCGGTTCCGGACCGCGTGCGTGGCCAACTTCGCGCAGGGCTGGTCGTCGCTGGGGGTGCGCAGCGCCCTCGTCCCCGTCCTCGTGGTCGAGGTCCTGCGCGGTCCGACGGCGTGGACGGGCCTGCTCTTCGCCGCGTCGGCGGTGGCCCAGACCCTCGCGCTGGCACCGGCCGCGCGCTTCGTCGACACCGTCGGCCGTCGACCGGCCGTGATCGGTGCGTTCGCGGTGGCCGCCGTGACCCTGTTCGCGGTGTCGCTCGCGTCGGACGTCTGGACCCTCGGCGCCCTGCTCTGCGTCTACGGCGTGGCGACAGCGTTCATGGGCACCGCGCCGGCAGCGCTCGTCGGCGACGCCGCGGGCGCCCGGGGCGGTCGTCCGGTCGCGATCTTCTCGATGTGCTCCGACGTCGGGGCGATCGCCGGACCGCTCGTCGCAGGCCTGCTCGTCGACACGGTCTCGTACCCCGCGGCGTTCGGAGTCGCGGCCGTCCTGCTGGCCGTGGCGGCCGGGGCGGCGATCCGCCTGCCCCGGACCGCCGCCGGCACGCCCACCCCGGCCTGATCAGCCGAGGTGCACGGGCGCCTCGGTGGGCAGCAGGTCCTCCTTGCGGCCGCGGATGAGGAAGAACGAGATCGGCGCCGCGAGCAGCATGGCGATCGCGGCGGCCAGGAACGCCACCGAATAGCCGTCGACCAGAGCACCGAGCGGCCCGCCCACCGTCGACGTCGAGGACGCGACGGCACCGGCGTAGAGGTTCGTGAACACGGCGAGACCGATCGATCCGCCGATCTGCATCATGGCGTTCGAGGTCGCGCTGGCGGCACCGGCGTCGTGCGGCGCGACCCGGCTGAGCGCCAGGTTCTGCATGGGCACGAAGACGCCGGCGAGGCCGACGCCCATGACGAGCAGGGCCGGCAGCACCTGGACGGCGTACGAGCCGTCGGCCGTGATCTGCGTGGCGAGCCAGAGCAACCCCGCCCCGGCGACGAGCGGCCCGACGATCATCATCGGGCGAGGGCCGACGACCGGCAGCAGCTTCGTGAGCAGGGGAGCGCAGACCATGATGACCAGCGTCATCGGCAGGCTGGCGAGCCCCGCCTCGAGCGGACCGAAGCCGAGGACGATCTGCAGGTGGAAGGTCAGGTACAGCAGGGCGCCGATCATGACGCTGCCGACGATCAGCTGCACCAGGAAGGCCCCGCCCCGCACGCGGTCGGCGAGCACGCGCATCGGCAGCAGCGGATGGTCGCTCCGTCGCTCGACGACGACGAACAGGGCGAGCAGGCCGGCCCCCAGGGCGATGAAGCCGATGACGACGGCCGACCCCCAGCCGTCCTCGGCCCGGGTGAAGCCGTAGACGAGGCTGGCGAGGCCGGCGGCGACGACGATCGTCCCGACGACGTCGAGGCGGTTGCGACCCTCGGCCCGGCTCTCGCTCACGACGAAGGCGGCGGCGACGATGGCGACGAGCACGATGGGCACGTTGACGAGCAGGCACCAGCGCCAGCTGACGAACTCGGTCAGCACGCCGCCGAGCACGAGCCCGACGGCCGCGCCGGCGCCCGAGATGGCACCGAAGACCGCGAAGGCGGTGTTCCGGTCACGTCCCGACGCGAAGGTGGTGGTGAGCACGGCGAGGGCCGCGGGGGCGAGCAGGGCGGCGAAGACGCCCTGCAGGCCACGGGCGAGGATCAGCTCGCCGCCGGTCTGCACGAGTCCGCCGAACGCCGAGGCGGCGCCGAATCCGACCATCCCGACGATGAAGGTGCGCTTGCGCCCCCAGAAGTCGGCGATCCGACCACCGAGCAGCAGCAGCGCGCCGAAGGCGAGCGCGTAGGCCGTCACGACCCACTGGCGGTTCTCGTCGCTGAGGCCGAGGTCGGCCTGGGCGTCGGGCAGGGCGATGTTGACGATGGTGCCGTCGAGGACGACGACGAGTTGCGCGAGGGCGACGATGACGAGCACCCACCAGCGGCGCGACGAACGCGTCTCGGTGGGGGCGGGGGCGACGGTGGTCACTGCGGTACCTGTTTCTCTGGGGGACGACGGACCACCCTACCTACTAGTTGGTTGGTTCGTAAGTCGGCTACGGTGATCCGATGCGAACCGATGCCGCCGAGACCCGTCGAGCCATCCTCGAGGCCGCGACGGCGGAGTTCTCGCGACACGGGTTGGCCGGGGCGCGCGTCGACCGCATCGCCGCCGAGGCAGGCTGCAGCAAAGAGCGTCTCTACGCGAACTTCGGTGACAAACGATCGCTCTTCACGACCGTCCTGAACGGCACGTTCGAGACCATGGGGGACGCCGCGTCCCGCCCCGCCGCGAGCGTCGAGGAGTTCGCCCTGGCCGTCTTCGACCACATGCAGGCCCACCCCGACCACAACCGGCTCCTCGCCTGGGCCCGGCTCGAGGGCGAGCACGACTGGGAGGCCTCGGTGCCCACCCTGCGCTCGGTCCAGGACGCCGCCCTGTCACAGCTCGACCGTCTTCGCGGCGACCCCGCCGTGACGGTGTCCTGGAGCAGCGACGACATCTTCGCCCTCGTCATGTCGCTCGCCTGCGCCTGGCAGAACCTGCCCGGTCTCGGCGAGGCGCACCCGGGTGTCGTCCTCGACCCCGCCCTCCAGCGCGAGATCGTACGCGAGGCCGTGCGGCGACTCACCACCGCCTGAGCCGGGCGCCGGGCCGCTCGACCGCACCGACGACGAGGGAGGCGCGCCCCGGTCACCCGGGACGCGCCTCCTTCTGTCGGTCGCTCGCGTCTACTTCTTCGCGTCGACCTTGGGCGTGACCTTGAGGAAGCCCGCACGCGGGTCGCCGAGGCCGACCAGCGGAGTCGTGTCGCGCCCACCGACGAAGTTCGTCACCCAGCCGGACAGGATGCGGAACTTGCGGTTGAGCGTCGGCATCGCGTACAGGTGGTAGCCGCGGTGGGCCATCCAGGCCGGCACGTTCTTGAGCTGCAGGCCGAACATGCTGGCCGCACCCTTGCCGATGCCGTAGCTCGCCACGGTGCCGAGCGACTCGTGGCGGTACTCCTTGACGGGCTCGCCCGAGAGGGTGGCGATGACGTTGTCGGCCACGGTGACCGCCTGACGCACGGCGTTCTGCGCGTTCGGCGGGTAGTAGGCGGGCTGCTTCTCGGAGAGGAGGTCGGGGACCTGCGCCCCGTCGCCGAGAGCCCAGACGCCGTCCAGCTTCTGGCCGTCCTCGGTCTGCACCTGCAGCGTCGCGCTGACGTTGACGTGTCCCTTCGGGCCGAGGGGCAGGCCCATGTCGCCCAGCACGGGGTTCGGCTTGACGCCGGCCGTCCAGACGATCGTGCCCGCGGGGATGGTCTCGCCGTCGCTCAGCACGACGTCGCCGTCGACGCACGAGGGCATCGTCGTCTTGAGGCGGATGTCGATGCCGCGACCGCGCAACTGGCCGAGTGTCCACTTCGAGAGCTCGGGGCCGACCTCGGGAGCGACGCGGTCGAGGGCCTCGACGAGCACGAAGCGCATTTCGTCGCGGGACAGGTTCGGGAACGTGTCGACGGCCGAGTTCGCGGCGTCGGACAACTCGGCGAGGGCCTCGACGCCGGTGTAGCCGCCGCCGACGAAGACGACGGTCAGGAGCTTGCGTCGGACGGCCGGGTCCTTGACGCTGGCCGCCTCGGCGATGTTGCCGAGGATGCGGTCACGGACGTACTGCGCCTCTTCGACGCTCTTGAAGCCGACGCCGTTCTCGGCGAGCCCCGGGGTCGGGAAGGTGCGGGTGACGGCGCCGAGGGCGACGACCAGCTGGTCGTAGGCGATGTCGGTCGACTCGCCGTCCGCGCTGGTGACGGTGACCTTCTTGGCCTCGCTGTCGAGCCCGGTGACGGACGCCTCGACGACCTTCGTGCGCTTCAGCGTCTTGCGCAGCGGCACGGTGACGTCGCGCGCCGCGATGTGGCCACCGGCGACCTCGGGCAAGAACGGCTGGTAGGTGAAGTACGGGGCCTGGTCGACGAGGGTGATGCTCGCCGCCTGGGGTGGGTGTCGCTTCTGCAGTTCGAGTGCAGTGGTGAGCCCGGCGGAACCGCCGCCGAGAATTACGATTCGCTTGGTCATGTATGTGTTCCTCCCTCAGACGACCGTACCCCCGGGGCCGCCTGCCGGAACGCCACACGCCGAACGGCCCGGCACCCCTGAGAGCCGGGCCGGGCACGGCCACGCGTCGGACGGTGCGGTCAGCGGCCGCCGTCGAGGTCGCTCTGCGTGAACGACCCGTCCGGTTCGCCGTCGTGGGGTCCGCCGTCGGCGGCCGGCTCGTCCGGGACCTGCGCGTCGACGTACGACCCGTCGCCCTCGCTCGTGCCGGCTTCTTCGGTGTAGGTGCCGTCGGCCTCGCCGTCGTGCGGCCCACGCGTGCGGGCGCCGCCGTCGAGGTCGTCGTCGACGTACGAGCCGTCCTCGCCCGAGGTGGGTCCGCCGGTGCTCGGCCGGTCGTGCTCGTGGTGGTTGGCGTCGCTGCCCATGGGTGCTGCCCTTCGTCGAGGTCGGTCGGCGTCGTCGCCGCCCGTGCGGCTCACCCTAGACCGACGCGGCCACGGCCGACCGAGCGGAGCGACGGCGTCAGAACCCCTCGTTCTCGCGGGTCACGTAGGGCGACTCGAGCGCGTCCAGCTCGTCGTCCGTGAGCCACAGGTCGACCGAGGCCACGGCGTCGTCGAGGTGCTGCATCTTCGTGGCCCCGACGATCGGCGAGGTGACCGCGTCCTGCTGCCGCACCCAGGCCAGCGCGACCTGTGCGCGCGAGACGCCCCGCGCCTCCGCGACGTCGGCGACGGCCTGCGCGACGGCCCGGTCGCCGTCCTCGCGCTGCTTGTAGAGCGTCTGACCGAAGCTGTCGGTCTCGGTCCGGACCGTGGTGGCGTCCCAGTCGCGGGTCAGCTTCCCGCGGGCCAGGGGAGACCACGGCAGCACACCGACGCCCTGGTCGAGGCAATAGGGGTGCATCTCACGTTCTTCCTCGCGCTGGATCAGGCTGTACTGGTCCTGCATCGAGACGAAACGCGTCCAGCCGCCGAGGTCGGCCGCGTGCTGCATCGTGGCGAACTGCCAGGCCCACATGCTCGAGGCCCCGATGTAGCGGGCCTTGCCGGCCTTGACGACGTCGTGCAGCGCCTCCATCGTCTCCTCCACGGGCACCTCCGGGTCGAAGCGGTGGATCTGGTACAGGTCGACGTAGTCGGTTCCGAGCCGGCGCAGGCTGTCGTCGATCGCACTCATCACGTGGCCCCGGCCGAGCCCGGCGCCGTTGGGCCCGGGACGCATGCGGCCGTGCACCTTGGTCGCCAGGACGACCTCCTCGCGGGTGGCGAAGTCGCGCAGGGCCCGGCCGACGATCTCCTCGCTGGTGCCGTCCGAGTAGACGTCGGCCGTGTCGAAGGTCGTGATGCCGAGCTCGAGCGCCCGGGCGATGAACGGGCGGCTCTCGTCCTCGGGCAGGCTCCACTCGTGCGTGCCGCGATCGGGCACGCCGTAGCTCATGCAGCCGAGGGTCACCGCCGAGACGGTCAGGCCGCTCGTGCCCAGTCGTGCGTACTCCATGTGTGGTCCCTCTCGTCGTGGGGCGGGGCACCGGTGGCCGCGCCGACTGCGACCCTACGCGCGAGGCGGTGCGGCCCGACCCGCGGTCGACGCGTCCCCGCGGATCACCGAGGCGGTGTGTCGGAGCGCCCGCCGCGCCTCCGGGGTCCAGGGCGCGCCGACGAAGTCGTGGAAGGCACCGCGGTAGAGCCGCAGCTCGACGCGTCCACCCGCCGCGCTCACACCGGCGGCCAGCCGCTTCACGTCGGGCGTGAGCAGGTCGCGGTCGCCGGCATAGGCGAACACGGGTGGGAGACCCGAGAGGTCGCCCCGCACCGGGCTGACGAGGGGGTCGGCCGGATCGCGGTCCCCGGCCCACCACCGCCCCGCGGCGACGAGACCGTCGCGGGCGAGCATCGGGTCGAGCGGTGCGACCTCGTCGATCGCGGGGGAGTCGAGCAGGGCGTCCACCCACGGCGAGAAGAGCACGACGGCGTCGGGGACGGGCCGGCCGGCGTCGCGTTCGCGCATCGCCGCGACGAGGGCGAGCGCCCCGCCCGCCGAGTCGCCGGCCACGACGACCCGGGACGGGGAGGCGCGGCGCACGTCCTCGAGGACGGCGTCCAGCAGAGGCAGCGCGTCGTCCACGTCGTGGGCCGGGGCGAGCCCGTAGAGGGGCACGGTGACGACGGCCCCGGAGGCGCGGACGAGACCCGCGAGCAGGTTCCAGTGCGTGGCCAGGACGGGGTGCACGTAGGCACCGCCGTGCAGGTAGACCACGTGGACGCCGCTCGGGGCCTGACGCGGACGGAGCGTGACGACGCGCGCACCACCGACCCGCGCCTCCTCGACGGTCGCGACGCGGTGCACCCCTCGGGTGACCGGCGCGGCGGAGCCCTGACGGGCGACCGAGCGGACGAGCGAGTCCTCGGACTCGGTCGAGCGGGGGCGGAGGCGGGGGCGGAAGCGCAGCAGGGCCCGCGTGGCGGCCATCGAGAGCGACATGATCCGACCCTACGGGCGCCGGGGACGACCAGGGGCGGCGGGGGCTACCGGACGGGATGCGAGGGGGCTAGCTTGTCCCCCGAACGGGTCACCCGACCCCGACGTCGCCGGTGCCGTCATCTGGGAGCGCGCACCGACGGCACACCTCGCTGCACGAACACACCCGAAGGAACGACGATGTTCGACACACGCTTCATCAGCAGTGCCATCTCCCGGAGCGCCGAGACCCCGATCGATCGACGACGGCTGCTCGCCGCCGCCGGCGTCACGGGCCTCGGCACGGGGCTCGCCGCGGTCGCCGCGACGCTGCCCGCCCAGTCCGCGGCCGCCGTCTCGCCCTCCGACGAGGTGATCAGTGATGCGACGATCCTGAACTTCGCACTCAACCTCGAGTACCTCGAGGCGGAGTTCTACCTCCGGGCCGTCACCGGCTCGGGGCTGCCCGCCGACCAGATCACGGGCATCGACCCCCAGGGCGGCGTCGTCGGCGGCGCACCCGTGCCGTTCAAGACCACGATCGTCAAGCGCATCGCGCAGGAGATCGCGGCGGACGAGAAGGCGCACGTCTCCTTCTTGCGGTCGGCGCTCGGCGGCGCGAAGGTGTCGCGACCGGCGATCGACCTGCAGAGCAGCTTCACGGCGGCGGCCCTCGCGGCAGGGGTCATCACGCCGGGCCAGACCTTCGACCCGTTCGCCTCGGAGGAGAACTTCCTGCTCGGGGCGTTCATCTTCGAGGACGTCGGCGTGACCGCCTACAAGGGGGCCGCACCCCTGATCTACAACAAGACCTACCTCGGCGCGGCCGCCGGCATCCTCGCGGTCGAGGCCTACCACGCGGGCATCATCCGCACCACGCTGAACGCCAAGGGACTGCAGGTGCCCGCGACGAAGATCTCGGACGCCCGCGACTCCCTCGACGGGTCGACGGACGACGACCAGGGCCTGACCCTCGGTGGCGTCCAGAACCTCGTGCCGACCGACGCCAACGCCATCGTCTACGGACGGACCGCCGAGCGCGTGCTCAACGTCGTGTACCTGACGCCGAACCAGATCGACAAGGGCGGGTTCTTCCCGCAGGGCATCAACGGCTCGATCGTCGCCAGCGGCAACCCCGGCAGCGCGGTCTGACGACCGACGAAGGCCGGAGAACCAAGGAAGGCCCGCACACCGGGGTGTGCGGGCCTTCCGTCGCTTGCGAACAAGCCTCTGTCTCAACACAGATCTGGTGAAACGCCTCTCGGAAGAGGATGTTTCGAGTGTCCGAGGGGGGACTTGAACCCCCACGCCCTATACGGGCACTAGCACCTCAAGCTAGCGCGTCTGCCATTTCCGCCACCCGGACTGGATGGTGCCGACCGAAGCCGACACGAAAGATTAGCACGGCTCGGAGGGCCCTCGTGACCACCGCCACGTCCGTCGGCGTGAGGGGCGCGGCAGGTAGCGTGGGGCGCATGACGACGACCCCCACGAGCACCGGCCCGACCGAGCCCGAGCTCGACGAGACGGCCCGCATCGCCCGCGACCTCATCCGGTTCGACACGTCGAACTACGGCGGTGGGCGGTCGAACGGAGAAGCCGACGCGGCCGAGTACGTCGAGGCGGCCCTCCGCGACCTCGGCCTCGAGCCGCAGCTGTTCGAGTCCGAACCCGGCCGGGTCAGCGTGATCGCCCGGGTCGAGGGAGCAGAGCCGGCGAAGCCCGGCCTGGTGGTGCACGGCCACCTCGACGTCGTGCCGGCAGACCCGGCGAACTGGTCGGTCGATCCGTTCGGCGGGGTCGTGCAGGACGGCATGCTCTGGGGGCGCGGGGCCGTCGACATGAAGAACATGGACGCCATGATGTTGACGGCCGTCGGCGACATCCTGCGGGCGGGGGAACGACCGGCCCGCGACCTGGTGCTGGGGTTCCTCGCCGACGAGGAGGCCGGGGGAGTCCTCGGCTCGCACTTCCTCGTCAAGGAGCACCCCGGGTTGTTCGACGGCGCCACCGAGGCGATCAGCGAGGTCGGCGGTTACTCGACGTTCATCGACGGACGCCGCTCGTACCTGCTGCAGACGGGCGAGAAGGCCCTGATCTGGATCAAGCTCCGGGCACGGGGCACCGCTGGCCACGGCTCCCAGATGATCGAGGCGAACGCCGTGACGCGCCTGGCCGAGGCCGTGGCCGTCCTCGGCCGCCAGCAGTGGCCGATCGTGCTGACCGACACGACGACCGCTCTCCTGGGCGAGGTGGCCCGCATCCTCGACGTCGACGTGCACGAGGTCGCCCCCGACGAACTGGTCCTGCGCACCGGCACGGCCAAGGGCTTCATCCGCGGGTCGCTGCGGACGACGACCAACCCCACGATGCTGACGGCGGGCTACAAGCACAACGTCGTGCCCGACACGGCCGAGGCCCTGGTCGACATCCGATGCATGCCGGGGCAGGAACAGGCCGTGCTCGCCGAGGTACAGGCGCTGATCGGCGACGACGTCGAGATCGAGACGATGCACACCGACATCGGGCTCGAGACGCCTTTCTCGGGCCCACTGGTCGACGCGATCACCGCCACACTCGACCGCCACGACCCGGGGGCACCCGTCCTGCCGTACCTGCTCTCGGGCGGCACCGACAACAAGGCCCTCAGCCTCCTCGGCATCGCCGGCTACGGCTTCGCCCCGCTCCGGCTCGACGAGGGCATGGACTTCCCGGCCATGTTCCACGGCGTCGACGAACGGGTGCCGCTCGACGCACTATCCTTTGGCAGTCGCGTCCTGCGGGACTTGTTGTCGACGTACTAGCAACCCCCGCACCAGAAGGGTCACCCGCGTGGAGCATCTCCTCCAGGCACTCCTGCTCGGCCTCGTCCAGGGCCTCACGGAGTTCCTCCCCGTCTCGTCGAGCGCCCACCTGCGGCTCGTCGGCCTGTTCTTCAGCGATCCCGGAGCGGCGGCCGAGTTCGACCCTGGCGCCACCTTCACCGCCATCACGCAGCTCGGCACCGAACTGGCGGTCGTCATCTACTTCCGGCGCGACATCACCCGCATCGTCTCGCGCTGGTTCGCCGGCGTGACCGGAAAGATCCCGCGCACCGACCCCGACGTCCGCATGGGCTGGCTCGTCATCATCGGCACCGTCCCGATCGTGCTCGTCGGGTACGTCGCGCAGGAGTACATCCGCACGGTGTTCCGCTCGCTCTGGATCGTGGCGATCGTCCTGATCGTGTTCGGCGTGCTGCTCGGCCTGGCCGACCGACTCGGCAAGAAGACCGAGCGCTTCGAGGACATGCGTTACGGCCACGGCATCGCCGTCGGCGTCGCCCAGGTGCTGGCGCTCTTCCCCGGCGTCTCGCGGTCGGGTGCCACCACGACCACGGCGCTCGCCCTCGGCTACACGCGGCCGGCCGCCGCGAGGTTCTCGTTCCTGCTGGCGGTGCCGGCCGTCTTCGGCAGCGGTCTCTACGAACTCGTACAGAGCTTCAGCGACCCCGGACCCTACTCGCTGGGCGAGACCCTGGCCGCCACGGTCGTCGCCTTCGTCGTCGGCTTCGTCGTCATCGCGTTCTTCATGAACTACATCTCGCGCCGCAGCTTCGCCCCGTTCGTGGCCTACCGCATCGTGCTCGGCGTCGTCCTGCTCGTCCTGCTCGGCACGGGCGTGGTGGCCGCATGAGGTCCTGGTCCGAACCCGTCGTCCCCCGCCTCCCCGGCCTCGGCGACCTCCCGGCACTCCACGACACGTCGACCGGCACGGTGCACCCGACCGAGGTCGACGGTTCGTCGGCCGGCCTGTACGTGTGCGGCATCACGCCCTACGACGCCACCCACCTGGGCCACGCGTCGACCTACCTGGCGTTCGACACCCTGCTGCGCGTCTGGCGCGACGCCGGGGTCGAGGTGGTCTACGCCCAGAACACGACCGACGTCGACGACCCGCTGCTCGAGCGGGCGACGGCCACCGGCGTCGACTGGCGCGAACTCGCCGACGGCCAGACCGACCTGTTCCGCAGCGACATGCAGCACCTGGCCGTCGTGCCGCCGACGCACTACGTCGCCGTGACCGAGGTGGTGACCGACGTCGCCGACGCCGTGGCGCACCTCCTCGACCGAGGTCTCGCGTACCCCGTGCCGACCGACGCCTCGAGCGCCGGCGACGACCTGTACTTCGACGTCCGGGCCGCCGAACGCGACACCGACTGGCACCTGGGCCTCGAGAGCCGCTACGACGCCGACACGATGGCCCGGTTCTTCGCCGAACGCGGTGGCGACCCCGACCGCCCCGGAAAGCGCGACCCGCTCGATCCGCTGCTCTGGCGAGCGGCCCGCGACGACGAGCCGTCCTGGCCGACCACGCTGGGGGCCGGCCGTCCGGGCTGGCACATCGAGTGCACGGTGATCGCCCAGCAGCACCTCGACGTCCCGATCACCGTCAACGGGGGCGGCAGCGACCTGGTGTTCCCGCATCACGAGATGAGCACGGCGCACGGCACGGCCCTCACCGGCCGCCCCTACGCCGTCCACCACACGCACACCGGGATGGTCGGCTACCAGGGCGAGAAGATGAGCAAGTCGCTCGGCAACCTCGTCAAGGTCAGCGAACTCGTCGCTGCGGGCCACGACCCGCGCGCGGTCCGACTCGCCCTCCTGGCGCACCACTACCGCTCCGACTGGGAGTGGTTCGACGCCGAGCTCGCCGCCGCCGAGCAGCGCCTCGGCCGCTGGGTCGCCTGGGCGGCCACGAGCGAAGGAGGCGCGGTGGCGGTCACGGCTCCCACCCCCTTGGTCGTCGGCCTGCGCTCCTATCTCGCGGACGACCTCGACACGCCGTCGGCCCTCGACGCCGTCGACGCCGTGGTGTCTCGGGGAACCGCCCCGTCCGAGGTCGACGTCGACGCCGTCCAGGCGTTGTTGGGCATCGACCTGCGCGCCTGAGCCCGCCGGGAGGACGCAGACGCCGACAGGCCCCAGGACGGCCCACGAGAAACGGGTCGTCTGCCCCGTTCTCCATGCATATGCATGAGTGTTCCTCATTCAGCACGAGCGTCTGCCCTACGATGGTCGGCGTGGAAACGTCGATCAACGCCCCGGCTCCGGCCGCGACGTCGAGCGACGCCCGCCGCCCACTCACCCGACGCGACACGCGCGTCGACCTCTGGATCGCCGCTCTCACCGCCGTTCTCGGCCTCGCCACGCTCTGGCTCAGTGCCGTCATCGTCGCGGACGCCGACGGGGCGGGCTCGCCGTCGATCGTCGAGAGCGTGCTGTGGCTCGTGTGCCTCTGTGCGCCGCTCGCCTTCCGCCGGCAACGGCCCGTGGCCGTCCTCGTCGTCGTGTCGGGCGTGTTCCTGGCCGCCCAGCTGAGGGGCTATCCCGACACGCTGACGCCGTCGATCGTCGAGTTCGTGGCCATCTTCACCGCGAACGCCTGGGCCGCCCGGCGCGCCCGCGCGCTCGTCGTCAGCGTCGTCGTGACCGCGGTCATGTTCGTCTGGCTCGGGGTGTGGCTGCGCTCGGTCTACGTGTCCGACGCCGAGGCCGCCGACCCCGTGACCCTCGCCACGATCGCCTACACGCTCGTCTCGAACGGCATCGTCCTCGTGACGGCCATCGCCTTCGGTCGAGCGGCCCGGGTGTCGGCCACCAGGCTGCACGCCCTCGAACGCACGGGGGTCGAACTGCGGGCGGCGCACGAGCTCGTCGCCGACCGGGCCATCAACGAGGAGCGCACGCGCCTCGCCCGCGAGTTGCACGACGTGGTCGCCCACCACGTCGCGGTCATCGGCATCCAGGCCGGCGCGGCCCGACGGACCCTCGACCGGCCCGAGATCGCACGAGGCGCCCTCTCGGCCGTCGAGGGCACGGCGCGCACGACCATCGACGAGCTCGACCGCCTGTTGTCCGTGCTGCGGTCGCGCGACGGCGAGACCGGGTCCGCCCCCTCGGGCCTCGGTGCCCTGCCCGAACTCATGGCCGACACGCGCGCCCTCGGTCTCGAGGTCCGGTTCTCGGTGCACGGTGACGCCCGCGACGTCCCCGAGAGCATCGGCGTCACCCTTTACCGCATCACCCAAGAGGCGCTCACCAACACCCTCAAGCACGGCAACGCCTCGCTCGCCGAGGTGCACCTGCGCTACGGCGACCGCACCGTCGAGGTCGAGGTCGTCGACGACGGCCGTCCCGGCCCCACGCCCTACCCCGGGGCGACCCCGCCGCAGGGCACGGCCACGTCCGGCGCCGGACTGGGCCAGCGGGGCATGCGCGAACGGGTCGACCTCCACGGGGGCGAGTTGCACCTCGGCCCCCGACCGCGCGGGGGCTACCGGGTGCACGCCGTCCTGCCCGTGGGCGCCTGCGCCGACGCCCGCCCCCGCGACCACGTCGCCACCGACCCCTCCGAGAGACCATGACCGACACGACCGATCCCGTCACCGTCCTGCTCGTCGACGACCAGGATCTCGTCCGCACGGGTTTCCGCATCATCCTCGACACCGCGCCCGACGTCCGCGTCGTGGGTGAGGCCTGCGACGGGCTCGAGGCCGTCGACCTCGTCCGGCGACTCCGCCCCGACGTCGTCGTGATGGACATCGAGATGCCCGTCCTCGACGGGCTCGAGGCCACGCGCCGCATCCTCGCGCAGTCTCCCGAGGGCGGCCCGGCGGTCCTCGTCCTGACGACCTTCGGCCGGGACGACTACGTCTTCCGGGCCCTCCAGGCGGGGGCGAGCGGCTTCCTGCTCAAGACGGCCACGCCCGAGGACCTCATCGAGGCGATCGCCGTCGTGCACCGCGGGGACGCCCTGCTCTCGCCCCAGCTCACCCGTGCCGTCGTCGAACGCGCCGTGGGCGACCCGGCGACGGCGCGGGTCGTCGTCCCCAGTCCGGCCCTGGCGACGCTCACCGAACGCGAACGCGAGGTCCTCGACCGGCTGGCATCCGGGGCCTCGAACGCCGAGATCGCCCGACGGTTGTTCCTCGGCGAGGCGACGGTCAAGACGCACGTCTCGAACGTGCTCGGCAAGCTCGGCCTCCGTGACCGGACGGCGGCCGTGGTGTTCGCCTACGAGAACGGCGTGGCCGTCCCGGGCGAACCCACCACCTGAGCCGGGTCGTCGAGCCAGGACGCCGGACCCCGTCCGACGGGGCCACGGCAGGGTGGCTCAGGGGACCGGGGGATACCTCGGGTCGTCCGGTCGGCCGTCCCCGCCCTTGCCGTCGCGCCGCCGGAGGTACCGTTCGAACTCCTGCGCGATGGCCTCCCCGCTGGCCTCGGGACTGTCCACCGTGTCGCGGGCCTGCTCGAGCTGTTCGATGTAGCCGGCCATGTCCTCGTCGTCGGCCGCGAGGGCGTCGATGCCGGATTCCCAGGCCGTCGACTCCGCGTCGAGCTCGCCTCGGGGGATCGCCACGCCCGAGAGCTCGTCGAGCTTCTCGATGAGGGCGAGCGTCGCCTTGGGCGACGGGGCGTTGTGGACGTAGTGCGGCACCGAGGCCCAGATCGACAGGGTCGGCACGCCGGCGGCCTCGACGGCGTCGGCGAGGACCGACAGGATGCCCACCGGTCCCTCGTAGGTGCTGCGTTCGAGGGAGTACTCGTCGCGGACGGCCTCGTTCTCGCTGCTGACGAAGACCGAGATGGGGCGCGTGTGGGGGACGTCGGCGAGCATGGCCCCGAGGAACACCACGCCCGTGACGTCGTGCACGTCGATCAGGTCGACGATCTCGGCGGCGAAGCCCCGCCAGCTGCGCGACGGTTCGGCGCCGAGCAGCACGAGCACTTCGGTGGCCGGCGACGCCGGGACGCGGGGGAGGACCGTCACGGCGTCGGCGGCCGCGTGCAGCTGGATGCGGGGCCACACGAGGGTGCGCACCCCGTCGTCGTCGAGCCCCACCTGCGGACGGTTGAACTGGTAGTCGATGTACCGCTCGCCGTCGAGTTCGGCCACCGGTTCGAGCGAGAGCGTCTCGACCAGGCTGCGCGCGACGCCGCTGGCGGCCTCGCCGGCGTCGTTCCAGCCCTCGAAGGCCACCACCAGCAGGCGTCCCGCAGCGAAATCCGACGTGTTCGTCAACCTGAGTCCTCACCGTGCCGGAAGGGCGTCCGGCGCTTGACCCTCCACGATAGTCCGTGACCGCCATCAGGAGGCGCGGGCCGGGAGGCCACGCCGGTCACGCCCGGTAGACTCGTGCGCCGTGACCGAAACCCTGCCTGCCGCCGTCCTGTGGGACATGGACGGAACCCTCGTCGACACCGAGCCGTACTGGTTCCTCTGCCAGGTCGAACTGGTCGAGTCCTTCGGCGGCACCTGGAGCCGCGAGGACGGCGACGCCATGATCGGCAGCGGCCTGTGGCAGTCCGCCCGCGTCCTGCAGTCCCACGGCGTCGACCTGTCCGAGGACGAGATCATCGACCGCCTGACCACCGCGGTCCTCGAGCGTGCCGCGCTCGAGATCCCCTGGCGTCCCGGCGCGAAAGAGCTCCTCGCCGAGCTCCGCCGTGAGGGAGTCCCGACCGCCCTGGTCACGATGTCGATCCGGCGCATGGCCCAGTTCATGGTCGACGCCATCGAGTTCGAGGCCTTCGACGCGATCGTCGCCGGCGACGACGTCGAGCACGCCAAGCCGCACCCCGAGGCCTACCTCCGTGGCGCCGCACTGCTGGGCGTCGACCCCGCCGACTGCATCGCCATCGAGGACAGCACGCCCGGCCTCGCCTCGGCCGTGGCCGCCGGCACCGTCGCGATCGGCGTCGAGCACCACGCGCCGCTCGCCGACGACGGCCCCTACATCCGACGCGACACGCTCGTCGGGACGACGGTCGGCGACCTCCGTGAGCTGCACCGTGCCGGGCGCGCCGTCCGCGACCAGGCGATCTTCGACTCCTGACCCCGGTGCGTACGCCGCGCCTCCTGCACCCCTCGGGGTGCGACCCGATCGAAAGCAGCACCCCCGCATGACCGCGTTCCGCCGCCAGTCCGGCCCTTTCGTCGAAGGCGACAAGGTCCAGCTCACGGGCCCCAAGGGCAAGATGAACACCATCGTGCTGACGCACGGTGCCGTGTTCCACACGCACCGCGGCATGATCGCGCACGACGACGTCGTCGGTCTGCCCGACGGGTCGGTCGTCCCGAGCACGACCGGCGACGAGTACCTCGCGCTCCGTCCCTTGTTGAGCGATTTCGTGATGTCCATGCCCCGGGGCGCCGCCATCGTCTACCCGAAGGACGCCGCACAGATCGTGGCGTTCGCCGACATCTTCCCCGGCGCGACCGTCGTCGAGGCGGGCGTGGGTTCGGGCGCGCTGTCACTCTGGTTGCTGCGTGCCGTCGGCCCCGAGGGACGCCTGGCGTCCTTCGAGCGCCGTCAGGAGTTCGCCGACGTGGCCGAGGGCAACGTCGCGAGCTTCTTCGGCGCCGAGCCCGAGAACTGGTCGGTCACGGTCGGCGACCTGGCCGACGAACTCCCGGCGGCGATGCCCGACGGGACGGTCGACCGGGTCGTCCTCGACATGCTCGCTCCGTGGGAGAACGTCGACGTCACGGCCGACGCGCTCAAGCCGGGCGGCCTGGTGATCTGCTACGTCGCCACGGCCACCCAGCTCTCGCGGACCGCCGAGGCCCTGCGCGCCTCGGGGTCCTTCACCGAACCCGACGCGTCCGAGACCCTCGTCCGCGGCTGGCACGTCGAAGGCCTCGCCGTTCGCCCCGACCATCGCATGATCGGGCACACAGGATTCCTCCTCACCGCACGCCGCCTCGCCCCCGGCGCGGTGCTTCCGCAGCTCAAGCGGCGCCCCTCGAAGTCCGACTACAGCGACGCCGACGTCGACGCCTGGACCCCCGGGGCCCTCGGCGACCGGTCCGCGAGCGACAAGAAGCTGCGCAAGACCGCCCGCCAGGCGCGGTCGGCAGCCGAGGCCGCCATCGCGGCGACCGGAGCCGTCGACGGCGGCGCCACCGACGGCCCCTCGACCGGTTCCGCGCCGGCCTGAGCGTCATCGAGGGCCTTGATCGCCCCCGCTAAGCTGTCCCCGCATCCGAACGACCCGACCGGAAGCCCCACTCGACCCCCGGTCGCCTCCACGAAATGAGTCCCCGTGCGCACCATCCCCGCCCTCGTCGTGACGGTCGGCCTGCTCGCCTCGATGACGGCCTGCTCGACCACGGCCGGCCCCGGCTCGACCGGCTGCCCTGCCACGGGCGACGCCGCCTCGGTCGTCACGGCGACCGGTGACTTCGGCACGAAGCCCGACGTCGACGTGCCGACCCCCATCGTGACCAAGAAGACCGAGGTGTCGACGCTCATCCAGGGCGACGGCCAGCGACTCGTCGACGGCACCCCGGTCGTCATCGACTACACCCTCTTCGACGGCTCCACGGGGCAGGAGCTCGAGGACAGCGGTTACGACGGCTCCACGAACGTCCCCTTGACCGTCGGCGGCCAGACGCTCGCCCCGCTGGTCGACGCGCTCGAGTGCTCGACGGTGGGCTCGCGCGTCGCCGTCGCCGTCAAGGCGAGCGACCTCTCCGCATCGATCAACGGTGCCGCGACGACCCCGAACGACGACCCCGACGCGGCCTACGTCGCGGTGGTCGACGTCAAACGCGCATTCCTCGCCAAGGCCGACGGTGCCCTCCAGCTCGGCGCGAACGGTCTGCCCGCCGTCGTCACCGCCCCCGACGGAGCACCCGGCATCACGATCCCGGCGGGCGACGCTCCGACCGACGAGGTCGTGCACCTCGTCCGTAAGGGCCACGGCACGACGTTGACCGCCGACGACACGGCCGTGGTGCAGTTCACGGCCGTCACCTGGAGCCAGCCGGCCACCGTCGCGGGTTCGACCTGGACGAACGGCGGCTCGGCCACGCCGGTCGACCTCGGCGACGAGCAGATCCCGGACGACATCCGCTCGGCCCTGGTGGGGCAGCAGGTCGGTTCGCAGGTCATGATCGTGCTTCCCGCGTCCGCCGAGAGCGGCGGCTCCGCCTACGTCTACGTCTTCGACGTTCTCGGGGCGATCCGATGACGCGGCCCTGCTGAGCCGGTCGCCGTGCCCGCTGCCCGCACCCCCCGCGTCCCCGTCGAAGAGCGCCTGTTCAGCCTCGTGCTGGCCCTGCTCGCGACGGATTCCGGGTTGAGCAAGACCGAGGTCCTGTCGACCGTCCAGGGGTACCGCCAGAAGTACTCGCGCTCCGGCGACAACGCCGCGCTCGAGCGGCAGTTCGAACGAGACAAGGACGACATCCGCGAACTCGGCGTCCCCCTCGAGACGATCGACGATCCTGCGTCGGCGGGCAACAACCAGGCCTTGCGCTACCGCATCCCGCGCGGGGCGTACGAGCTGCCCGAGGACATCTCGTTCTCCTCGGAAGAGACCGCCCTCCTCACCCTGGCGGCGATGGTCTGGCGCGAGGGGTCGCTCTCGCACGAGTCCCGTCGGGCCCTCCTCAAGCTCCGTTCACTCGGTGGCGCGGCGAGTGTCCCCGAGCTCGAGTACGCCCCTCGACTCCGTTCCCGCGACGCCGCGTTCGAGCCGTTGCGCACCGCGCTCGACCGCGGCGTCGTCGTCCGGTTCGACTACCTCAAGCCCGGAGACGAGGCCGCCCGACGGCGTGAGGTCGCTCCGGCTGCCTTGGTCCAGCACCACGGTCGGTGGCTGGTGTCCGCGGTCGAGGTGGGCACGGGAACGCTCAAGACGTTCCTGCTGTCGAGGGTGGTCGGTCCCGTCCAGCTGACGTCCACCCCGTTCGCACGCCCCGACGACGCCACCGCCGACCGCGCGCTGGCCGACCTCGAGCAGGTCTGGCGGGACCGCACCGCGACCCTCCGGGTCGAGCCGACGTCCGACGCCGAGACCCGGCTCGGCAAACGTCGCGGCACCACGCGTCTCGATCCCGTCACCCTCACGGTCCATTGGACGGACGAACACCTCCTCGCCGACGAGCTCGCCTCCTTCGGACCCGAGGTGACGGTCGTCGAGCCCGAGAGCCTGCGCACCCTCGTGCGGCACCGCCTCGCGAGCGTGCTCGACACCCACACGGACGCCGTCGACGGAGGCGTTCGTGGCTGAATCCCGAGGTTCTCTCCACGCCGCGGACAAGCTGGCCTTCCTGCTCTCGCTGGTCCCCTGGCTCATGGACCACGAACGCGTCAGCGTCGCCGAGGCCGCCGCGCACTTCGGCGTGAGCGTGGCCGAGATCCGCCGTGCGGTCGAACTGATCGCCGTCTCGGGCATCCCCGGCGAGACCACCCAATACCAGCACGGCGACCTCTTCGACATCGCCTGGGACGATTTCGAACAGAACGACGTCATCGTGCTGACCAACCTCGTCGCCATCGACGACTCGCCACGGTTCTCCGCTCGCGAGGCCGCCGCTCTCATCGCCGGGCTGCAATACCTGTCCTCGCTGCCCGAGAACGCCGATCGCGCGGCCATCGCCACCCTGATGAGCAAGCTCTCCCGAGGGGCCTCCAGCGAACCGAGCCAGGTCGCCATCGACCAGTCCGAGACGAACGAGGTGCTGGGGCTCGTCGGACGGGCGGTCGAAACCGGCGTCCAGCTCGAGTTCGACTATCGCGGTACCCGTGGGGTCGCCGAACGCCGCCGGGTCGACCCGCTGCGGGTCGAGTCGGTCGACGCCGATTGGTACCTCAGGGCCTGGGACCACCTGCGCGAAGCCCCCCGCACGTTCCGACTCGACCGGATCGCCGCACCGGCACTGACCTCGACTCCCATCGCTCATCGGGCCGACGACGTCGCTCTGCCCGAGACGCTCTTCGAGGGGTCTCCGGACGACCTCGTCGTGGTGCTCGACCTCGACGCGGCCGCGGCACCGCTCCTCGCCGACTACGGCCCCGACGAACCCGAGCCCCTCGAGGACGACCGCGTCCGACTCCGACTGCGCGTCAACCGTCTCGGCACGCTCTGTCGACTCGTGGCCGGACTGCCGGGTCGCCCGGAGGTCGTCGCGCCCGAGTCGGCGCGCTCGGCGGTGGCCGACTGGGCCCGTCGGGCGATCGAGCGGTACGACGCCGAGCCACCCCGCGCCTCCTAGGCTCTCCGCCCCACCCGCGCTGTGGATCGTCTGCGCCGCGCCCGTCGCGGGTGACACCGCACGATAGACTGATCGTCACCCTGCCCCGCAAGGAGACCCCATCATGTTCGGAAACGCACTCTCAGGCTGGCACCTGATCATCATCCTGGCGATCGTCCTGCTCCTCTTCGGTGCGCCGAAGCTCCCCGCCCTCGCGAAGAGCATCGCGCAGTCGATGCGCATCTTCAAGAACGAGGTCAACAGCGACAAGAAAGAGTCGGCAGTCGACGACGACTTCGACGACCGTCCGGTCCGTCGCTCCGACGACGCATCCGCCCGGTACAGCGACGGGTCGACCGCTCGTCGGTCCGACGACGGCTACCCGTCGCCGAATCGCGACGTCCCGCCGAAGTCCTGACGCGTGGCCACGACGACGACTCGTGGCGACAGCACCCAGGGGAGGGGCACCGGCCGCAGCCGCGGCCGCGACGGCAAGATGTCGCTCGGCCAGCACCTACTCGAGTTGCGCAAGCGCCTCTTCATCTCCGCCCTGGCCCTCATCCTGGCCGCTGTCGCCGGTTGGTTCCTCGCGCCATTCGTCCTCGACGCCCTGAGGTCGCCGGTCGAGGCCATCGCCGCAGCGCGCACGGGTGAGACCACCCTCAACTACTCGAACATCACCGGCGCGTTCGACCTCAAGCTGCAGATCGCGGTCACCGTCGGCGTCGTCATCTCGAGCCCCGTGTGGCTCTACCAGGTGTGGGCCTTCATCGTCCCGGCTCTCGTGCGCAAAGAGAAGCTCTACGCGGTCGGCTTCATCGGCACCGCCATCCCTCTCTTCCTGGGCGGCTGCTTGGCGGGTTGGTACGTCCTGCCCCACATCGTCGAGGTCATGACCGGCTTCGTCGACACGCAGGACGCCACCATCATCGAGTCGAAGGTCTACTACGACTTCGTCCTCAAGCTGGTCCTCGCCGTGGGCATCGCCTTCGTCATGCCGGTGTTCCTCGTGCTGTTGAACTTCGTCGGAGTCGTCTCGGCCGCCGCGATCGTCAAGGGGTGGCGCGTCGCCATCCTCGTCATCGTCCTGTTCACCGCCATCGCGACGCCGTCCGCCGACATCTTCTCGATGTTCCTGCTGGCCATCCCGATGATCATCCTGTTCTTCCTCGCAGCAGGGGTGGCCTGGTTGCACGATCGTCGGGTCGCGAAGCGCGCCGCGGCCCTCGACGCCGAGCTGGCAGCGGGTTGACCCGGTGAGCCCCGACCTCAGCCCGGCCGAGCGCTTCGCCGCGGCGAAGACACGCGTGAAGACCCCCAAGCTCCAGGCATTCCGGTCCCGCTTGGGCTTCACCCTCGACCCGTTCCAGATCGCCGCCTGCGCCGCCCTCGAAGAAGGCGACAGCGTCCTCGTCGCCGCACCCACGGGCGCTGGCAAGACCTTGGTGGCGGAGTACGCCATCCATCTCGCCATGCAGGACCCTCGGGCCAAGGTCTTCTACACCGCCCCGATGAAGGCTCTGAGCAACCAGAAGTTCCAAGAGCTGGTGGCCGAGTACGGCGCGTCCGAGGTCGGTCTGCTGACGGGCGACACGAACGTGAACTCCCGGGCGCGCATCGTCGTGATGACGACCGAGGTCCTCCGCAACATGATCTACGCCGGTTCCGAGATGTTGACCGACCTGCGCTACGTCGTCCTCGACGAGGTCCACTTCCTCGCCGACCGGTTCCGTGGTGCCGTGTGGGAAGAGGTCATCATCCACCTGCCCCTCGACGTCCGGCTCATCTCGCTCAGCGCGACGGTGTCCAACGCCGAAGAGTTCGGTGACTGGTTGCAGACGGTCCGCGGCAGCACCGAGGTCATCGTCTCCGAGGACCGTCCCGTGCCGCTCGACCAGCACGTCCTCGTCGGGGGCAAGTTCCTCGACCTGTTCGACTCCTCGGGGCAGGCGGCGACGAACCGGGTGAACCCCGAACTTCTCCGGGCCACCTCGCTCGGGCGGCGTGGCGGTCGCAGCGGCGGACGGCGTGACTCCCATTCCGCCGGACGGACGGGCCCCCGGGGTCACGTCGTCCCGCCCACGCAGGGCGGCCCCGGACGCCTCGACCGCTGGAAGATCGTCGAGATGCTCGACGACCAGAACCTGCTGCCCGCCATCTTCTTCGTCTTCAGTCGGGTGGGCTGCGACCAGGCCGTGTCCCAGGTGCTGAGGTCGGGCATCCGCCTGACGACCGCCGACCAGCGTCGAGAGATCCGCGAGATCGTCGAGGCCCGCTGCCGTACCCTGCGCGACGAGGACCTCGCGGTGCTCGGCTACTGGCGGTGGCTCGACGGGCTCGAGCGGGGCGTGGCAGCCCACCACGCCGGCCTGTTGCCCGCGTTCAAAGAGGTCGTCGAAGAGCTGTTCCAGAAGAAGCTCGTCAAGGTCGTGTTCGCGACCGAGACGCTCGCACTGGGCATCAACATGCCGGCCCGTACCGTCGTGCTCGAGAAGCTCGAGAAGTTCAACGGCGAAGCCAGGGTGCCCATCACCCCCGGGGAGTACACCCAGCTGACCGGTCGCGCCGGTCGTCGCGGCATCGACGTCGAGGGCCATTCGCTGATCCAGTGGCAGCAGGGCCTCGATCCGCAGGCCGTCGCCTCGCTCGCTTCGCGGCGCACCTACCCGATGAACAGCAGCTTCCGGCCCACGTACAACATGGCCGTCAACCTCATCGAGCAGTTCGGTCGATCCCGCACCCGCGAGGTGCTCGAGACCTCGTTCGCCCAGTTCCAGGCCGACCGTTCGGTCGTCGACCTCGCACGCAAGGTGCGGTCGCAGCAGCAGTCGCTCGACGGCTACGCCGCATCGATGGCCTGCCACCTGGGCGACTTCGGCGAGTACACGATGTTGCGTCGCGAGGTGGGCGATCTCGAGAAGCAGGGGGCTGCTCGTGCCGAATCGCAGTCGCGGGCCGAACGCGACAAACGTCAGCGACGCATCGTCGAACTCCGGCGGCAGGTCCGGCAGCATCCCTGCCACGCCTGCCCCGAGCGAGAGCAGCACGCCCGCTGGTCGGAGCGCTGGTTCAAGCTCAAGAAGCAGACCGATCAGCTGTCGGCGCAGATCCGCAGCCGGACCGGTGCCGTCGCCAAGGTCTTCGACCGCGTCACCGACGTGCTGCTCGACCGCGGCTACCTCGTCCCGACGGGCACGAACGCCGGAGGCGCGGGTCGCGTCGCCCGGGACGCCGAGGTCACCGTCGCCCCGACCGGTCGCACGTTGCGCCGCATCTACGGTGATCGCGACCTCCTCGTGGCCGAGAGCCTGCGCCTCGGCCTGTGGAACATGCTCGACGTGCCGTCGATGGCCGCCATGGCCGCGACGCTCGTGTACGAGCCCCGGCGGGACGAGGGCCAGCTCTCGGAGCGGTTCCTGCCCCGGGGCGAGTTCCGTGCGGCCCTCGACGCCACCCAGTTGCTCTGGGCCGAACTCGACGACCTCGAGCACGAACACCGTCTTCCCGGCAGCCAGCCCCCGGCTCCCGGTCTCGCCCTGGCGATGCACCGCTGGGCGCGAGGTGCCGCACTCGACTCGGTGCTCGACGACGCCGACCTCGCCGCCGGCGACTTCGTACGCTGGACGAAACAGACGATCGACCTGCTCGACCAGCTGTCGGTCGTGGGCGACCTGCCGGTCGGTCCGACGGCGCGACAGGCTCTCGACGCCGTCCGTCGCGGCATCGTGGCCTACACCGCGGTCGGCCCCTGAGCCGCTCTGTCTGCAGAGGCCAAGGACGACCGGCGACGACCGGCCTCTCAGACGCCGCCACCTAGAATCACGGGGTGTCTTCCCGAGCGATCGACGTCCGACTGCCCCTCTGGCTGGCCCTCATCGTCGCACTCGGTGCCGGCGCCGTCCTCGACGGCGGCTTCCCCGACGGTGACGTCTGGCCGCTGACCTTCGTCGGCATCGGGTTCGTGTTGTTGGCCCTCCGAGGCCGGTCGCTCGGCGGTTCGTTCCTGGTCGGCCTCGTGGCGGGCCTGTCCTTCTACCTGATCCACATCTCGTGGGCGACGCTCTTCCTCGGCGTCGTGCCCTGGGCCGCCCTGTCGACGCTCGAGGCGCTCTTCTTCGCCGCCGGGGCGATGCTGATCACCCTGGCGTACCGCTGGGTCCCGCGCGTCTGGCCCGGCACCCTGGGCCGCACGGTCCTCCTGCCGGTCGTCGTCGGGGGGCTCTGGACGCTCCGTGAGTTCGTCGCCGGCACCTGGCCCTACGGCGGCTTCGCGTGGGGCCGGGTGGCACTCAGCCAATCCGAGAGCCCGTTCGCCGGCCTCGTGGCCTGGCTGGGCATCTCGGGGTTGTCGTTCCTCATGGTGGCGATCGTCGCCGCACTGATCCAGCTCGCCCTCCAGACGACCGTCCGGGGTTCGACCCGTGTGCTCGCGGGTGCGACGGTCGTGGTCGCCGCCCTCGCCGTGCCCGCCTGGCCGACGCACTCCTCCGGCACGGCCACCATCGCCGCCGTCCAGGGTGACGGCGACGCCGGCTACTTCGCCGACCGGCAGTACGGCGACCTCACCAACGCCCAGGTGCTCGCGATGAGCGACCTGCAGGCCCAACTCGCGCAGTTGCCCGAAGACCAGCGCTCCCTCGACATGATCGTCTGGCCCGAGGGCGGCAGCGACCGCGATCCCACCCGCGACGCCACCGGCCGGTACGTCTTCGACGCGATCTCCCGTGGCTACGACGCGCCCCTCGTGTCAGGAGTCATCACCGAGAGCGACGACGGTGAGACCGTCTACAACTCGTCCCTCCTCTGGTCCGACGGAGGCGTGCGAGACCAGTACGACAAGAAGCACCCGGTCCCGTTCGGCGAGTACGTGCCCGACCGTGATTTCTGGCGGCCTTTCGCCCCCGATCTCATCGACCTGATCGGCCGGGACTACACCCCGGGCACGCGTGACGAGGTCTTCGACCTGGGTGACTTCCGGGCGGGCATCTCGATCTGCTTCGACATCGTCGACGACCAGCTCATCACGAACATGATGGACGAGGGGGCGCAGGTCATCATCGGCCAGACGAACAACGCCGACTTCGGCACCCGTCCCGGCCAGACGGACGAGAACGAGCAGCAGCTCGCCATCGCCCGCCTGCGCGCCATCGAGACGGCCCGGCCCCTGGTCAACGTCTCGACCGTCGCCTCGACGCGAGCCATCGACGCCTCGGGCAGGACGACCGCGAGCATCCCCGACTACGAGCCCGGCACCATGGTGGCGGTGGTCGACCTCGGCACCGGGACGACGCCCGCCGTGGCGGCGAGTCGGGCGATCGAGCTGCTCGTGTCGTTCTTCGGTCTCGCGATGCTGCTGCTGTCCCGTCTGTTCATCGGTACCCGCCGGTCGGCTCGACGCCGCCGGCTCGACGAGGCACCCGATCCGATCCTGCCGCGGTGGCGCGTCGTCGACTGACGTCTCGCGACGCCAGGAACGAAAGAAGGCCCGACCACCATGCGGTGGTCGGGCCTTCTCGTCTTCGTGGTGCCGTCAGGCGCCGATCTTGTGCTGACCCTTGCGGGCCCGCAGGAAGTCGAGTCGTTCTTGGAGGAGCTCCTCGAGCTCGTCACGGCTGCGGCGCTCGAGCAACATGTCCCAGTGACTGCGGGGGACCTTGACGTCACCGGCGTCGATCTCGACCGGCTTGCCGTCGGCCGACAACAGCCGACCCTCTTGGCCACTCTTGGGGGACTGCCAGATGTCCGGGATCTCGGCGTCCGCAGCGAACACCATGTCGAACGTCTGGCCGTCGGTCGTCTGGTAGACGGCCTTCTTACGGGGCGAGAACTCCACGCCCTCTTCGCTCTGCAGGCTCTGGCTGCCGAGCCTCATTCCGCGCAAACTGCGATCTGCCATTGTGTGGTCTCCTCTCGCGTTGCAATCACCCGTTGTAACCCGTTCTGGCCCTCCGCCGTTCCGAGCCGTGCGATTTCACAGTCCCTTCACAGTGCCCGGGCAGTCTCCGTCGGCGGTCACGGAGCGCGCCGACGCACCTCGTCGAGTGCCAGGTCGGCACGGTCGGTGACGATGCCGTGGACGCCCAGGGTGAGCAGTCGAGCCATGTCGTCGGGTTCGTTGACGGTCCACACATGCGTCTCGACACCCAGCCTCGCCCACTCGGCGACGCGCGCGGCCGTGACGATGCGGATCGGACCCTTGCGCTCGGGCACCTGAACCGCCCGGCACCCGATGAGGGCGCGCCGCATCAGCGTCCGCCTGAGCCCGGGGAGCGGCACGAGACCTGCCGCCATCGCCGTGACGATGCCCCGGGACGAGGCCGACGTCGCGACTCCCGGCAGGGCCCGGACCGCCCGGAGACGCCTGCGGTGGTCGAACGAGGTCACCAGGACGCGATCCGTCGCCCGGACCCGGGCGATCGCCCTGACGGCCGGCGCCACGGCCTCGTCGGACTTGAGGTCGACGTTGAACCGGGTCTCGGGGAAGGCGTCGAGCGCCTCGTCGAGGGTGGGGATCTCGTGCTCACCGTCGAGCCGGATCGCCTTGACGTCCGCGAGGTCGAGGTCGAGGAGGCGCTGCTCGCGTCCCGCGACCCGCCTCAGGTCGGGATCGTGGCTGATGACCGCGATGCCGTCGCGCGTGGCGTGCACGTCCGTCTCGACGTACGTCGCACCAGCCGACACGGCCAGGGCGAACGCCGACATGGTGTTCTCGGGAGCATCGACGGCGAGGCCCCGGTGCGCCAGCACCCGGGGCCCGGCCGGCGCGAACCAGCCGGCCGAGATCGGGGGAGCGGACGGCACTACGAGGTCGCCGGGGGAGCGGTCGGGCCGGTGCCCGGGGCGCCCGTCTCGGGCACCGGACCGGCGGCACCGGCAGCACCCGCGCCTCCGGACCCGGACCCGGTACCCGCACCGGATGCGGAGCCACCGGGCGTGGTCACCGTCGGGAAGCCCAGGTCGGGTTCGGCCTCGAGATCGACGGTCGAGGCCAGGTCGGGCGTGACGTCCATCTCGGACACCTTGGGAGCCTCGGTCGGGGTCCACCCGGGGGCGTTCGGGTCGCGAGGGGCGAAGAAGCCCTGCCCGATGCCCTTGAGGGCCTCGGTCAGCTCGCTGGGGATGATCCACATGGTGTTGGCGGAGCCGTCCGCGATCTTCGGGAGGGTCTGGAGATACTGGTACGCGAGCAGCTTCGGGTCGGGGTCGCCGGCGTGGATGGCGTTGAAGACCGTCGCGATGGCCTCGGCCTCACCCTGCGCCCTCAGCACCTGGGCCTTCGCATCGCCCTCGGCCTTGAGGATCGACGACTGTCGCGACCCCTCGGCCTCGAGGATCTGCGACTGCTTGGTGCCCTCGGCGGTGAGGATGGCCGCACGGCGACTGCGCTCGGCGCGCATCTGCTGCTCCATGGAGTCCTGGATCGACAGGGGCGGGTCGATGGCCTTCAGCTCGACGCGGCCGACCCTGATGCCCCACTTGCCGGTGGCTTCGTCGAGCACGATGCGCAGTTGGCCGTTGATGTTGTCGCGGCTGGTGAGGGCCTGCTCGAGGTTCAACCCTCCGACCACGTTGCGCAGCGTGGTCGTCGTGAGCTGTTCGACGGCCCCGAGGTAGTTGGCGATCTCGTAGGTCGCCGCACGGGCGTCGGTCACCTGGAAGTACACGACCGTGTCGATCGAGACGACCAGGTTGTCCTCGGTGATGACGGGCTGCGGCGGGAACGAGACGACCTGCTCGCGCATGTCGATCAGCGGCCGCACCCGGTCGATGAACGGCACGAGCAGGTTGAGCCCGGGGGAGAGGGTCTTGTGGTACCGACCCAGTCTCTCGACCACGCCGGCACTCGCCTGCGGGATGATGCGGACCGAGCGGAACAGGATGACGAGGACGAGCACGACGACGATCGCGACGACCACGATGGTGACGACGGTGCCGGCACTGATGGTGTCCATGGCTTCAGGACCTCTCTGCGGGGGCGACGAACGCCGTCGACCCCTCGATGGCGGTCACGACGACCGGGGCCCCGGTGTCGAGTGCGAGGTCGGCGCCCGCCGACGTCGCGGGGGAGGACAGCACACGGGCCGTCCAGGTCTCGCCGTTCGACAGCTTGACCTGGCCGGCGTCGGAGCCGATGGGCACGACGACCGTGCCGCGCAGCCCGAGCAGCGCCTCGACGTTGCTGGGGGTCGGATCGCCCCCGCGGCGGAGCGCCCGCAGCAACGGTGGCCGCACCGTGAACAGCAACAAGACCGCGAGGACGGCCGCGACGATCGCCTGCAACCACCACGGGGCTCCGAAGAGGCCCGCGAGCAGACCACCGACGCTGCCGATGGCGAGCATGAGGAAGGTGAATTCGAGCGTCGTCACCTCGACGATGACGAACACCAGGATGAGCGCGATCCACGCGACCCATGCGTAATCGTTCAGGACGTCCACGTCGACCTTCTCTCGTTCCCCTGTTATGGAAACTACCACCCACCACCGACGGTGACGAGGGGGATTGGTAGGGTCGAGTCCGGTCCACGGACCGATCGAACCCCGCACAGTCTGGAGCACGCCTTGTCCAACCCCCTCGCCGCAGAGTCCCTCGCCGGAGCCCGAGTCCTGGTCACCGGGTCGTCCCGGGGGATCGGCGCCGACACCGTGCGGTACTTCGCCGAGGCCGGTGCCAAGGTCGTCGTGAACTACCGCAACAAGGAGAAGCGCGCGCTGCAGCTCGTCTCGAAGATCGAGGAGGCCGGCGGCGAGGCGATCGCCATCGGGGCCGACCTGACCGACGAGGCCAGCCTGGCGACGATGTTCGAGACCGTGCGCGAGGCCTGGGGCGGCCTCGACGTCCTCGTCATGAACGCCTCGGGCGGCATGGAGACGGGCATGGCCGAGGACTACGCGCTCAAGTTGAACCGCGACGCCCAGGTGGCGCTGCTGACCGCGGCCCTGCCGCTGCTCGCCCCGGGCTCGCGCGTCGTCTTCGTCACGAGTCACCAGGCCCACTTCATCCGCACGACCGAGACGATGCCCGAGTACCTTCCCGTCGCCCTGAGCAAGCGTGCCGGCGAAGACGCCCTGCGCGAGATGCTGCCGCAGCTCGAGACCGCGGGCGTCGAGTTCGTCGTGGTCTCGGGCGACATGATCGAGGGCACGATCACGGCGACCCTGCTCGAACGGTCGAATCCCGGGGCCATCTCGTCGCGGAAAGAGAGCGCGGGCAAGCTGTACAACGTCGCCGAGTTCGCCGCCGAGGTCGCATCGGCCGCCGTCGACCCCGTCCCGGCCGACCACACCCGACTGGTGGGCGACACCAGCGACTTCGCGCCGATCGTCTGAGACGGGGCACCTCGTGACCGAGCGCATCGTCCGACCGACCTCGCGCCTCCTCGTCCTCGACGGGGACGACCGTGTGCTCCTCATGAAGACGGTGGCGCCCGACACCAGTCGGACAGCGCGTTGGATCACCCCGGGTGGCGGTGTCGACCCGGGCGAGACGCACGTCGAGGCGGCCGTCCGCGAACTGCACGAAGAGACCGGCCAGGTGGTCACCGCGGTCGGCGACGTCGTGCGCGTGGACGACTTCGAGGTGTCCTGGGACGACGCCGACCACACGCACGGTCACGCGGAGTTCTTCGTCGTCCGCCTGCCGCACTTCGAGGTCGTCGACGACGACTGGACGGACGACGAGCGCACCGACATCCTCGAGTCGCGCTGGTTCAGCCTCGACGACCTGACGACGATCGTCGAACCGGTCGAGCCCGCCGACCTCGTCGACTTGCTGCGCACGGTGCTGGACAGCTCGTCCGAGGCCTGAGGAGCAGGCCGCTCACGCCGCCCGCGAACCCCTTCTGGCCTTGTCGGCATGTGACTGATAATGCGCATTATGTCAAGTAACTGGGAAATGGGGCGTGGGAAGCGGTCCCCGCTGACGCATGCCGCGACTCCACGGAGTTGCCTGGTCGCATGACGACCGACGCGACCCACACACCGCCCGACGACGCGCACCGTCGACCTGACGGGCTCGACGACGACACCGTCGCCGCGCTCGGCGAGCTCTCGGCCGCGCTCGAGATCGTCGAGCAGGCACGAGGATTCCTCTACGGCTTCCACCGACTGACCGGCAAGGCCGACCTGGCCCTCGGCGACGCCGTCGAGTCGCTCCGACGCGCCGGACACGTCGAGGTCGCCGACCTGCTCGATCGAGACCTCGTCGGTCGCAACGTCCTCGAGGGCCGATGGACCTACCAGATCGTGGAGGACTACGACGACGGCTACTACGCCGCGTTCCGCGACCATGAGCAGAACATACGTGATTCTCTCGCGGGCGGCAAGAGGCATCTCTTCGAGGCCGAGATGAAGGAGGCGCGGCGCAGCCACGGACGGCGGCACCACGAGGCGCTCCCCCGCGAATCGACGACGCCGGGGGCGGACGGGAACGACGCCGCGGTCGACCCCGTCGCCTGAGAAGATGGCCTGATGACTCCCCCTCCCGTCGACCGGCCCCGCATCGAGGCCGCCGTGCTCGAACTGCTCGCCGCGATCGGTGAGGACCTCGACCGCCCGGGCCTCGAGTCCACCCCTCGACGCGTCGCCGACGCCTACGTCGAGTTCTTCTCGGGACTCACGATCGACGCGGCCGACCTCGTCCGCCAGGCCACGGTCTCGGCCGAGGCCCATCAACTCGGCGAGGTCGTGATCGTCCGCGACATCTCGTTCCGGTCGGTGTGCGAGCACCATCTGCTGCCCTTCGTCGGTGTCGCACACGTGGCCTACGTGCCGGGTGAGACGATCGTCGGGTTGGGCGCGCTTCCCCGGGTGGTCGACGCCGTGGCCTCGCGTCCCCAGCTCCAGGAGCGCCTCGGCGAGGAGATCGCCGAGGCCCTGCAGGCGGGCGCTCGCCCCGACGGCGTCCTCGTGGTGCTCGACGCCTCGCACGGCTGCGTCACGACCCGTGGCCCCCGCCAGACCGGCAGCACGACGGTGACGCTCGCCAGTCGGGGCGTGCTGTCCCAGGCGTCGGCGCGGGCCGAGGCGGTCGCCCTGATCGGCGCGCCCCGTGCGTGAGGCCGCGGGGCAGCCCCACGACGCCGACTCCCCCGCACCCGCCCTGCCCCCGCTGCTCGTCCCTCGGCGACGCATCGGGTCGCGGACCTTCGACTTCTCCCGCCAGGTCGCGGTCATGGCGATCGTCAACCGCACGCCCGACTCCTTCTTCGACCAGGGCGCGACCTTCGCCCTCGACCGCGCCGTGCAGGCCGCGGTGGACGCGGCGGCGGCGGGCGCCGACTGGGTCGACATCGGGGGCGTCCCCTTCGCCCCCGGGCCCGAGCTGTCCGCCTCCGACGAACTCGATCGGGTCCTGCCCGTGGTCGAAGCGCTCTCGGTCCGGTCGGACGTCGTCATCTCCGTCGACACCTTCCGCCCCGAGGTCGCCGAACGCGTCATCGCCGCCGGGGCGCACGTCGTCAACGACACCACGGGCCTCCACGACCCGCGGTTGGCCGACGTCGTCGCCGACAGCGGTGCCACGCTGGTCGTCACGCACAGCCTGGCCG
This sequence comes from Frigoribacterium sp. Leaf44, assembly GCF_001421865.1. Taxonomy (NCBI): domain Bacteria; kingdom Bacillati; phylum Actinomycetota; class Actinomycetes; order Micrococcales; family Microbacteriaceae; genus Frigoribacterium; species Frigoribacterium sp. Leaf44. The sequence continues at coordinate 1,244,267 of NZ_LMLG01000001.1, forward strand.
CACCCCGACGGCCGCATCCCCGGCCGCACTACGACGACGTCGTCGCCGAGGTCGTCGAGTTCCTCGCGCGGCGGGTCGACGTGGCCCGCGCCCACGGCGTGCCCGACGACCGACTCGTCGTCGATCCGGGGCACGACCTGAACAAGACGACCCGGCACTCGCTCGAGCTCACCCGGCGCCTGTCCGAGGTGGCCGCCCTGGGCCACCCGACGCTCGCCGCGGTGTCCAACAAGGACTTCATCGGCGAGTCCCTCGGTCGCGACAAACCCGACCGGCTGGCCGGTTCGCTCGCAGCGGCGGCCGTGAGCGTGCTGCAGGGCGCGCGCATCGTCCGGATGCATGACGTGCGGGCCAGCGTCGATGCCGTCCGCATGGTCGAGGCGATCCTCGGCTGGCGCGACCCCGTCGTCGAACGCCACAACCTCGCCGAGGACGCGTCGTGACCGCCGTGGGCATCTCGCAGCTACATCCCGCACCCCCGGTCCGCGGTGGCGCACTGACGATCGACGACCTCCTCGATCTCCACCGGCCGCGAGACCGGGCGACGCCTCGCGTGCGGGCCAACTTCGTCGCGAGCGTCGACGGCTCGGCGACGGCCGCCGGACGGACCCGCGACCTGGGCGGCCCCGCCGACCTGCTCGTCTTCGACCTGTTGCGTCAGCTCTGCGACGTCGTCGTGGTCGGTGCGGGCACGGTCCGCGACGAGGGCTACGGCCCGATGCGGCTCGGCGACGAGGCCGTCGCCTGGCGGCGCAGGGTCGGCCTGCCCGATCATCCCGTCTTCGCCATCGTCTCCGGCCGGCTCGGGCTCGATCCGACAGGCGGCGTGTTCGCGGACGCTCCCGTCCGGCCGCTGGTGCTCACCCACGACGCGGCACCTCGCGCTGCTCGGGCCCGACTCGACCGGGTCGCCGACGTCGTGTCGTGCGGTCGCGACCGGGTCGACCCGCGCCTCCTCGTCCGGGCCCTGGTCGAACGGGGGCTGCCGCAGATCCACACCGAGGGCGGGCCGGCGTTGCTCGGCGACCTGGTCGCCGCCGACGTCGTCGACGAACTGTGCCTCACCGTGTCACCGAACCTCGAGGGTGGAGCCGGCCCGCGCATCGTCGCGGCCCGTGAGGCCATGGCGCTGCGTGGCCTCGCCCTCGACCACGTGCTGCTCTCGGGCGACATGCTGCTGACGAAGTGGTCGCGGACACGCTGACGTCGGGAGCCGGCGACCCCGAGGTCAGGAGGCGCGGTGCAGGCGGGCGATCAGCTCGCCTTCTCGCCGAAGCCGCCCTCGATGAGCGCGATGAGGTCGTCGACGGCGGCTGCCGCGTCCGGGCCGGTCGCCATCACGGCCACCGTCGATCCGACTCCCACGTTCAACCCCATGATGCGCAGCAGGCTCTTGGCGTCGACGCCGTTGACCGTCACGTCGGCCTGGAACCGCGACGCGTGCGTGACGAGGTCGGCGGCCGGGCGGGCGTGCAGCCCTGAGGCGTTGACGAGCACGGCGGATCGTTCGACGGCGTCGCCGCCCCGGAGGTCGCGCTCGTCGGCGTGGGCGTCGGCGACGCCGGTGGCCGTCCGAGCCGCAGCGGCGACGGCCTCGAGGTCTCCCCCGGTCTCGGCGGAGACGGCCGCGGCCACCGTGCCCTCGACCAACGGGGCGTCCGCGATGACCACGCGCTGCTTGTCGGCGTCGTCGAGGAAGTCGACGGCCGTCTCGCTCGTGAGGATGGCGGAGCCGAGGTCGCAGAGCACCACGGCACCCCCGCCTCGTGACGCCTCGGCGAGGGCGGCGGAGATCTTGTCGAAGCTGGTGCCGATGGCGCCGTCGTCGGTTCCTCCCGCCGCCACGATCGTGGTCGTGGGGGCCATCTGGCGCGCCAGGTCGACCACGCCCTCGGCGATCTTGGCGCTGTGTGAGACGACGACGATTCCGATGGTGGGCATGCTCAGGACTCCTTGTTCGAGCCGTCGGCGGCGTCGGCCGCTGCGGCGATGATGAGGGACGAGGACTGCGCACCGGGATCGCGGTGACCCACGGCACGCTCGCCGAGATAGCTGGCTCGACCCTTGCGGGCGACGAGGGGTTCGGTCGATGCGGCGCCGGTCGCCGCGGCGTCTGCTGCGGCGCGGAGGACGGCCTCGGGCGACGCCCCGTCCGCAGCGGCGGCGGCCGCCGCGTCGACTGCCGGGGTCCACGCGTCGATCATGGTCTTGTCTCCGACCTCCGCCTTGCCTCTCAGCACGACGCCGTCGCGGGCCGCCGTGAGGAAGGCGACCAGCGCCTCCGCGTCCAGCTCGGTGGCGTCGCCCAGCGCGGCAGCCCCCTTCAGGTAGGCAGTGCCGAGCAGGGGGCCCGAGGCGCCGCCCACCGTCGAGATGAGGGTCGTGGCGACGAGCTTGAGCGCGGCCCCGGGCGTCGCGTCGGTGGGGAGGTCGGCGAGTTTGGCCCGGACGGCGGTGAAGCCCCGCGACAGGTTCTCGCCGTGGTCGCCGTCGCCGATCTGCCGGTCGAGCTCGCTGAGTGCCGTGTGCTCGGCGGCGACGACGTCGGCCGTCCGGTCGATCCAGGCCCGGGTCCAGGTGGCGTCGAGTGTCATGCGGTGGTCGTTCCTCTCGTGGTGCAGTGGTGCGGTGCTTCGTGCCCGCGGTCGGGGCTCCGAGGTGGAGGGGCCGGGGCCAGGGCAGACGACTATCGGCCTCGGCGCAACGCCACGGTCTCGACCGGGGCGTCCCAGAGCTCGGTCAGCTCGTCGTCCAGACGGGTCAGCGTGATCGACATGCCCTGCATCTCGAGCGACGTGACGTACGAGCCGACCAGGCTGCGGTACACCTCGACGCCTCGCGCCTCCAGAGCCTCGGCCGCCCGACGGTAGGCGATGTACAGCTCGACGAGGGGTGTGCCTCCCATGCCGTTCACGAAGAGCAGCACCCGCTCGCCGGAGGCGAGCCCCAGATCGTCGGTGACGGCGTCGAGCAGGCGATCGACGATGGCGTCGACGGGCTCGAGGGGAATGCGCTCACGGCCCGGTTCACCGTGGATGCCGATGCCGATCTCGACCTCGTCGTCGGCGAGCGTGAAGCTCGGCTCACCGGCATGTGGCACCGTTCCCGCGGTGAGCGCGACGCCCATCGACCGGGTCGCCGCGTTCGTGCGTCGGGCCACCTCGGCGACGGCGTCGAGCGAGTCGCCCCGCTCGGCGGCAGCCCCTGCGGTCTTCTCGACGACGACCGTGCCGGCGACGCCACGGCGGCCGGCGGTGTACAGCGAGTCCTTGACCGCGACGTCGTCGTCGACGAGCACGGTCCGGACCGTGATGCCCTCGGCCTCGGCGAGGTCGGCCGCCGTCTCGAAGTTGAGCACGTCGCCCGTGTAGTTCTTGACGATGTAGAGGACGCCTGCTCCGGCGTCCACCGCCTGCGTGGCGGCGACGATCGGGTCGGGCGTGGGCGACGTGAAGACCGGTCCCGGCACCGCGGCCGACAGCATGCCGTAGCCGACGAACCCCGCGTGCAGGGGCTCGTGACCACTGCCGCCGCCACTGACGAGCGCGACCTTGCCCGGCACGGGAGTCGCCGATCGGCGGACGAACGTCGGATCGTGCGAGACGACCACCAGGTCGGCGTGCGCTGCGCCGAAGCCGGCCACGGCCTCGGCGACGACGTCGGACGGATCGTTGATGAGCTTCTTCATCGAAGTCCCTTTCTCGGCGCCGGAGACGGTGCTCGGGTGCACCAGGCTGCCGCTCAACCTACTCCCAGGACCCCCTCCTGCACATATGTGCAAACACCTGATCTTTCCTTCTCGTCGCATGTGATCACAGCACTAAGGTGTTGACACACGCTCACCGCGGGTGCACTGTCGCCCCGCCGTACGACAAGGAAGGTCGACGTGAACCTGGGATTGATTTTTCTTTCAGAAACGGTGGGCACCGCATTGCTGCTCACCCTCGGTGGCGGTGTCGTCGCCAACGTCGCCCTGACGAAGACGAAGGGCTTCAACGGCGGCACGCTCATGGTCAACTTCGGCTGGGGCCTCGCGGTCTTCGTCGGCATCCTGGCCTCGTACTCCTCCGGGGCACACCTCAACCCGGCCGTCAGCATCGCGCAGCTGATCCTCGGCAACATCACGTTCGCCGCGTTCCTCGTGTACGTCGCGGCGCAGATGGTCGGTGCCATCATCGGCGCGGTCGTCGTCTGGCTGGCCTACAAGCAGCACTTCGACGAGGAGCCCGACCCGGCCACGAAGCTGGGCGTGTTCTCGACCGGCCCCGCCATCCGCAACTACGGCTGGAACCTCGTCACCGAGATCATCGGCACCTTCGTGCTGGTCTTCACGATCATCGCCATCACCAACGGCGCCTCCCCGAACGCCGCCAACCTCGGCCCGCTCGGCGGCCTGGCCGTCGCGCTGCTCGTGGTCGGGATCGGTGCATCGCTCGGTGGCCCGACCGGCTACGCCATCAACCCCGCCCGTGACCTCGGACCCCGCATCGCCCACGCGTTCCTGCCCATCAAGGGCAAGGGCGGCAGCGACTGGTCCTACGCCTGGGTGCCGGTCGTCGGCCCTCTCGTCGGCGGTTCCCTCGCGGCGCTGCTGTCCTTCCCGCTCCTCCCCCTCGCCGCCTGACCCGGCGACCCACTGATCGGTCGAGGCCGGCTCCCCCGGGCCGGCCGACGCCGATCGATCCACCCGCTCCCAGCAGAGGCTCGGGCCCGTCCGCTCGAATGGACCGACCCGGGCCTCCGTGCGAGCCGCATCCATCAACGACGAAGGAGTTCCACCCGTGAGCGACACCGACTACGTCCTGGCCATCGACCAGGGAACGACCAGCACCCGCGCCATCATCTTCGACCACTCGGGCTCGATCGTGGCCACCGGCCAGAAAGAGCACGAGCAGATCTTCCCCCGCGCCGGTTGGGTCGAGCACGACCCCGCCGAGATCTGGGAGAACACCCGCGAGGTCATCGGCCAGGCCCTCTCCCGTGCCGACATCACGCGCCACAACATCAAGGCCGTCGGCATCACCAACCAGCGCGAGACCGCCGTGGTCTGGGACAAGACCACCGGCAAGGCCGTCTACAACGCCATCGTCTGGCAGGACACCCGCACGCAGCCCATCGTCGACCGCCTGGCCGCCGACGGTGGCGTCGAACGCTTCAAGCCGATCGTCGGCCTGCCGCTCGCGACCTACTTCTCGGGCACGAAGGTCGTCTGGATCCTCGAGAACGTCGAGGGCGCCCGCGAGAAGGCCGAGGCAGGCGACCTGCTGTTCGGCACGACCGACACCTGGGTCCTCTGGAACCTCACCGGCGGCACCGACGGCGGCGTCCACGTCACCGACGTCACGAACGCCTCGCGCACCCTCTTCATGGACCTCGAGACGCTCGAGTGGCGCGACGACATCCTCGAGGCGTTCGACGTGCCGAGGTCGATGCTCCCCGAGATCAAGAGCTCGTCCGAGGTCTACGGCACGGTCGAGGCCTCGAGCCTGCTGCGCGAGGTGCCCATCGCCGGCATCCTCGGCGACCAGCAGGCCGCCACGTTCGGCCAGGCCGCCTTCGACCAGGGCGAGTCGAAGAACACGTACGGCACCGGCAACTTCCTGATCTTCAACACGGGCGAAGAGATCGTCCACTCGAAGAACGGGCTGCTCACGACGCTGGGCTACAAGCTCGGCGACGCGGCACCGCACTACGCCCTCGAGGGGTCCATCGCGGTCACGGGCTCGTTGATCCAGTGGCTGCGCGACAACCTGGGCATGATCGGCTCGGCTCCCGAGGTCGAGGAGCTGGCCAAGACCGTCGAGGACAACGGCGGGGTCTACTTCGTGCCCGCGTTCTCGGGCCTGTTCGCGCCCTACTGGCGTTCGGACGCGCGAGGTGCTCTCGTGGGTCTCACCCGGTACGTCAACAAGGGCCACATCGCCCGTGCCGCCCTCGAGGCGACCGCGTTCCAGACCCGTGAGGTGCTCGACGCGGTCAACGCCGACTCGGGCGTCGACCTGACCGAGCTCAAGGTCGACGGCGGCATGACCGCCAACGACGCGCTCATGCAGTTCCAGGCCGACATCCTCGACGTCCCGGTCGTCCGTCCGGTGGTCGCCGAGACCACCGCGCTCGGAGCGGCCTACGCCGCCGGTCTCGCGGTCGGCTTCTGGGAGACCCTGGACGACCTCCGTGCCAACTGGCAGGAGGACAAGCGTTGGACCCCGAACATCGACGCCGACGAGCGTGACCGCACGCTGCGTCTCTGGAAGAAGGCCGTCACGAAGACCTTCGACTGGGTCGACGACGACGTCAACTGATCCCCCGCGCGAAGGGCCCGTCCGACAGGACGGGCCCTTCGTCGTCCGCCCCCTCGACGCGAGGAGGCGCGGTGCGTCTCAGGAGGCGCGGGTCGCCGCCACCCACTGGTCCAGTTTCGCAATGGCCGCCCCCGAGTCGACGGCCCGGGCCGCGACGTCCAGCTGCTCCCGGAAACGGGCGAGGAGCGGCCGTTCGCGCTGGCCCGGGTCGGCCGCCAGCCCGTACGACACCAGTCCGGCGGCGGCGTTGAGCAGAACGATGTCGCGGACCGGACCGCGCTCCCCCGCGAGCACCTCACGGGCGATGCCCGCATTGTGCGCCGCGTTCCCGCCGACGAGGTCGGAGATGCGCGCACGCGGGATGCCCAACTCGAGAGGATCGAGGTCGTGCTCGGTCACCGACCCACCGGTGACCTCCCAGATGTGGCTGTGACCGGTCGTGGTCAGCTCGTCCAGGCCGTCGTCACCGCGGAACACGAGTGCCGTCGCGCCCCGGGTCTGGAACACCCCGACGATGAGCGGCACCTTCTCGAGCGAGGCGACACCGACGGCGCTCGCCTCGGGTCGTGCGGGGTTCACGAGAGGCCCCAGGAAGTTGAAGACCGTCGGGACGCCGATCTCGCGGCGCACGGCGGCGGCATTGCCGAAGCCCGGATGGAAAGCAGCCGCGAAGGCGAAGGTCAACCCTGCTTCCTTGAGGACCTCCGCCACACGGTCGGCCCCGATCGTGAGGTCGATGCCGAGGGCCGACAACACGTCGGAGGAACCGGACGACGAGCTCGCCGCACGGTTGCCGTGCTTGATGACCGGAACTCCGGTCGCCGCGACCACGACAGAGGCCATGGTCGAGACGTTCACCGTACCGAACCGGTCACCACCCGTCCCGACGATGTCGACCGCCATGCTGTCGACCGGAAGGGGCACGGCGTGGGCGAGGACGGCGTCGCGGAAGCCGACGATCTCGTCCACGGTCTCACCCTTGGCGCGAAGGGCGACCAGGAAGGCTCCGAGCTGAGCGGGGGTGACGTCGCCCGTCATGACCTGCTCCATGGACCACGTGGCCTCGCTGATCGAGAGGTCGCGCCCGGTGAGGAGCGCGTCGATGATCGAGGGCCAGGTGAGCTCGGAAGTCATGGCCCCAGGCTACCGGCGGAGCATAAGGCACTCCGATGTCTCGGCGTCAAGGGAAATTCCCGACCCGGGGTTTCGAGCGCAAACCCAAGGCGACTTACCAGGCATAATGGACCTCGTGACAAGTACCTCTCTCTCGAGACCTTCTGGCGGCCCTGTCGTCAACCGACCCAGCACGGTTGCCGTGGGCACCATCGTGTGGCTCGGCAGCGAGGTCATGTTCTTCGCCGGCCTCTTCGCGATCTACTTCACGCTTCGCTCGACGTCTCCCGGCCTCTGGGCCGATCAGACGGCGCTGCACAACGTGCCGTTCGCGCTGACCAACACCATCACCCTGGTGCTGTCGTCGGTGGCCTGCCAGTTCGGTGTGTTCGCCGCCGAGCGCATGCAGCCGCACCGCACGGGCCGTCTGTTCCAGGTCAGCCGTTGGGGCATGGTCGAATGGTTCTTCCTCACCTACGCCATGGGCGCAGTGTTCGTCTGCGGCCAGGTGTTCGAGTACGCGACCCTGATCTCCGAGCACGTCACCCTCAGCTCGAGCGCGTACGGCTCGGCCTTCTACATGACGACCGGCTTCCACGGAGCCCACGTCATCGGTGGTCTGATCGCCTTCCTGCTCACCATCGGTCGCGCTTACGCGGTCAAGAACTTCGGGCACAAAGAGGCGACCACGGCCATCGTCGTGTCGTACTACTGGCACTTCGTCGACGTGGTCTGGATCGGCCTCTTCATCGTCATCTACCTCCTCAAATAGGCATTGGATCGTCTGCACAGCATGTTCACGAGAACCTCGTCCTCCCGACGCAACAAGAAGGCCGGCCGTCGCGGCCCCGTCGCCACCGCCTCCCTGCTGCTCGTCGGTCTGCTCACCACAGGCGGTGCCTACGCGCTCTTCTCCTCGACCGCCTCGGCGGACGAGAGCAGTGCGACCGCGACCTCGCAACAGAGCATCGACGAGGGTCAGAAGCTCTTCGCCTCGAACTGTGCCACCTGCCACGGACTGAGCGCGGCCGGTACCGACAGCGGGCCGAGCCTCATCGGCGTCGGCGCCGCCTCGGTCGACTTCCAGGTCGGAACGGGCCGCATGCCCATGGCTGTCAACGGCCCGCAGGCCGAGCAGAAGCCGACGCAGTTCTCGGACGAGCAGGTCGCCGCCATGGCCGCCTACGTCGCGTCGCTCGCCCCCGGCCCCGCGATCCCCGACGAGTCGTTGCTCCAGGCCGACGGCGACACGACCAACGGTGCCGAGCTGTTCCGCATCAACTGCGCCATGTGCCACAACGTGGCCGGCGCGGGCGGTGCTCTCACCCAGGGCAAGTTCGCCCCTGCACTGGACGGTGTGACCGCCCACCACATCTACGAGGCCATGCAGACGGGCCCGCAGAACATGCCGGTCTTCAACGACCTCAACCTGTCGCCCCAAGACAAGGCCGACATCATCACGTACCTCAAGTACGTCGAGAACAACCCGTCGCCGGGTGGATTCGAGCTCGGGAGCCTCGGCCCCGTCGCCGAAGGTCTCTTCATCTGGATCTTCGGGCTCGGTGCGATCGTCGCGATCACCATCTGGTTGACCGCTCGGTCGAACTGACCCGCGTTCTCTCCGTACTTCACGAAAGGCAGAATCAATGGCAGAGCACGACGACGAGGCCCCCACGGCGGGCTCGGCTGTCGAGAAGCGTGAGCCTCGACAGGTCTCGGCCGGCACGGCGGTCGTGACGTCCGACGTGTTCCAGAACCCGGGCGAGCCGCCTCACCGCGATCGCGTCACCGACATCGACCCCAAGGTCGAGAAACGTGCCGAGCGTCAGGTCAGCCTGTTCTTCTTCCTGTCGATCGTCGGAAGCATCGCCGCCATCGGCGCCTACGTCGCGTTCCCGATCACGTCGGGCGATTCGGGCTCGGTCCGACTGAACAACTTGTTCCTGGGGCTCGGCATCGCCCTCGGCCTGCTGTCGGTCGGAATCGGTGCGGTGCACTGGTCCAAGACGCTCATGCCGGCTCGAGAGATCACGGAGATGCGCCACGACACGCGCGGCTCCGAGCCGACGCGTGAGAAAGCCGTCGAGGTCTTCGCACTGGGCAACCACGAGAGCGGCTTCGGTCGCCGTTCGCTCATTCGCAACAGCCTGATCGGTGCACTCGTCGCGACTCCCCTGCCTGCCGTCGTGCTGTTCCGCGACCTCGCCCCAGCCGAAGACCCCAATGCCGTCCTGCGCCACACACTGTGGGAAGAAGGCATGCACCTCGCCGCCGACCCCTCCGGCACGCGCATCAAGGCGTCGGACGTCACCCTCGGTTCCGTGTTCCACGTCATCCCCGAGAACCTCAACGAATCAGAACACCTGCTGGAAGAGAAAGCCAAGGCGGCCGTCCTTCTCATGCGCCTCAAGCCGGAAGACCTCAATCCGGCCGAAGGACGCGAAGACTGGCAGTACGACGGAATCGTCGCCTACTCCAAGATCTGCACGCACGTCGGGTGCCCCGTGGCCCTCTACGAACAGCAGACACACCACCTGCTCTGCCCCTGCCACCAGTCCACGTTCGACGTGACGAACAACTGCGAAGTCATCTTCGGGCCCGCCAAGCGCCCCCTGCCGCAGCTGCCCATCACTGTCGACGCCGACGGGTACCTCGTCGCGCAGAGCGACTTCCACGAACCTGTGGGCCCGAGCTTCTGGGAGCGCGAAAAGTGATCACCACCACACCGGCACACGGTGCCGAACCGGCCACGTCCGAGAACATCGGCAAGGCTCCTGCCTTCGCACCGACGAAGACCAACAAGTTCCTCGGTGCCACGGCGAACTACATCGACGAGCGCACGAGCATGTCCGGCCTGGTCAAAGAGGTGGGTCGCAAGATCTTCCCCGACCACTGGTCGTTCATGTTGGGCGAGGTCGCGCTCTACTCGTTCGTCGTCATCTTGCTCTCGGGCACGTTCCTGACGTTCTTCTTCCAGCCCTCGATGGCTGAGGTCAACTACAACGGTTCGTACGTTCCGCTCAAGGGCCTCAACATGTCGGCCGCCATGGCGTCGACGCTCGACATCTCGTTCGACATCCGTGGTGGCCTTCTGTTCCGCCAGATCCACCACTGGGCTGCACTGCTCTTCGTCGCGGCGATCATGCTGCACATGCTGCGCGTCTACTTCACCGGCGCGTTCCGCAAGCCTCGTGAGATCAACTGGGTCGTGGGCTTCACGCTGTGGATCCTCGCGATGGCCGAGGGCTTCACCGGGTACTCGCTTCCTGACGACCTCCTCTCCGGGAACGGCGCGCGCATCATCGACGGCATGATCAAGGGCATCCCCGTGATCGGCGTCTGGATCTCCTACCTCGTGTTCGGTGGCGAGTTCCCGGGTACCGACATGGTCGGCCGGTTCTACTCGCTGCACATCATGCTGTTGCCCGCGCTGTTGATCGCCCTCCTGGGCGTGCACCTGCTGTTGCTGATCATCAACAAGCACACGCAGTTCGCCGGCCCCGGCAAGACGAACCAGAACGTCGTCGGCGTGCCTGTCATGCCCGTGTTCGCGGCGAAGGCCGGTGGATTCTTCTTCATCGTCTTCGGCGTGATCGTCCTGATCGCTTCGCTGTTCACGATCAACCCCATCTGGAACTACGGGCCCTACGACCCCTCCCCCGTGTCGGCAGGTACCCAGCCCGACTGGTACATCGGCTTCGCCGACGGGGCCCTGCGCCTCGTGCCCCCGGGGTGGGAGTTCGTCGCCTTCGGCTACACGGTCTCGATGAACATCCTCGTGCCGATCACGGTGCTCGGTCTCTTCATCGTCGTCGTCCTGCTCTACCCGTTCTTCGAGGCCTGGGTGACCGGCGACAAGCGCGAGCACCACATCCTCGACCGCCCCCGCAACGCCCCGACACGTACCGCCATCGGTGCAGCCGGCATCGTGTTCTACGCCAGCCTCTGGGCGGCGGCGAGCTCCGACATCATGGCGACCCACTTCCACCTGTCGTTGAACTACGTGATCCATGCCTGCCAGGCAGCTCTGATCATCGGCCCGTTCATCGCCTTCTGGGTCACGAAGCGTGTCTGCCTCGCCCTGCAGAAGAAAGACCGCGAGATCGCATTGCACGGCTACGAGTCGGGACGCATCGTCCGTCTGCCCGGTGGTGAGTACATCGAGGTGCACGAGCAGCTCGACGAGTACGAGCGCTGGCGTCTCCTCGACTTCAACGAGTACGAGCCCCTCATGGTCCGACCGAACGCCAACGGCAAGATCACGGCTCTGCAGCGGGCCCGTGCATCGGCGTCGTCGTTCTTCTTCGAGGACCGCATCGCCCCGGTGAAGCGCTCCGAGATCGAGGCATCGCACCACGACGAAGGCCACTGACCTTCGGTAGTCCCTCTGGGCCCGGTTGCACGCTCCGTGCAGCCGGGCCTTTGGCATCTCCCGGGGAGCCGACATGCCCCGCTGGCCGCACTCGAGGGGAGCTACCAGCTGCGCCTCCGGCTCAGCTACTCCTGCTCCGGCATGCACTCCGAAGCGGCAGCCCCACGGTCAGCGGTGATCATTTCCGCCCCGTCGTGACAAGCTCTACCGCTTCGGCAGATCGTGGCAGCGTCCACGACACCCGCTTCGGGCGCTCGGCTACCGCGGCCGGCCAGGGCCTCTTCATGTCGCCACAACCAGATGCCCACCAGGAGGACCTCGCCCGCTCGACGGCCTGCCGTCCTCCTTTGTGCCCGCCCGACAAATGACTGACTCCCTGTCGTCCGCAGTCGAGGAGTCCGACAGGTCCCTCCCCCGCACGCGGTACCCGTGCCGGCGCTCGTCGTCGACACGACGTGACTCGGCCCTGTCCTCGCCGGTTCCTTCCCGCCCGCCTGCAGTCCCGGACTCGACCTCCCGGCGCTCCTCTTCCTGCCCTCATCGGACAGCGGACTGCGGTCCTCGCCTCGCAGAGCATGGTTCGGCCGGTCCCCCATCACGCTGAGACGCTTCGTGCTCGCGCCAGGTGAGAGCTACTTCCTGGGCGCACGCGGCGCGCAGATGATCAGAGCTGCTCTGCGGGCGTGACCCACTGCCGGTGGACGGTGCGCTGCGCGCTCCCACCGACTCTGCCGACTCTGCCGTAATCGGCCACGCGTGGGCCGCAACGGCTCTCGGGCCGGGCCCTCGTCGCGCCACGAGCTTCCTGTGCCGAGTAGCCGCGCGGACGCGTTGTCGCGACGAGCTCCACATGCAGCCCATGCCGGAAGACGTGACCCTTGCTTCATCGAAGTGGTCACATCTCCGTGCTGCGGTCTGGCTCTCCGTCGCGGGGCGGTCTGGCTCTCCTTGATCCGCTGTCCAGGGCGTCGGGAGACAAGGACCCGGCAACAAGCGCCTCCTGCTGACGCCAGCAAGGTTGTCACGACCCGCGCCACCCACCGTTCTCGCGGAACTACCATCGGTCGTGGGGCCTAGGTCGTGAAACGGCCAGGATCATGAACGACGGCCGGAGAGGGTCCCTCGAGGATGCTGGTGTGGTGAGACTCGCGCCAGAAGCCCTACGCCAGGCGCCAAGCGCCGGGCACCGGGCGCCGGGCGCCAGAGGACAAGCGCCAGACGACGAAGGGCGCCGGTCCGAAGACCGACGCCCTTCCCGCTCGGACGAGCAGACGAACTAGTGTGCGAAGTTACCGCGGTAGTACTCGTAGACCCAGCCGACGAGAGCCACGGCCGTCAGAGCAGCACCGATGTAGATGATCCACATGCCCGCGGCCAGCGCCAGGAAAATGAGGCTGCAACCAGCAGCGAGGATGATGGGCCACCACGACCACGGGCTGAAGAAGCCCATCTCGGGGTCACCGTCGTCGATGTTGGCGTCCAGACGGTCTTCAGGGAGCTCGCCCCCCTGGGTGGCGTGCGAGCGACCCATGTAGAACGCCAGGAAGGCCCCCAGCATGCCGGCGAGACCGATGCCGAGCGTGCCCGCCCATTCGACCTGACCGGTGTCGAGCAGGCTCCACAGCACGTAGACCGCGCACATGAGGAAGAAGAAGATCGCGAGGATCCAGAACAGCGTCGCGTTGGTCTTCATCGGGGCTATTTCACTTTCTCGCTGGACGCGTCGTACGTGGGGGCGTCAGGTGCGTCCTTCACGGGCCCGATGCCGACGGGCAAACCGGCTTCGGGGTGGTTCAGGTCGAATGCCGGCGACTCGGAACGGATGCGAGGGATGGACGTGAAGTTGTGTCGCGGCGGGGGGCAGGAGGTCGCCCACTCGAGCGAGCGCGAGTAACCCCACGGGTCGTTGACCTCGACCTTGGGCGCTCGACGAGCCGTGATGTACACGTTGTAGAGGAACGGCAGGATCGAGACGCCGAGCAACATGGCACCGATGGTCGAGAGCTGGTTCATCCACGTGAAGTGGTCTTCGGGCTGGTACGTGGCGTAGCGGCGGGGCATGCCCATGACGCCGAGCCAGTGCTGCACGAGGAACGTCGTGTGGAATCCGACGAACAGCATCCAGAAGTGGATCTTCCCGAGACGCTCGTTGAGCATCTTGCCCGTCCACTTCGGCCACCAGAAGTAGAAGCCGGAGAACATCGCGAAGACCACGGTGCCGAAGACCACGTAGTGGAAGTGCGCCACGACGAAGTACGTGTCGGACACGTGGAAGTCGAGTGGCGGCGACGCCAGGATGACACCGGTGAGACCACCGAAGGTGAAGGTGATCAGGAACCCGATCGCCCAGAGCATCGGCGTCTCGAAGGTCACCGAGCCACGCCACATCGTGCCGATCCAGTTGAAGATCTTCACACCGGTGGGCACCGCGATGAGCATGGTCATCAGGGAGAAGAACGGCAGGAGGACGGAGCCGGTGACGTACATGTGGTGGGCCCACACCGTGACGGACAGGGCCGCGATCGAGATGGTGGCGTAGACGAGCGTCTTGTACCCGAAGATCGGCTTGCGACTGAAGACCGGGAACACCTCGGACACGATGCCGAAGAACGGCAGGGCGATGATGTAGACCTCGGGGTGGCCGAAGAACCAGAACAGGTGCTGCCAGAGGATGGCACCGCCGTTGGCGGGGTTGAAGACCTGGGCGTCGAAGACGCGGTCGAAGCCGAGTCCGAAGAGAGCAGCAGCCAACACAGGGAAGGCCATGATCACGAGGATCGAGGTGATCAGGGTGTTCCAGGTGAAGATGGGCATGCGCCACATGGTCATGCCCGGGGCACGCATCGAGACGATCGTGGTGATGAAGTTGACCGAACCGAGGATCGTGCTGAAGCCGGTGAGGCCCAGACCGAACACCCAGAGGTTTCCACCCAGCCCGGGTGAGAACGTCGTGTCGCTCAGAGGTGCGTAGGCGAACCAGCCGAACGAGGCAGCGCCCTGCGGGGTGAGGAAGCCGGCGACGGCGATGATCGAGCCGAAGGAGTACAGCCAGAAGGCGAAGCCATTCAGACGGGGGAACGCGACGTCCGGCGCCCCGATCTGGAGCGGCATCAGGACGTTCGCGAAGCCGGAGAACAGCGGGGTCGCGAACATGAGCAGCATGATCGTGCCGTGCATCGTGAAGAGCTGGTTGTACTGCTCTTTGGTGGCGACGATCTCGAGGCCGGGTGCGAAGAGCTGCGCGCGGATGATCAGCGCCATGACGCCGCCGAGGCAGAAGAAGAGGAACGACGTGATCAGGTACATGTACCCGATGGTCTTGTGGTCGGTCGACGTGATCCAGTTGACGACGACGTTGCCCTTGCGGCCGACCTTCGATGCACCGAAGTTCTGACCGGACGAGGTCCCACCGGTGGTGGGGCGGGTGGCGGTGGCTGAGCTCATCGAACCGTGCCTTACTTCTCGGAGTCTTCGGTGCCGGCGGCGTTGGCAGGTGCCTCGGTGCCCGGCTGGTTGGTGTTGGTGTTGTACTGGTCGCCCAAGAGGCCGGTGTTTCCCTCGGCGTCGAGCGTCTGCAGGTACTGGTCGTACTCGGACTGCGACACGACCTTGACGTTGAAGAGCATCAGCGAGTGGTATTCGCCGCACAACTCAGCGCATTTTCCGCTGAACGTGCCTTCTTTCTCGGGCGTGAAGTACATCGAGTTGGTCTTGCCGGGGATCGTGTCCTTCTTGTAGAGGAAGTCGATGATCCAGAAGGAGTGGGCCACGTCGCGCGACTTGAGGTCGATCTGCACGGTCTTGCCGACGGGGAGGTAGAGCTCGGGGAGCTGGCTCTCGTCGATCGTGCCGTCACCCAGTTCTTGCGCCTGGATGCCCTGGTAGTAGACGCTCTCGTCTTCGTTCTGCTGGTCGATGTAGTTGAAGTCCCAGGCCCAGCGCTTGGCGTAGACGTCGATCTTCACGTCAGGGCTCGCGGTGGGCGCCTCGATGGCTGCCTGGTCGCGGGCGGTGAAGGCGAAGAAGCCCAGCACGAGGATCAGGGGCACGACCGTGTAGAAGATCTCGATCGGCATGTTGTAGCGGAGCTGTACGGGCAGGCCCGTCTGGCCCTTGCGCCGGCGGTACGCCACGCACACCCAGATGATCAGGCCCCACACGATGACACCGACGATCAGCAGCACGATCCACGAAGTGACCCAGAGGCCGATGACGCGGTCCACGTGGTTGGTCGTGCCCGCGGTGGTGGGCAGCCACCCCTGCAGCTGGTCGGTGGTGCACCCCGCTAGCACGAGAGCCAGGACGACTGCCATGGGGGCGGCAGCCCAACGAAGACGGCGGTTAGAACGCACTGTTACCTCTCGGATGACACGACAGTGGGGGGTGTTCCCAGTGTTGACGGGGACCTGCCTAGCTTACTCGCAGGTTCGACCCCCCAGCGCACGGCACGCGCCGGAAGCCTCTCGACGTCGAGCGAGAACGCCCCCCCGGACATGCGAGAGGGGACCACCCTCGCGGATGATCCCCTCTCGACCGACGACCGGGAGCCGTCACGCGACGATCAGTGGAAGCTGTCGCCGCAGGCGCAGCTGCCCTGCGCGTTGGGGTTGTCGATGGTGAACCCCTGCTTCTGGATGGTGTCCTCGAAGTCGATGGCCGCACCGTCGAGGTAGGGAACGCTCATCTTGTCGACGATGACCTCGACGCCGTCGAAGTCGACGGTCGCGTCGCCGTCGAGCATGCGCTCGTCGAAGTACAGCTGGTAGATGAGTCCCGAGCAGCCGCCGGGCTGGACCGCCACGCGGAGGCGAAGGTCGTCCCGACCCTCTTGCGTCAGCAGGCTCTTCACCTTGTCCGCGGCGGTGGACGTGATCGTCACGCCGTGCGCCTTCGCGTCGACGGGAGCGGTTGCGATGTCGGTCATGGTGCCTCCTTCGGGCCGGGTCGAGTGCGGGGCACTCGTCGTCGACCAGTGTAAGCAGCCGTGGGCCGGTTTTGTTCCGGACCCGCGCCTCCCCCGCTCGACAACGGTGCCGAGGAGGCGCGGGTCGTGCCAGTCAGCCCCTCGCGTCGAGGCGCGCCAGCAGGATCGCCTCGCTGAGGATGGCCCGATGCAGCACGCCGAGGTGTTGTGATTCGTTCGGGCTGTGCGCCCGGGTGTCGGGGTCCTCGACGCCGGTCACGAGGATCTGCGCCTCGGGGAAGGTCCGGACGAGGTCGGCGATGAACGGGATCGATCCGCCGATGCCCGTCTGGACCGGCGCCTCGCCCCAGCCCTCGGTCATCGCGACGGTGGCGTCGGCGATGGCCGTGCCGGTGGTGTCCACCAGGAACGGATCACCCTGGTCGACGTCGTCGATCTGCACGTGGGCGCCGAACGGTGCGTGTGCCCGCAGGTGCGCCTCCAGGGCGGCGTAGGCGTCCTCGGCGGTCTGCCCGGGAGCGATGCGGGCGCTGATGCGGACCGACACCTCGGGGCTCAGCGTGTTGGAGGCGTTGGCGACCGACGGTGCATCGATGCCGGTCACGGTGATCGACGGCTGCGACCACACCCGACTCAGGATCGGACCGCGGCCGATGGGGGTCACGCCCTCGAGCAGCCCGCTCTCGTCCCGCAGCTTCTGCTCGCTCTGCTCGGGGTGATCGGCCTCGCGACTCGTCAGCCCGGCCACGGCCACGCTGCCGTCGTCGTCGTGGAGGGTGGCGAGCAGCTTCACCATCGCCAGCATGGCGTCGGGGACCGCCCCGCCGAGCATGCCGGAGTGGGACGCGTGGGCCAGGGTGCGGACGGTGAGGCGGAAGGTCACGTTGCCGCGCAGGCCGACGGTGATGGCGGGCACCGTCGTGCTCCAGTTGTCGGAGTCCGCCACGACGATCACGTCCGCACGCAGCTCGTCCTCGTGCTGCACGAGGAAGTCGGCGAAGGAGCGGGAACCGAACTCCTCCTCGCCCTCGATGAACAACGAGACGCCGACGCCGAGGTCGCCCCCGAGCACCTCGTGCACCGCTCGGAGGGCCGCCACGTGCGTCATCACGCCGGCCTTGTCGTCGGAGGCCCCACGCCCGTACAGCCGGTCGCCCTTGACCGTCGGCTCGAACGGAGGGGTGTCCCAGTCGGCGTCGTCGCCCTGCGGCTGCACGTCGTGGTGCGCGTACAGGAGGATGGTCGGCTTGCCGTCGCGAGCCGCTCGGCGGGCGAGCACGGCGGGCTGGCCGAGGGTTCCGGTGCCACCGATGGGGGCCCTGCTCACGGTCACCTGGTCGAAGAGGCCCGTGCCCTCGACCAGGGCGGCGACCGCGTCGGCGCTGCGTCGCACCTGCTCGGGGTCGAAGGCGTCCCACGAGACGGAGGGGATGCGCACGAGGGCGCCGAGGTCGGCGATCGTCGCGGGCAGACCCGCGTGCACGGCCTCCGCGAGTTCGCTGACAGTACGGGGATCGGTCGGTCGGACGGGATGCTGCGAGTCGCTCATGCAGGTAATCTTAGGAACTCGGACAACCCTGAGGATCTCCCGTGGCCAAGCCAGACAGCAAGACGACCGAGACGACCACCGTCGCCGAGCCCGAGTCGACCGCGGTCGGCAAGGGTCGCCCGACGCCCACGCGACGCGAGCGCGAGGCCGCCAACCAGAGGCCCCTCGTCGCCTCGGGCAAAGAAGCCCAGAAGGCACAGCGGGCCCGTCTCGCCGAGCAGCGTGACCGTGCCCGCGTCGGCCTCGCGAACGGCGAGGAACGATTCCTGCCCGACCGCGACAAGGGCCCGCAGCGTCGCTTCATCCGTGACCACGTCGACGCGCGCTTCAGTGTGGGCGAGGCCATGATCCCGATCATGGTCGTCGTCATCGCGATGACGCTCGTGCAGTCGGCCGCCATCCAGTCGATCACGCTGCTCGTGCTCTGGGGGTTCTTCGCCCTCGCCGTCGTCGACTGCCTCATCGTCGGTCGCAGCGTCAACCGCAAGCTCGCCGCCAAGTACGGCGCCGAGAACGTCCGCAAGGGCAACCGCTGGTACGCCGCCATGCGCGCGATGCAGCTCAAGCCCATGCGCCTGCCCAAACCGCAGGTCAAGCGCGGCGACTACCCCACCGCCTAGGCGCGTCACCCCGGACGACGAACGGCGTCACCCCTGGTGGGTGACGCCGTTTCGCGGTCTCGGCCTCGTCCGCGTGAGATCTCGTCAGGCCGAGGGTCGACGTCGCCGCAGGGCGACGAGCCCTCGGTTGACCTGGCGCGCCCAGAGCGGCCCGCGGTAGAGGAAGGCCGTGTAGCCCTGCACCAACGTGGCCCCGGCGCGCAGTCGTTCGTCGACGTCCTCGGCGCTCGAGACGCCCCCGACGGAGATGACGCACGTCTCGCTCGGGACGGACTCCCGGACGAGCCTCAAGACCTCGAGGGATCGCGTGGCGAGCGGCGCACCCGAGAGGCCACCGGCTCCCGCGGCCTCGACCACGGACCCGTCGGTGACGAGGCCCTCTCGCGACACTGTCGTGTTGGTGGCGATCACGCCCGCCAGGCCGAGCTCGGTGACGAGGGCACCGATCCGACGGACCCCCTCGTCGTCGAGGTCGGGTGCGATCTTGACCAGCACGGGGGTGTTCCCCGCGGCGTCGCGGACGGCCTCGAGGAGCGGGGCGAGCCTGTCGAGCTCTTGCAGCCCCCGGAGTCCGGGTGTGTTGGGCGAACTGACGTTCACCGCGAGGTAATCGGCGAGAGGAGCCAGGAGGCGCGTGCTGGCCAGGTAGTCGTCGATCGCGTCGTCGACGTCCACGACGCGACTCTTCCCGATGTTCACGCCGATGACGGGCCGTGACGGAGCCGATCGTGCCCGGCTGAGTTCGAGGGCCGCCGCGTGGGCGCCGGAGTTGTTGAACCCCATGCGATTCACGACGGCGAGGTCGGGGACGAGCCGGAAGAGCCGAGGGCGGTCGTTGCCGGGCTGTGGCCGAGCCGTCACCGTGCCCACCTCGACGTGCCCGAACCCGAGGGCGCCGAGACCGGCGATGCCCTTGGCGTCCTTGTCGAAGCCTGCCGCGACGCCGAAGGGGGAGGCGAAGTGGAGTCCGAGCGCCTCGACGGCGAGGGACGGCGCCGGGGCCGTCAGGCGTCCGACGACGCCGGCCAGGCCCACCTTGGGGATCGCCTTGATGACCCGGAAGGCGAGATGGTGGGCGTCCTCGGGGTCCATCTTGGCGAAGACGACGTCGAAGAGGACGCGGTACGGGGTCCTCACTCGTCGACCGACCGGGTGGGGAGGGGACGGGACGCGTGCTCTTCGCGCAGTTGACCGATCGAGGCCTCGAAGTCCTCGAGCGAGTCGAAGGCCTGGTAGACGCTGGCGAAACGCAGGTAAGCCACCTCGTCGAGGTCGCGGAGCGGAGGCAGGATGGCCAGACCG
This sequence comes from Frigoribacterium sp. Leaf44, assembly GCF_001421865.1. Taxonomy (NCBI): domain Bacteria; kingdom Bacillati; phylum Actinomycetota; class Actinomycetes; order Micrococcales; family Microbacteriaceae; genus Frigoribacterium; species Frigoribacterium sp. Leaf44. The sequence continues at coordinate 1,264,449 of NZ_LMLG01000001.1, forward strand.
ATGTCGTTGGCCTCGATCTGCGACGCACCGCTCGCCCGAACGGCCTCCTCGACCTTCTGCGCCAGGACGGCGAGGTCCCCGTCGGTCACCGGGCGTCCCTGGCAGGCCTTGCGAACGCCCGAGATGATCTTGTCGCGACTGAACGGTTCGAGGACGCCGTTGCGCTTCACCACGTTGAGGCTCGCGGTCTCGGTCGTGCTGAACCGACGACCGCAGTTCGGGCACTGCCTGCGACGACGGATCGACGTGCCGTCGTCACTGGTGCGGGAGTCGACGACTCGGGAGTCGGGGTGGCGGCAGAAGGGGCAGAACATGGTGCGGCCAGATTATCGGACGCCGGGGGCGACGTCGGACGCCCGGGCCACCCGGGTGCCCGCCCGCGGGGACCGTGCCCGGTTCAGGGGCGCGACAGCCTGGCCGCGACGGCCTCGCCGTGGGCGGGCAGCAGCTCGGCGTTCGAGAGCGCCACGAGCCGCTCGGCCACGACACCGAGGGCTTCGGCGTCGTATCGGACGATCTGCTGGGGTCGGAGGAACGTGAACGCGCCGAGCCCGGACGAGAAGCGCGATTGCCCGCTGGTGGGCAGGACGTGGTTCGAACCGGCGAGGTAGTCACCCAGGCTGACGGGCGTGTCCGGCCCCACGAAGATCGCGCCGGCGTCGGTGATGTCGGCCAGGACGGCGTCGTCGTCGCGGGTCTGCACCTCGAGGTGCTCCGGCCCGTAGGCGTTGCTGAACGCGGCGGCCTGCCGGAGGTCGTCGACCAGGACCACCGCCGACTGGCGACCGGAGAGGGCGGTCCGGACTCGCGCGGCGCTCAGCGTGCGGGGCACGAGCCGGGTCAGTTCGGCGACGACGGCCTCGCCGAAGGCGGCCGAGTCCGTCACGAGGACGGCCGAGGCCTCCTCGTCGTGCTCGGCCTGGCTGATGAGGTCGACGGCGACCAACGTGGCGTCCGCCGAATCGTCGGCGATGACGAGGATCTCGGTCGCACCGGCCACCGAATCGATGCCGACCCGACCGCGCACGAGCTGCTTCGCAGCGGCGACGAAGTTGTTGCCGGGGCCCGTGATGACCTGGACCGGCTCGAGCTCGAGCTCGGGCACGCCGTAGGCGAGCGCACCGATCGCCCCGGCACCACCGATGGCGTACACCTCGTCGACTCCCAGCAGGCCGGCGGCACCCAGGATGACGGGGTGGACTCCCCCGCCGTGTTCGCGCTGCGCGGGCGACACGAGGGCGATCGACGACACCCCCGCCACCTGTGCGGGGACGACGTTCATGACGACGCTGGAGGGATACACGGCTTTGCCGCCGGGGACGTAGACCCCGGCGCGTGTGACGGGCTGCCACCGCTGCTCGATGACCGCGCCCGCCGCGGGTCGGGTCGTGGTCGGCGACGGGACCTGGGCGCGGCTGGCCTGCGTGACGCGCGCGATCGACTCGACCAGCGCCTCCTTGACCAGGGGGTCGAGGGCCGCGACGGCGTCGTCGATGGTCTGCGTCGCGACGCGGAGGGTGTCGGGGCGGACGCCGTCGAAACGTGCCGCCTGATCACGAAGGGCAGCGGCACCCCGCTCGCGGACGTCGTCGACGAGACGCCGGGCGGCGTCCGTCGCGGCCCCGACGTCGGCGTGGGACCGCGGGACGAGGTCGAGCAGCTGGGCGTGGGTCGGCGCGAGACCGCGCAGATCTGTGGTCTGGATCATGGCCCGTCCAGCCTAGTCAGTAGGGTCGGGAGCATGACGGACGACAACGCGACGACTTCGCGGCCCGACGGCTCCCTCGAGGCGTTCAAGGACGCCTTCCGACGCCACGCCGCCGGCGTCGCGATCGTGACGGCGCGTGACGGCGAAGGCACCCCGGTCGGGTTCACGGCCACGTCACTGGCGTCACTGGCCGCCGTGCCGCCGCTCGCGACCTTCAACATGGCCAGGACGGCGAGTTCATGGCCTGCACTCACGGAGACGGACCAGGTGATCGTGCACCTGCTCGGCCTACGGAACCGGGACCTCGCCCACCGCATGGCGGGTCCCGCCGCCGAGCGCTTCGCCGGTGACCACTGGACCGACGGGCCGAACGGGGTGCCGCTGCTGACGGGCGTCACCGCGTGGATGACCGGGACGATCATCGAGCGGCTACCCGTCCACGGCAACGCCGTCGTGGTCGTGCGCATCGGGACGGGCGGCGTGGGCGAGGACGACGACGCCCTGCTGTACCACGACCGCCGCTACCTGAGACCCGTGCACCTCGAGGGCTGACACCGGGCTCACCTCGCGTCGACAGGCGGGTGCCGAACACCTGACCCGACTCAGCCGGGCCGGGTGCCGGCCACCTCAGACGAGGCAGCCGGGACCCAACAGACTCTTCAGTTCGCCGAACAGGTCGGCCGTGACGTCGACCGGCATGGGGATCTCGAACACGCGGGCGGCCTCGCCCTTGACGAGTCGGAGGCGGACCTCGGTGCCGCCGGAGTGACGGCCGAGCACCGCCGCCAGCTCGGTGACCGTGTCGTGCGTGGCCCGATGCTCGGGCATCTGCAGGAGCAACGGCCCGTGGTTCACGCCGACGCCCAGGTCGGGCATGAACATGCTCGCGGCGTGCATGTTCATGCCGTCGTCGCGGACGCTCACCCGGCCCTTGAGCACGATGATGGAGTCACCGACGAGCGACGGACCGAACTCTTGGTAGGTCTTGCCGAGGAACATGGCCGAGATCTCGCCCCCGAAGTCCTCGACGGTGATGATGCCGTAGGGATTGCCCGAGTTGCGAGCCACGCGGTGCTGCACGCTGGTGATGAGCCCTGCGATCGTCACCGTCTCGCCGTCGATCGTCGCGGGGTCGCTCGCCAGGATGTCGGTGACCGTCGTCTGCGCGTGCTTCGCCAGGGGTAGCTCGAGGCCCGCGAGCGGGTGGTCGGAGACGTAGAGGCCCAGCATGTCGCGCTCGAACGCCAGTTTGTCTCGCTTCGACCACTCGGGACGTTCGGGCACGTGCTGGACGTCCTGCGGCTCGTCCCACAAGGAGTCGAAGTCGAAGCCGACCTGTCCGTTCGCCTCGGCCCGCTTCTCGCTGACCGCGGCCTCGACGGCGGACTCGTGGATCTCGACGAGAGCACGCCGTGTGGACCCCAGCGAGTCGAATGCTCCTGCCTTGACGAGCGACTCGACCGTCCGCTTGTTCGCCACGGGGAGCGGCACCTTGCGCAGGAAGTCGTGGAACGAGGTGAACGCACCCTCTTTCTTGCGCGCCGCGATCACGTGATCGACCACGTTGAAGCCGACGTTGCGCACGGCACCCATGCCGAAACGGATGTCGTCGCCGACGGCCGCGAAGAACCCGATCGATTCGTTGACGTCGGGCGGCAGCACCTTGATTCCCATGCGGCGGCACTCGTTGAGGTAGAGGCCCAGCTTGTCGCGGGAGTCCCCGGTGCTGGTGAGCAGGGCGGCCATGTACTCGGCCGGGTAGTGGGCCTTGAGGTAGGCCGTCCAGTACGACACCACGCCGTACGCCGCCGAGTGCGCCTTGTTGAAGGCGTAGTCGGAGAAGGGCAACAGGATGTCCCAGAGCATCTTCACGGCATCGGGCGAGAAACCGTTGTCGAACATGCCCTTCTCGAACCCGGCGTACTGCTTGTCCAGCTCGGACTTCTTCTTCTTGCCCATGGCGCGTCGGAGGATGTCGGCCTGGCCCAACGAGAAGCCGGCCACCTTCTGCGCGATGGCCATGACCTGCTCTTGGTAGATGATCAGGCCGTAGCTGGTCGACAGGATCTCTTTGAGCGGCTCTTCCAGCTCGGGATGGATCGGGGTGATGTCTTGCGCGCCGTTCTTCCGCAAGGCGTAGTTCGTGTGCGAGTTGGCGCCCATGGGGCCCGGTCGGTAGAGCGCGATGACGGCGGAGATGTCTTCGAAGTTGTCGGGCTTCATCAGCCGGAGGAGCCCACGCATGGGCCCGCCGTCGAGTTGGAACACCCCGAGGGTGTCGCCGCGCCCGAGCAGTTCGTACGCGCCCCGGTCGTCGAGCTCGAGGTCTTCGAGCACGAGGTCGAAGCCTCGGTTCGTCTTGATGTTGTCGAGGGCGTCGTTGATGATCGTGAGGTTTCGCAACCCCAGGAAGTCCATCTTGATGAGGCCCAGGGACTCGCAGGCCGGGTAGTCGAACTGCGTGACGATCTGACCGTCTTGCTCGCGCTTCATGATCGGGATGATGTCGATGAGCGGATCGCTCGACATGATGACGCCGGCGGCGTGCACACCCCATTGGCGCTTCAGCCCCTCGAGGCCGAGCGCCGTGTCGAAGACGGTCTTGGCCTCGGGGTCGGACTCGACGACGGTCCGGATGTCGCCGGCCTCTTTGTAGCGCTCGTGCTGCTTGTCGAAGATGCCCGTGAGAGGGATGTCCTTGCCCATCACGGCCGGGGGCATGGCCTTGGTGAGCTTCTCACCCATGCCGAAGGGGAACCCGAGCACTCGAGAGCTGTCTTTCAAGGCCTGCTTCGCCTTGATGGTGCCGTACGTGACGATCTGCGCGACACGCTCGTCGCCGTACTTCTCGGTGACGTACTGGATCACCTCGCCGCGACGACGGTCGTCGAAGTCGACGTCGAAGTCGGGCATGGAGACGCGGTCGGGGTTGAGGAACCGCTCGAAGATGAGACCGTGGCGCAGCGGATCGAGGTCGGTGATCCGCATGGCGTAGGCGGCCATCGAACCCGCACCGGAGCCACGGCCCGGCCCGACCCGGATGCCGTTCTCCTTCGACCAGTTGATGAAGTCTGCGACCACGAGGAAGTAGCCGGGGAAACCCATGCCGGTGATGACGCCGATCTCGTACTCGGCCTGCTTGCGCACCTCGTCGGGGATTCCCGCCGGGTAGCGGTACACGAGTCCCTTCTCGACCTCTTTGATGAACCAGGTCTCTTCGGTCTCGCCTTCGGGCACCGGGTACCGGGGCATGTAGTTGGCCGAGGTGTTGAACTGCACGTCGCACCGCTCGGCGATGAGCAGGGTGTTGTCGCACGCCTCAGGATGGTCGCGGAACAGGTGTCGCATCTGCTGTGCCGACTTCAGGTAGAACTCGTCGGCGTCGAACTTGAAGCGGTTCGGGTCGTTCAGCGTCGAGCCGGACTGGACGCAGAGGAGCGCCGCGTGGCTGGTGGCGTCGTGCTCGTGCGTGTAGTGGAGGTCGTTCGTCGCGACCAGCGGAAGGTCGAGGTCTTTCGCCAGGCGCAGCAGGTCACCCATGATCTGCCGCTCGATGCCCAGCCCGTGGTCCATGATCTCGGCGAAGTAGTTCTCGCGACCGAAGATGTCACGGAAGTCGGAAGCCGCCTTGAGCGCCTCGTCGTACTGGCCGAGCCGCAGGCGGGTCTGCACCTCGCCGCTCGGGCAGCCGGTCGTGGCGATGAGGCCCTCGGAGTACTGCGACAGCAGCTCGCGGTCCATGCGGGGCTTGAAGTAGTAGCCCTCGAGCGATGCCCGGGACGAGAGGCGGAACAGGTTGTGCATGCCCGTGGTGTTCTCGGACAGCAGCGTCATGTGCGTGTACGCACCGGAGCCCGACACGTCGTCGCGTCCGCCGTCACCCCACCGCACGCGCGTCTTGTCACCCCGGTGCGTCCCCGGTGTGATGTAGGCCTCGGTGCCGATGATGGGCTTGACGCCCGCCTCGGTCGCGGTCTTCCAGAAGTCGTACGCGCCGAACACGTTGCCGTGGTCGGTGACCGCCACCGCGGGCATCCCCTGCGCCGCCGCCTCGGTGACCAGCGGTTTGACCCGAGCCGCACCGTCGAGCATCGAGTACTCGCTGTGCACGTGCAGATGGACGAATGAGTCTTTGCTCGAGGCCACGGGGCTCCTCGTCTGGTGGTGGATCTGGCGACTAGGGGAACAGCCTAACTCCGACGGAGGACATCGAGAGCGTGCTGCAGGTCGGCGGGGTAGGTCGACCGGTAGACCACCGGCTCACCCGTCCCGGGGTGTCGGAAACCGAGCTGCACCGCATGCAGCCACTGACGTGTGAGACCGAGGGTCGCCGAGAGAGTGGGGTCGGCGCCGTAGGTCGCGTCACCGACGCAGGGGTGTCGCTGGGCCGCCATGTGGACGCGGATCTGGTGGGTCCGCCCCGTCTCGAGGTGGATCTCGAGCAAGGAGGCCGACGGGAACGCCTCGACCGTCTCGTAGTGCGTGACCGACGGTTTGCCGTCGACGACCACCGCGAACTTCCAATCGGACGACGGGTGGCGCCCGATGGGCGCGTCGACCGTTCCGGTCAACGGGTCGGGGTGGCCCTGGACCACCGCGTTGTAGATCTTCTCGACGGTCCGCTCACGGAACGCCTGCTTGAGCAGCGTGTAGGCCCGCTCGGTCTTGGCCACGACCATGAGTCCACTGGTGCCTACGTCGAGGCGGTGCACGATGCCGGCACGTTCGGAGGCACCCGACGTCGACACGGTGAAGCCCGCGGCGGCGAGCCCGCCGAGCACGGTCGGGCCGGTCCACCCCACCGATGGGTGAGCAGCGACGCCGACGGGCTTGTCGACGACCACGATCTCGTCGTCGTCGTGCACGACCGCCATGCCCGGTACGTCGACTGCGACCACGGCGGGGGCCTCGCGCGGTGACCACGTGACGTCGAGCCACGCACCGGCCTCGAGCCGGTCCGACTTGCCGACGGTGCGACCGTCGAGCGACACCCCGCCCGAGGCCGCGACCTCGGCCGCGAAGGTGCGGCTGAATCCGAGCAACTTCGCCAGGGCCGCGTCGACACGTTCGCCGGCGAGCCCGTCGGGCACCGGGAGGGCACGCGACTCGCTCACGAGGTACCCCGGCGGTCGGCAGGAGGCGCGGTGTCGGCAGGAGCGCTCGGCTCACCGTCGGCAGCCGCCGGCCGGCCGTCCGGCGCCGGATCGGCCACCGACGAACCCGAGTCGTGCCCGTCCTCGGCCGAACGCCGAGCCTTCGTCGAGCTCGGCGTGCGCGTCCCGTCGAGTCCGATGCCCAGCACCGTGAGCAGGAGGAGCAACCCCATGCTCGAGACGATGAAGACGTCCGCCACGTTGAAGATGGCCGGCAGCAGGGACGGGAAGTAGATGAAGTCGATCACGTGCCCCTGCCCGAAGGAGGGCTCTCGGAGCAGGCGATCGGTCAGGTTGCCGAGGGTGCCGCCGAGCAGCATGCCCAGCATGATCGACCAGGCCAGGGACCGGATGCGCCGGGCCACGATCAGGATCGCGACGGCGACACCGGCAGCGGCGATCGAGAAGATCCACGTCGAGCCGCTGGCGAACGAGAAGGCGGCACCGGGGTTCTTGACGAAGTGCAGTTGGAAGAACTCGCCGACGACGTCGACGGAACCGCCTTCGACGAGGGTGCGGGTGACCAGAAGTTTGGTGCCCTGGTCGAGGCCGTAGGCCACGACCGCGACGAAGGCCAGCGTCGCGAGAACGCGGACGCTGGCCTTCGTGGTGGGCTTGTCGCTCGACAAGACCTTAGTTCGAGCCGAAGCCCTGGGCGCTGGCGGGAGTGGGGCGCGAGGCCTCGCCGGTGCCTTCGCCGTCGAGCTCGTGCAGCTGACCCTCGATGTAGCTCTTGAGCTTCGAGCGGTAGTCACGCTCGAACGACCGCAGGTCGTCGATGCGACGCTCGACGCTCGAGCGCTCGGTGTTCAGTCGGTCGAGGATCTCGCGCTGCTGGGTCTCGGCGGCACCGACGATGTCACGCGACTTCGTCTCGGCCTCGGCGACGACCTCGCGCTGACGAGCCTCGGCCTCTGACACGAGACGTGCGGCGGTGGCGTGGCCTTCGGCGATGAGAGCGTCACGCTTCTCGACACCCTCGCGGACGTGCTCTTCGTGCAGACGGCGAGCGAGCTGCAGCAAGCTGTTGGTGCTGCTGGTCTCGTCGGCCTCGGACACGGCCGGGGCGGAGTAGGCGGGGGCGGACGCCACCGCGGCGGGGGCCGCGACGACGGGCTCGGGCTCGACGACCGGCTCGGGCTCGACGACCTCGGGAGCCGAGGCGGGCGCCGGCGCCGACGCGGGAGCCGGTGCGCTGGCCACCGGGGCCGACACGGGGGCCGCCTGCGTCGCGGGGGCGGACTCGCCCGACGAGAGGCGCTGACGCAACTCGTCGTTCTCCTGGTTGAGACGTCGCAGCTCGGCGACGACCTCGTCGAGGAAGTCGTCGACCTCGTCCTGGTCGTATCCCTCGCGGAACTTCGTCGGCTGGAACCGCTTGTTGACTACGTCTTCCGGCGTCAAAGCCATTGCCGTCACCTCGTGCATCTGTTGGATCGTGTGATCGTGGTCTATGTCGTTCTTCTACACCGTAGAGGAACGGGACCCGGTCGGGCCGGGGTCGTGCCGTTCAGGCGCTGCAGTGAGCCTACCCTGTCACTCGCCGACGGCGTGGTCAGCCGAAGGTGCGGAGCCCGGAGGCGACGCTCATCAGGATGATCACGGCCAGCATGATGATGCTCCAGCCGAAGTCGAGTGCGACCGAGCCGAGTCGTACGGGCGGCAGGATCTTGCGTACGCGACGGATGGGTGGGTCGGTCACGGTGTACGCCACCTCGGCCAACACGAGGACGGGCCCCTTGGGTCGCCAGCCACGGCTGAACGACTGCGCCAGGTCGAGCACGAAGCGTGCCCACATGAGCAAGAAGAAGATCAGCAATACGTAGTAGGCGATCGTGGCGATCAGGTAAGTGATCATCGGGGGGTCATCAGCTCACACGAGTCGGCGCGAGGGGACTCGCGGACGGGCAGGTCGTCACGTCGACGCGGAGGAGCCGCGACGACGGACTCGTCACGACTGGGCGAAGAACGACGCTTCGATGTCGGACTCTACCTCAGCCTGCTCGCCGCTCACCGCGATGTGCGCGGGGGACAACAAGAAGACCTTGTTGGTCACGCGCTCGATCTTGCCGTACAGCCCCTGCGAGAGTCCGCTCGCGAAGTCGACCAGACGACGGGCGTCCGCCTCGGTCATCTGGGACAGGTTGATGATCACGGGGATGCCGTCGCGGAAGCTCTCGGCGATCGCCTGGGCGTCCTTGTACTCGCGGGGGTGGACCGTCAGGATCTCGTTCATGTCGTGGGGCACCGTGTTCTTGGGGGGCGAGGAGCGACGCAGGGGCGTCACGGGGGCGCGGGTGGGCGCGGGGGCGGCAGTGGGAGCCGAATGGACCGGGGCGACAGGGGTCGGAGCCTGTGCGGCCGCCTGCGGTCGCGACGACTGCTGGGGCTGCGCTCGCTCGTGGGGCTGCTCGTCGTACTCGAGCTCTTCGTCGGCGAGGCCCAGGTAGACCATCGTCTTGCGCAGCGGGTTGGCCATGGTGTTCCTCCGAGTCAGTGGTTCGTCGTGTCCGACATTAACGAGCATCGGGGCGAGAACCCGTGATTGCCGTGCCGATCCGTAGGTGTGTCGCGCCCTCGGCGACGGCCTCGGCGAAGTCGGGCGACATGCCGGCCGAGATCGCGTCGGCCGTGGCCTCGAGGGACCGCACCCGCTCGGAGACCGCACGGAGGCGCGCGAAGGCGGGCCGCGCCTCCTCGTCCAAGGGGGCGACGGCCATGACGCCCCGCAGCCGCAGCCCCGGGGTCGAGAGCACCTTCTCGGCCAGCGTCTCGACGTCGCGCTCGGCGATTCCCCCGCGGCCGGGTTCGTCGGTCAGGTTGACCTGGACGAACCCGTCGACGACGGAACCGGAGTCGTCGGACAGGGCGTCGACCACGGAGTCACGGTCGAGCGAGTGCACGGCGTGTGCGTAGCGCCGGGCCTGCCGCGCCTTCTTCGACTGCAACTGACCGACGAAGTGCCATCGGAGACCCTCGAGGTCGTCCAGCTCGGCGGCTTTAGCCTGGGCCTCTTGATGACGGTTCTCGCCGACGTCGCGGACCCCCAGGGCGTACAACGCCCGGATGAGGCCGGGTGGGTGGAACTTCGTGACGACGATCGTCGTGAGCTCGCCCGGGGACCGCCCCACGGCGGCGCAGGCATCGTCGACGGCCGCGGCGACCCGGGCGAGACGCTCGCCCAGGTCGCCGTCGACACTCGTCGGATCGGTCACTCGTCGTTACTTGAGGAAGTCCGGGACGTCGAGGTCGTCGTCACCGTCGTCGAAGGCCGGGTCGACGGCCTGGGTCGCGGGCTCTTCGGGGCGCTTCCACGCCGCGGGCTCGTGCGTCGCACCGCTGTCGGCGATGGCCGAGACACCGGCGACCGAGGTCGCCGTGGGGCCGTCGGAGTCGACGAAGCTCGAGCGGCGGTCCTTCACTTTGGTCGAGGGCTCGCCACCGTCGAAGCCGGCCGCGATGACCGTCACGCGCACCTCGTCACCGAGGGTGTCGTCGATCACGGCACCGAAGATGATGTTGGCCTCGGCGTGGACGGCCTCTTGGACCAGACGGGCTGCGTCGTTGATCTCGAAGATGCCCAGGTTCGAACCGCCCTGGATGGACAGCAGGACGCCATGCGCACCGTCGATGCTCGCCTCGAGCAGCGGGGACGCCACGGCCAGCTCTGCCGCCTTGATGGCGCGGTCGGCACCCCGCGACGAACCGATGCCCATGAGGGCCGAACCCGCGCCCTGCATGACCGACTTGACGTCGGCGAAGTCGAGGTTGATCAGACCGGGAGTGGTGATCAGGTCGGTGATGCCCTGGACACCGGCGAGGAGCACCTGGTCGGCCGTGCCGAAGGCCTCGACCATGCTGATGCCGCGTTCGCTGATCTCGAGCAGACGGTCGTTGGGGACGACGATGAGGGTGTCGACCTCGTCCTTAAGGGCGGCGACCCCGGCCTCGGCCTGAGCCTGACGGCGCTTGCCCTCGAAGCCGAAGGGCTTCGTGACGACGCCGATGGTCAGGGCGCCGATCGACTTGGCGATGCGGGCGACGACCGGGGCGCCGCCCGTGCCGGTGCCACCGCCTTCGCCGGCCGTGACGAAGACCATGTCGGCCCCCGCGAGGGCCTCTTCGATCTCTTCGGCGTGGTCCTCGGCCGCACGGCGCCCGACCTCGGGGTCGGCACCGGCGCCGAGGCCCCGGGTGAGCTCGCGACCGACGTCGAGCTTGACGTCGGCATCGCTCAACAGCAGCGCCTGGGCGTCGGTGTTGATGGCGATGAACTCCACCCCGCGGAGCCCGAGTTCGATCATGCGGTTGACGGCGTTGACGCCACCGCCGCCGACACCGACGACCTTGATCACGGCTAGGTAGTTATGGTTCGTTGTCACGTCCGGGCCTCCGCTTGAACCTTAACTCTGCAGTTGAAGGTTAAAGTTGTACATGGTATGCAAGTTCTGCAGTCACAAGGTATGGGTGCGCTGCAGGCGCTGTCGCCAGGGCGTCCAGCGTGTCGCGAACACACCCTCTCATCTCGTCCTGATGATCCCGTTGTCGGGAGCGGACACGTCGTACTCGACGCTCGCGCCCGGGTCGCGGCGGGCCTGGTCAGCGATAAGACCCGCGAGCACCTGTGCTTTCTTCGCCGACTCGTCGGCACTGCCCCACACGACCCGTTCACCGGAGGTGAGCTGCAGGGTCACGTCGTCGGCCGTCGATGCGGTCACGGTGTCGACGGTGGACCGCAGCGTGACCGGCAGCGCCAACAGCACCTCGGCGACCGAGCGGTACGCGGGGCCGTCCAGGGCCGCTCCCCCGACGTCGACGAGGGGCACCCCCTCTTGCCGGGCGTCGAGTTCTTGCACGACGACGCCGGCCGGGTCGACGAGTTCGAAGCCCTCCCCCGCGGCGACCGTGGCGACGGGCTGGCGCTCCTGGATGCGGACGACGAGCGTGTGCGGCGGAGCCGTCTCGGTCACGTAGCTGGCGATGAGGGGGAAGGCCGCGAGCTCGCGGGTGACCTCGTCGAAGTCGATCATCGCGAGGGGCGTCCCGAGCTGTCCGTCCAGTGCCGCCCGGACGGCCGAGGCGTCGACGCGTTCGGTCCCTTCGACGCGGATGGTCTGCAACGACAGGAGCGGGGAGAACACGGCAACCGCGACGGACGCGACGAGGAGGAGCACGACGGCCCCGAGCGACACCAGGGTCGCCCGACGGTGTCGGCTGCGACGTGTGAAGCGACGGACCTCGACACGTTCGACGCGCCTCCGGTCGCTCGACGCCCGACGTGCCTGCTTGCGAGCCGCGGCGGCTCGTGCCTTGGCCTCGGCGGCCGTGCCGTCGGGTGCCACGATGCGCGGCGGCTCGGAGCCGCCGAGGGTGCCCGACGCCCGGGAGCCGGTCTCGTCCGTCGACGCAGGCTTCGTGAGGCGGTCACGCCAGGCGGCGGAGGCTCCGGCGACCGTCTCGAGACGGCCCCTCAGCGTGGACGGAGTCGAGCCGGTGCCCTCGTCGCCCCGTACCGTCGAGCCATCCGTCACCCCGCGTGGAGGACGCGGATCACCCACGACGGGGAGGGGCCCCGTGGCGTCCGAGTCCCGGCCGCGCCGGCGTCGGGTCGGAGCCACCGGCGGGGTCGCGGCGGGTTCCGGCTCGTCGAATCCGTCGGGCCGCTTCATCGGAAGGCCCCCGACGCCACGGTCCTGCTGTGACGAGTCACTCCGCGGAGTCCTCCGCGACGGCGACGACGGGTTCGTGTGCCGCGTCGAGGGAGCCGAGCAGCTGCGGCACGATGCGGTAGACGTCGCCGCAGCCGAGCGTGATGACGAAGTCCCCGTCGCGCGCGACCTCGGCCGTGCGGTCGGCCGCGGCCTGCCAGTCGGACACGAAGTCGACGCGGTCGGGGTCGGTGAAGCGTTCGGACACGAGCGCGCCGGTGACCCCGGGCTCGGGGTCCTCGCGCGCACCGTAGACGTCGAGCACGATCGTGTGGTCCGCGAAGCGCTCGTAGGTCTCGGCGAACTCGCCGGCCATCATGCGCGTCCGGCTGTAAAGATGGGGTTGGTGCACGGCGATGAGGCGCCCGTCGCCCACCACGGAGCGCGCGGCCTGCAGGGCGGCGGCGACCTCGGTGGGGTGGTGGGCGTAGTCGTCGTAGACACTGACACCCCGGACGACACCGTGGAGCTCGAACCGTCGCTCGGTGCCCCCGAAGGTCTCGAGGCCCGCGATGGCGGCCTCGGGGTCGACCCCCAGACCCACGAGTACGGCGAAGGCACCCGCGGAGTTGACGGCGTTGTGTCGCCCGGGCACTCGCAACTGCACGGGCCACGAACGGCCCTCGGCGTGCAGGGTGAACGAGACGGGACCGGTCGAGGCGATGTCGCTCAGGCGCACGTCGGCATCGGCGGCCTCGCCGAAGGTCACGACGTGTGGGTGGTCGAGACGCCCGGTGACACGGACGGCACCGGCGTCGTCGCTCGAGACCACGACGAACTCGCGCGCGGCCGACGCGAACCGGACGAAGGCGTCGTCGAACGCCTCGTGGGAGCCGTAGTGGTCGAGGTGGTCGGCGTCGACGTTGGTGATCAGGGCGACCGAGGTGTCGTAGAGCAGGAACGACCCGTCGGACTCGTCGGCCTCGACGACGAACAGGTCGTCGTCGCCACCACGAGCGCTGACACCCAGCGACTGGATGACCCCGCCGTTCACGAAACTCGGGTCGTGCCCGGCGGCGAGCAGGGCGGTGACGATCATGCCGGTCGACGTGGTCTTCCCGTGCGCACCAGCCACCGAGACGAGGCGCTGCTGCCCGACGAGCCAGGCGAGTGCCTGCGAGCGATGCAGGACGGGCAGGCCCTTCGCCAGCGCGAGCTGGTACTCGGGGTTGTCCTGCCAGAGGGCCCCGGTCACCACGAGCGTGTCGGCGTCGCCGACGTTGGCCGCGTCGTGACCGATCGCGATCTCGGCGCCCAGCGACCGGAGCGACTCGACGGCTGCGCTGTCGCGGGCGTCCGATCCGGTGACCCGGTGGCCGGCGGCGAGGAACACGCGGGCGATGCCGCTCATGCCGGAACCGCCGATGCCGACGAAGTGGACGGCGCCGAGTTCGGCGGGGATCGGCTGGTCGAGGTCGGGCTTGATCATGATGTCTCGCTGAGGTCGGAGTTCTGGGAGGACGAGGAGGCGCGGCCCACGGCGTCGAGGACGAGGTCGACCGTGCGGTCGGTGCCGTCGCGCACCCCGACCGAGGCGGCACGGACCGCCATGTCGGCCACGACGGCCCGGTCGAGCAGCAGTGGGACGAGCGTGCGCTCGACCCATGCGGGTGTGAAGTCGGCGTCGGCGACGAGCAGTGCTCCCCCGGCACCGACGACGTCGGTGGCGTTGTGACGCTGCTCTCCGTTGCCCACCGGGTAGGGCACGAGCACCGAGGGCAGGCCGAGCGCGGTCAGCTCGCTCACCGTGGCCGAGCCGGCCCGGGAGACGACGAAGTCGGCCGCCGAGAGCGCGAGGTCCATGCGGTCGCAGTACCGGACCAGGTGGTGGCCCTCGAGATCGGTCGAGGTGAGGTCGGACTTCTCGCCCGTGATGTGCAGGATCTGCCATCCGGCGCCGAGCACGCCGACGGCTGCCTTCGACATGGTCTCGTTGAGGCGCCGGGCACCGGTCGAGCCGCCCGTGACGAGCAGCGTCGGCCGCGACGGGTCGAGGTCGAACATCGCGACGGCCTCGTCCCGGTGGGCCCGGCGGTCCAGGGACTCGATCTCGTCGCGCAACGGCATGCCGACCTGCCGTCCGCCCCGCAGGCGGGTGGAGCGGAAGACGACGCCGACGTGGGACGAGAGGAACGAGCCGAGGACGTTCGCCATGCCGGGCTTCGCATTGGCCTCGTGGACGACCACGGGCACCTTCGACCGCCATGCGGCGACGTAGGCGGGGGCGGCTGCGTAACCGCCGAAACCCACGACGACGTCGACGTCGTGCTGTGCGAGCAAGGACCGGATGTCGTCGATCGCACCCGCGAGCCGCCCCGGGAAGCGCAGGGCCGCCGCGGAGGGCTTCCGGGGGAAGGGGAGCCGGGGCACGGTCAACAGCTCGTACCCGCGTTGCGGGACGAGCCGGGCCTCGAGCCCCTCGGCCGTACCGAGCACGAGGACGATCGCGTCGGGCTCGCGCCGTCGGAGCCGATCGGCCACGGCGAGGAGGGGGTTCACGTGCCCGGCGGTGCCACCGCCGGCGAGGAGATACGTCGTCACCGCAGAGACCCTACCCGCTGTCGCGGGAGCCCCTGCGGCACGTCGGTCTCCTCGGGCACCCGGGCGAACGAGAGCACCACGCCGATGGCCACGAGGGTGACGATCAAGGCCGACCCACCCGCCGAGATCAGCGGCAAGGGAACACCCAGGACGGGCAGCAGCCCCAGCACGACCGCGATGTTGACGAGCGCCTGGCCGATGATCCACGCCGTGATGGCGCCGGTCGTCACGCGCACGAAGGGGTCGTTGGTGCGACGGATGATCTTGACGAAGCCCACGGCGAGGACGATGAACAGCGCCAACACGACCATCGCACCGATCAAGCCGAGCTCTTCGCCGACGATGGCGAAGATGAAGTCGTTGTCGGCCTCGGGCAGCCAGGACCACTTCGACTTCGAGTTGCCGAGGCCGACGCCGAAGAGTCCGCCCGAGGCCAACGCCCAGGTGCCGTGCAGGGTCTGCCAGCACTCGGCTTGGTACTGGCTTGAGTCGGTGCAGCCCGACAGCCAGGCGGCGATGCGGGAGTTCCGGGAGCTCGAGCCCTGGGCGATCAGGGGCACGACGACCGCGAGGAACGCGAGCGGCGCGAGCAGGTAGCGCAACCGGACCCCGGCGAACCAGACGGCGGCGAAGACGAGCAGGAGCATGATCATGGTCGTCCCGAGGTCGCCGCCGAGCACGACGAGACCGATCGCCACGCCTGCCACGGGAACGAGCGGGATCGCCAGGTGCTTCCAGTCGTCGAGCAGGTCGCGCTTGACCGAGAGGATCATGCCGAGCCAGATGGCCAACGCGAGCTTCACGGCCTCGGAGGGCTGCGCCGTGAACGAACCGAGGTCGATCCAGTTCCGGTTGCCGCCGATCTCGTAGCCGAGGGGCGAGAAGACGAGGAGTTGGAGGACGATCGTCGCGCCCAGGACGTGCCACGCCCAACGCTTCAGGAACGAGACGGGCAGCCGCGACACGATGAGCATGAGCGGGATGCCCACGGCCGCGTACGTGCTCTGTCGGATGAACGCCCCGAAGAACGACGTGTGTCGCGACGAGATGTACTGCTCGACCGACGACGACGAGAGCACCATGACGAGCCCGAGCACGACCATGAACAACGTCGTGCCGAGGATCACGAAGTACGAACCGGTCTCGGCGGCGAAGAGCTTCTTGACCCGGACGACCGCACCGGCCGTGCGCTTCGAGGACCCCAGGCCACTCGACGCGTCCTCGGTCGACTGGACGGGCCCGCGGCGCGTACGACTCGACTCAGTCGGCCGACGGCGCGGGAGGCTGGACGGCGGGTTGGCCATCGACGTCACCCCTCAAGTGTTCGTGTACGGCCTGGGAGAAGGATCTCCCGCGGGCCGTGTAGTCGGTGAACTGGTCCATGGACGCCGCCGCCGGGGCGAGGAGCACGGTGTCTCCGGGTCGGGCCACGCTCGCGGCGAGGCGCACGGCCGTCGGCATCACCTGCCCAGTGTCGGTGGCGTCGACCTCGAAGACGGGGATGCCGGGCGCGTGTCGGGAGAAGGCCTGCCGGAGGGGCTCACGGTCGACGCCCACGAACACGGCTGCCCGGACGGCGCCCGTCGACTCGAGGACGAGCGGCTCGACGTCGACGCCCTTGAAGAGCCCGCCGACGATCCACACGACCGACGGGAAGGCCGTCAAGGAGGCGCGCGCGGCGTGGGGGTTGGTCGCCTTCGAGTCGTCCACCCACGTCACTCCACCGGACTCGGCCACGACCTCGGTGCGGTGGTGGTCCACGGCGAAGCCGGCGAGGGCGTCGCGGATCGAGACGGGGGCGACACCCACCGCACGCACGAGCGCGGCGGCCGCGAGCACGTCCTCGAGGAGGTGGTCGGCGCCGAGGCCGACGCCCACGAGGGCCTCCCGGGTGGTCAGTTCGAGCGCTCGCGTGTGGCGCTCGTCGAGGAAGGCGCGGTCGGCCAGGACGGAGACCCCGTCGCCGGTCACGATGCCGACCTCGCTGGGCCCCGGGGCGTCGAGGCCGAAGCCGACGGCCCGGCAGCCCTCTTCGACGTCGGCGTCCTCGACCATTCGGAGGGTGGCCTCGTCGGCCTTGTTGTAGACACAGGCCACTGTCGTGTTCTCGTACACCTTGGCCTTGGCGTCGCGATAGGCGTCCACGCCACCGTGCCATTCGAGGTGGTCCGCCTCGAGGTTGAGACAGACGGAGGCGCGGGGCCGGAGGGCACCGGGCCCCTCGGTCGGCAGGTAGTGGAGTTGATGGCTCGAGAGCTCGACGACGAACAGGTCGAAGCCGTCGGGATCACGCACCGCGTCGAGGACGGGGACGCCGATGTTGCCGCAGGGCGCCACGCGGCGGCCGTCCGCGGCGGCCATCGCCGCCGCCAGTTGCGTCGTCGTGGTCTTCCCGTTGGTCCCCGTGACGAGCACCCAGTCGGCCACGCGCTCGACCTTGTCGCGGACGCGCCAGGCGAGCTCGACGTCGCCCCAGACGGCCAGCTCCGACCCGACGGCCCACCTGATCAGAGGGTGATGAGGAGCGAACCCCGGGCTGGCGACGACGAGCTGCGCGTCGAAGGCCGCGAGCGTGGACGAGGGTGCCTCCAGGGACTCGACCTCGTCGAGACGGGCCCCGATCAACTGCAGCAGTTCGGCCTTGTCCGGGTCGACGGCGGGGGCCACGACGAGGACGTCGGCACCCAGCTCGGCCAGGGTGTCGGCCACCGAGAAGCCGGTCGTGCCCAGCCCGAGGACGGCTACGCGAAGGCCCGACCAGTCGGCGTGCCAGCTGTCGAGCCCGGCCAGTCGCTCGGCGAGGGGGGTGGTGCGGCCGTCGCTCATGAGGTGCGGAGGATCCATTCGAGGTAGAAGGTGCCCACGCCGGCGGCGACGAAGAGCCCGGCGATGATCCAGAAGCGGACGACGACGGTCACCTCGGCCCAGCCCTTCAACTCGAAGTGGTGGTGCAACGGACTCATCAGGAAGATGCGCTTGCCCTTCGTGATCTTGAAGTACGCACGCTGAAGGATGACCGACCCCGTGACCACGATGAAGAGGCCACCGATCAGGACGAGCAGCAGCTCGGTGCGGCTGAGGATCGCCAGGGCGGCCAGCGCCCCGCCGAGGCCCAGCGACCCGGTGTCGCCCAGGAAGATCTGTGCCGGCGAGGTGTTCCACCAGAGGAACCCGATGAGACCGCCGCAGATGCAGGCGGCGACCACGGCCAGGTCGAGCGGGTCGGCCACCTGGTAGCAGGCCGCCCGCGTGGCCTCGTCGAGGCGCACGCTCGTGCAGAGCTGGTTGTTCTGCCAGAAGCCGATGAAGATGTACGACGCGATCGCGAGGATGGAGGCGCCCGTGGCTAGACCGTCCAGGCCGTCCGCGACGTTCACGCCGTTGGAGGTGCTGACGGTGATCAGGACGACCCAGATCAGGAACAGCCCACCCCCGACGATGGTGCCGAAGAACATGAAGTCGAGCCAGGGGATGTCGCGCAGGCCCGAGATCATCGTCGACGCGGGGGCGAGCCCGCGATCGTTCGTGAAGGAGAGCGCCAGGACGGCGAACACCGCCCCCACGACGACCTGCCCGGCGATCTTCGCCCACCCGCCGAGCCCGAGGCTGCGCTGGTTGCGCACCTTGAGGAAGTCGTCGAGGAACCCGACCACGCCGAGGCCGACCATCATGAACAGCACGAGCATGCCGCTGAGGGTGAGCTCGTCCCCGCCGACCAGGTGACCGATGAAGTAGCCGAGCACGGTGCCGATGATCAGGACGATGCCGCCCATGGTCGCCGTGCCGCGCTTGGTGTGGTGCGACTGCGGGCCGTCGTCACGGATGAACTGGCCCCACCCGAGACGGTGGAAGAGCTTGATGAACGCCGGCGTCATCAGCAGCGTGAAGGCGAGGGAGAACCCACCGCCGATCAGCAGCGCGATCATGCGGTCACCCCGGCCAGACGATCGCCCAGGAGGCGCAGCCCGGCCGACTTGGACGACTTCACGAGGACGACGTCCCCGCCTCGCAGGGTGTCCTGCAGGAGGTCGTACGCCTCGTCGATCGTGTCGACCAGCACGCTTTCTCCGTCCCACGAGCCTTCGAGGCCCGCCGCCATGTGGATGTGCCGCGCCTCGTGGCCGACGACCACGAGCTGGCGGACGTTCAGCCGGACGACCAGTCGGCCGATGCGGTCGTGCTCGTCGCGCGCGTACTCGCCGAGCTCGGCCATCTCGCCGAGAACGGCCACCGAGCGGTGGTCGGGACCGGTGATCTGGGCGAGCGTCTTCAGGGCCGCGGCGACCGAGTCGGGACTCGCGTTGTAGGCGTCGTTCACGACGGTGACGCCACCGGGCGCGTCGAGGACCTCCATGCGCCACCGCTCGGCCCGCGTCACTCCCTCGAGGACCGCGAGGGCCCGGTCGAGGTCGACGCCCCATTCGCCGACGACGCTGAGGGCCGCCAGGGCGTTCATGACGTGGTGCTCACCCAGGATGCGCAGCGACACCCGGCGACTCGTGTCGCCGTGCTCGAAGGTGAAGGAGGTGCCCGCGGCCGAGACGTCGATGTCGGACGCTCGGTAGTCGGCCGACGGGGCCTGCCCGAAGGTCACGACCCGGGCAGCGGTCACGGACGCCATGCCGGCGACGCGGTCGTCGTCGGCGTTGAGGACGGCCGTCCCCGTGTCGGGCAGGTCGGTCACCATCTCGGCCTTGGCCGCACGGGTGCCCTCGATTCCGCCGAAGCCACCCGCGTGGGCGAGCCCGACCTTCAGCACGACCCCGGTGTCGGGACGGGCGATGTCGACGAGCCGGGCGATCTCGCCCGGTCCGCTCGCACCCATCTCGACCACCAGGTACTCGGTGTCCTCGTCGATGCGCAGCATCGAGATCGGGGCGCCGACGTGGTTGTTGAACGAGCCCTCAGGGGCGACGGTGGGCGCGACGTCGCTCAGGACGGCGCGCAGCATGTTCTTGGTGCTCGTCTTGCCGTTGGAACCCGTGACGCCGACCACCTTCAACCGGCCGAGGCGACGGACGTGCTCGACGACGGCGGCCGCGAGGCGCGACAGCGCGACGACTCCGTCCTCCACGACGACGAGCGGTGCGGTGGTCTCGACCTCGCGCTCGGCGACCACGAGGGCCGCACCGTTCGCGGTGGCGGCCTCGACGAAGAGGTGGCCGTCGGTGACCTCACCACGGAGGGCGAAGAAGATCGATCCCGGGGTGACCAGACGCGAGTCGGTCTCGACCGTGCCGTCGACCGGGGTCGCGACTCGCGCCTCCTCGGGGTGGACCAGGCGCCCACCGGTGATCTCGGCGATCCGGGGGGGCGTGAGCGCGATCATTCCGACCACCCGGCCTCGCGCAGGGCCGCTCGGGCCTCGTCACGAGCGGAGTACGGGGTGCGCTCGCCACGGATGTCGCGGTAGTCCTGGTGGCCGGGGCCGGCCCAGAGGATCGAGTCCCCCGCGCCGGCCAGGGCCACGGCCGCCCGGATGGCGGCCTCGGGCGGGCTCACCTCGTGGATCTCGTGCTCGGGGTACGCCTCGCGGGCGGCGTCGACGAGCGTCTTGCGGATGGAGGCCGGGTCTTCGAAACGGGGGTGGTGGTCGGTCACGACGAGGATGTCGGAACCGGCGGCGGCCACCCGGGCCATCTCGCCGCGTTTCGTCGTGTCGCGGTCGCCGTCCGCACCGAACAGCATGATGACCTTGCCGGGCGTGAAGGTGCGCACCGCGGCCAGGGTGGTCAGGAACGCGTCGGGGCTGTGGCCGAAGTCGACGTAGACGCTCGGGCCGGTGTCGCCGGACACCCGCTCGGTGCGCCCGGGCAGGTACGCGACGATGCCGCCGTCGGCGTCGAGCGCCTGGCCGATGGCCTCGAGCTCGAAGCCCGCCTCGACCAGCATGACGATCGCCAGGGCCGCGTTCGCGACCATGTGCCACCCGATCAGCGGGACGCGCGTCACGAGCGAGCGCTGCTCGGGACCCGACAGGCGGAACTCGGTGTAGGCGGCCTGCTCGTCGAGGATCTCGACCGTCCAGTCGGCCTCGACGTCGGGGAGGATCGTGATCGTCGTCAGGGGGATGCGGGCGTTGTCCACGACGCGCTGGCCGTAGGGCGAGTCGAGCGAGACCACGGCACGACGGGCACGGTCGGGCTGGAAGAGTGGCAACTTGGCCTGGAAGTACTCTTCCATGTCGGCGTAGTCGTCGAGGTGGTCGTGGCTGAGGTTGGTGAAGGCGGCGACGTCGAAGACGAGACCGTCCACGCGGTTGCGACTGAGTGCCTGAGCACTGACCTCGACGGCCACCGCACGCACCTCGCTCTCGCGCATGCGGGCCAGCAGGGCGTGCATCTCGCTGGCTTCGGGGGTCGTGAGGCGGCTGACGACGGTCAGGTCGCCGATGTGGCGCTCGGCCGTGCTGCTGAGACCGGTGACGAGGCCCAGCTGTCGCAGGACGCCCTCGAGCAGGTACGACGTGCTGGTCTTCCCGTTGGTGCCGGTGACCGCGAGGAGCAGGGGCGCGTCGTCGCTGTCCGTGCGGTAGATCCAGGCCGAGAGCTCGCCGAGGGCAGCTCGGGGCGAGTCGACGAGGACGACGGGCAGACCGCTGGACCGGGCCAGCTCGGCACCCGCGGCGTCGGTCAGCAGGGCCACGGCACCACCGTCACGTGCCTGGTCGGCGAACTCGGCTCCGTGCCGATGCGCGCCGGGCACGCCCACGTACAGGTCGCCGGGGTGGAGGTCCGCCGTGCTCAGCGTGATGCCGGTGATCTCGATGCCGTCGAGGGAACCCTCGTGCTCGAGTCCGAACTCGCTGACCAGTTGGGCGAGTGACCTCGCCGACGGATGTTCCGGTCGAAGGACCGGGGGGATCCGGGCGCTCAAAGAATCCTCTTCTCTCACCAGGTCTCGGGCAGGCTGGGTGCCGGCTCCGTCGACGGAGGGACCCGATACATCTCGAGGACCTGGGACATGATCTTGTTGAAGGTCGGCGCCGCAGCGGCCGACGTCTTGATGGTACTGGGCTTGGTGAAGGTCACGACGACGACGTATTGCGGGTTCTCGGCCGGAGCGATGCCCGCCACCGAGACGATGCGGTCAGAACCGTAGCCGGTTCCGTCAGAGCGCGCGACCTCGGCGGTGCCGGTCTTGGCGGCGACGCGGTACCCGGGGATCGTCAGGACGTCCTTGAGATCGCCGTCGCTGACGACCTTCTCGAGCATGTTGACGGTCGTGTCGGCGGCCCACGGGGAGACGACGCTCGTGCCCTCGGCCGAGGGGGTCTCGGTGACGGTGCCGTCGGGAGCCGTGCACCCGGCGACGAGGTTGACCGGCAGACGGGTGCCGTGATTGGCCAGCGTCTGGTAGATGCTCGCGATGTGGATGGCGGTCGTCGAGACACCCTGTCCGAACATCGTGTTGATGCTCGTCTGCTGGTCCCACTGCGAGGCCGGCCGGATGCCCGTCGTGGGCTCGCCGAGGAAGGCCACGCCGGTCGGGTCGTTCAGACCGAACTTCACCATGTAGTCGTGACGTTGCTGGGCCGACAGCGACTGGCCGAGCAGCGAGATGCCGACGTTCGACGAGTCGCGCAGGATGCCGGTCAGAGTGAGGTTCTCGGTCGGGTGGAAGGTCGCGTCGTGGATCTCGCCACCCCACGGGAACGTGCGGGAGTACGGCACCGTCGCCCGCGTCGCGGGATCGGCCTTGCCCGAGTCGAGCAGCATGGCCGCGGTCATCGCCTTGAAGGTCGACCCCGGCTCGTACGAGTAGGTGAAGGCCTTGCTGCCGAGGTCGTCGACGGCGGTCCCGTTGACGTCGTTGGGGTCGACGGCCGGGTAGTCGGCGACTGCGAGCAGCGAGGCGTCGCTCGCCTTCATGACGACGGCCGTGGCCGACTCGGCTCCGATGGCCTCGGCCTGCTCGCCCAGCGCCTGCTGGGTCATGTACTGGAGGTCGCTGTCGACGGTGAGGCGGAGCGTGCCGCCGGCGACGGCTTTCTTGGTCGTGACGGTGCTGCCGGGCAACTGGACGCCGTCGGCACCGCGCTCGTAGGTCTCGGAGCCGTCGGTGCCGGCCAGGCACGCGTTCTGGCTCAGCTCGAGTCCGGCCTGCGGCCCGTCGGTGCCGATGAAGCCCGTCAGGTTGCCCGCCACCGCGCCGTTGGGGTAGGTGCGCGCGGCCTGGCGCTGGAAGTACACCCACGACACGTTCATCTCGCGGACCTCGCGGAAAGCGTCGACGTCGACGCCCTTGACCAGGTAGGCGAAGTTCGCCTCGGGGTCGGTGGTCAGCGCCTTCGTCATCGTCCCCGCGTCGCCCCCGGTGATCTTCGCGATGCGCTCGACCACCTGGTCGACGGTCAGTTCGGTGGTCTTGCCGTCGTCGCCCTTCACCTTCGCCGTCGTGGCGAACGCCGGAGCGGCCGTGATGTTGTACCGGGTGACGCTGCCGGCGAGCACGGTGCCGTCCACGTCGGTGATGTCGCCGCGATCGCCGTAGGTCGTCTGCACGATCTCGCGCTTGTTCTGGGACTGCTCGTTCAACTCGGCCGCCTGGACGAGCTGGATGTCCGCCAGGCGCACCACGAACACGCCGACGAGCGCGATGATCAGCGCCATCGCCAGCGTCACGCGGAGACGGCGGCTTCGGGGAGCTGCTTTCACGAGAGGTTCCTCACCGCGGCCGGGCGCCTGCCCGACCCGCTGTCGTCGATCGATGTACCGGTGACGGCACGTCGCTAGCGGGTCTGAGGAGCCGCCAGCTCGTTCGCGCCCGACGCTACCGACTCATCGGCCGATCCCCCGTCCGCCGCGCCTGTCTCCGTCGGAACCGCCGCGGCACCCGCCGTCGTCGGAGCACCGATGGACGTGGCGCCGGGGTCGCTGCCGGCAGGGGCGTCGTCCGCGGAGGAGGTCGCGGGGGCCTTGGTCGTGAGCGGCACGCCCTCGAGGAGCGTGTTCGGGATCAGGTTGCCGGAGGTCGCCTCGTCGGCACCCGCCGCGGGGGCGGGTGACCCGTGGACCGCACCCGTGGCGAGATCGAGGTAGACGGGGTTCGAGTTGCGGACCATGCCGAGTTCGTCGGCGTTGGCGGCGAGGTTCTGCGGCGAGGACAGGACGTCGCGTTGCTCGCTGTACTTCTGCTGGTCCCGGACGAGCTCGGTCTTGGCGGCCTGCAGGTCGGAGATCTTGTAGGCGCCGTCGCTGAGGGCGATGCTGATGGCCAGTTGGGCCAGCAACAGGACGAACAGGGCCGCCGTGGCGATGAGCGCGTAGGCGATCTTCGGTCGGGCCCGTCGCTGTGATCGACTCGTCACGATCTCGACCGGACGCGCTGCCGGGGCGGACGACGGCTGCGGACTGGTCGACGGGGTCGCGATGGCTAGGTTGCTGCTCATGCTGTTCTCCGGATTCGTTCGGCGGCGCGCAGTCTCACGGGCTTGGCTCGAGGGTTCAGGTCGCGTTCGGCGTCGGAGGCCAGTTCGGCCCCCCGGACGAGCAGGCGGAAGTCGGGGCGGTGCTCGGGCAGTTCGACCGGAAGTCCCTGCGGTGCCGTGGACGTCGTGCGGGCCGCCAGCTCGCGCTTGACGAAGCGGTCCTCGAGGGACTGGTAGGCGAGCACGACGATCCGTCCCTGGACGGCGAGACGGTCGAGGGCCACCGGGACGGCGGCCTCGAGCGAGGCCAGCTCACCGTTGACCTCGATGCGCAAGGCCTGGAACACGCGTTTGGCCGGGTGACCGGCGCGCTGCAACGCCATGGGAGTCGCCGCGATGAGGAGGTCGACGAGCTCGCCGCTGCGGGTGAGAGGCGAGTCGGCCCGGTGCTCGACGATGCGCCGGGCGTAGCGCGGAGCCAGCTTCTCCTCGCCGTACTGGTAGAAGATGCGACGCAGTTCGCTCTCGGGGTACTCGGCGAGGACGCGCTCCGCCGTGACGGGCGAGGTGGGGTCCATGCGCATGTCGAGCGGCGCGTCCTTCGAGTACGAGAAACCGCGCTCGACCCGGTCGAGCTGCAGCGACGACACACCGAGGTCGAAGAGCACCCCGTCGACCGTGTCGAGGGCGAGGTCGTCGAGGGCCTCGGCGATGCCGTCGTACGTCGTGTGCACGAGGCGGGCTCGCTCGCCGAAGGGCGCGAGTCGCTCACCCGCCAGGGCGAGGGCCTCGGTGTCGCGGTCGAGCCCGACGACGGTGAGCTCGGGGAAGGCCTGCAGCATCGCTTCGCTGTGGCCCCCCATGCCGAGGGTGCAGTCGACGACGACGGCGCCGGGACGCGAGACGGCCGGGGCGAGGAGCTCGAGGGTGCGTTCGAGGAGGACGGGGGTGTGGATCTGATCGGCCATGACGACACGGGCTCTGCTCGTCGGCCCTGATCCCCATCCGTCGGGACCTGGCACCGGGGAAGGTGCGCCAGGGCAGACGGCTGAGGGTCGGGGCCCACGGGCTAGAAGAGCCCGGGGATCACCTCCTCGGTGGTGTTGGCGAACTCGGCCTCTTGGGCCTCGTAGTAGGTGTTCCACGCGTCGGTCGCCCAGATCTCGGCACGGTTGCCCGCGCCGATCACGGTGAGGTCTCGACCGAGGCCGGCGTACTCGCGCAGCGTCGCCGGGATGGTGACCCGGTGCTGCTTGTCGGGGATCTCGTCGCTTGCGCCCGAGAGGAAGAGGCGCATGTAGTCGCGGGCCTGCTTGCTCGTGACCGGCGCCTGACGGATGCGCGAGTGCATGTCTTCGAACTCGCGCTGGCTGAAGACGTAGACGCACCGCTCTTGCCCACGGGTCATGACGAGGCCCGGGGCCAGTTCGTCACGAAATTTCGCGGGGAGGATGATGCGCCCTTTCTCGTCGAGCTTGGGCGAATAGGTGCCGAGGAACATGCGCCCGTCTCCCCTCGCCCCGCACCCCGTCTGTGGCACGTACCTCCACTTTACTCCACAACCCACCACCAGACAATGAAACGGCGGGTCCTCTGCCGCATGTCCGGCCTGCGATCCGCTCCAGTTCGGGGGTCACACGGGTGGAGGACGGTGGAGGAGAACCGCGACGAGGAGGCGCGCCCTGCGTGTCGCGCGCCTCCCGCGGGGTGGACGGGCGCACGAAAAAAGGGGCCGGCCCGAAGGCCGACCCCTGAGGTCGTGGTGCTGGTGGCGCCTAGGAGCGCTCGTCGCCGTCCTGGCGGCGGTCCCAGCGGTCGTTGAGCCGATCCATCAGGCCCCCCTTGGCGGGGTGCGCGGGGCGGGAGGTGGAGGAACGGGGAGCCGACGGCATCGAGGCCGTCGAGGACCCCTTCCGCTTGGGGGGCGCGATGGCGAACAGCACGCCGGCGAGCATGACCACGAACCCCGCCACACCGATCAAGGGCTGACGGAAGATGACGCCTGCGACGATGACGGCGATGCCGACGAGCGCACCGAGGACCCCGACCACGACGAGCGTGTAGTTCGGTCGACCACCCCGGTTGCCGACCGTCGCCACGAAGTCGGAGTCGTTGTTGTAGAGACTCCGCTCCATCTCTTCGAGGAGCCGCTGCTCCTGTTCGGAAAGTGGCATCTTGGTGTTCCCTTCGAGCACGGGCTCTCAAGCGCGAGGCGGGAGCCTCGGGATCGACGCGATGAGTAGCTGCGAGTGTATGCCCGACAGCTATCGCTAGGCTAGGCAGCGTGGCTGAGAGTACGCGGTTAGTGGACGTCGTTCAAGAGCGCATCGACCGGTTCCTCGAGCGGCAGCGACCGGCCCTGGCGGGCATCGCTCCCGACCTCGACTCCTTCTCCCTCTACTCGAGCGATCTGCTCCGCGGCGGGAAGCGTTTCCGGGCCCTCTTCTGCTACTGGGGCTGGCAGTCGATCGCCGGGCTCGACACGGGCTTCGACCCGCTCGGGGAGTCCCGCGACGAACGCGAGATCGACGCGGTCATGACCGCCTCGGCCGGGCTCGAGTTCTTCCACGCGGCGGCGCTCGTGCACGACGACATCATGGACAACTCCGATACGCGGCGAGGGCTGCCGGCGGCGCATCGGCGCTTCGAGGCCCTGCACCGCGAGGGGGCGTGGCTCGGGTCTCCCGAGGCGTTCGGCCGATCGGGTGCCCTTCTCATGGGTGACCTGCTGCTGGCATGGAGCGACGAGCTGCTGAGCGAGGCCCTCGACTCCCTCCCGTCCCGCGAGGCCGCCCGCTCGGCACGCCTCGAGCTCAACCGCATGCGGACCGAGGTCACGGTGGGCCAGTACCTCGACATCCTCGAGGAGAACGCCTGGCAGACCGTCGACGAGCTGCAGCTCCTGCCGCGTGCCCAGCGCGTGATCGTGTACAAGTCTGCGAAGTACAGCGTCGAGGCCCCGCTGACCGTGGGGGCGGCGATGGCCGGCGCCGACCGGTCCGCCCTCGAGTCCCTGCGGCACTTCGGACTGCCCCTCGGCATCGCCTACCAACTGCGCGACGATCTCCTCGGTGTCTTCGGCGACCCGTCGGTCACGGGCAAGCCCGCGGGCGACGACCTGAGAGAGGGCAAGCGCACGGTCCTCGTGGCGACCGCTCGTCGGGCCCTGCCCCCGGGTGCCGTCCGCCTTCTCGACGAACTCCTCGGCGACCCCGAACTCGACGACGACCAGATCAGCATGTTGCAGGCGACGCTCCGAGACAGCGGGGCCGTCGACGCCGTCGAGCAGACGATCATCGATCAGGTCGAGCGTGCCGTCCACGCACTCGAGAGGTCCGGCCTCGCGCCGTCGGCACGGACCCAGTTGACGCGACTCGCCGAGACCGTCACACGCCGCGCCTCCTGAACCCGCCGACGGCTCGACGCCTCTCGTCCGACGGTCTGCAGGGCCGGTACGGCGTCGAGGCTAGAGCAGACTCTGCGCGATGCGCCGGACCTCGGCCTTGCGCCCGGCCTGGAGGGCTGCGACGGGACTCGTGCCGAGCGCCTCGTCGTGGGACAGCATCCAGTCGATCGCCTCGTCGTCGTCGAATCCGTTGTCCGAGAGGACCGTGAGGGTGCCTCGGAGGTCGTGCCTCGGCTCGGAGCCGTCGAGGAAGACGGCGGGCACCTTCGTGACGCCGTCCACGCGGGTCCCGACGAGGACGTGCTCCTCGAGGAGCCGACGCACGCGGCTCACCCCGAGGCCGAGCCGATCGACGAGGTCGGGCACGGTGAGCCATTCGGTGTCGGCGAACCAGGGGCGTTGAGAGAGATCGGTCACGCGACAACCTTGCCACGGGTTCGTGAGCCCTCGCCGCGCCCCCTCGTCCTCCTCCCCCAATGCGAGTCACATCGGCAACATGCGCCCCACTGATTGACTTGGATATCCACGTGTGCCAACTTGGGACGACGTGGCACCGCGGCTCACCGATCACCCAGCGACCGTGTCCCCGCCCCCGAACCGAGGATCAGCCCATGAACGACGTCACTCCCGCCCGCCCCGACTCCGAGTCCGCGACGACCTCGGACGTTCGAGCGACCAGTGCATTCGGCCCCCTCGGTGGCGACGACGAGCGCAAGCCGCTCTCGCGCATGGCGCGGTCGATGCTCAACACGGTCCCCATCGTCCTGGCGGGCTCGATGGCCCTGAGCATGGGCGTCACCGGTCCTGTGTTCGCCCTCGACCAGGGCCCGACGAAGAAGCCCGACGCGTCTCCGCGTCCCGTGCTGCCCCCTCGACTCTCGGCGCCCGAGCAGAAGACCGCGGGCACCGTCGAGACCGCCGCGAGCTCGGCCCGCGTCTTCGGCGCCGCCCCGGCCACCTACACCGTCAAGTCCGGCGACACGGTCGCGAGCATCGCCGGATCGTTCGGCCTGAGCACCGCGTCGGTGCTCGCCCTCAACGGCCTCAGCTGGAAGTCCACCATCTTCCCGGGCCAGACCCTGAGCCTGAGCGCCGCCACGAGTGCCGCGGCCAAACCGTCGTCCGCGCCCGCGCCGGTCAAGGCGACCGGCGGCCGGTACGTCATCGTCCGTGGGGACACGCTGAGCTCCATCGCGCGAGCCCACGGGGTCACGACGAGCGCACTCATCCAGGCGAACGGGCTGGGACTGTCGAGCATCATCTACCCGGGCCAGACTCTGACCGTCCCGACGGGCTCGTCCGCGTCCACCGCCACGACGCCGGCCCCTGCCGCAGGACCCGCCGTGGGCAGCTACGTCATCCAGCGGGGCGACACCATCGCCTCCATCGCCTCCAAGTCGGGCACGAGCGTCAAGGCCCTCCTCGCCGCGAACGGGCTCTCGTTCACCAGCACGATCTACGCCGGCAAGACCCTCACCCTGCCCGGTGCCGCGGCTCCGACAGCCACGACCGTGGTCGCGTCGACGTCGGCCGCGCCGCTCGGAGTCAGTGCCACGCTGACGGCGGAGCAGGCCGGGAACGCCCGGACCATCATCTCGGTGGGACGCCAGCTCGGGGTCGGAGATCGGGCGATCGTCATCGCCCTGGCTGCGGCCGCACAGGAGAGCAGCCTGCGCAACCTCGACCACGGCGACCGGGACTCCCTCGGCCTGTTCCAGCAGCGCCCGAGCACGGGTTGGGGAACGCCCGCCCAGCTGCGCGACCCCGTGCACGCGACCAAGCTCTTCTTCGGCGGCGCGAGCAACCCGAACACGGGCAAGACGCGAGGCCTGCTCGACGTCAAGGGGTGGCAGTCGATGTCCCTGACGAGGGCGGCGCAGGCCGTTCAGTACTCGGCGTTCCCGGACGCCTACGCCAAGTGGGAGGCTCCCGCCACGACCTGGCTCGCGACCCTCCGCTGACCCACGGACGACCTGTGGGCGGGCGGTTTGCCGCCGTGCGGTGAGTTGAGGCACCGGCACGGCCCTCGGTCCGTAAAATCACGAGGGTGAGCGTGAACCAGACTGACCCGATGATCGGCCGTCTCATCGAGGGCCGGTACGAGGTCCGTTCACGCATCGCCCGAGGCGGCATGGCCACCGTGTACCTGGCCACCGACCTGCGTCTCGAACGTCGCGTGGCCATCAAGATCATGCACGGCCACCTCGCCGACGACGCGTCGTTCAAGGAGCGCTTCATCCAGGAGGCGCGCTCGGCCGCCCGCTTGGCCCACCCCAACGTCGTCAACGTCTTCGACCAAGGCCAGGACGACGACTCGGCGTACCTCGTCATGGAGTACCTGCCCGGCATCACGTTGCGAGAACTCCTGCAGGACCACAAGGTGCTGACGGCCGAACAGGCGATGGACATCCTCGAAGCGGTCCTCGCCGGCCTCGCCGCCGCCCACCGCGCCGGCATCGTGCACCGCGACCTCAAGCCCGAGAACGTCCTCCTCGCCGACGACGGACGCATCAAGATCGGCGACTTCGGCCTGGCGCGGGCCGCGACGGCCAACACGGCCACGGGCGCCGCGCTGTTGGGGACGATCGCCTACCTCTCCCCCGAACTCGTGACCCGGGGCATCGCCGACACCCGCAGCGACATCTACGCGCTGGGCATCATGATGTACGAGATGCTCACGGGCGAACAGCCCTACAAGGGCGACCAGCCCATGCAGATCGCTTACCAGCACGCGAACGACACGGTCCCCACCCCCAGCTCGGCGAACCCCCGCGTCCCGGTCGAGCTGGACGAGCTCGTCCTCTGGGCCACCGCACGCGACCCCGAGCAGCGACCGCGCGACGCCCGGGCGCTGCTCGACCAGCTGCTCGACGTGCAGCGGGTGCTCGCCGATCCGTCGGGACCGCCCGCCAACAGGACGATGGTGCTCCCGGCCGCCGGCGCGACCTCCGTGCTGCCGGCCGGTGGCACGGGTGAGACGCAGGTCCTACCCAAGGCACGACACCGGACCGGACCGGTCCAGGCCGAACCCGACGACGCCGCCACGACGCTCGCCGCCGTCGCCGACCGACGTCGGCGACGGGGTCGGGTGCTCATG
Source organism: Frigoribacterium sp. Leaf44 (assembly GCF_001421865.1). Classification (NCBI taxonomy): domain Bacteria; kingdom Bacillati; phylum Actinomycetota; class Actinomycetes; order Micrococcales; family Microbacteriaceae; genus Frigoribacterium; species Frigoribacterium sp. Leaf44. The sequence continues at coordinate 1,295,432 of NZ_LMLG01000001.1, forward strand.
GCCCTGGTCGTCGTGGTGGCCCTGCTCGCAGGAGGGGCGGGCTGGTGGTTCGGTTCGGGGCCCGGTGCGCAGACGTCCGTCCCCGACGTGTCGGGACAGGACCCCGCCGCGGCATCGGCCGCACTCACGTCGGCCGGGTTCGTGGTCGCACCCGACACCCAGTCGGACTTCTCCCCGGTGGTACCCACGGGCCAGGTCACACGCACGGATCCCGACGCCACGACCCGGGTGCAGAAGGGTTCCACGATCACCCTCGTGGTCTCCCAAGGACCCCGGCAGCTGCCGGTGCCCACGGTCGTCGGCGAGACCGAGGACGCTGCCACGGACGCACTCTCGGACTTCACCCTGCAGCCGACGGCGAGCCAGTTCGACGCGTCGGCCGCGGGTACCGTCCTCGCGATCAGCGGCGTGGACGAGGCCGGCACCCCGGTCGATCTCGCCGGGGCCGCCCAGTACGGCGAACAGCAGCCGGTGACGCTCACCGTCTCGCTCGGACCCGTTCCGGACGTGGCCGGCCTCTCCGTGGCGGATGCCCAGAATGCCCTGACCGGGGTCCAGTTGACGGGCGTCGAGAGCGGAACGGAGTTCAGCGACTCGGTCGCCTCCGGCGAGGTCATCCGCTACGAGCAGCAGGCCGAGGGGGCGCTCCACCAGGGCGACACGGTAGACCTCGTCGTGTCGAAGGGCCCGCCGCCCATCACCATCCCCGACGTCCGGGGCAAGACCATCGACGCGGCCACGTCGCAGTTGCAGGGTCTCGGCTTCCGGGTGAGCTACCCGAACTGCACGGCTTTCACGTGTGCGTTCTACGACTGGGAGGCCCGTCTGCCGGTCACCGCGACCGATCCCGAGGCCGGCCTGACCGCGACCAAGGGTGCGACGATCACCCTCACGTACCGGGTGGAGTGAGTCCCGGCCACCTCGGAGGCCGATGGCACCGACAGTGCGACGGCCCCGGGACCGAAGGTCCCGGGGCCGTCGCCGTCACGGTGGGACTCAGTCGGCCGCGAGCTCCTCGGACACCAGGAAGGCCAGTTCGAGCGACTGCATGTGGTTGAGTCGCGGGTCGCAGAGGGACTCGTAGCGGGTGGCGAGCGTCGCCTCGTCGATGTGCTCGGAACCACCCAAGCACTCGGTGACGTCGTCGCCGGTCAGCTCGATGTGGATTCCGCCCGGGTGGGTGCCTGCGGCACGGTGTGCCTCGAAGAACCCCTTGACCTCGTCCATGATCTCTTCGAAGCGCCGGGTCTTGTAGCCCGTGGGCGTCGTGAGACCGTTGCCGTGCATCGGGTCGCTCACCCACAGGGGCGTCGCATCGGCCTTCTTGATGGCCTCGAGGAGGGGAGGCAGGGCATCCCGGATCGTACCGGCGCCCATGCGGGTGATGAAGGTGAGACGCCCGGGTTCACGCTCGGGGTCGAGCTTGTCGATGAGACGCAGCATGTCGTCGGCCGTCGTCGTCGGGCCGAGCTTCACTCCGATGGGGTTGCGCACCCGAGAGAGGAAGTCGACGTGGGCGCCGTCGAGGTCGCGGGTCCGCTCGCCGATCCACACGAAGTGGGACGAGAGAACGTACGGAGTGCCCGTGCGCGAGTCGATGCGGGTCAGGGGGCGCTCGTAGTCCATGAGCAGGCCTTCGTGGCTGGTGTAGAACTCGACGCGCTTGAGCTCGTCGAAGTCCGCGCCGGCCGCCTCCATGAAACGGATCGCCTTGTCGATCTCTCGGGCGAGGTGTTCGTACTGGGCGTTGGCCGGGTTGGTGGCGAAGCCCTTGTTCCAGCTGTGCACCTGACGGAGGTCGGCGAACCCGCCTTGGGTGAACGCCCGGATCAGGTTGATCGTCGAGGCCGAGGTGTGGTACCCCTTCACCAGACGAGCCGCATCCGCGCGTCGGGATTCCGGGGTGAAGTCGTAGCCGTTCACGATGTCACCGCGGTAGGCCGGCAGCGTGACGCCGTCACGGGTTTCGGTGTCACTGGAGCGCGGCTTGGCGAACTGGCCGGCCATGCGGCCCATCTTGATGACGGGGACGGACGCGCCGTAGGTGAGGACGACCGCCATCTGCAGGATGGTCTTGACCCGGTCACGGATCTGGTCGGCGGTCGCACCCGCGAAGGTCTCGGCGCAGTCGCCGCCCTGGAGCAGGAACGCCTCACCCCGGGCCGCCGACGCCAGCCGCGTGCGGAGGGTGTCGACCTCGCCGGCGAAGACGAGCGGAGGAAGGGTGGACAACTCGGCCGAGGCGGCCTCGACGGCCGCGCCGTCGTGCCAGGTGGGCTGCTGCTTGATGGGGAGCGTGCGCCAATGGTCGAGACCGTCGATCACGTCGGGATCGGTGACGACGAACGGTTCGGTGAGCTGGGCCACGGTCTTCCTTGCCACTTGACGGTCTCGAGGCCGAACGACCTCGACAGGCGAGCCTACCGTGAAAGGGTCGAGCGCTTCTCCTTGACGCTGGTCGCGTAGACGTCGCTGTACTGCTGGCCACTGAGGGCGTTGAGCTCGTACATGATCTCGTCCGTGATGGACCGCAGGATGAATCGGTCGCCCTCCATGCCCTCGAAGCGGCTGAAGTCGAGCGGCTCGCCGAAGACGATGCCGACACGGTGCAGGCGCGGGATCTTCGTCCCGGTCTTCATGACCTTCTCGGTTCCGATCATGGCGACGGGGATCACGGGCACGTGACCCTCGAGGATCATCCGCGCCACCCCTGTCCGGCCGCGGTAGAGCTTGCCGTCGGGGCTCCGGGTGCCCTCGGGGTAGATGCCGAGTTGCTCACCGCGGCCCAGGACGGACAGGCCCGTCGCCAACGATGCCTCGGACGCCTTGCCCCCGGACCGGTCGATGGACAGCTGCCCCGTGGCCGTGAAGAACAGCCGGCTGGCCCAGCCCTTGATGCCCTTGCCGGTGAAGTAGTCGCTCTTGGCGAGGAAGGAGATGCGCCGGTCGAGGACGAGTGGCAGGAAGATCGAGTCGACGAACGAGAGGTGGTTGCTCGCGAAGATGACGGCACCCGACGCGGGGACGTGCTCGCGACCACTGACCCACGGTCGGAAGATCGACAGGACGAGCGGACTCGCGACCATCGTCTTCAGGAACCAGTAGAGCATCGGTGCTCCTCTCGTCGGGGCGTCGGGAGTCTAGCGGTCGCCGGCGTGGAGGCGTGCGAGGTCGGCGGCGCCCACGACCCCCGCGTCGTTCACCAGCTCGGCGATCACGAACTCGGGCTCGGGGTGGTAGCCGCGAGCCGGCAGGTGCTCGAGGTACGCCGCCCGGACAGGTGCGAGCAGCAGCTCGCCGGACTGCGCCACGCCGCCGCCGAAGACGAAGACCTGCGGGTCGAGGATCGCGCTCAGCGACGCGGCCGCCTGACCGAGCCAGGTGCCGAGGCGACGCAGGGCCTCGACGGCGCCCGCGTCGCCGGACTGGAGCAACAGGCTGACGTCGTGGCCCGAGAGCTCGCCGCTCTCGGCGCGCAGATCGGCGAGGACGCGGCCGGCGCCACCCTCGTCGGCGACCTCACCCGCGATCCGCAGCAGGGCGCGACCCGAGCCGTACTGTTCGATGCACCCACGGGCCCCGCAGCCGCACGGAAGACCGTCGGGCACGATGCGCATGTGGCCGAGCTCGCCACCCGTGCCGAAGCCCCCGCGCAGGAGGCGGTCCTGCGCCACGATGGCACCGCCCACCCCCGTGCCGATGGTGAGCATCGTCATGTCGCTGGCGAGACGGCCCGCCCCGAACCGGAACTCGGCCCAGCCGGCGGCGTTCGCGTCGTTGTCGATCGTGATGTGCAGGTCGAGTCGCTCGGACAGCCGCGCCCGGAGGGGTTCGTTCCGCCACGCGATGTTGGGCGTGTAGTAGACGGTCGACTGCGCGGCGTCGATGAAGCCGGGGGCGGCCACTCCTGCGGCGGTGACGTCGGGGTGACGTGCCTGCAGCGACGTGACCATGTCGACGACCGCCTCGACTATCGCCCCCGCGTCGCCCGCGGGCGTCGCGACGCGCTCTTCGTCGACGATCTCGCCGAATTCGGTGACCACGCCGCCCGCGATCTTCGTCCCACCGATGTCGATTCCGATTGCCTGCACGAGGATCGAGTCTATCCTCGACGCCCGTTCACCTTCAGCACCGTCCCCCGGCGAGGTCGCGTTAGGGTTGTGGAACCATCGTTCGGTACCGAAGGAGCTGCCGTGAACGAACACATCGTCCCATCCGCCGTACCCGCCGACCCGTCCGCCAACGCGACCGACCTGTTGCTCGCCCGGGTCGCCGCCACGCCCGACGAGCCCCTCTTCTCCGTGCCGGACGGAACGGGCGGGTGGCGCGACGTCACGGCCGCCCGGTTCCTCGAGCAGGTGCGAGCGCTCGCGAAGGGACTCATCGCAGCAGGCGTCGGACCAGGCGACAAGATCGGCCTCATGTGCCGCACGCGCTACGAGTGGACCCTCATCGATTTCGCGACCTGGTTCGCGGGTGCCCTGCTCGTCCCCGTCTACGAGACGTCGTCACCCGCACAGGTCCACTGGAACCTCAGCGACTCGGAGGCCGTGGCCGTCATCGTCGAGACCGCGGACCACTTCTCGCGGTTCGACGAGGTGCACCCCGAGTTGCCGTCCGTGACGCGCGTCTGGCAGGTCGACCTGGGCGATCTCGACAAGCTCGCCGCATCGGGTGTCGACGTGTCCGACGACGAACTCGAGGCCCGTCGCAGCGCCGCCGTCGCCGACGACGTCGCCACCATCATCTACACCTCGGGCACCACCGGCCGCCCCAAGGGATGCGTGCTGACCCACGCCAACTTCGTCGAGACGAGCCGCAACGCCGCCGTCGCCATGAGCGACGTCGTGGCGCCCGGCTCGTCCACCCTCTTGTTCGTGACGACCGCGCACGTCTTCGCGCGCTTCATCGCGGTGATGTCGGTCCACGCCGGGGTCAAGGTCGGCCACCAGGCCGACACGAAGCAGTTGCTGCCGTCGCTGGCCTCGTTCAAGCCGAGCTTCCTGCTCGCGGTCCCCCGCGTCTTCGAGAAGGTCTACAACTCGGCCGAGCAGAAAGCCGAGGCCGGGGGCAGAGGCGGCATCTTCCGGCAGGCCGTCGCCGTCGCCATCGCCCACAGCAAGGCACTCGACGAGGGCACCGTGCCCCTGGGCCTTAAGCTCCGCTTCGCACTGTTCGACCGGCTCGTGTACGGCAAGCTCAAGAAGGCCATGGGCGGCAACATCCGCTACGCGGTCTCGGGCTCGGCCCCACTCGGCACGCGGCTCGGCCACTTCTTCCGCAGTCTCGACATCCGCATCCTCGAGGGCTACGGGTTGACCGAGACGACGGCTCCCGCAGCCGTCAACCTCGTCTCGAAGTTCAAGATCGGCACGGTCGGGCCGGCGTTGCCCGGGGTCGGCATCAGGATCGCGGACGACGGAGAAGTTCTCGTCAAGGGCGTCAACGTCTTCGCGGGGTACTGGAAGGACGACGAGGCCACGGCCGACGTCCTGGAGGACGGGTGGTTCCGCACCGGCGACCTCGGCACGCTCGACGCCGACGGCTATCTCACCATCACCGGCCGGAAGAAAGAGATCATCGTGACCGCCGGAGGCAAGAACGTCTCCCCCGCGGCTCTCGAGGACCCGATCAGGGCGAACCCCCTGGTCGGGCAGGTCGTCGTCGTGGGCGACCAGCGCCCGTTCGTCGCGGCCCTGATCACCCTCGACACGGAGATGCTGCCCGTGTGGTTGAACAACGCCGGCGAGGCGGCCGACATGCCCCTCGCCGAGGCCGCCCGGCACCCGAAGGTCCGCGCCGAGGTCCAACGGGCCGTCGACGACGCGAACGCCGCGGTCTCGAGGGCCGAGTCGATCCGCAAGTTCGAGATCCTGCCGGTCGAGTTCACCGAGGCCGGAGGTCACCTCACCCCGAAGATGAGCGTCAAGCGTGCCGTCGTGGTGGACGACTTCGCCCAGCACATCGCCGACATCTACACGGCCCACCCCGACACCGAGTCGGTGCGGACCATCACCTCACGAGGACGGTGATCAGACCCGCCACCAGTCGGCGGAACGGATCTCGCGCATGGCCTCGCGCTTCGTCTCGGGCTCGAGGGTGAGCACGTAGAGCGTGCCGTCGAGATGGTCCGTCTCGTGTTGAAGGGCCTGGGCCATGAGCCCGGTGCCCTCGAGCACGACTTTGCGGCCCTCGAGGTCGACCCCCTCAACCCGGGCGTACTCGTGGCGCGGGGTCGGGAACCAGAACCCGGGCACCGAGAGACAGCCTTCGTCGACCAGGGTCTTCTCGCCCGAGACCTCGACGACGACGGGGTTCAGGACGTAACCGACCTGCCCGTCGACGTTGTAGCTGAAGGCCCGGAGCGACACCCCGATCTGGGCGGCCGCGACCCCGGCCCGCCCCGGCTCGCGAACGGTGTCGAGGAGATCTTCGACCAGGGACGCGAGGCGCGGGTCACCGATGGTCACGGGGTCGGACGTCGATCGAAGGACGGGATCGCCGAACAGGCGGATGGGTCTCACGCTCACGGCGCGCCTCCTGGGGTGGGTCTGGATGTGGTGCGGACGACGCGTCGCGACACCACGACGTCGACGGCCGGGCTGGCGCGGACGTTTCGCGGAAGCGGACGCACACCGCATCGACGTGGCTGTTGGGTGATTCAACAGTAGTGAAGGTATCGTCTGTGTCGTGCATGTACTCAGCGTCAGCTCTCTCAAAGGGGGCGTCGGCAAGACGACGGTGACGCTCGGACTCACGTCGGCCGCCTTCGCCAAGGGTCTCAGGACCCTCGTCGTCGACCTCGATCCCCAGTCCGACGTCTCGACCGGCCTCGACATCACCGTCTCGGGTCACCTCAACGTCGCGGACGTCCTCGCGTCGCCGAAAGAGAAGACGGTCCGTGCGGCGATCGCTCCCAGCGGCTGGACGAAGGGCCGTCAGGGCAAGGTCGACGTCATGATCGGCAGCCCCTCGGCCATCAACTTCGACGGTCCGCACCCGTCGATCCGTGACATCTGGAAGCTCGAAGAGGCCCTGGCCAACGTCGAGGCCGACTACGACCTCGTCCTGATCGACTGCGCCCCGTCCCTCAACGCCCTCACCCGTACCGCCTGGGCGGCCTCCGATCGCGTGACGGTCGTCACCGAACCGGGTCTGTTCAGCGTGGCCGCCGCGGACCGGGCCCTCCGCGCCATCGAGGAGATCCGACGGGGCCTCTCACCGCGCCTCCAGCCCCTCGGCATCATCGTCAACCGCGCCCGCGTGCAGTCCCTGGAGCACCAGTTCCGCATCAAGGAGCTGCGCGACATGTTCGGCCCCCTGGTCCTGTCGCCCCAGCTGCCCGAGCGCACGTCGCTGCAGCAGGCCCAGGGTGCGGCCAAGCCTCTCCACGCCTGGCCCGGCGAGAGCGCACAAGAGATGGCCCGCAACTTCGACCAGCTGCTCGAGCGCATCATGCGGACGGCCAAGATCGGCGACTACGCCGAGCCTGCTGCCCACTGAACCGGCACCCGTCCCTGACGCGACGACGAAGGCCCCGCACGACATCGTGCGGGGCCTTCGTCGTCCACGACCGCGTCTCGCGGTCGGGGGCTGATCAGCTGGCGCGGGTGCCACGTCGCGCGGCGAGCTCGTCGGAGGGATCGGCGGCGGGCGTGCTGTCGATCTCGACGAGACTCGACTCCACCTCGCGGAGGACCTTGCCGACGGCGATGCCGAACACACCCTGACCGCGGCTGACGAGGTCGATGACCTCGTCGTCCGACGTGCACAGATACACACTGGCTCCGTCGCTCATCAGGGTCGTCTGGGCGAGGTCGTTCACCCCGGCCTCGCGGAGTTGGTTGACGGCCGTCCGGATCTGCTGGAGCGAGATGCCCGTGTCGAGGAGGCGCTTGACGAGCTTGAGGACGAGGATGTCGCGGAAACCGTAGAGGCGTTGCGAGCCGGAGCCCGCGGCGCCGCGGATGGTCGGCTCGACCAGCTCGGTGCGCGCCCAGTAGTCGAGCTGGCGGTAGCTGATGCCGGCCGCCTTGGCTGCGACGGTGCCGCGGTAGCCACTGTCGGCGTCGTGTTCGGGCAGGCCGTCGGTGAAGAGCAGACCCAGCTCGTAGCGGGATTCCTCGGGGGAACCTGACTCACTCATGCTGTTGCCTTCCACGTTCTTCTTCCGGAGCTCAACGTTCAACATCGGGTTGATGGTTGTACAGGACTCACGGTACCCACAACGGGGAGCTGCCTGGGCGACATTCGCTCCGACGGGTCGGCGTGTCGAGGATATTCGCCCGGAGCGAGGACGTCTAGGCGTCGAGACGCCCCAGAGCCGATCGGACGAGCCCCGACCGGACGACGTCGACCTGCGCCGCGAGCTCGCGGGAGAGCTCGGCGACCCGGGCCCGGGACGCCGCGTCGTGCTTGCGCGCCAACGGCGCGAGTGCCGTCTCGATGAGGCCGAGTTCGCGGTCGACCGACGCACGGACCGTCCGCAGGTGTCGAGGTTCGATGCCCGACCTGCCCAGTTCGACCAGGGCCGACAGCACCGAGACCGATTCGTCACCGTATCGACCCGCAGGCGGCAGGAGCGACGCCGAGACGGCCTCGTCGAGCAGGGCGGGCGACGCCCCGGTCTCGCGGAGCAACTCGTCGCGACCGAGCCGACGACCGTGCGTCAGGATCGAGACGGGCGCCGCCCCGGACGGGAGCGCTGCCGGGCGACCGGCGTCGAGGTCGGCGAGATGCTGACGGATGACCTTGAGCGGCAGGTAGTGGTCGCGCTGGAGCCCGAGGATGAAACGGAGCCGCTCGACGTCTGCCGGCGAGAACTTGCGGTAGCCGGACGGGGTGCGCACCGGGGTGACCAACTCGCGCTCTTCGAGGAAGCGCAGCTTGCTGTTCGACAGGTCGGGGAACTCGGGCTTGAGCCGTGAGAGGACCTGCCCGATCGTCAACAGGTCGGACGGCCCGGTCTGCGACGACCGGGCGACGGCGGTGCGGGGCACGACTACTTGATCGCCAGGTTCGCGAGATCGACCCGCGATGCGTAGAACGTGAGGCGGAACTTGCCGACCTGGACCTCGGCACCGTCGGAGAGCCGGGCCTCGTCGATGCGGACACCGTCGAAGTAGGTGCCGTTCAGCGACCCGAGATCGCGCACGCTGAAGCTGATGCCCTCGCGGCGGAACTCGGCGTGCTTGCGGCTGACCGTCACGTCGTCGAGGAAGATGCCGGCCTCGGGGTGACGCCCGGCGATGGTGACGTCGGAGTCGAGGAGGAATCGTGCGCCGATGTTGGGGCCGCGGCGGACCACGAGCAGCGCAGAACCCGAAGGCAGGGCGGCGACGGCGTCACGCTCGTCGGTGGACACGCCTCCCTCGAGGGCGGCCAGTTGCGCCTGGAACTCTTCGTTGAAGCTGAGGGTCGTGTCGACCTCGCGAGGGGCGCCGGGAGCGCGGTCCTGCTCGCCGGGTGCCGGGTTGGCGGGCTCTGCCATCGTGGACCTCCTTTGGCGTCCCAGCGTATCGGAACTCCGACCCTCGTCGGGAACCGATTTCGGCGACCGCCCGCGCGGATGGCGGTGCCGATGGTGGTGAGACGATCTCGACATCGTTCACCGCGCCTCCTCATGGGACTCCCCACCGCCTCAGGGTCTGGTCATAGGCATCTCTTGGGGTCGCACCGTTCCATGGACCCATCGTCACCACCACCGCCACAGGAGGCACACCATGAACGACCGAGACGGCGACACCACGACCGGCACCCCGAACGACGCCACGCCCGTGACGCCCTCCGCGTCGACCGAGCAGCAGGCCGGGGAGAACGCCGAGAAGGCCACCGCGCAGCCCGCCGAGGCGCGCACCCTCCCCCACGTCACCGGCGCGTCCGACGCGCGCTACGTGTCGGCGGCACCGACCTGGATGGCCCAGGACGAATCGCACCAGTCGTACGACGCCACGTCGGGCTCCTCGACGGCGGCCGGTGGCGACGGCGCGCGGGGCACGGTGCCCCCGGCCTTCGGTGGCGCCCCCAAGCCTCGTCGCTCGAAGAAGTGGCTCGCCCTCACCGGTGCGGCGGCGGCCGTCGTCATCGTCGCGGGTGCAGCGGGTGGCGGCGCCTACGCCGCCGGTCGCTCGGCCGGAACCGCGGCGGCACAGGCCGCGAGCGAGCGCCAGGCCCTCGAGCTGCTGCCCCAGCTGACGCAGCCGGGCAGCGGGTCGAACGGCTCGACGTCCCCGTTCGGCGGCTCGACCCCGCAGGACGGATCGTCACAGCAGGGCACCTCGACCCAGACCAGCGCGACGGCGGCGACCGACGAGGAGAAGGCCGGCGTCGTCACCATCGTCTCGACCCTGAACTACGACGCCTCGTACAAGTCCGCGGGCACGGGCATGATCCTGACCTCGGGCGGACTCATCCTGACGAACAACCACGTCGTCCAGGGCGCCACCAGCATCCAGGTCACCGTCGAGTCGACGGGCGAGACGTACACGGCCGACGTCGTGGGGACGGACGCCACGAACGACGTGGCGGTGCTGAAGCTGCAGGACGCGACCGGCCTCACCCCGGTGAGCTTCGACGCGTCCGGCGACGTCGCCACGGGGGACGTCGTCCACTCGACGGGCAACGCCGAGGGCACGGGCGACCTGGTCACCGCCCAGGGCACGGTCCTCGGCACGGACCAGTCGATCACGGTCCAGAGCGAGTCCGGCTCGGGCACCGAGTCGCTTTCGGGCCTCATCGAGGTCGACGCCGACGTGGTCTCGGGTGACTCCGGCGGCCCGCTCCGCGACGGCGACGGCGACGTCGTCGGCATCGTGACGGCGGCCTCACAGGGCTCGTCGACCATCACCGGGTACGCCATCCCGATCGACCACGCTCTGTCGATCGCCAAGCAGATCCAGTCGGGAACGGGCAGCTCCACCGTGCAGATCGGCCTGCCCGCCTTCCTCGGCGCCCAGATCTCGAGCACGGCGACCGGCACCGCGGGCGGGGTCACGATCGCCGGCACCGTCCAGGGCAGCGCGGCAGCCTCGGCTGGCCTCGTCGCCGGCGACGTGATCACCGCGATCGACGGGACGGCCGTGGCGGACTCGTCCGCACTCACGGCCGCGATCCAGGCGCACGACTCGGGTGACCAGGTCTCGGTCACCTGGACCGACACGGCTAGCACGTCCCACACCGCGACCGTCACGCTGGGCGACGGCCCCGCCGCCTGAACCGAGAGCCAGGACGGACGGGCCCGTTCCACCGGTCGGTGGGGCGGACCCGTCCGTCGGTGTCAGTCGAGGCCGACGGCCCGGCGGAGGACGCCCGGACGCACGACGGTCGCCCCGACGGCGGCGACCCGGTCGGTGAGGCCTCGGTCGGCGGTGACGACGACGATGCGGGGCGCCGGGCCGGACACGTCGCGCAGGGAGCGCACCCGGGCCACGATCGCCGAATCACCGTCGGCCTCGGCACGGACGACGGTCAGGCCGGGGAACGTGTCGCCGACGGCCCGAGCATCGCCCTCGACGACGGCGGTCGTCTCCGGCCATCGCCAGGTGGGCGCCCCGGGAGGCTCGGCGGCGGACTCGCTCGCGAACGCCGCGACGTCCGTCGGGGAGGCGCTCCGGTCCGGCCCGCTCGCGACGACCGGCGGGTCGTCCCCTCTGCCGTCAGGCGAGACGAGCGACTCGGCCACGCCGTCACGGGTGCCCCGCGAGAGGGCGTCGAGTAACCGGTTCGTGGCACCGACGCGGTCGCGCCACCAGCCGTCGGGTCGGGAGCCGAGGACGTTCGCGACGTCCACGACGACGTGCACCTCGCTCTCGAGCTCGGCTCGGAGCCTCGGCCACGAGGCGGCGAACCCTGGGTGAAGCGGGAGACCGGCCACCTCGTCGGCCGGCACCCAACCCAGGGCGATGCTCTCGGCGTCCGAGACCACGGGTTCGAACGGACGCACGGCGCGGGCGACGACGGTCGTGTACGACCAGAAGCCGAGGTCGAGCTCGGCGGCGAACAGCAACCGCAACGCGTCGCGCGGCACGGCGGCCTCTTCACCGCTCTCGCGCAGGGCGCCGTCGACCGCGCTCTCGCCGTGATGGCGGGCTCCGCCGGGAAGCCCCCAGGTGCCGCCGAAGTGGCTCCAGTCGGCCCGGTGCTGCAGCAGCACCCGGTCGTCGGGGTCGACGACGAGCAGACCCGCGGCCCCGGCGCGGCCCCAGAACCGACGTCCGTCGGGGGCCTCGACCCAGCCGTCCGCGGGCTCCTGCGTGTTCACACGGTCGAGCTTGCCACAGGGACGAGGAGGCGGTGCCCGCGTCGAGCACAGGACGTCACGTCGACCGGTCGGCCCGGTGGCGGGCGACCAAACCGACGAGGCGGGAGCTCCGAAGGCATGCATGGGGCTGGCCCGCGACCCGATGTCGGGCCAGCCCTCCCCCGGTTCCGGCACCGCGCCTCCTCGGGTCCCGTGTCGGGTCGAGCGGGTCAGGGCTGCTGCACGGAGAAGACGTTGCCGGCCGGGTCCGTGAACCAGGCGATGTCCGGGCCCCGCCCCACGCTGCGCCCGCGCATCACACCACGCTCGTCGGAGTGGCCGCCGAGGTGCTGCGGTTCGAGGCCGAGCTCGGCCAGTTCGTCGAGGGCGGCGTCGACGTCGTCGACGACGAGGTTGAGGACGGTGTACGACGCGGGGACGTGGTCGGGCTTGCCGTAGACGAAGACCCACGCCGCGCCTCCCGGCAGACGCAGGCGGAACATCTGACCCTCGACGAGGACCTCGGTCTCGAGGCCGAGGACGTCGCGGTAGAAGGACTCGGCGGCCGGGACGTCGTCGACGCTGAACCCCGAGTAGCCGGACTGCGGACGGAACACGGGTGGCCCCTCTCTGGCACGGGACGGCCGACGGACGCCGACGTCCTGCCCAGCGTGGACCCTGACGGCCACGGGCACCAGCCCCCGTCAGACGAACCGGATGGCCTGCTGCAGCCGCGCCCGCACCTCGAAGACGTCCGAGATGCTCGTGCGGTCGCCGAGTTCGGGCCCGTGCCGCAGGACCTGCGGCAGCAGGGACCGGCGCACGACCCAGGTGCCCCCGGCACGTCGGCCCACCTTCTCGAGGGCCGGGGCGAAGTCGTCGTCGGGCACCACGATCAGCTGGGCCGTGAACGACACGCGGGTCTCGCGCCGGACGGCCCGGGCCTGACGGGTGAGGTCGCGGACGGGCTCTTCGTCGGCGGGGACGCCCCGACCGACGAGCTCGCCACGGGACACCTGCACCTCGCTGCCCCAGTCGGAGGACTGGACGGCGAACAGGCCCGACGGTCCGAGCACGACGTGATCGAGCTTGCCCTCGGCACCCGCGTCGACGTCGCTCCAGATGGTGAAGCCGATGCCGAGTTCGGTCACGGCGGCGACGGTGGCTTCTTCGGCCATGGCGTCGGCCAGCACGTGACGGATCTCGGGGGGCGCGCTCCGGACGAGGCGCTCGTCGTACGGATCGTCGAGCGGCACGCCCCGACCGACCCACTCACGCATCAGGCCGAGGTACCGCTCGCGGTTCGCGCCGCCGGGGTGACCGTGGACCCGGGCCTTGGGCTTGGAATCGGTCCGAGCCGGCTCACGGGGCGGCGGTGACCAGCCGGGGGAACTCGACCCCGCGGACCGCGCGCTGCCCGAGGGAGAGGTGCTCGGTGAGCCCGACCCGCGGTCGTAGGCGGAGCGGGCCTCGGGCGTGCCCACCTGTTGCCAGGCGTGCTGCAGGTCGCGGAAGGCCTGCGCGGTGCCCCCGAGATCGGGGTGGGTCTGGCGAGCCAAGCGTCGGTAGGCGCGGCGCAGGTCGTCGGTCGACGCCGTCGACGGCACGCCGAGCACCTCGTAGGGCGTGGCGGAGGCGGGACTGGGCGTCACGACGGCGACTTTACCGAACGTCCGCTGGACGTCCGATGACGGCCGTCGGGGACGCGGCCGACCCCGTGGCTCACCGCGACGGGGCGGCCGAGGGGTCCACGGACGACGATCGGCGCACCGACCGGGCGACCCGCCACGCGCGCCACCGGAGACGAGCACGCCGCGCGAGGCGACGCACCCACTGGGTGATGCGATGAGCGGCCGGGAACTCGGTGCCGAGCACGGCGACGCCGACGAAGACGATGAGCCAACCGGGCCCGGGCAGCGGGACGAGGATGAGGCCCACGACGACGATCAGGGCCCCGAGCACCCCGACGCCGATCTTGTAGAGCAACCGGAGGCGCGGATGCGCGTCGAGCCGGAGTCGCATCTTCGCGTGACCGTCGCGCAGGGCACGGCGACGCCGGCCGCGGTGCGGGCCGGCCCCGCGGTGCTCGACCGGGAGCTCGCCGTGCGGGGTCTCGGGCTGCTCGTCCATGACGGTGACGTTAGGGGGCGTTCCTGTGAGCACCACGCCCCACGAGGGGGTAGCCAGGGAACATGGATTACACACACCTCGGACGCACAGGGTTGTCCGTCTCCCGGGCCGTGCTCGGCACGATGAACTTCGGGCCGCAGACCACGGAGGACGACTCCCACGCGATCATGGACCGGGCGCACGAACTCGGCGTCAACTTCTTCGACACGGCGAACGTGTACGGCTGGGAGAAGGGCGAAGGCATCACCGAACAGATCATCGGTCGGTGGTTCGCCCGCGGGGGTGGGCGACGGGAGAAGACCGTCCTCGCCACCAAGCTCTACGGCGACATGGGCGACTGGCCCAACGACGGCAAGCTCAGTGCGCTGAACATCCGACGTGCACTCGACGCGAGCCTGACGCGACTCCAGACGGATCACATCGACCTGTACCAGTTCCACCACGTGGACCGTGAGACCCCGTGGGACGAGATCTGGCAGGCGATGGAGGTCGCCGTCCAACAGGGCAAGGTGCTCTACGTCGGGAGCAGCAACTTCGCGGGCTGGCACATCGCACAGGCCCAGGAGGCCGCGAAGACCCGGCACTTCACCGGTCTCGTGAGCGAGCAGTCGATCTACAACCTCATCGTCCGCGACGTCGAGCGCGAGACCCTGCCGGCCGCCCGGCACTACGGTCTCGGAATGATCCCGTGGTCGCCGCTCAACGGTGGCCTGCTCGGCGGCGTGATCGAGAAGACCGAGGAAGGTTCGCGACGCCTCGAGGGGCGAAGCGCCGAGTACGTCGCAGAACACCGCGACCAGCTCGAAGCCTACGAGTCGTTCGCCCGGGAGTTGGGCCACGCCCCGGGCGAGGTCGCCCTCGCATGGCTGCTGCACCAGCCGGGCGTCACGGGACCCATCACGGGGCCGCGGACCATGGCACAACTGGAGTCGGCGGTCGCCGCCGTCGACGTGACGCTGGACGAGGCCGCGCTGGCGCGGCTGGACGAGATCTTCCCCGGGCACAAGACGTCGCCCGAGGACTACGCGTGGTGAACCGGAGGACGACATGAAGACCAGGACCATCGGAGACGTGACGGTCAGCGCGATCGGCCTGGGCGGCATGCCCTTGTCGATCGAGGGCCGTCCCGACGAGAAGCAGGGCATCGCCACCATCCACGCCGCGCTCGAGCAGGGCATCACCCTGATCGACACGGCCGACGCCTACCACCAGGCCGGCAAGGACGAGGTCGGGCACAACGAGCTGCTCATCGCCAAGGCGCTCAAGAGCTACCACGCCGACACCGACCAGGTGCTCGTCGCGACGAAGGGCGGGCACCTTCGTCCCGAGGCGGGCTCCTGGGCGCAGAACGGCGACCCGGCCTACCTCAAGGAGGCGGCCAAGGCCTCCGCGAAGCGGCTCGGTGTCGAGACCATCGGGCTGTACCAGTTCCACCGCCCGGACCCGGCGGTGCCCTACGCCGACTCGATCGGCGCCCTGGCGGAGCTGCTCGACGAGGGCGTCATCCGCATGGCGGGCATCTCGAACGCCACCCCGGACCAGATCCGCGAAGCCAACGCGGTCCTCGACGAACGCCTGGTCTCCGTCCAGAACCAGTACTCGCCCGCGTTCCGATCGAGCGAGGCCGAGCTCGTGCTGTGCGACGAGATGGGCATCGCGTTCCTGCCGTGGAGCCCCCTCGGCGGGATCACGAACGCGGGTGAGCTCGGGGCGAAGCACGCCGTGTTCGCCGAGATCGCCAACGCCCGACGGGTCACCCCCCAGGTCTTGACGCTCGCCTGGGAGCTCGCCAAGTCAGAGCTCGTCATCCCGATCCCGGGATCGACCCGACCGCAGACGATCATGAACTCGGCGACGGCGACGTCGATCAAGCTCTCGGCCGACGAGATCCAGCGACTCGACGCGGCCTGACCACACTCCGGTGCGCCCGCCCACTCGGGGCGGGCGCACCGTCACGACCACCCCGAACGAACAGGAGACCCCATGGCCGACGCCAACCTGACCCGCCCCTACGACATCATCGGCATCGTGCCCGAGTTCGAGCTCTCGAGCACGGACCTCACCGACGGGGGCGAGCTGCAGCGAGCCCAGGTGAGCGGCATCATGGGCCCCGGCGGCGACGACGCCAGCCCCCAGCTGAGCTGGTCCGGCGCCCCCGAGGGCACCAAGAGCTACGCCGTCACCATCTACGACCCCTACGCCCCCACGGGCTCGGGTTTCTGGCACTGGGCCGTGGCCGACCTTCCCGCCGACACGACGTCGCTGCCCTCCGGTGCAGGTGACGACCAGAGCTCGGGTCTGCCCGAGGGTGCGATCCAGCTGCAGAACGACGGCGGGCTCGCCCGCTACGTCGGCGCCGCTCCGCCCGAGGGTCACGGACCGCACACCTACTTCGTCGCGGTGCACGCCCTCGACGTCGAGAAGATCGGGGTCGACGAGACCGCCAGCCCGGCGTACCTCGGCTTCAACCTGCACTTCCACACGCTGGCCCGCGCCGTGATCTCGGCGACCTTCGAGGTCCCGGCGGCCTGATCCGTCACGCTCGACGTCGACACGACGACGCCCCGCCACGATCTCGTGGCGGGGCGTCGTCGTGTCGTGTCGACCGCGCGATCAGGCTTCGCGGCCGCTCGGCATCTGCGTCTTGCGCGGGTCCGTCTCGGCGAGGCCGTCGAAGATCGACTCGATGCGCGACAGGACGTCGGCCTCGAGGGTCACTCCCGAGGCCTTGGCGTTCGACTCGACCTGCTCGGGACGCGAGGCCCCGATGATCGCCGAGGCGACGTTCTCGTTCGAGAGCACCCACGCCAGCGACAGCTGGGCCTGTGTCAGACCGAGGTCGGCCGCGATCGGCTCGAGCTGCGCCACGGCGTCGAGGACGTCGTCACGCAGCCAGCGCTCGATCATGCCCGCGCCGCCCTTCTGGTCGGTCGCCCGGCTACCTGCCGGCAATTCGGCGCCCACCTTGTACTTCCCGGTGAGAACTCCTTGCGCGACGGGTGACCAGACGATCTGCGAGATGCCGAGCTCGGCCGACGCCGGGACGACCTCGTCCTCGATGACCCGCCAGAGCAGCGAGTACTCGGGCTGGTTCGAGACCAGTTGGATCTTCAGCTCGCGAGCCAGGGCGTGCGCCTCGCGGAGCTGCTCGGCGTTCCACTCCGAGACGCCGATGTAGAGCACCTTGCCCTGGCGGACGAGGTCGGCGAAGGTCTCCATCGTCTCGTCGAGGGGCGTCTCGACGTCGTACCGATGTGCCTGGTAGAGGTCGACGTAGTCGGTCTGCAGGCGCGTGAGCGACCCGTTGATCGACTCGGTGATGTGCTTCCGGCTGAGCCCGGTGTCGTTGTGGCCCTTGGGCCCGGTGGGACCGTAGACCTTGGTGAAGATCTCGAGCGACTCGCGACGCTCACCTTTCAGCGCCTCGCCGAGGACCGTCTCGGCCTTCGTGTTGGCGTAGACGTCGGCCGTGTCGAACGAACTGATGCCGACGTCGAGGGCCGCGCGGACGCAGCGCGTCGCCGTGTCGTTCTCGACCTGGGACCCGTGGGTGAGCCAGTTGCCGTAGGTGAGCTCGCTGACCTTGAGCCCGCTGTTGCCGAGGTACCTGAACTTCATGGACGACCCTTCTCGGTGGTGCCGCGTCGATGCGGCACCCCGTCGACGCTAGTCACCGGCTGCCCCGCCCGCCCGGTCGCCGAACCGTCCGGGCACGGTGAACCCCGACGGCGTGCGATGCCAGAACGCCCGCAACCGGAGGGGGCCGGCTCCGAGCGACCGGGCGAGGCCGGAGGCCCAGGCGTCGACCGCGACCCGATCGAGCTCGTCGTCGTCCACCGTCTGCCAGACGCACACCACCTGGCGCGCTCTCGCCCGGAGTCCTTGATGCCGGAACAGGTCGACCAGATCGTCGACGTCAGGTCGCCGCGGCAGTCGCGGCACGTCGTGCAGACGACCGGCGGGGGCCACCTGCCGACCGTCGGCGTCGAGGAAGGCGAAGTGGACGACCTCGCGATCGCAGCCCTCGGCGCACAGCTCGATCGCGTGGTCGAGCAACGCCCGATCATCGGCGTCGGGCCCGAGGACGGGAAGCCGGAGGAGGTCGGGATCGGGGTCGAAGGGCAGGGAACCTCCGCGGACGCGCACGCGTCAACCCACCGGGAGGAGGGGACGGACGTCGGACGGGGTGCGACGCATCGGCGGATGGACCGTGAGGTCGCCGGGTTCGATCACCGCCAGGATCGCCGCGGCCCACCGCTGGTCGTCACACGCCGCCGAGAGCGACTCGTCGGTGCTCTGCCACACGAGCAGGACGGATGTGGCATCGACCCAGCCGGCCACCTCGACGATGCGCAGGGCCAGGATCTCGACCCCGTCGCGGGTGGGCTCGACCGGCGAGCCGGCGAGGGCGACGGGTGGCGCGACGGGCAGGCCGTCGTCCCCCAGGTAGATCCAGAGCAGGGCGCGTTCGTCGCACGGCTCGAGGCAGAACTCGTCGACGAAGTCCTCGAGCTGCTCGTCGGTGGGGTCGGGGGCGAGTACGGGTGGGTACGTGTCGATCGTCGTCATGGTCCGAGGCTGGCGGGCCGAGCCGCGGTGAGGACCTGCGAACGCCCGGCCTGTGGAGGAAGCCGTTTCTCGTCGAACTGGGGAGGAGGCGACCAGACGGGGACCGACGGACGCGACGTCGCGCGCGACCGCACCCGCGCCTCCTGCACCGGATACGCTCGTCCGGTGGCCGTGATCGGGGAGTTCTTCGGCGGGGTGGCGCTGCTCGGGCGGGGGCTGCGACTGTGGGCGACGTCCCCGCGGCTGATGCTGCTGGGCGCGGTGCCCGCCCTCGTCGTGGGCGCGGTCTTCGTGGCCGGGCTCGTCGTCGTCGGTCTCGCGGCAGACGACATCGCCCGCGCCGTGACGCCGTTCGCCGACGAGTGGCCCGAATGGTCCCGCACGCTCGTTCGTCTCGGTGGTGGTCTGGCCGTGGCCGCCCTGGCCGTGCTGCTCGCGGTCGTCGCGTTCACCGCCGTCACGCTGCTCGTCGGCGATCCCTTCTACGAGCGCATCTGGCGACGCGTCGAAGAGCACGAGGGCGACGCACCGGCCGACGTGGATCGGGGCTTCTGGCGCGGGCTCGCCCGGAGTGCCGGCGACTCGCTCCGACTGCTGCTGGCCACGGCCGGGGTGGGCGTCCTCTTGTTCGTCGGCGGATTCGTGCCGGTCGTCGGCCAGACCGTCGTGCCGGTCGTGGGCGCGCTGGTCGGCGGATGGTTCCTGGCGGTCGAGCTCACCGGGTACGCCTTCGACGCCCGGGGCCGCTCGCTCGCCGAGCGCCACCGTGGACTCGCCGTCAACCGGGCACGCACCCTGGGGCTGGGCACCGCGACCTACCTGCTGTTCTTCGTCCCGCTCGGGGCGGTGCTCGTCATGCCGGCGGCCGTCGCCGCGGCCACCCTGCTGGCCCGCGAGGTGGCCGTCGGGCCGACCGGGGAGACGGCCGTGACACCGACCGTCGGACCGGCCTCGCCGGCCGACGACTACCATCCCGCGGCATGACCACCCCCGCGACGCCGACCAACCCCGCCGTCTCCCTGCCCGACGGGCGCGTCGTCCCGGCCCTCGGCCAGGGCACCTGGAACATCGGCGACGACCCACGCCGCCGAGCCGACGAGGTCGCCGCACTGCGGGCCGGCCTCGACGCCGGCCTGACCATGATCGACACGGCCGAGATGTACGGCGGCGGGCGGTCCGAGTCGCTGGTCGGCGAGGCGATCGCGGGCCGACGCGACGAGGTGTTCCTGGTCGGCAAGGTCCTGCCGGGCAACGCCTCGCGGCAGGGCACCGTCGACGCCTGTCACGCCAGCCTCCGGCGCCTGGGTACCGACCGCCTCGACCTCTACCTGCTGCACTGGCGGGGGCGGCACCCGCTCGCGGAGACCGTCGAGGCCCTGGAGGCGCTGGTCGCCGAGGGCGCGATCGGCGGCTGGGGCGTCAGCAACTTCGACGTCGACGACCTGCACGAGTTGCTCTCGGTACCCGGTGGCGAGAACGTCCAGACGAACCAGGTCCTGTACAACCTGGCCCGTCGCGGACCCGAGTTCGACCTGCTGCCCTGGGCGCGCGAGCACGGCGTGCCCCTCACCTCGTACTCCCCCGTCGACGGCGGCGAGCTGCTCGGACACCCCGTCCTCGAGCAGGTGGCGAGCGATCTCGGCGTCTCGTCGGCGCAGCTCGCCCTCGCCTGGGTGCTGCGCCTCGTGCCCGACCTCATGGTCGCCGTCAAGGCGGGCACGGCCGAGCACACGCTCGAGAACGCGGCGGCCCTGGCGGTCGACCTCGACGACCAGGCGTTCGTGCAGCTCGAGCGGGCGTTCCCGGCGCCGACGACCAGGGTGCCCCTCGAGATGCGTTGACCCGCGCCTCCCGGGCTCGCCTCCCACCCACGCATGCGCCAGAGTGGAGGGACCAGCCCGGGTGACATCGACGTCGCCTGGACGCGAGCTCCAGAGGACACCGCATGATCATCGACAGAGCCGACGTGATCGTCACCAGCCCCGACCGCAACTTCGTGACGCTGAAGATCACGACCTCCGACGGCGTCACCGGCCTCGGCGACGCCACCTTGAACGGGCGCGAACTCGCCGTCGTCGCCTACCTGACCGAGCACGTCGTGCCCCTGTTGATCGGGCGGGACCCGGCCCGCATCGAGGACACCTGGCAGTTCCTGTACCGCAGCGCCTACTGGCGGCGTGGCCCGGTCACGATGGCCGCCGTCGCCGCCGTCGACGTCGCCCTCTGGGACATCAAGGCCAAGGTCGCCGGCCTGCCTCTCTACCAGCTGCTCGGCGGCGCCTCGCGCACCGGCCTGCTGACCTACGGCCACGCCTCGGGGAAGGACCTCGAGGAACTGTTCGACAGCGTCCGCGACCACCAGGAGCAGGGCTACCAGGCGATCCGCATCCAGACCGGGGTGCCGGGCCTGAAGTCGATCTACGGGATCGCCTCGAACGCCACGTTCGACGCCAACAGCGGCGTGCGCTACGACCACGAACCCGCCCAACGCGGAGCCCTGCCGAACGAGGAGGACTGGGACACCCGTTCGTACCTGCGGCACGTGCCCACCGTGTTCGAGGCGGTGCGGAACGAGTTCGGCCCCGAGATCCCCCTGCTGCACGACGGCCACCACCGCATGACGCCGATCCAGGCGGCGAGGCTGGGCAAGAGCCTCGAACCCTACGACCTGTTCTGGCTCGAGGACGTCACCCCGGCCGAGAACCCCGAGGCGCTCCGACTCGTGAGGCAGCACACGACCACTCCCCTGGCCATCGGCGAGATCTTCAACACCGTCTGGGACTACCAGCAGATCATCCGCGAGCAGCTGATCGACTACGTTCGCAGCGCCGTCACGCACACGGGTGGAATCACGCACCTCAAGAAGGTGCTCGACTACGCCTCCCAGTACCAGATCAAGTCGGGCATGCACGGGCCGACCGACATCTCGCCCGTCGGGATGGCCGCCGCGATGCACCTCGGGCTCGCCATCCACAACTTCGGCATCCAGGAGTACATGAAGCACGGTGCGAGGACCGACGAGGTCTTCGAGCAGAGCTTCACCTTCGAGGGCGGCATGCTGCACCCGGGCGAGCAGCCCGGGATCGGGGTCGAGCTGGACGAGCGGGCCGCCGCGGCGTACCCGTACGCGCAGGCCTACCTGCCCTACAACCGGCTGGCGGACGGGACCGTCCACGACTGGTGACGAGGAGGCGCGGCGCGGGCGAGCGCGTCGCTCACCCCTCGTAGGCCGCCGCCAGCTCGGCGATGACCAGGCGGTTCATGCCCATCATCGCCGTCATGGCCCGGGCGGCGCCTTCGGGGTCGGGCCCGCCGAGGTATCGGTCCATCACCGACGGGACGACCTGCCAGGAGAAGCCCCAGCGGTCCGTCACCCAACCGCACCGCCCCTCCTGGCCGCCGTCGGCCGCGAAGGCGTCCCAGTAGTGGTCGAGCTCGTCCTGGGTCTCGACCGAGATCGAGAACGACGTGGCCTCGGTCGGCCTCGGCCCTCCGTCGCCGCCGTTCAGCAGGCGGTAGGGCTGGCCGTCGAGCTCGAGGTCGACGACGAGGGCCTGACCGGCCATGGCTGCGTCGGGGAAGTCGTCGGGATAGCGCGACACGTCGGTGACGCGCGACGACGGGAACAGGGTGACGTAGAAGTCCGCTGCGGTCTCGATGTCACGACCGAACCAGAGCGTGGGGGTGATGCGGGGCATGGTGCGCCTCCTCGGCGTGAACCGGCGGCACCGTCGCCGCCTGGCGCTCAGGGTAGCCGGGCCGGGCGTCGAGGTCGATGAGACACGACATGCCGCTCACCCACGAGGGCGAGCGGCACGTCGTGACGTCTCGGGAAGGCGGGCCGACCGGGTCAGCCCAGCAGCGCCTCGATCGGACCGCGCACGAAGTAGACCAGGAAGCCCGCGGCCACGATCCACAGCAGCGGGCTGATCGAACGGGCCTTGCCCGCGAACGCGCGGACGACGACCCAGCTGACGAAGCCGACGCCGATGCCGTTCGCGATCGAGTACGTCAGCGGCATGGTGATGATCGTCAGGAACACCGGCAGCGCGACCGAGAAGTCGGTCCAGTCGATCTGGCTGATCTGCGACACCATGAGCGCACCGACGATCACGAGCGCCGAGGCGGCGACCTCGAGCGGCACGACCTGGGTCAACGGGGTGAAGAACATGGCGAGGAGGAACAGGGCGCCGGTGACGACCGAGGCGAAGCCCGTCCGCGCACCCTCGCCGATGCCCGAGGCCGACTCGACGAACACGGTGTTCGACGACGAGCTCGTCGCACCACCGGCGACCGCGCCGACGCCCTCGACGATCAGGGCCGAGCGGAGGCGGGGGAAGGTGCCGTTCGCGTCGGCGACGTCGCCGGCCTTGGCCAGGCCGGTCATCGTGCCCATGGCGTCGAAGAAGTTGGTGAAGACGAGGGTGAAGACCAGCATGACCGCCGACAGCACGCCGATGCGGGCGAAGGCACCGAAGCTGAACTGGCCGACGAGCGACAGGTCGGGCAGGGCGACGATCTGGGTGGGCAGCACCGGGGCGTTGAGGTTCCAGTCGTCGAGGTTCTGCCCGTTCGACGGCGGCACCTGGAAGATCGCCTGCAGGGCGATGGCGATGACGGTGGTGGCGACGATGCCGATGAAGATCGCCCCGCGCACCTTGCGGGCCATCAGCACGCCGATGACGAGCAGGCCGATGACGAAGGTGATCGTCGGCAGCGTCGCCACCGAGCCGGCGTCGCCGAGTTGGACGGGCGGCGACGACGTGCCGCTGGTGCGGACGAAGCCCGAGTCGACCAGGCCGATGAACGCGATGAACAAACCGATGCCGACGGTGATCGCGGTCTTGAGCGCGGCCGGCACGGCGGTGAAGATCATGCTGCGCAGACCGGTCACGGCGAGGATCGTGATGACGAGCCCGTTGATGACGACGAGGCCCATGGCCTCGGGCCAGGTGACGTCCTGCACGACGTTGACGGCCAGGAACGAGTTGATGCCGAGCCCGGCGGCGAACGCGAACGGGAGGCGCGCGACGGTTCCGAAGAGGATCGTCATGACGCCGGCGGTGAGGGCGGTGACCGCGCCCACCTGGCCGTTCTGCAGCCAGTTGCCGGCCACGTCCTTGGCCGCCTGGTCGGCGCTGAAGCCGCCGAGGATCAACGGGTTCAGGATGACGATGTAGGCCATCGTGACGAACGTGACGACACCGCCCCGGATCTCGCGGGCCCAGGTCGAGCCGCGGTGGGTGATCTCGAAGAACCGGTCGAGGGTGCCCCCGACTCCGGGTCTCGGCGGCGTGGTGACGGGGGCGTTCGTGGCCATGGCGATGCGTCTCCGGTGAGATCGGATGTCGAGGGGGAAGAGAACAGGATAGGGCGTGCCGGGGGTGCGCCATGCAACCCCGCCCACCTCCCCTCGACCGCCGAGGCGCTCGGGAGGCTAGGAGGCGCGGTGCACGCCGAGCGCCCGCGTCACCAGGGGCACCTGCAAGGGCAGCCGCACGAGGGTGACGGCCCGGCGCACGGTCGTGGCCCGCTCGCTCGTCAGGGCGCGCAGCGCCATCGAGACGTTCGCCGGGAAGACGGCCACGAAGAGGGCGGCGGCGGCGAGCCCGCCCGCCGGACGCGTCCTCGGCACGAGGAGGGCGGCGGCGATGCCGACCTCGGCGAGACCCGAGCCGATCGTCCAGAACCGGGCCGGGCCGGGGACGCTCCTCGGGACGACCGCGTCGTAGGCCGCGGGCTTGACGAGGTGCAGGAGGCCGGAACCGCCCAGGATCGCGGCGAGGACGCGGGCGTCCCGACGAGCGGCGGACTTCTGGCGGCGTGTGGGGCGGTGACTCATGCGACCATCTTGCGCGCGCCTCCCGGGGTGGGGCGGGGGCGGCGCGCCGGAGCGGCCGGACGACGCGGCCGGCCCGGGTCAGACGGCGCGGCTGACGCCTCGACTGGTGATGGCCGACATGAGGGCGTCGACGGGCTCGCGGGCGGCACCCGGGTTGGCGACGAGCACGTAGTCGACGTCGCCGAGGGTGGGCAGCGAGAACCGGTCGCTGACCTTGACGAGGTCGGTGGGGATGAGCGAGAACGGGAACACCGCGACGCCCATGCCGGCGCGGACCGCGGCGAGGACGCCGTTGACGTCGCGGGTGTTGCAGGTGATGCGCCAGGTGCGGCCGGCGCGCTCGAGGGCGTCGATGGCCATCTGCCTGCTGAGGCTGGGCGCCTGGTACGCGATGAGCGGCACGGGCTGGCCGGGCTCGACGACGAGCTTCTCCTGGCCGATCCAGACCATGGCGTCGCCCGCGACGCGCGTGCCCTCGTCGGACTCGCCCGCGGTCTGCTTCACGAAGATCAGGTCGAGGTGGCCCGCGGCGAGTCGGCGGCGCAGCGGGGCGGACTGGTTGACGGTGAGCTCGAGGTTGATCTGCGGGTAGAGCTGGCGGAAGTGGCGCAGGATGCGCGGCAGCTGGGTGATGGCGAGGTCGTCGGCGGCGCCGAAGCGCAGGCGGCCCCGCATGGCCGAGCCGCTGAAGTAGCTCTCGGCGGCGGCGTGAGCGGCGAGGATGGTCCGCGCGAAGCCGGCCATGGCGTCGCCGTTGTCGGTCAGGCGGACGTCCCGGGTGTCGCGGGCGACGAGCGTGCGGCCCGCGGCCTTCTCGAGCCGGCCGACCTGCTGGCTGACCGTCGGCTGGCTGATGCCGAGCCGTTGCGCGGCCCGGGTGAAGCTGCGGGTCTCGGCCACGACGAGGAACGTCGCGAGCAGCGTGGGGTCGTACACCGCGCCTCCTTCGACGTGTCGGCTCGTGGCCTCGTCATTCACGAAGCCAATGCGATTGATCATCCCCCACCGGGGTCCGAATGACCAGGCCGGCCCTACCGTTGATGCAGACCGTGAACCGAACCACCAGCGCAGGAACGTGATGTCCGCCCCGCCCCGCACCGACTTCCCCCCGACCGCCCCTCTTCCGATCAGCACCGCCCGCCCGCCGTGGCGGCACACCTTCATCGCCCTCAGCGTGCCCAACTTCCGCCTCTGGACGGCCGGCAACGTCGTGGCGATGACCGCCGGGTGGATGCAGCGCATCGCCCAGGACTGGCTCGTGCTCGAGCTGACCGGCAGCGCCACGGCCGTGGGCATCACGGTGGCGATGCAGTTCGCCCCGATGCTCTTCTTCGGCCTGCTCGGCGGGGTGATCGTCGACCGCTTCTCGAAGCGCGCCCTCATGCTCGCCACCCAGAGCGTCTTCGCCGTGCTCAGCCTGGGACTCGCGGCCCTGACGCTCGCGGGCGTGGTCGAGGCCTGGCACGTCTTCGCCATCGCCTTCGCCACGGGCCTGGTGACCGTCGTCGACAACCCGGCCCGCCAGGTCATCGTCACCGAACTCGTCGGCCACACCCACCTCCGCAACGCGATCAGCGTCAACTCGAGCGTGTTCCAGCTCGGCGGCATGGTCGGCCCCGCGATCGCCGGCGTGCTGCTGCTGGCGGTCGGCGCGGGCTGGGCGTTCGTCGTCAACGGCGTCGCCTGCCTCGTGGTCGTCGTGATGCTGACGATGCTGCGGACGGCACAGATGACGCGTGTCACCTCGTCCGCCCGAGGGCGGGGTCAGCTGCGGCAGGGTCTCGCCTACGCCCGCTCGAAGCCGACGATCGTCGTGCCCGTGCTGCTCGTCGGCGTCTACGCCGTGTTCGGCCTCACGATGCCCGTGCTGCTGGCGTCGTTCGCGGCGGACGTGTACGACGTGGGGCCGGGTGGCTACGGCCTCTTCAACTCGATGATCGCCGTCGGGGCGTTGACCGGCGCCCTGCTGTCGACGCGGCGCGCCACGATCCGGCTGCGGACCATCGTCCTCGGCGTGCTCGTCACCGGTGTGCTGCAGGCCGTGGCCGGGTCGATGCCGTCGCTCGTGCCGTTCGCCGTCGTGCTCGTCGGGGTCGGGCTCGCGTCGCTGCTGTTCCTGACGGCCGCGAACCAGCTGGTGCAGATGTCGAGCAACATCGCGATCCGGGGACGCGTCATGTCGCTGTACATCCTCGTGCTGCTCGGCGGGCAGGCGATCGGCGGACCGCTGATGGGCGTGATCGTCGAGACCTTCGGCACGCACGTCGGCATGATCGTCTCGGGCGGCGTGCCGGCCGTCGCCGCCGCCGTCACGGCACTGGTGCTCGCCCGTCGGGGGCAGCTGACGCTGCAGGTGCGCACCCGCTGGCACGTGCCCGTCGTCACGATCGAGCAGCGCTAGGCACGGACGGCGCGCCGGGTCGCCGAGGCGGGCGTGTTCGTCGGTCCCGGTCGTGCACGAGCGCCCGTCCGGCACGGACTCGCCCGTGTGCGGCGGGCGTCAGGCCGTCAGACCGTCAGACCGTCAGGCCGTCACGCCCCGGGTGAGGGCCGCGACGACGTCGCCCATGAGCTCGCCGGCCGCCTGCTCACCCGTGGCGGGCCAGTCGAAGGCCACGCCCAGCGTGATGCAGATGAGGACGCGAGCGAGGGCGCGCGGCTCGAGCCCGGTCACGTGGACGGCCTGCCCCTGGAAGACCTCCTCGACGAGGCCGTGCAGGGCGTCGAGCACCTCCCGGCGCTGGCGGACGAAGTCGGCCATCACCTCGGGGTGTGTGAGGGCGTGGGCCCGGAACTCGCTCATCAGTGCGAAGTCCTCGACCTGGCCGGGGCCGTAGGGCGCGAACGCCGTGCCGATCTTCTCGGGCAGCTGGTCGAGCGAGGTGCCCGGGAAGAACATGCCCTCGAGGGCCCCGAGCGCACCGTCGGTCTCGCGACGCATGAGGCTGCGGACCAGGTCGTCCTTCGAGGAGAAGTTCGAATAGACGGCGCCCTTGCTGAACCCGGCGGCCCGGGCCACGTCGTCCAGCGTGGTCGCGTGCACCCCGCGCCGCGAGAACAGCTCGGCCGCCGCGTCGAGCAGCCGCTGCTTGACCTCGGCTCGAGGGATGCGGGGAACCGGAGCCCCGGCGGTGGTGGCCATGCAGCGACCCTAACGGGTGCGGGTGATCCTCAGAAGTCACCCGCGCCGCCCCCGAAGAAGTCGCATACCGGCGGGTATCCAGGCGCTACCATCGTGTTCGCCTGGTGAACCCGAAGCATCAGGAGCCCGCGCGGGTGCGCGCCCGTCCGACCCTCACCACGTCGTCAGGTCGGGCGCGCACCCCGCACCCCACCCGTCGTCCGAGGTGTCCCCGGGACTCGACCCGCGCCTCATCGTGTCGCCGACGACCCGCGTCAGATCGCGGTGCGTCGCGTCGATCCGCCGAAGCCGATCGAGACGTCGAGGCGCCACGCCTTCGGCTCGCCCGAGACGTGGGTCGTGCCCACGAACCGCAGCCGGTCGCCGGCACCGAGGCTGAGCACACCGTGCACGTCGAGGTTCTCGCCGAGCCGGAAGACGATCTCGTGCTCGTCGAGCAGGTCGTCGTCGACCGTGGCGCCGAAGGTGGCGCCGTCGAACTTCACGGGGACGTCACGGAACACCAGCGACGGCGGTTCGTCGGACCAGTCCGCCACCTCGGGCACCCGCCCCGCGACGATGCGGGCGTCCACGACGCCGTCGTCTCCGAGCGTGACCGAGGAGGCGCGCAGGTCGATGCCGAGGTCGTCACCGTCGATGCGAAAGCGGTTCTCCACGGCCCCACGTTACCGAGCACGGGCCCCCGGCGGAATGGCCTCGTGACGCCGGACGTTCGCCCGGTCATGAAGAAGCGCATCGGGTTCTTGTCGTTCGGCCATTACCAGGACGTGCGCGGCTCGGCGACGCCGACCGCCCGGGAGGCGCTGGTCCAGTCGATCGAGCTGGCCGAGGCCGCGGAGGAGATCGGCGTCGACGTGGCCGCCGTGCGCGTGCACCACTACGTGCGCCAGGCCGCCAACCCGTTCCCGCTGCTCGCGGCGATGGCCGCGCGCACGAGCCGCATCGAGCTCGGCACCGGAGTCATCGACATGCGCTACGAGAACCCGCTCTCGATGGCCGAGCAGGCCGCGGCCGCCGACCTGATCAGCGCCGGCCGACTGCAGCTCGGCGTCAGCCGTGGATCACCCGAGCCCGCCCTGCGCGGCTGGGAGGCGTTCGGCCACGTCCCCCTCGAGGGTGAGAGCGACGCCGACCTCGCCCGCCGACACACCGAGCTGTTCCGTGCGGCGATCGACGGCGCCGACGTCGCCGAGTCCGACCCGAAGATGACCGGCTGGTCGCACGGCCTCTCGGTCGAGCCGCACTCCCCCGGCCTCGGCGAGCGCATCTGGTGGGGGTCGGGCAGCCGCTCGACGGCCGTCTGGACCGGTGAGCAGGGGATGAACCTGATGAGCAGCACCCTGCTGACCGAGGACACCGGGGTGCCGTTCGACGAGCTGCAGGCCGAGCAGATCGCGCTGTACCGGGAGGCCTACCGCGCCGCCGGGCACGCCCGTGAGCCGAGGGTCTCCGTCAGCCGCAGCGTGATCCCGATCACGACCGACGAGGACCGTCGCTACTTCGGCGTCCGCGCCCAGGCCGACTCGCAAGACCAGGTCGGTCTGCTCGACGGCGTGCAGTCACGCTTCGGCAAGAGCTACGTGGGCGAACCCGACGTCATCGCCGAGCAGTTGGCCGCCGACGTCGCGGTCCAGGACGCCGACACGATCCTGCTGACGGTCCCCAACCAGTTGGGGGTCGCCTACAACGCCCGTCTGTTGCAGACGGTGGCCGACCACGTCGCCCCGGCGTTCGGCTGGGTGCCGAACCATTTCCGCGTGAGCTGAGCCGCGCCTCCTGCACCGCGCCTCCTCGGCTGTCGTCGCAGGCTGCGGTAGACAAGGGGGCATGTTCACCGACCTGCCCGAACCCGCCCTGCGGGAGTACCGCAGCACCCAGACGGACCCCGACGACTTCGACGAGTTCTGGGCGACCACGCTCGCCGAGACGCGGGCGCACCCGCTCGACCTGCGGGTCGACCGGGTCGAGACGGGGCTGACGACGGTCGACGTGTACGACGTGACCTTCGCCGGGTGGGCGGGTCAACCCGTCCGGGCCTGGCTGCGTGTGCCCGCCGCAGCGAAGGGTCCGCTGCCGGCGGTCGTCCAGTTCGTCGGCTACGGCGGCGGACGCGGGGCCGCCGTCGAGAACCTCTTCTGGTCGTCGGCCGGGTTCGCCCACCTGCAGATGGACACCCGCGGCCAGGGTTCGGGGTGGAGCCTCGGCGCCACCCCCGACCCGGACGGTTCGGGCCCGGCCCACCCCGGCGTCATGACGCGGGGCATCGACTCGCGCGAGACCTACTACTACCGGCGGGTGTTCGCCGACGCCGTCCGCGCCGTCGAGGCCGCGCGCGAGCTCGACGTCGTCGACGCCTCCCGGGTGTCCGTCGTCGGCGGCAGCCAGGGCGGGGGCATCGCCCTCGCCGTCGCGGGACTCGTCCCCGACCTCGCCGCCGTCGCGGCGTACGTGCCGTTCCTCTGCGACTTCCGGCGCGCGACCGTCATCACCGACGCCGACCCCTACAAGGAGATCGGACGCTACCTGGCGGTCCACCGGCACCGCGCCTCCTCGGTGCACGACGTGCTCGCGTACTTCGACGGCGTCAACTTCGCGAGGCGGGCCACGGCCCCCGCCCTGTTCACGACGGCGCTGATGGACCCGACCTGCCCGCCGTCGACGGTGTTCGGCGCGTTCCACGCGTACGCCGGGGCGGCCGACGTCACGGTCTGGCCGTACAACGGGCACGAGGGCGGCGGGTTCGAGGACGACCTGCTGGCGCTCGCCCTGTTCCGCGGCGCCGGGGCCTGAGCCGGCCCGCGCACCACACGACGCCGTCGAGTGGGCACGACACCGTGACGTGCAGCGGTGCCGTGTCCACTGGGTGGCGTCCCGGGCGGGAACACGGCGGCGCCGGGTCTGGTTGGCTCCGGGCATGAAGTCGATCGTGTACTCCGAGACCGGATCCGCCCCCACCGTGCTGCAGCTCGTCGACCGCGACCTGCCCGAACCCGCCGCCGGGGAGGTGCGGGTGCGCGTCGTGTTCTCGGGCGTCAACCCCACCGACTGGAAGTCCCGTGCGGGCGGCGGGCCCGGCGAGTCGCTGCCCTTCCCCGAGGTCACGCCCAACCAGGACGGCTCGGGCGTCGTCGACGCCGTCGGCGAGGGCGTCACCGGCCTGTCGGTCGGCGACCGCGTCTGGACCTACCTCTCGGCCCACCAGCGCCCCACCGGCACCGCGCAGGAGTTCACCGTGCTGCCCGCCTCGCGCGTCGTCCCGCTGCCCGACGGCGTCGGCCTCGACGTCGGTGCGAGCCTCGGCGTCCCCGCCATGACCGCCCACCGCGCGCTCACCGTGTGGGAGGACGGCCCGAGCCGCCTGGCCCCCGGCAGCCTCGACGGCGCCGTCGTCCTCGTCGCAGGAGGCGCGGGTGCGGTCGGTCACGCCGCCATCCAGCTCGCCCGCTGGGCCGGGGCCACCGTCGTCACGACGATCAGCAGTGACGAGAAGGCCGCCCTCGCCACGGCCGCCGGTGCCCACCACGTCGTCAACTACCGCACGGACGATGCCGCCACCCGGATCCGCGAGATCGCCCCCGACGGCGTCGACGTCGTCGTCGAGGTCGCCATCTCGCAGAACGCCGACCTGTTGGCCGAGGTCGTCGCCCACCGCGCCTCCGTGGCCATCTACGCCGACAACGGCGGCGACACGACGACCATCCCGATCCGCGCGAACATGATCACCAACACCCGGTTCCAGTTCGTCCTGCTCTACACCGTGGGCGAGGAGGCGCTGCAGGCGGCCGTCGAGGACGTCACCGCAGCCCTGCGTGACGGCGTCCTGCCGGTCGGCGAGGCCGCCGGCCTGCCGCTGCACACCTTCCCGCTCGCCGAGACCGCTGCGGCACACGAGGCCGTCGAGGGCGACGTGGTCGGCAAGGTGCTGATCGAGGTCTCCGCCGAGTAGTCGACCAGTCGACCGGCGCCGTCTCGGCGGACGCGGGGCGGGGCGGGCGGCGCTGGCTAGGCTCGCGGGGTGACCGACGCCGCCCGCCGACCCGCGCCTCCTGCCCCACCCGTCCCGCTCAGCCCGGTGCAGGCCGAGGCCGTCCGCCGTGGCGAGCTGCCGCCCGTCGAGGAGGTCAGGCACGGCGTCTGGTCGGTCGCGTTCGAGTTCGGCGACGGCATCGACGACCACTCGTTGGGCTACGTCGTCGAGGGTTCCGACGGTGCGCTGACGGTCATCGATCCCGGGTGGGGAGTCGAGGCCAACCTCGACCGTCTCGAGAGCGCCCTCGCCGACGTCGACCACTCGCTCGCCGACGTCGACCTGATCGCCGTCACCCACCTGCACGCCGACCACCTGGGCGGAGCGGAGGCCCTGCGTCGGGCCTCCGGCGCGCGGATCGCCCTGCACGCCGCCGAGCAGCGCGCGCTGGGCGAGCGCACGTCCGACGCCGCGGCCGCCGACGCCGACATCGCCCGGTGGGGCGCACCCCGGGACGACCAGGAGGCGCTGGTCGCGTCGTGGGGGTCGGGTCGCCACCTGCCCGCGCTCACCGCCGACCTGCTGCTCGGCGACGGCGACGTGCTGCCCGTCGCGGGGCGGCTGCTGCGGGCGGTGCACACCCCGGGTCACACGGCGGGCCACCTCTGCTTCGTCGAACCCGAGCAGAGGCTCGTCTTCACGGGCGACCACGTGCTGCCGCGGATCAACCCCGGCATCGGCCTCGGCGGGCGCACGGGAGCGAACCCGTTGACCGACTACCTCGCCTCGCTCGACCGCATGGTGGCGCTCGACGTCGCCGGCCCCGACGCCCTCGAGGTGTGCCCCGGCCACGAGTACCGCTTCGTCGGCCTCCGCGCGCGGGCCGAGGCCCTGATCGAGCACCGCGCCGACCGCAGCCGTGACGCGGCCGCCGCCCTCGACGCGCTCGACCGGCCGACGGTGTGGCAGGTCGCCGAGCGGATGTCGTGGAGCGGCGGCATCGCCTCGTTGCACGGCTACCGGCTCGGCTCGGCGCTCGCCCAGACCGAGTGGCACGTCCAGGACCTCGGCCGCGCCGACGAGTTGCGCGCCGCCTGACACCCGCCCGAGGACGTGGCGAGGTGACCGGCCTAGTGTCGAGCGCGGCCCCGGGGGACGCACCGCGCCTCCTGCCGGGACCGCCATCACGACCGAGGAGAGACATGAGCACGACCACGACCCCCACCCGCACCGCCCTCGTCCTGGGCGGTGGCGGCATCACCGGCATCGCCTGGGAGCTCGGCGTGCTGTCGAGGTTGCTCGAGGCGGGCGTGCCGGTGGACGAGGCCGACCTCGTCGTCGGCACCTCGGCCGGATCGGTCGTCGGGACGATGGTGCGACTCGGCCGGGTCGACGAGGGCCTGCGAGAGCAGTTCGAGGCCGTGACCGAGCTGCCCTCGGGCTCGATCGACCCCGAGGTGTTCCAGCAGACCCTCGGGCAGGCACTCGCGGGGGCGACCGACCAGCAG
The DNA here is from genome assembly GCF_001421865.1 of Frigoribacterium sp. Leaf44. NCBI lineage: Bacteria > Bacillati > Actinomycetota > Actinomycetes > Micrococcales > Microbacteriaceae > Frigoribacterium > Frigoribacterium sp. Leaf44. The sequence continues at coordinate 1,328,828 of NZ_LMLG01000001.1, forward strand.
GAGGCGCGGGCCCGCATCGGCGCCCTGGCGCGCGAGACGCCCGTGGTCGCGGACGAACCCGAACTCGTCACGACGATGCGGGACCGCTTCGGAGGCGCCGCCTGGCCCGACGCCGCCCTGACCGTCTGCACCGTGGACGCCACCGACGGCACGTTCCGCCCGCTGGACGCCGGCTCGGGCGTCGACCTCTACCGCGCCGTGGCCGCGAGCTGTTCGGTGCCCGTCGTCTGGCCCACCGTCGAAGTCGACGGCCGCCCGACCATGGACGGCGGGGTCCGCTCGGGCACCAACGCCGACCTGGCCGACGACTACGACCGCGTGCTGGTGCTGTCGTGCGGCCCCGAGCTCGACGTCTCGCCGCTCGGCCCGACCCTGCCGCAGGTCGTCGCCGCCCGACGCACCGCCGGTCGGGACGTGCTGGTCGTCGAGGCCGACGCCGAGTCCCTGCAGGCGTTCGGCACCGACGTGCTCGCCACGAGCACCCGGCGCCCGGCCGCCGAGGCCGGTCGTCGGCAGGCCGAGGCCGTCCTCGACGACGTCCGCGCCTTCTGGTCGGGCGGGGTCGCCTGACCCACGCCGCGCAGACCGCGGGGGCGGTGGGCCGGTACCCTCGGGACGTGACCACCGCCTCCCCCACGCTCCGCATCGCCCTCGTGTCGCTGCACACGTCCCCCGGTGCCGAGCCCGGGTCCGGGGACGTCGGTGGCATGAACGTCGTCGTCCGCAACCAGGCCGAGGCGCTCGGCGCCGCGGGTCACGAGGTCGAGATCCTGACCCGCCGGTCCTCGTCCGACGAGCCCGCGAGCCTCACCCTCGCCCCGGGCGTCACGCTGCGATTCCTCGACGCCGGCCCGGCCGAGCCGGTCACGAAGGGCCGCAACGAGCTCTACGTCGACGAGTTCCGTGACCGGCTCGCCGAGCTCGGCCCGTGGGACGTCGTCCACTCGCACCACTGGTTCTCGGGCATGGCCGCGCTTCCCGTGGCCCGCGCCCTCGGCGTGCCCCACCTGCAGAGCTTCCACTCGATCGCCGCCCACGACTCGACCCCCCTCTCGCACGGCGAACGCGCCGAGTCCCCGGGCAGGATCGCCGGAGAAGAACGGCTCGCCCGCGAGTCCGACGCCGTCGTCGCGATCAGCCACGCCGAGGCCGAGACCGTCACCTCCCGTCTCGGCGGCTCGCCCGACCGCGTCCACGTCGTCCTGCCGGGCGTCGACGGAGAGCTCTTCCACCCGGCGGCAACGGGCCGGACCGCCCCGGGCCGCCCGTACGTCGTCGTGGCGGGGCGACTCGAACCTCTCAAGGCCCCCGACCTCGCCCTGCGCGCGGTGGCGGCCGTCCCCGCCGAGGTGCGTCCCGACCTCGTCATCGCCGGAGGTGCCTCGACCGAGTTCGCCGGGTACGAGTCCGAGCTGAGCGCCCTGAGCGACGACCTCGACCTCACCGTGCACTTCCTGGGCCCGCGATCACGCCCCGGCCTCGCGGCCCTGCTGCGGGACGCCGCCCTCGTGCTCGTGCCCTCCCACTCCGAGACCTACGGGCTCATCGCGCTCGAGGCGGCGGCCAGCGGGGTCCCGGTGATCGCCGCGGCGTCGGGCGGCCTCCGCGAATCGGTCGTCGACGGCGTCACGGGCATCGTGCTGTCGCAGCGCGACCCGCAGGCCTGGGCCCGGGCGATGACGCAGGTGCTCGCGGACGCGGGGCTGCGTGACCGGCTCTCGCGCGCCTCCCGGTCCCACGCCCTCGACCACCCGTGGTCGCGTTCGGCGGACGACCTCGTCGGCGTCTACTGCGGGTCGCTGGCGCGACAGGGGTCGCCCTGCGTCGCGGCCTCGGCCTGACCCCTCGCCGCTCACGCTCCGTCACCAGCCCGTTGACGGGGGTCGGGCCTAGGCTCGGGTCGTCCCGCGGTGGCGCGCAGCCGCACCCCCGTGCCGCCCCACCAGATCGCCCGACCACCCCAGGAGGCCACCGATGACCGACGACACCTTGCTGCAGACCCTCATCGAGCAAGAAGAGCGTCTCGTCTTCCGGCGGTTCACCCTCGACGTCGCCCTCGACCTGGGCGCCCACCTCCTGGCCGAGGCCCGGCGCCGTGACCTGGCCGTCGCCGTCACCGTGCGGCACGGTCGGCAGCGCGCCTTCCACGCGGCCCTGCCCGGCAGCAGCCTCGACAACGACGAATGGCTCGACCGCAAGGCCCGTGTCGTCGAGCGGTACGGGCAGAGTTCCTATCGGGTGGGCGAGTCCTTCCGGGTGCAGGGTGGCACGTTCGACGAGAAGTCGCGCCTCGACACCGACCTCTACGCCGCGCACGGCGGGCTGTTCCCCGTTCGGGTCGCGGGCGTCGGCGTCGTCGGCTCGGCCGGCGTCTCGGGCCTGCCGCAGGCCGACGACCACGCGTTCGTCGTCGACGTGATCGAGGACTTCCTCGACCACGGCTACGACGCCTGATCCCACCGCCCGAGCACCACGTGGACGACCCGACCCCAGGAGGCGTGGTGCCGGCCCCCGAGCCCCCATCGGACGATCAGGCGGCCGCGTCGCTCCGAGCCCTCGTCGAGCAGGCGGCCGCCGACCTGGCCGCACGCGAGGCGCGCACCGAGGCCCTCGCCCGCTACAAGCCCGCCCGACGCATCGTCGTGGTGAAGACCGCCGAGTCCCTCGAGCCCGCCGGGCGCGCCTGGCGACTCGGCGTGCTGCTGCTCGGCACCGACGGCCGGGTCTTCGAGACCGGTCGCATCACGCGGGCGGTGACGCCGACCCGTTCACAGCACCTGTCCGCCCAGGTCGAACAGCGCAAGGCCGAACGGCGGGCGGCCGTGCGCGGCCACTTCGCCGAGGGCGAGGTCGTCAACTACGCATACGAGCCGGTGGACCTGTCGACCGCGGCGTTGCAGGGCGGCGAGCAGCGCCTCCTCGTCCGCGACGGGCACGCCCTCGTGCGGTGGGGCACGGCGACCGGCGAGGTCCGCGACCTCGCCGCCTACCTCGCCGATCGGGCCGAACTGCTCTAGCTCGCGGTCCCCTGTGAGGGCGGCGCGGCGGGTGCGGTCGTCGCGGCGGGCTCGGCGGGCTCGGCGTCGAGGAAGGGCAGGTCGCCGAGGTCGATGTTCGGGTTGGCGTCCTGCGTCTCGACCAGCTCGTGCGCCTCGGCCTCGGTGGCCACGCTCGGCATCGAACCGGGAAGCGGGCGCTGCGACGACTCCTTCATGAACCACACCGCGACGGCACCGATCAGCGAGGTCGCCATCAGGAAGAACGCCGGCACGAGTTCGTTGCCGGTCGCCTGCAGCAGCGCCTGGATGATCAGGGGCGTCGTCCCGCCGAACACGGCGATCGCGACGTTGTACGACACGCCCATCGCGCCGTAGCGGCTGGCCGTCGGGAAGAGCGCGGGCAGTGACGACGCCTGGCTGGACACCCAGAGCGCGACGCTGACGGCGAGCAGCGACAGCCCGGCGAGGGTCGTCGCGATGCTGCCCACGCCGATCAGGAGGAACGCGGGCAGGGCGAGCAGCAGCACCGATGCGGCACCGAGCCACATGACGGGACGACGACCGATCCGGTCGCTGAGGCGCCCGGCGACGGGCAGCAGCAGGGCGAGCAGCACGAGCACCGGGATGGTCAGCAGCGTGCCGTGCAGCGGGTCGTAGCCGAGCGAGTCGGTCAGGTAGGTCGGCATGTAGCTGGTCAGCGCGTAGCCGACGGTGTTGGAGGCGGCGACGAGGCCGATCGCGATGACGATCGGACGCCAGTGCTGACGGACGAGGGCCAGGGTGTTGCGCGGACGGCCCTGCGCGTCGGCGATCTCGCCCACCTTGTTCTCTTGAGCGTCCTGCGTCGCCTGGAACGCGGGCGACTCCTCGATCTTCAGGCGGAAGTAGATCGCGACCACGCCGAGCACGCCGGCCAGCAAGAAGGGCAGCCGCCAGGCCCAGTCGAGCATCTGCTGCTCGGTGGTCAGCAGCTGCAGCACCGACACGACGGCGGCACCGAGCGCGAAGCCCAGGTAGCTGCCGAGGTCGAGGATGCTCGCGAAGAAACCGCGCCGCTTGTCGGGTGCGTACTCGCTGACGAACGTCGTCGCCCCGGCGTACTCACCACCGGTCGAGAAGCCCTGCAGCAGCTTGAGCACGACGAGGGCGACCGGGGCGAGGGCGCCGATCGCGGCGAAGTCGGGCAGCACGCCGATCAGGAAGGTCGCGCCGGCCATCAGGATGAGCGTGGTCGCGAGCACCTTCTGACGTCCGACCCGGTCACCGAGGCGGCCGAAGACGACCCCGCCGAGCGGACGCGCGACGTAGGTCGAGGCGAAGACGCCGAGGCTGAAGAGGATCTGCAGCGACGGGTCGGCCTCGGGCAGGAAGACCCGGCCCATCGTGACGGCGAGGTAGCCGTAGACACCGACGTCGTACCACTCCATGGTGTTGCCGACGACGGTGCCGCCGATGGCGCGCTTCATCATCGCCGGGTCGACGACGGTGACGTCGTCGACGCGCAGACGCCGCGGGCGCCTCCGTCCGGAGGCGCGGGTCGGGCGGTCGGGACGGGTCTCGCGGGCAGGGGTGGGTGGGGTTCCCATGAACGACGTTCCTCTGGATCTCGGGCGCCGGTCGGTCGGACGGGCGCCTCGGCGATCGAGCTGCGGAGGGGCGGTGCCCGGCTGCCGCGGCCCGAGTGGTCGGGTCGACGGGCGGCAACGTTACCGGCATGTCGGTGGCGGATTGCCAGGGCATTCGGAGGGAGGCCCATCGATCGCCCAGCCGACGTGGGACGAACTGTCGAGCGGACCGCCTATCCTCGACGACGACTTCCGTGCCGGTCGCCGCCCGCTGATCGCCACGCCACCCGACCCTCAGGAGGCCCGCCGTGCGCCGCGTGCTGATCACCGTCTCCGTCGTGTTCGGAGTCGGGCTCGTCGCCTTCGTCGTCGCGATCGCCATGGTCGTCTCGGCCCTCACGGCGCCTCGCGACGAGGAGGTCACGGCGATCACGTCGACGCCCGTACCCGCGTGCCCCGAGGTCGACCCGGTGATGGTCGGTGACATCGAGGTGCCGGCCGGGCCGGTCGCCGGCTACTGCCAGGACCGTCTCGTGAACGCCGCCTACATCATGCTGGCGGGCCGGGCCCAGGGCATCGGAGAACACACCCAGGCGATCGGCGTCATGACCGCGATGGGTGAGTCGAGCCTGCGGAACATCGACTACGGCGACGCCGTCGGGCCCGACAGCCGAGGGCTCTTCCAGCAGCGGGACAACGGCCAGTGGGGCACCTACGAGCAGCGCATGGACCCCTACACGGCGGCGACGAGCTTCTTCACGAAGCTCGTGGCGATCCCGGGCTGGAAGGACCTGACGCCGACCCAGGCGGCGCACGCCGTGCAGGTCAACGCCGACCCCGACCACTACACGAGGTGGTTCCCCGACGCCGAGGTGGTCGTGGCGGCGCTGTCGAGCTGAGCCGCGCCTCCTCGGGTCGGGGAACGGTCGCGTCTACTTCGCGCGACGGCCGATGCTGCGACGGTCGCGCCAGGCGCCCGTCGACCAGAGCGAGAGCAGGACGAGCAGCGGCTGGAAGATCAAGCGGAAGGCGCGCTTGCCGTCGGTGTCGAGGCCGAATGCGTCGGTGTGCGTGACGAGCTGCGAGATGTTGCCGGGGAAGATCGCGGTGAAGAACGCCGCGGCGACCCAGCCGACCGTCACGCGGTGCTTGGGGGCGACGACGAGGGCCGCGCCGATGCCGATCTCGACGACGCCGGAGGCGAGCACGACGAAGTCGTCGTCGAGCGGCAACCATTCGGGCACCTGGGCCTGGAACGGCTCACGGGCGAACGTGAGGTGGCTCGTGCCGGCGAAGACCAGGGCGCCACCGAGGGCGATGCGGCCCAAGGTGCGGGCGAGGGACGTGGGGCGGGGGCGGGGTCGTCTGGACATCCGTCCAGTCTCCTCCTGTCGGGGCCCTCGTCCCTACCAGCCCATCGTGCCGGGCGCGCCCTTGAACGGGCCGACCAGGTTCGCGGTGATCCAGCCGCCGTAGAAGTCGCCCTCCTGCGCCTGGACCACCTCGCCGTCGATCTCGCACGAGTCCATGGCACCCGGGTAGATCGCGACGTGGTCGACGAGGGACTCGTAGCCGGGCCAGGGGGCGGCGTAGGTCCAGCCGGCGCGGCGCGCGACGACTCCCCCACCGGTCACGTCGAGGTAGCCGGCCTGGCCCTTGAACTCGCAGAGGCTGCACCCCTCGGCGCGCGACAGGGCTCCTGCGGTGAAGTCCGAGCGGGGCAGGTAGTAGACGGGCGGGTGGCTCGTCTCGAGCACGCGGATCGCGGCCGTCGTGTCGGCCACCACGACGCCGCCGAGACGGACGACGACGCGCTCGGTGCGGGGTTCGACGCGTGGCGGGCGGGGGTAGTCCCAGACGGACTCCTGCCCGGGGCCGGGCTCGACGCGGACGGGGTGGGACGGACGGGAGGGGCGGCGGAAGGCGGGCATGGCCTCATGATGCGCCGCGGGGCTGAGACGCCGCACCGGGTCGCCCGAGAACGCACGGCACTGCCGTCCGGCGACCGATCGCGATGGCCGGACGAGCCCCGACTCCACCACGAGGCTGATCCCCGACCGACGAATCGCACGTACCGCACGTACCGCACATACCGTTGAAGCATGCAGCGACCGGCTCCTGATCCTCCCGAGAGGCCCCGCTAGACGATCGGCTGACGGACGCCCTCGTGCCGCTGTGCCATGGGAGCGATGACGGCTTCCCAGAGGGTCTCGTCGTCGACGACTGTCGACGTGGGGACGAGCCCGAGCCGTTCGGCCACCCGGGCTGACGCCGCGTGGTCAGGGTGGACGTAGGCGCGAAGACGCCCGACACCCATCGAGGTCAGCCACGTCACGACAGCTGTCGCCGCCTCCACAGCGAGACCGCGACCCTGTTCCGAGGCCGTGACCAGCCACGCGAGGTCAGCAACGAGGTCAGCCCTCTCGCGGGTGAGCGTCGCCTGGACGAATCCGACGGCCGGCCCACCGCCAGCAGATCGGATGATCCAGTTGAGCCACCCGGCACGTCCATCTTCGGACTGACCCGTCGACTGACGGCGGTAACGCGCTTCGAGTTCCTCGAGCGTCGGAGGCTCCCCACCCGTGAACCGGTACAGATCCTGTGGCGCCAGAGCGACCACCATCTCGCTCGCGTGCTCCACGGCGAGCGGCTCCAGAGAGAGACGATCCGTTCGGAGGGCTTCAGCCCGGGGCCACGACATGACCCGAGCTTCGCAGGTCGACAGGACACCCGTGTCCCGGCGAAACGATGTGCCTACCTGCTCGTCGCCTCGTCCGTGGCGGCACGGGAGAGGGGATAGGCGCGGTCCAGGCGCGGACTGAGGACGACGAGGAACACGAACATCGACAGCAACCACCCGGCGACCCAGTAGGCGGGAATCGAGAAGATCACGACGTTCGGCACGACGTCGGTGGCGACGGCGACGACCACGGCGATCGTGAAGAGCACACCCACCCCGTAGTACAGGGCTCGGAAGCCCTCCTCGACGCGGCCTCGGCGTTCCTGCTGGCGAGTCGTCCGCTCGTCGAGCGCCGTCACGGAGCGGCCGTAGTCGTCCTCGGCGACCGTGACGAAGAGATCACGAACCGGGACACCGAACGCCTTCGCCACCCGCGACAGCGTGTCCAGGCTCCCCTCGTTACCCGCCTCGAGCCTCTGGACGGTGCGGACGGTCACGCCGCTCTCGTCCGCGAGGCGTTCCTGGGTCCAACCCGTCTGGGTCCGGAGATCGACGATGCGTGTCTCGTTCATGCACCTCACACTAAGAACGACCAGCCCCGAGGTCCACGACACGGACCCGACAGACACCCGACATCTTCACGACCGAGCACCTCGGGGCCCCCAGTCCCGATCATCACCTCTACCGCAGCAGTCCTCGGTCTCAGATGGGGTCCGATGAACGATCGTCCATCCGGACGGCCGGCTGCCCGGTCAGAGCTGCACGTGAGCCAGTCAGCTGTCGAGCACGAGGACCCAGAGGGCCAGGACGACACCGGTCACAACGAGCAACCCGATTCCGGACCAGAACCACGGAGCGCTCGGACCGCGCTCCGCCCTGGCCCGCGCGATGCCGTCTCGGCGAACGGCCATCACACAAGCGCGTCCGATCAGCCCAAGTCCCCCGAGGGCGACGATCACGAGCCCCGACCAGGTCCACCACGAGAACTCCATGTGATGAGGATGCCGGATACGACGAACTACTGCGCGCGGGCCGCTGACCGGCAGCCACTGTCTCACCGACCGATCGTCTATCGGGACGCCTCGTCAAGGCTTGCGGCGCACACCCTGTCGGTGGCCGAGCCATGCTGCCAGCACGAGCAAGCTGATGACGACGATGGCCGCGCCCACAAGGCTTGCGGTCGAGAACATGTGCACACCCTCGGCTGTGAACGTCGTAGCCGACAGGGGCGCATAGGCGAACCACCCGAAGGACACCGGCTGCGCCGCCGCGATGGCAAGGACGACGATGCCCACAACCAACGCGGCCAGGCCGGCAACCAGAACGAGGCGGGAAGTCAGACCAGCACGACGCGTCATGCCTGGACCATAGCGCGCCGGTTCGCGCACCAGGATGCCCGCGACATGCCCGTCGTCCAACAGACTGATGGATGTGACCGGTGGCCGATCCCCTATCGGAACGGACCGAGCAGAAGACATTGCGTTGAGCTGAAGTCGTGTGCGTATGCTCGCAGCATCACCAGCCGCACTGTCGCGAAGGGTAGAACACGATGATCCGACGACGCGTCCTCGAAGCTTTTGCAGGAGCAGGCGTTCTCTGCTTACTGCTCTCAGGATGCAGCGGAACCGCTGCGGCGGGAACCGACGACCTGCCAACCTTCACGTCGATGGACCAACTCGTCTCCTCCGTTGATGAGCACCTTAGCTGCGACACCGACCCTGCCGGAGATCCTGTCACCCCGATGAACGGCGATGCCCTGCCCACGGACCAAGTGCTGTGCCTGCCTCACGTGCAGATCGACCTCTATGGGGACCAGGCGGCACTGGACAAGGCTCTTGACCTGTGGAGCGATACCCAACAAGGTCCCGTGCCATTGGTGCATGGCGGCAACTGGATGGTGGTGGACCTCACCGGGGTGGCTACTGGTGAGCCGTCGGCCGTTGACCTAGAAGGGCTTGCATCAGAGATGGACGCCGAATACGAGACCGTCACCTCCTGACGACGCGCCGGTGACCGGCGAGCGATCGTCTACCGGGCATGCAGAAACGATCGTTTTCTGGTCAATCGCAGTCTGCGGAAACCGCACACTAGCCTCGTCACATGACGACGCGGGACGATCACGGACGCTCCATCGACCAAGTCCAAGATGCTCTTCACCAAGCCATGCGCGGTGGCGACGTAAGCCATCTTCGTGAGTTGCTTTACGAGCGCCTGACCTTCGAGTTGCCGGGCGGGTCAGTGATCGGCCGTGCAGCTGATCTCGATGCTCATGCCTCGGGAGCAACACGATTCGACAAGCTGTCCGAGCTTCATCGGTCAACTCTGGAACAAGATGGTCATGGCCGGACATCGTCGCTCGTGGACATCGTCGTATTCGATAAAGGCCACCGCATGGAGGCTCACATGATGGACCGCCGCTTTTGGTCGATCATCGAGGGTCGTTGGCAAGTAGTGGCGGGCAGCGCCGAACCGTCCGCATAGACCCCTGGGCTCGAGTTCTACGCCAGCACCCAACCGGCAGGCTGGGTGCTGTCGCTCGGAAACGATCGTTTCCGGTGTTCAGCCGGCGTAGGAACCGAAACTCTGTGCCACAACCTGGAGTGGTTTCGGTATGCGAAGCGATCGCCTCGGTCGGTACTACGGTCAGCCGGCGTTCCCGTTCGTCCCCGGTTACGACGTGGTGGGCGCCGCGCGCCGCGACCGCCTCCACTACGCACTCGGCACGCTGCTGACCGTGCTCGCCGGAGTCGCGCTTATGCTTCCACCGCTTGCGACCATGACCGTGATGGCTGTGGTCGGCGGCGGCGCGTACGTGCTCGCGGCCGCCTTGGCGCACCGGCACCACCGCTCGCAGTCGTCCACGGTCCGGTGAGGGAGCGGACATGCCTCGACCGAACCGGTGGCGCCGCACGGCCCCACTCGATCATCGCGCCCGCGTCAGCATCGGCACCGCCTGGGCCTCCGCGCTCCTGGTCGGCACCGGGTGGGCACTCGTCGCCACTGCGCCCATCCTGATCCTCGGGATCGCCGCCGCCACAAAGGGTCCGCGCTGGCGAATCGTGCTCCCGCCAGCAGCGGCATTGGCGCTGTCACAGGCTGTCGCCATCGCGCTCTGGGCCACCCGTGAGACGCCGCCGCCGAGCTTGACGAAGGATCTCGACCCCGTCCATGCCGGCATCACGGTGGCGCTGGGTGCGATCGCGGCCCTCACCGCCCACTACGCCGTTCGCCGCGATCGGAACCGCCCCGGTCCTCGCGCGACTGCCTGACCGGGTGAACCTCATCTGCTCCTCGACACCCACGAAACGGACCGACGGCATCGACGGCCCCTTCGGTCGGCAGTGGCGCCAAGCCATCGTGCGTCTCGCGCCGTCCCGGCGCATGGCATCACAGACCGCCGTTTGGCACACTGTGCGGGTACACTGTGCCAGTCGTTACGAGAGAGGCACGCCGTGCGTCACATCCGCCACGCATCCACCGAGGCCATGCGCCTCGTCCGCGAGCACCGCGCCGCGTTCATCGCGATCCACGCGGGGTACCTCGGGCTGTTCCTCGTCGGCATCGGCCTCACGGCCGTCATCCCCGAGCTGCGGCCGGGCGGTCTCGGTGCGCTGGGGGCTGACACGGGAGCCCAGGGGGTCGGCACCGTCATCGCCGACGCGTACCGCAGCGGCAACGTCGCGCTCGCGGCAGCGGTCACGCTCGCGGTGAACCTGCTGCTCGCGTCCATCGTCCAGACGACGCTGCCGAGCCTCGTCGTGCCGTTCCTCGGGGTGCTGCTCACGCTGGCGCGGGCGCTCTCGTGGGGTGTGCTCTTCACGCCGTTCGGCGCTCAGGACTCCACCTTCCTCATCCACTACGTCACGCTCGCGATCGAGGGTGCGGCCTACGCGACCGTCGGGTTCGCAGCCTGGGTGCAGGGGCGCCGAGTGGTGCAGCCGCAGCGGTTCGGCCTCCCGACGCGAAGGGCCGGATGGCTCGCGGGCCTTCGGGCCACCGCATCGCTCTACCTCTGGGTGGTCGTGCTGCTCATCGTCGGCGCCCTCTACGAGGCGGTGACGGTCATCGCTTTCATCGCGTGACGCGATCAGCATCGGCAGCGTCGGCGCGGTGCGGCAGGATCGAAGGATGGATGTGGTGCGCCGGATGAGCGAGCACGGATGAGCGGGCACCGATGAGCGAGCGGCGGGAGCAGATTCTGCACGCGGCGCGCGAGCTGCTCGTGGCCGGTGGTGCGACCGGTCCGAGCGTTCGCGCCGTCGCGGCTCGGGCGGGCGTCGGCGCCAGCACCCTGCGCCACTACTTCCCTACGCAGGGGGAGCTGCTCCGAGCGGTGTTCGCGAGCATCTCCGACGGCCGGGCGTTCGACGCGCGCATCGCCGATCGCGACGCTCCCGCATCCGACCGGCTCGTGGCATGCCTCGCGCAGCTGCTGCCGCCGAGCCTGCCGGTTGAGACTTGGCTTGCGGTGCTCGGCGGGATGCTCGGCTCGGAGTCGAGCGAGGGGTCGCGGTTGGCATGGACGGACTTCGCCGAGCGCTCGCTGGATCGTGTTGTCGGCTGGCTGCGGGAGCTGCGGGCGCAGGACGCGCTGGTGCCCGGCGACCTCGACCGGCAGGCGCGGCTGCTGCTCACGGTGGTCGACGGGCTCGCTGCCGCCCGTATGCTCTCGGCCGCCGAGGTCGATGCCGAGCGCGAGCTCGCCGTGCTGCACGATGCCGTGCACCCCATGCTTCGCCCCGCCTAGCGACTGCGCCGGCCTCGCTGGGTGCGGTTGCTGCCTGGGGGTGCGCGTTCGCCCTCGCTCCCTCGACGGTTGGCGGCGTGGGGCGGCCTCTCACCACTCCTCGAGCCGCTTCTTCCTGCGGCCCGTCCGATGGCGATGCAGCGTCTGCGCTCGGCACGCTCGCCGCTCCTCCGAGCAGGGTCGCGAACATCGAGAACTGGTGCTGCCGCGCGCCCGAACCTCCGCCTACGGGGAGGTGACGGTGGGACGGGTCGTCGACATGTCCGCCGCGTAGAAGGCGGCCAGCATGGGCCCGAGGAGGGCAGGGTCCGCGGTGAAGCCGACGAGAACACAGGTGAGCACCCACATAGCCAGGACGTCCGTCCCGATCGCCGCG
>NZ_LMLG01000002.1:0-1769 GCF_001421865.1 Frigoribacterium sp. Leaf44
GTCTCATCTTTTGGTGGGGTTGTGAGTGGTGTTTAGGTTTCTTTGAGATTGATGGACAACAACAATCGTCAGATTGTTTTGTTCTTTAGTCAGCATCAAATTCAGCAGTCATGGCCTATTCCGGTTGTGCTGTTTTTTCTTTTACGGAGAGTTTGATCCTGGCTCAGGACGAACGCTGGCGGCGTGCTTAACACATGCAAGTCGAACGATGAACTGGAGCTTGCTCCAGGGATTAGTGGCGAACGGGTGAGTAACACGTGAGTAACCTGCCCTTGACTCTGGGATAAGCGCTAGAAATGGCGTCTAATACCGGATACGAGCTTCAGCCGCATGGCTAGGAGTTGGAAAGAATTTTGGTCAAGGATGGACTCGCGGCCTATCAGCTAGTTGGTGAGGTAATGGCTCACCAAGGCGACGACGGGTAGCCGGCCTGAGAGGGTGACCGGCCACACTGGGACTGAGACACGGCCCAGACTCCTACGGGAGGCAGCAGTGGGGAATATTGCACAATGGGCGAAAGCCTGATGCAGCAACGCCGCGTGAGGGATGACGGCCTTCGGGTTGTAAACCTCTTTTAGTAGGGAAGAAGCGAAAGTGACGGTACCTGCAGAAAAAGCACCGGCTAACTACGTGCCAGCAGCCGCGGTAATACGTAGGGTGCAAGCGTTGTCCGGAATTATTGGGCGTAAAGAGCTCGTAGGCGGTTTGTCGCGTCTGCTGTGAAATCTGGGGGCTCAACCCCCAGCCTGCAGTGGGTACGGGCAGACTAGAGTGCGGTAGGGGAGATTGGAATTCCTGGTGTAGCGGTGGAATGCGCAGATATCAGGAGGAACACCGATGGCGAAGGCAGATCTCTGGGCCGTAACTGACGCTGAGGAGCGAAAGCATGGGGAGCGAACAGGATTAGATACCCTGGTAGTCCATGCCGTAAACGTTGGGAACTAGATGTGGGGGCCATTCCACGGTCTCCGTGTCGCAGCTAACGCATTAAGTTCCCCGCCTGGGGAGTACGGCCGCAAGGCTAAAACTCAAAGGAATTGACGGGGGCCCGCACAAGCGGCGGAGCATGCGGATTAATTCGATGCAACGCGAAGAACCTTACCAAGGCTTGACATATACCGGAAACGTCCAGAGATGGTCGCCCCGCAAGGTCGGTATACAGGTGGTGCATGGTTGTCGTCAGCTCGTGTCGTGAGATGTTGGGTTAAGTCCCGCAACGAGCGCAACCCTCGTTCTATGTTGCCAGCACGTTATGGTGGGAACTCATAGGAGACTGCCGGGGTCAACTCGGAGGAAGGTGGGGATGACGTCAAATCATCATGCCCCTTATGTCTTGGGCTTCACGCATGCTACAATGGCCGGTACAAAGGGCTGCGATACCGTAAGGTGGAGCGAATCCCAAAAAGCCGGTCTCAGTTCGGATTGAGGTCTGCAACTCGACCTCATGAAGTCGGAGTCGCTAGTAATCGCAGATCAGCAACGCTGCGGTGAATACGTTCCCGGGCCTTGTACACACCGCCCGTCAAGTCATGAAAGTCGGTAACACCCGAAGCCAGTGGCCTAACCCTTGTGGATGGAGCTGTCGAAGGTGGGATCGGTGATTAGGACTAAGTCGTAACAAGGTAGCCGTACCGGAAGGTGCGGCTGGATCACCTCCTTTCTAAGGAGCATGTACTCGCCCCGCGGTATACACGGGGGTCAACGAGTCAAGTCGGTTTCGAAGCGAATGTCTTCGGCCGGCGCTCATGGGTGGAACATTGACAATGGCT
>NZ_LMLG01000003.1:0-1925 GCF_001421865.1 Frigoribacterium sp. Leaf44
ATTTCCAGTCCCCACATCGTGAAGACCAGCGCCTGGCGTTGACCAGAGGATGGAGTTGAAACCTTACCACACGATTCTCAAGTCGCAAACGACTTGATCTCGGGGAGGACGCCACCACTTGAGGCCGGGAAGCTCCGGAACTGAACCATTACTGGTTGCTGTCTTAGCCGCTCCGCCGCACCTTTGGGCTGACTCGGATTACTTTACACAGCCCCACACCCCCACCCGCAAATACCCATGCATCCCGGGCGTGTCGCGCCGAAACTTCGCGGAAGACTGTGGATTCGTCCCTCCACGACCGAGACCCCCGACGTGGTTCGAGGGGCTTCCGCCGCTCGAGCGAGAGTGCACCGCAGGTCGCCGGTAGGCACGCCTCCCCGCATCCATGCCTCGACGAGATCGCACGCTGACCCACCCGTTCGGTGGCCCACCTCGCCTCCCGCGAGACAGAGAGACCGGCGACTGCGGCGTCGCATCAGATCTCCTATCGGCGATCCCGACAGACGATCGTCGAGGGGCCTTGCCTTCTCCACTCCAGCGGTGGTGGATCGTGGCTGAAGGTGACGACCATGGGAATCGGGAGTTCACCGCTTCCACCGGTCTCGACGGTCCATTCCCGCCCGTCGCTTCGCAAGCCTTGCGAGGGGTCGGACCGGGCAGGGTTTGCCGGCTCGTCGTTTCCCGCCACGACATCCGAGACATGACGGAGGGCACCTGGAAACAGGAGCTTGCTCGGCTCGGACGGAGCTGGTCTGCTTCCCGACGCCCGCCCCGAGGACTCGATCCCGTGGCGAAGACTCTCCGACCACTGGCGATGGACGTTGCCGGTGCATCGCGTCGTCGGGAACAGCACCGCGTCGCACGGGAGTCCTGTGGCGTGTGCCGCCTGGGGGATCACGGCTCTCACGTCAGTGAACTCATCGCCCGCTCGATCCGCTTCTTGCAGACGGCGACTAGCGTCTCGCGACCGGCCCACCGGATCTGCTCGTGCGACCGAGAAGAGAGGCCACTGACCCGAGCCCGGAGTAGCCGAGAAGGGGACTTGAGCTGCCGCCGGTTCACGCCGGCGCGGCCGTGACAGCCTTCATGGCCAGAGACGCGTGTCGCCTCACGGACCCTGAGGGCGAGGGGCAAGTAGACGAACCGGCTCCGCATCGATGATGTACCCGCCCGGTCGATGACCACGAACGCATGGCCCATGCCACGACACGTCACGATGGCGAGCATGCCCCGCGGCGAGGAAGGCCGAACGGTTCGATGCAGGCTGGCTGCCCCGTGGGTCTCCAGGGGTAGCTCGAAGGGAACGATGCCCGACGTCACGCCGCCGGTGCCTCGCACGGACCACCTCGACACCGTATGCGAACCCACTTGGGGCGCGGGCTGCCGCCCTCTTCTGGAGTGCCGGCATCGACGCCTCGGTTCAGACAGGATCTTTTGCGTCCGTAGAGGGGGCCGATCGACACGGTGAGGTCACTTCCACGAGCGAATTCGCTGAAGTGGCGCAGGGCAACAGGGGCACCTACGACTCCTGTCCGATGCGTGGACGGGCGTCGAACCACCATTGCTCCTGTCCTGGCAAGGGCAACTCCATCGCCCCCTGGCGGAGTCTTTCCCCGGAAGCTCTCCCCTGCGCCAGGACGAAAACCGATCGCCGGAATCGCCCACCGCGCTCTGGGCACGAACGACCACGGCGTTGCCCTGTCGCAGCTCGTGGGGTCGGGGCGCGCCCATGAGAGACGACTCGAGGTCGATGCGCATGGACGCCGAAAAACATCGCCCGGTTGTGAGCGGTGGGGCAACTCCCATCGTGCCCCCTCTGACTCCAAGACGAATACGACGGTTACGCGGCCCCGACTAGTGACCGTTAAACGCAGAAAGGCCCCTTCCGAAGAAGGGGCCTTTCTGGTGTTGCTCGTGCTCTTCGC
>NZ_LMLG01000004.1:0-25179 GCF_001421865.1 Frigoribacterium sp. Leaf44
CCCCGCCGTGACCTTCACCCCTCCCGTTCTGGCTCATCCGGCGAGGAACTCGTCGGTGTCCGCGGCGATGCGGGTCGCCTGCGTGTGGTGCAGGTAGTGGTCTCCCTCGAGCGCGACGACCTGGCCGCGGACCACGCTCGCGGCCTGGTTCTCGTGCAACTCGAGCCAGCCGCCGGCGTCGGGGTCGGCGTCGTCCTGCGCGACGAAGAGGAGGACGGGAAGGTCCGCCGGGAACGTCCGTCCGCTGACCGACGCGAAGTTGCTCGCGGTGTGGTCCATCTCGTCGAGCAGGGTCGGAGCGGTCGAGTTCTTCGTGGTGAGGAAGCGCATCTGCTCTTTCGTGCCCTCGTCGTACGGCAGCCCCGCGTAGGTGTCGCCGGCGAGAGCGCTCGCCACGCGGAGCACACCGAGGCTGCGAAGCAAGGCCGTCCCGTCGGTCGGCACGGGGTCCTCCGCGCCGGGCTGGTCGGGGACGCTGCTGTCGATCCCGATGAACGCGGTGACCTCGCTCGCGAAGAGTCGGCTGTATTCGAGGGCGTAGACGCCCGAGATCGAGTGCCCCATGAGCGCGTAGCGGTCGATGCCCAACTGGCCCAGCGCCTCGTGCACCTCGCCCGCGATGTTCTCTGCCGTCCGGGGTGAGTCGGTCTGGTCGCTCAGCCCGGAGCCGAACGGCTCGACGGCGACGACGCGATGGGTGTCGTCGAGCTCGGAGACGAGCGGCCCGAAGTCCAGGCCGGGTGCCGCCGTGCCGAGGCCCGGCAGCAGGACGATCGTGTCCGCTCCGGACCCGCTGACGACGACGTTCATCTCTTTCCCGTCGACGGGCACGAGCTCGCCGTACGGCGTGATGGCGGCCAGCTCCGACCTCGTGGCGACCAGGTCGACGATCGACGTCGTCGTCAGCGTCAGGACGGGCACGGCCACGAGGGCGCCGACGGTCCACAGGGTCACCTTCAGGGATGTACGCACGAGGTCCTCTCTCCGGGCGTTCGAGTCGGGTCCGAACGCTCGTCCGGAAGCACACCAGAGGGCGACGTCCTCGAGAAGTGCCGAGGCGTCACCACATCCCGTGACGGATGTCATCGACGGTCCTCTTCTCCCTCGCGGGTCGTCGCTCTCCGTTACTTTCGTGGGGTGATTGACTCCCGTGGCTCTCGTTCCCCCGACGGTCGTGGACGGACGGGTCTCGACCTGACCGGCCGCGATCTGACCCGCAACCCCGACGTCGTGGTCCGTGACGTCGAGGTGACCTCGGACGGGTGGCACGTGCTCCGCCGCACCACCTTCGACGTGAGGGGTCGTGACGGGCGGTGGTCGACCCAGCAGCGCGAGACGTACGACCGCGGCAACGGGGCGACGATCCTCCTGTTCGACCCGCGTCGGGGCACGGTCCTCCTGACTCGGCAGTTCCGGTTCCCCGCCTACGTCAACGACCATCCCGACGGCATGTTGATCGAGACCGCCGCCGGCCTGCTCGACGAGGACGACCCCGAGACCGCGATCCGCCGCGAGGCGCAGGAGGAGACGGGCGTCGAGGTCGGTGACCTGATCCACGTCTTCGACGCCTACATGAGCCCGGGCTCGGTCACCGAGCGGGTGCACTTCTACGCCGCCCCCTACTCTGCGGCGGATCGCACCGGTGACGGGGGTGGTGTCGAGGAGGAAGGGGAGGACATCGAGGTGATCGAGCTGCCGATCCGGGACGCGCTCGACATGATCACCGACGGGCGCATCGTGGACGGCAAGACGATCATGCTGCTCCAGTGGGCCGCCCTGAACCCGGGCCGACTCGCCTTCCCGTCCTGAGCGGGTGGCCGCGGGTGGTCCGGATCACGTCTTCGGGAGCCACTCCCGGATCGTGGCCGCGACCAGATCGAGGTGTGACTCGAGCAGGAAGTGTCCACCGTCGACGAGCTCGACGCGAGCGTCCGGGGCGTCGCGGGTGAAGGCACCCGCACCGGCGGCATCGAAGATCTCGTCGTTGCGGCCCCAGATCGCGAGGACCGGGACGCGGGAGGCGCGGAGCCAGGAGTGCACGGCGGGGTACAGGACGCGGTTGGTGGCGTAGTCGCGGAAGAGTGCCAGTTGGACGTCGTCCTGTCCCGGCCGGGCGAGGAGCGCGAGGTCGTGTTCCCAGGCATCGGGGTCGACGGATGTGGGGTCCGGCACGCCGTGGGTGTACTGCCACTCGACCGCCTCGCGGCCCAGGGCGGGTCGGAGCGCGTCGCGCGTCTCGGACGTCCGTTCGGCGGCGTCGGCCCAGATCGGGTCCCAGAAACTCGGCACGAAGCCTTCTTCGTACGCGTTGCCGTTCTGCGAGACGACAGCGGTGACCGCATGGGGCTCGGCCAGCGCGAGGCGCCACCCGACGGGGGCGCCGTAGTCCTGCACGTAGATCGCGTACCGCGCGACGCCGATGGTCGACAGGAAACGACCGGTCACCCGCGCCAGGGCCTCGAAGGTGTACTCGAACTCGTCGACCGACGGAGCGGAGGAGCGGCCGAAACCGATGTGGTCGGGGGCGATGACGCGGTACCGGTCGGCCAGAGCGGGGATGAGGTGGCGGAACATGTGCGAGCTCGTGGGGTAGCCGTGCAGGAGGACGAGAACGGGCGCGTCGGCGGGGCCGGCATCGCGGTAGAAGACGTCGAGCCCATCGACGGAGGCGGTGCGGTGGTGGACGGTGACCATGTCTAACCCCTTTGGATTGTTTTAGTGGTTATCCCGACGGTAGCATGGTCGAGATGCGCCGGACGGTGCGAGAGAGCAGGGAGACGTGTTTCGCGACGAAGAGCTGCTCCTGGCCGTGCTGAACAGCGCACCGGTGGTCGACGGCGTCCCGACGGACGCCCTCGAGGGCGCGGCAGGGCGAGATCTGGTGCGGACCTGGGGTGGCACGGGCTCATCGGGCGAGGTCGCCCAGCTCAGGCGCGTGCGAGAGGCCCTGCACGCCGTCGTCCGCGGTGGCGACGACGGGGCCGTCGCCGAGCTCGCCGACGTCATGGACCGGACCGTGCAGATCCCGCGGACGACCCGGGACGGCGTCGTCTGGGAACTCCGGGTGCCCGACGACGACCGACTCGCGGTCGCAGCCGTGTCGGCGTGGTCGAGCGTGACCTCGACGCTGCCCGGGCGCCTCCGTGCCTGCGCGAACGACGAGTGCAACCTGTTCCTGGTGGACCACAGCCGTCCCGGCACGGCGAAGTGGTGCTCCATGGCGACCTGCGGCAACCGGATGAAGGCGCGGGCCCACGCACGCCGCGCGAAGGACTGAGCGTGCCTCCTGAGGGCTGCGCGCGTAGCGTCGCCCCGGTGGATGCACCGGCCCTCGGCGCATCCCTCGTTCGAGGGAGCGCGTCGTGAAGGTCGTCATCACGGGATCACGCGGCAAGGTCGGCCGTGCCGCCGTCCGCCGGTTCGTCGAGGCCGGGCACGACGTCCTCGGCGTCGACCTCGTCCGGCCCGTCTTCGACTCGGGCGTCGTCGAACCCGGCCGCTACGTGATGGGCGACCTGACCGACGCGGGGACCGCCTTCTCGGTGGTGGCAGGGGCCGACGTCGTCGTCCACGTCGCGGCCATCCCGCAGCCCACCGCGAACCCGGCCCACGTCGTGTTCCACACCAACCTGATGTCCACCTTCAACCTGGTCGAGGCGGCCGTGCGGTTCGGCGTGCCCCGCTTCGTCAACGTGTCGAGCGAGAGCATCGTGGGCAACTTCTTCCCCGAACGGCCCTTCCTGCCCGACTACGTGCCGGTCGACGAGGAGCACCCCCTCCACCCGCAGGACCCCTACGCCCTCTCGAAGGCGTTCGGCGAACAGCTGATGGACGCCGCCGTCCGCCGCTCCGACCTGCGCGCGATCTCGATCCGTCCGAGCACCGTCCACGACGAGAGCAACTACGAGGCCAACCTCGGCCCCCAGGTGCGCGAAGCGGACCCCGACAGCGCCAACTTCGGCAGCTTCGTCGACGCCGATGACCTCGCCGACGCCCTCCTGCTCGCCGCCGAGTCCGACCTGCCGGGTCACGAGGTCTTCTACATCGCCGCAGCCGACAACGCCGGCGGCCACGACTTCGCCGCCACCCTCCGAGAGCACCACGGCGACCGGATCGAGGTGCGCGAGCTCGACCGGGTCGACGCGTCGGGCATCTCGACCGCCAAGGCGGCCCGCATGCTCGGCTGGAGGGCGAAGCGCTCCTGGCGGGACCACCTCGACACCGAGGGTCACGCCCTGCCGAAGGCCTGACCGCCGACGAGCGTCAGAGCAGCTCCGCCAGCAGCGCGAAGGTGCGGTCGGGTGCCTCGAGCTGCATGTCGTGGTGGACGCCCGGCAGGCGGCGGATCTGCCAGCCGGCCCGCTGGTAGCCCGACACGAGACGCTCGGGGAGGACGGCGGAGGAGTCGTCGGACAGCACGATCACCGAGGGCACCGTGGGCTCCGTCGTCGCGACGGGGTGGAAGGCGACGTCGCGGAACACGCCCACCGCCATGCCCGAGTCGAACCGGGCGTGGGCCTGATCCAAGGAGGCGCGGGTCGCGTCGTCGTACCCGGCGCGCAGTCGCGCGCTCTTCCGCGCCTGGGCGAGGGCCGCGACACCCATCGTCATGGTGGGCGCGGCCCAGAAGAGCCGGCCGGTGAGACCCGACGTCGGCAGGGCGAGGGAGAACCCCGGGTCGAGGTAGATGGCCGTCCGAGGCTGCAGCCGGTCGACGGCACGGACGAGGACCGAGCCACCGAGCGAATGCCCGACGACCCCGTGCAGGCCCCGGGGCAGGGCCGCGGCGACGTCGTCCGCGAACTCGTCGAGCCGGTACGACGACGCCCGGTCGCTCTCACCGTGACCCCGGAGGTCGAGGGTGGTGACCGTGTACGAACCGGTCGCGACGAACCGGTCGACGATCGGCTGCCAGGTCGCACCGTCGGCGCCGAGCCCGTGGACGAGGGCGACGTGACGGTCGCCGTCGCCGGTGGTCGTGACATCCAGGTGCATGACGACCATCCTGCCTGTCACCATGGGGCGTACGCCGACCCGACCGAGCCGACGCACGCACGCACGCACGCACGAGAAGGGCACGATCATGGCCGACACCGGATTCAGCAAAGAAGAGAAGGCCGCCATGAAGCAGCGCGCCGCCGAGCTCCGGGCCGAGGCGAAGCGCCAGAAGTTGGCCGACAAGTCGGCCGCCGAGGCGCAGGACGCCGCGGACGCCATCGCGGCCATGACCGACGTCGAACGACCGATCGCCCAGATGGTGCACGAGGTCGTCGCCGAGCACGCCCCGAACCTCGCCCCCAAGACCTGGTACGGCTTCCCCGCCTACGCCCGTGAGGACGGCAAGGCCGTCGTCTTCTTCCAACCCGGCGCCAAGTTCGGCACGCGCTACTCGACCCTCGGGTTCCAGGACGGTGCCCAGCTGGACGACGGCACCCTCTGGCCGACCTCGTACGCGGTGACCGGCGCCGACGACGCGACCCGCGCCTCCGTCGCCGCCCTCGTCCGGAAGGCCGCCGGACTCTGACGCGTCAGTACGCGTCGGCCGACAGGGCGATCAGCAGGTAGGCGACCGGCCCGGCGAACGCGAGGAGCACCGCCAGGGTGACGGCGGTGATCGGCAGCCCCATCAGGCGCTGTCGGAGCGCGAGGGACAGCACACCGACGACGAGGGTCACGATCGCGAGGACCCAGCACAGCACCGACGCCACCGTCGCGACGCCGAAGGCGTGGATGCCGTACGCCGCCGCCTCGCCGCGGTAGGAGTGGATCATCGGCTGGAGGACGACGAAGGGGACGACCCCGGTGACGACCGCGAGCACCACCGAGGTGATCGGCAGGACGAGACGGGCGGGGTGAGGTGGCCGACGGCGAACCGGAGCCGGCGGGGGCGCCGGAGGTGCGGGTGGTGCGACGGGAGGCCGACTCATGCCGCCACCCTAGGCGGACCGATCGGTCGATGCCGCCGTGACCGTGACCCTCGGCCCGGCGCTATGATCGTCCCCACAACACACGGGAGTCCGGTGAGCCGGGCTGAGAGGAAGCGAACCACGCTTCGACCGTCGAACCTGATCTGGGTCATGCCAGCGCAGGGAGGAGAAGAACAGATGTCCACGTCCACGCCCGAAAACCGTTCCACGGCGGCTCGCGACAGCTCGACCGGCTTCACGCCGAAGGCCCGCACCACCCCCACCCGGCGCTGGCGCGTCGTCGACATCGTGATCGCCAGCGTCATCGGCGTCGCCGCCGGCGTCGTGTTCTGGGCCTGGGGCCTGGCCTACACGCCCATCGACAGCGTCCTGAGCTTCTCGGGCGGCTTCGAGGGCATCCTCAACGGCGGCTGGCTCTTCGCCGGCGTGCTCGGCGGCATCGTCATCCGGAAGCCCGGCGCCGCCGTCTACACCGAGGTCGTCGCGGCGGTCGTCTCGATGTTGATCGGCACCCAGTGGGGCTTCTCGGTGCTCATCTGGGGCATCGTCCAGGGCCTGGGCGCCGAGATCGTGCTCGCGGTCTTCCTCTACAAGTCGTGGCGGATCGGCACGGTGCTGCTCGCCGGTGCCGTCGCCGGCCTCGCCGTCGGCCTGATGGACACGAGCTTCGCCTCGGCGGCCGCCTACGCCGCCGGGTCGAAGACGATCTACGTCGTGACCTCGGTCGTCTCGGGCACCGTCCTCGCCGGTCTGCTCTCGTGGCTCGCCGCCCGCGGCCTCGCCCGCACGGGCGCGCTCTCGCGGTTCGCCTCGGGACGCTCGGCGGACGCCCGGGCCTAGGCGCGCCTCCTCGTGGTCCTTCCCGTGAGCAGGGCGAGCGGCGGACGGTGGGCGCCGGAGGACGGTGCCCGCGTCACCGCCCGGGGCTGGGGGTGGCGGCACGCCGGTCGTCGCCGGCCCGCCGTCTCGCAGCTCGACCTCGACGTCGCCCCCGGTGAGCGCGTCCTGCTGCTCGGCGCGTCCGGCGCGGGCAAGTCGACGTTGCTCGCCGGTCTCGCCGGGGTGCTGGGCGGCGACGACGAGGGCGACGAGGCCGGCGACCTGCTCGTCGACGGCCGCGCCCCCGCCGAGCAGCGCGGACGGATCGGCCTCGTCCTGCAGGACCCCGACTCGCAGGTCGTCCTCGCCCGGGTGGGCGACGACGTCGCGTTCGGGTGCGAGAACCTGGGCGTGCCCCGCGACGAGATCTGGCGCCGCGTCGGCCACGCCCTCGACGCCGTCGGGCTCGACCTGCCGCTGTCCGCGTCGACCTCTGAGCTGAGCGGCGGCCAGAAGCAACGGCTCGCGCTCGCCGGGGCCCTCGCCATGCGGCCGGGCCTGCTGCTCCTCGACGAGCCCACGGCCAACCTCGACCCCCGAGGGGTCGTCGAGGTGCGCGACGCCGTGGCCCGCGTCGTCGCCGACACCGGGGCGACGCTCGTCGTCGTCGAGCACCGGGTGTCGGTCTGGCTGCCCGTCGTCGACCGGGTCGTCGTGCTCGACGCGGGCGGGGGAGTCCTGGCCGACGGCCGACCCGACGACGTGCTCCGCGCCGAACGCGACCGCCTCGTCGACGCGGGGGTGTGGGTCCCCGGTGCCGCGCCTCCTGCGCCCGTCCGGTCGCGCACGACCGGTGAGCTGCTGCTGACGGCCGGGGGCCTCGACGTGGGGCACAAGGGGCCCAAGGGCCGCGCGGTCGCCGGGGGCATCGACCTCACCGTCACCGAGGGGCGTGCCCTCGCGGTGACCGGCACGAACGGCTCGGGCAAGTCGACGCTCGCCCTCACCGTCGCCGGGCTGCTCGCCCCCGTCGCGGGCGCCCTCGAGGCCACGCCGTCGTTCGCCGACGGTGCCGGCCCGTCTCCGATCCGCTGGAAGCCCCGGCAGCTGCTCACCCGGGTCGGCACGGTCTTCCAGGACCCGGAGCACCAGTTCCTGACGGCGACCGTCCGCCGCGAGCTGGCGGTGGGTCCGGAGGCGCTGGGCGCGTCCCCGAGAGAGGTCGCGTCGCGCGTCGACCACCTCCTCGACCGGCTGCGGCTCGACCATCTCGCCGGCGCGAACCCCTTCACGCTCTCGGGTGGTGAGAAACGCCGACTCTCGGTCGCGACCGTGCTCGCCTCACGCCCGTCGATGCTCGTGCTCGACGAACCGACCTTCGGGCAGGACGCCCGCACCTGGCGAGAACTCGTGGCCCTTCTCGCCGAGCTACTCGACGAGGGCCGGGCGGTCGTCGCCGTGACCCACGACGCCGAGTTCGCGTCGACCCTCGCCGACGACGTGCTCGACCTCAGTGCCCACGCTCGCCGCACCGACCCCGCCGAGGTGCACCGATGAGCGTCCTCACCCCGGTCGTGGCGACCGGGGTGGTCGGGCGCGTCAACCCGGTCGCCAAGCTGCTCGCCGCCGTCGTGCTCGCGATCACCCTGCTGCTCTCGATCGACTGGGTCTCGGCCGGCACCGCGCTGCTGCTCGAGGCCCTGCTGCTGCCCTTCGCCGGTCTGTCCGCCCGGCAGCTGCTCGCCCGCACGGCACCGCTCTGGATCGCCGCCCCGACGTCGGTCGTCGCCATCGCCCTCTACGGACGCGACGGCGGGGCGTCCGTGGTCGAGTGGGGGTTCCTCTCGGTGACCGAGGGGTCGCTGGCCCTCGCCGGGGCGATCGGCCTGCGCATCCTCGCCGTCGGCGTGCCCGGCATCGTGCTGTTCGCGACGACCGACCCGACCGACCTCGCCGACGGTCTCGGTCAGGTGTTGCGACTGCCGGCACGCTTCGTGTTGGGGGGCCTCGCCGGGCTGCGTCTGGTCGGGCTGTTCATGGACGACTGGCGGCAGCTCGCCCTGGCCCGTCGCGCCCGGGGCGTCGCGGACTCGGGCGGGCCGGTCGGGGCGCTGAGGCGGTTCGGGCAGCAGGCCTTCTCGCTGCTCGTGCTGTCGGTCCGACGCGGCAGCAAGCTCGCCACCGCCATGGAGGCCAAGGGCTTCGGCGGCGACGCCCCGCGCACCTGGGCTCGTCCGTCGTCGTTCGGGCTGCGAGACGGCGTGCTCGTCGCCCTCGGCGTCGTCATCGCCGCCACCTCGGTGACCGCGGCCGTCCTGGCCGGCACGTGGGAGTTCGTCCTTGCCTGAGCGGGTCGTCGTCGACGACGCCGTCGGGGCCCTGCTCCGCCGAGCCGAGGAGGCGCGGGTCGGGTCGCGTCGCGTGGTCCTGTTGATCGACGGCCGCTCGGGCTCGGGCAAGACCACGCTCGGCCGTGCGGTGGCCGCCGCGTGGCCCGTCGACCGGCTCGGACCCGTGCGCCTGGTGCACCTCGACGACGTCTACCCGGGCTGGCACGGGCTCGAGGCGGCGTCCCGCGCGGTCGAGACGTCCATCTTGTCGCCGGTCGACCCGGGATGGCGGCGGTGGGACTGGGAGCACGACCGCGCGGCGGCATGGGAGGTGCTCGACCCGGCCGTCTCGCTGATCGTCGAAGGGGCCGGGGCCTTGACCCGCGCCTCCTCGGCGCTGGCCGACGTCCGCGTGTGGCTGGAGCTCGACGCCGACACCCGTCGGCGACGGGCCCTCGACCGCGACGGTGCCGCCTTCGAGCCGTGGTGGGACGTCTGGGCTGCCCAGGAGGATCGGCACCTCGACCGGTGGTCGCCGACGGGCCTCGCCGACCTGGTCGTCGAGGCGCGGTAGCGCCCGGGCGTCAGAGCACCTGCCGAGCGCGCAGCAGGTCGCCCAGCACGGGCGAGACGGCGAGCGCGAAGGCCGTCGTGAGGTGCACGCGGTCCTCTTTCACGGGGACGGTGCCGACGAACGCCGGACAGAGGTCGCTCACGCAGGTCAACACCCGCAGGTCGACGAACGTCCCGCCGACCGCGTCGAGGACCTCGCGGTCGGCCGCCGCCCGGTCGAGCCACGTGCGGGACGTCCGCGAGATGCAGTCGACCGGGCTGCCGCCTCGCCGGAAGCACGACGCGATGTCGGCGTCGTCCGGTGGCGGGGTCAGGACCACGACCGACCCGGCGGCGGCGGCCGCGCGTCGAGCGTGGGCGCCGAACCCCTCGGACCATCGATCGGGTGTGATCGTGCCCGCTCCGTCCTCGGAGAGCGTCTGATAGGAGTTGGTCACGAGGACGACGTCGGGGCGCGTGTCGTCGATCAGGGCGAGGGTCTCGTCGTTGTGCGCGCGACAGGACTCGAGGATGCCGGCGACGTCGTTCTGGACGCGGATGTCGACGAACGGGCACGCGAACTTGGCCCGGTTGATCAGCGTGAATCCGCCGTCGGTCGACTCGGCGAGGGGGACGAGTGCATCGAGGTGGTGCATGGCCGTCGAGTCCCCGACGAGCAGGACCGTGGTGGTCGCGGTGGGGGAGGACCACGTGCAGTCGTCGGGCGTCCGCCCCTGGGCCTCGGCGTCCCCGCAGGCGAGGTGGGGGCTGCCGGGTCGCGTCCGGTCGAGGACGGACTCGATGCCGGGGTCGAGGTCGGGCCACGAGGTGGCCGAGAGGGCTCGTCCCACCTCGGCGGACCACTCGTCGAGTGCCGGCAGGTCGAGGTCGTCGGTGCCACCGGCCCCACCGGCGTCGCCGTCACCGTCGTCGACCCCGTCGTCGGGGCGTCCGTCGGCCGACGCGGCGGGCAGGACGGGCGGGGCGGCCGTGGGCCGCACGGCATCGACGGCCAGGGCGGTGGCCGTGACGGCGGCCACCGCGAGGAGCGCGACCCCGCCGCGCCGGTACGTCGACCGATGGTCTCGTCGCCATCGTCGCCAGGCGCGTCCGGGTGTTCCCGGCTCGAGGAGGGGGGAGGCGATGAACGGTCGCTCGACGAGGTGGTACGTCAAGGCCGACAGGACGAGTGTGGCGACGAAGACGGTCGGCCAGAGCCTGGCCGGATCGTCGCCCAGCAACGAGGTGCCGACCACGAGCACGACGAAGTGCCACAGGTAGATCGAGTACGAGAGGTCCCCGACGATCGTCACCGGTCGGCTGGCGAGGGGCCCGAGCCACGGTGTGCCGACGCAGCCCGTTCCCGAGGCGAGGACGAGCAGCGTGGCCGCCACGGGCAGCAGGGCTCCGGGAGCCGGGAACGGAACGGTGCTCGTCGTGACCCAGGCCGAGGCCACGACGCCGACGAGGCCGGTCCACGCCAGGGCCGGACGGAGGACGACGGGGAGCCGGGTCATCGTGGGGGCCGCCGTCGCGAGGAGCGCTCCGAGGGCGAGCTCCCATGCGCGGGTCAGGCTCGAGAAGTAGGCGACGGTCGGCGATGCCGTGGACTGCTGCCAGGCCCAGGCGAGCGATGCCACCACGAGCACCAGCAGCAGCGTCCCCAGGGCCACCCTCGGGACGGCCGGGCCGGGCCGTCGCCGGGCGACGGCGACGGCGGCGACGACCACGAGGGGCCAGACGAGGTAGAACTGCTCCTCGACCGCCAGGGACCAGTAGTGCTGGAAGGGCGACTCGGGGCCCTGGGCCGCGAAGTAGTCGGTGCCGGTGGCCGCGAAGTGCCAGTTGGCCAGGGACGCGGCGGACCACAGGGCGTCCACCGCGGCCGAGGTCCCCCGGGCCGGGCCGACGGCGGACCAGGTGACGAGCGTCCCCACCAGGAGGACCAGGACGCTCGCCGGCACGATGCGGCGGACGCGGCGTCGCCAGAAGTCGGCGAGGGAGACCCGCCCGTGCCGGTCGGCCTCGCGCAGCAGCAGCCCCGTGATCAGGAACCCCGACACGACGAAGAACACGTCGACCCCGACGAATCCACCGGCGGGCCGACCCGTGACGTGTTCGACGACGACCATCGCGACGGCGAGGGCCCTGAGCGCCTGGACGTCGAGACGGTGAGCGCGGGCACGGGCGGGGCGGCGCGGCGCGATGTTCTTGTCGATGGTGTGCACCCGATCTTCTGACGACATGTGGTGAGGCATATATTACCCACGCTCGTGTACCCTGGCGCCATGACCGATCCCCTCGCCGAGAATCCGACCCGTTCGCGTCGCGGATTCCTGTTGGTCGGCGCAGCGGGCATCGCCGCGGCCGGTGCCGCGGCGGTCGCTCCCGCCGTCCGACCGGCTCGTGCCGCCGACGGGCCCTCCGCCGACGCGCCTCCCACCGACGGGGCCGGTGCGGCACCGGCAGCCGGTGTCGCGGCATCGGACGATCGCACGGGAGTCGACGTCCGTGACCACGGCGCGGTCGGCGACGGTCGGACCGACGACACCGCCGCGTTCGCCGGGGCCGTCGAGGCGGCCAGGGCGGTCAGGGGGCGTGTGCTCGTACCGGCCGGCACGTACGTCGTCGACTCGGTGACGGTGCCGCTGCTGGTGTCGATCCGGGGCACGGGGGCCGACGTCAGTCGGTACGGGGCCTCCACCGACGGCGGTGTCACCATCCGGCACCTCGCCCGATCGACGAAGCCGATGTTCGTCGTCGACGGCAACGGCGTCACCCTCGAGGGGCTGACCCTCCAGGGCAACGGCTCGACGGCACCCCTCGTGCAGGTCGTCAACGGTTTCGAGTCCCGTTTCGACCGGGTGCAGTTGGCCGGCGTGACCGGCACGGCACTGCTCGTCGAGCGGGTCAACAACAATCTCTGGTCGGACCTCTTCGTCAACAACTGCGGGTCGGCCGACGCGGCCGCGGTCGTCGTCCGGTCCCCGGCCTCGGGTGGGTCGAACACGAACACGTTCACCTGCGTGAACCTCCACATCGAGGGCAGCGCGAACGTCGCGCTCGATCTCGCCTGGGGTTCGACCGCCGAGTACTTCGTCGAGTTCATCCGGCTGATCGCCCCGCACATCGAGACGCTGCAGCGGGCGGGCTCGGGCACCGACGCGACCGTGCGCATCGGCAACGTCCGGCAGGTCGAGTTCGTCGCCCCGACGATCTACGGCGGGCCGGGACCGTTGATCGAGCACGACGAGAGACGACGTCGGGGCGTCGACCTCGACGGGGGCATCCGATTGCTCGGCGGTGCCCTGCTGGGGGCCGACCCCGCCCAGGTCGGTGCGTCGAGCGTGCTCGTGCGGCTCACCAAGGGCGACGACTTCGCCCTGGTGGGCACCCGTCTCGGTCGCTTCACCCAGGCAGGGGTCGAGTTGGGGGCGGGGTACGGCTCGCGGTTCGCCGTCGATCCGACGACGCGGATCGCCACGACCGGCTCGGCCGTCGACGTCGTCGACCGACGAGAGGTCGAGGCTCGGCCGCTCTGGGCCTGGGGTGGCGACCTCGCGGTCGGGCGTCGGTTGCTGGGTGCCCTCGGCGGCCCCTCGCCGGTGGCGTCGGCCATGGGGCGGAACGGCGACGGCGCACCGGCTCCCACCCTGGCGGGTTCCGATCTGAGGGGAACGGTCGGCTTCGGTTCGGGTCGGGCCCGTCGTCCCGGAACGCAGGTGCGGGTCCGGTATTCGAAGCCCTTCGCCACGGCGCCGGTGGTCTCCATCTGTCCGGCCTCGAACGCGGCGGCGTCGGCCCAGTTCTTCGTCGTCTCGCGTCCCGACGCCTTCGACGTCGAAATGGTCGGCGACCTCGCGGACGGGCTTCCGGCCGACGCCTACCGGTTCACGTATCAGATCATCGGGTGACGGCGGCCCCCGTCAGGCCCAGCCGAGTTCGTGCAGTTGGTCGTCGTCGATGCCATAGAAGTGGGCGATCTCGTGGACGAGCGTGACGTGGATCTCGTCGGCGAGCTGGTCGAGGTCGTCCACGGCGGCGAGGTGCGGTTCGCGGTAGACGATGATCCGGTCGGGTAGCTCGCCGAAGCCGTACTGGCCACGTTCGGTGAGGGCGACGCCGTCGTACAGGCCGAGCAGGTCGAGCGTGCCGTCCTCGGGGCGGTCCTCCGTGACGAACACGACGTTGTCGAGCCCGTCGACCATGTCGTCCGGCAGCAGGTCGAGTTGGTCGACGACCATCGCGTCGAACGCCTCGGCGCTCACCTCCGACGGGTCGATCCCGGTCGCGTGTCGTTCGTCGGCATCCAGCGCGTCGTCGCCGTTCTCGGGGAAGTCGTCCACTCGCTCACTCTCGCACGCCCACACGGCCTGTCGCTGGGCGCTTCTCCGAGCCCCCTGCCGCGACGAGCGCAGCGAAGTCCTGACCCTCGACGTCGTGGATGCGCTCGCGCATCCGCGACCAGAAGGCCCTGGAGCCCGAAAAATCCCCTGCCCATCGGAGGGCAGGGGATTTTATTCGGGTGAGTAACGGGGCTTGAACCCGCGGCCTCCTAGACCACAACCAGGCGCTCTACCAGCTGAGCTATACCCACCATGCGCGACTGCCGAGGCGATCGCAACGAGAAGACTCTACTACAAGCGGGGGGCCCATTCGTCCACGACGGCCTTCGAGATCGCCTGGACGTCGTCGGTGGTGGGGCCGGGGTCGGCGACGAAGCCGGCGCGACGGTAGTACTCGAGTTCGCGGATGGATTCGAGGATGTCGGCGAGGGCGCGGTGGCCGCCGTGCTTCTGGGGGGCGTTGAAGTACACGCGGGGGAACCAGCGGCGGGCGAGCTCTTTGATGGAGGACACGTCGACGCTGCGGTAGTGCAGGTGGCCGTCGACGCGGGGCATGTACTTCGCGAGGAAGGCCCGGTCGGTGCCGATGGTGTTGCCGGCGAGGGGGGCGTGCTGCTCGGTGGGGACGTACTTGAGGATGTACTCCAGCACCTCGAACTCGGCCTCGGCGAGGCTGACGCCGTTCGGGATCTCGTCGATGAGCCCCGACGAGCGGTGCATCTCGGTGACGAACTCACCCATGTTGTCGAGGGCGGACTGATCGGGTTTGATGACGATCGTGAAGCCCGGGTGCACGGGCGTCAGGTCGAAGTCCGTGACGACCACGGCCACCTCGACCAGTTCGTCGACCGAGAGGTCGAGCCCGGTCATCTCGCAGTCGATCCAGACCAGTCGGTCGTTGCTCGTAGCCATTGGGCGAGTCTAGTCCGGTGCCCTTCCGGCACCGCGCCTCCTGCGGTGGTCGGGTGCAGGAGGCGCGGTGGCGGTGGATCAGATCGCCTCGCCGGCTCCGATGGCCTCGGCTTCGACGCGAGCCGGTTCGGGGCCGTCGTCGACCCGGCGCAGGGCGCCGCGCGCGGCCACCACGACGACGAAGGCGACGGCGACGCTCGCGGCGGCGAACACGTAGGCGGCGCTCGGGGCGATCGTGTCGGCGAGCAGGGTCGCCACGGGCGGGGCCACGGCGCCGCCGAGGAAGCGCACGCCCGAGTAGGCGCTGGACGCGACCGAGCGGGGCAGGTCGGTGGCCTCCATGACGGACTCGGTCAGCACCGTGTTGAGCACACCGAGCACGAGGCCGCCGACCACCACGCAGACCACGAGGGCGGCCGGCGTCCGGACGACGACCGCGGCGGCGACGAGGTCGAGCGCGAGCAGGGGGAGGGCGATGCGCAGCACGGTCGTCCGACGCAGGCGTGCGGTCAGCAGCGGGGCGACCCAGACCGAGGTGATCGCGAGGCCGACGCCCCAGCCGAAGAAGGTGAAGCCGATGCCGAGCGCGCCGAAGCCGAGCGGGTAGGGCGTGTAGGCGAGCAGGACGAAGAAGCCGATGTTGTAGAAGAGCGCCGTCGCGGCGAGGGCACCGAGCGCCGGGTTGCCCAGGGCGCGGAACGGTGCCGACAGCGCCGTCGGCGTGGGTTTCTCCGTGGCGCCGCCCTTCAGGAACAGCACGATCGCGATGAAGGCGATCGCCATCAGCGTGGTGACGCCGAAGAACGGCCCGCGCCAGCTGACCGAGCCGAGCAACCCGCCGATCAGCGGGCCGATGGCGATGCCGAGACCGAGGGCCGCCTCGTAGAGGATGATCGCCGAGGCCGTGCCGCCGGACGCCGCGCCGACGATGGTCGCGAGGGCGGTCGAGATGAACAGGGCGTTGCCGAGCCCCCAGCCGGCGCGGAAGCCGATGATCGACCACACGTCGCCGCTGGTGGCGGCGAGCAGGGCGAAGACGACGATCAGGGCGAGCCCGATCAGCAGGGTGCGCTTGGCGCCGAGTCGGCTCGACACCCAGCTGGTGAAGAACATCGCGACGCCCGTGACGGCGAGGTAGCTGGTGAAGAGCAGCTCGGTCTGCGTCGGACTGGCCTTCAGCGACTCCGCGATGGCGGGGAGGATCGGGTCGACGAGGCCGATGCCCATGAAGGCGACGACGCAGGCGAAGGCGATGGCCCACACGGCGGTCGGCTGCTTCAGGATGCTCGGCTTCGGTTCGGGCGTGGTGCGGGCGGAGGCAGAGGCAGGCGCGCTCACGCGAACACCGCCTCGGCGGCGTCGGAGCGGACGTCGGCACGGGTGCCGACCCGCGAGGCCAACAGGCGGGTGGCGTGCTCGAGCACGGCCCACTCGTCGTCGTCGAGGTCGGCGAAGAGGCCGCCGAGCGAGTCGGCGAGTTGCCCCCGCCACTCGGTGAGCGCCGCCGTGCCCTTGTCGGTGATGGCGATGAGCCAGGCCCGGGAGTCGTCGGTGTCGGCGATGCGCTTGACGAGCTCGTCCTCGGCGAGGCCCCGGAGGAGCTTGGTCATGGTGGGCTGCGACACGCGGCTGGCCCGGGCGAGGTCGCCGACACGGAGTTCGCCGTCGGTCGTCAGGATCGAGAGCGTCCGCCAGACGGCGGGCGAGGTGGTGCGGCCGGTCTCCTGCGCGGCGATGCGCGTCAGGCGATGGGTCGACGTCAGGAGTGATTCCAGGATGTCTGTCGGCTGTGAAGTCATCCGTCGAGTGTATAGCCAAGCTATATAGCTTGGCTATGTTTTTCGGACCGGCGAAGCTGGGCGCCGACTCCGCGCCTCCTGGTAGACCTGTGGTCATGACAGACAGCAAGCCCACCGTGGCCGAGGGTTCCGAGTACGTCGTCTTCTTCGACGGCGGTCCGAGCGACGGCTCCACCGACACCCGCATCAGCACCGACGGCTCGTACGACGAGCAGATCACCGACTTCGTGTTGATCGACGGCATGGAGACCGGCATCGTCTACACCGCGACCGAGGCGAAGATGGTCGGCGAGCAACTGCAGGTGCACTACTCGCTCGACGCGAAGGACAGCGACCCCGTCGACGACCCCGAAGACCGCAACGACGACCGCGACAACTGACGTCGGCGCCTCCGGCCGCGACGACGCACGAGACCGCAGGAGGCGCGGGGGAAGTTTCCCCCGCGCCTCCTCGTTGTCCCCGGCATGATGCTCGAGCTGTACACGTCCGCCTTCTGCGGGCCCTGCCATGCGGCCAGGGCGGTCGTGGCCGAGGCGAGGGGACTCGTGCCCTCCCTCGTCGTCGACGAGGCCGACGTCGCCGCCCGGCCCGAGGCTGCCGAGCGGCGTGACGTCCGCAGCACGCCGACCATCGTGATCACCCGGGACGACGGCGAGGTCGTGTTCCGCTCGCCGGGAGTGCCGACGTTGGACCGCCTGCTCGGGGCCCTGTCCCTCGCGATCTGATCGCGGCGCCCCGTCATGGAAGGCTCATAGGATCTCCGCAGCGTCGCCATCGACCGGTGCGAGGCCGCTGATGGCGTGGCGACCGATCGTGGTCCCATGCCTGACACCGACATCCTGCGTCTCGACATCGTGGTGCCCGTCTTCGACGAGGCCGCCACCCTCGAGGCCAGCATCACGAGCCTCCATGACCATCTGACCCGCCACGTCACCGAGACCTGGCGCATCACCGTGGCCGACAACGCCAGCACCGACGGCACGCCGGCCCTCGCCGACGACCTCGCCCGACGCCTGCGGTGCGTGACCGCCGTCCACCTCGCCGAGAAGGGCCGAGGTCGTGCCCTCAAGCAGGTCTGGGCGGCCTCGCCCGCCGACGTGCTGGTCTACCTCGACGAAGACCTCTCCACCGACCTCTCGGCGCTCGGCCCGCTGGTGGCACCGCTGCTCTCCGGCCACTCCGACCTCGCGATCGGCACCCGGCTCAGCCGATCGTCGCGGGTCGTTCGCGGCGGCACGCGGGAATTCGTCTCGCGCAGCTACAACTTCCTGCTGCGTCGCACGATGGGGGTCGGGTTCAGCGACGCCCAGTGCGGCTTCAAGGCGATCCGGCGCGAGGCCGCCGAGCGACTGCTGCCCCTCGTCGAGGACACCGGGTGGTTCTTCGACACCGAACTGCTGATCCTCGCCGAGCGCTCGGGCCTGCGCATCCACGAGGTGCCGGTCGACTGGGTCGACGACCCCGACAGCTCGGTCGACATCGTCTCCACGGCCGCCGCCGACCTCAAGGGGATGCTGCGCGTGGGCACGGGCATCGCCCGGGGCGCGATCCCGGTCCAGGCGGTGTACGACGCGATCGGGAGGCGTCCGTTCGAGCCGCCCGCGCCTCCGACGTTCTTCTCGCAGGTCGTGCGGTTCGGCGTCGTCGGGGTCGCCTCGACCGCCGCGTACGCGCTGCTCTACCTCGTCGCGCAGCAGGTGATGCCGGCCCAGGCGGCGAATTTCGTGTCGTTGCTCGTCACGGCCGTGGTCAACACGGCCGCCAACCGGCGGTTCACGTTCGGGGTACGGGGGGCGTCGGGCGTGGCGCGACACCAACTGCAAGGGCTGATGGTCTTCGTGCTCGCCTGGGTGCTGACCTCGGGGTCGCTCGTCGTGCTGCACGCCGCGGCTCCCGCGGCCGGCGCGCAAGCCGAGCTGCTGGTCTTGACGGCCGCGAACCTCGTCGCGACCGTCCTGCGCTTCGTGCTCTTGCGCGTCTGGGTGTTCCGGTCGGAGGCGACGCACGTGACGCCGGGACCGGCCGACGAGCGGGGCGGTGTCGCCGACCCCGTGTCCGACCTCGCGACCCGCGTCGCCGCCGTGGCCGGCGACGACGACGTCACGGTGGTCGGTCGATGAGCGCCGGGACCACGCCGGTGCCGCTGACCGATCGAGGCGCGCCGTCCGGGTCGGCCGGCCCGCGCCTCCGTTCGCTCGCCCGTCGCCTGGTGCGCGGGCGTGAGGACGCGGCACGGTGGGAGCGACCGGCGTTCCTCGCGCTGCTGGTCGCCACGGGGGCCTTCTACCTGGTGAACCTGTCGGCGAACGGCTGGGCGAACTCGTTCTACTCGGCCGCGGTGCAGGCCGGTTCGCAGAACTGGGAGGCGTTCCTCTTCGGTTCGTCCGACGCCGCCAACTCGATCACGGTCGACAAGCCGCCCGCGAGCCTGTGGGTCATGGCGTTGTCGGTCCGGGTGTTCGGTCTGTCGTCGTTCAGCATCCTGCTGCCCGAGGCGCTGATGGGCGTCGCGACCGTCGGACTCGTCTGGGCCACGGTGCGGCGGCACTTCTCGGGCGTCGCCGCGTTCGTCGCCGGTGGAGTCCTCGCCCTGACCCCGGTCGCCGTGTTGATGTTCCGCTTCAACAACCCCGACGCGCTGCTCGTGCTGCTGCTGACCCTCGCCACGTACCTGACGCTGCGCGGCGTCGAGACGGGCCGCGTCCGCTGGGTCGTCTGGGCCGGCGTGGCGATCGGCTTCGGCTTCCTGACCAAGCAACTGCAGGCGTTCGTCATCCTGCCCGTGCTGGCCGGGGTGTACCTCGTCGCGGCGCCCGTCCTGCTGCGCCGGCGGGTGCTGCACCTGCTGGCCGCGCTCGGTGCGGTCGTGGTGTCGGCCGGCTGGTGGGTCGCCCTCGTCGAGCTGGTGCCCGCGAGAATGCGGCCGTACGTCGGTGGCTCGCAGACCAACTCGTTCCTCGAGTTGACCTTCGGCTACAACGGCCTCGGACGGCTCACGGGTGACGAGACCGGCAGCGTGACGGGCGGGGGCGGCGGCACCGGCGCTGCCACGACGGGCATGTGGGGCGAGACCGGCATCACCCGGCTCTTCACGGGCGAGTTCGGTGGCCAGATCACCTGGTTGCTTCCCGCCGCCCTCGTGATCGGCGTCTCGGCACTCGTGCTGCTCGGCTGGCGACACCGGACCTCGGCCCGTCGGGCGACCCTGTTGCTGTTCGGTGGCTGGACGGTGCTGACCGCCCTCGTCTTCAGCTTCATGTCGGGCATCTTCCACGCGTACTACACGGTGGCGCTCGCCCCGGCCGTCGCGGTCACCCTCGGGGCTGCGGCCGACGTGTTGTGGCGACGACGGACCCGGTTGTGGGTCCGGATCGTGCTGGCCGCGTCGGCTCTGCTCACGGGCGTCTGGGCCTGGGTGCTGCTCGGTCGGGCGGAGTCCTGGCAGCCGTGGCTCCGGTACGTCGTCGTCGCGCTCGTCGTCGTGGGCGCCGTGCTCGTGCTGCTGCCGCGACGGGGCCGGACGCTCACGGCGGCGACCCTCGCCGTGCTGCTCACGGGCGGCCTGCTGGCTCCGGCGGCCTACTCGGTCGAGACCGTGTCGACGGCCCACACCGGTTCGATCGTCACGGCCGGCCCGACCGTGTCGGGTGGCACGGGCGGGTTCGGCGGTGGTGGCGCAGGCGGCGCCGGTGGCTTCGGCGGTCGCGGTGGAGCCGCTGGTGGCGGGCCCGGTGGCGCGGCTGGCGGAACGCCCCCGCAGCTGCCGGGCGGCACCGGCGGGGGAGCGGGCACCGGCACCGGCACCGGAGCGGGAACCGCGGGAGGCGCGGGTACGGCCACGCGCGGACTCCCCGGTGGCGGGGGCGGAGCCGGCTCGCTGCTCGGCTCGGGTTCGATCAGCGACGAGCTCGCCGCCGTGGTCGGCGCGGACTCGGACAGCTACACCTGGGTCGCCGCGGCCGTCGGGTCGAACAGCGCGGCGGGCTACCAGCTCGCGACCGGCGACCCGGTCATGGCGGTCGGCGGGTTCAACGGCAGCGACCCGTCACCGACCCTGGCGCAGTTCGAGCAGTACGTCGCCGACGGGCAGATCCATTGGTTCGTCGGGGGGACCGTCGGGCAGTCGAACGGCGGCAGCTCGTCCTCGAGCGAGATCGCGGCCTGGGTCGAGGCGAACTTCTCCTCGATCGAGGTCGACGGGGTCACGCTGTACGACTTGACCAGCCCGCTGGGCTGACCGGCGCCGTGCCCGACCCGGCTCGCCGGGCCGGGCACGGTATCGTGGACGGGTTCGCCCCCGTAGCTCAGCGGATAGAGCAGGAGCCTTCTAATCTCTTGGTCGCAGGTTCGATTCCTGCCGGGGGCACCACGCAGCACCCCACCCCCCACACGACGACGCGCCCCCGACCGAGGTCGGGGGCGCGCTGTCGTCCAGGTGGTCAGTCGTCCGCGCGTTCGGGTGCCGTGCGGCGGCGGACCTGGCTCGCACTGACCGGCTGCTCGTAGCGCTCGTCGTCCATCGGGTCGTCACGCGTGTCGTCGTGGGAGGCGTCACCCGACGTGACGGCGGGTGCCTCGGGCGCGGACACCGGCGACGGTCCGGTCAGCGGGGCGGGAGCCGCGGGTGCCCGGTAGGCCTCGTCGCCACCCCGGACCGGGGCATCGTCGAGGGCCGCGGGGCGGAGCGTCGCCGAGGGGGCGGCACCCGTGGGCGCGGAGGCCTCGGTGCGTCGCTGCTCGGTCGCCGACGCGGCGCGCTGCTCGGCCTCCCAGGCTTTCTGCTTCGCGGCCGTGTCTCGGTCGACGTCGGCCTCTTCGTACTTCCAGCGGGCGAGATCGTCGCGGAAGAGCTTCTTGGCCCGGCCGGGGCGGTTCTGCCACTCGACGAGGCGGTCGCGGAGTTCACCGAGCGTCTGCTCGGACTGGAAGCTGAAGGACGCCGAGTTGCGCTTGATCTCGGCCAGTTCGTGAGCCGCCCAGTCGGCGGCGAGGGTGCTGCCGGTCGCGGGCAACAGCCGCAGGCGGACGTCGGCTTCGTGGCCGAGGTGATCGGCGTAGGCACGCTCCTCGACCCCGAGCGAGCTGTGGACGGCACCCTTGCGGGCCGCCGAGACGAGGGCCGCGACGGCCGCCGCTTTCGCCTCGTCCTCGTGCGACGACACGACTCGCCGCGTGCTCGCCCGGCCGATGAGGGCTGCGACGACGCCGGCCACGACGATGGCGACGAAGGGGATCACCGCATCGGTGACGACACGCCACCCGTTGTCCGAAGAGAGCCATTCGACGAGATCGTTCCACCACTGCATGGGGCGAACACTACAGCCGAGGTCGAAGGTTGCACGGCTGCGACATGCTGTCGAGTCCGCCGTCGGGGAGGCCGTCACGGTGCCCGGGCGGAGGCATCGGGATCAGGCGAACCGGAAGCAGTCGGTGGCGTCGTCGCGACTCCAGAACTCACCGATCTCGACGAAGCGACGCTGACGGGGCAGGAACCGCTTGGCGCGGTAGCGATCGCCCTGCGGGTCGTCGAAGCGCTCGACGTAGCCCACGATCTCACCGCCGGGTCGGGTCACCCGAGCGAGGTCGTCGTGCACCTGGACGAGGTGCAGGCCGCCCCGGGTCGAGCGCAGGGAGGGCAGGGGAACGCCTGCGTGAGCGTGCGGGGCAGACGGGACGATCGCGTGGTCGAGGGTGCTGCTGGTCATGAGGTGCTCCTGAGGTCATCCGGCCGATGCTGTCGAGAACACCCTTGACGCTAGGGGTGACCACCGACATCGACCTCGGGCACCTCGGACACCTCGGAGGGCGCGGTGCCCCGTCGGCACCGCGCCGTCCGGTCAGCGGCCCGTGCCGTCGACCGCCAGCGGCTCGATCGCCGCGAGCTCGTCCTCGGTCAGCTCGGCACCGTCGAGGGCGTCGAGGCTGTCGTCCAGCTGGGCCACCGACGAGGCACCGATGAGGGCGCTGGTCACGGCGGGTTGACGCAGCACCCAGGTGAGCGAGAGCTGCGCGAGCGACTGGCCCCGCGCCTCCGCGATCTCGTTCAGGCCGCGGACGCGCGAGAGGTAGGTCTCGTCGAGGGCGTCCTCGGAGAACCACCGGCCCTCGGCCGCGCGCGAGCCCGCGGGAGCACTGCCCGAGAGGTAGCGGTTCGTCAGGAGGCCCCCGGCCAGGGGCGAGAACACGATCGAGCCGACGCCCCGGGTCAGCAGGGTGTCGAAGAGCCCTCGCTCGGGCCGGCGGTCGAACATGTTGTACCGCGGCTGGTGGATCAGCAGCGGCATGCCCTCTGCCGCCAGGGCGTCGATCGCGGCCTCGGTCTGCGCCGGGTCGTAGTTGGAGATGCCGGCGTAGAGCGCCTTGCCCTGCCGGACGGCCGTCGCGAGCGCCCCCATCGTCTCGTCGATCGGGGTCTCGGGGTCGGGGCGGTGCGAGTAGAAGATGTCGACGTGGTCCATGCCGAGCCGCCCGAGGCTGGCCTCGAGCGAGTTGAGCAGGTACTTGCGCGACCCCCCGTCGCCGTACGGCCCGGGGGTCATGTCGTAACCCGCCTTGGACGACACCACGATCTCGTCGCGGTAGGGGCGCAGGTTCGCCGCGGCGATGCGGCCGAACTGTTCTTCGGCCGAGCCGTAGGGCGGGCCGTAGTTGTTCGCCAGGTCGAAGTGGGTGACCCCGCGGTCGAACGCGCGGAGCACGATGTCGCGCTGGGTCTCGAGTCCGCGGTCGGAACCGAAGTTGTTCCAGAAGCCCAGCGAGATGCGGGGCAGCTTGAGCCCGCTGCGGCCCGTGCGGACGTAGTCGAGTCGTGAGTACCGTGCGTCGTCGGCGACGTAGGGCGTGAAGGGTGATCTCATGCGGTCAGCCTAGGGCGGGGCCTCGAGTCGGGAGTAGGTTCACGGGCATGACGACATTCGTTCTCGCCGGCGGTTGCTTCTGGTGCCTCGACGCGGTCTACCGCACCCTCGACGGCGTCACCGGGGTGGTCTCGGGCTACACCGGCGGAGACACCGTGGAGCCGAGCTACGACGACGTGTGCACCGGCCGGACGGGGCACGCCGAGGCCGTCGCGGTCACCTTCGACCCCGAGAAGATCCCCGCCGACGTCGTCCTCGACGTCTTCTTCACCCTGCACGACCCGCGTCAGCTGAACCGGCAGGGCGCGGACGTCGGCACCCAGTACCGTTCGGCGATGTTCTCCGCCGACGACGAGCAGGCGGTGCTCTTCCGGGCGGCCCGCGACCGCGCCTCCGAGGCCTGGGACGGCGGTGTCGTCACGACCATCGAGCCGCTGCCCACCTGGTACGACGCCGAGGAGCACCACCAGGACTTCTTCGCCAAGAACCCCGGCCAGGGCTACTGCACGGCCGTCGCTCTGCCGAAGGTCACCAAGATCCGCAAGTCGTACGCGAAGTACGTGCTCGCCTCGTAGACGGGCCGCGCCGACCGGCGCGACCGACCGAGAGAAGAGGAAAGGGGCGCTCGACGATGAGTGACCAGAACACCTTGCACCGACAGACCTGGGTGGCCGTGGGCCCGGCAGGCGCGGTCGGCACCATCCTGCGGAGCGACGGCGACTTCACCGTGCGCCTCTCCGCGAAGGGGACCGACGGCGGCGTCTATCCGACCCTGGCCGTGGCCAAGAGCGCCCTGTTCGCGGCGTTGGGCCCGGGAGCCGAGTACCCCGAGTTCCACGAGCACTGAGGCGTCCGCGGACGACCTCGCGTCGCGTCGTCCCCCGAGCGGCCCCCGCCGTCCTTCTCCACAAGGAGGCGCGGGTGCCGTCCCGGGGGAGTCCCGCCTTCGCGAGACTCCCGTCATGACAGACACCATCACCCTCACAGGGATCATCGCGACCGACCCCCGGGCCCTCGTGACGCAGTCAGGCCTCTCCATCTCGAGCTTCCGGCTCGCCTCGTCGCAACGCCGCTACGACCGCGTCAAGGGCGAGTGGGTGGACGGCGAGACGAACTGGTACACCGTCACGGCCTTCCGCCAGCTCGCCGACAACGTGCTCGCCAGTCTCCGCAAGGGGCAGCGGGTCGTCGTCACCGGGCGGGTCCGCATCCGCTCGTGGGAGTCCGGTGAACGCAGCGGCATGACGGTCGAGGTCGACGCCGACGCGATCGGTCACGACCTCGTCTGGGGAAGGTCGACGTTCGAACGACGGGTCGCGTCCGCCCCGGCCGTCGGACCGGTGGCGCCGACTGCCGCGGGTGGTGACGACCCGGCCGCGACCTCCGGCCTGGACGGGGTGGCACCCCGGACGGAGGGCGACGGTGGGGTCGGTCGCGGAGGTCCCTCGGACGGTTCCGCCTCGGATGCGTCCTCGTCGGACCCCGACCGGGTGGCGGTCCCGGACGAGGGTGCGGACTGGGGTGCTCCACCGGCCATCGGTGCCGACGAGGCGCCGGCCCCGTTCTGAGCTCCGGAGCGCCCCGTGCTCCCGGCCCGCGGGTCGGCACGCCGTAGACTCGACACGGCTCGCCGACCC
>NZ_LMLG01000004.1:25211-32206 GCF_001421865.1 Frigoribacterium sp. Leaf44
GCACCTGTGCACGGTTCGAGACCCCCACGCGGCCTGGGGCTCGCCGCGATCCTGCTGGCCGTGGCGGTCCCCCTCGCGGGCTGCACCTCGTCCCCCGAGCCGGCGCCGACGACGCAGCCCACGGCGACGTCGACGGGCGCTCCGGCGTTCTCGTCCGAGTCGACGACGGCCGAGGCGCTGGCCCACTTCGACGAGGTGAACGCGGCGACCGTCGCCGCGAACGCCCGCCCGGGCGGGCGCGCGGTCGTCGACGCGCTCGTGGCTGCGGGCTTCGACAAGTCGTCGATGCAGGTCACCGCCGACACGACCTCGATCGGCCGCGACGCCGACAGCGTGCAGTTCTCCGTGCTCTGGGGTCAGGACTGCCTGATCGGGCAGGTCTCGGGCGTGGGGTACACGAGCCAGACGGCGCCGGTGCTCGGCACGGGCGCCTGCCTCGTGGGGTCGACCCGAGCCATCGACTGGTGACGTCGGGGGCGGGGCCCCGCCCGATAGACTCGCTGCCATGGCCGAATACATTTACTCGATGGTGCGCGCCCGCAAGGCGGTCGGCGACAAGCTGATCCTCGACGACGTCACCATGTCGTTCATCCCGGGGGCGAAGATCGGTGTCGTGGGGCCGAACGGCGCCGGCAAGTCGACGATCCTCAAGATCATGGCGGGGCTCGACACCCCCAGCAACGGCGAGGCGAAGCTCAGCCCCGGTTACTCGGTCGGCATCCTCATGCAAGAGCCCGAGCTCGACGAGACCAAGACCGTCCTCGAGAACGTCCAAGAGGGCGTGGGGCCGATCAAGCAGAAGCTCGACCGCTTCAACGAGGTCTCGGCCGCCATGGCCGAGCCCGACGCCGACTTCGACGCGTTGCTCGCCGAGATGGGCACCTTGCAAGAAGAGATCGACGCCGCCGACGCGTGGGACCTCGACTCCCAGCTCGAGCAGGCCATGTCGGCCCTGCGCACGCCTCCGGGTGACGCCGAGGTCGCGAACCTCTCCGGTGGTGAGAAGCGCCGCGTCGCGCTGTGCAAGCTCCTGCTGCAGAAGCCCGACCTCCTGCTCCTCGACGAGCCCACCAACCACCTCGACGCCGAGAGCGTGCTCTGGCTCGAGCAGCACCTCAGCAAGTACCCCGGCGCCGTGCTCGCCGTGACCCACGACCGGTACTTCCTCGACCACGTCGCCGAGTGGATCGCCGAGGTCGACCGCGGCCGTCTCTACCCCTACGAGGGCAACTACTCGACCTACCTCGAGAAGAAGGGCGAGCGCCTCCAGGTCCAGGGCAAGAAGGACGCCAAGCTCGCGAAGCGCCTCGCGTCCGAGCTCGAGTGGGTCCGAAGCAACGCCAAGGGCCGCCAGGCCAAGTCGAAGGCGCGTCTGGCCCGCTACGAAGAGATGGCGAACGAGGCCGAGCGCACGCGCACCTTGGACTTCGAAGAGATCGTGATCCCCGTGGGCCCGCGCCTCGGCTCGCAGGTCATCGACGCCAAGAAGCTGCACAAGGCGTTCGGCGAGCGGGTGCTCATCGACGACCTGTCGTTCACCCTGCCCCGCAACGGCATCGTCGGCGTCATCGGCCCGAACGGTGTCGGCAAGACGACCCTCTTCAAGACGGTCGTCGGCCTCGAGCCGCTCGACGGCGGAGAGCTGAAGGTCGGCGAGACGGTCGACATCTCGTACGTCGACCAGAGCCGTGGCGGCATCGACCCGAACAAGAACCTGTGGGAGGTCGTGTCCGAGGGGCACGACTACATCCAGGTCGGCAAGACCGAGATCCCGTCGCGGGCCTACGTGTCGCAGTTCGGCTTCAAGGGTCCCGATCAGCAGAAGAAGGCCGGCGTGTTGTCCGGTGGTGAGCGCAACCGTCTCAACCTGGCGCTGACCCTCAAGCAGGGCGGCAACCTGCTGCTGCTCGACGAGCCCACCAACGACCTCGACGTCGAGACCCTGGGCAGCCTCGAGAACGCGCTGCTCGAGTTCCCCGGCTGTGCCGTGGTCATCACGCACGACCGGTGGTTCCTCGACCGCATCGCGACGCACATCCTCTCGTGGGAGGGCCTGAACGACGACGGCACCCCCAACTGGTACTGGTTCGAGGGCAACTTCGAGGCGTACGAAGAGAACAAGGTCGAGCGCCTCGGTGCCGACGCGGCGAAGCCGAGCTCGGCCACGTACCGCAAGCTCACGCGCGACTGACCGGTACCCCACCGTCATGACCCGCCTGCACGTGCCGACCCGAGTCCGCTGGAGCGATCTCGACGGGTACCGACACGTGAACAACGCGTCGATGCTGCGCCTCCTCGAGGAGGCGCGCATCGACGCGTTCTGGTCGGCCGACGGGGCGATCGACGAGCGGTCGTCGGCCGCCGTCCTCGACGGCAGCCCGAACGCCACGACGATGACGCTCATCGCCCGTCAAGAGCTCGAGTACCTGATCCCCATCCCGTACCTGCGGGCCCCACTCGACGTGCAGATCTGGGTCGGACGTCTCGGCGGAGCGAGCCTCGAGGTCTGCTACGAGGTCTGGTCGCCCGAGGGCGTCGAACCCCGGCAGCTGTTCACGAAGGCCGCCACCACGATCGTGCTCGTCGACTCGGCGACCGACCGGCCACGACGCATCTCGGACGTCGAGCGCGACGCCTGGTCACCGTTCGTCGAAGAGCCCCTCGCCTTTCGCCGGCGCTGACCCGGCACGCGTCCCGTCAGCCTCGTGGCACCCGCACCATGCCCTCTTGCGCGACGCTCGCCACGAGCGTGCCCGCTCGGTCGTAGATGCGACCGAGCGAGAGCCCGCGGCCACCGACCGCGTTGGGGCTCTCTTGCACGTAGAGCAACCACTCGTCGACACGCGCGGGGCGGTGCCACCACATGGCGTGGTCGAGGCTCGCGACCTTGAGGCCGGGGGTGACGAACGCGACGCCGTGGCGGCGGTAGATCGGTTCGAGCAGGGTGTAGTCGCTGGCGTAGAGCAGGGCGGCGCGGTGGAGGTCGGCGTCGTCGGGCAGCGGGCCCGTCGCCTTGAGCCAGACGGCCTGGTGGGCGACGTGGTCGCCCTCGACGCTGAAGTACACGGGCGACGGCACGTGACGCATGTCGAACGGGCGCCGCGCCCACGACTGGGCGACGGGGTTGTCGACGGCCGACAGCAGTTCGGCGTCGCTCGGGACGCCCTCGGGGTCGGGCAGCCCGGTGGGCATGTCGACCTGGTGGTCGAGCCCCTCGTCGGGGGTCTGGAAGGACGCGATCATCGAGAAGATCGGCACCCCGTCCTGCGAGGCCTGGGTGCGTCGGGTCGCGAACGAGCGGCCGTCGTGGATGCGGTCGACCGTGAACGTGATGGGGATG
This sequence comes from Frigoribacterium sp. Leaf44, assembly GCF_001421865.1. Classification (NCBI taxonomy): domain Bacteria; kingdom Bacillati; phylum Actinomycetota; class Actinomycetes; order Micrococcales; family Microbacteriaceae; genus Frigoribacterium; species Frigoribacterium sp. Leaf44. The sequence goes on from NZ_LMLG01000004.1 coordinate 28,552, forward strand.
GTGAGGTCGCCGGGCCGCAGGAAGTACGAGTGCAGCGAATGGACGTCGCGTCCACCGCCGACGGTGCGCTGGGCGGCCACGAGGGCCTGTGCCGCGACCTGTCCGCCGAACACGCGACCGAGCGGCTCGGGTTGTGACCCCCCGGTGAAGACGTCCTGCCCGCCGACGTTGCCCGCTGGCGAGAGGTCGAGGGTGGACAGCAGGCTCTGCAGCGGATCGACGGTCACCCGATGTAGTTTAGGGGGCCGATGAACGACGCATTCACCCTCCCCGACTCCCTGTCCCTCAGCGATCTCGCGACCTATCTCGGGCGTGCGGGCCGGGTTGAGGACGGCTCGGTCCGGCTCATCGCCGGCTCGGGCGTCCTCGCCGTCTACGTCGCCGTCTTCTACCCGATGGGGCTGCTCGACTCGAGCCCCACGGTGCTCGGACTGCGCACCTTCCAGCTCGACGACCGTCCCGAGTTCGACGCCGTGGTGCCGGTCCGGTCGTTGAAAGAGCGCCTCGTGCGCCTGCAGAACGACGTCGTCGACCCGACCGCGCCCGTCACCGTGTCCGTGCCCGCCACGGTCAACACGGTGACCTGGGCGGCCATCTCACCGCCGCGGGGCGGCTGGGCACGGCTCGAACCGATCGAGTCCGACCGCCTCCGCTCGACGGCCGAGGCGGGCATCGCCCGCGTCGCCGAGGCGATCCCGACGGGCACGGGCGAGCAGATCGTGCACCGGGTGAGGGCCGACGTGTGGTCGGCACCCGTCGAGGGCGCCGAGGGAGTCCCCGCCGGTGCCGGCTTCGGTGCGCTCAGCCTCGGCTTCCTCGACGGCGAGGACGAGGTCGCCGTCTTCGAGACGGGCACCTGGACGCGCCTCACGACGCCCAAGGGCCACGTCCTCGTCAAGCGGCGGTCGTCCCTGCTCTGACGCGGTCCGCGGTCGTCAGCGCTCGAACGTGTTGACCATGGCCTGGGCGGCGCGGTCGAGGTAACCCCAGAGCATCGCGTCGTCGAGGGGTGCGAGTTCGAGTTCGTCGACGGCCACCCGCATGTGCTGCAGCCAGTGGTCGCGCGCCTCGGGCGTCACCCGGAACGGCATGTGCCGCATGCGCAGGCGGGGGTGCCCGCGCTCCTGGCTGTAGGTGGTGGGCCCACCCCAGTACTGCTCGAGGAACCCCGTCAAGCGCTGGATCGCGCCCTCGAGATCGGCCTCGGGATACATCGGCCAGAGCACCTCGTCGGTCCGGACGCCCTCGTAGAAGCGACGGACCAACTTCTCGAAGGTCGGCCGCCCGCCGATCTGTTGCCAGAAGTTGCCCTGGGCGGCGTCGTCACCGAGACCCCGCCGGACGGTGACCGGCACGGCCGACGGCGGGGGAGTCACGGGCTGCGCGGTGGACGGGCGCGGCGTCAGCGGGATGTCGGTCATTTGCGCTTGCTCCGCGGCACGTGGGGCGTCGGCACCGTGCGCGGCGCCCGGGCGCCCTGGACCGAGGAGGCGCTGTCGAAGCCGGTCAGGACGACGCTCGTCAACGAGGGCAGCACGATGTCCATGGCGTCCAGGGTCTTCTTGAGGCGCGACCGCAGCTCGCGGTCGACGTTGTCGCGGTCGGAGGACCTGGTCTTGGCGACGATGCGGATCACCACGTGTTCCTCGGAGATCGACTGGATGCCCCAGACCTCGGGCTGGTCGATGATGGCGCGCTTCCATTTGGGGATCGCCGCGAGCTCGTTGGCTGTGTTCAGCATGGCGTCCTGCACCTGGTCGACGTCGGCGGAGTACGGCACGGCGAGGTCGATGACCACCCGCGTCCAGCCCTGCGACATGTTGCCCACGCGCAGGATCTCGCCGTTGCGCACGAACCACAGCACGCCGTTGACGTCGCGGACCTGCGTGACGCGGATGCCGACGGCCTCCACGACACCGGCCGCGGGCCCGACGTCGACGACGTCGCCCACCCCCAGCTGGTCCTCGGCGACCATGAAGATGCCGTTGAGCATGTCTTTCACGATGTTCTGGGCACCGAATGCGAGACCCGCCCCCACGACCCCGGCGGCGCTGACGATGGCGACGGCGTTGAAGTTGAGCTCGCCGAGGATCAAGACGAGCGCGATGCCCGCGACGACGACCGTGACCACGTTGTTCAGCACGCTGCCGAGCGTGCGAGTGCGCTGCACGACCCGGACCGCCTGGAGGGGAGAGGCCATGAGGGCCTGCGTGTCGTCGACGTTCTGCTTGCGTTTGATGCCGTTCACGACCTGGTCGACGACCCGACGGATCGTGAAGTGCAGGGCGACGCGCAACAACACCGCGACGAGCAGGATCGCGACGATCCGGATGGGAACGCGCCACATCGTCCAGAACGCGTCCCAGTCGAAGGCGATCGGGGCGGCGGGGTCGGTGGCAGCTGCGAGGAGGAGGTCCATATGAGCGACAAGTCAAGCACGCCGCCGCGACCTCACCCGGGAGGCGCCTGGACGCCGGAACGGCGGGCCCTGTGAGAGGGCCCGCCGTCCGGGTCGTTCGTCGGGTCGTCGTGCGACCCGGGGCGCGACTACTGCTGGTCGACCGCCTGCACCCGCAGGGCCCGCTCGACGCCCGCGACGCTCTCGCTCACGATGCGGCGCAGGGCCGGCGTCTCGGGGTTCGCCTCGAGCCACGCGTAGGACGCGTCCACGAGCGCCTGGTCGGCGAGGCCGGCCGGGTACAGCCCCGAGACGAGGGTGTCGGCGATGTGGTAGCTGCGCGACTCCCAGATGCCGGTGAGCGACGAGAAGTAGCGCTCGACGAGCGGCTGCAGGATCGCCGGGTCGTTCGTGTGCTGGTACCCGAGGGTCGTCGCCCGGACGATGGCGTTGGGCTGTTCGGCGCTGTCGACGACCGACGCGAAGGCGGCGAGCTTGCCCTCGGTGGTCGCGATCGTCGCACGGGCCCGTGCGGCCGCCTGGGCACCGTTCGCCGTGTTGTCCTCGGCGAGGGCGGCGTCGATCTCGGCCTCGCCGGCACCGCCGACGAGCACGAGGCCCTCGAGCAGCTGCCAGCGCAGGTCGGTGTCGACGGTGAGGCCCTCGAGGGCGAGCGATCCGTCGAGCAGACCGGCCAGCGCCTCCTCGTGCGCCTCGGTGGACGCGATCGCGGCGAAGAAGGTGACGAACTGGAACTGTGCGTCGGATCCGGCCTCGGCGCCCTGGGCCAGGGCCCAGAGGCCGTCGCCGACCTCGGTGATCGTGGAGGCGCGGCGTGCGGGTGCGACGTAGCTGCGGGCGGTCTGCAGCAGCTGCGAGAGCGTGGTGCGGATCGTCGTCGACTCGGTCTCGGTCGCGATGTTGTCGAGCACGAGTCGCACGTAGTCCGAGGCCGAGGTCTCGGCGTCGCGCGTCGCGTCCCAGACCGAGCCCCAGACGAGGGCACGGGCCAGCGGGTTCGAGATCTTCGACAGGTGCGCGATCGCGGTGGCGAGCGAGACCTCGTCGAGGCGGATCTTCGCGTAGGCGAGGTCGTCGTCGTTGATCAGCACGAGGTCGCCGCGCTTCAGGCCGACCAGCTCGGGCACCTCGGTGCGGGTGCCGTCGACGTCGATCTCGACGCGGTCGGTGCGCACCAGGGCGTCGCCCTGCAGAGCGTAGAGACCGATGGCGAGGCGGTGCGGGCGGATGGTGGGG
>NZ_LMLG01000004.1:32240-34371 GCF_001421865.1 Frigoribacterium sp. Leaf44
GCTCGGGACGCAGCGTGTTGACGCCCGCGGTCTCGAGCCAGAGCTTCGACCAGCTGGTCAGCTCACGGCCCGAGGTCGCCTCGAGCTCGACGAGCAGGTCACCCAGCTCGGTGTTGGAGTGGTGGTGCTTCTTGAAGTACGCGGCGACGCCGGCGTAGAAGGCGTCGATGCCCACCCAGGCGACGAGCTGCTTCAGCACCGACCCGCCCTTGGCGTAGGTGATGCCGTCGAAGTTGACCTGGACGTCTTCGAGGTCGGTGATCGTGGCCACGACGGGGTGGGTCGAGGGCAGCTGGTCCTGGCGGTAGGCCCAGCTCTTCTCCATCGCCTGGAAGGTGGTCCAGGCCTCGGTCCACTCGGTCGCCTCGGCGGTCGAGATGGTCGAGGCCCACTCGGCGAACGACTCGTTCAGCCAGAGGTCGTTCCACCACTTCATCGTGACGAGGTCGCCGAACCACATGTGGGCGAGCTCGTGCAGGATCGTGACGACGCGGCGTTCCTTGATGGCGTCGGTCACCTTGCTGCGGAAGACGTAGGTCTCGACGAAGGTGACGGCACCCGCGTTCTCCATGGCGCCGGCGTTGAACTCGGGCACGAAGAGCTGGTCGTACTTCTCGAAGGGGTACGCGTAGTCGAACTTGTCCTCGTAGTAGGCGAAGCCCTGACGGGTCTTCTCGAAGATGTAGTCGGCGTCGAGGTACTCCGTGAGCGAGCGACGCGTGAAGATGCCGAGCGGGATCGTGCGGCCGTCGGAGCTGGTGAGGTCGCTGCGGACGACGTCGTACGGGCCGGCGATGATCGCCGTGACGTAGCTCGAGAGCACGGGCGTGGGCGAGAACGTCCAGGTGCCGGTCTCGCCGTCGACGACGGGGTCGGGGGTGGTCTGGTTGCTGACGACCTGCCAGCGTGCGGGCGCGGTGACCGTGAACTGGAACGTCGCCTTGAGGTCGGGCTGCTCGAAGACCGCGAAGACGCGGCGGCTGTCGGGCACCTCGAACTGCGAGTAGAGGTAGACCTCGCCGTCGACCGGGTCGACGAAGCGGTGCAGGCCCTCGCCGGTGTTGGTGTACTCGGCGTCGGCGACGACCTCGAGCACGTTGTCGGCGGCCAGCTCGGCGAGCTGGATGCGGACGCCGTCGGAGACCGCGTCGACGTCGAGCGCGGTGCCGTTGAGGGTCACCGAGTGCACGGTGCGGGTGAGCGCGTCGATGAACGTCGACGCGCCGGGGGTGGCGGTGAAGCGCACGGTGGTCGAGCTGCCGAACACCTCGTCGCCACGGGTCAGGTCGAGGGCGATCTCGTACGACTGGACGTCGACGACGCTCTTGCGCTCTTGCGCCTCGACGCGGGTGAGGTTCTCTCCGGGCACGCTGGCTCCATCCGTCTGGGGGGTGAGGGGGGACTCGTGGTCCGCTGAGAGCCTAGACCGGCTGTACGACACCGGGGTGTTGACTGAGGGCATGACCGACACCCCCGTCCCCGCGCCCCACACCGTCGTCGACTTCTGGTTCGACCCCTCGTGCCCCTGGGCCTGGATGACCAGTCGTTGGGTCGACGAGGTCGCGAAGCACCGCGACCTCGACGTCACCTTCCACGTCATGAGCCTCGCGGTGCTCAACGAGGAGAACGACGTCAGCGACGAGTACAAGGCGAACTTCGCCCGCATGCTGCGCTACACGCGTCTCGTCACGGCGGCGGGAGAGCTCCACGGTCAGGAGATCGTCAAGCCCCTCTACGACGCCCTGGGCACCCGCATCCACCACGAGGGCGAGAAGGACGGCGACGTCGTCATCGCCGGTGCCGTGGCCGAGGTCGGACTGCCCGCCGAGTTCGCGCGGTACGCCGACGGTGACGAGTTCGACGAGCAGATGCGCGCCAGCCACTTCGACGGCATCGGCCGCGTCGGTCAGGACGTCGGCACCCCCGTCATCGCCGTCGACGGCGTGGCCTTCTTCGGCCCCGTCATCTCGCCCGCGCCGAAGGGCGACGAGGCCGTGCGCCTCTGGGACGGCGTCGTCGCCGTGGCGTCGTACCCGGGGTTCTTCGAGATCAAGCGCTCTCGCACGGTCGGGCCGATCTTCGACTGAGGACCCGCGCCTCCTCGGGCCCCGACGACGGGCCACGAGGAGGC
>NZ_LMLG01000004.1:34404-98165 GCF_001421865.1 Frigoribacterium sp. Leaf44
GCCGGTCGGCCCCGTCGTGGCCCGGTTCTAGGATGGTCACCATGCGCATCCACGTGGCGACCGATCACGCCGGCCTCGACTTCAGCACGACCGTCATCCAGCACCTCACCGACGCGGGCCACGACGTGACCGACCACGGTCCGACGAGCTACGAGCCGCTCGACGACTACCCCTCGTTCTGCATCGCGGCGGCGCGGGCGACCGTGCGTGACCAGCGTGCCGGTCACGAGGCGCTCGGAGTCGTCTTCGGCGGCTCGGGCAACGGCGAGCAGATCGCCGCGAACAAGGTCGAGGGCGTCCGGGCGGCCCTGGTCTGGAACGACTCGACCGCGAAGCTCGCCCGCCAGCACAACGACGCCAACGTCATCGCGATCGGTGCACGTCAGCACACCGAGGCCGAGGCGCTCGCGTTCATCGACGCCTTCGTCGCCGAGCCGTTCAGCCACGACGAACGCCACGTGCGCCGCATCGCGCAGGTCGGCGAGTACGAGACCACGGGCGCGATCGCCGGTCACCCGGTCGACTGACGACGTAACGTCGAGAGCGGCGGGACCCCGACCGGGGCCTCGCCGCTCCGTCGTCTCCGCCGTCGAGCGCGAGACCGACACACCGACCACCAGAGAGGTGCCGCCGTGCCCGAGGGCCATTCCGTCCACCGCATCGCCAACCAGTTCGAGCAGAGTTTCGTCGGCCACCGCGTCGAGGTGAGCTCGCCCCAGGGCCGGTTCGCCGACGGTGCGACCCGGCTCGACGGCGCCACGATGGTCGACGCGAAGGCCGTCGGCAAGCAGATGTTCCTCGAGTTCGACAACGGGCTCTGGCTGCACGTGCACCTGGGGCTCTACGGCGCCTGGGACTTCGCCGGCGACATCGCCACGGGCCACTCGATGGCCGAGTCGCGGACGCGCCGGGCGGCGACCCGCAAGGCCGAGAACGCTCCCGACGACGACGGCGAGGACTCGATGGCCAGCATCGGTGCCCCTCGCAGGACGCGCGTGCGCATGGCCGAACAGGAGAAGACCGAGGACGACATCGAGTCGTTCCCGCCCGAGCCCGTCGGGCAGGTGCGCGTGCGTCTGCTGACCGACACCGCCGTCGGCGACCTCCGTGGCCCGACGAAGTGCGAGGTCCTCGACGCGGCCGGGGTCGACCTGGCGATCTCGAAGCTCGGCCCCGACCCCTTGGTCGACTCGCCCAAGAAGGGCAGCGACCGCTTCGTCACGACCGTCCGCAAGAAGCGCACCCCGATCGGCCTGCTGCTGATGGACCAGAGCGTGGTCAGCGGCATCGGCAACATCTACCGCGCCGAGTTGCTGTTCCGGGCCCGGCTCGACCCGCACACGCCCGGCAACCAGGTGCCCGAAGAGGTGCTGCGTGCCCTCTACAAGGACTGGACGAAGCTGCTCAAGAGCGGCGTCGAGCTCGGCCAGATGATGACCATGGACGGCCTCACCAAGGCCCAGCACGCCAAGGCACTGCGCAGTCGAGCCGACCGACACTGGGTCTACCACCGTGAGGGCCTGCCCTGCCGGGTCTGCGGCACGAACATCGTGATGGAGATGGCCGCGGGCCGCAAGCTCTACTGGTGCCCGACCGACCAGGTGTGACCGGGCCGCCGTGTCACGTCCCCGTCACGGCTTCCGGTCGCGGCTGAAACCTGTGCCAGGGTGACACCATGCGGCACACCCCCACGTTCGTCCTGTCCGACGTCGACGAGGTCAAGCGGTTGATCCGCGAGAACCCGTGGGCCACGATCGTGTCCCACACGGCCGCGGGACTCGTGGCGTCGCACTACCCGGTCGTGCTCGAGCAGGACGACGACGACCCCGACGCCATCGTGGTCGTCAGCCACGTCGGCCGCCCCGACGAGCGCTCGCACGAGCTCGGTGAGCACGAGGTCATGGTGATCGTCCAGGGCCCGCACGGCTACGTCTCGCCCGGCTGGTACCCGGCCGAGCAGATCATCCCCACCTGGAACCACGTGACGGCGCATCTCTGGGGCACGCCAGAGATCCTCTCCGACGACGAGAACTTCCGCGTGCTGGGCGAGCTCGTCGACCACTTCGAGCGCGTCATGCCCGAGCCGTCGACGCTCACCCTCGACGAGGCAGGCTCGCGACGGGTCGCGAAGGGCACCGTCGGCATCCGCCTGCGCGTGACCCGGTTCGACGCCCGCGCCAAACTCAGCCAGAACAAGGCGCCCGAGGTCGTCGACCGCATCGTCGACGAGCTCGAGCACGGCGACCACTACGCGCAGCCGGCGCTCGCCGCCGAGATGCGCCGGGTGCGCGACCGATGACGGTCGGCGGCGGCACCCCGGCCGAGGAGGCGCAGCGCACGCTGCTGAGGGACGTCCGTCTGGTCGGTGGCGGGCCCGCCCCCGTGGACGTCCTGCTCGACGGCGGCCGCGTCGTCGCGCTCGCGTCCGGTCTCGCCCCCGACGGTGCCGAGGTCGTCGACCTCGACGGCCGCTGGCTCGCCCCGGGCCTCTGGGACTCCCACGTCCACATGGACCAGTGGGCGCTGGTGCGCCGTCGCCTCGACCTGTCGCGGGCGAGGTCCGCCGCCGAGGCGGCCTCGATCGTGGGGGAGCGCCTGCGCGACGAGCCGGTCGAGGCGGGAGGCACCCTCGTCGGCTACGGCTTCCAGGACGCGCTCTGGCCCGACGCCCCGAGTCGGGCGCTGCTCGACTCGGTGGCGGGCGACGTGCCGGTCGTCCTGGTCAGCAACGACCTGCACTCCGTCTGGCTCGACTCGGCAGCCCTGGCCCGTCACGGTCACGCCGACCATCCGACCGGTCTGCTGCGTGAGCAGCCGGCCTTCGACGTCAGCGCCGCCGTGAGCGTCGTGCCGGACGAGCAGCTCGACCGGTGGGTGGCCGAGGCCGTCGACGCGGCCGCCGCGCGCGGGGTCGTCGGCGTCGTCGACCTCGAGATGACGCTGTCGCTCGACCGCTGGAGCCGCCGCGTGGCCGGCGGGACCCGCGGGCTGCGCATCCGTCCCGGGGTCTACCCGCGCGACCTCGACGCCGTCGTCGCCCGCGGGCTGCGCACCGGCGACGAGATCCCGGGCACCGACGGGCTCGTCACGATGGGGCCGTTCAAGATCATCACCGACGGCTCCCTCGGCACCCGAACCGCGTGGTGCCACGACCCGTACCCCGGGCTCGAGGACGACCCCGCGGCCCGGGGGCTGCGCATCTACGAGACCGACGAGCTCGTCGGGTGGCTGCGCCGCGCCTCCTCGGCGGGGTTCGTGCCGGCCGTGCACGCGATCGGCGACGCCGCGAACGCCCAGGCGCTCGACGCCCTCGAGGAGGTCGGCTGTGGCGGCAGCGTCGAGCACGCGCAGTTGCTCGACGCGCGCGACGTCGAGCGGTTCGCGCGCCTCGGCATCGTGGCCAGCGTCCAGCCGGAGCACGCCATGGACGACCGCGACGTGGCCGACCGCTTCTGGGCCGGTCGCACCGGTCGCGCCTTCGCCTTCGAGAGCCTCGTCGCCGCCGGCGTCCGCCTGCAGCTCGGCTCGGACGCCCCCGTGGCGCCGCTCGACCCCTGGGTCGCGATGGCCGCGGCGATCTCACGCTCGCGTGACGGACGCGAGCCGTGGCACCCAGAACAGCGACTGGTCGCCTCGGCGGCGCTCGCCGCGTCGACCGGCGGCCGGGCACGGGTCGAGGTGGGGTCGGTGGCCGACCTCGTCGTCACCGAGGTCGACCCGCTCACCGCGACGGACGACCAGCTGCGCCGGATGCCCGTCGTCGGCACGGTCCTGGCGGGTCGGTGGACGCACCGCACGCTCTGACGGGGCGGTGTCGACCCGACACGGCGAAGGCCGCCACCCCGGGCGGGGTGGCGGCCTTCGTCCGTCTGGCGAGGGGGTCAGCCGGCGACGTGCGCGGCGAGGAACCAGCGGTCCTTCTCGAGGCCCCGCGAGATCTCGATCGCGACGTCCTGGCTCGAGGCGTCGAGCTCACCGAGCTCGTCGATGGCCTCGCGGACGGCGACGAGCGAGGCGTCGATCTGGGCGACCAGCTCGGCGATGGTGACGTCGATCTGGTTGAAGCCGGGGGAGGTCGGGGGGATGACGGTCTTGGCGGCGACGGTCTCGATGCGTCCGTCGACCGGCAGGCCGAGGGCGACGACGCGCTCGGCGGCGAGGTCGGCCCATTCGCGGGCGTGGTCGACGACCACGTCGATGAGTTCGTGGACGGCGACGAACGCGATGCCGCGCACGTGCCAGTGGGCCTGCTTGCCGTTGACCGACAGGGCCGTCATGTCCGTGACGATCTGGCTGAGGAACTGGGCGACGCCGGCGGCGACGTCGGGGTCGACGGAACCCTGGGGGACGGTGCGGGTGATGTCGGTCATGACGTGGTCCTTTCCTAGACGATGGAGGCAACGCTAGACGTCTGGGAGAATTCCGCAAGCAAGCTGAGGCTCGGCTCACCTAGGCCAGCCTCACCTCACCCCGCTCGTGAGGGGGGATAACCCCACCGGCGTTCCGTGCGCTGGCACCATGGGGTGGACGCCCCGCGCAGACCAGGCTCGAAGGCATGATCCAGGAGACCACCATCACCGCCGCGAACCCTTACCTCTCGCCCCCGTCCCGCCCCGGCGGCTACCGACGACGCTGGCGCGAGTTGCCTCGCGAACTCGGCTACGTCGCGCTCTCGGCCGTCCTCGTCGTCATCGTGACGGTGGCCGCCTCGTTGTTCCTGCACACGGTCAGCGGGTCGAGCGACTCGTTGTTCACCCTCGTCTTCCTCGCGATCGTCGTCTTCGGCGCGCTGTGGATCGCCCGGTGGTTCGGCACCTTCGAGGTGCTCCGCCTGGGCTGGGCCAGCGACCGTCCGATCCGACCCGTCGACTGGACTCCCAACACCGCATGGGGTCGGTCCACGAACCGCTTCGTGCGGGCGGTCTCGGTCTTCGCCAACCCGCACTACTGGCTGTACCTGCTCTACGGCGTCGTGGTCTTCCCGATCGTCGCGGGCTTCACGACCTTCGTCCTCGTGAGCCTGCTGGCCGGCCCGGTGCTCGCGGTCCTCGGGGTCGTGCTCGTCTTCCAGGCGTTGCCGCCGTTCGACACCTTCAACTGGGCGTCCGCGATCGGCAACGGCGGAGGCGCGGTGCTCGTCGTCCTCGCGCTCGCCCTCTTCGCCGTGGTCGTCCTGGTCTACCCCTACGTCGTGCACGGGTTCGTCGTCATGCACCAGGCGATCGCCGGCGTGATGCTCGGCGGGTTCCGCAGCGAGCAGCTCGAGGTCGAGCTCGCCGACCGGGAGATCTCGCGCACGGCCGCCCTGTCCGCCGAGGGCACGGCCCTCCGCCGGCTCGAGCGCGACATCCACGACGGGCCCCAGCAGCGCCTCGTGCGCCTGCAGATGGACCTCGCGGCGGCCTCCCGCGCCGTCGACACCGATCCCGAGAAGAGCAAGTCCCTCATCGAGGAGGCGCGGGTGCAGTCCCGCGAGGCCCTCGAGGAGCTGCGCGCCCTGTCCCGCGGTTTCGCGCCTCCGTTGCTCCTGGACCGCGGCCTGGTCGCGGCACTCGAGTCGCTCGTCGACCGCTCGGTGGTTCCGACCACGATGCTCAACCGGGTGCCCGCGCACGTCGCGATCCCGAGCGACATCGAGCGCAACGCGTACTTCATCGCGTCCGAACTGGTGACGAACACGGGCAAGCACGCCGAGGCGGCCAGCGCCGACCTCGTGCTGCGCACGCGCCAGGCTCCCGACGGCATCGGCACGCTGCTCGAGCTCGTCGTGACCGACGACGGACGCGGCGGTGCCGGCCTGCGCGACGGCCACGGTCTCGCCGGGGTGCAGGAGCGCCTCGTGGGCCTCGGCGGCTTCCTCGACATCAGCAGCCCGCAGGGCGGGCCGACCATCGTCACGGTGAGCATCCCGATGACGATCGAGGTGCCGAGCAACCCGACGATGCCACTGCCGACCGAGCCGCTGCCGCCGTTCTCGTCGACGGCCGTGACCGAGCCGCTGCCCGACGCGGCGCTGCCCGACGGGCCGCTCGACCCGCCGGCCGGGCCGCCCGCGCGACCGTAGTCCGTGGGCCGCGCCCGTAGTCTGGACGCGTGAGTCTCGAGAGCCCCTCCCGTCAGCCCCTCCGCGTCGTCGTCGCCGACGACTCGGTGCTGCTGCGGGAGGGGCTCGTCCGACTCCTCGACGAGATCGGGGTCGAGGTCGTCGGGGCGTACGGCGACGCCGACTCCTTGCTGGCCGACCTGGACGAGGTCCGTCCCGACATCGCCGTGCTCGACGTCCGCATGCCGCCGACCCACACCGACGAGGGCGTCCGGGCCGCGATCGAGGCGCGACGCCGTCGGCCCGACCTCGGCATCCTGCTGCTGTCGCAGTACGTCGAGGTGGCCTACGCCCGCGACCTGCTCGAAGCGGGCTCGGGCGGGGTCGGCTACCTGCTCAAGGACCGCATCGCCTCGTTCGACGAGTTCCGTGACGCGCTCGGGCGGGTGTCCGACGGCGGCACGGTCCTCGACCCGCAGGTGGTCTCGCAGCTGCTGGGTCGTCGCAGCGACCCGCTCGCCGCGCTCACGCCGCGTGAGCGAGAGGTGCTGACGCTGATGGCCGAGGGGCGCACGAACGCCGCCATCGCGGCCGAGCTGGTCATCGGCACGGGTGCGGTGGAGAAGAACGTCACCTCGATCTTCCAGAAGCTCCTGCTCGAGGACAGCGGCACCGACCACCGTCGGGTGCTGGCGGTGCTCGCCTTCCTGCAGCGCTGAGTCGGCTCGTCCCCGGTTCGGTGGAGTTCCGGCGACCGGCTGACAGAGCGCCGGACGGGTGTCGTCAGCTGGTCGTGCCCGGCGCGTCGTCGGCCGGGTCGGCGGGGGAGTCCGCCTGAGGGGCGACGGCCCGCGGGCCCGCCACGTCGAGGACGGCGTCGCGCAGCGCGTGGCCGAGGGCCTCGTAACCGGCTGTCGTGGGGTGGATGCCGTCGACGGTCGTGCCGGCGGCGAAGACGTCGCCCGCCCGGGCGAACCCCCAGGGGTCGGTGAAGGTCCAGCCCTTGTCGGCGACGTAGCGCTCGAGTTGCCCCTCGTACCGCGCCGCGGCCCGCGGTGCACGGTCGTAGGGCGGGATCGCGGCCACGACGACGTGCTCCGGCCGGATCGTGTCGACGATGGCGTCGTAGGACGCGGCGGACTCGGCGAAGCTCAGCCCGAGGCGCACGTCGTTCGTGCCGGACATCAGCACGAGGACGTCGACGTCGGCGACCGGGCGCACCGCCGCGGCCTGCTCCTGCACCGTCGAGCCGCCCTTGGCGTAGCCACCCACGTAGTCGATGCCGTCGCCCTGGGCGTAGGTCATCCAGGTGTCGGCGGTGAGCCCGGCGCTCAGCAGACGACCGCCCCCGGCGGTCAACGAGTCGCCGACGATCGCGACCCGCACGCCCCCCGAGCTCGGAGCGACGGCCACGCCGGGCCCGGCCGCGGCCTGCGCGATCGCGCCGGACCCGGAGGCGCGGGTCGCCTCGGTCGGAGGGGCGGCGCATCCGGCCGCGAGGGTGGCCACGACCGCACCGACCAGCGCGACCCGTGCGAACGTCGCGCGTCTCATGTGGCCATCTTGGGTCACGTCGCGCCGAGAAAAATCATCCGCCAGCACGACTTCCCCCCGAGCCGCCCGAGAGACCCCTGAAGAGCGCCGACACCGACGTGCATGGCCCGGAGAACATTTCATTGAAGGCGCCCCCGGCGCCGGACGCCTGCGTGCAAGGCTCGAAGAAGATTTCAGTCAAGGCGCCTACCGGCGCCGACGCCTGCGTGCAACGTGCGGAGAAGAATTCATTCAAGGCGCCCCCCGGCGCCGACGCCTGCGTGCAACGTGCGGAGAAGATTTCATTCAAGGCGCCCCCCGGCGCCGACGCCGGAGGCGTCGAACAAACACAGAGGGGATGACGGGAATCGAACCCGCGTGATCAGTTTGGAAGACTGAGGCTCTACCATTGAGCTACATCCCCGTGAGCGGCCGAGCCGCACGGGTGAGACCAGCATAAGGCATCCGACGAGGTCGCTCAGTCACGGGCCCTCGGCGTCGGCTAGACTCGACGCGGCCTTCACGTACCCGACCTCAACGGGGCTCACGCGTGCCGGCCGGTTCCAGGCTGATACACGGGGCGTAGCGTAGTGGCTAGCGCGTCCGTTTTGGGGGCGGAAGATCGCAGGTTCGAGTCCTGTCGCCCCGACGATCGTCTACCTGCTGTCTCGGATGTGAGTTCAGCGCCACCAACACAGGAGAAGCCCCACATTGGTCCAGACCACGGTTGAGAAGCTCAGCCCCACGCGCGTCAAGCTCAACATCGTCGTCACCCCCGACGAACTCAAGCCCAGCGTCACGCACGCTTACGGTCACATCGCCGAGTCGGTCAACATCCCCGGGTTCCGCAAGGGCAAGGTGCCGCCGCCCATCATCGACCAGCGCGTCGGTCGTGAAGAGGTGCTCAACCACGCCGTCAGCGAGAGCCTCGACAAGTTCTATCGCGAGGCCGTGACCGAGACCGAGATCCGCGTCCTCGGCCGTCCCGAGGCCGACGTCGTCGAGTGGCCGAACGTCAAGGACTTCTCCGGCGACCTGAAGATCGCCGTCGAGGTCGACGTGCGCCCCGACTTCGACCTGCCCGAGTACGACGGCCTCGAGCTGACGGTCGACACGGTCGACATCACCGACGACGAGATCGCCGAAGAACTGACGAACCTGCGTACCCGTTTTGGCACGCTGGTCACCGTCGACCGTCCCGCCACCACGGGTGACTTCGCGCAGATCGACCTCACGGCGACCATCGGCGACGACGTCGTCGACACCGCCAAGGGGATTTCGTACGAGCTCGGCTCGGGCGAGCTGATCGAGGGCATCGACGAGGCCCTCGAGTCGCTCACCGCCGGTGAGAGCACCACCTTCGAGTCGAAGCTGCTCGGCGGCGATCGCGAAGGCGAGACCGCCCTCATCGCCGTCGACGTCACGGCCGTCAAAGAGCGCGAGCTGCCCGAGGCCGACGACGACTTCGCTCAGATCGCCAGCCAGTTCGACACGATCGACGAGCTCAAGGGTGACCTGAAAGAGCAGCTGGCCAAGTCGAAGACCTTCGGTCAGGGTGCCCAGGCACGCGACCAGGTCGTCGAGAAGTTGCTCGAGGCCGTCGAGATCCCCGTCCCCGAGAAGCTCGTCGAGGACGAGGTGCACCGTCACCTCGAGCAGGAGAACCGCCTCGAGGACGACGAGCACCGCGCCGAGGTGAAGGAGAGCAGCGAGAAGGCCTTCCGCAACCAGATCCTCCTCGACGCCATCGCCGAGAAAGAGGCCGTCAAGGTCGAGCAGGACGAACTGACGCAGTACCTCATCCAGGGTGCGGCCCAGTACGGCATGGAGCCCGGCGAGTTCATCAAGGTCCTCGACCAGAACGGCCAGATCCCCGCCATGGTCGGCGAGGTCGCTCGCAGCAAGGCCCTCGCGGTCGTGCTCAGCAAGGCCAAGGTCGTCGACGGCAAGGGCGACTCGGTCGACCTGTCCGCCTTCACCGCGACCGCGGGTGTCGGCGGCGACGACGACCACGCGGGTCACGACCACGCGTAAGCAACAGCGGCGGGTCGGCTGACCCGTCACGTCGAGAGGGCCGGGTGCGAGTGCACCCGGCCCTCCGTCGTTCCCGGCGCCGCGCCTCCCGGGCTCTCGGGCGTGCCCCGCGTGGCCGTGGAGGCGCGGTATCTGCCGTGGGCGAACAGCCCGGAACCCGTGCGTTGGCTCCGATAGATTCGACGACAAGCGACAACGAATGGGAGCTCCACCATGGCCGACGTGACACTGCCCAACAGTGTTTTTGACCGACTGCTCAAAGACCGGATCATCTGGCTCGGCTCTGAGGTCCGCGACGAGAACGCCAACGAGATCGCCGCGAAACTGCTGCTGCTCGCTGCGGAAGACAGCGAGAAAGACATCTACCTCTACATCAACTCGCCCGGCGGGTCGATCACGGCGGGCATGGCGATCTACGACGCCATGGAGTTCGTGCCGAACGACATCGTCACCGTCGGCATCGGCATGGCCGCGTCGATGGGCCAGCTGCTCTTGACGGCCGGCACCAAGGGCAAGCGCTACATCACACCGAACGCTCGCGTCCTGCTGCACCAGCCGCACGGTGGGTTCGGCGGCACCTCGTCCGACATCCAGACGCAGGCGCAGCTCATCCTCTCGATGAAGCGTCGACTGGCCGAGATCACGGCCGCGCAGACGGGCAAGACCGTCGAGCAGATCAACGAGGACGGCGACCGCGACCGCTGGTTCACCGCCGAGGAGGCCCTCGAGTACGGCTTCGTCGACCACATCCGCGGCTCGGCCACCGACGTCGTCGGCGGCGCCGGCACCGACCAGGCCTAGGCCCTTCGCCCCTTCGTCAGAACGAGAAAGAGAAGAACTCATGGAACTCCCGATGATGGGTGGCGCGGGTCGAGTGCAGACCCCCAGCTCCCGGTACATCCTGCCCAGCTTCGAAGAGCGCACGGCGTACGGCTACAAGCGCCAGGACCCCTACGCGAAGCTGTTCGAAGACCGCATCGTCTTCCTCGGCGTGCAGGTCGACGATGCCTCGGCGGACGACATCATGGCCCAGCTGCTCGTGCTCGAGAGCATGGACCCCGATCGCGACATCACGCTGTACATCAACTCGCCCGGTGGCTCGTTCACGGCCATGACGGCCATCTACGACACGATGCAGTACATCCGTCCCGAGATCCAGACGGTCTGCCTCGGCCAGGCCGCCTCGGCCGCGGCCGTCCTGCTCGCCGCGGGTCAGCCCGGCAAGCGCCTCGCCCTGCCCAACGCCCGCGTGCTGATCCACCAGCCCGCGACCGGTGGCAGCAGCGGCGGCCAGGCCTCCGACATCGAGATCCAGGCCGCCGAGGTGCTCCGCATGCGCACCTGGCTCGAAGAGACCCTGTCGAAGCACTCGAACAAGACGCCCGAGCAGGTGAACCGCGACATCGAGCGCGACAACATCCTGGGTGCCCAAGAGGCGCTCGAGTACGGACTCGTCGACCAGGTCCTGGGTTCGCGCAAGAACCAGCCGGCGGCGCTGACGCGCTGACCTCGGCATGACGACGAAGGCCCCGGGCTCCCGCCCGGGGCCTTCGTCGTGGTGATCGCCGGGTCGTCGGCACGGCGTCCTCCGGCCATCCCCGTCGGATGTGCTCGAACCACCCGGGTCGGTCCGTGAGTGTCGGCGGATCGGGTTAGGCTCGGTGCACACGACGACCGGTCCCGGTCGATGACCTCAGCCAATCAGGGAGGCCGAGCATGGCGCGCATAGGTGAGAGTGCCGATCTGCTCAAATGCTCGTTCTGCGGCAAGAGCCAGAAGCAGGTCCAGCAATTGATCGCCGGTCCCGGCGTGTACATCTGCGACGAGTGCGTCGAGCTCTGCAACGAGATCATCGAAGAGCGCCTCGCCGAGGCCGGTGACGAACCCGCGAGCGAGTTCGACCTGCCCAAGCCCCGCGAGATCTACTCGTCCCTCGAAGAGTACGTGATCGGGCAGGACGCGGCGAAGCGTGCCCTCTCGGTGGCCGTCTACAACCACTACAAGCGCATCCGCGCCGCCTCGACCCTCACCGCCGCCGAGTCGCTCGCCGACGAGGTCGAGATCTCGAAGTCGAACATCCTGCTGATCGGCCCGACCGGCTGCGGCAAGACCTACCTGGCGCAGACCCTGGCCAAGCGGCTGAACGTGCCGTTCGCCGTCGCCGACGCCACGGCCCTCACCGAGGCCGGCTACGTCGGCGAGGACGTCGAGAACATCCTCCTCAAGCTGATCCAGGCCGCCGACTACGACGTCAAGCGGGCCGAGACCGGCATCATCTACATCGACGAGATCGACAAGATCGCCCGCAAGGCCGAGAACCCGTCCATCACGCGCGACGTCTCGGGCGAGGGCGTGCAACAGGCGCTGCTCAAGATCCTCGAGGGCACCGTGGCCTCGGTGCCGCCGCAGGGTGGCCGCAAGCACCCCCACCAAGAGTTCATCCAGGTCGACACCACCAACGTGCTCTTCATCGTCGCCGGGGCGTTCGCCGGGCTCGAGGACATCATCTCGAACCGCGCCGGCAAGCGCGGCATCGGTTTCGGTGCCCCGCTGCACAGCAAAGAAGACGAAGCAGCCCTCTTCAGCGAGGTCCTGCCCGAAGACCTCCACAAGTTCGGTCTGATCCCCGAGTTCATCGGTCGTCTGCCCGTGGTGACCACGGTCACGCAGCTCGACCAGCCCGCGTTGATGCAGATCCTCACCGAGCCGAAGAACGCGCTCGTGCGGCAGTACCAGCGCATGTTCGAGATCGACGGGGTCGAGCTCGAGTTCGACCGCGGCGCCCTCGAAGCGATCGCCGACCTGGCCGTCCTGCGTCAGACCGGCGCCCGCGGGCTCCGCGCCATCCTCGAAGAGGTCCTCGGTCCGATCATGTTCGACGTCCCGTCGGACGACACCGTCGGGCGAGTCGTCATCACACGGGCCTCGGTGCTCGAGAACGCCGCGCCCACGATCGTGCCGCGCCTCGTCGAACAGCGCACCGAGAAGTCCGCCTAGCAGCGACGTCAGAACGCCCCGGCCGGTTCGGCCGGGGCGTTCTCGTGTCAGGCGAGGCCGCGGCGCGCGAGCAGGGGCTCGACCCGGGCGTCCCGACCACGGAAGTCGCGGTAGGCCTCGAGTGGGTCCTTCGAGCCGCCGACGCCCAGCAGGCGTGAGCGGAACCGGTCACCGTTCTCGCGGGTGAGCCCGCCGTTCTGCTCGAACCACTCGACCGTGTCGGCGTCGAGCACCTCGCTCCAGATGTACGAGTAGTAGCCGGTGTCGTATCCGCCCGAGAAGGTGTGGGCGAAGTACGTGCTCGAGTAGCGGGTGGGGACCGACGCGAGGTCGAGGCCCACCGCGGCCAGCGCCTCCTGCTCGAACGCCTCGACGTCCGTGATCGCCGCGGCCTCGGCCGACGACACGGCGTGCCACGCCTGGTCGAGCAGCGCCGCGGCGAGGTACTCGCTCGTCTCGAAGCCCTGGTCGAACCCCTGCGAGGCGATGAGCGCATCGACCAGCGGCTGGGGGAGGCGTTCGCCGGTCTCGTGGTGCACGGCGTAGTTCGCGAGCACCTCGGGCCAGAGCATCCACATCTCGTTCACCTGGCTGGGGAACTCGACGAAGTCGCGGAAGACGTTCGTGCCCGAGAAGCTCGGGTAGGTCACCCGGGCGACGAGACCGTGCAGGGCGTGACCGAACTCGTGGAAGAACGTCGTCACCTCGTCGAGCGTCAGCAGGGTCGGCCGGCCGGCCGGTGGCTTGGGCACGTTGAGGTTGTTGACGACCACCGTCGGCAGTCCGGTCAGGGCGGACTGCGAGACGAGCGGGTTCATCCAGGCACCGCCGCGTTTGCTGTCACGCGTGTACAGGTCGAGCACGTAGAGGCCGACCTCGCGGCCGTCGGCGTCGGTCACCTCGAAGACCCGCGCCTCGGGGTGGTAGGCGACCAGGTCGGGGCGCTCGGCGAACCGCAGGCCGTAGAGCTGCCCCGCGGCGAAGAAGACGCCGTCGTGCAGCACGCGCTCGGCCTCGAAGTACGGCCGCATCGCGGCCGCGTCGACGTCGTGCTTCTCGGTGCGGACCCGTTCGGTGAAGAAGGCCCAGTCCGACGCCCGTATCGTCCGGCCGGCGACGCGCTCGAGCTCGGCCTGCTCGGCGCGCGCGTTTCGGGCGGCAGGAGGCGCGAGCCGCCCGAGCAGGTCGGCCACCGCCTCGGGCGTGCCCGCCGTCTCGCCCGCCGTGACGTAGGCGGCGTGCGACCGGAACCCGAGCAGCTCGGCCCGCTCGGCGCGCAGCCGGGCGATCTCGAGCACGAGCTCGCGGTTGTCGTGGTCGCCTCCGCGGCGTCCGCGCGAGAGCGACGCCTGCATGATGCGCTCGCGCAGCGCCTGGTCGGTCAGGCTCGCGAGGTAGGGGTGGCCGCTGAACAACACGAGGGTGATGACGTAGCGACCCTCGAGTCCACGCTCTCGGGCTGTCTCGGCGGCGGCGGCGATCGCCCCGGCGTCGAGTCCGTCAAGTTCGGCGACGTCGTCGACCACGACGGCGAGGTCGTTCGTGTCGGCCAGCAGGTTCTTCTCGAACCGTGTGGTCAGGGTCGAGAGCCGGCCGTTGAGGTCGCGCAGGCGGTCTTTGTCGTCGTCGCCGAGGGCGGCCCCCGAGCGAGTGGCCTCGGCGACGAGTCGTTCGACGAGGTATCGCTGCTCGGCGGTCAGGTCGAGGGCGTCCCGGCGCTCGTGCACGCTGCGGAGACGGGCGAAGAGGCGCGGGTCGAGCCGGATGGCGTCGGCGTGTGCCGCGAGCCGCGGGGCCAGCTCGAGTTCGAGGGCGTCGGTGGCCTCGGTCGAGTCCGACGAGGTCTTGTTGAAGAAGGCGTGCTCGACGCGGGTGAGGATCGCGCCGCTGCGTTCGAGGGCGGCGACCGTGTTCTCGAAGGTCGGCTCGGCCGGGTCGGTCGCGATGACCTCGACCTCGGCCAGCTGTTCGGCGAACCCGGCGTCGAACGCGGGGCCGTAGTCGTCGTCGGTGATGCTCGCGAACGGCGGCAGCGAGTACGGCAGCGTGCTGGGGGAGAGGAACGGGTTCGTCATCAGCCCACACTAGGAGGCACGCTAGGGTCGCCGCATGAGCGAACGCCCCGAGACGCACGCCCGGTACACCCACGGCCACCACGAGAGCGTGCTGCGCAGCCACTCGTGGCGGACGGTCGAGAACTCGGCCGCGTACCTCGAGCCGCACCTCGTGCCCGGGGTCAGCGTCCTCGACGTCGGGTCGGGGCCGGGGACCATCACCGTCGACATCGCCGGCCGCGTCGCGCCCGGTCGCGTGATCGGCATCGACGCCGCCCCCGGCATCGTCGAACAGGCGTCGTCGCTCGCGGTCGGGGCCGGCCTGCACAACGTCCACTTCGAGACGGCCGACCTGTTCGCCCTGCCGTTCGACGACGACGCCTTCGACGTGGTGCACGCGCACCAGGTCCTGCAGCACGTGGGCGACCCGGTGGCCGCCCTGCGCGAGATGCGTCGGGTGGCCCGACCCGGGGGAATCGTGGCCGTCCGCGACGTCGACTACCACGGCTGCGTCTGGGCTCCCGAGAATCCCGGGCTCGACCGGTGGATGGACGTCTACCAGACCGTGCACCGCGGAAACGGCGGTGAACCCGACGCCGGGAGGCGCCTCAAGGGCTGGGCGCTCGAGGCGGGCTTCGTCGACGTGGCGAGCAGCGCCTCCGTGTGGTGCTTCGCCTCGGACGAGGACCGCACCTGGTGGGGCGACAGCTGGGCGACCCGCGCGACGGAGTCGGCGTTCTACGCCGACGCGATCGGCAAGGGTGCGGCCACGCACGACGAACTGCACGCGATCGCCGACGCCTGGCGCGCCTGGCGCGACGCCCCCGACGGCTGGCTCATCATGCCGCACGGCGAGCTGCTCGCCCGCGCCTGACCGTCAGCACCGGGTGGCGAGGGCTCGAGAAGACACGACATGCCGCTCACCCTCGACGGTGAGCGGCATGTCGTGGCATCTCGGCCGACGTGGCGTCAGTCGCCGTCGCCCTCGGCGTCGTCACCCTCGGTGTCGACGGGCTCGTGGATGCGGGCCTCGCCGGTGACGGCGTCGACCCGGACGACCGTGCCGTCGTCGAGCTCGACGACGGGACGGTGCTCGAGCCAGGTCAGCGTCCAGCGCCACGAGGTCGCGTCGACTCCTTGGTCGGAGAGCTCACGCTCTACCTGGGCGACCGCCCCGAGGACGGGAGCAGGCAACTCGGCCGGGGCCGCGCCTCCGACGCTCCACCGCGTGCCGAGCTGCATCAGGCACCCGCCGTCGGGGCAGGATCGGCAGCAGCGCCGGAGCGGGCCGCACCGGCGTCGGCCGGCACCTCGGCGAACACGATGTCGCCGACCGCCAGCTCGTCGCCCTCGGCGAAGGACAGCTCGGCGATCTTGCCGACCGCCGCGAGGTCACCCGCCGCGAGCTTCACGAGCTCGAGCTGGGCCGAAGGGCCCGTGATGACGGCCGAGGCCACCGGGGTCTTCTGCGAGGCCTTGGCGTCCGACTTCGCCCGCCGGACGAAGATCAGTGCCTGCCCGACGAGCCCCACGAGACCGGACGAGGTCTCGCCCTCGGTGAGGCCGAGCTCGTCGACGGTCGGCCACGCGGCCCGGTGCACCGAGTCGTCGTGCGTCCAGGACCAGACCTCTTCGGTGGCGAACGGCAGGTAGGGCGCGATCAGGCGCAGCAGGCCCTCGAGCACCGTGCGCAGTGCGAGCACGGCGGAGGCCTGCTCGGCCGGCGTGGT
Organism: Frigoribacterium sp. Leaf44; assembly: GCF_001421865.1. NCBI lineage: Bacteria > Bacillati > Actinomycetota > Actinomycetes > Micrococcales > Microbacteriaceae > Frigoribacterium > Frigoribacterium sp. Leaf44. The sequence goes on from NZ_LMLG01000004.1 coordinate 50,796, forward strand.
GGCGCCGTAGGCACGCTCCTTCACGAGCTCGAGGTAGTCGTCGCAGAACGTCCAGAAGAACTTCTCGGTCGTCTCGAGCGCCCGGGCGTGGTCGTAGCCCTCGAGCGCCTCGGTCGCGGTCTCGATGACGGCGGCGAACGACGCGAGGAGGTCACGGTCGAGCGGCTGGGTGATCTCGAACTCTCCTGAGGGCAGCTCGAACGAGTACACGAACTTGGCCGCGTTGAGCACCTTGATGGCCAGACGGCGGCCGATCTTGATCTGCTTGGGGTTCTGCGGGTCGAACGCCGCGTCGGTGCCCAGCCGGCTCGACGCCGCCCAGTAGCGCACCGAGTCCGAGCCGTGGTCGTCGAGCATGGCGGCCGGGGTCACCACGTTGCCCTTCGACTTCGACATCTTCTTGCGGTCGGGGTCGACGATGAAGCCCGAGATCGACGCGTTCTTCCACGGCACGGTGCCCGACTCGAGCTGCGACCGCAGCATCGTCGAGAACAGCCAGGTGCGGATGATGTCCTGCCCCTGGGGGCGCACGTCGTAGGGGAACACCAGGTCGAACAGCTCGGGGTCGCGCTCCCAGCCGCCGGCCAGCTGCGGGGTGAGCGACGACGTCGCCCAGGTGTCCATCACGTCGACCTCGCCGACGAAGCCGCCGGGCACGCCGCGCTGCGACTCGTCGTAGCCAGGAGCCGCCTGGGAGGCCGGGTCGATCGGCAGCTGCGCCTCGGTGGGCACGATCACCTGGTCGAAGACGGGGTTGCCGTCGCCGTCGAGCGGGTACCAGACCGGGATCGGCACGCCGAAGAACCGCTGGCGCGAGATGAGCCAGTCGCCGTTCAGGCCGTTGACCCAGTTGTCGTAGCGGACGCGCATGAAGTCGGGGTGGAACGCCACCTGGCCACCGCGCTCGAGCAGCGAACCCTTGAGCTGCTCGTCGCGGGCGCCGTTGACGACGTACCACTGACGGGTCGACACGATCTCGAGCGGCTTGTCGCCCTTCTCGAAGAACTTCACCGGGTGCGAGATCTTGCGGATCTCGCCCACGAGCTCGCCCGAGGCGGTCAACTGCTCGACCACGGACTGCTTGGCGCTGAACACCGTCTTGCCGGCCAGCTGGGCATAGGAGGCGCGCCCCGCCTCGGACGTGATCGCCTCGGGGGCCTCGCTGACGAAGCGGCCGTCGAAGCCGATCACGGCGCGGTTCGGCAGCTGCAGCTCGCGCCACCAGACCACGTCGTTGGTGTCGCCGAAGGTGCAGACCATGGCGATGCCGGAGCCCTTGTCGGGCTGGGCGAGGTGATGCGCCACCACGGGCACCTCGACGTCGAACAGCGGCGAGCGGACGGTCGTGCCGAACAACGCCTGGTAGCGCTCGTCGTCCGGGTGCGCGACGAGGGCCACGCAGGCCGGCAGCAGCTCGGGCCGCGTGGTGTCGATCAGCACGTCGCCCTGGCCGTCGGTGCGGTGGAAGGCGAGCTTGTGGTACGCCCCGGGCATCTCTTTGTCCTCGAGCTCGGCCTGCGCCACGGCCGTGCGGAACGTGACGTCCCAGAGCGTCGGCGCGTCGGCCTGGTAGGCCTCGCCGCGGGCCAGGTTGCGGAGGAACGCCTTCTGCGCGATGGCCTGCGAGTCGTCGTCGATGGTGCGGTAGCTCTGGGTCCAGTCGACCGAGAGGCCGAGCTTCCGCCAGACGTCCTCGAACTGCTTCTCGTCCTCGACCGTGAGGCGCTCGCACAGCTCGATGAAGTTGCGACGCGAGATCGGCACCTGGTCGGCGGCCTTCGACGACTTGTTGTCGCCACCCTCGAAGGGCGGGGTGAAGTCGGCGTCGTAGGGCAGCGACGGGTCGCAGCGCACACCGTAGAAGTTCTGCACGCGACGCTCGGTGGGCAGTCCGTTGTCGTCCCAGCCCATCGGGTAGAACACGCGCTTGCCGCGCATGCGCTCGAACCGGGCCTTGACGTCGGTGTGCGTGTAGCTGAAGACGTGGCCGATGTGCAGGCTGCCCGAGGCGGTCGGCGGCGGGGTGTCGACCGAGAACACGGAGGCGCGGGTCGCGTCGGTGCGGTCGAAGCGGTAGGTGCCGTCGGCCTCCCAGACCTGACCCCAACGGGCCTCGAGTCCTTCGAGGGCGGGCTTCTCGGGCATCGCTGACGTCATGGTCTTCTCCGGTTTCTGTGGACGGCACCGTGTCGGTGGGGAGGTGCCTGGTTGTGGGACTCCGACCAGTGTACGCACCCTCGCGAGGGCTCCTCGTGGACCGCCGCCGCACCTCCTGCGCGCTGCGCCCACTGCACCCCTGCGCACGCTGCACTGGTACTGACATGGCGGTTCTGTTAGGCTCGACGGGTTTTTTGCCGACGCTGGGGTCGACTGCCACCGCCCGACGACCTGGAGGCCTCACCCGATGTCAGCCAAGAAGAACGACAGCAAGAAGCCCGCCCGCCGCAGCCTGACCACCGACGACGTCACCGTCGTCGAAGAGGGTCTGCTCAAGCGCGCGGTCAGTGCCGCAGCCCTCGGCAACGCCATGGAGTGGTTCGACTTCGGCGTCTACGCCTACATCACGACGACGATCGCCCAGGTGTTCTTCCCGCCGGGCAACGACGCGCTCAACATCCTGTTCACCTTCGGCACGTTCACCGCCGCGTTCATCGTGCGCCCGATCGGCGGCGCCTTCTTCGGCCCGCTCGGCGACCGCATCGGACGCCAGAAGGTGCTCGCGCTCACGATGATCCTGATGGCGGCGGGGACGCTCGCCATCGGCCTCATCCCGTCGTACGCGACCATCGGCCTCTGGGCGCCCGTCCTGCTGCTGTTGGCGCGCCTCCTGCAGGGCTTCTCGACCGGCGGTGAGTACGGAGGCGCGGCCACGTTCATCGCCGAGTACTCGCCCGACAAGCGCCGCGGCTTCATGGGCTCGTGGCTCGAGTTCGGCACGCTCGCCGGCTACGTGCTCGGTGCCTCGCTGGTCACCGGCCTGCAGCTCGGCATGAGCGAGGAGGCGCTGCTCGCCTGGGGCTGGCGCATCCCGTTCCTGATCGCCGGGCCGCTCGGCCTGATCGGGCTCTACCTGCGCCTCAAGCTCGAGGAGACCCCGGCGTTCCAGAAGCAGCAGGAAGAAGCGGCCGGGCGCGAACACGTCAAGGTGCCGTTCGTGAAGCTCTTCGCCGAGAACTGGCGTGCGCTGATCGTTTGCATCGGCCTGGTGCTGGTGTTCAACGTGACCGACTACATGCTGCTGTCGTACATGCCGACCTACCTCACCAACACGCTCGGACGCAGTGCAACCTCGGGGCTGCTGCTCGTGATCGTCGTGATGGTCCTGATGATGATCGTCATCACGTTCAGCGGGCGCCTGAGCGACCGGTTCGGACGACGTCCCGTGCTGTTCGCCGGCTGCATCGGGTTCCTGGTGCTGTCTTGGCCGGCCCTCAAGCTCGTGCAGTCCGAGAGCACCCCGCTCGTCTTCGTCGGCCTGCTGGTGCTCGGCCTGGTGCTCGTCACGTTCACGTCGACCATGCCGTCGACGCTGCCCGCGCTCTTCCCGACGATCATCCGCTACGGCGCCCTGGCCATCGCGTTCAACGTGTCGGTCTCGCTGTTCGGCGGCACCACGCCCCTGGCCACCGAGGCGCTGGTCGTCTGGGCCGAGGGGAAGGGCTTCTCGTGGGCCCACGACATCCCCGCTTTCTACCTGATGGCCGCGGCCGTGATCGGCCTCGTCGCCGTGTGGTTCACGAAAGAGACGGCCAACGAGCCGCTGCTCGGTTCGGGCCCGTCGGTCGCGACCGACGACGAGGCGCGCGAGCTGGTCGAGGCCTACGCCGACGAGTCGAGCGAGGTCGCGAAGTCGGACTGGGCGCTCGAGTGGGCGCAGTCCGGCCTCATCGACGTGGTCGACCCGAAGGCCGCCGAGGCCGACGCCGCCCACCGCGCCCGTCCGTAGTCCACCCGCCGCGGTCGGGACATCACGACGTGCCGCTCACCTCGGAGGTCAGCGGCACGTCGTGTCATCGGGCCGGGCCGGGCCGGGCCGGTCGGGCGGGGCCGGTCGGGCGGGGCTAGGGGCGAGCGGCGAGCAGGGCGCGGGTGTGGGCGTGCTGCGGGGCGGAGAACACGTCCGCCGTGCGGCCCTGTTCGACGATCCGGCCCTCGTGCATCACGGCGACCCGGTCGGTCATGTGCTCGACGACGTCCAGGTCGTGCGAGATGAAGACGTAGGCGAGCCCGTCCTGCCGCTGCAACTCGTCGAGCAGGTCGAGCACCTGGGCCTGCACCGAGACGTCGAGCGCCGAGACCGGCTCGTCGCAGACGATCACGCGGGGTCGCGGGGCCAGGGCGCGGGCGATCGCCACCCGTTGCCGCTGCCCGCCGGACAACGTGTCGGGCCGTCGCGCCACGGTGCCGGCGTCGAGCCCGACCCGTGCCAGCAGGGCGACGACCTCGCGCTCGACGGGGCCGAGGCGCGTGCTGCGGCCGGCCGTCAGCGCGTCCGCCAGCAGCCGACCGACGGTGAAGCGCGGGTCGAACGAGCTCGAGGGGTCCTGGTAGACGGCCCCGAGGTCGCCCCGGCGGGGACGGCGATCGCGCTCGCGCGCCGGGGCCCAGGTCGTGCCGAGCAGGTCGACCGTCCCGGCGTCGGGGTCGTCGAGGCCGAGCAGCAGACGAGCCGTCGTGGTCTTGCCCGAGCCGGACGCTCCGACGAGGCCGAGCGTCTCGCCGGCCCGCAGCGAGAGCGAGACGTCGTCCACGGCGACCCGGTCGGGCCCCCGACGGCTCGCGAAGACCCGGCGCAGGCCCGTCGCCACGAGGACCGGGCCGACCGGGGGAGTCGTCGACGTGTCGGGCGTCGACGGGCCGGGCGCGCCTCCTGTCCGGGGTGTGCCGGGGGTGTCCGGCGTCGTCGACGCAGGCGCGCCTCCCGCGTCCGGGCCGTCGGGCGTCACGGCGGCCGACAGGCGCCGACCCCGCGGGGCCCCACCCGGCAGGGCGGCCAGGAGCATGCGCGTGTAGTCGGCCTGCGGTGAGTCGAGCACGGTCGCCGTGGCCCCCTGCTCGACCACGCGTCCGTCGCGCATCACGACGACGCGGTCGGCCAGGCGGCGCACGACCCCCAGGTCGTGACTGATCGCGAGGACGGCCGTCCCTGCGTCGCGGAGGGCCGCGAGCCGGTCGACGACCAGGCGCTGCACCTCGGCGTCGAGGGCGGTGGTCGGTTCGTCCGCGACGATCAGGCCGGGCCGCAGGGCGAGGGCCGCGGCGATGAGTGCCCGCTGCCGCAGCCCTCCCGAGAGCTCGCCCGACCGCAGGCCGCGGCGCGCCTCGGGGTCGGGCATGCCGACCTCGGTGAGGACCTCGAGCACCCGGGCCCGACGGGCGGTCGGCGAGAGGCGCGTGTGCAGTCGCAGGGCGTCGTCGATCTCGCGACCGACCGGGCGCAGGGGGTCGAGCGAGACCAGGGCGTCCTGCAGCACGAGCCCGATGCGCGGGCCGCGCAGCCGACGCCAGCGTCGTTCGGTCAGCGTGAGAAGGTCGTCGCCACCGAGTCGCAGGGCGTCGGCCGTCACCGTGCCACCGGTCAGCCCGAGCAGGGCCCGGGCGGTCACGCTCTTGCCCGAGCCGGACTCGCCGACCAGGGCCACGCATTCACCGGGACGCATCGAGAACGACACGGCGTCGACGGCGGTCACCCCGTCGAACGCGACGTGCAGGCGGTCGACGACGAGGTCGTCCGAGGAGGCGCGGTGCCGGTCACCGAGGGCGGCGCCGGCCGCCGGCGGGTCCGTGGTCATCGTCGGCCTCCTCGCCCGCGTCGCGCGAGACCGCGCCCCAGGACCGTGGCCGACGCGGCCGTCACGACGACGGCGAGCCCCGGGAAGACGGTCATCCACCAGGCGACCGCGAGGTACGTGCGCCCGGCCGAGAGCATCGCACCCCACTCGGGTGCCGGGGGCGGCGACCCCAGTCCGAGGTAGCTCAGCGACGACGCCCAGACGACGGCCTGACCGAGGCCCAGCGTGGCGAGCACGACGACGGGGGCGAGGGCGTTCGGCAGCACGTGGCGCAGCAGGACGACCCCCGGGCGGCGACCGAGCACGGTCGCCGCCTCGACCATCGGCGACCGGCGGACGGCCGCCACCTGGCTGCGGACGATGCGGGCGTACCCGGGGGCGGTCGCGAGGCCGACGGCGATCGTCGCGGGCACGGCCCCGGGCCCGGTGAACGCGATGACGACGAGAGCCAGAAGCAGGCCGGGCAGGGCGAAGAGGACCTCGAGCACGCGACTCACGCCGACGTCGGTCGCCCGACCGACCAGGCCGCGACCGCCGAGGCCCGCCAGGACGCCGAGGGCCACACCCAGGCCCGTGCCGATCAGCGTGGCGACGAGTCCGATCGTCAGCGAGGCGCCGGCTCCGTGGACGACGCGGGTCCAGACGCCCCGCCCCGACTCGTCGGTGCCGAACGGGTGCGCGGCCGACGGGCCGGCGAACGCGTCGGTCGGCGACACGGCGAGCGGGTCGGCGGGGGCCAGCAGGGCCGGCGCGACGGCCATCACGACCACGAGCGACAGCAGGGCGGCCGCGACGAGTTCCGCGGGGCCGAGCGGCGAGCGCCGCCGGGCGGCGCGCATCGAGGAGGCGCGGGTCGGGTCGGCACCCCGGGGCAGGTCGGGCAGCGCGGTCATGCCGCGCGTCCTCTCGGGTCGACCGCGCGCTCGGCCAGGTCGCCGAGGGCGACCACGACGACGTAGGCGAGGGCCGAGACGAGGGCGACACCGGTCACGAGAGGGATGTCACGCAGCGTGACCGCACCGAGGAGGGTGCGGCCGAGTCCCGGGCGCGCGAACACCGACTCGACCACGACGGCGCCGCTGAGCAGCGAGCCGAAGGCCCAGCCCGACAGGGCGAGCCCGGGCAGGGCCGCGTGCCGGAGCAGGTGACGGACGAAGAGCCCCGACGGACTCTCGCCCCGGGCTCGGGCCGAGAGGGCGAACGGGGTGGCCGCGGCGTCGAGGAGCGAGTCGCGGGTGACCTGGCCGAGGAACCCCGCGACGGGGATCGCGAGCGTGACGACCGGCAGGACGAGCCCCGCGGGGGTGCCCGTGCTCACCGGGGGGAGCAGCCCGAGCTCGGTGCTGAAGACCAGGATGAGCAGGCTGGCCAACCAGAAGTGCGGGACGGCCGAGGCGACGACCTCGAGCCCCGACGACACCGCCGAGGCGATCCGACCGCTGAGGGTCGCCCACCAGGCCGTCGCGATCGCCAGCAGCCAGGCCACGACCAGGGCCAGCAGGGCCAGGCCGATCGTGCCCGGCAACTGGTCGAGCAGCAACCGGCCGACGTCGGTGCGCAGCGAGTACGAGGTGCCGAGGTCGCCCGTCGCGAGTCGACCGAGCTGCGCGAGGTACTGGACGAGCAGCGGCTGGTCGAGGCCGTACTGCCGGCGGACCGTGTCGAGGGCCTCGGCCGACGCCTGCGACCCCGGACCGCCGAGGATCGCCTCGGCCGGGTCGCCCGGCACGAGCCGGATGGCGAAGAAGATGAGCGTCGCGACGGCCCAGAGCACGAAGACCGCACCGAGCAGGCGGCCGACGAGCCACCGACCCGCCCGTCGCCACCGCCCGGGACGCACCCGGTCAGCTCGCCTCGTAGGCGTCGTACATCGTCGGCGCCTGGACCGTCGGCAGGGCACGGACCCCATGGACGGCCGAGCGCACCAGGTAGTGGTTCTGCTGGTCGTACAGCGGCAGGACGTGCCACCCCTCGAGGATGATCTGCTGCGCCTGCTGGTAGAGGTCGGCGCGCTCGTCGGCGTCGCTCGTCTCGGAGGCGCGGGTCAACAGGTCGTCGAGGGCCGGGTCGCTCGTCTGCGACAGGTTGGCGAAGTAGCCGCTCGGGGCCGGGGTGATGCCGTCGCTGTCGTAGAGGATGCGCAGCACGTCGGGGCCGACCTTCGTGTACGGCGCGCTCACCAGGTCGTACTCGTTCGCGGCGAGGGCGCCGTACCAGCTCGAGAGGTCGAGGGGCTCGAGGGTGACGTCGAAGCCGAGGTCCTTCGCACCGGCCTGGACCTGCTCGAAGAGCGACTGCTCGGCCGGGATCGACTGGTTCGTGCTGACCGGGAACGTCGCGGCGAGGCGCACACCGTCCTTCGTGCGGTAACCGTCCGCGTCGCGGGTGGTCCACCCGGCCCGGTCGAGCAGGTCGTTCGCCGCGTCGGTGTCGACGTCGAAGAGCGACTCGTCGGAGAATGCCAGCGGCTCGACGCTCGACAGCGGGCTGTACGACCGCTTCGCCGTCCCGAAGAAGAGCGAGTCGATGCCCGAGTCGACGTCGACGCCACGGATGAACGCCTCGCGGACGGCCGGGTCGTCGAAGGGCGCCTTGCCGGCGTTGAGCTCGATGCGGTTCGAGGCCCCGGGGCGAGGGGCGTCGATCTCGTCGAGCGAGTCGTCCTTGGCCGCGGCGACCAGGGTGTCGGGCTGGGCGTTGTCGATCACGTCGACCTGGCCGGCCTGCAGCGCGGCGTAGCGCGACGCCGAGTCGGGGATGAACCGCCAGACGATCTCGTCGAGGTAGGCGGGCCCCTGGTGCCCGGCGTCGGCCGGCGGCGAGCTGTAGTCGTCGTTGCGGGTGAGGACGACCTGCTGCTGCTTGGTCCACGACTCGACCGCGAACGGGCCGGTGCCGACCGGTGACTCGCAGTTGACCTCCTGGCTGCGGGTCAGGGCGTCGGGGGACTCCATCGCGAGCCAGGGCTGTGAGAGGGACTCGAGGAGGGCGCTGTCGGGCTCGCGCAGGTCGAAGCGTGCCGTGCGGGCGTCGACCGCCTCGACGCCGGTGACCTTGCCGAGGGCGAGGTACCCGGTCGACGACAGCGTCGTGGGGTCCTGGAGGTGGGCGACGTTGGCGGCCACGGCGGCGGCGTCGAACGGGGTGCCGTCGGTGAAGGTCACGCCGTCCTTCAGCGTGAAGGTCCAGCTGAGGCCGTCGGATGCCTCTTCCCAGGAGTCGGCCAGCCACGGGACGACGTCACCGTTCGCGTCCTTCGAGACGAGCGACTCGAGGTACTGCGTCGACACGAGCGCTTGCGGGTAGTTGCCGCCGACGTGGGGGTCGAGGCAGGTCGGCTCGGCGTCGCCCGAGGCGTAGGTGAGCGTGCCCCCCGAGACCGGGGTGGAGGCGGCGTCGGGGTCGCCCCCGCTCGTGCAACCGGCGAGCACGAGGCTCGCGACGGCGGTGGCGGCGATCAGGACGGGCAGGCGGCTGCGCATGGGGCTCCGGGCGTGGGGACTGACGGGACGTCGGGTGTGATCCACTGCCTCCGAGACGAGGGCTGCATTCGTGGACCGGGTGCAACAAGTGCGCCGTCGAGTCTAGCGGCATGATGGTGGCCATGTCAGATGGACCAGGCCCGACCCGCCCGCGGCGGCCGGTCGGCCGACCTCGCCGCTCGTCCGCCGAGATGCTGGCCGACGCGGCCGCCGAGCTGTTCCTCGAGAACGGCTACGCCGGGACGACCGTCGACGACATCGCCCGCCGGGCCGGCGTCAGCCGCGGCACGTTCTTCAACTACTTCGAGGCCAAGTCCGACCTCTTCTGGCTCGACCTCGACCAGAGCCTCGCGGATCTCGGGGACCTGCTGCGCGCCTCCTCGGGGCTCTCGCCGGTCCGGGCGGTCGAGGCGGCGCTCGTCGCGCTCGCCGAGGCCCACGATCCCGAGCGCGTGCCGTGGGCGCTGACCCAGTCCGAGGCGATGGCCCTCGGTGACGACCTGGTCGCGTCGGCGGCCGTCCGGTTCGTGCGCCAGCAAGGGGCGGTCGCATCGTACGTCGCCGAGCGCTCGGGTCGCGATCGGTCGGACCTGTCGGCCCAGGTGGTCGGCTCGGCCTTGATCGCCGCCGCGGCGGCCGCGATCTCGACCTGGGCCCGAGCCGGTGTCTCGCGCGGGCCCCTCGGACCGGTCGTCGCGGCGGCCGTGGGGCCGGTCGCGGACGGACTCGACGCCCGGGAGGCGCGCTCGGCCTAGACGGTCGGTGTCGGCGACGTCGAGGGGGACGTGGGCGAGAGGACGTCGACCAGCTCGGCGCGCTTCGGGAAGACCCACTTGTTCATGGCCCAGTAGCGGAAGACCATGGCGAGCATGGTGCCGACGATCGGGCCGCTGACGAAGTCGGCGATCTCTTGCGTGGTTCGCGAGACGTTCGGCACCTCGAGGCCGAAGCCGTAACGCGAGAGGTAGAGCGGCGCCGAGTTGAGGCCGACCCCGATGATGCTGACGATGACGAAGAGCAACATCTCGTGCGCGGTGTGACGCTCGCCGCGGTCGTCGAACGACCACTTCTTGTTCATCCAGTACGAGAAGACCGTCGCGACGATGATGCCCAGCGCGAGGGCGGTGACGGGGTGCTGGGGGATGACGAACAGCTTGAGCCCGTAGTTGATCACCATGGTGATCACGAAGCCGATGCCCCCGACGACGAGGAACCTCGCCGCGGAGGGGTGCTCTCTGATGAGCTTGATGACTGCTTGCACTGCATCACGGTAGCCGAGAGCGCCATGAAGTGGCTGGAAGCGACCACGGGATGCGTCACGAATCACCGCCAGAACGAGAGGGTGAACCCGCGCGGCGCCGGAGGGTTGAGGGCAGCTCGACCTTGCGGATGACTTCTCGTCACGGCCTGATCACGGCGTGAGGATCTGTCGCCCTCGGTGGCTAACGTCGTGCTCGTCGGACCGGATCACCGGGACGGCGACCGGTCGCCCCGGGGTGGGTCAGGGCGACCGGTCCACCCTGACTCACTGAAGAGGACATCACTCATGAAGAAGACCGTGTCGACCGCCACCGCGCTGTCGACGGCCATCGTCATCGCCCTGGGGGGCATCGCACTGAGCGGACAGGCGGCCTCTGCGCAGCCGGTTCCGATCGAGCAGGAGGCGGCGGCCGCTCCGGCCGACGTCGAACCCGTGGTCGAAGCGACGGTAGAGCCCGAGATCGTCGACGACGCTCCGGAGCCGGCCGTGCCCGCGGACGAGTCCACAGCCGAGCCGACGGACGGTTCCGGGCCGGCTGAGGATGAGGCGCCCGCCGGCACCGAGCCGGGCGTGGCGGTGCCCGAGACAGCGGTCGAGGGTTCGGACGAGGCACTCGCGGCGCGGGCGGGCGCCTTCACGCTCGAGAGTCCCGTGCAGGGCGGGGCCTACGACACCCTGGGTTACGACGTCGTCGTCCTCACGGACGAGGTCGACGTGCAGATCGAGGTGCTCGACGGCGCGGGCGTGGTCGTCTGGGGCGCGGTGCACCAGTCCGGTCCGCGGATCGAGACGACCATCGGTCTCGGGGACGACGCCGCAGTGGACCAGACCGTCACGGTGGTCGTCGAGGATGCCCAGGGACTCGTGCTGGGGCAGGAATCCCGCACGTTCCGGATCGACGTCCCGACGTCCCCGGCCGTGACCGTGAGCACGCCACGGACCGGGGCGGTCGTGACGGCAGATTCCGAGTACCCGGGTCTGGGTGTGTTCGAGATCGCCGGAACGGGCGTCCCCGGATCGGCCATCGCCTTCACGGTCGAAGCCTTGAGTGGTCAAGAGGGGTGGGGCCACGACTACGACGCCCCCCGCGTCGCCGCCGACGGTACCTACCGCTTCACGGAGATCCTGCCTCACGGGTCGTGGCGGCTGCTCGTGAGTCAGTACGTGCCTCGCGGTGACGGCCAGCTCGGCCTCGAGGGTCCGCCGCGCAGCCGTCAATCCGTCCCGGTCGTGGTGGAATTCGCACTGGCCGCTCCGGCTGCGGCAGCGCCGGTGGTGTCTCCGGTCACGCCTGCGATCGTCCCGACCGTCTCGAAGCCCGTCATCCCGGTCGGTGTGAGGGTCGTCCCCGTGTCGCACCGCTCGGACCTCGCCTACACGGGCTCGTCCGAGACGACGCCGTGGGCGGGTCTCGCCGGGATGGTGCTCGTGGGTCTCGGGGCGGCGACCGTCCTCGTCACCCGGCGCCGCGCCTCCCGGGGCTGACGCCTGACCGGTCCGCGGTCAGCGACGAGCCGGGTCGGACGCCCTCCGGGGCGTCAGGCTCGGCTCGTCCGGCGTGGAGAGGGTGAGCACGGCTTCTTCGACGGCGTCGTGGTCCTCGAGTTCTCGCTCGACCCGGCGGAGTGCCACCGCGACGTGCTCTTCACGGTCGTTGCCGGTCATGTCGACCGCTGCGACCAGGTAGAGCCGGCCGGGGCCCACGAACTCGGTGTGCAGATACGTCACGCGAGCGATCTCGGGGCGGGCCAGGAGGCGCTCGAGGACGGTCGACTCGAGTTCGTCCGACGGGCTCTCACCGACGAGGAACCGCCGGTTGCGGTCGACCAGCACGAGAGCCACCACGCCGAGCAGCACGCCGACGGCGATCGACCCGATCGCGTCGAACACCGCCGACCCGGTGATCTGGTGCAGGAAGATCCCGAGGAACGCGATGAGGAGCCCGACCAGAGCCGCCGCGTCCTCGGCGAAGACGGCCCGCAGGGTCGAGTTCGAGCTGCGCAGGACGAAGCGCAGGGTCGGCGCGCCCCGCTCGCGGGCCGAACCCCTGGCCTGACGGAAGGCCTGCAGGAACGACGTGCCCTCGAGCACGAAGGCGATCGCGAGGACGACGTAGTTGATCAGGTAGTTCTCCGCCTCCTCCTCGGCGGTCAACTGCGAGATGCCGTGCTGGATCGACACGACGGCACCGACGGTGAAGAGGCCGAAGGCGGCGAACATCGACCAGACGTAGGTCTCCTTCCCGTAGCCGAGGGGGTGGGCGTCGTCCCGGCGCTTGACGCCGCGCTTGTCGGCGACGAAGAGGAAGACCTCGTTGCCCGTGTCCGCCCACGAGTGCGCCGACTCGGCGACCATCGAGGCCGACCCCGTCAGGAAGGCGGCGACCGTCTTCGCGACGGCGATGAGCAGGTTGGCGAGGAACGCCACGATGACGGTGACCGTGCTCTCGGGCTTGGCCGGCGACGCGGACGGGGTGGAGGACATGGCCTCGATCCTGCTCCTCGGAACGACCTCGCGCCTCCTCGGCTCTGACGGTAGGATCGACCACGCATCGATCCGGCCATCACCGGGGAGCACCCGGAAGAAAGCGACCGGCGGGCCACGGCCCGGTGGTCGTCGGTAGAACCGGGCGGGGCAGGCCCGTCACAGCCGCAGCAGAGCGGTCGCGGTCACCGTCCGAGAGGGCGACGACGGCGGCAAGCGGGGTGGTACCGCGCCACCCGGGTCAGGCACCCGGTCGGCGTCCTCGTGGTCAGAAGGTCCCTCGGCCAGAGCAGCGGGGGCGACCCACCGCACGACCTGGAGAACCGATGACCTACCCCAAGGGTTCCGACGCCACGGGCGTCCCCGCCTCACCGCGCTTCCCCGAGATCGAGACCGGCGTCCTCGCCTTCTGGAAGCGCGACGACACCTTCGCCGAGTCGATCCGGGCCCGCGAGGGCTGCGACGAGTGGGTCTTCTACGACGGCCCGCCGTTCGCCAACGGCCTGCCGCACTACGGACACCTCCTGACGGGCTACGCCAAGGACGTGTTCCCGCGGTACCAGACCATGCGCGGCAAGCAGGTGCACCGGCGTTTCGGCTGGGACACCCACGGGCTGCCCGCCGAGCTCGAGGCGATGCGCCAGCTCGGGCTGACCGAGAAGCACGAGATCGACGACATGGGCATCGACGTCTTCAACGCCGCCGCCCGCAAGTCGGTGCTGCAGTACACCGACGAGTGGCAGCAGTACGTCACCCGTCAGGCGCGCTGGGTCGACTTCGACGACGACTACAAGACCCTCGACGTCGACTACATGGAGAGCGTCGTCTGGGCCTTCAAGCAGCTGCACGACAAGGGGCTCGCCTACGAGGGCTTCCGCGTGCTGCCCTACTGCTGGCACGACCAGACTCCCCTGTCGAACCACGAGCTGCGCATGGACGACGACGTCTACAAGAGCCGCCAGGACCAGACGGTCACGGTCGCCTTCCCGCTCGTCGGCGCCAAGGCCGAGGCGCTCGGCCTGACCGGCGTCGAGGCCCTCGCCTGGACGACCACCCCGTGGACCCTGCCGACCAACATGGCGCTCGCCGTGGGGCCGGCCATCGACTACGTCGCCGTGCCGCACGCCCTGCTGCCGGGCGAGCGCACCGGCGACCAAGAGTTGCTGACCGGCAGCGTGTTCCTGCTCGCGGCCGACACGCTCGCCGCCTACGCCCGCGACCTGGGCTACGAATCCGCCGAGGCCGCCCAGTCCGCCGTCACCGCGACCTTCACCGGTGCCGAGCTCGAGGGCGTCGAGTACGACCGCATCTGGGACCTCTACGCCGACACCGAGGCCTGGGGCACCGAGAACGCCTGGCGCATCCTGGTCGCGGACTACGTCGCCACCGGCGAGGGCACCGGCATCGTCCACCAGGCCCCGGCCTACGGCGAGGACGACCAGCTGGTCTGCGCCGCCGCCGGCATCCCCGTCATCGTCTCGGTCGACGACGGTGGGCGCTTCCTGCCGATGTTCGACGAGCTGGGCGTCGCCGGCCTGCAGGTCTTCGACGCCAACAAGCCGCTCGTGCAGCGCCTCCGTGCCGACGGTCGCCTGGTGCGCCTCGCCAGCTACGAGCACAGCTACCCGCACTGCTGGCGCTGCCGCAATCCCCTGATCTACAAGGCCGTGTCGAGCTGGTTCGTCCGCGTCACCGAGTTCCGCGACCGCATGGGCGAGCTGAACCAGCAGATCACCTGGGTGCCCGACAACGTCAAGGACGGCCAGTTCGGCAAGTGGGTCGGCAACGCCCGCGACTGGTCGATCTCGCGCAACCGCTACTGGGGTTCACCGATCCCGGTGTGGAAGAGCGACGACCCCGCGTACCCGCGCGTCGACGTCTACGGCTCGCTGGCCGAGATGGAGGCCGACTTCGGTCGACTCCCGACGAACGCCGACGGCGAGCCCGACCTGCACCGCCCCTTCATCGACGAGCTCACCCGCCCGAACCCCGACGACCCGACGGGGCAGAGCACCATGCGCCGCATCGAGGACGTCCTCGACGTCTGGTTCGACAGCGGCTCGATGCCGTTCGCCCAGGTGCACTACCCGTTCGAGAACCAGCAGTGGTTCGACGAGCACAGCCCTGCCGACTTCATCGTCGAGTACATCGGTCAGACCCGCGGCTGGTTCTACACGCTGCACACGCTGTCCACCGCGCTGTTCGACCGCCCGGCCTTCTCGAACGTCATCAGCCACGGCATCGTGCTCGGCTCCGACGGTCAGAAGATGTCGAAGAGCCTGCGCAACTACCCGGACGTCAGCGAGGTGTTCGACCGCGACGGGGCCGACGCCATGCGCTGGTTCCTCATGTCGAGCTCGGTGATCCGCGGCGGCAACCTCGTCGTCACCGAAGAGGGCATCCGCGAGGGCGTCCGACAGTTCCTGCTGCCGCTGTGGAGCACCTGGTACTTCTTCTCGCTCTACGCCAACGCCGCGTCCGGAGGCGCGGGTCGGCATGCCGCCCCCGGTTACGACGCGCAGTGGCGAACCGACTCGAGCGACGTCCTCGACCGCTACCTGCTCGCGAAGACGCGCCTCCTGGTGTCCGACGTCGAGGCCGCGCTCGACGCCCTCGACACGCCGCGGGCCACCGCGACGCTGCGTGACTTCGCCGACGTGCTGACCAACTGGTACGTCCGACGCTCGCGCGACCGGTTCTGGTCGGGCGACGACGTCGACGCGTTCGACACCCTCTTCACGGTGCTCGAGACGCTCACACGGGTCGCGGCCCCGCTCGCCCCGCTCGTCGCTGACGAGGTCTACAAGGGCCTCACCGGGGCGCGCTCGGTGCACCTGACCGACTGGCCCGACGCCTCGGCGTTCCCGGCCGACGACGCTCTCGTGACCGCGATGGACGCCGTCCGCGCCGTCGCGTCGAGCGGTCTGGCGCTGCGCAAGTCCCAGGGGCTGCGCGTCCGTCTGCCGCTGGCCCGTCTGACGGTCGTCACGCCCGACCCGGCAGGCCTCGAGGCGTTCGCCGACATCGTGCGTGACGAACTCAACGTCAAGCGGGTCGTCGTGACCCGCCTGACCGAGGAGAGCCTCGGCGAGTACGGAGTCACCCGCAAGCTCACCGTCAACGCCCGGGCCGCGGGCCCCCGCATCGGCAAGCAGGTGCAGCAGGTCATCCCCGCGGCGAAGAAGGGCGACTGGCAGCCCGCGGGCGAGAACGTCGTCGTCGGCGGCGTCGAGCTGCTGCCGGGGGAGTTCACCCTCGAGCTGGCGGTCGCGGACGCGTCGAGCGCCCTCGCCTTCGTCGGTGACGGCGGCTTCGTGCTGCTCGACACCGCGACGACGCCCGAGCTCGAGGCCGAGGGCCTGGCTCGCGACGTCGTCCGCGCCGTCCAGCAGGCCCGCAAGGTCGCCGACCTCGACGTGTCCGACCGCATCACGACGACGCTCACGTCGGACGCCGCCGCGGCCGCCGCCGTCGAGGCACACCGCGAGCTGATCTCTCGCGAGACCCTGACCACCGAGCTGATCGTCGACGTCCACGAGGGCGTCGGCGACAGGCCCGAGAAGACCGTCGTCGGATCGGGCCCCGGCTCGGCCGTCGTCGTGGAGGTACGACGCGCATGACCCCGAAGAAGAACGACCGTCAGGGCGACCCCGCCGACGAGCAGGGAGGCGAGTTCGCGGCCGGCGCCCGGCGCGTCCACGACGAGCTGCTGGCACGCATCGGCGAACAGGCCCCGCAGCCCCGGCTCGAGCCGACCCGGCGCGCCGTCGAACTGCTGGGTGACCCGCAGCGGGCCTACCCGGTCATCCACCTCACCGGCACGAACGGCAAGACGTCGACCAGCCGGATGATCGAGAGCATCCTGCGGGCGCACGGTCTGCGCACCGGGCTCATGACGAGCCCGCATCTCGTGCACCTCAACGAGCGCATCGTCGTCGACGGCGAGCCGATCAGCGACGAGCGCCTGGTCGCCAACTGGGACGACATCCAGCCCTACCTGACCATGGTCGACACCGACCTCGAGGCCTCGGGCGAGCCCGCCCTGACCTTCTTCGAGGCCTTGACGGTGCTCGCCTTCGCCTGCTTCGCCGACGCTCCGGCCGACGTGGTCGTGCTCGAGGTCGGCATGGGGGGCGAATGGGACAGCACGAACGTGGCCGACGGCCAGGTCGCCGTCTTCACCCCCATCGCCCTCGACCACCAGAACCGTCTCGGCTCGACCGTGGCCGAGATCGCCCGCACGAAGGCCGGGATCGTCAAGCCCACGGCCGCCGTGGTCTCGGCGTCGCAGACCCCCGAAGCCCTGGTCGAACTCGAACGTGCCGTCGAGTTGAGCGAGGGGTCGCTCGCGGTCGAGGGCACCGCCTTCGGCGTCGAGTCGACCACCGTCGCGGTCGGCGGCCAGGTCGTCACGATCCGCGGGCTCGCGGGCCGCTACGACGATCTGCTGCTGCCGCAGTTCGGAGACCACCAGGCCCAGAACGCGGCCGTCGCGGTCGCGGCCGTCGAGTCCTTCCTCGGCGGCGGGTCGCAGCCGCTCGACCACGAGGTGCTCGCCGAGGGACTCGCGAGTGCGACGTCGCCCGGCCGTCTGCAGATCGTCGCCAACGAGCCGACGATCCTGGTCGACGCGGCGCACAACCCGCACGGCGCCCGCGCCCTCGCCAAGGCGCTCGACGACTACTTCCAGTTCGGCGGCGTCGTCGCGGTGCTCAGCGTGCTGGCCGACAAGGACGCCGCGGGCATCGTCCGCGCCCTGGCGCCCAGGGTCACCCAGTTCGTCGTGACGAGCTCGCAGTCCGACCGGGCGATCGACGCCGACGAGCTCGCCGCCATCGCGGTGGGCGTCGTGGGTGCCGACCGCGTCGTCGTCGAGACCGACCTCGTGGCGGCCCTGCGCACGGCGCGCGACCTGGCCGACGAGGTCGAGGGCGACGAGCCCGGCGGCGTCGTCGTGACGGGTTCGATCACGCTGGTCGGCGACGTCATCGCCCTCTCGCAGCAGCCCGAGGGGCTCTCGTGACGACGGCACCGCCTCCCGCCGGAGCCGGAGCCGGAGCCGGCGGACGCGCGCCGCGCCCCCATCGACGCCGCGGGGCGGCCGAGAGCCTGCTCTCGATCGTCCTCGTGCTCGAGGCGATGACGCTGTTCTTCGTCACCCTCGTGGTCTTCGGGCGGCAGTTGCTGCCGGCCGGCGTCGCCTGGGGCGGAGGCCTCGCCGCGATCGTCCTGACGCTGCTGATCTCGCAGACCCTGCGCTGGCGGTGGGGCGTCGCCCTCGGCTGGCTCGTCCAGCTGGGTCTCGTGGCCTGTGGGTTCCTCGATCCGGTCATGTTCGTCGTGGCCGCCCTGTTCGTCGCCATCTGGACCTACTGCCTGGTCAAGGGCACGCAGCTCGACCGCATGAACGCCGCCCGGCTGCGCGACGCCCCCGGCGACGTGGCCTGAGCCGAGACCCCCCGACCCGTCCTCCGGGCGACCGCCCGCGAGCCATCCGCCACCCACCGAAAGAGGAGCAATGTCCGATCTCGAAGAAACACTCGTCCTCGTCAAGCCCGACGGCGTCGCCCGCGGCCTGACCGGCGAGATCCTGCGCCGCATCGAGGCCAAGGGGTACTCGCTCGTCGACGTCCGCCTCGTGCAGGCCGACCGCGACCTGCTCGCGAAGCACTACGAAGAGCACGTGGGCAAGCCGTTCTACGAGCCCCTCGTCGAGTTCATGCAGAGCGGCCCGACCGTCGCGCTGCGCATCGCGGGCGACGCCGTCATCGCGGGCTTCCGCTCGCTGGCCGGCACGACCGACCCGACGACCGCGGCCCCCGGCACGATCCGTGGCGACCTCGGCCGCGACTGGGGCTTGAAGGTCCAGCAGAACCTGGTGCACGGCAGCGACAGCCCCGAGAGCGCAGCGCGCGAGCTGGCCCTCTGGTTCTGAGCCACCCGCCGGCGTGACGCCGGAGACCACCGAGCCCGCGCCTCCTGAGTCCATCAGGAGGCGCGGGCTCGGTCGTGTCGACGGGTCGCGTCGTCAGGGGGTCGGCGTCGCCGTCGAGCCACCGGTCTCGCCCGTGCTGGTGTCGCCGGTCGGGGCGCCGTTCTGCACCTCGGCGACGAACTGCGCGAAGGTGCTCGCATCGGTCAGCGAGCCCTGGTACTGCTGGCCGTTCACCAGGACGAGCGGGGTGCTCGCGAGCTTGTCGAGCGACGAGTTCGGGATCGGGTCGTTCAACGCCCGCTGGGTGGCCGAAGCGACCCAGTCCTCGAAGTCGCCCCCCTTGATGCACGACGGGATCTGCTCGTCGGTCGCCCCGGCACCCTGAACCAGGGTGACGAGCTCGTCGTTCGTCAGACCCCGGGTGTTCTCCTCGGGCTGTTGCGCGAACAGGGCCGTGTTGACGTCGAGCGCCTTGTCGGGCTCGTGGTTCGCGACGCAGGCGAAGGCGTTGGCGGCGCGCGTCGAGTACCGGCTGCCCTGCGAGGCGTTGTCGAGGAACCCGATGGGGTGGATCGCCAGGGTGGCGGCGCCGCTCGAGACGGCCTCGTCGAGCTGCTGGGCGTTCGTCGTGTCGAACTGGCCGCAGAACGGGCACATGTAGTCGAGGTAGACCACGATCGACGGCACGTCGCCGGTCGCACTCGGGGCCGGGGTCGGCGTCGCGTCGGCCGCGAGGGCCCCGCTCGGCACGGCGGTGACGGCACCGTTCGACCCCTCGAGCACGAGACCGTCGCTCGCCATGTTCGCGGGGCCGGGACCGGCCGGCTTGATCGATTGCGTGATGACGAGCGCGACGATCGCGAGGACCGCCACCACGCCGACCACCAGGCCGCCCTGCAGGAGCCACTTGTTGCGTCGGCGCCGACGGGCCTCGGCCTCACGGGTGATGCGGGCCTTCTCGCGGGCCGCCTCTCGGCGTTCCTTCTTGCTGGCGGGGGAGTCGGTGGGTGGCGTCATCAGTCCTCGTCGTGGCTCGGTGGTCGTCCGACCAGACTGGCGAGGTCGTCCTCGAATCTGCTGGGAGCAGCCTGAGCGCGACGGACGTCGCGGGGGCCGGCCGCCCCGGGACGAGAGGAGGGGCGGGTCAGCCGAACAGCGTCGGCAGCAGCAGCGGGAACACGACGACGATGGTCGTGGCGACGACGATGTAGTTGAGCACCGGCAGGACCCACGAGTACGGGAGGAACCGTGCCGCCGCCCGCTGGAGCGGCCCCTCGGGGACGGTGACGCCGCGAGCCGCGCCCCACACCGTGAAGACCCAGAACAGCGGGATGGTGAAGAGCCAGACGAGCATGCACCACGGGCAGAGCGCCCCGATGACGAACACCGTCTGCGTGAAGAGCCAGGTGACGAAGACCCAGGCGAGCAGCAGCCCGAGGTTGAACGCCAGCCAGAACCACCGGGCGAAGCGGGCACCGGCGAGGAGGCCGAGACCCACCGCCACGGGGGCGGCGAAGCCGATCAGGCCGAGGATCGGGTTGGGGAAGCCGAAGAGCGAGGCCTGCCAGCTGTTGATGACCGGCGAGCAGCCCACGAACGGGTTGACGTCGCAGCCGAGCGCCGCGCCCGGGTTCTCGAGCAGCCGGAACTTGTCGAGGGTGAGGGCGAAGGCCCCCACCAGGCCGCCGAGGCCGGCGACGATCAGCAGCACGGCGGCCACGAACGGGGTGCGGCCGGTGGGCAGGGTCACGGCCCGAGGCGTCTCGACGGTCACGGTGAGCAGTATCGCACGGGCCGTCGGGGCGTCCGCTTTGACCCCGCACCGGCTTGGGCGTGCGATAATCGAGCCAGTCGTGGGGCCCAGGCCCCGAGATCCAGGCTTACCGGGCACTGCCGGCCGTCGTCGTCACGCGAGAGATCGCGTTCTCGACGAGGTCGAGCCGAAACCGGGCCAGAGCGCAGGCGCTCATCGTCGGATGGCCAGTTCCGAACCAGCAAGGCGACACGAAGAACAGCACGTCGACGAACGACATCGAGGGCGACGACCGCAGGTCGGTCGACACCCCGGATGACCGAACGTGACGTGTCCGACAAGGCGCGCCGTGAGAGGGCGCGGTGGTCAGGGGCAGGTGCGACGTCACCGCCCGACCACGACACGAGAATTCCTGCCGACGGCATGGCCTCGGCGGGGCGAGGAGCGCACCGCAAGTGGTGAACGACAACACAGACAACGACGGACGTCCGAAGAAGAGAAGGGGATTGTTCGCAGGCCTCAGGGCTCGCCAGGCGGCGGTCGACGCCGCCCCGGCGGCGACCCCCGACGCGCAGCGAGCAGCACTCCCTTCACCCGTCCGGACGACAGACGACGCCCAGGAGGCATCACCCGTGACCCACGAGACCGAGACCACCGACGAGCAGGTCGCGGCCCAGGCCCCGACCTCCGAGCAGAACGCGACCGACGCCGTCGCCGAGGCGTTCGTCGCCGCGGCGACCCAGCCGGCCCAGGCCGACGACGCGTCGACCGACGAGTCGTCCGGGTCGCCGATCCCGGCGAACCTGACGACCACGTCGCTGATCTTCCACGCGCCCGAGATCACCGTCCTGCCGGCACGCCCCGGTCGACGACAGCGGGACGACCGTGACGACCGCTACGACCGCGACGACTCGTGGGACGACGACGGCGACGACGAGCGCGACGAGCGCGACGACCGCGACGAGCGCGACGACCGCGAGCAGCAGCCCGCCTCGCGCCGTCGTCAGCGCGGCCGCTCGCAGGACCGCGAGGAGCGCGACTCCGAGACCCGCGGTCGCGACCGCGACCGTGCCCCGCGACAGGCGGAGCTCATCACCGAGCCGCAGCGCATCAAGGGTTCGACGCGTCTCGAGGCGAAGAAGCAGCGCCGCCGCGACGGCCGCGACGCCGGACGCCGCCGCACCGTCATCACCGAGGCCGAGTTCCTCGCCCGTCGCGAGAGCGTCGATCGCAAGATGATCGTCCGCTCGTCGGGCGACCGCATCGAGATCGGCGTCATGGAGGACGGCACGCTGGCCGAGC
Organism: Frigoribacterium sp. Leaf44; assembly: GCF_001421865.1. Taxonomy (NCBI): domain Bacteria; kingdom Bacillati; phylum Actinomycetota; class Actinomycetes; order Micrococcales; family Microbacteriaceae; genus Frigoribacterium; species Frigoribacterium sp. Leaf44. The sequence goes on from NZ_LMLG01000004.1 coordinate 72,805, forward strand.
ACTACGTCGCCAAGGCACAGAACGTGTCGCTCATCGGCAACGTCTACCTCGGTCGCGTGCAGAACGTGCTGCCCAGCATGGAGGCCGCGTTCGTCGACATCGGACGTGGCCGCAACGCCGTCCTCTACTCGGGCGAGGTCGACTGGGACTCCCTGTCGACCGGCAACCAGCCCCGTCGCATCGAGCTGGCCCTCAAGCCCGGCGACCGCGTGCTCGTCCAGGTCACGAAGGACCCCGTCGGCCACAAGGGTGCTCGTCTCACGAGCCAGATCTCGCTGCCGGGACGCTACCTCGTCTACGTGCCCAACGGCTCGATGAACGGCATCAGCCGCAAGCTGCCCGACACCGAGCGTGCGCGCCTCAAGAAGATCCTCAAAGAGGCGCTGCCCGAGAACACCGGCGTCATCGTGCGCACGGCGGCCGAGGGCGCGACCGAAGAGCAGTTGACCCTCGACGTCAAGCGCCTCACGAACCAATGGGCCGACATCGAGAAGAAGGTCGCGGCGGGCAACGCCCCGAACCAGCTGCACTCCGAGCCCGACCTGCTGATCAAGATCGTGCGCGACGTCTTCAACGAGGACTTCCACGAGATGGTCATCGACGGCGACGAGGCCTTCGAGACGCTGCAGTCCTACCTGTCGGCCGTGGCGCCCGACCTCATGGACCGCGTCAAGCGCTACGACGGCGACAAGGACGCGTTCGACGAATACCGCCTCAACGAGCAGATCGAGAAGGCGCTCGACCGCAAGGTCTGGCTGCCCTCGGGCGGTTCGCTCGTCATCGACCGCACCGAGGCGATGACCGTCGTCGACGTCAACACCGGCAAGTTCGTCGGCTCGGGCGGCAACCTCGAAGAGACGGTCACGAAGAACAACCTCGAGGCCGCCGAAGAGATCGTCCGTCAGCTGCGTCTGCGCGACATCGGCGGCATCATCGTCGTCGACTTCATCGACATGGTGCTCGAGTCCAACCGTGACCTCGTGCTGCGTCGCCTGGTCGAGTGCCTCAGCCGCGACCGCACCAAGCACCAGGTGGCCGAGGTCACGTCGCTCGGGCTCGTCCAGATGACGCGCAAGAAGCTGGGACTCGGCCTGGCCGAGTCGTTCTCCGAGGCCGGCAGTGCCGCGCGCGTCCAAGAACAACAGCCCCGCAAGGGCGGCCAGCAGGGCGACCGTCGACGTGGCGGCCAGGCCGGTGGGCCCGGCAAGTCGGGCGGCAACGGCCACAACACGGGCTCCGGTGCCGGCACCGGGCCGCAGTCCGGTCGCGGCGGCCCCTCGGCGCCGACCGGTGGGGCACACCCCACGACGGGCACCCACGCCATCACCGACGACGTGAAGAACGCCCTCTCGCGCATCGCGGCGAGCACCATCGCCCACGCCGAAGAGGGCGGCGGCAAGGACGACGACGCGGCCAGCCAGGCCGCGGCGGCCGTCGAGGCCGCCATCGACGCCGCCGCCGCGAGCGCCACGAAGGCCGAGCCGGTCGCCGAGGCAGCCGGTGACCAGGCGGACGAAGGCCGTCGCGGGCGTTCGGGCCGCAAGGGTCGCCGTGGTTCGTCACGTGCCGCGCGCGAGACCGGCGAGGACGCCGGCGAGTCGACGCCCTCCGAGTCGGCTCCCGCCGACTCGCGCGCCGGTGTGATCGAGGTCCCCGCGGCCGCCCCGGCCGAGCGGTCGGTTCCGGCGGCTGCCGTGGCCGCACCCGTCGACGAACCCACGGAGGCGCCGGTCGCCAAGGCCACGGAGCGTCGCCGCTCGTCGGCCACGGTCTCGACCCCGGACGCCACAGTCGCGATCCTCGACATCCCTGTCGCCACCACGCGTCGCGAGCCGCGTCGCATCAGCAGCCAGGACGCCGAGCAGCTGCTCGACTCGGTGTTGGGTGCGTTGCCCGAGCCGAAGCAGCCCGGACAGGGGCGTTCGCGCTCGCGCCGCGCCTCCAGCCAGGGCACGACCGCGGCGGCTCCGGCCGAGCCGACGACGTCCGGCGAGTCCGGTCCGTTCATCCTCGGCGTGGGGGTCAGCTCCGACGATCTGTGAGTCGTCTAGGGTGACCTCGTGCCTCTGACCCAGCCCGGAACCCCGACCGTCAGGTCGAGGTTCCCGGCTGCGTCCGTCGCGGCCTCGGGGCCCGAGGGGCGCGAGCGCCTGCTCATGGCGGGCACGGCCCTCGCCGTCGTCCTGGTGGCCCGTTTCGCCCTCGGGCTCGTCGCACTCGTCGGGTCGGCGGTCGGCTTCTCGGTGACGGCGTTCCCCAGCGGGTTCGTCGCGACGCCGGTCGGACAGTTCCTCGGCAGCTTCGTGCTCTACCCGTTCCCGTTCTACGTCGCCTCGTTCGCCGTGCTCGCCGCGACGAAGCCGCTGACGCCCCGGTCCGACCTTCGGACGGTGGTCCGCCACGCGGTCGTCGCGGGCGGCGTCGGGACGATCGCGCTGGCGGTCGTCGGCATCGTCCCGGGCATCGTCCTCTCGATCGACGGCGGCACCTGGGTGAACCTCGCCCTCTACCTGACGACCATCCCGCTGTCGGCCGGCATCGTCGACACGGCCCTGCTCGTCGCCGGTGCCGTGCTCGCCCGACTCTGGCTGGGCGGCGGCGACGGTGACGAGGTCTGGGCGGTCGAGCCCGGGCCCCGGGACGCCGAGGCCGAGGCGGAGGCCGACGCGGCCGACGTGGACGACCGCACCGCGCCTCCTGCCGTCTCGGACGACCGGTTCACCCGCGTCCCGACGGTCGCCGCCGCGGGGCCCTCAGCCCCCGTCGCCCCGCCCGAGCGTCCCGTCGTACCGGCGCACCCGACCCCCGCGCCGGACGACTGGTCGCGCTTCGCGCCCCCCGCCGAGCCGAGCGGGGACGACCGGTGAGCGCTCCCGTCCGGGAGCGCACCGAGCACGCCGGGCACGGCGTCGGACGTCGTGCGCGCCGGGCGCCGTCCCGCGTCCCGCTGCTCGTGGCCGGTGGGCTCGTGCTCGCCGTGCTCGTGGCGGTCCGCCTCGCCTCGCCCCTCCTCGGCCCGGGCCTGCTGCCGAACGCGCTGCAGGACTTCGTCACGCTGACCATCAGCGTCATCGTCGAGTCGATGCCGTTCGTCCTGCTCGGCATCGTCCTGTCGATCATCGTGCAGGAGTGGCTGCCGCAGGCGTTCTTCTCGTCGTGGCTGCCGAAGCGAGGGCTGCCCCGTCGCGCGGTCATCTCGTTCCTCGGCATGTTCCTGCCCGTCTGCGAGTGCGGCAACGTGCCCCTGGCGCGGGGGCTCGTGCTCAAGGGCTTCACGGTGTCCGAGTCGATGACCTTCCTGCTCGCGGCACCGATCCTCAACCCGATCACCATCATCACCACGCACCAGGCGTTCGGGTGGGACAACGGCATCCTCGTGGCCCGGTTGATCGGCGGGTTCGTCATCGCGAACCTGATCGGCTGGCTGTTCAGCAAGCACCCGAACCAGCAGAGCCTGCTGACCTCCTCGTTCGCGGCCGAGTGCCGGGTCGACGACGGCCATGCGCACGGGCGGGGTCGCACGGCGAAGAGCGTCGACCTGTTCCGCCGCGAGATGTCGACCATGATGCCCGCGCTCTTCATCGGCGCGGCCATCGCGGGCGCGATCCAGACGATCGTTCCGCGGTCGGTGCTCGTCACGCTCGGCAGCAACCCGGTCTGGTCGGTGCTGGCGATGATGGTGCTGGCCTTCGTCATCTCGATCTGTTCGAACGTCGACGCGTTCTTCGTGCTGCCGTTCGCCTCGACGTTCATGCCCGGCGGCATCGCCGCCTTCCTCGTCTTCGGCCCCATCATCGACGTCAAGATGCTGGCCCTGCTGCGGACGACCTACACACCCAAGGTGCTCGGGCAGGTCACCCTCGTGGTGGCCCTGACCAGTGCCGCGATCGGACTGGTGGTCAACTATGTCGCCTAGCCCTGCTCCTCGCCCCTGGCGCCGACTGCTCGACCGCTGGCAGGGGGTGCTGCTGACGCTCGTCGTCGGCGTCGCCACCCTCTGGCTCGCCGCGACCGGTCAGCTCGTGCTGTACATCCACCCCCGGTACGACGTCTTCACGGTGGTGATGATCGTCATCGGCATGACGTTGTCGCTGGCCACTCTGGCGTTCTCGCCCGTCCGGGGTGACGACGCCCACGACGGCCACGACCACGACGCCGGCCATGACCACGACCAGGACCACGACGGACGTCTCGACGCGGCCGAGGTGCCCGCGGTCGAGGACGGGCTCCGTCCGCGCCGCCGCCGACCGGTCGCCACGGGAGCCCGCCGCCTCGCCTTCTCGGTGGGCGTGGCCGTCACCGCCGCCGTCGCGATCGCCGTCGTCGCCCTGCCCCCGGCCACCCTGACCAGCGCCACGGCCGGCCAGCGCGACGTGAACTCGTCGACCGCGGCGCTCGACCGTACGACCGTGGCCGACGCGACCGGCGCCTCCTCGGATGCCTACCGGTCGTTCAGCGTCCTCGACTGGGCCGGCCTGTTGAGGCAGACGACCGACCTCGCCTTCTACGAGGGCAAGACCGCGGACGTGGTCGGCTTCGTCACGCCGTCCGACACCGATCCCGACGACGTGTTCTACGTCTCGCGTTTCGTCATCACGTGCTGCGCGGTCGACGCCCAGCCCGTCGGCGTCCCGGTCTACCTGCCGGGGTGGCAGGACCAGGTCGCCGCAGACGACTGGGTCGAGGTCACGGGTGGCTTCGACACCAACCGCAGCAGCTCGAGCCAGGACCCCGTCGCCCTCGTGCCCGACGACGTCACGACCGTGGGACAGCCCAGTGACCCGTACCTCTACTGAGGGCGGGCGGGGCCGGGGCACGACAGGAGGGGCCACGCCCGACCCGTTCGCCTCCGACCCCGTGTTCCTCACCGAGGAGGACGCCCGTGAGGCCGGCGCCCGGTGGCGCACGCGATGGATCGCCGTCGTCACCGTCCTCGCGGTGCTCTGCGCCGCCTTCGTCGGGCTGACCTACTTCCAGGGCCCGAAGGCGGGCGAGACGCAGGTCGACACGACGGCCGTGGTCGAGCGCCCCGGCCAACAACTGCGGGTGTTCGCCAACCAGGCGCTCGCCCACGTCGACGCGTCGCAGGTGGTCGTGACGCCCGCGGCCGCGTTCACGGTGCAGACCTCGGGCGACGTGGTCGCGGTGACCTTCACCGGCCGGCTCGCCTACGACACCGACTACCACGTCCGCATCGGCGGCGTCTCGAGCGTCTACCAACGACAGACCTCGACCCTGGAGGCGCGGTTCAGCACGCCCCCGGCGACGCTGTACCGGCTCGTGCGAGGCACGGGCGGGGCCGACGACCGCATCGAACGAGCCGGGCTGCGGGGCTCGGACCGCACGACCGTCTGGTCGGCGCCGCGCATCCAGGCCTACGAGGTGTTCGACTCGGCGATCGCGGTCGTCACGGACGACGGGGCGCAGAGCAGCCTCAGCCTCGTGTCGCTCGACGGGGCCGCCGTCGAGACCCTGCCCGTGCCCGACCGGCCGGGCCTGATCACGCGCTTCGCCGCCGATCGAGCCACCACGACGCTGGCGTTCTCGTTCCGTCCCACGGACTCGGACGTCGAGACGCTCTACACGCTGCCGTTGCAGGGGCAGCGGGCGGTGTCCCCGGTCCTCGGCCTGTCCGGGCAGCCCGTCGAACCGACCGACTGGGCCTTCGTGCCGGGTGAGGACGTCGTCGTCGTCCAGGCCGTCGACGACTCGGTGAGCGTGATCGACCTGTCGGGAGTCGACCCGGTCCGGCCGGTCGGCACGTACTCGCTGTTGCAGGGCGTCTCGCTCGACGGCACGACCCTGATCGCCGCGTCGGCGATCGCGTCCATGGTCGTCGACCTCGCCACGGGGGACGAGCGCCCCCGGGCGCCCGCCCCGGTCGACGGGGTCCTCCCGTTCGCCGGGCCCCTCGTGGCCCTCGACTCCGACCACGTCGTGCAGCAGGTGTCGGTGCCCTCCGACGACGGACTGACGTACCGCACGCTCGTCGTCGCCGACGACGGCACCACGTCGCGGACGCTCTGGCAGCCCCCGAGCGCATCCGGAGTGGTCGAGGGCTTCGACGTCTCCCCGAACGGGCAGTACCTCGCGGTCCAGTCGGTCGGGGACGCGACGACGCCGACGGATTACTCGTACACGATCGACCCCGTGGCCGACGGGGTCACCACCACGATCGTCGACATCGCCTCGGGCGCCGTCGTGGCCAGCTACGAGGGCTTCGACACGACCTGGTGACCGCGCCGGGGCGGAAGCGCCCGGGTGGACGGGTGGCTCAGGCCGTCAGGCCGCGTTTGATCCGCTGGGACACCCGGAGTCCGCTGCGCTCGAGACGTCGGGCCAGGTCGAGGCCCGTCACGGCGACGGCGCCCCCGGCGATCAATTCGGCCCGTCGTGACTCGGGCACGTCGTAGTGGTCGTGGTCGAACCCTCGGCGGGGGATGCCGTGACGGGCGGCGAAGGCGTGCAACTCGTCGTAGGAGTCGTCGCTCACCAGGTGTGCCCACAGGGTGTCGTGGGCCGGCCACACGGCCTCGTCGATCAGGATCACGCCCTGGATGGTAGTCGTCGGCCCGCCCCCGGGCGCACGAGCCCCCGAACGGAGGAGGCGCAGGGCCGGCCGGCGGACGCGTTGACGGCCCCCGCGGCCCCCTGTACGATGGGCGGTTGGTGCGCGCAGGCTCGAGGTCGCGTCGTGCCTGACACCCCACAAATCTTAAGGAACAGACATGGTCTACGCAGTCGTGCGCGCCGGTGGTCGGCAGGAGAAGGTCGAGGTCGGCACGATCGTCACCCTCGACCGTCTCAAGGCCGCCGAAGGCGACGCCATCACCCTTCCCGCCGTGCTGCACGTCGACGGTGACACGGTCATCTCGGCCGCCGACGAGCTGGCGAAGATCACCGTCACCGCCGAGGTGCTGAACGACCTGCGCGGCCCGAAGATCGTCATCCAGAACTACAAGAACAAGACCGGTTACAAGCGTCGCATGGGCTTCCGTGCCGACCTGACCCGCGTCAAGATCACCTCGATCAACTGAACCAGGGGCTGAGAACACATGGCACACAAAAAGGGCGCATCGTCCACCCGCAACGGTCGTGACTCGAACGCACAGCGCCTCGGCGTGAAGCGCTTCGGCGGCCAGGTCGTGCTCGCCGGCGAGATCATCGTCCGCCAGCGCGGCACCCACTTCCACCCCGGCGTCAACGTCGGCCGTGGCGGCGACGACACCCTCTTCGCCCTCGCCCCCGGTTCGGTCGAGTTCGGCGCCAAGGGCGGCCGCAAGGTCGTCAACATCGTCGCCTCCGCGACGACGACGGTCTAGCACGACCACGCGGCGTCGGCACACGACCCGCATCGGCGGCCCTCGCGGGTCGCACCGTCTGGGGCGAGCATCCTGCTCGCCCCAGACGTGTTTGACCCGGGCAGCTCGCACCGGCACGCACAGACAAAGAGATCAAGCACCTCATGGCCACATTCGTCGACCAAGTGACCCTCCACCTCCGCGCCGGCAACGGCGGCAACGGCTGCGTGTCCGTCAAGCGCGAGAAGTTCAAGCCGCTGGCCGGCCCCGACGGCGGCAACGGCGGTCACGGCGGTGACGTCGTGATCGTCAGCGACACCGGCGTCACGACGCTGCTCGGGTTCCACCGTGCTCCGCACCGGTCCAGCGACAACGGCGGCTTCGGCATGGGAGACCACCGTGCCGGCACCAACGGCGAGACCCTCGAACTCGTCGTCCCCGTGGGCACGGTCGTCAAGTCCGCCGACGGCACCGAGTTGATCGACATGGTCGAGCCCGGAATGCGCTACGTCGCCGCCGAGGGCGGCATCGGCGGCCTGGGCAACGCGGCCCTCTCGTCCACCAAGCGCAAGGCCCCCGGCTTCGCCCTGCTCGGCACCCCCGGCTGGGCCGGGGACGTGCTGCTCGAACTCAAGGTCGTCGCCGACATCGCCCTGGTGGGCTACCCGTCGGCCGGCAAGTCGAGCCTCGTCGCGGCCCTCTCGGCCGCGAAGCCGAAGATCGCCGACTACCCCTTCACGACGCTGCACCCCAACCTCGGCGTCGTCGAGTCGGGCGACACGCGCTACACGGTCGCCGACGTCCCCGGGTTGATCGAGGGTGCCAGCGAGGGCAAGGGACTCGGGCTCGAGTTCCTGCGCCACGTCGAGCGCTGCTCGGCGCTGCTGCACGTCCTCGACTGCGCGACCCTCGACCCCGGCCGCGACCCGCTGACCGACCTCGACGTCATCCTGCGCGAACTCGAGGCCTACCCCGTCCCCGACGGCCAGAAGCCGCTGCTCGACCGCCCGCAACTGATCGCGCTGAACAAGGTCGACGTGCCCGACGGTCGCGAGCTGGCCGACTTCGTCACGCCCGAGCTCGAGGCCCGCGGCTACCGCGTCTTCGAGATCTCCGCCGTGAGCCACGAGGGCCTGCGCAACCTGTCCTTCGCCCTGGCCGACGTCGTCGAGGCCAGCCGAGCCGAGATCGCGGCCCGCCCCGCGCCTCCTCGCATCGTCATGCGCCCCCGCGCCGTCAACGAGAAGCCCTTCGTCATCAGGGTCGAGGGCGGAACCTACGGCAACGTGTACCGCATCCTGGGCCAGAAGCCCGAGCGCTGGGTCGTGCAGACCGACTTCAACAACGAAGAGGCCGTGGGCTACCTCGCCGACCGGCTCAACGCCATCGGCGTCGAGGACGCCCTGTTCAAGGCCGGTGCGCAGGCCGGTTCGACGGTCGTCATCGGCCCCGAGGGCGGCATCGTCTTCGACTGGGAGCCCACCCTCACCTCGACGGCCGAGCTGATGACGAGCGCCCGTGGCACCGACCCGCGCCTGATCCAGAACGACCGTCCGACCCGCAACCAGCGTCGCGAAGAGTACTTCGAGCGCATGGACGCCAAGGCCGAGGCCCGCGCCGAGCTGCAGCGCGAACGCGCCGCCGGCCTGTGGACCGACGACGAGGGGTTCCTGGTCAAAGAGGGCGACGACGTCGAAGGCGACGAGCGGGCGTGACCGGGGGCGTCGTCGACCGCGCCGGCCTCGGCACGGCCCGCCGCATCGTGGTCAAGGTCGGCTCGTCGTCGATCAGCGGTGACAACGCGGGCCAGATCGAGCCGCTGGTCGACGCCCTCGCCGCGACGTACGGTCGGGGCGCCCAGGTCGTGCTCGTCTCGTCCGGGGCCATCGCCACGGGCCTGCCGCACCTGCGGGTCGACTCCCGTCCGACCGACCTCGCCACCCAGCAGGCGGCCGCCGCGGTCGGGCAGAACGTCCTCATCTACCGGTACCAGCAGAGTCTGCGCCGCTACGGCATCGTGGCCGGTCAGGTGCTGCTGACCGCCGGCGACATGCAGAACCCTACCCACCGCAGCAACGCCCAGCGCGCCATGGAGCGCCTGCTCGAGCTGCGCATCCTGCCGATCGTCAACGAGAACGACACCGTCGCGACGCACGAGATCCGCTTCGGCGACAACGACCGGCTCGCGGCGCTGGTGTCGCAGTTGATCGGTGCCGACGCGCTCGTCCTGCTCAGCGACGTCGACGCCCTGTACACCCGACCGCCGCACGAACCCGGTGCCGTCGCGATCGTCGACGTGCCCTTCGGGGACGAGCTCGCCGGGGTCACCTTCGGCGAGGCCGGCGCGGCCGGCGTCGGGACGGGAGGCGCGGGCACGAAGGTCGCGGCCGCCCGGTTCGCGGCCGAGGCCGGCACGCCCGTCCTCGTGACGAGCACCGGCAACGTCGCCCGGGCACTCGCGGGCGAACAGGTCGGCACCTTCTTCGAGGCGGCGGGAGGCGCGGGGTCGGGACCTGCGACGGGGGACGCCGGTTCCGCGGGCGGGCGACCGGCCTGACCCGCGCCTCCCGGGGTGTCGTCCGGGCGACCGGAGGCGACCGTCGACGGCCTCGCGGGACGGGGGAGCGGCGCATAGGCTTCGTGCATGTCGCTCATCGATGCCCCGGCCCCGTCGCTCACCGACAAGCTGACCGCTGCAAAGGCCGCCGCGCGCGTGCTCGCCACCGCGACGGCCGACCGCAAGGACGCGGGGCTGCGGGCCGTCGCCGCCGCGCTGGTCGCGAACGTCGACCGCATCGTCGCGGCCAACGAGCTCGACCTGGCGAACGCGCGTGAGAACGGCGTCGGTGCGTCACTCCAGGACCGCCTGCGGCTGGACTCCGGTCGGCTGGCCGGGCTCGCGTCGGCCACCGAGCTCGTGGCCTCGCTCGTCGACCCGGTCGGCGAGTCGGTGCGGGGCAAGGTGCTGCCGAACGGGCTGCGGCTCGACCAGGTCCGCGTGCCGTTCGGTGTGGTGGGCGCGATCTACGAGGCCCGGCCCAACGTGACGGTCGACATCGCGGCACTCGCCCTGAAGAGCGGCAACGCGGCCGTCCTGCGCGGCGGCAGCGCGGCGCAGCAGTCCAACCGTGTGCTGGTCGAGGTCATGCGCGAGGCGCTGGCCGAGGTGGGGCTGCCCGCCGACGCCGTCGTCACCATCGACGAGTTCGGCCGCGACGGGGCCGGTGAGCTGATGCGGGCCCGGGGGCTGGTCGACGTGCTGATCCCTCGGGGCAGCGCCGAGCTGATCGACACCGTCGTCCGTGAGTCGACGGTGCCGGTCATCGAGACCGGTGCCGGGGTCGTGCACGTCTTCCTCGACGCCAGCGCCGACGAGGGCTGGGCCGTCGACATCGTGCAGAACGCCAAGGTCCAGCGCCCGAGCGTGTGCAACGCGCTCGAGACGCTGCTCGTCCACCGCGAGGCGGCGGATCGCCTGCTGCCCCCGGTGCTGGGTGCCCTGCGCGCCTCCGGGGTGACGATCCACGGCGACGAGCGGACGCTCGAGGTCTTCCCCGACGGGGTTCCGGCGACCGACGACGACTGGGCGACCGAGTACATGGGGCTCGACCTCGCGGTCCGGGTCGTCGCCGACGTCGACGAGGCCATGGCCCACATCGCCCGGTGGTCGACCCACCACACCGAGTCGATCGTGACCAACGACCTGGCGACCGCCGAGCGGTTCCTCGCCGAGGTCGACAGCGCCGTCGTCATGGTCAACGCCTCGACCCGCTTCACCGACGGCGGCGAGTTCGGCTTCGGGGCCGAGGTCGGCATCTCGACCCAGAAGCTCCACGCCCGCGGACCGATGGGCCTCGCCGAACTCACGAGCACCAAATGGGTCGTGCGGGGCCAGGGCCAGGTGCGCGGGTAGACTGACCGACGATCGTCACCGCCTGAACGGGAGAACCCATGCTCGACGCCTCGCTGCTGCTCGCCGAAGCCCACGAAGAACTCGCACCGCTGATCGCCCCGGCCCCGGTCATCGCCGGCGTCTTCGCCATCGCGTTCCTCGTCCTCGGCTACGTGGTCTTCAGCTACCGCGACGTCGCCAACCGGTCGCTGCGCAAGGCGAACAAGCTCGACCACCACGACGGTCCGATCGACGAGTTCGGTCACCCCGAGAAGCACTGACCGCCGAGGCCGGCGAGATGGTCGTGGCGGGCGCCACCGTGCCCGACGGCGAGGGCGTCAGGCGACCCCGCGTCGGCATCATGGGCGGCACGTTCGACCCGATCCACCACGGGCACCTGGTCGCGGCCAGCGAGGTCGCGCAGTCGTTCCACCTCGACGAGGTCGTCTTCGTGCCGACCGGTCAACCGTGGATGAAGCCCGAGGTCAGCGAGGCGGAGCACCGCTACCTCATGACGGTCATCGCCACGGCGTCGAACCCGACCTTCACGGTCAGCCGCGTCGACGTCGACCGCGAGGGGCCGACCTACACGATCGACACCCTGCGCGACATCCGTCGCCTGCGTCCGACGGCCGAGCTCTTCTTCATCACCGGCGCCGACGCCGTCGCCCAGATCCTCGACTGGAAAGACGTCCAAGAGCTCTGGGACCTCGCCCACTTCGTCGCCGTGTCCCGGCCGGGGCACGACCTCAGCGTTAGCGGTTTGCCCGAGAGCGACGTAAGCTTGCTCGAAGTCCCCGCACTGGCCATCTCGTCGACCGATTGCCGCGCCCGGGTGGGTCGAGACTTTCCGGTGTGGTACTTGGTCCCCGACGGCGTCGTCCAGTACATCTCCAAGCACCATCTGTATCGGAGCGTTTCATGAGCACGTCCGACGGTCAGCCGCCCCTCACCCGGCGACAGATCCGCGACCTCGAGCGAGCCCGCGAGGCCGGTCAGGCCATCACCGGCGCCGTGCCCGTGGTGCCCGCCTCGATCTCGACGCCCGCCCCGCGCCCTGCGGCGGGCTCGACGGGTGACGTGCCGATGCCGGTGCCGTCGTCGGCCGCGCTGCGCGACGTCCCGCCCCCCGCACCGGGCTCCGTCGTCGACCCCGGCACCGGTCTGACCCGCCGACAGATGCGCGCGCTGCGTGACGCGAGCCAGAGCCGCGACGCGTCTCCCGTGCCCCTGCAGGCCCCCGCCCCCGAACCCCGTCGTCCGTTGGCCGACGCGCTCAACACCGTCGACGAGATCGCCCCCGCCGCCGACGACCGTCCGGCCTCCGCGCCCGGCGGGTCCGGTCCGGCTCCGGTAGCCGTCCGCCCCGCCTCGGCCCCCGTGCCGTCCGCCGCACCGGACGACGACGACGCGTCGGACGACGACGACGCGTCGGACGACGCCCCGGGGCCCCGTCGCACGGGTGCGGCCTCCTCGGTCCCTCCGGTGTCCTCGACCCCCACGCCGACGTCGACGCCCACGGTTTTCCCGTTCGCGTTGTCCGACGAGCAGGGCCGCGGCGGGCAGGGCTCGCCGATCGCGCCTCCTGCCCCGTCCCGTTCCGCGGCGTCGACGGCGTCGCGCCCGTCGGGTTCCGGTTCATCGCCCGAGCAGCGTGACGAGCCGTCCGACGCGTCGCCCGTCGTGCCGTCCGGTCACTGGTCGACCCAGTCCGACGAGCCCGACGCGCAGTCCGTCCCGGGCCGTCAGCTCGGCACCAGCACGGGTCAGCAGAACGCGCTGATCCTCACCGACGCCCAGGTCGCCGACGTGACCGGTGCGCTCAACGCGACCGGCGAGATCATCATCACGGGCTCGATCGACCTGCCCCGCAGCTTGGCGTCGACCGGCTCTCAGGCTCGGATCGACAACTCCGACATGGACCGCATCCTCGAGCAGGGCGACGCCGAGCAGGCGTCAAGCGACGCCGAGCCCGTCCGTGCCAGCCGAGCCATCAGCACGCACACGTCCACCCGCGCCGTCGTGCTGGCCGCGTCGCAGCCCAAGGGCAACCACCTGCCGCTGATCCTCGGGATCTCGGGCGGCGTCGTGGGCCTCGGTATCATCGGCTTGATCATCGGTGGCTTCGCCACCGGGGTGCTGGGCTGAGGCCCGACCCACCCGAACCGACCCCGGTCGGCCCGCATCACCACCTACCCCCTAAGGAACACGTGACAGCCACCCCTCGTGCCATCGAGCTGCTGCAGATCGCCGCACGCGCGGCCGACGACAAGCAGGCCGACGACCTCGTCGCCCTCGACGTGTCCGGCCCCCTGCCCCTGACCGACGTGTTCCTCCTGGCCACCGGCCGCAGCGAACGCAACGTGGTCGCCATCGCCGGCGAGATCGAGGACAAGATGCTCGAGGCCGGCGTCAAGACCCTCCGCCGTGAGGGCCGTGCCGAGGGCCGTTGGGTCCTGCTCGACTTCGGTGACGTCGTCGCGCACGTCTTCCACGACGAGGACCGTCAGTACTACGCGCTCGAGCGCCTGTGGAGCGACTGCCCGACGATCCCGCTCGACGTGCTGGCCGAGTCGGCCACCTCACCCGCCGAGGCCACGGCCGACGCGCCGGCCGAGGCCTGACCGCCCCGCGCCTCCTCTGTTTCGCCGCATCGGCGGGACGTCACGACATGCCGCTCACCCCCGAGGTGAGCGGCATGTCGCGTCTTCTCGGGGGCCCACGACGAGGGCCCGAGTCGGGGTGAACTTGCGCCCCCGAAAAGTGTAGTAATGTAGACGAGTTGCTTCCGACGGGGTGAAAACCTCCGAGGGGCAGCAGTTCTGGGTCTGTGGCGCAGCTGGTAGCGCACCTGCATGGCATGCAGGGGGTCAGGGGTTCGAGTCCCCTCAGATCCACCAGAACGGGTTCGCGAGAACCACACGAAAGCCCCTCCTCGAGAGGGGCCTTCGTCGTTTGCGGGGCAGCTGTTCGAGGGCGTCGGCCGCTACGCCGCCACGACGTAAACACTCCGCCACGAGATGTCGTGGCGGAGTGTTTACTTCGTGGCGGGTAATGCGGGCAGGGTGGATCGGGCGGCCACGGGACCCACGCCGATGGGCGCAGGAGGCGCGGGTCGCGTCAGACGCGGGCGCGCAGGTCCGCCGACGCCCGGGCCGCGCCCTCGGCGAGCAGACCCTGGTCCGCGTGGACGAGCTCGCCCTCCGCCACGACCGCGTCGCCCCCGACCCAGAGGCGGGCCAGCGGAGGCATCGAGGCCAGCCCGAGGGCGGCCACCGGGTCGGCGATGCCCGCGAACTCGACCCCGTCGACGCGCCAGAGGGCGAGGTCGGCGAGCTTGCCGACCTCGATCGAGCCGAGGTCGGCGTCCCGCCCGAGCACGCGGGCGCCGCCGATCGTCGCCAGGCGCAGTCCCTGCCGGACCGAGAACGCGTCCGCGCCCGAGCGCAGGCGCCCGAAGAGCACCGCCTGCCGGATCTCGGTGCCGAGCTGGCCGGACTCGTTCGACGCGGCACCGTCGACCCCGAGCCCCACGGGTGCCCCCGCGCGCAGCAACGACGCGATCGGGGCGATGCCCGCGGCGAGTCGACCGTTCGACGACGGGCAGTGCGCCACGCCGGTCCCCGTCGCGGCGAACCGTCCGATCGCGTGGTCGTCGAGGTGGACGCAGTGGGCCATCCAGACGTCGTCGCCGAGCCAGCCGAGGTCCTCCAGGTACTGGGTCGGCGTCCGGCCGAAGCGCTCGAGGCAGAAGGCGTCCTCCTCGACGGTCTCGGAGCCGTGGGTGTGCAGCCGGACTCCGAGCTGCCGTCCGAGGACGGCGGCCTCGCGCAGCAGGTCGGGCGTCACCGAGAACGGCGAGCAGGGCGCGATCGCGATCTGGACCCGCGCGTCGCCGGACGGATCGTGGAACCGGGCCACCGCCTCCTGACCGGCGCGCAGCGCGGCGTCCGTCGTCTCGACGGCGAAGTCCGGGGGCAGGCCGCCCTGCGACCGACCGAGGTCCATCGAGCCGCGCGTGGCGTGCAGGCGGACGCCGACCGTTCCGGCGGCCCGGACGATGCCGCCCAGGAGGTCGCCGGCACCGGCCGGGAAGACGTAGTGGTGGTCGCCGACGGTCGTGCAGCCCGACCGGGCCAGCACGGCGATCGCGGCGGCGGCCCCGGCCTCGACGAGCGGCTCGTCGATGCGCGCCCAGGTCGGGTAGAGCGCGACGAGCCAGTCGAACAGGATCGAGTCCTGCGCGATGCCGCGGGTCAGCCACTGGTAGAGGTGGTGGTGCGTGTTCACCAGGCCGGGGGTCAGCAGGTGGCCCCGGCCGTCGACCTGCTCGACCGGGATCGGCGCTGCACCCGGCGCTGCCTGACCGGGGACCGACCCGGGTGCGGCCAGCCCGGCGGTGCACCACGCGGGGGCGGGCCCGGGCCCGACGGCGACGATGCGCGATCCGTCGACGACGACGTGCCCGCCGGCGTGCTCGGTGTCGTGGGCGTCGACCGTCGTGACGTGTGCGCCCTCGACGACCAGCCGCCGGGCCGGCGCCACCGAGGCGGAGGCGGGTGCGGTCACGCCGCCAGCCACGCCGCGATCTCGGCGACGGCCCGGGCCTTCAGTTCCGGCGACGCGCCCGAGCACTCGATCGAGCTCAGCGCGCACGCGGCGAGCTGCTCGTCGGACAGACCGAGGGTCGTGCGGGCCAGCTCGTACTCGGCGAGCACACCCGGCCCGAACAGGATGGGGTCGTCGGCGTTGATCGAGCACCGCACGCCGGCCTCGACGAGGCGCTTCAGCGGGTGGTCCTCGATGGTGGGGATCACCGAGAGCAACACGTTCGAGGTGAGGCACACGTCGAGGCAGACGCCCTCGGCGGCCAGTCGGGCCATCAGCGGTTCGCTCCGCACGGCCGTCACGCCGTGCAGCACGCGGTCGGCGCCGAGGACGTCCAGCGCCTCCTCGATCTGGTCCGGCCCGGCGAGCTCGCCGGCGTGCGGCGTCGAGAGCAGGCCCGCGTGCTTGGCGATGCGGAACGCCTCCTCGTAGCGGGCCGCCGGGTTGCCGCGCTCCTCGTTGGCGAGGCCGAGCGAGACGACGCCGCGGTCGGCGTACGCGGCGGCCAGGTGGGCCAGCTCGTTCGCGGCCTCGACGCTCTCGGTGCGGTCGACCGTGATCATCAGGCCGACCTCGACGCCCCATCGCTCGCCGCTCTCGGCGCAGGCCGCGAGCATCGCCCGCAGCGAGGCGTCGAGCGATCCGAAGGTGGCGACGTAGAACTGCGGGCTCGCCCCGAACTCGACGTAGGCGACGCCCTCGTCGGCGCAGTCCTCGATCGCCTCGTCGATCAGGCGGAAGAGGTTCGCGCTCTCGGCGAGGACCACGAGCATGCCCTGGTACGTCGCGCTGAACTCGCTGAAGTCCCCGAAGCTGGTCGGCATCGGCACGACGACGCCCGACGCCGCCGCCATGTCGGCCAGCGAGTCCGGTCGGATCGCCGCCTCCATGTGCAGGTGCAGGTGGCCCTTGGGCAGGGCGCGCAGGTCGCGCGCCACGGCGTCGGCGGGCGAGGGGGAGGTCACCGAGGAGGCGCGGGTGGCGTCGGCGGGGGAGGTGGTGGTCACGAGCGGGCTCCGTGGATCAGGGCGTCGACGAACGACGGGAGGAAGAGGTCGGTGTGGACGGCGGTGACCGCCGTCGTGGGGGTCGACGGGTCGCCGGTCGGCACGGGGCCGTCCGGGTGCCAGTCGACCTCGGCGCCGTCGGCCGTGCGCAGCACCCGGCCGCGGGTCGCGAAGCCGTCGTTCGTGATGCCGACGGGGCCGGTGACGCTGTCGGCGATCCACTCGGGGTGGACCATCAGCGCGGCGGCGAGTCCGTCGTGCACGGGGCTGACCCGGCGGCCCCAGGCGTTCCGGTAGAAGTCGAGGTAGGTCGCCAGGACGTCGGCGGCGAAGGTGCCGGTCGGCGTGCCCGAGTCGCGGAGCGCCGCGACGTGCGACTCGTCGGTGATCACCTGCGACGTCGCGTTCACGCCCACCATGAGGCGCGAGGTCGCCGGGGCGGCGAAGACCGCGCGGGCGGCCACGCCGTCGTTCTGCACGTTCGCGTCGACCATGTCCGTGCGGCCGAGGGCCGGGAAGGGTCCGCTGCCGCCCATGATCGTCACCGACCGGAACAGGGTCAGGAGGCGCGGCTCGGCCCTCAGCGCCAGGGCCACGTTGGTGAGCGGCCCCAGGGTGAGCAGGTCGATCTCGCCCGGGGACGCCCGGGCGACCTCGACGAGCCGCTCCGCCGCCGGGGTGTCGAGCAGCACGCGCGGGAGCGGCCGCTCGGCGACGACGTCACCGAGACCGTCGTGACCGTGCACGTAGTGGGCGATGTGCGCCTCCGCGTCCACGGGTCCCTCGGCACCGCGGGCGACGGGCACGTCGTCGAGACCGACGAGCCCGAGCACGTGCCCGACGTTGCGCAGGGCGTCGTCGACGACGCAGTTGCCGTAGACGGCCGTGATGCCCACGATCTCGACGTCGGGCTGCGCGGCGAGCCAGAGCAGGGCGAGGGCGTCGTCGATGCCCGTGTCGGTGTCGACCAGCACGCGGCGGGTCACACCGGGGCCGGTCACGCCGTGGCCGGTCACGACGCGGTCGCCTTGCCGGCGTTGGGGCCCCACTTCGCGAGCACCGCCGTCTCGACGAACGTCGTGATCGTGTAGAGCACGATCGAGACGAGCGTGATCAGCACGACGATCGCCCAGATCTCGCCGTACTGCGACTGCGACTTGGCGGCCGTGATGGCGGCGCCGAGGCCCTCGTAGGTGAAGAGCCACTCGTAGAGCATCGCGCCGGTGATGGCTCCCGGCACGGCGATGCGCATCGAGGCGAAGAAGTACGGCAGGGCCGTGGGGAACGCGACCTTGCGCATGATCGTCCAGCGGCTCCCGCCGTAGACCCGGATGAGGTCGACCGACTGGGCGCTGACCGACCGGAAGCCGAGGGTCAGGTTGACGAGCAGGGGGAAGAACACGACCACGCCGCCGATGAAGCCGGCGGTGACGATGCCGTTGCCCAGCACGAGGTAGATGACGGGGGCCATCGCCAGCAGGGGCACGGTGCGCAGCAGCATGGCGATCGGCATGAACATGAACTCGACGGGTCGGATCAGCGTGAAGACGATCGCCACGACCAGCGAACCGCCGACGCCGAAGACGAAGCCGATCGCGGCGTGCCAGAGGGTCACCCCGAGCAGGCCGGCGATGTGCACGCGGTTCTCGGCCGCCGTGGTCCGGCTGAGCTCGGAGTCGACGAAGAACCAGCGGAACACGTCGGCCGGGGTCTTCGCGATGAACGCGTTGGCCTGCAGCACGACGATGGCGAGGTTCCACAGGATGCCGAGGATGATCGCCGAGATCGCGATCGTCAGCACGGTGCGGCCGATGCGCCGCAGGACGAACCGGGCCGTCGAGGAGGCGCTGGTCGAGACCGCGGGGGCGGTGACGCGGGTGCCGGTGCCGGTGGGCAGGGTCGTGGCCATCAGAACCCCTCTCCGGCGCGGCTGTCGCCCGCCGACCAGGGCGTGACCAGTCGGCTGATCCGCCCGATGACGAAGTAGGCGATCCCGGCGATGCCGCCCGAGATCAGGGCCAGGGCCCAGAGCTTGACCGACGCCGCCGTGGCCTGAGCCGCGAGCAGCAGGATGCCGAGGCCCTGGTCGACCCCGATGAGGAAGTACTCGCCGAGCACCGCGCCGAGGAACGCCGCGGGCGCCGCCAGCTTGAGCGCCGCGAGGATGCTGGGCAGGGCGGCGATCAGACGGACCTTGACCAGCTGCGTCCAGCGCGAGCCGCCGTAGGCCGTGATCACGTCGAGCTGGGTCTCGCTCGCGGCCCGCAGGCCGAGCAGCGTGCCGATCACGGTGGTGAAGATCACGCTGAGCGCGGCCAGGAAGATCGACGTCGTCCGGCCGCCGGCAGGCGACATGAGCGTGACGATCGGCGCGATCGCGGTCAGCGGGATGCACGAGCAGACCACGGCGAGCTGGGTCGAGAGGCCCTCGAACCACGGCACGAGCAGCACGGCGAAGGCCAGTGCGAACGCGATCAGGTTGCCCCAGAGGAAGCCCCAGGCCGCGCTGCCGGCGGTCGCGCCGATGGCGCGCCAGTAGACGAGGTCGCTGAGGTCCGTGACGAGCTGGACGAGCACCTGGCCGGGCGGGGGAACCGACCCGGTCACCGAGAAGAGCGTGACGGCCACGACCTGCCAGATCGCGACGATCAGCACGATGCCGACGAGGGCGCCGACCCACGGAGGGGCGGCGGCCATCGAGCCGAGCACCGACCGTCGCTCGGGCCCCCGGGCGGTCTCGGCCGGGAGCGCCACGCTCTGGCCGAGCTCCGCCTCGACCTCGCGCTCGGCGGTCTCGCGCGACGACGTGTGCAGGTCAGTCATCGGCCACCGTCCCGTGCGAGCCGAACAGGATCTCGGAGATGCGGTCGACGTACGCGTGGAACTCCGGGGTGCGGGTCAGTTCGGGCAGGCGCGGTCGGGGCAGGTCGATCTCGACCACCTCGGCGATGCGGCCGGGCCGGGCGCTCATCACGGCGACGACGTCGGACAGGAACACGGCCTCGGCGATGCCGTGCGTCACCATCAGCGTGGTGGCGGGCTTCTCGCCCCAGATGCGCAGCAGCTCGACGTTCATGCGCTGCCGGGTCATGTCGTCGAGCGCGCCGAACGGCTCGTCGAGCAGCATGATGGTCGGCTGCACGGCGAGGCAGCGGGCGATCGAGACGCGCTGCCGCATGCCGCCCGACAGCTGCGCCGGCTTGGCCTTCTCGAAGCCCTTCAGGCCGACGAGGTCGATCAGGTCGTCGATCAGGCCGGCCGGGGGAGTGAGCCCGGCGACCTCGAGCGGCAACCGGATGTTGTTCTCGACGCTGCGCCAGGGCAGCAGGGCCGAGTCCTGGAACGCGATGCCCGTCTCGTGGCCGCGTTGCACCTCGGCCGCGGTCTTGCCGTTGATGACGACGCTGCCCGACGTGGGCGTCTCGAGCCCGGCCAGGATGCGCAGGATGGTCGACTTGCCGCAGCCCGAGGGCCCGAGCAGGCTGAGGAACGAGTCCTTCTTGGTGCCCAGGTCGATCTGCGTCAGGGCCTGCACGCTCTTCCGACCGAGCTGGAACGACTTGGTCAGTCCCTGGATGTTGATGCCGGTGGCGAGCTCGGGTCGACCGGCGGGGTCGCCCGTCGCCGTCGTGGGTGCGATCGTGGTGCCGTCCGTCATGGTCATGCCGTGGGGATGGTGAAGGCCGTGATGAGGTCGGGGTTCTCCTCGTAGACCTCTTTGATGATGCTGAGGTCGAAGAGGTCGTCGGCCGACACGTCGGTGCCCATGGCCTTCAGCGAGGCGATGTTCTCGGCGACCAGCTCGTCGGTCATCGTGAACAGGCCGTTGGCGTTGACGTCCTCGGTGAGGATCAGCGTGTTCTGCGCCTCGGCCTCGGCGGTCTGCTCCTCGACGTCGAGGTCCTGGTCCTTGCCGTACTTCTCGGCGGCGTACTTCGCGCTCTGTTCCGGGTCCTTCACCGCGTCGGTCCACCCCTTGATCTCGGCGACCAGGAAGGCCTTGAGCATGTCGCGCTCGTTGTCGATGGTCTCCTGCGTGACGGTGAAGGTCTCGGCGACGAACGGTAGTCCGTTGTCGGCGAAGCCCAGCACGACGGGGGTGAAGCCGTCCATCTCGGCCAGGATCGGCTCGTTCGTGATGTACGACATGTGCGCGTCGTAGGCGTTCGTCTCGAGCGGGGCGATGTCGTACTGCGTGGCGACGAGCTCGACGTCGTCGAGCGTCATGTCGTTGGCCTTGAGGAAGCCCTCGAAGATCGTCTGGTTGCCGCCCGACTGCACGCCGATCTTCTTGCCCTTGAGGTCGGCCAGGGTGCGGATCGGCTCGCCCTCCTCGAGCGAGAGCAGGCAGAACGGGTTCTTCTGGAACGTCGTGCCGATGATCTTGAGCGCCGCGCCCTGCGCCACCGACGGGCCGGTGAGCGAGGCCGACGACAACCCGACCTTGGCCTGTCCGGCGAGCAGCGCCTCCTCGGCTCCGGTCTGTCCGCCACCGGCCAGCAGCGTGACCTCGCTGAAGCCGGCGTCGGTGTAGTAGCCCTTCTCCGTGGCGAAGTACTCGCCCGCGAACTCGATGTTCTTGATCCACGAGAGCTGGACGGCGATGGTGCCGAACGACCCGCCCGAGGCGGCCCCGCCGGTCGCCGCGCCCGTCCCGGCCGACGAGTCGGTGCAGGCGGCGAGCAGGGCGGTCGTGCCGACGACGAGGGCGGCCGACCCACCGAGGCGCAGGAACCCGCGGCGGTCGAGGGACGAGTCGCGGAAGGCGGGAGGAACGGAGAGAGGGCTCATGGGGGAACTCCTGAGGTTCGTTCGGGTGAGGTGTCGAAAAGCTAGACCCGGACTGTTTCATCGTCGTTTCGGTCGTGTTGCCGTCGTCGTCGACCTCGCGGGACGTTAGTTTCGGGGGCATGGCCACCCGCGAGTCGTCCGACAAGAGGGCCGAACTGCTCGAGCGCGTGGTCGACCACGTGCTCGACCACGGCGTCGGTCAGCTCACCCTGCGGGGCCTCGCGACGGCGGTCGGCTCGAACAACCGCATGCTGCTGTACTACTTCGGCAGCCGGGAAGAACTGGTCGTGACGGCGCTGCACGGCGCCGAACGACGGTTCCCGGGCATCGTCGGGGTCGTGGACCACCTGGCCGGGCCGGACCTGCCGCTCGACCAGCGCCTCCTGGCCGTCTGGCGGACGGTGTCCGACCCCGTCAACCAGCCGTTCAACCGGCTGTTCTTCGAGGTGTTCGGCCTCGCGAGCTTCGACCGCGAGCGCTACGCCTCGCTGCTCGGCGACATCGGCTCCGAGTGGGTGGGTCAGGTGGCGGCCGCGTACCGCGCCGAGGGCGTCGAGGAGGCGCGGGCCGAGTCGCTCGCGCACGAGACGGTCGCGCTCTGGCGCGGCTTCCAGGCCACGTTGCTCAGCGCCGGGTCGAGTGCGGCCGTCGACCGTGCGGCCCTCGACGCGACCGAGGCGCTCGTCGCCCGCGTCCGCGCCGCCGCCGTCGCCCGCTGACGGGCCGCCCATCGGCTGGCGGCCCGCTGACGGGTCGCTCGTGTTAAGAGCTTGTTTCGGGGCTGGACTCCGGGTGAACCATCCGGTTCACTGACGGCATGAAGCAGATCCGTCTCGGTGTGTTCGAAGTCGCCGGCCCCCAGGTCGGCGGCACCCTCAGCTGGTCCCACCCGCGCAGCGACTCGCTCGGCTACCACGGGCTCGACCTGTGGATCGGCATGGCCAAGCTGCTCGACCGGGCAGGCTTCGACTTCCTGTTCTTCGCCGACGGGTTCGGCTACCCGTCGATCGACGGCGACCTGCCCGAGACCGCGGCCCGCGGGGGCATCAACTTCCCCGGCATGGACCCCGCCCTGCTCATCCCGACCCTGGCCCGTGAGACCGAGCGCCTCGGCTTCGTCGTCACCTCGTCGACCGGCCTCGACCACCCCGTGCAGTCGGCACGCCGCTTCGCCACGCTCGACCACCTGACGGGCGGCCGCATCGGCTGGAACATCGTCACGGGCGCCTCCCAGAACACGGTCGCCGAGCTGTTCGGCCACGACGAGATGCGCGGCCACGACGCCCGCTACGACCAGGCGGACGAGTACGTCGACCTGGCCATGACGCTCTGGGAGGGCTGCTGGGAGGACGGCGCCTTCCGCGGTGACGCCGAGGCCGGCGTCCTCGCCGATCGCGACCGCATCCACCGGGTCGAGTTCGCCGGCGAGCACTTCCGATCGTCGGGCTACTTCACGGTCGCCCCCTCGCCGCAGCGGACGCCCGTGCTGTTCCAGGCCGGCACGTCCGACCGGGGCCGCGCCTACGCCGCGCGCAACGCCGAGTGCGTCTTCGTGCAGGGCACGACGGTGCCGAAGACCGCGGCGAACGTCGCCGACATCCGGGCCAAGGCGGCCGCCCTCGGCCGTGACCCCGAGTCGGTCAAGATCATGGTCGGGCTGACCGTCACGGTCGCCCCGACCCACGACGAGGCCGTCGCCCTGCGGAAGGAGTTCGACGACCTGCAGACCGACGAGGTCGTCGCCGTCCTCTACGCGGGCAACACCGGCATCGACCTGCTCTCGCTCGACCCGTCACGCGACCTGACCCAGCTGCAGGACGACGGCGGGCCCGTCGGGCAGATGGGTCAGAGCAACATCGACCGCTTCCTGCCGAAGGACGGCTCGCCGGCCCCGACCGTGCGCGAGATCCTCGACGACCTGCGCGGCAAGGGCACCCGCGGGCTCCAGCTGGTCGGCGACCCCGTCGAGGTCGCGGACGAGCTCGAGCGCCTGGTCGACGAGACCGACCTCGACGGCTTCCTGCTCGAGCCGATCTTCGGCACGGCCGACCTGGCCGACTTCGCCGACCTCGTCGTGCCCGAGCTGCGTCGCCGCGGCCGCATGCCGGCCGAGCCGGCCACGGGCACGCTGCGCGAACAGATGCTCGGCCGTCCCGGGCCGCACCTCTCGGCCGACCACCCCGGTGCACGCTTCGCGGTGGTGCCGGCGACGGTCTGAGGTCGTCCTCGCGTCGGCGGTGCGCCTCCTGCCGGGTGGTGCCCCGGAGGCGCGGCGCGGCTCGGGAGGCGCGCCGCGGCTCAGGAGGTGCGGGTCGCCCAGGCGCGGATCGCCGGGTACAGCTCGGGCAGCGTCGTCGCGCGGTGCGTCGGCCGGGCGTCCGGGGCCGGGAAGCGCTCGACCAGGGCGGTCGGCGATCCCTGGGCCGCGGCCGGCTCGAGGTCGTTCGCCCAGATGTCGCCCACGCTGAGCAGACGGTCGGGCCGGTCCTCGAGGCCTGCGGCGGCCCGGAGCCGGTCGAGCACGGCGGGCAGCCCGGACGGCTTGCGCGCGTCGGTGACGATCTCGTCGACCCGGTCGGCTAGTCCGAGCCGCTCGAGCGGTTGGACGACGCCGTGCTCGGGGGAGTTCGTGACGAGCACCACGTGCACGGCGTCGGACAGCGCGTCGAGCAGCTCGGCGAGCCCCTCGGGGGCCGTGGTCTCGAGGCGACCGTCGGCGAGGGCCGCGCGAGCCCCGGCGTAGGCGGCCGAGCGGGCCGCGTCGTCGACGCCCAGGGCTCGCGAGACCCGTTCGGCGACGACGTACCCGTCGGGGGAGCCGTCGGCGTGCGCGATCGCCTCGTCGACCCCGGCCGGCTCGTCGTCGAGCGGGCTGCCCACGAACCGCGCCAGGACGGCCTCGACCAACCGGGGCGGGTGTCGTTCGTCGGTCGCCACGAGGGCCTCGTCGAGGAGGCGCGCGTAGGTCAGCACGGGACCGTCGCCCAGGCAGACCGTCCCGTCGAAGTCGAGCACGAGGACGTGGGTGGTGGTCATCCCCCGATCCTGCCCCACGTCGCACCGGACCGGGGGAGGGACGGTGGTGCGGACGGCACGACTGGGAGCGCGCCAAGGAATGCTGTGGGCCGACTGTGCATTCCCTCCGCGTCGACGCGGGCGCGATAGAACGGGAGCATGAGCAACGAGCAGGACACCACGCCCACCCCCGACGACCGCCCGCGCCCCGCGTACGGCGAGTACGCGCCGCAGGGCACGGGGCAGCAGCCCGCCGGTCAGCCGGCCTCGCCCGACCAGGGGCAGCAACCGGGGCAGATGCCCGGTCAGCAGGGTGCACCGTACGGCCAGCCCGGCTACGGTCAGCCCGGCCCGCAGGCGACCCCGACGACGGGCACGCCCGGCCCCGGTGGCATCGGCGCCTTCGCCGGCGCGGGCTACCCCCAGGTGCTGGCCTCTTTCACCAAGTACGAGGACGCGCAGTCGGCCGTCGACCTGTTGTCCGACGAAGGATTCCCCGTCGAGAGCGTCTCGATCGTCGGGCACGACATCCGCACCGTCGAGAACGTCTCGGGTCGCCTGACCTCGGGCAAGGCCGCCGGACGCGGCGCCGGTGGCGGTGCCTGGTTCGGCCTGCTGCTCGGACTGCTGTTCGGCATCTTCGCCCCGAGCGCCGCCTGGATCGGCGTGCTGCTCGTGGCCGTCGGCCTCGGCGCCCTGTGGGGTGCCCTCTGGGGCTTCGTCGGCCACAAGATGCTGCGCGGTCGC
>NZ_LMLG01000004.1:98223-98460 GCF_001421865.1 Frigoribacterium sp. Leaf44
CGCGACTTCTCGTCGGTCCGCACCATGGAGGCCGGTCGGTACGAGGTGCTGGTCCGCGGCGAACTCGCCGCCCGGGCGCACCAGACGCTGGCGCAGGGTCGCAAGGTCGCCTGACGCCGCTCGCCGCGCCTCCTCGGTGCCGCTCTTCCGCGCCCGCCCCGTTCGTCGGGGCGGGCGCGGTCGCGTGTCTCCGGCCGTCGCTCTGTCGTTGGGGCACCAATCGTTGGTAGGCTAACG
>NZ_LMLG01000004.1:98490-116506 GCF_001421865.1 Frigoribacterium sp. Leaf44
ATCATGACGAGACCCGAGCGGAACCACGACCACGGCAGCAGGTTCGGCGACCTGGTCGAGCGCATGAACGCCCGGCTGCGGCCCTACATCGGCGGCGCCCAGCTGGGGTTGAAGAACGAGGCCCCGGCGGTCGCGCCGCAGCACGGCGGCGTCTGCCCGCTCTGCGGTGCACCGATGGACGAGCACGTCGTCGACCGCACGGGCGTCCGCACCATGGTGCACTGCCCGGCGCCTCGGGCATGAGTGCCGCCGGCGTCGAGGACCCGCTCGAACTCGAGAGCCAGATCTGCTTCGCGCTCTCGGTCGCGTCGCGGGGCGTCGTGGCGGCCTACCGTCCGGTGCTCGAGCCTCTCGGGCTGACGCACCCGCAGTACCTCGTCATGCTGGCCCTCTGGCAGCACGCACCACTCTCGGGTCGTGAACTCAGCCGCCTGCTTCGGCTCGACCCGGGAACGCTCAGTCCACTGCTGAAGCGGCTCGAGGCCCAGGGGCTGTTGACCCGCGGGCGACGGGCCGACGACGAGCGGGCGCTGTCGATCGAGCTGACCCCGGCGGGTGCCGCCCTGAGGCGCGAGGCCGAGAGCATCCCCGGGCGCATGATGGCGCGGCTCGGGGTGACGCACGACGAGCTCGTCGTGCTGCACCGCACGATGACGAAGTTGATCGTCGCCGCCGACGCCGAGGGTGACTGAACCCGTCGGTCTCCAACGCGCCTCAGCGCAGCGGCGCGGGCACGGTCGCCGACCGCGACCACACGACGTCGACGGTGCGTCCGAGGACGCGGGTCGCGATCTCGCCCGCCAGCGCCTCGCGGAAGTGCGTCGCGGCCCGCTCGTCCGAGACGACGACGTCGACCCGCAGGCCCGCGAGCTCGTCGGTCACCAGGGCCGGGCCGTCGGCGAACCGGACGAGGTACTGGTGGTCCTTCACGGGCACGTTCTCGTAGTGGTCTCGGAGGCTCTTCTCGAGCAGGCGGACCGAGTGGATTCCGTCCTTCGGCTTCACGAGTGCGCTGAGCGAGATCATGCGTCGATGCTCCACCCCGGGGGCGACCGGGGCGTGAACGGGACGTGACGGGCGCCTGTGCGTCCACCGCGCCTCCTCGGTGTGTCGGCCGTGAGTGACGTGCGGGTGTGAGCGGCGTCCGGGACTGTCGCCCGGTCGAGCTGAGCCGTTCCCGACCGGCCGGAGGGTGCGGGACGTGCCGAACCCGACAGGCCGGAGGGTCCGGGACGTGCCGAACCCGACAAGGACGGCCGACGCGCCGTCTGGGAGGCGCATCGGGCGGCGTGTCGTGGTCGTGTGGTCGCGAAGTGCACAGCGGAAGAGAGGGGCCGGCCGGCATTCGGCGTGAGGGCGGGAGGCGCGGGTCAGGTCGCGGGGGAGCCGCCGGACTCGGCGACGAACTCGTCGACGGTCGTGTCGATCAGCCGCCACGAGCGGGAGAAGGCCTCGTCGGCGTCGCCGGCCCGGATCGCGAGGGCCAGGTCGAGGTGCAGCTCGGCCGCCGCGGGCGTGTAGTCGGTGATGGTGAAGCGGCGTTCTTCGGTCCGGGTGCGCAGCAGGGCCTCGACGGTCGAGGCGAAGTGGCCGATGACGTCGTTGCCCGAGCCGCGCAGCACGGCCGTGTGGAACTCGACGTCGGCCTCGAGGTAGGCGCGACCGTCACCGGACGCGGCGGCGGCGACCATGGTGCGGGCGGCGTCCTCGACGGCGGAGGCCTGGTCGGGGGTGAAGGCGAGCGCGCTCAGTCGGGCCGCGACCGGCTCGAGCCCGAGCCGCAGCTCGAGCAGTTCGCGCATCTGGACGAAGTACTCGGGACTGCGGCCGCGCCAGAGGATGATCTGCGGGTTCATGAGGTCCCACGAGGTGCGGGGGAGCACCTGCGTGCCGATGCGCTGACGCGGCTCGACCATGCCGAGCGACTGCAGCACGCGCAGGGCCTCGCGCAGCACCGAGCGGGACACCGTGAAGCGGACGGCCAGGTCGTCGAGGTTCAGGATGGAGCCCACGGCCAGTCGACCGTCGACGATCTCGCTTCCGAGGACGTCGACCACCCGGGCGTGCAGGCCGCGTTCTCGTGATGCTGCCAGGCCGGGGGTCATCGACGACTCCTTGATCGAGGGGGGTGGGCAGGCAGGTGGCGGGGTGGTGCCGACTGTGGCACACTCCATAAGTCTGATTATTCACACTAATCAGGTTCGTCCGTGGGACAAGACTGCCAGACATCCGTCCGGCGCCGACGGACGACAACCCCCCGGGCTCCGGCCCACGACGAAGAGGTCGCAGTGAAGCGTCCTCGGAAGGACGCGACGGAATGCACCTCCTCGCAGCGGCCACGGCCGCCCCCACGCCCTCGGGCACCGACGCGCAGTTGATCATCGCGGCCCTCGTGGGCATCGTCGTGATCGTCGGCCTCATCACCTGGCTCAAGGTCCACCCCTTCCTGGCGCTGCTGCTCGGCGCCGTCGGGGTCGGCATCGGCGCCGGCCTCGCCCCGGGCGACGCCGTCACGAGCTTCGGCACGGGCTTCGGATCGACCATGACGAGCGTCGGCATCCTGATCGGGCTCGGCGCGATGTTCGGCAAGCTGCTCAGCGACTCGGGCGGAGCGGACCGCATCGTCGACACCCTCATCTCGCGCTCGTCGCAGAAGGCGCTGCCCTGGGTGATGGCCCTGATCGGCGCGCTGATCGGCCTGCCGATGTTCTTCGAGGTCGGCCTCGTGCTGCTGATCCCCGTTATCGTGCTCGTCGCCCGCCGGTCGGGCCTGCCGCTCATGCGCATCGCGATCCCGGCGCTCGCCGGCCTCTCGGCGATGCACGCCCTCGTGCCCCCGCACCCCGGCCCGCTGCTCGCCGTCTCGACCGTGGGCGCCGACCTCGGCCTGACGCTCGGCCTCGGCGTGCTCGTCGCGATCCCCACGGTGATCGTCGCCGGCCCGCTGTTCTCGACGCTCGCCGCCAAGTGGGCGCCCGTGCCGGTCCCCGACCTCTTCGTCTCGAAGGAAGAGGACGGCGGCGAGGGCTCGGCCCGCAGGCGCCCGAGCTTCGTCAACGCCCTGATCGGCATCCTGTTGCCCGTCGTGCTCATGCTCGCGCGCTCGATCCGCGAGGCGGCGCTGCCCACGGCGACCGGCTCCTGGGTCGACCTGCTCGAGTTCCTCGGGACGCCGATGGTCGCGTTGACCGTCGCCGTGCTCTACGCGATGGTCTTCTACGCCCGCGCCGGGGGCATGGACAAGGCCGCCGTGTCGAAGACGCTCGGTTCGTCGCTGCCCGACGTCGCCGGCATCCTGCTCATCGTCGGCGCCGGTGGCGGGTTCAAGCAGGTCCTGATCGACACGGGCATCGGGACCGTGATCGGTGACGCGGTGTCGGAGTCGGGCGTGAGCGTCCTGCTCGTCGCCTGGGTGGTCGCGGCGCTCGTCCGCGTCGCCACCGGGTCGGCCACCGTCGCCACGGTCACGGCCGCCGGCATCATGGCCCCGCTCGCCGCCGACATGTCGACCCCCGAGGCGTCGTTGCTGGTGCTCGCCATCGGTGCGGGCTCGGTCTTCCTGTCGCACGTGAACGACGCCGGCTTCTGGCTGATCAAGGAGTACCTCGGCACCACGGTCGGCCAGAACTTCAGGACCTGGAGCCTGATGGAGTGCGTCCTCAGCCTCACGGCCCTCGCCGGGGTCATGCTCGCGAGCGTGTTCATCTGATGACCGTCCTCGAGAACGCGGACCGCGCCTCCTCGGCTGCCGCGCCGGATGCGGGAGGCGCGGTGCCGGCGGGCGGTCCGTACGCCGCCGACCCCGTGCTCGTCGTCATGGGCGTGTCGGGTTCGGGCAAGTCGACCGTCGCGGCCCTGCTCGCCGAGCGGCTCGGCTGGGACTCGTACGAGGGCGACGACCTGCATCCCGACGAGAACGTCGAGAAGATGGCGGCCGGCACCCCGCTCGACGACGACGACCGGGCACCCTGGCTCGACACGGTCTCGTCCTGGATCGTCGAACACGCCCTGGCGGGCGTGCCCGGCGTGATCACCTGCTCGGCGCTGAAACGGAAGTACCGCGACGTGCTGCGCGAGCACAACGTCGTCTTCGTCTACCTGCGCGGCAGCCGCGACCTGCTCGGCGACCGCATGGCCGCCCGCGAGGGCCACTTCATGCCGACCGCCCTGCTCGACTCGCAGGTCGCGACGCTCGAACCGCCCGAGGCCGACGAGCGGCACGTCGTGGTCGACGCCGGCCGGTCGCCCGAGGACGAGGCCGACGACGTGATCCGGGCGCTGGGGCTGACGCCGGTCGCCTGAGCCGATCCGCACCTCCTGCGGTCCGGCGCGTTCACCCGGTGGACGCCGGGGGTTCGCCGGGCCGCCACCCGCCCTGCCTAGGCTCGCGGCGTGCACCGGAGGCCGGGCGCGAAGGGCGGGACGATGTCGAGGGCGACGCAGGCGAGGCGGCTGCGGGCCGACCCGATGCGCCCCGTGCTCGACGGTCACGACGTGTGCCTCGACCCGCCGGCGACGGCGCAGGTCTGGCTCGGCACCGGGCTCGGCTTCAGCGAAATCGCGGTGCCCGGCGTGCGCCTGGCGCGGGGGGACGCCCTGATCGCCGTCGAGCTCGCCGCCGTCGGCCCGAACGAGGTGCACTCGCTCACCGGGCGGGGTGCGGCGTCCCTGCCCGTGGTGCCGGGCGGCTCGGCGGTCGGGCGGGTCGTCGAGGCCGACGAGCACGCGCGAGCACACGACGGCCGGCGGCTCCGGCCCGGCATGCGCGTGGTCTGGTCGCGCACGGTGGCCTGCGGGCGGTGCGTCCCGTGTCACCGGGGCCTGGCCTCGGCGTGCGTCTCGGGGGAGCGGTACGGCGAGGAGCGCACGCGGCGCAGCTGGCAGTTGTCCGGCACGGTCGCGAGCCACGTGCACCTGCGCCGGGGGACCACCGTGGTGGTCGTCACCGACGACGTACCCGCCGCCGTGCTCGCCCCGGTGGCGGGAGTCACCGCGACGGCCGCGGAGGTGCTGCACCGCGCCTCCTCGGTGCTCGGGCTGTCGGGGGTGCCGTCGCTCGCGGGGCAGGTCGTCGTCGTGTCGGGGGCGGGTGCCGTCGGACTGGTCGCGACGGCGGTGGCCACCGACGCCGGGGCGCGCGTCGTGGTCGTCGACCCCGAGGAGGCGCGGCGCGAGCGGTCGCGCGCGTTCGGCGCCGTCGCCGTGGCCGACCCCGCGGCGTCGACCGGGCCGCACGTCCTGTCTCGCGTGCTGGCGACGGTGGACCGGTCGGGGCGTCACCGCACGGTCGGGCTCGCGTTCGACGGGGTCGCCGGGGCGTCGACCCTGGTCGGACGGATGGCCGTCGGGGGAGTCGTGGTGCTGGCGGGGGCGGCAGCGGTGGCGGCGGGCGGTCGGGAGGTGGGCGTGAGCGGCGCCCAGCTGGTCGAGGAGCTCGTCACGGTCGTCGGCGTGCGCGACGCCGAGCCCGCGCGGCTGGATGCGGCCGTGGCGTGGGCGTCCGAGGCGTGGCGGCGGTGGCCGCTCGAGTCGCTCGTCGGCAGGACGATCCCGCTGGCCGAGGTGGGCGAGGCGCTCGCCGCGGCGGGCGCGGACGACGGGGTGGTCGGCGTCGGCGGCGTGTCTGGCTGATCCGAGGACCAGTCTGGGATGCCGGTCGGTTGTCCACGGCGCGGGCTTCTCCGAGGTGACGTGGTCAGCCCCAGACGGGGGGACAAGAGATGCCTCGAAATGAGTTATCGTCATCACGGCTCTCACCCGAACGAGCCGTCACCCCGCTGGACAGGAATCCTCGATGACGAACGTCACCCCGCCCTCCTCCGACGCTCGATCGCGCAGATTCCGCCCGCGATACGTGGGATACGCCCTGGTCGTGCTCGCCTTGTTGCTCGGACTCGTCTCGTCGGGTCTGAGTGGCCTGCTCATCATGGCCGGCCTCCTCGGCGCAGGCTTCGCTCTCTACACCGTCGTCAGCGGTCGCAAGGGCCTCCTCGGCTTCGCCTCGCGAGGCGTCGGCGCCCTTGCCGTCCTCGGCGCTGTCGTGGTGCTGGTGGTGGGTGCCGTCGTTGCTCCCGCACCGGCGAGCGAGCCGAGCACCGCCGCCGGTGACGCCCCGTCGGCGGCCGGTTTCGCCGACGCCTCACAAGCCGAGGCCGATCGGGCCGAGCGGATGGAGCGTGCCGAAGAGGCAGCCGAGATCGAGAAGGACACCCGAGCCAGCCTCGAGGCGGACCGTGCCGAGGCCGAGGCAGCCGAGGCCGCACGCGTGGCGGCGGAGCAGGCGGCAGCGGAACAGGCGGCGGCGGAGCAGGCCGCCGCGGCCGCAGCTGCCCAGGCTGAGGCCGAGCGTGTCGCGGCGGAGCAGGTCGCCGCCGCCCAGGCCGAAGCCGACCGGGTGGCCGCGGCCCAAGCGGCAGCTGCCGCTGCGGCACAGGCGCCGGCCCGTCCGACGTCCACCTACTACGCCAACTGCACGGCGGCTCGAGCTGCGGGGGCCGCGCCGGTCCGTGTCGGTGACCCGGGCTACGCCAGCCACCTCGATCGCGACGGAGACGGCATCGGCTGCGAGTGAGCTAGCGCTCGGCGTCAGGAGGCGCGGCTCAGCCGGTACAGGACGTGGGGCCGCAGCGCGTGGCCGGGCGGCAGCGCGGGGTGCTCGAAGTCGTCGGCGGGGTCGTGCGTCATGCCGAGGCGGAGCATCACGCGGCGGGACGGTTCGTTGACCGCCGCCGTGAAGCTGATCAGGGCGGGCAGGTCGGCGCCGGACGGGTCGAACGCGAACCGGACGGCCT
The DNA here is from genome assembly GCF_001421865.1 of Frigoribacterium sp. Leaf44. Taxonomy (NCBI): domain Bacteria; kingdom Bacillati; phylum Actinomycetota; class Actinomycetes; order Micrococcales; family Microbacteriaceae; genus Frigoribacterium; species Frigoribacterium sp. Leaf44. Next base: position 105,282 of record NZ_LMLG01000004.1, read on the forward strand.
CGCGGGCGGCTTCGGTGGCGAAGCCCCGACCCCAGGCCTGACGGGCGAGCCGCCAACCGATCTCGACCTGCCCCAGGAGCGCGGGGTCGAACGAGGGGCGGGACAGCCCGACGAAGCCGACGAAGGCACCCGTGTCGCGACGCTCGACTGCCCACAGTCCGAGGCCGTCCGTCTCGATCGCGGCGTCGAGCCGGTCGACCATGCCGTCGCTCTCGGCGCGCGTGCGGGTCGAGGGGAAGTACCTCATCACCTCGGGGTCGGCGTTGAGGGCCGCGAACGGCTCGCGGTCGGACTCGTGCCAGCGGCGCAGCAGCAGGCGGTCGGTGGTGAGCACCCCGCGACGCTAGCAGCGGGTGCACGCCGGCGACGCAGCTCCGACGGGACGAAGAACCCCGTTCCGAACGATGAACCCCGAAGGAACGGGGTGCATCGCTCGGAACGGGGTTCGAGGGGAGGCGCGGTGCGGCGGAGCGCGTCAGCGGCGGTCGCGCGGGCGACGCAGCCGCAGGGCGATCCCGAGCGCCACGATCAGGAACGCCGCGAGGGCGATGCCGATCCACTCGCCCGAGCCGGTCCAGGCGAGCCCGGCCGGCGACGCCACGACGGTGCCGCCCGAGCCGGAACCCGAGCCGGAACCCGAGCCCGAGCCGCTGCCCGGCCCGCCACCACCCGGCGTGCCGGGCGTGCCGGCACCGGGGGTCCCGCCACCCGGCGTCCCGGGGTCGCCCGGCGCCGCCGCGGCGAGCACCGTCAGGGTGGCCCGGGCGAGCTGCCCCGTCCCCTCGAGCTCGACGACGTGCGCGCCCGGCTCGAGGTCGGCCGGCACGACGAACCGCAGCACGCCGACGCCGGCCGCCGTGGCCGTCGTGGCGCCGATCGACTGTGGCTCCGAGAACACGGTGCCCGCGAGGTCCTCGCCGGCGACGAAGCCGGTCGCCGTGATCGACACCGTGTCGCCCGGGCGGGCGGTCGCGGGGTCGAGCGTGCCGGGCACGACGTCCTTCGTCGGTTCGACGACACCCAGGTCGATGCCGAGCACCGAGGCGAACCGGGCGAGCGCCACGTCGGGCAGCCCGCGCTGCAGCGCGTTCTCGGCGTCGGCCGTCAGGGCCGCCGATCCGTCGACCGCCGTGCCGTCGACCATCGCCTGCTGGGCGAGGTCGCGCGCGACCGACACGAGGTCGTCGGCCGTGGCCATCGTGCCCAGGTCGGTCCCGGCGAACGGGGTGACCGCGGCGAGCAGGAGGCGCAGCGCGGCGGCGGCGTCCGTCACCGCACCGTCGCCGTCCCACACGTCGGCGTCGAGCACGGCCTGCACCGCGGCACGGGACGCGCCCTCGGGCAGGGAGGCGACCAGCGCCTCCAGACGCTCGCGGGCACCGTCGGTGCGCAGACCCCAGCCGTACGGGTAGAGCGGTTCGTAGTCGGCGTCGCCGACGTTGATCGGCACCTGGTCGGCACGGGCCGCCCAGGTCACGGGCAGGCGCCCGGTGAAGGGCCGGTCGCCGAACAGCACGTCGGCGACGCCGGCGCCCTCGGAGCCCGGCAGCGACGATGCCACGACCGCGTCGGCCACGCTCACGACGTCGCCCAGCAGTTGCGGGCGGCCCGAGACGACCAGCACCACGCACGACTCGGTGGCGGCGCAGACCTCGTCCACGATCGCCTGGTCCGAGGCCGTCAGCGACAGGCTCGAACCGTTGTTCGGCACGTCGCCCTGGCCCTCGGCGTACGGACGTTCGCCGACCACGACGACGCCGGTCTGACCGGCGCCGATCGGTGCCGAGGCGTCGGGGCTCAGCGTGACCGACGCCTCGGGCGCGACCTCGCGGATGCCCTCGGCGATGCTCGTGCCGGTCGTCGTGTCACCCGATCCGCCCTGCCAGCTGATCGTCCAGCCGCCCATCTGGCGGCCGAGGTCGTCGGCGCTGGAGCCGGCCACGTACAGGTCGGCGCCCGCGGCCAACGGCAGCGCGCCTCCGGCGTTCTTCAGCAGCACCTGCGACTCGCCGGCGGCCTGACGGGCGACGGCGCGGTTCTCGGCCGAGCCGACGCCGTCGACGTTGGTGCGGTCGGCGAACGGCTGCTCGAACAGGTTGAGGTCGAACTTCTGCGTGAGGATGCGACGCACGGCGTCGTCGACCCGCGACTCGGCCACGTCGCCCGAGCGGACGGCCGCCACGATCGCGTCGATGAACGCGCCGTAGTTGTACGGCGCCATCGCCATGTCGAGCCCGGCGTTCACCGAGCGCACGGCCTTGTCGGCGTAGCTGCCGCCGGGCAGCTTGTCGATGCCCTCCCAGTCGCTGATCAGGAAGCCCTGGAACCCCAGGTCGCCCTTCAGCAGGTCGTTGTTCAGTGCCGCGTTCTCGTGCATGCGCACGGGCCCGTCGCCCAGGTCGACCGCCGAGTACGACGGCATGATCGTGCCCACGCCCGCCTCGAGGGCCGGCAGGTACGGGTCGACGTGCAGCCGGGTGAAGTCCTCGAGCGAGTCGGCGTTCGTGACGCCCTGGTCGATCGGGTACGCACCCGTGCCGGCCACGGACTCGTCGTAGCTCGTGCCGCCGTCGCCGGCCCAGTGCTTGGCCGTGGCCAGCACCTCGTCGGCGCCGCCGATGTCGGTCGGGTCCTCGCCCTGCAGGCCGATCACCGACGGGGCCGCGAAGGTGCGCACCAGGTCGGGGTCCTCGCCGAACGACTCGTAGCTGCGGCCCCACCGCTCGTCGCGCGAGACGCAGAGGCAGGGGGCGAAGGTCCACGGCACGCCGGTCGCCCGCACCTCGGTCGCGGTGACCTCGGCGATGCGCTCGACCAGGGCCGGGTCACGGGTCGCGCCGAGGCCGGTGTTGTGCGGGAAGATCGTCGCGCCGACCACGTTGCTGTGGCCGTGCACGGCGTCCACGCCGTAGACCATCGGGATCTGCAGCCGCGTCGACAGCGCCTCGCGCTGGTACGCGTCGACCATGTCGGCCCATGCCACCGCGGTGTTGCCCTCGGGCACCGAGCCGCCACCGCTCAGCAGCGAGCCGAGCGCGCGTCCGCTGACGTCCTGGGGCGACGACAGGCCGAGCCGCTCGGCCTGCGCCATCTGCCCCACCTTCTCGTCGAGCGTCATGCGGCCGAGCAGGTCGGCGACGCGGTCGGCCGTCGGCAGCGACGGGTCGAGGTACGGCAGGTCGTGCGCGCCGATCACGACGCGCGGACCGTCGCCCACCTTCGCCGTGGTCGACGCCAGCGAGACCGCGAACTCCTTCGACTCGGCGGCCCCCGAGGAGGCGCGGGTCGACACGGTCACGGACTGCGCCGTCCCCGAGGCGGTCCCCGCCGCGAAGGTCACGGTGCCCGAGGCCGCGTCGTAGTCGGTGCCCTCGACGGCCGTGCCGTCGGCGGTCGACCAGTCGACCGACACGTCCGACGCCAGGGGCTCGTCACCGGCCGTCGTCACCGTCAGCGGGATCTCGGCCGAGCCGCCCGCGTCGACGAGGTAGACGTCCTGCGACGGGTCGACCGTGACGGACGCGGCGCTCGCCGGGGTGCCGTAGAGCTGCGTGTCGTCGATGGCGTAGCCGACCGGGGCGGGCGTGCCCGGCGTGAAGGTGAACGAGTAGCCGAACGCGCTCGTCAGGTCGAGCGTGCCGTTCGTCGTCGCCGCGTCGCCCGGCTGGTAGCCCGACGGGGTGAAGGCCGAGAAGGGCAGTTCGACGAGCTTCCAGCGGCTGGTGCTGCTGCCCCAGTTGTCCTTGAAGGTCGTCGCCCAGAGCTCGCTGGTCTCGGCGGTGTCGCCGCCGGCCGGGTCGCCGTCCTTGATCTCGACCTTGATGTCGGCACCCGCCGTCGGTGAGGCCGGGTTGTTCGCCTGCGAGGCGTACCACCAGAAGCGCAGCCCCTGGTAGCTCGACCAGTCCTGGCTGTCGGCCAGGTTGTGGCTGAACCCGCCGTAGCCGCCGGCGGGGATCGACGAGGTGCCGCTCAACACGTGGTTGTCGGCACGGCCGTCGCGCTCCTGCACGGTGACGTCGCGGCTGATCGTGGGCTCGAGCGGGGCGGGGGAGCCCCAGGTGAAGAAGCCGACCGGGTCGGTGGTCGTGCCGAGCGGCACGTCGCCCTCGAAGTCCTCGATCATCGTCGCGCGCTCGAACAGCGCGACGTCGTCGAACTGCCAGGTGCCCGCGCCGAGGGGGGTCAGGGTGACGGCGAAGCCGGTCGAGGCCGACGGGTCGAAGCGCAGGTCGCTCGTCGGCTGACCCTTCTGCCGCAGGTCGGCGAACAGCACGCTGACCTGCTTCCAGTCGGCGCTGTCGTCGACGACGGTCTGCTCGAACAGGGCGCCGTCGCCGTTCTTCAGCTCGTAGCGGAGGGGCAGGCCCGAGGCGGTGCCCTTGAACCAGAACGAGAAGCCGTCGTGGTCGCTCCAATCGGTGGCGGGGACGTCGTGCGAGAACCCGAACCAGCTCTCGGCGGTGGTCGGGCCGGCGACGGTGGCGCGCAGGGCCTGGTCGCCCGTCGCTCCCTCGCGCTGCGCCTCCACGGTGTCGAGCGCCGGGGTGACGGCGGGGCTCTGGCCCCAGCCGAAGTAGCCGGCCGGAACGCCGCCCTCGAAGTCGTCGAGCACGGTCGTCGCGCCGACGTTCGGCAGGGCGCCCGTCGGGGTGAGCGTCACGGTGAGGGTGGCGCGCGTGCCGACGACGGTCGGGTCGCTCGGCTCGGACGCCGTCAGCTCGACGGACTTGCGAGGCGTGAGGGCGCCCGTCGAGGTCGTGACGAGGTCCACGGAGGCGCTGGTCTCGCCGGGTGCGAAGGTGACGGTCTCGTCGAGGGCCGCGTAGTCGGTGCCCGCCGTGGCCGTGCCGCCGGTGGAGCGCACGCGGACCGTGACCGGCTCGTCGCTCGGACCGGTCAGGCTGAGGCCGGCGGTCAGGGTCTGGCCGGCCGCGACGGTCGCGGTCGACCGATCGAAGGTGACCGAGCGGGTCTCGGCCTCGCCGAAGACCTGCAGGCCGAAGGTCGAGTAGCCGTAGAAGTGGGGGCGGGCCGGGTCCCAGGTCGCCGCCGAGCGCTGCAGCATGCTGACCCGGACGTAGCGGGCGTCGGTCGGGGTGGACAGCGTGACGTCGTCGCGCCCGCCGTCGCTCGTGACGGTCTGTGCCGTGGTCCAGCTCGCGGGCAGGGTCGGATCGCCCGACGTGACGTCGACCGTGTAGTCGGTCGCGTACGAGGACTCCCAGTCGAGGCCGATCGCGTCGACGCGGGCGGTGCCGCCGAGGTCGACGATCACCGACGCGGTGAACTCGACGTCCTCGTCGGGGCCGTTGCCGCTGGCCCAGCGGGTCGCCGGGTCGCCGTCGATCAGGGCCTCGGCGGGGAACGTGCCGTCTCCGTCGGCCTGGCTCGCCGAGGCGGTCACCGTGCCGAAGCGGGCGAGGTCGACCGGCGCGGCCTGCGCGGCGATCGCGGGCAGGCCGCTGAGCAGCAGGGCCGCGGCGGCCGTCCCGGCGGCGAGCGCGAGACCGCGGCGCGGACGGCGCGGGGCTCGCGACCGGGGGGTCGAGGAGGAGCGGGCAGGGGCAGCGGACACGATTACTCTCTTGTAATCACGGCTGTCTCACGACAGAGCTGGAGCCACCCCCGAACGAGGGCGGCTCACGTCTGGCTCATCGTAGGGTCACAGGCGGCTCAGGGGCAATGGGTGGCTCCGGGGCTCGGTGGCGGACCCGTCAGGCCGACGCGGCGCCGGGGGTCCGGCCGCTCGCTGCTCGGGCCCGGGCGGTGTCGCTGCGCGGACCGACCGGCACCGACCTGGTCGCCCGGGCCAGCCCCGCCGGCGCCGTGCCGACGTACATGCTCTCGGCGCGCTCGACCACGAAGGTCTCGTGCCAGATGCCGACGGCCCCGGGGGCCTTGCGTGCCCGACGATTGAACGCCGTCCAGGCCGGCCGGTGCGCCTGCTGGGGCGAGCTGGCATAGGCGTAGAGCTTCTCGAGCGAGGTCCAGTACTGAACCAGCACCGGCCCGCCACGTCCGAGCGTCAGCCTCATGCCCGCGAGCCCGCTCTCGGGATCACGGAACAACTCGGTGAGCATCGGTCCCATCGCCGCGAACACCGGCCCCCACTGGTCGGGCCGCCACCAGCGGTTGACGGTCATGCCGATCAGGAAGACGACGAGCTCGCCGTCGTGCTCGTGCGTGGTGCGGCCCGGGTTGACTCTCGACATGATGTCTCCTTAGATGGATAGTGGCGCTCTCCAATATTGGAGAGTCGCGCTATCCAATGTCAAGGGGCAGTCCGTGCGCATCTCCCAGCTCGCCGAGACGACCGGGGTGCCGGTCGCCACGATCAAGTACTACCTGCGCGAGGGGCTGCTGCCCGAGGGCGAGCGCACCAGCGCCACGCAGGCCCGGTACGGCGACGACCACGTGCGCCGGCTGCGGCTCGTCCGGGCGTTGCTCGGCGCGGGTGGGCTCAGCGTCGCCGGCGCGCGCGCCGTCCTCGGGCAGCTCGACGGTGAGCACGAGACGGTCGCCGAGGTGCTCGGCGTCGCCCAGTCGGCCGTCACGACGACGGCCCCCGAAGGCGTCGACCTGACGCGGGCCGAAGCGCTCGTGGCCGGGTGGGGGTGGATGACCGACCCGGGGTCGGCCGACGTGCTCGCCGCCCTCGAGGTCGCGGTCGACGGACTCGAGGCCGCAGGGTTCGAGCTGCCCGACGGGACGCTCGACGGCTACGCGCGGTCGATGGCCGAGGTGGCCGAGGCCGAGATCGCGGGCATCCCGGTCGATTCGGTGGACGCCGCGGTGCAGTACGTCGTGCTCGGCACCGTGTTGGTCGAGCCGCTCCTGCTCGCCCTGCGCCGCCTGGCCCAGCAGGACGCGTCCTGGCGCCGCTTCGGGCCCTGACGCCGCGCCTCCTGCTGGTCGCGTCCGGCTGGCCGCCTCGCGCCCGCGCCCTCAGGAGGCGCGGGTACGGTCGCGCAGACCGACGAACGACACCAGCGCGCTCACCCCGAGCAGCACGGCGACCACGATCACGACGCGATGGAACCCGCCCACCGTGAGCGCGCCTCCGGCGATGACTCCGAGGAACGCGACGGCGACGAGCCCCGCCACGCGCGAGATCGCGTTGTTGACGGCGGAGGCGATGCCCGACTGCGCCGCCGGGATCTGCGACAGCACCGTCGAGGTGAGCGGAGCCACGGTCACCGACAGGCCGAAGCCGAAGAGGACCACGCCGGGCACGACCTGCCACCACACGTCGATCGGATCGGCGACCAGCAGCATCCAGAGGAACCCGCTCGCCGTGATCAGCGGCCCGACCGTCATGAACGGGCGCGGGCCGTGGGTGGCGGCGAGCGTGCCGAACAGGGTCGAGAACAGGAGCGACACGATCGTCGTCGGCAGGGTGACGAGCCCGGCCAGGGTCGCCGTCAGACCCGCCAGCTCCTGCACCACCAGCGGGATGGTCAGCGTGCCGAGGCTGAGGGCCGCGTAGATGCCGACCGTGGCCAGGTTGCCGACCGAGAACGACCGGGTGCGGAAGAGCGTGAGGGGCATCATCGGCGCCGGGGCCCGGCGCTCCCACCAGACGAAGGCGGCGAGCGCGGCGAGGCCGACCACGAGCGGCAGCACGACGTACCAGGTGCCGAACCCGACCCGCTGACCCTCGATGAGCGCGAAGACCGGTCCGGCGAGGCCCACCGCGGCCAGCACGGCGCCCACGACGTCGACCCGCGGGGGAGCACCGTCGCGCCCTCGGTGGGTGTCGCCGGGCAGGCGGCTCATCAGCACGAGGGTGAGGACGACCGGCACGACGACGACCGCGAACACCCAGCGCCAGCCGAGCGTGTCGACGAGTGCGCCGCCGGTCAGCGGGCCGATCAGGAACGCGACGCCGGTCCAGGCCGTCCAGCTGCCGATGGCCTTGCCCTGCGCGGGGCCGCTGAAGGTCGAGGTGATGAGGGCGAGGCTGCTCGGCACGAGGAGGGCCGCGGTCACGCCCTGCAGGGCCCGGGCGGCGATCAGCAGGCCCGGGTCGGGGGCGAGGGCGGCGAGCACGCTCGTCACGGCGAACCCGATCAGCCCCGCGCGCAGCACCCGCACGCGGCCGAACGTGTCGCTGAGCGAGCCCGCCACGAGCATGAGCGACCCGAGCGTCAGCAGGTAGGCGTCGACCACCCACTGCTGCAGGGCGAGGCCGGCACCGTCATCGCCGGCCGTCGCGGCGCCGCCGGCCGTGCCGCTGCCGAGTTCGCGCGCGATCGCGGGCAGGGCCACCGTGACGATGGACCCGTCGAGGAACGCCACGAACGAGGCCAGCACGGCGACGACGAGCACGACCCGCCGCCCGCGCAGGGTCGCGGCGTCACTCGGGGCCGGGGGAGGTGTGCTCATGCTGCACTCAACACCCGGGCGGCCCCGAGCGACACCCCGCTGTCCCCATGTCCCGCCACGTGATGAACACGCCGCCACGCGATCGGGTGGCGGCGTGTTCACTTCGTGGCGGTGTGGCGGTGTGGCGGCAGGAGGCGCGGGCCGGGTCTCGCAGGCCGCCCGCCGCCCGACGGCCTTGCCTCACCCCTCGCGGACGACGTCGTCCGGCGACTTGTCGGGCCGCCACCCCCGCCAGCTCGGCTGCCGCAGCCTGCCGGTCGAGGTCCACTCGGCGATCGACACCTCGCCCACCCGCGACGGGGTGACCCAGTGCGCGTCGCGCGCGTCGACGGCCGGCACGCCCACCAGGGGGCTCGTCTTCCGCTCGGCGGCCCGCAACGACGGCAGCAGCTCGTCGAGCTCGCGGTCGGTGAACCCGGTGCCGACCCGGCCGACGTAGTGCAGCCCGTCCTCGCCCGGCACGCCCATCAGCAGCGAGCCGACGCCGTCCGCCCGCCGACCCGCACCGGGGCGCCAGCCCGCGATCACGACCTCCTGCGTCTGGTGGTGCTTCATCTTGATCCAGGCGTGCGAACGGCGGCCGGCGCTGTAGGTCGCGTCGCGCCGCTTCGCGACTACGCCCTCGAGGCGGAGGCGCTTCGAGGTCGCGACCGCCGCCTCCAGGTCCCCGTCGAACGCCGGGGGCACGTCGACGGCTCCGCCGCTCTCGACGATCCGCTCGAGCACCTCGCGCCGGTCGTCGTACTCGTCCTTGACGAGCGAGCGCCCCTCGGCCCGCATGACGTCGAAGAGCAGCAGCTTGACCGGCGCGCCTCGGGCGGCCCGGGCCACGTCGCGGGGCCGCGTCAGCCCCATGCGCGTCTGGAGCAGCCCGAAGTCGGGGCGACCCTTCTCGTCGACGGCCACGATCTCTCCGTCGAGCACCGCGCCTCCTTCGCCGTCGACCCGCTCGGCCAGCACCTGCAGCTCGGGGTAGGCCGGGGTCAGGTCGTTGCCGTTGCGGCTGGTCAGCGTGACGGCGCCGTCGTGGACGACGGCCACGGCGCGGATGCCGTCCCACTTCATCTCGAACGCCCACGCGCCCTCGACCACGTCGTGTGCGTCGCCCGTCGTCGCCAGCATCGGCGCGACCGGGTCGGGTGCCGGGAACTCCTGCTTCGCGTCGCGAGCCGAGGAGGCGCGGCCCGACTTCTCGGGGGACCCGCCGGTCGCGCGTGACGCGCGTGAGGATTTGCCGACACGCGACCCCGCGCCGTGGCCGCCGTGCGCGTGGCCGTCGGCGTCGTCCTTCATGCGGTGGATCAGCCAGTTCGACTCGGCCCGCCCGCCGCCGTGCCCGGTGTGGATCAGCGCGACGCGTCGGGTGCCGCGCTGCTCGCCGTGCAGCACGACGATCACCTCCTTGCCCTCGCGCCACTTCTCGAGCTCGTACTCGCCGGAGTCCCAGATGGTCACCTCGCCGGCGCCGTACTCGCCCTTGGCGATCGTGCCCTCGAAGGTGCCGTACTCGAGCGGGTGGTCCTCGGTCTGCACGGCGAGGTGGTTCGTGCCCGGGTCGTCGGGCTCTCCCTTGGGCAGCGCCCAGCTGACCAACACGCCGTCGTGCTCGAGGCGGAAGTCCCAGTGCAGCGAGCTGGCGTGGTGCTCCTGGATGACGAAGCTCGTGCCGTCGGTCGAGGCCGGGGCCTCGGCGGGCACCGGTTCGGCGGTCTTCGACGCGTCACGCTTCGAGCGGTAGACCTCGAGGCGGTCGCGCACCTTCTCGGACGGGTCGTGGTCGGGGGCCTCGGTGTTGCGGAAGTCCTCGCCCAGCTCGCCCGTCGGCACCGGCACGTGCGCCGACACGTCGGCCAGAGGGTCGCCGCGGCGCTTCAGGCGCGAGAGCACGTCGGTGTACTCGAGCTGTGCCAGCGTCTTCGACGCGAGCTCGCGCCAGGTACGAGGCATCGCGACGGTCGGCCGGGACCGACCGCGCAGCGAGTACGGGGCGACCGTCGTCTTGTTGCCGTTGTTCTGCGACCAGTCGAGCAGCACCTTGCCCCGACGGTCGGCCTTGCCCATGGTGCTGAGCACGAGGTCGGGGTGATCGGCCTCCATCGCACGGGCCAGCTCGTGGGCGACCTCGCCGACCTGGGCGCTGGTCTGCCTCCCGTCGAGCCGGGCGTACAGGTGCACGCCCTTGCTGCCGCTCGTCACGGGCATCAGCTCGAGCCCCATGCCCTCGACGATCGGCTTCAGCAGCTGCGCCACGGCGACGCACTCGGCGAGACCGACGCCTTCGCCCGGGTCGAGGTCGAGCACCAGCCGGTCGGGGTTGCGCTGCGCCCCCTTCGGGCCGAACCGCCACTGCGGCACGTGCACCTCGAGCGCGGCGACCTGAGCCAGCCAGGTGAGCGTCGCGACGTCGTTCACCATCGGGTAGACGTTGGCGTGGTCCTTGTGTTCGATGGTGTGCCGGGCGACCCAGTCGGGTGCCGAGTCGGGCAGGTTCTTCTCGAAGAACACCTCGCCGTCGACGCCGTTCACCCAGCGCTTGCGGGTCGCCGGCCGGCCCTCGACGTGCGGCAGCATCCACTCGGCGACGGCGGCGTAGTAGCCCAGCACGTCGGCCTTGGTCGTGCCCGCGTCGGGGTAGAGCACCTTGTCGAGGTTCGTCAGCTGCAGCCGGTGCCCGCCGACCTCGACCGTCTCGCCGCGTCCCTTGCCCGCCATCGCACGCCTCCTCGTGTCGTCCGTCTCACGTTCGTTCTACCCGGCTGCGGCGGGTCCGTGTCGTCCGCGGCGGGTCCGCGCCGACCCGCTGCACGGCGGCAACCCGCCGCATCGACCACGGCCCG
>NZ_LMLG01000004.1:116520-135224 GCF_001421865.1 Frigoribacterium sp. Leaf44
GACGGGCCGTGGTGTCGTCAGGACGACGGAGCCGAGGAGGCGCGGGGTCAGACCGCGGGCATCGCTCCGGCGATCGTGATGGTCGCGCCCGAGGTGTAGCTCGACTCGGGGCTCACCAGGTGCACGTAGGCGGCGGCGAGCTCGGCGGGCTGCCCGGGGCGGCCGAACGGCGCCTGGCCGCCGAACTCCGACACCGTCTCGGCGTCGTCGGAGCCGGGCTGCAGGGGAGTCCAGACCGGGCCGGGCGAGACCTGGTTGACGCGGATGCCTTTGGGGGCGAGCTGCTGCGCGAGACCCGCGGTGAAGACGCCGATCGCGCCCTTGGTCAGGGCGTAGTCGATCTTGTCGGGGCTGGGCTGCGTGCCCTGCACCGAACCGGTCGTCACGATCGACGAGCCGGGCTCGAGGTGGGGGATCGCTGCCTGGGTCAGCCAGAACAGCGAGTAGACGTTGGTCTTGATGGTCGAGTCGATGTCCTCGGTGGTGAGCGTGAGGATGTCGTCGTTGCTCTTCATGCGGCCGGCGACCATGACGAGGGTGTCGAGCCCGCCGAGCTCGTCGACGGCCTTCTGCACGAGGTCCTTGCAGTACTGCTCGTCCGAGATGTCGCCGGGGACGAGGACGGCCTTGCGACCCTCGCCCTCGAGCAGGTCGCGCACCTCCTCGGCGTCCTTCTGCTCGCTGGGCAGGTAGCTCAGCACGAGGTCAGCGCCCTCACGGCTGAGCGCGATCGCGGCGGCGCGACCGATGCCCGAGTCGCCACCGGTGACGATGCCGCGGAAGCCGGTGAGGCGCTCCTTGCCGACGTAGCTGGTCTCGCCGTGGTCGGGCTTCGGGTCCATCTTCCAGGCCTCACCCGGCAGCGACTGCTCCTGCTTCGGGAACGGCGGTGCGGGGTAGAGGTCGACCGGGTTCTTCTTGTCGTATTGGCTCATGACGTCCACGGTGCCCTCACCGCGCCTCCCTCGCTCGGGGGCCTGTACCCCGGAGGCGGTCATTCGGAGCGCACGCGGAGAAAGATGAGCGTCATGCGATCGATCTGGAAGGGCGCGATCACGTTCGGGCTCGTCAACGTGCCCGTCAAGCTCTACAGCGCCACCGAGGACCACGACGTGTCCCTGCACCAGGTCCACGACGCGGACGGCGGGCGCATCCGGTACCAGCGCAAGTGCGAGATCTGCGGCAAGGTCGTCGACTACGAGCACATCGACAAGGCGTACGACGACGGCGACCGCACCGTCGTCATCACGGGCGACGACCTCAAGTCGTTGCCCGAGGAGCGCTCGCGCGAGATCGACGTGCTCGAGTTCGTGCCGAGCGACCAGGTCGACCCGATCATGCTCGACCGCAGCTACTTCCTCGAGCCGGACGGCACGTCGCCGAAGGCCTACGTGCTGTTGCGCCGCACCCTGGAGGAGACCGATCGCACCGCGATCGTGCACTTCTCCCTGCGGCAGAAGACCCGGCTCGCCGCCCTGCGCGTCCGCGGCGACGTGCTCATGTTGCAGACCCTGCTCTGGGACGACGAGGTACGCGAGGCACGGTTCCCGGCGCTCGAGAAGCAGACGCGAATCAGCGACAAGGAGCTCGACATGTCGTCGTCTCTCGTCGACTCGCTGAGCGACGACTTCGAGCCCGCCGACTTCAGCGACGACTACCAGGAGGAGTTGCGACAGCTCATCGACGCGAAGCTCGAGGAGGGGGAGTCCCTCGACACCGACGCGACCTTCGGCGAGAAGTCGGACGACGACGAGGACGGCGAGGGCGGCGAGGTCATCGACCTGATGGAGGCGCTCCGCCGGTCGGTCGAGACGAACCGGTCGGGTGGACACCGCAAGCCGGCCAAGAAGGCGGCAGCGTCCACGTCGGCGTCGTCGAGCTCGTCGGCGGCTGCGAAGAAACCGGCCGCGAAGAAGCCGGCTGCGAAGAAGCCGGCTGCGAAGGAGCCGGCTGCGAAGGAGCCGGCCGCGAAGAAGCAGGCCGCGAAGAAGCAGGCCGCGAAGAAGCCCGCCGCCAAGAAGCCGACCGCGAGGAAGAAACCCGCCTCGCGCGCCACCGAGAACGAGTCCGCGTCCGACGAGAAGGCGACCCCTGAGAAGAAGGCCGGCTGACCGCAGCGCTCAGTGCTGGCGGAGCGCCTCGATGAGGTCGGCCTTCTTCAGGTCGGAGTAGCCGGTGACGCCGAGTTCTTTCGCACGGCCCCGCAGGTCGTCCACCGTCCAGTCGTCGTACGATCCGGACTTCCCGCCCTTCGCGGCCACCTTCTTCTCGCTGTTGCCCTTCTGGGCGGCGGCGTTCGAGATGCGCGCGGCTTTCTCCTTCGACGCGCTCTCGTCGCGGAGCGCTTCGTACATGTCGGGCTTCTTCAGCTGCGGGGGAGTCTCGTCCTTCGGCGTCATGCGCCCGACCGTACACTCGGCGCGACGGCTCGTCGCACGCCTCAGGCGCCGAACTGCCAGCCGGTCACGTCGGGGTGGTCCTCGCCGTGTTCGTAGGCGTAGGCCCGGGCCTCCTCGCGTCGTGACTCGAATTCCGCCACCAGGTCGGGGTGCTCGTCGGCGAGACCTGGCACGCGGTGCAGGACGTCGAGCACCAACCGGTAGCGGTCGATGTCGTTGAGCATGGCCATGTCGAAGGGCGTGGTGGTCGTGCCCTTCTCCTGGAAGCCGCGGACGTGCAGGTTCTCGTGGTTCGTCCGTCGGTAGGTCAGCTGGTGCACGAGCGACGGGTAGCCGTGGAAGTCGAACACGACGGGCGTGGACGTGGTGAAGAGCGCGTCGAAGTCGTCGCTCGTCAGACCGTGCGAGTGCTCGCGCACGTCTTGGAGGCGCATCAGGTCGACCACGTTGACCACTCGGGTGCGCAGCGACGGCAGCACCTGCCGGAGCAGGTCGGCGGCTGCCACCGTCTCGAGGGTCGGGACGTCGCCCGCGCAGGCCAGGACGACGTCGGGGTCGACGCCGTCGACGGGGGCGCCCTCGGTACCGGCCCACTCCCAGATGCCGGCGCCACGGCGGACGTGTTCCTCGGCCTCGGGCAGCGACAGCCAGGCCGGTGACTCCTGCTTGCCGGCGACGATCACGTTGACCGTGTCGGTCGTCCGGAGGGCGTGGTCGGCGACGGCGAGCAGCGTGTTGGCGTCGGGGGCCAGGTAGATGCGCACGAGGTGCGCCTGCTTGTTGACGACGACGTCGAGGAACCCCGGGTCCTGGTGGGAGAACCCGTTGTGGTCCTGCCGCCAGACGTGGGACGACAGCAGGTACGTGAAGGACGAGATGGGCGCGCGCCAGTCGATCTCGTCAGCGCTCTCGAGCCACTTCGCGTGCTGGTTGAACATCGAGTCCACGATGTGCACGAAGGCCTCGTAGGTGTTGAGCAGACCGTGGCGCCCGGTCAGCAGGTAGCCCTCCATGAGTCCCTGCAGCAGGTGCTCGCTCAGCACCTCCATCACGCGGCCGCTGCGGGCCACGTGCTCGTCGTCGGGCCAGATGTCGGCCGCCCACACCCGCTCGGTCACGTCGAACACCGGGTCGAGTCGGTTGGACACCGTCTCGTCGGGCCCGAAGAGACGGAAGGTCGACGGGTTGTCGCGCACGATCTCGGCGAGCCACCGGCCGAGGACGCGTGTGGCCTCGGCCTGGGTGCGGCGATCGTCGGAGGTCTCGACCGCGTGCGTGCGGTAGTCCGTGAGGGTCAGGTCGCGGCGCACGAGACCGCCGTTGGACGCCGGGACGGCGCTCATGCGCTTGGCGCCCCGGGGCCGCAGCCCGTCGAGCCGGGCCACCGGCCGACCCGTCTCGTCGAACAGCTCGTCGGCACCGTACGACCGCATCCAGTCGTCCAGCTGCGCCCGGTGCCCGTCGTCCTCTCGGACTCCGCTGAGCGGCACCTGGTGGGCACGCCAGGTGCCCTCGATGCGCTCTCCGTCGACGACCTTCGGGCCGGTCCATCCCTTCGGGGTGCGCAGCACGATCATGGGCCACCGCGGGCGTTCGGTGCCGTCACCGTCGCGGGCTTCGCGCCGCAGTTCGTCGATGCGGTCGAAGGCGTGGTCGAGGGCGGCGGCCATGCGCTCGTGCACCCGCATCGGGTCCTCGCCGTCGAAACCGCCCGCGACGACGAGCGGCTCGTATCCGTAGCCCCGCATCAGCTCGAGCAGTTCGCCCTCGGGGATGCGCGAGAGCACCGTCGGGTTGGCGATCTTGTAGCCGTTGAGGTTGAGGATCGGCAGCACGGCCCCGTCGTGTCGGGCGTCGAGCAGCTTGTTCGCGTGCCAGCTCGTCGCCAATGGCCCGGTCTCGGCCTCGCCGTCGCCGATGACGCAGACGGCCACCAGGTCGGGGTCGTCGAGCACCGCACCGTAGGCGTGGCTCAACGAGTACCCGAGTTCACCGCCCTCGTTGATCGACCCCGGGGTCTCGGGTGCCGCGTGCGACGGGATGCCGCCCGGGAACGAGAACTGCTTGAAGAGCTTCTGCAGTCCCGCCGCGTCTTGCGTCACCTCGGGGAACAGCTCGCTGTAGGTGCCCTCGAGGTACGTGTTGGCGACCATGGCCGGCCCGCCGTGCCCCGGGCCGCAGACGTACAAGAGGTCGCGGTCGTCGCGCCGGATCACGCGGTTGAGGTGCGCGTAGACGAAGCTCAGCGCGGGCGACGTGCCCCAGTGGCCGAGGAGGCGCGGTTTGATGTCGTCGCGCGCGATCGGCCGCGTGAGCAGCGCGTTGTCCATCAGGTAGATCTGCCCGACGGTCAGGTAGTTGGCGGCCCGCCACCACGCGTCGACGAGAGCGAGGTCGTCGGGGGTCGCCGGTGGCATCGGCGTCGAGTGGTCGTTCGTCACTGGCCCTCCATGTCGTCGGTGGTGCCCTCACGGCTCATCTCGTCGATGGTGATCGCCGCGTTGACGAGGGCGAGGTGGCTGAGGCCCTGCGGCACGTTGCCGAGGAACTGCCCGTCGTCGGCGCTGATCATCTCGGTCAGCAGGCCCACGTCGTTCGGCTGCTGCACGAGCTGGTCCATCAGCTCGACCGCTTCGTCCTGACGGCCCACGCACGCCAGGGCGCTGGCGAGCCAGAAGGCACAGGCCACGAACGTGCCTTCCTCCTGATCGACCTCGCTGTAGCGGAACAGCAGGGGGCCGGCCGAGAGCCCGCGCTGCATCGCGTCGATGGTGCGGGACATGCGCTCGCCGCGGTCGAAACCGCTGGGGGCGTGCAGCAGCACCGACGCGTCGAGCTTCTCGCTGCCCGGGTACATGACGTACGAGCCGATCTTCTCGTTCCAGCCGTGCTCGGCGACCCAGTCCTCGATCAGGTCGCGGTTCTTCCGCCAGAAGACGACGTCCTCGGGGTCGGGGTGCATCTGGCCGACCTCGGTGAGGTGCAGGGCGGCGTCGATGGCCTGCCAGCAGCCCATCTTGCTGCTCACGTAGTGCTGCTCGTCCGGCAGCTCCCACATGCCCGAGTCCTTCTCCTGCCAGCGGCGGCAGGCGTCGTCGGCGAAACCGGCGAGCAGGTCGCCGGTGGACTCGTCGAGGATGTTGCCGTCGGCCGCGTACTGGCTCATGATCGCCAGGATGTCGGCGTAGGTGCCGAGCTGCAGCTGCTCGCCCGCCGGATTGCCCTTGTAGACCGGGCCGATGCCGCGCCAGCCCTCGGACCCCGTCTCGTGGGTGCCGTCCGGCACCGAGCCGTCGAGGTTGAGGAAGATGTGCATCGTGCGGCCGTTGGCCTTGAGCGCCGAGAGCAACCACGAGACGGCCGCCTGGGTCTCTTCTCGCAGGCCGAAGCGGACGAGCGCGTTCACCGTGTAGGCCAGGTCGCGTACCCAGGCGAAGCGGTAGTCCCAGTTCTTGTCCCCGGTGAAGTTCTCGGGCAGGGCCGCCGTGGCGGCTGCCGCGATCGCGCCGGTGGGGCTGAAGATCAGCAGCTTGAGCGCGAGGGCGCTGCGTTGCACGGCGTCGGACCACGGGCCGTCCCAGTTGAACTCGTCCGACCAGGTCTGCCAGTTGCGGACCGTGCGGTCGATGCCCTGGTCGACCACGTGCGGGTCGGGCAGGTGCAGGGGTTCGTCCTCGACGCCGCAGAGACAGATCAACGAGCGCGACCCCTCGTGGGTGGTGAACTCGCCCCAGAACCGGTGCGGTCCGCCGTGGGCCTCGCCGTCGCCGGGTTCGACCGAGTCGAGGCGGCCGTGCTCGAAGCCGACGAGCGCCAGGTTGATGTCGGCGGCGCGCAGGACCGGCCCGTGCAACGTGTCGACCCGGCGGATCGGGTGCGTGCCGAACGTGTTGCCCGGGATCACCGCCCAGCGCATGGCGACCGACCCCGTCACGCCCTCGATGCGGCGGGCGAGCTCGGCCCAGGGCAGGCGCCCCGCGATGCCGGTGACCAGCGCGTCGGTGATCTGGACGACACCCGTGGAGGTGCGGAAGCGGGTCACGAGGACGTTCGTGTTCTCGACGTACTCGCGCTGCACCTCGAAGTCGTCGTCGACGGGACGCAGCTCGATGCGTCCGCCCTTGCCGGCGTCGACGATGCCGGAGAACACCGGGTCGCTGTCCATGTCGGGCATCGGCAGCCAGTCGATCTGGCCGTCGCGGGCGATGAGGGCGACGGTCCGACCGTCGCCGATCGCCCCGTAGGAGCGCAGCGGCACGTAGCCGTCGTCCCGGGGGTCGGGGCGGTGCCATTCGCCGGCGGCGGCCGTCGTCGCGCCGAAGTGGTCGGCCTGGATGTCGTCGGTGGTCTCGAGGGTGTCCGTCACGCCTCCTACGGTGGCCCAGCGCGCCTCCTCGTGCCCGTCCCTCGCAGTGTTCTGTGTGCCAACAACGGCCTCCGACCCCTGGGGGCGAGAAAAGGAGCCGGTGGACATGTCGGGCGGGTAGACCGGTCGGATGCCTCTTCCGACCGGAACCACGTCCGAGCCCCGCTTGTTCTTCGACGCGAGAGCCACCCTCGGCGAGAGTCCCGTCTGGGACGTCGACGCCCACGAGCTGGTCTGGACCGACATCACGAACGGCCTCCTGCACCGCACCTCGGCGGACGGCACACGCGACACGACGGTCGTCGTCGACCCGCCTCTGCCGAGCTTCCAGCGTCGTCGCGGCGGCGGCCTGATCGCCGCACTCGACGACACGGTGATCGTCATGCGCGACGACGGGACCGAGCAGCGGACGATCGCGACGGTCGACCACGCCGACGAGCGCCTCCGGCTGAACGAGGGCAAGTGCGACCCGTTCGGCGCCTTCGTCGTCGGCGCCACCGACCCCGAGGGCAGCCCCGTGGCCGGTCTCTACCGCGTCGCCCCGGACGGCATGCTCACCCAGCTGCGCGACGACTTCGCCACGACCAACGGGTTCGAGTGGAACGACGACGGCAGCGAGATCTACCTCACCGACACCGGTGACGACACGATCTACCGGGCCTCGTGGGATGCCGACGGCACCCTGGGCGAGCTCGTCCCGTTCTCGTCGCAGGGCGCCCACGACGGCCTGGCCCGCGACGAGCGCGGCGAGTTCTGGGGGCCATCTACGGCGAGGGCAAGGTGGTGCACCTCGACGCCGACGGCGGTCTCGTGGACGAGATCACCTTCCCGGTGCCGAACCTGACCGGCATCGGCTTCGGCGGCGACGACCTGCGCACGCTGTTCGTGCTGTCAGCCCGCGAGGGGCTGAGCGACGAACAGCTCGAGGAGTTCCCGCTGAGCGGCGGCATCTTCGCGCTCGAGCTCGACCGGGCGGCCCGACCGCCGTTCCTCTTCGGCTGACTCGAGAGTCCGCGCGAGCCCACGCGCCCGCAGGCCCGCACGCGTCCGCACGCCCCCACGCGCCGACCGAACGACGTCGCCCGCCCGATCACGTGATCGGGCGGGCGACGGCGTACCGTCCTCGGAGACGCGTCAGATGCGTCCCGCGAGCTCGTCGCGTGGCGTGACGCCTGCCGCGATGACGGCCCGGGCGGCGTCACGGGCCTCCTCGACGTTCCACAACAGCACGCCCTCGACCGCGCCGTCGTCGCCCAGGTAGTACGCCACGGCCGCGCCGTCGCCCTTGTCGTCGACGACCGTCTCGAGCGACGCGTCGAGCGTGCCGACGGCCTCGTACGAGATGTCGAAGACCTTCGAGTAGTAGTACGGCGTGTGGTCGTAGACCTCGTCGGCGCCGGTCATGTTGCGACCGACGACGGGGCCCTGCGACTTGGCGTTGTCGACGTGCTCGACGCGGCGGCGCCCGAGGATCGCGTCCGGGTACGAGGCCACGTCGCCGGCGGCGAACACGTTCGGGTCGCTCGTCCGCAGGCGCTCGTCGACCACGATGCCGTCGTCGACGGTCAGGCCCGCGTCGGCCGCGAGCTGGTCGTCGACCGAGATGCCGAGCCCGACGACGACCGCGTCGGCGTCGAGGGTCGAGCCGTCGTCGAGCCGCAGGTGGACGCCGGCGTCGTCGGCCGTGCCGCTCTCGACGCGACGTCCGCGGGCCAGCTCGACCCGCGCCTCCTCGAAGGCCTTCTCGAAGGCCGAGGCGATCGACGCCGGGAACACCGATCCGCCGAGCACGTCGTCGGGGAAGACCAGCGTCACGCGGGTGTCGTTCTGCACGAGGGCCGCGGCGAGCTCGGTGCCGATGTAGCTGCCCCCCACGACGACGACGTGCCGGCCGCCACCCGAGAGCGAGCGCAGTCGGCGGTAGTCGTCGGCGGTCCGGAAGTACACGACGCGGTCGTCGTCCGGCAGGTCGAGTGCCGTGGGGCTGCCGCCCGTGGCGAGCAGCAGGGCCCCGTAGCCGATCACGTCGCCGGTGCTGGTGGTCACCGTGCGGGCGTCGCGATCGATCGACTCGACGAGCGTCCGCAGTCGGATCTCGGCACCTGAGTCGGCGACGGTGCCGAGGTCGTTGTCGGCCTCGGTGTAGTCGGGGTCGGTCCAGAGCTTCTTGGACAACGCCGGACGCGTGTAGGGCGCGTCGACGTCGGCGCTGACGATCAGCACCGACGCGTCGGGCGTGGCCTCGTGGATGGCCTTCGCGGCGGCGTCGGCGGTCATGCCGCCGCCCACGATGACGTGGTCGAACGATTCGGTCATGGGGTCGTCCTCTCGACGAGAGAGGGCACCGCCCAGGAGGCGCGGGTGGCGCGCTCCCGGACGGTGCCCTCGTGAGGTGGTCGGGTCAGTTGGCGACGGCGCCGACGCGGTCGAGGCCCTCGGCCGCGGCCTCCTCGTCACGCTGACGGGTGTCGTCCTGGCGGGCGTCCTTCTCGGGGTGACGGTTCTCGGCACCGGTCATCCAGGCGAGCTGCTCGAGGCGCTCGAGGATGCTGTGCAGCACGTCGGCCGTCGTGGGGTCCTCGTCGTCGACGTCGTCGTGGACCGCGCGCATCGTGCCGGTGACGGCGTACATGCGGTCGACGATCAGGTCGACCACCGCGGTGGTCTCGACGGGGCCGGCGGGGAACTCGGGCAGGCTGGTGCCGCGGGTGACGGTCGAGGTGCGGCCGTCGGGGATCAGGTAGACGGCACGCATGCGCTCGGCCACCTCGTCGCTGAACTCGCGGGCGGCGTCGACGATCTCGTCGAGCTGCAGGTGGAGGTCGCGGAAGTTCGAGCCGAGCAGGTTCCAGTGCGCCTGCTTGCCCTGGACGTGCAGTTCGATGAGGTCGACGAGGACCTTCTGCATGTTGTCGCGGAGTTGGTCGGATCCCTGGAACATGATGTCTCCCGTTCGTCGTGGGTTCGTGCGGAGTCGTCGCACCGGTGGGTGCGAGGTGGACGGTAGACCGCGGCCCTCGGCGACGGCTCAGTCTTCGGGGGACAGCTCGACCGGCGACGGCTGGGGACGCCGGGGCGCGTCGGCTCGAGAGGTCGCCGGCGCGTGCCGTCCCGAGCCGGTCCAGGGGGTCGCTCGCCGCCGTGACGCACTCGTGATCGAGGGTGCTGGAGCCCGGACCGTACCGGATGGTATGTTCGCCTGCATCGGCACCGAAGCCGACGCC
This sequence comes from Frigoribacterium sp. Leaf44, assembly GCF_001421865.1. Classification (NCBI taxonomy): domain Bacteria; kingdom Bacillati; phylum Actinomycetota; class Actinomycetes; order Micrococcales; family Microbacteriaceae; genus Frigoribacterium; species Frigoribacterium sp. Leaf44. Next base: position 126,510 of record NZ_LMLG01000004.1, read on the forward strand.
CGGCCGTGGGTACCCGATCCGTGGCCATGCTCTGAGGGGGGCTGACATGGCACGAGCGGTACCCGGACGCGCCGACCGTCACGGTTTCGACGCGGTCGAGATCACGAGGCTGCGACGAGAGATCGAGAGTGCCTGGGGGGCGTTCGACGACATCGAGCAGATGGACTTCGCCCACCGGGTGAGGGTCGTCCACGGGTTGACCGACTCCCTGCCGGACGCGGCGAGCGCGGCGGCCCGCGCGGGACTCGGGCGACTCGCCCTGGCGCTGCTCGACGACGCGTCGGAGTTCCCGCCGCCGTGGGCGTCGATCTGTGGCCGCTGGGACCTCACGCTCGAGATGGCCCGGGCCGCGGTCGAGTCGATCGCCTGGCCCGAGGGCGAGCCCTGGGGCGAGCTGCCGCTGGTGGGCACGGCCGCCTGACGTCGCCTAGCGTGGCGGCATGAGCTCCACACCGTCGCGCGGCCACGGACGTCGCCGGGTCGGCCTCTGGCGCTTCATCCGCACGGTCGTGCTCGACTACCGGTACGTCTGGTGGGTGCACCTCGTCCCGCGGTCGGGCCGGGTGGTGCCGGCCCGCTACCGTCACGGCGACCGTGAGCCCGTCCTGTTGCTGCCCGGCGTCTACGAGACCTGGCGCTTCCTCCGACCGGTGGCCGACCGGCTGAACGACCGGGGCCACCCGGTCGTCGTGGTCCCGGGCATGGGCCACAACCGTCGTCCGATCGCGGCGACCGCCGAGGTCGCCCAGCGCATCCTCGACGCCCACGACCTGCGGGACGTCGTCGTGCTGGCGCACAGCAAGGGCGGGTTGGTCGGCAAGACGATGATGGTCTCGACCGACACCGATCGGCGCATCACCCGCATGGTGACGGTCAACAGCCCCTTCTCGGGGTCGCGCTGGGCGACGGTGCTGCCGGTCAGAGCGCTGAGGCCCTTCTCGCCCTGGGACGCCGACCTGCTGCGCCTCGCCGAGCAGCGTGAGGCCAACCGCACCATCACGTCGATGGCGTCGCGGTTCGACGCCCACGTCACCGAGGGCAGCGTCCTGCCGGGGGCCGTCAACCTCGAGTTCCCGGTCGACGGCCACTTCCGGCCGCTGGGCCACGCCCGGTGCGTCGCGATGATCGTGCGCGAGGTCGAGGCCGGGGCGGGCTCGGCGGCGTCGACCGAGGCGTCCTAGCCCTCGACCCAGCCGAGGGCCCGCAACGTCTCGTGGGGCCGTTCGACGTGGGCGAAGTGCCCGCAGTCGGCGAGCAGGGTCGTCCGGGCGTGTCGCACGACCCCGGCCAGGCGGTCGAGGTCGGACGCCCGGGCGAAGACGTCGTCGGCTCCGCTGACGGCGGCGACGTCGCAGTCGATCCCTCGCCACCTGGTCGCGTCGTAGCCCTGTCCCGACCGGGAGGCCGCGAGGAAGCCCCGGGGCCTGAGCTCGGCCACGAACGCCTCGAGCACCGAGCGCGGGACGCGGTCGACGTGGCGGAACACGGGCGACGACAGTGCTCGCAGCAGTCCGATGCGGGCCGCGCCGCGCAGCAAGGAGGCTGAGGCGCGGGGCAGCACCCCGAACGCCGCGCGCAGCAGCGTGAAGGCCGGCAGTCGCACGAGGCCGCGCATCGGGTGCGAGACGGCGTCGATCGCGGAGAAGGACGTGGCCGACACGACCGAGACGCTGAGCACGAGGTCGGGGCGGACGGCGGCCAGGTGCAGGGCGACGAAGGCGCCCATCGAGTGACCCACGAGGTCGAACTCCGTGACCCCCAGCGCCTCGGTGACCTCGACCACCACGGCGGCGGCCGACTCGACGTCGAGGCCCGGATCGGGCTCGGGCGAGTCACCCCAGCCGGGCAGGTCGATCAGCACCGGACGGGAGACGACGGCGTCCACCTCGCGGGCGGCCTGCAGCAGGGGGGTCCAGGTGGTCCACGACCCGGCCGCGCCGTGCAGCATGACGGTCGCCCGGCGTCGTGCGGATCGGTCGACCGGTGACGCCGCGTGGTGCACGACCGTGCGACCGTGTGCCGTGTCGATCGTCTCGCGGTCGAGTCCGATGGCCCGGGGATCGGTGATCAGGTCGAACGGGGCGTACGCGTCGACGGTCGGAGCGACCACCCCTGTCGCCCGGCCCCGTCGCATCGTCGGATGCTACCCGATGATCTCTTCCCGCACGCGTCTCAGATCCTCGAGCAGCGACCCGACCAGCACCCAGTTGTCCGGGTCGGGTCGCAGCACGCTCACGGGCGAGGTGAGGGCCGGGCCGTCGTCGTGCCCGAGGGCCGTCACGTGCCCGGCGGTGTTGTCGGGAACGCGGGAGGCGCGCCCGGCCGGCAGCGCCTCCTCGGTGGTCCGCGCCAGCAGGCGCACGTCGTGGGCGGCCCGTCTCAGGTCTTCGGCGATGCTCTGCACCACGGGGTCGTCGGCCAACCCCGGGTCGTAGTTGTCGTGGACCGACCGGACCATGCCCACGACGCGGTTGACGAGCACGGTCAACCGCCGGAGCAGCGCCGCGTCGGCCTCGAGCACGCTGCGGTTGCGGCTCGCGCGGGGGTTGAGCTGCAGGCTCTCCTCGCCCGCGGTGACCGCGTCGACCGCCCGGGCCTGGGTCACCCGCAGCTCACGGGCCTGCGTCAGACCGGTCGCGAGGCGCGACCCGTCGACCGGCTCGTCGAGCACGGCGGCGGTCTCGTCGAGCACGGACGCGATGTCGCGCGCCAGGCGGCCGACGGCGAGGTGAGCCGGCGCGAGCGCGACGGGAGGCACGATCAACGCGTTGATCGCCAGGGCGATGGCCGCGCCGATGATCGTCTCGAGCACCCGGTCGAGCGCGTAGTCGGGCGTCTGGGCGCCGATCGCCAGCACGAGCATCGCCGAGATCGGCACCTGGTTGGCCGAGCTCGGCGTCAGCCGGAACGCCCACGCCACGAGCAGGCTCACCACGACGATCGCCAGCACGATCCAGGTCGCGTCGCCGAACAGCCGGCCGGCCGCGAACGCGATGAGCACGCCGGCGATGACGCCCACGCTGCGCTCGAGCCCCCGGACGAACGACTGGTTGACGCTCGGCAGCACCACGAGCAGGGCGGCGATCGCCGCGAAGATCGGCAACGGCTGCTGCAACAGGGCCACCGAGGCGAACCAGGCCGCCATCACCGCGACGCTGGTCTTCACCACCTGCAACAGGGGCGTGCGCTTCGTCTGGCGGATGCGCGAGACGATCTTCACGACCCCAGGGTAGACGGGGAGGCGCGGCCTGCGTCGCGACGCCGCGTCAGGTCACGAATCGGTCACCCCGCCCGCGCCTCCCCGCCGATCGGGCCCGGTGCTGGTTGACTGCCTCCCCGTGTGGCCCAACTCCGCCGAGGTGCTCCCCGCCGCGTTCGCGAACTCGGGGCTGACCGTCGTCGCCTTCCGACCGCACTCGGTCGAGCCCTCGGGCGCCGGGTTCCTCTACGGCTACGAGGTCGACACGGTCGACCCCGCCGGCGCGACCGCGACCGTGCTCACCTTCATCGACACCGACACCCGGGCCGCCGACGCGTCGTCGGTGCTCACCCGCGACCCGACCACCGGTCAGCCGCTCGCCGTCTGGGCGTACCCGGCCGACCCCATGCTGCCGGCGCTCGCCGGAGCCACCTACCCCGACCGGGTGGCCGACGCGCTCGCGGCCCTCGGCGTCGTCGTCACCGAACCCCGTCTGAGCGTCGCGGCGTACCGGCCGGGCAAGCGGGCCGTGATCCGCCTCGACGCGGCCGAGACCACCGTCTTCCTCAAGGTGGTCAGGCCCGACCGGGTGGCACCGATCGTCGCCCTGCACGAGGCGTTCCGGGCCCAGGGGCTGCCGGTGCCCGCCGTGCTCGCGTCGCGACCCGACGGCCTGCTCGTCCTCGAGCGCGTCCCCGGGGTGCCGGCCGGGCAGCGCGTCGTCGAGCTCGGCGACGACCCCCGGTTCGTCGAGCAGATGGTCGACCTCGGGACGCGCATCGCCCGGGTCGAGGTGACCGCCCGGGCACAGTCCGACGCCCTCGACCACGGGGCCTGGCACCGCTCGACGCTGCGAGCCGCACTGCCCGACCGGGCGACCGAGATCGACGGCCTCTACGACGAGATCGACCGGCGCCGCGCCTCCTCCGCCTCGGACGCCCTGGCCGTGATCCACGGCGACCTGCACCTCGAGCAGCTGTTCGTGCACCCGTCCGAGCCGTGGCGGGTCACCGGTCTGCTCGACGTGGACACCGCGGGGCTCGGGCACCCGGCCCGCGACGCCGCGGCCCTCGTCGCCCACCTGGTCGTGACCGGGCAGTGGCACCGGGGCAACGGCGACGAGGCCGAGGCCCGGGCCTGCGAAGGCCTCGCCGACGACGTGACGCGCGCCTGGGTCGAACGCCTGCCCGACCTCGCCGACCGGCTCGCGCCCGGCGTCGCGTCGCAGCTGCTCGCCCACGCCGGCGGCCAGGCCACCCTCGGCACCGACACCGGCCGCCGCAAGGCCGTCCAGCTGATCGGTGCCGCCGCCGGCACCCTCGCCCGGCCCGCCTGACCACCGGTCTCTCCGTCGGACACACACGCACCGCCCGACGGGCCTACCGTGGCGCGCAACACCCACCCGCGCACCCGGAGGCACCATGCCGTCACCCTGGCTCGACGCCGCGCCCGACGTCACGACCGACAGGATCGACCCCGAGACCGTCTACGACGACGTGATCGTCGGCGGCGGCCTGACCGGCCTGGTCACCGCCCTGCTGTTCGCACGGCGCGGCCATCGCGTCGCCGTGCTGGAGGCGCGCTCGGTGGGCAGCGTCGCGAGCGGCAGCGGCACGGCGTCGATGTCGCTGCTGCAGGGCAAGCAGCTCCAGCGCATCCGCACCAACACCTACCAGAGCGTCGTCGACGCCTACGTCGCGGGCAACCGGGCGGGTTTCGACTGGATGGTCGACTACCTCGACGAGGCCGGCGTCGAGGTCGAGCGCCGGGACGCGTACAGCTATTCGACGACCCGGGGAGGGATCGCCACGGTCGACGACGAGTACCTCGTCGCGCGGAGGGCCGGCCTGCCCGTCGTGAAGGAGTTCGGCCTCGACCTGCCGTTCGGCACCACGGGCGGGCTCCGGCTGCCCGACCAGGCTCAGTTCGACCCGATGCAGGCCGTCGTCGCCCTCGTGGCGGACGTCCGGGCGCTCGGCGGCATCGTCGTCGAGGGGGTGCGCGTCACCGGGGTCGACGCGTCCAGCCCGACGGTGACCCACAGCGACGGACCCGACGTCCGCGGCCACCGGGTCCACGTCACGACCGGCAGCCCCGTGCTCGACCGCGGCCTCTACTTCGCGAAGCTCCGCAGCGAGCGCTCCTACGGCCTCGCCTTCGAGGGCGCCGACGACCTGCCCGCCGGCATGTACCAGGCGGTCGACGGGCCCACGCGGTCGTTCTCGTCGGTGGGCGACCGCCTCGTGACGGGCGGCAACCGGTACCCGGTGGGCCGCGCCTCCTCGACGACCGAGCTGGTCGACGACCTCGTCGACTGGACGACGCGCCACTGGCCCGGTGCCCGGCTGACCCACTCGTGGAGCGGTCAGGACTACGGCACGCCGCACCACGTGCCGTTCGTCGGCTGGCTGCCGCGCGGTCGCGGGCGCATCTACCTCGCGACCGGGTACGAGCACTGGGGGCTGACCAACGCGGTCCAGGCGGCGATGACCCTCGTCTCGGACGTGCTCGGTGATCCGCAGCCGTGGATGACCACGCTGCACGGGCGGGTCACCACGCCGATCGCGATCGCTTCCGGCATCGGGATCAACGCGGCCGACGCCTGGTGGGCGGCCAAGGGCTGGGCCGGGGCGATGACCCGCCGTCTGGTCGCCGTCGCCCCTGCCGAAGGTCAGGGCGAGGTGGGACGATCGGGTGGCCTCGCCCCCGTCGCACGATCGACCGTCGACGGCGAGGTGTGCACCGTGTCGGCGATCTGCCCGCACCTCGTCGGCATCGTCACCTGGAACGACTCGGAACGGTCGTGGGACTGCCCGCTGCACGGGTCGCGGTTCGCCGCCGACGGCACCGTGCTCGAGGGGCCGGCGACCCGCGGCCTGCGTCGTCGCGGCTGACGGGCCGCCGACCCGCCGCGACGGACCGAGGCGGCCGAGCGGCCGCGACGGGCCGGCCGCGACAGGCCGTCGAGACACGAGGAGGCGCTGGTGGCGTACCGGCGCGTCGTACGCGTAAACTGTCCCCAGCTTCACCGCCCGGGTGTTCTCCGGTCCGCGCCTCCTCCGGTGCGAGTCGACACCTCGGCGTGACGGGGCTTCGGGGCACGCGCCGTCGTCGGACTGCCCGCCACGAAGGTCGCCCGTCGCGAAGCCGGTACAGCTGTCCACCGCGCGGCACCCCGCCCCGCACGCATCCGGCGTGACCGTCTCGGTCGTCGTCCGTCCGGGTCGCCGAGCCTCTCGGTGCCCCGCGCAGCACCCACCGCCGACATGGCGGCACAGCACCGTCGACGCCCCGCGTCGACCACGAGGAGGAGCCTTGGCTCGACCAGGCCAGCGTCAATCGGGTGGTACCCGCACCGCCCAGCGTCCGAACCGTCGCCGCGAGGTCGACAACGACGGGCTGATCCCCGTCCTCGCCCGCGCGGTGCGCGAGGTCGAGGCCGCCGCGCAACGCGGTCAGGTCAAGCCCTCGAGCCGCACCAAGTTCCAGGTCATCGCCCTGCTCATGCGCGAAGAACGCGCCCGGGTCAAGGTCGACAAGGCCATCAGCGAGTCCGAGCGCGCCGAGCAGATGAAGCGGCTGGACGGGGTCGCCCAGATCCTCGCCAAGACCGCCGCCCGCGACACGTCGTTGATCACGCTGCTGGGTGACGCGGCGACGGTCAGCGAGGCGGCCAAGACCCTCAAGCGCGACATGCAGATGTCGGCCGGGCTCGAACTCGAGCCCGAGCAGCAGATCATCGTCACCGAGGCCGCGCCGGTGGTGCCGACCTCCGAGCGACAGGTCGTCCCGCAGTCGGTCATCTCGCGACAGCTGGCGAACCCGTTCCTGCCGCCCGACTTCGCCCTCGCCGAGGTCGCCCGCGAGGCGCACCCGCGTCGCCTCGCCAACTGGGAGCTCTTCGGCCCCCTGTTCAAGTCCTTCGAGTACGGCGCCGGCGGCGGCTCGGCCTGCATGCCGCTGCCCGAGCCCACCACGGTCGACGCTCCTGCGGGCGCCACGCTGATGCACCACCAGGCGCAGCTCGTCGAGTCCGCCCGCCAAGGCCACCGCACCTACCTGCTCGCCGACGAGCCGGGCCTCGGCAAGACCGCCCAGGCCCTGCTGGCCGCCCAGGCGGCCGCCGCGTACCCGCTGCTCGTCGTCGTGCCGAACGTCGTCAAGACGAACTGGGCCCGCGAGGTCCAGCTGTGGACGCCGACGCGCACGGCGACCGTCATCCACGGCGACGGGGAGAAGCTCGACGCCTTCGCCGACGTGGTCATCGTCAACTACGAGGTGCTCGACCGTCACGTCGGCTGGCTCGGCGACCTCGGCTTCAAGGGCATGATCGTCGACGAGGCCCACTTCATCAAGAACAAGGAGTCGCAGCGGTCGCGCCACGTGCTGCAGCTCGCCCAGCGCATCCGGTCGCGTACCGCGCACCCCCTGCTCATGGCGTTGACCGGCACCCCGCTGATCAACGACATCGAGGACTTCCGCGCCATCTGGGAGTTCCTGGGCTGGATCGGCGACAAGAAGCCCGCTGCCGAGTTGATGGAACGCCTCGAAGAGGTCGGGCTGACCCCTGCCGATCCCGGGTTCTTCTCGTCGGCCCGCGAGATCGTGATCGATCTCGGCATCGTCCGCCGCAAGAAGGTCGACGTCGCCTCCGACATCCCCGCTCGTCGCATCGCCGACCTGCCGGTCGAGCTCGACGACGAGGTGGGCCGGTCCATCCGCGACGCCGAGCGCGAGCTGGCCCGCCGCATGGTGCAGAAGTACCGCACCGCGCTCACCACCCGCACGTCGGGCGTCCGCGTCGAGGGCATCGACCACGACCTCGTCCGCCAGGTCGCCAAGTGGGAGCTCGAGGACGCCAGCGCGTCGAGCACGGGCGAGAACGTCTTCAGCATGGTGCGCCGCATCGGTCAGGCCAAGGCCGGGCTCGCCGCGGACTACACGGCCCAGCTCGCCCGCAACGTCGGCAAGGTGGTGTTCTTCGCCAAGCACATCGACGTCATGGACGTCGCCGAGGCCACCTTCGCCAAGCGCGGCATCAAGTACTCGTCGATCCGCGGGGACCAGACCCCGGCCGTGCGCCAGCGTCAGATCGACGCGTTCGTGAACGATCCCGAGGTCGAGGTCGTCGTCTGCTCGCTGACCGCGGCCGGCGTCGGGCTCAACCTGCAGGTCGCCTCGAACGTCGTACTGGCCGAGTTGTCGTGGACGGATGCCGAGCAGACGCAGGCCATCGACCGCGTGCACCGCATCGGCCAAGCCGAGCCGGTCACGGCGTGGCGCGTCATCGCGGCGCAGACGATCGACACGAAGATCGCCGAACTGATCGACAGCAAGGCCGGCCTCGCCGCCCGCGCTCTCGACGGCGACGACTCCGAGGTCGTCGACTCCGTCGACGTGCAGCTCTCGGCCCTGGTCGCGCTGCTCACCGACGCCCTCGAGGCCTGACGAGGCCCCACCCGCCGCAACGCACCGCGTTTCGTGCACGGCACCGCGACCAGTCACGGTGCCGTGCA
>NZ_LMLG01000004.1:135248-162259 GCF_001421865.1 Frigoribacterium sp. Leaf44
GTGGCGGCGATCCGAGACCGTCGAGGGCGACCCGGTAGACCGATTCGCCGGCGGAACCGGCCAGGGGGCTCGCGAACTCGACGACCCCGGAGGCGCGGGTCGAGCCCCGGACGCGTTCCCGTCCCGGTAGGCACGCCTGGTGTTCGGCCAGCGTGCACGACCGATGTCGCAGGCAGTGGTCGAGGACGGCCACGGCTTGTCGTCGAGGCGCGGGCCAGCGGCGGGCCGAGCACCGGCATGCCCCACACCGCGGCCGCCGAGGTGTGGGACACGACGACTTCGTCACGCATCCGGCCGACCGCGGCCACCGTTCCGAGGGCGTGGCGTTCCTCCCGACGCAGGCCGCGCCGGTCCGCCGGATCGTCGAACCGTGATCGCCTGAGGAAGGATCGGAGGTCTCGTTCGTCGGTGGTCATGCGTCGATCGTCTCGGGAGCCGGAGGACTCCGACATCGGGTCGCGCCGCCCTGTGGACGGATTCGGGGGACGATCGAGAGGGGGACGAGAGACCATTCCCAGTCGAGGCGAGTTCGGTGAGTCGGAGAACACCCGACCACCGAAGGAGCACTCCATGCCCGATCTCTCCGGCTACGCCCACGTCGCCATCACCGTCTCCGACCTCGACGCGAGCCTCGCCTTCTACGAGAAGCTGCTCGGTGCCGGCCCGGTCGGCCGCATCGAGCTCGACGGCCTCGACCGCCGCATCTTCTCCGTCGGCAACGGCCAGATCCTCGGGGTGACGGCCTACACCGACGGCTCGTCCGCGGCCTTCGACCCGACCGTCCCCGGGCTCGACCACATCGGTCTCGCCGTGACCGACCGCGCCGGCGTCGTCGCCTGGCAGGAGCACGCCACGTCGGTCGGCATCGAGTCCGACCTGCAGGACGTCGATTTCGGCCACGCCCTGATGATCAAGGACCCCGACGGCAACCAGATCGAGTTCTTCGCCCCGCCGGCACAGAACTGACCTCAGCGTCGGCAGAACGGGCGGGTTCGTGCCCGACGGTCCGTCGAGACGGACCGTTCGATACGGACTCGCCCGTTCCTGCATGCCCGGGTCGCACGATCCGGGATGACGTGCCCTGACTGCCGTTCTCAGCGGTCGCGGGCGGCGGCGAGCAGGTCGCGTTCGTCGTCGGGCTCGAGCCCCGCGCCGTGGGGACCGGCCGCGCCGGGACGCGAGAGCTCCCACGCGAGGACGTCGCGCAGCGTCTCGTCCACGGGGCGCGGCACGAGGCCCGTGGCCCGGCCCGCGCCTCCTGACCGGGCGCCGAAGCCCGCATGCGTGGCGACGGGCACCCAGAGGGGCATCGACCGGGGTCCGGCCCACGGCCCGACCCCGTGAGCGTCGAGCCAGGCCTCGTCGACCGGGACGACCTCGCCCGTGTGGCCGACGACCCGGCGGGCCACCGCGAGGTGGTCGGCCAGCGACTGCCGATCACCCACCGCGTCGAACGTCCCCGAGACACCTCGCTCGAGGGACGCGACGATCCAGCCCGCCAGGTCCCGGACGTCGATCGCCTGCACGTCCAGACCGGGCACGTCGGGCACGAGTACGGGGTCGGGCTCCGTGGACGCGGCAGCCCGGGCGAAGCGGACCGGCCACCACCCCGTGCGCCCGGTGTGGTCGCCCGGTCCGCCGATGAGGCCCGCCCGGACGAGCAGCGACCGATCGGCCCCGAAGGCCTCGACGACGGCGCGCTCACCTGCGACCTTCGACCCGCCGTAGTCCGACTCGTCGGCGTCGACGAGGGCCGCCGTCTCGTCCGCCCCGGTGGTCGCGGTGTCGGCGTAGACGCTGACGCTCGAGACGAAGACGAAGGAGGCGCTGGCCGGCTCGAGCACCGAGACCGCGTCACGCACGTGCGACGCGTCGCGGCTCAGGTCGACGACCGCGTCCCAGCGCCGTCCGCCCTCGAGCACGGGATCGTACGCCCCGGGCGTGCGGCGGTCGGCCCGGACGAACGTCGCGCCGTCGGGGACGCCGCCGGACGACCCGCGGGCGAGACACGTGACGTCGTGGCCACCGGCGAGGGCCGCCTCGACGATCGTCCGACCGAGCCAGGCGGTGCCGCCGAGGATCAGCAGCCGCAGGGGGCGACGTGCCGCGGCGGTCGTGCCGGTCGGGCCCATGACGGCGTCAGAGACCGAGCTTGGCCTGGACGTCGGCGAGCGACGGGTTCGTGGCCGTCGAACCGTCGGGGTAGATGATCGTCGGCACGGTCTGGTTGCCGCCGTTGGCCTTCTCGACGATCTCGGCCGTGCCCGGCACCTCTTCGATGTTGACCTCGGTGAAGGCGATGCCCTGCTTGCCGAGCTGCTGCTTGAGTCGGGCGCAGTAGCCGCACCACGAGGTGCTGAACATGGTGATGCTGCCGGACTCGGGGACGTACGTGCTCGCGATGTCGCTCATGGCCCCAGGCTAAGCCCGGTCGGCGGTGAGCGCCGGGGGAGTTGGCTGGGAGGCGAACCAGCACGCACCACGAAGGGAACACCATGGCAGACACGGTCGCCGACCAGATCATCGCCCAGCTCGTCACCGCCGGGGTCCGGCGCATCTACGGCATCGTCGGCGACAGCCTGAACCCGATCGTCGACGCCGTGCGTCGCACCGGTGGATCGGCGAAGGGCGGGATCGACTGGATCCACGTCCGCAACGAGGAGGCCGCGGCGTTCATGGCCTCGGGCGACGCCCAGATGAGCGGCGAGCTCGCCGTCTGCGCCGGGTCGTGCGGGCCGGGCAACCTGCACCTGATCAACGGCCTGTACGACGCCAACCGCAGCCGCGCAAAGGTACTGGCCATCGCGAGCCACATCCCGAGCACGATGATCGGCTCGGACTACTTCCAGGAGACCCACCCCGACCGCCTCTTCGTCGAGTGCTCGGGCTACAGCGAGATGATCTCGACGGCCGAGCAGTCGCCGATGGTGGTCGCCAGCGCGATCCGGCACACCCTGGCGGGCGAAGGCGTCAGCGTCATCACGCTGCCGGGCGACATCGCCGAGCTCGACGCGGGCGGCAAGGTGCCCGCGTACGTCAGCGTCCGTCCGCCCGAGCTCGTGCCGGATCGGCACGACGTGCAGGCCCTGGCCGACGCGATCAACCAGGCCGACACCGTCGCGTTCTTCGTCGGCGAGGGCGGCCGCGGGTCGCACGACGAGATCATCGCGCTGGCCGACCTCGTGGCCGCCCCGATCGGGCACAGTCTGCGCGGCAAGGACGTCATCCAGTACGACAACCCGTTCGACGTCGGCATGACCGGCCTGCTCGGCTACGGGGCCGCCCACGCCGGCATCCACGACGCCGATCTGCTCGTGCTGCTCGGGACCGACTTCCCGTACCCGCAGTTCCTGCCGGACGCCTCGAAGGTGACCATCGCGCAGGTCGACGTCGACGCCGCCGTCATCGGACGTCGCGCCGACGTGCAGGTGCCCGTGCACGGCGCGATCGCCCCGACCCTCCGGGCGCTCATGCCGCTCGTGACCCGCAAGAAGAACCGGAAGTTCCTCGCGAAGACGCTCAAGAAGCACGAGAAGCTGATGACGGGTGCGGTCGGGGCCTACACGAAGAACGTCGAGAAGATGCGGCCGATCCACCCGGAGTACGCGGCCTCGCTGCTCGACGAGGTCGCCGCCGACAACGCGATCTTCACGGCCGACACGGGCATGGGCAACGTCTGGGCCGCGCGCTACGTCACCCCGACCCCGCGCCGGCGCATCTTCGGCTCGTACCTGCACGGCTCGATGGCCAACGCCCTGCCGCACGCCCTCGGGGCGCAGATGGCGTACCCCGACCGCCAGGTCGTCTCGATCTCGGGCGACGGCGGGCTGTCGATGCTGATGGGCGAGCTCGTCACGGCGCAGATGTACCAGCTGCCGGTCAAGATCGTGGTCTTCAACAACTCGACGTTGGGCCTCGTCAAGCTCGAGATGCTCGTCGACGGGTTCCCCGACTTCGGCGTCGACGTGCCCTACACGGACTACGCCGCGGTGGCGCGCGCCATCGGCATCCACGCCGTCCACGTCGACGACCCCCGCGACCTCCGGGCGGCCTACGAGGCAGCCTTCGAACACGACGGTCCGGCGCTCGTCGACATCGCGACCGACCCGAAGGCGTTGTCACTGCCCCCGACGATCACGGGCGCCCAGGTGAAGGGCTTCTCGCTCGCCATGTCGAAGATCGTCATGAACGGCGGCGCGGGCGAGGCCGTGGCCATGGCGCGGTCGAACCTGCGCAACGTGCCCCGTCCCTGAAGCCGTCGCCGCGCCTCCTGCGTCCTCGCTCTCGAGGGGTCAGGAGGCGCGGTGCGTCACGGGCAGGACACCTCGCGACCCTGCCCGCCCGGCTCAGCCCGCGGCGGGAGCGCTGCGCGCGGCCAGCCGGGCGACGGCCGTGAGCGGGATGTCGATCCAGTCCGGCCGGTTGCGGCTCTCGTAGATCGCCTCGTACACGGCCTTGTCGATCTCGAACGCGTCGAGCAGGGCGCGGGCGGCTCGGACGTCGACACCGGACGAGGCGACGTACCCGTCGACGAACGCGCGGCGGGCGTCGTGCGCCCAGGCCTTCGCGTCGACCGGCACGTCCTCTTGCGCGAGCGAGCCGGCCACGTAGTCGAAGGACCTCAGCATGCCCGCGATGTCACGGATCGGCAGGTCGGGGCGCGAGCGCTCGGGCATCGGCCGCAGGGGCTCGCCCTCGAAGTCGATGAGCATCCAGCCGCGCTCGGGCGAGAGCAGGGCCTGACCGAGGTGCAGGTCGCCGTGGATGCGTTGCAGGTCGGGCCAGTGCAGGTGCTCGGCCGCGTCGTAGACGGTTCCGATCGCGTCGGCGTGCTCGGCGATCTGCGGCACCTCGCGCGCCGCGGTCGTGATGCGCCGCCGCATGCTCGTCAGGGCCCCGGCGATCTCGTCGTCGCCGGCGGGCACCGTGCCGAGGTCGGTGGCGAGGGTGGCGTGTACCTCGGCCACGGCCACGCCGAGCGCGTGGGCCTCGGCCGTGAAGTCGGTGCCCTCGGCCGCGGCCGTCAGGGCCACGCGCCAGGCGTCTTCGAGGCCGGGCAGGAACTCCTGGGAGAAGGCGAGGTGGCCGGTGGCCGTTCCGCCCTCGCGTCCGACGTCGGGCCAGGTCGCCCGCAGCGAGCCGAACGACGAGGGGACGTGCGTCGACCCGCCCCGGGTCAGGGCGGCCTGGGTCGTGACGTCCGGGTTGTCGCCGTGGTGCAGCACCCGGAAGACCTTCGCGATGACCTGGTCGACGGGACCGCCTTCGACGTCGTAGACGATGGACGTGTTCGACTGCTCGCCCGAGAGCACGCGCGAGCGACGCACCTGCCCGGGGTCGACGATGCACGTGCCGTCGACCGTGATGTCGGCACCCGCGACGTGCGCCTCGGCGGACATGGTGCGCAGCAACTCCCGTGCGTAGGCCGGGTCGTGGGGTCCGTCGTAGAGGTAGCGTCCGTCGGCCGAGCCGATGAAGGCCGCGTCGCCGCCGGGCAGGGGGGTCGCGCGGCTGACGAGGGGCACCTGGTAGAGGACGGGGACGTCCGCCGCCTCGTCGATGATCAGCAGCGTCATGGTGAGGGCGTCGTCCACCTCGGCCTCGAACGAGCCGATCACCCGCAGCGCTGGCGTCCGTCCCTTGGTCGCGTACCAGCGCTGTCGCGCCATCCATCCGGCAAGAATCGGTGCCACATCGCTCATGCGACGACCCTACGCCGGGCCGCCCGGCGGGGTCCGGGAGCGGCCCACCAGCCCCTCGACTACAACGGAGTGATGAGCACCGCATCCCCGCGCCGCACCGAACAGACCGAGATCGAGCGCAAGTACGACGTCCACGAGAGCGTCCGGGTGCCCGACCTGGCCGGGGTGGGCGGTGGCACCGCCGGGGCCCCGGTCGTCGACGTCGTCGGGCACGACGACCCGGTCGAACTCGCCGCGACCTACTGGGACACCGTCGACCACACGCTGCTCGGGGCCCGGACCACCCTCAGGAGGCGCGAGGGCGGTGACGACGCCGGTTGGCACCTCAAGCTGCCGCCGTCGGCCGGCACGTCCGGGCGCCGCGAGGTGCACTGGCCGCTCGGCGAACCCGACGAGCCCGTGCCGGACGCCCTACGGCGGCTGGTCGAGGCACGGCTGCGGGGCCGGCCCGTGCACCCCGTGCTGCGACTCGAGACGACGCGCACCGTGACCCGCCTGCTCAACGGCTCGGGCCGCCGGCTGGCCGAACTCGCCGACGACGTCGTGCGGGCGTCGAACCCCGACACGGGCGTGCTGCGCACCTGGCGCGAGTGGGAGGTCGAGCTCGCGCCGGGCGTCGACGGCGACGAGGGCGAGCGGCTGCTCGACGCCGTCGCCGAGCGACTCGAGTCGGCCGGGGCGTCGGTGTCGTCGTCGAAGTCGAAGCTGGCCCGAGGACTGGGCTCGGAGTCGGCAGGGCCGTCGGTGACGGGCGAAGGCGCGGGCGGGGCCGCCTCGACGGTCGTGCCTGCCGGGGCCCCTGCCCCTGCCCCGGCCCCGAAGAAGAAGTCGGCCGCGGCTTTCGTGGCGTCCGCCGCGTCGGGACTCCGTGACGAGCTGCTCGCGGTCGACGCCGCCGTGCGCGACGGCCGGCCGGAGGCCGTCCATCGGCTACGGACCACGATTCGTCGACTGCGCGCCTTGCTGACCGTGTGGGACGGCGTCCTCGACCCCGCGCTCGCCGCGACCGTCGTGGCGGGTGCCCGCCACGTCGGCCAGGTCTCGGGGGTCGCTCGGGACGTCGAGGTGGCGCGTGGCCGGGTGGCGACCCGCGCCTCCTCGGCTCCGGCGGGGTTCGTGGCCGCCCAGGCCACGGGGCGGATCGACGCCCGGCTCGGCGAACGGCTCGACGAGGCCGTCGGTGACGTGCGTCGCCTGCTCGACTCGGGAGCCTGGTTCGACCTGCTGGACGCGGTCGACGCGCTCGTGGCGGCCCCGGCGACGGGCACGCACGCGGCGGACCCGGCGGCCGAGCTCTCCGCCGCACGGCTGCGGGCCGAGCGGAAGTGGACGAAGCGGGCCGTCCGGGCCGGGCTCGCGGCACTGGACGCGACGGACCTCGAGAACGGAGCGGCGGTGGTCTCGGCCCTGCACGACGCCCGGAAGGCCGCCCGACGGCTGCGGTACGCCCTCGAGGCCGACCGGGTCCGCCGCGGGTCGGGTCGCGGCCGCGCCCGCCGGGCCGAGGCCGTGCAGGACGCCCTCGGCGAGCACCGGGACGCCCTGGCCGCGGTGCGGACGGTGCGCGAGGTCGCGTCGTTCGCCCACCGGTCCGGCGAGGATGCCTTCGGCTACGGCGTGCTGGCGACCCTGGAGGCTCGCGGGGCCGAGGACGCCCTCCGCCGCTTCCGCCGCGCTGCCCGACGGCTCTGACCGCGGAGGCCGGAGGCCAGGGGCAGAGGGCGGAGGGTGGGCCGAACCCGACCGTGCCGGACGCCGAACACGGGCGTGTCCGTGGCGGACGGTCGATCGTGCTCGCCCACATCCGTCGGACTCGCCCGTCTTCGGTCGGGCCCGCCGACGCCGGGCGGGTCAGGACGGTCGGGTCGCTTCCCTCGGGCGGCGGGCCGAACCCGACCGCGCCTCCTTCGGGCGGCGGGCCGAACCCGACCGCGCCTCCTTCCGGCGGCGGGCCGAACCCGACCGCGCCTCCTTCGGGCGGCGGGCCGACCCGACATCTGCCGCCCGACACGCCGTGCGCAGGGAGACATGAGCGGCGTGTCGTCACCTGGTGGTCGCGATTTGCACAGGCAGGCAGGCAGGCAGGCAGGCAGGGACTCGGGGCGAGGTCGGGCAGGGATGGGGTCAGGGGGTGCGGCGGGCGAGCACGGCTTGCAGCTTGCGGACGGTGGCGTCGTTGCGGGCCGTGACCGGGGTAGGCAGTCCGCGCCACCAGGCGGCGGGAACCCGCGAGGCGAGGACGCCCGCCGGCAGCCACTGGTAGACGGCGTCCGGCGCGACGACCAGGTCTTCGTCGCCCAGGTCGACGGCAGGAGGCGCGAACCCGTCGAGAGCGCCCGGCACCTCGGCGAACGCCACCGACAGCAACGTCGGCTCGCGCCCCTCGCGCCCCTCGCGGCCGTCGTGCCCGTCGCCGCCGCTGTCTTCGCCATCGTGCCCGTCGCCGCCGTCGCCGCCGTCGCGTCGGAGCGGGTTGGCCACGGCCAGCCGCGTGAAGCGCACGGCGTCGAGCAGCACCAGGTCGGCGTCGACGCCGGTGGCCCGGGCGATCGCCGCCCGGAGCCCGGCTGCGTCGTCGGCACCGAGCCGCGACGAGGCCCCGAACACCAGGTTGCCGCTGTTGAGCAGCGTCTCGGGGCGTTCGAAGCCGAGGTCGGCGGCCACGCGCCGCAGGTCGGCCATGGCCACCCGCTTGGCCGTGCCGACGTTGACGCCCCGCAGCAGGGCGACGTGGTCCACGCGCGTCAGGCCCGCCCGAGGACGTCGAGGATCCACGCGATCTCGAACGCCCGCTCGCGCCAGGACTCGTACCGACCGCTGACGCCGCCGTGCCCGGCTGACATCTCGGTCTTGAGCAGCACCGGGGCGTCGACCTCGCGCAGCCGCGCCACCCACTTGGCGGGCTCGACGTAGAGCACCCGGGTGTCGTTGATCGAGGTCACGGCGAGGATGCGCGGGTAGGTCACGTCGTCGCGCACGTTCTCGTACGGGCTGTAACCGCGCATGTACTCGTAGACCTCGGCGTCGTGCAGGGGGTCGCCCCACTCGTCCCACTCGATCACGGTGAGCGGCAGGTCGGGGTCGAGGATGCTCGTGAGGGCGTCGACGAACGGGACGGCCGCGACGATCCCGGCGAACCGGTCGGGGGCGATGTTCGCCACCGCGCCCATCAGCAGGCCGCCCGCGCTGCCGCCCTCGGCCACCATCAGCTCGGGGGTCGTGCGGCCCTCGGCGATCAGGTGGTCGGCGACGGCGACGAAGTCGGTGAAGGTGTTCTTCTTGGTGAGCGTCTTGCCGTCCTCGTACCAGGAGCGTCCCAGCTCGCCGCCGCCGCGGACGTGTGCCACGGCGAACACGACGCCGCGGTCGAGCAACGACAGGCGGGCGACGCTGAAGCCCGGGTCGATGCTGTGCTCGTACGAGCCGTAGCCGTAGAGGTGCACCGGTGAGGGCCCCTCGGCGGGGACGGCGTCACGACGCCAGACGAGCGACACGGGCACGCGGGTGCCGTCGGCCGCCGTGGCCCACTCGCGGGCCTGGTCGTAGTCGGCCGGGTCGTAGCCGCCGAGGACGTTCTGGCGCTTGAGCAGGTGACGCTCGCCGGTGCGGACGTCGAGGTCGTAGACCGTCGACGGCGTGACGAACGAGGTGTAGCCGAAGCGGACGGTCGGCTGGTCGAACTCGGGGTTGCCGCCCGCGCCGGCCGCGAACAGCGGCTCGTCGAAGCCGACCTCGGTGACCTCGCCGTAGCCGTCGGGACCGAGCGGCACGACCGCGAACCGCGGCAGCGCGTCGCGGCGGTACTCGACCACGAGGTGGCCGGAGAACGCGTCGACGGACTCGAGCCGGACGGAGGCGCGGTGCTCGACGATCACGCGGCGGTCGGTCGTCGAGGTGGGTTCGTCGGCCGGCACGTCGACGAGCTCGAAGTTCTCGGCGCCGTCGTTGTGGACGATCAGCAGGCGGTCGCTGCCCGCGACGATCGCGTGTTCGACGTCGTACTCGACGCCCTCGCGACGCGGCCAGACGACCCGGAACTCGCCGGTCGGGTCGGCCGCGTCGAGCAGCCAGGTCTCGCTCGTGATCTTCGACCCGACGTCGACAACGAGGTACTGGCGGCTGCGGGTGAGGCCCACCCCGATCCAGTAGCGGTCGTCGGTCTCGGTGAACACCGTGACGTCCTCGCCGGGCTGCCCGACCTCGTGACGCCAGATGGTGTCGGGACGCCAGGACTCGTCGACGGTGGGGTAGAAGACGAACCGGCCTGTGGCGTCGAACAGGGCGCCGGCGGCCGTGCCGGTGACCACGTCGTCGAGGTCGCGGCCGGTCGTCAGGTCGCGGATGCGCAGCGTGTAGCGCTCGTCGCCCTCGACGTCGACCGCGTAGGCGAGCAGGGAGCCGTCGGGCGAGACGTCGAAGCTGCCGATCGAGAAGAAGTCGTGCCCCTCGGCCTCGGCGTTGCCGTCGAGCAGCACCTGCTCGCCCTCGGCGGCCTCGCCCGCCTCGATCGACGGGGGAGTCCAGTCGTCGGGCCCGGCGATCGGTGCGCGGCAGTGGATGCCGTACTGCTGCCCCTCGGCCGTGCGCGAGTAGTACCACCACGAACCCTCACGGACCGGGACGCCCAGGTCGGTCTCTTGCACCCGGCCCTTGATCTCGTCGAAGACCGTCTGCCGCAGATCGGCGAGGTGGGCCGTCTCGACCTCGGTGTGCGCGTTCTCGGCCTCGAGGTGCGCGACGACCTCGGGGTCGTCCTTGGCGCGGAGCCACTCGTAGTCGTCGACGAAGTCGTGACCGTGGTGCGAGCGGGTGACGGGCTTCTGGGGGGCGCGGGGAGCAGGAACGGAGGCCATCACCCGAGCCTAACGGCGGCTCAGATCGAGCGGTCGCTCGCGGTGATTCCGCCGAAGGCCGGTACCTCGGGGTACTCGTCCGAGGCGACGTGGACGTCGGCCGGGTCGGGGGCCTCGCCCTCGCGGGCCTCGTCGATCGCCTGCTCGGGGGTGCCGGCCTTCTCCGCCGCCGACTCGGAGTGCGTCCCGGGGACGGTGTACGTCGCGTCGACGTCGTGGCCGGCGGGGTCGGTCGCGTCGTCGCGGGGTTCCGGGGTGTCGTGAGTCGTGGTCTCGTCGCGGTCGCTCATGTCGGGGACGGTACCCGCGCCTCCTCGGCGACGTCCGGTCGGGTCGTCGGTCGTCCGCCGGCCCCGACGCGGGTCACCGCCCGGCCCGGCGGTCAGTCGTCGACCGGCAAGGCGGTGGTCGGCGCGGTCAAGCCCTGGACGGTGGCGCCGAGGTGCGCCTCGCCGGGTTCGAGGTCGGAGATGGACCGGCGGTCGGACCGCAGCCGCCTCACCGAGGCGTTGAGCCGGGCGTGCAGCTGCATGAGGTGCAGGCGGTAGCGCTCGGGAGCGTCGTCGCTGTCGTCTAGGAACGTGTTGCAGGCGAGCGTCATCTCGTTGAGCACGGGCAGGGCCGACGAGCGGGGGCGGAGTGCTCGCCGGGCCCGCCGGATCTCACCCCTCATGGCCGAGATCGAATGGCGCGCCTGCTCGTAGACGGGGTCGAGGGCGCGGGGGTTGGGGCTGAGCCTCGGCGCCACCCGGCGCAGCACGCGCCGGAAGTGGATCTCGGTGATCAGCTCGTTGAGGGCGGACGCCTCGCGCCGCCGCGATTCGATCAGACGCACGAGCAGGTTCGACGCGAACGCCGCCCCGGCACCCACGAAGGCACCCACGGTCACCGTCACGACGTCCCACCAGCTCATGGCCACACGCTACGACGCACCACCGACAGGCGGGGCGGGGGAGCGTCGGTCAGCGGGAGGCGTCGTCGAGCCGACCCATGAGCGACCAGACGGCCCGCGACAGCTCGGGGTGCCACAACGCGATGGTGCGCAGGTAGCCGAGTTCGTCGGCGAGTCCGAGCCCCGTCGCGGTCGGCACGCCGTCGGTGCCGAGGGCGTCGGCCCGCAGCGAGATGACGACCTGCTCGTCGACGGTGGGCAGCCCGGGGATGACGTCCCAGGGGTCCTCGCCGTTGCGGCAGCGCAGTTCGATGAGGGCGGAGAGCTCGTCGTGCGCCTCGGCGCGCAGCACCTCGAGGCTGCGACCGGCGCCGCGGAACTCCGGCCCGGGGCGTCGCCTCCCGCTCGATCGTGCTTCGGACATGCCGACGAGCCTACGCGCGAGCCGCCGAGCCGTTCCCGGGGACGCGCCCCGCGCCTCCGGCCGTCCGTCCTCCGGGCATGACGGCAGCCGATAGCCTGCCGTCATGCCGGTCTACCGCGTCTGCGTCGCCTACCTGTTGCGGGAACACGAGGGCCGCACCCAGGTGCTGCTGGGTCGCAAGAAGCGTGGACTCGGCGCGGGGCACTGGGTCGGCCTCGGCGGCAAGCTCGAGCCGGGCGAGGGGGTCGAGGAGGCGGTGGTCCGCGAGATCGTGGAGGAGAGCGGCGTCGAGGTGCTCCCGTCCGACCTCGACCGGCGGGGCGACCTGCTGTACCTCTTCCCGCACCGCGAGAGCTGGAGCCAGCGGTCGACGGTCTTCGTCGTCACCGCGTGGCGCGGCGAACCGGCCGAGAGCGACGAGCTGGTGCCGCGGTGGTTCGACCTCGACGACCTGCCCCTGGACGAGATGTGGGACGACGCGTCGCGCTGGCTGCCCGGGGTGCTCGCCGGGGGACGGGTGGCTCGGACGTTCGTGTTCGCGGCCGACCTCGCGACGGTGGCCTCGGACGCCCCGCTGCCCGCCGGCCACGCCGGTCCCTGAGGTCGTCCGGCCCTGGCGCATGGCCCTCGCAGAGGGGGGCGCGGCGGCGGCGCGCCCCGCTTAGGGTCGGACCCGAGACGGATCTCGGGGGACACCCCCGCCGTCGGACGGATCTCACGGGGAGCGACATGACCAGCTACGACGGCCTGACCACGACCACGGTCCGGAGCGTGGCCGGCACCGCCATGGCGCCCCGCCACCTGTCGTTGCCGCTGTGGCTGCCCGCGGTCGCCTGGGCCCTCGGCCTCGTCGCCGTCGTGGTCGGAGCGGCGTTCGGCGGCGTCCTGTGGGCACTCTCGAGCCTCGGCATGGTCGCCCTCGTCGCGGGCATGGCCGCCACGGCCGCGCGGTGGCACCGCATCGAACGCCTCGCCGCGAACGAGCTGGCCGAACGACGGGCGTCGGCCGCCGAGGCCCGACTCGTCTGAGACCGGTACCTCACCCGCCCGGGGTCAGCGCCCGCGTCGAGTCCTGGTGCGGGACAGCCCCGCCCGCACGAAGAAGTCGACGACACCCGTGAGCACGGCGCCGACGACCGCGATCCAGGCGTAGCCGACGAAGCGTGCCGCGACGTCGGGACCACCCTGTGGTGCCAGCGTGACCGAGAGCACGTAGAGGGTCCCGGCCGCGACGAGCAGCAGGACGACGAGGGTGACGAGCAGACGGTGCAGGGTGTTCGTGGTCACGAGCGTCGAGGGTACCGCCTCAGCGCGCCGCACCGGAGTCGCGCGCGGGGTGCGCCGACCCGGCCCGGTCGCTCGGCACGACCCGCACGGGTCGCGTCGAGAGTTCGTCGTTCTCGAGCCCGCCGGGGGCGCCGAGGAACATGTCGCCCCGCTCCCCGTCGTCACCGAGATCGCCGCGCTCGTCCTCGGGGATCGTGTTGATGGTGCCCGTGTCCGTCGCCACGAGACCGTGGCGGGAGAGCACCTCGTCGCGCTCGGCGACGAGGAACTCGCGATTCGCGTTCTGGGCGTCGGCGAACATCGTGGTGCGACCCGACACGATGCGCGCGATGCGACGGTTCTCCCACCAGCGCTTGCCGACGATCATCAGCACGATGCCGAGGGCGGCGTAGCAGAGCATCATCGTCACGCCGCGGCCGTATCCGGGGCCGACGCCGTAGAGCACCCGTTTGAGCATCTCGGTGATGCCGCTGCCGACGACGACGGCGTTGAGCCAGGCGAACGGTTGGGGCATGAACCACGCCGGGTAGGCGGCGCCGGACGACGGCATGGACAGGAAGACGAAGACGATCATGGCGGGCAGGGCGACGAACCGTCCGACGAAGTAGCTGATGCCGTTGACCGCGAGGCCGATCGCGATGATCCAGGCCCAGGCGATGAGGAAGAGCGGCACGAAGTGCCCGTCGACGGCGCCGATCACGGGCCCCGCGAGGACGTTCGTCACGAGCGAGATCACGCCGCCGCCGACACCGATGACGGTCATCCGGGTGCGGTGGCGGAGCGGCGCGCCCATCAGCCCGATGAACATCGCCACCATGTAGCCGCCGATGCACCACGAGAGCATGAGGTACATCGACACGGTGCCGTACTCGTCGTTCGCGGGCAGGGGGGCCAGGTCGGTGACGGTGGGCGTGACCCCCTGGGCCTCGAGCACGGGGGTGATCGTCGCCGGGATGAGGGCGGCGACCTGGTACTGGTGGGCGCTCGCGGTGTAGATCGTGGTGTCGGCCGGGTCGTAGGCCACGGCGACCCGTCCGGCGAGCACCGCCTCCTCGGCCTCGTCGGCGGAGCCGTAGGCGCGGACGTCGATCACGCCGGGGCGGGCGTCGTCGAGGCCCGTCTGCAGATCGGCGGCGGCCGACGAGGACCCGACGACCGCGACGGGGACGTCGTGCGGGTGGGGGGCGTGGAAAGCCGCGATGTAGCAGAGGCAGAAGCCCACGATGAAGAACAGCGGCAGCCAGAGCTGCAGGCCGATCAGCTGCAACGACGGGTGGAGGGTCGAGTACCAGCGGCGGTAACGACCGAGCTCGGGCTTGGGCGGCCCGCCCGCGTCGTCCGTGGTCGTCTGGTTCGTCGTGGTCGCCACGGTGCGGTGCCCTCCTGCTCTCGGTCGTGTTCCCGTCTCGCCGCGGGTGGCGCTCACGATACGCCGCGCGGGCGTCACGACCTCGTGCTCGTGAAGGCCGAGGTGTCCATCGCGAGCTCCTCGGCGTCGAGCCCGAGCAGCACCCGCCTCATGACCTCCTCGTCCAGGGCGCCGGCATCCCGCTCGCGCAGCACCACCTCGCGTCGCTTGGCGAGCAGCTCGCGTCGGATCGAGCCGAGCGCCTGGGGTGCCGCACGACGGCGGGCGCGCTGGGCGGCGGTGGCCCCCGAGACGTCCCGTTCGTCGGCGTCGTCGAGGGCCGTGCGTTGCAGCGCCTCGTTCTGTCGCAGCAGTCGGGTCGTCGAGAGCTGCACCGCGCGCTCCGTGAGCTCGGGCCCCCACCGTTTCTCCCACTCGGCGCGACGCTCGGCGACGTAGGCCATGGTCTCGTCCGTGCTCGTCGCGAAGACCGCCAGCTCGGCGGCGAGGTCGCGGTCGCGTTGCGTGTCGTCACGGACGCCGAGCACCCGGATGACGACCGGCAACGTGAGCCCCTGCAGCAGCAGGGTGCCGACCGTGACGATGAACGCGATGAGGAACATCGTGTCGCGCGCGGGCACGGGGATGGTCGACTCGGTCACCGCCGGGATCGACACGGCGGCGGCGAGGGTGACCACGCCCCGCATGCCGGTCCACGAGATGACGCTCAGCTGTCGCCAGTCCATGCGGGGTTGCGGGTGGTAACGCACCGTCCGCAGCGCCGGCGCTCGCCGCAGCCGCCGGAGCGCCGGCACCCGTCGGAGCTTCCGCAGGACCGTCGAGAGGAAGAGGTACCGGCCGGCGCGGGCTGCGTAGTACGTGCCGAACACGAAGACCGGGCGCACGAGGACGACCACGGCGAGGACCGCGAGGGCGACGCCGACGCTCTGTCCGAGGCCGCGCTCGCTCTCGCTGACGTCGATCACGACGGCCCGCAGCTGGAGGCCGATCAGCGCGAAGACGAAGCCCTCGAGCACGACGTCGGCGGCCGACCAGAACGGGCGCTCCTGCAGCCGGGTGGCGTATCCCGTGCGGGGTGAGTTGAAGCCGACGTAGAGGCCCGCGGCCACGACGGCCAGCACGCCGGAGCCGCTCAGCTCTTCGGCGGCGATGTACGCGATGAACGGCAGCAGCAGGCCGATGACGTTCTCGACCACGGGGTCTTCGATCCGCATCCGCACCCGGTGGGCGACGAAGCCCAGGGTCAGACCGACCGCGACGCCGACGCCGATCGCGAGGCCGAAGATGCCGAGGTCGTCCCAGAGCGTGAGGCTGGCACCGCCCACGATCGCCAGGAACACCTTGACCAGGGTGAGCGACGCGGCGTCGTTGATCAGGCTCTCGCCCGAGAGCACGGTCATCACCTTGCGGGGCAACCCGAGCTTGCGGCCGATGGCGGCTGCCGACACGGCGTCGGGAGGCGCGACCACCGCCCCGACGAGGAGGGCGGCCGGAAGGGTCATGTCGGGGATCATGACGTAGGCGACGCCCCCGACGGCGAAGGCCGTCACGATCACGGCACCGACCCCCAGCCGGGCGATCTGAACGCGGCTCTCGCGGAAGTTCAGCAGCGAGACGTCGAGGGCGGCCGAGTAGAGCAGCGGCGGCAGGACCACGGTCAGGATGACCTCGGAGTCGATCTCGATGTCGGGCACGCCGGGGATCAACGACACGAGCAGGGCGATGCCCACCGTCAGCAGGGGGGCGGGCAGGCCCCGCCAGCGGGCGAAGGCGGTCACGACGAGCGACCCGGTCAAGATGATCAGCAGCTCGCCGAGTTCCATGTGAGCCGGGCTCCGTCCTGTCGTCGGGGCAGCCGAGCGACGTGCATCGACTGCAGAGTTCCGACCATCCTCCCAGGCGCCCCCTAGGAGAACGTCGGGTGAACGGCCCCGAGCGACCGTCCGACCACCCGTAGCATCGCTCCGTGACCGCACAGCCCCGGGCGACCGTCCCGGCCCCCGACCTCGTCCGCACCACCCGCTCGGGCGAGGTCCGCGGCGTGCGGGAGCGCGGCGTGCTCGCCTGGCGCGGCATCCCCTTCGCCGCACCACCCGTGGGGCGCCTCCGGTTCCGGGCCCCCGAGCCGCCCGCGGCGTGGACGGGCGTCCGCGACGCCGGACGGTTCGGCCCCGCCGCCCCCCAGGACCGCGTGCAGTTCGTCGGCGTGGACGCCACCACGCCGCTCAGTGAGGACTGCCTGACGGTCAACGTGATCACGCCCGACGGAACCACGCCGGGAGACGCGCTGCCCGTGCTCGTGTTCGTCCACGGAGGCGCGTACAGCGTGGGGTCGTCGCGCGAGTTCCCGAGACAGGGCGAGACGCTCGTCCGCGAGGGCGGCATCGTGTACGTCAGCCTCAACTACCGGCTGGGCGCCTTCGGCTACCTCGACTTCAGCCACTGGGCGACCCCGGAGCGCCCGTTCGACAGCAACCTCGGGCTGCGCGACCAGGTCGCCGCCCTCGAATGGGTCCGCGACAACGTCGCTGCGTTCGGCGGCGACCCCGACCGCGTGACCGTGTCGGGCGAGAGCTCCGGTGGCAACGCCGTGACGACCCTCATGACGGTGCCGCGCGCTCGCGGCCTCTTCCGCGGGGTCGTCGCGCAGAGCGCACCGCCGAACGCGATCTACCCGCCGGACGTGACGCAGCGGTGGGCGGGGGAGTTCCTCGAGCTGCTGGCGCACGACCTGGACGACGACGACCTCGAGTCCACGAGCGTGGACGACGCGGCCGCCTTGCTCGCCGACGCGCCGACGACGGCGATCGTCCGAGCCGCCAGCCGGCTGCAACTGCGCACCCCGGACGAGGACCCGGGCACGATCTGCTTCAGTCCGGTCATCGACGGCGACTTCCTGCCCGAACGTCCGCTCGACGCCTTCAAGGCGGGACGCGCCCACCCGGTGCCGCTGATCATCGGCACGAACGACCGCGAGGGTTCGGTGTTCACCGGCCGCCGCGACATCCTCGCCACGACCAAGCCGCGCATCCGGGCCATCTTCGCCGCGACCGAGAAGAAGGCGCGGAAGGCGATCAAGAAGCACTACCCGGGACTGCCCGCCCGCCCGGCCGCCCTCGACTTCGGCGGCGACTACGCGTTCTGGTTCCCGAGCGTCAAGGTGGCCGAGCGGCACGCGCTGCACCAGCCGGTCCGGTTCTACCGGTTCGACGCGACGACGCGCATCCTGCGCGCGGCCGGGGTCGACGCGTTCCACGGTCTCGAGCTCTGGGCGATCTACGACCGCATGGGCTCCGCGTTCGGCTGGGCGATGAGCCTGCTGGGCGGCCGCCGGGCCTTCCTGCGGACGGCCGCGCGGACGCGCTCGCGCTGGCTCGAGTTCGTCCGCACCGGGGCGGTCGCCGACTGGCCGACCTACGACCCACACCGGAGGCGCACCCTCATCATCGACGCCCGCGACCGTGTCGAGCACGATCCTCGGGGCGAACGGCGACGGGCCTGGCAGGACTTCGTGCCGCACGTGTGAGGCGTTCCCCCGCCTGTGCGAAGGCCGGCGTCACCCATCGTTCACCGGGATGTACCCCGCAGGTCACCGCCGAGTTGACCCGCGTCCACCCAGCTGTGACACTCAGGCCGGTGGACATCACTCTCATCGTCGTCCTGGTCATCGCGCTGGCTCTCTTCTTCGACTTCACGAACGGGTTCCACGACACGGCCAACGCCATGGCGACACCGATCGCGACCGGAGCGATGAAGCCCAAGGTCGCCGTCACGGTGGCCGCGATCCTCAACCTGGTCGGGGCGTTCCTCAGCACCGAGGTCGCCAGGACCGTCTCGGGCGGCATCATCCGTGAGGGCGACGGCGGGGTGCAGATCACCCCCGAGATGATCTTCGCCGGCCTCATCGGCGCCGTCGTCTGGAACATGTTCACATGGCTGCGCGGATTGCCGTCCAGCTCGTCGCACGCCCTGTTCGGCGGGTTGATCGGCGCGGCGATCGTCGGTGCCGGCATGGGGTCGGTGGACTTCGGCGTCGTGTTGTCGAAGGTCGTGCTGCCCGCCCTGCTCGCGCCGTTGATCGCCGGCGTCGTGGGGTACACCGCCACGCGTCTCGCCTACACGATCACCCGACGCCGTGACGACAAGAGCGAGCGGGGCGGCTTCCGCTACGGCCAGATCTTCACGTCGTCCCTCGTCGCCCTGGCACACGGCACGAACGACGCGCAGAAGACCATGGGCGTCATCACGCTCACGCTCATCGCGGGCGGGCTGCTCACGCCCGACTCCGGCCCGCCCTTCTGGGTCGTCGTGGTCTGCGCCTTCGCCATCGCGCTGGGCACGTACACGGGCGGCTGGCGCATCATCCAGACGATGGGCGGCGGCCTCACCGAGGTCAAGCCCACGCAGGGCTTCTCGGCCGAGGCGTCGACCACCGCGACCGTGTTGGCCTCGAGCCACCTGGGCTTCGCTTTGTCGACGACGCAGGTCGCGAGCGGATCGATCATCGGCGCCGGCCTCGGACGCCGCGGCTCGAAGATCCAGTGGGGCACGGCCGGCAAGATCGTCGTGGCCTGGTTCATCACGCTGCCCGCCTCGGCGGCCGTCGGTGCCGTCGCGGCGCTCATCGCCACGCTGGGCGTCACGGGACTCGTGATCGACGCCGTCGTCGGCGCGGTCGTCATCGCCGGCATCTTCGTCCTCTCCCGCCGTCGACCGCACGACCAGGGCTCGGCCATCGAGGTCGACGTCGCGGCCACCTCGGTGCTCTCGCGTCGTCGTGCCCGGCGAGCCGTCCGCAAGGGCCGCGTCGACACCCCGGCGTCCGGCGTCGAGGCCCCCTTCGTCCGGATGGACGACCCACCCGAGCCCGTCCCCGCCCCCCGCGGCACGGCGCCGGCCGATGACGAGGTGCGCTGATGATCGACTGGTCCGCCTTCGTCGTGGTGGCCCTCGTCGCGCTCTTCTCCGCCGCCGCCCTCGTCTCGCTCTACTCGTTCGGCCTGCGCCTCCTGACCGTCGAGGGCCGGACGCCCGTCCGCACCGCCGCCGGGTACGCCTGCTTCGTGGTCTGCGCCCTCGGCGTGCTGTACGGCATCTACCTGATCGTCCCGGGCTTTCACCGCTGACCGGCCCTCTCGGGTCGTCTCGTCCCCCGGGGCGGGCTCGTCCCGGGCGACCGAGCCGCGCCTCCCCGGGAGGGACCCGTCCGCCGTCCCGCCGGTAGGGTCGACGGAAGCGTCCGGTCGACGACGACCGGGCCCCGACTGACGACGGAGGCGCACCACAAGTGACGACCGAGACAGCAGCACCGACCCGCACCGAGACCGATTCGCTGGGCAGCCGAGAGGTCCCCGCCGACGTCTACTGGGGCATCCACACCGCCCGGGCGCTCGAGAACTTCCCGATCTCGCAGCGGCCGATCTCGGTCTACCCCGACCTCGTCACCGCTCTCGCGCTCGTGAAGCAGGCGGCGGCCCGCGCCAACGTCGAGATCGGTGTCCTCGACCCGGTCAAGGCCGAGGCCATCGAACGCGCCTGCGAAGAGATCCGCGGCGGCGCGCTGCACGACCAGTTCGCCGTGGGGGTCATCCAGGGCGGTGCCGGCACGTCGACGAACATGAACAGCAACGAGGTCATCGCCAACCGCGCCCTCGAGCTGCTCGGCCACGCCAAGGGCGAGTACCGCCACCTGCACCCGATCGACGACGTCAACCGCAGCCAGAGCACCAACGACACCTACCCCACCTCGATCAAGATCGCGATGGTGCTCACCCTGCGCCGCCTCCTCGTCGAGCTCGACCTGCTCGCCGACTCGTTCGCCGCCAAGGGCGCCGAGTTCCACGACGTGCTGAAGGTCGGTCGCACCCAGCTGCAGGACGCCGTGCCCATGACCCTCGGGCAAGAGTTCACGGGCTTCGCGCACACCCTCGCCGAAGACGTCCAGCGACTGCGCGACGTGGTGCCGTTGCTCGGCGAGATCAACCTCGGTGCCACGGCCATCGGCACGGGCATCACGGCCGACCCGCTCTACGCAGACGCCGTCCGCCGCCACCTCAGCACGCTCTCGGGCATGGACCTCGTCACCGCCCCCGACCTCATCGAGGCGACGAGCGACACGGGCGTCTTCATGACGTTGAGCGGCGCCCTGAAGCGCAGCGCGATCAAGTTGTCGAAGATCTGCAACGACCTGCGACTGCTGTCGTCGGGCCCGCAGGCCGGCATCAGCGAGATCACGCTGCCGCCGCGCCAGGCCGGGTCGTCGATCATGCCGGGCAAGGTGAACCCGGTGATCCCCGAGGTGGTCAACCAGGTCGCGTTCTCGGTGGCCGGGGCCGACGTCACGGTCACGATGGCCGCCGAGGCCGGGCAGCTGCAGCTCAACGCGTTCGAGCCCGTAATCACCCACTCGGTCATGCAGAGCCTGCAGTGGATGACCTACGCCTGCCAGACGCTGCGGATCAACTGCGTCGACGGCATCGAGGCGAACCGCGCCCGCCTGACCCAGCAGGTCGAGACGAACGTCGGCAGCGTCACGGCGCTCACGCCCTACATCGGCTACACGGCGGCGGCGGCGATCGCGCACACCGCGCTGACCACCAACGCGGCGATCGCGCCGCTCGTCGTCGCGGCCGGCCTCATGACCGACGAGCAGGTGCGCAAGGTGCTCTCGCCCGCCCGCCTCTCGGGGCTGGCGCCGATCACCAGCGCGATCACGATCATCGATGTCGACGACCCCGCCGCGGCGGTGGCCCGGGCGGCCAACACGACGGGCGCCCGCAACCCGGGCGACGAGACCGCCGGCTGACGCGACCATCGCGCAGGAGGCGCGGTGTCGTGCGGCCGGGCACCGCGCCTCCTGAAGGTCCGCGCCTCTAGGACGTCGAGGGGGCGTGGGTGCTCGGGTCGACCTGGTCGGCGCGTTGCGCGGCCGGCGGCCGTTCGTCGGCCGGCCGGTCTCGATCACCCCGGAGGTGGACGCGCCGGAGTTCGTCGGGTTCGAGCACGCCGCCGTTCTCGCGCAGGGCACGCTCGCGGATCGCCCGGCCCACCCGGACGTCCCACGCGAGGTTGCGAGCCAGGATGTGGTTGCGCGCGGTGTCACGGAGCGGCAGGGGGATGACCTCTTCGGCCTGCACCCCGCGACGGAGCTGACGCATCCGCAGGATCTCGCTGTCGAGCTCACCGCCGATGACGAGCACGAAATTGCTGATGTACGCGTAGAGCAACACGACCACGACGCCGCCCACCCAGCCGTAGAAGCGGTCGTAGTTCGACACCGTCGCGACGTAGACCGCGAAGCCGACCGTGGCGAGCGCCCAGCCGCCGAGGGCGACCATGGCCCCGTACGACACCCAGCGCAGGCGCGGAGGCCGCACGTTGGGCGTGAAGAAGTAGAGCATCGCGACCGACAGCACGGCCAGGGCGACGAGCACCGGCCACTTGGCGATGTTGTAGAGGTCGGTCCAGGGGCGGCCGATGCCGAAGCGTGCGGCCACCGCGTCGCTCAACGTGGGCGTCACCAGCAAGATGACGGCGATGACGGCGAACGACACCATCAGCACGAGCGTGACGATCATCATGTGGCCGCGGAACTTCCAGATGCGGCGCCCCTCCTCGACCTCGTAGGCCGTGTTCATGGCCCGCCCGAACGCCGTCGTGTAGGCCGACAGCGACCACAGCGTGAGCCAGAGGCCGATGCCGAACGCGACGCCGGGGTTCGACAGGCTGAGCATCTGTTCGAGCGGCCAGCGCAGGGTGTCGATCGCGTCGGGGGTGAGGACGTACCGGGCCACCGAGAGGATCTCGTCCACGGCGTCACCGTCGTCGACGAACAGCGCGACCCCCGAGACCAGGGCGAGTGCGCCGGGCACCAGGGCGAGCATCGAGAAGAAGGTGAGCGACCCGGCCGCGTCGATGGTGCGATGGCGCAGGAAATCGTGCCAGACCCGCATCACAACGTACCGGACCAGCGACGGGTCCTCGGGTAGGGAACGCGTCGAGGCCATCCTGCGAGATTACCGGGCCGTCCGGCTCGTCGGGGCAGGCCCGCAGGCTGCGCCGACCCCGGCGTCAGCCCGTAGGGTCGGGGGATGACCTGGTCCGATCCCCGCGGCGTCGGACACGACGCGTACGGCCGCCCGCTGACGCCGTACGCCGGCCCCTCCTCCGTCACCCCGGGGGCCGCTCCCGGGTGGTCGGCGCATGCTCCCGCGGTCAACCCCGAGCCGGTCTGGTACCCCGTGCAGCCGGTCTTCGTCCAGCCGACGCCTCGCCGCCGGGTGGCCAGTGCCGTGGCGCTCGCCGTCGGCTTCACCGTGATCGGCACCTTCGCCCTGGCCGTCGGCCTGTACTTCCTGATCTTCGTCCAGCCCGCCGTCCTGCTGGCCGGGAGCCTGCTCGCCTTCGTCCCGTTGGCCATCGTCCTGGTCGGCATCTGGTTGGTCGACCGCTGGGAGCCCGAGCCGCGCGTGGCGCTGCTCTTCGCCTTCCTCTGGGGTGCGGCGGTCGCGGTCGGCACCGCACTGATCGTCGACATCGCCCTCACGACGGCGCGGTCGGTGCTCGGGGTCCGCTCGAGCGGGCTCGAGGACGTGCTCGGGGCCGTGGTCCAGGCGCCCCTCGTCGAAGAGGGGGCCAAGGGGCTCGGCGTGCTGCTGGTCCTGTGGATCTTCCGACGCCACTTCGACGGCCCGGTCGACGGCATCGTCTACGCGGCGACGGTCGCGGCGGGCTTCGCCTTCGTCGAGAACATCCAGTACTTCGCCCTGCAGGTCGGGGAAGACCTGGCGACGGGCAGCCAGGGCCTCGCCTACGTCTTCTTCGTCCGCGCCCTGATGTCGCCGTTCGCCCACGTCATGTATACGGCCTGCACGGGCTTCGCCCTCGGCCTCGCGGCACGGCGGACGGGTCCGTACGGCGCGATCGGCTGGTTCTTCGTCGGCCTCGTCCCCGCGGCGGGGCTGCACGCGCTCTGGAACGGTGCCCTCTTCGTGGTCGGCGACGGCTTCTTCGTCTACTACCTGCTCGTGCAGGTGCCGATCTTCGTGGCCATGGTGCTGCTCGTGGTGTTCCTGCGACGCAACGAGCGGAGGGTCACCCACGACCGTCTCGCCGAGTACGCCGCCGTGGGCTGGTTCAGCGCCGACGAGGTCGGCATGCTCTCGTCGAGCGCCGGTCGCCGCCGCGCGCGGTCGTGGGCGGCGTCCCGGGGCATCCGACCCGCCATGAAGGTCTTCATCTCGAACGCGACGCGCCTCGCCTTCACCCGCCAGCGGCTGGT
Organism: Frigoribacterium sp. Leaf44; assembly: GCF_001421865.1. Classification (NCBI taxonomy): domain Bacteria; kingdom Bacillati; phylum Actinomycetota; class Actinomycetes; order Micrococcales; family Microbacteriaceae; genus Frigoribacterium; species Frigoribacterium sp. Leaf44. Next base: position 159,056 of record NZ_LMLG01000004.1, read on the forward strand.
GAAGGGCCGCCGCGCGCTCGACGAGGCCGTCCAGCGCGACGAGGCCGAGCTGCTGCAGGCCCTGACCGCGAGTCGCGTCGCCCTGCAGGCTCCGCCGACGGCGTTCGTCGGGTACCCCCAGCACCCGGGGTGGCCGCCGCAGGTGCCGCAGCACCCCGGGTCGTCGCAGTCCGGCCCCGGTTGGTGACCTGCACCTCCGCGAGTCCTCTCGCCCCGGGTGCCGTCGCCGCGACGACGGCCCCCGACGACTCGGGTCAGGGCGTCGGCGCCTCGGCGTCGTAGCGTCCGAACGCGGGCGTCAGCCGGGCCACGAGGGCGACGAGGGCGACGACCAACAGACCGCCGAGCAGGGGCGGCCAGAAGACGGCGATGCCCGCGACGAGTCCGACGAACAGGTCCCCGACCCGGGGGCCGCCCGTGACCACCACGATGAAGATCCCCTGGAGGCGACCCCGCATGGCGTCGGGCGCGGCCGACTGCAGGATGGTCGACCGGAAGATCGAGCTCACGTTGTCGCTCGCACCCGCTCCGGCCAGCGCGAGGGCGGCCCCGCCGAGGGCGACGAGGTTCGCCTGGTCGAGTCCCGCCGTGACGTCACCGCCGTGGGCCGGCGTCACGAGCAGCACGACGCCGAACGCGGCGATGCAGAGCCCGTAGGCGGTGATCGCCCACCGCACGGCGACGCCCTGTCGGCGCACGTGGCCGAGGCGTCCCGAGAAGACGCTGCTCAGCAGCGCCCCCACCGCGAACGAGGCGGAGAGGACGCCGACCGTCACCGCGCCTCCTCCGATCACGAGCGTGCCGACCACCGGGTAGAGCACGCGGGGCATGCCGAACGTCATCGCCACGACGTCCATGACGAAGGTCGTCCGGATGTTCGGCGACCGCTTCAGGAACGCCAGGCCGAAGCGCAACGACTCGAGCCCCGGACGTTGGGTCTCGCCCTCGGGCCGGATCGGGGGCAGCGTGACGATCCCGAGGAACGCCGTCGAGAACAGCACGACGTCGACCGTGTAGGTCAGCGGGAACCCCACGCTCGCCACCAGCACGCCGGCCAGGGCGGGCCCCACGGTCAGCATGAGACCCATGCTGATGCCGCTCAGGGCGGACGCGGCAGGCAGCAGCTCGCGGGGGAGGAGGCGCGGCACGATCGAGGCGCGCGAGGTCGCGATCATCGTGCCCGCCACGGCGTTGACCGTGGTCAAGAGGTAGAGCAGCCACACCTCGTGCAGCCCGAGGTAGGCGTGCAACGCGATGGCCGCGGTCGAGAGCCAGGCGAAGACGGCGGCGACGAGCGCGACCTTCCGCCGGTCGAAGGCGTCGGCGAGCATGCCGCCGTAGAGGCCGGCCAGGATCATCGGCACGAGCGAGACGACGCCGACGAGCGCGACGGCGAAGGTCGACCGGGTGATCTCGAAGATCTCGAGTCCGACGGCGACGAGCGTGAGCTGCGTCCCGATGCCACTGATCGCGCTCCCCGCGAAGAGGCGGGCGAAGGCCGGGCTCGTCCGCAGCGGGGTGACGTCGACGAACAGCGGGCGACGGACGGTCGCGGCGGGATCGGACGGCGGAGGCGGAGGCGGGGTGGCGGACAAGCTGCCAGTCTTGCCGATCGTGCACATTCCCGCAGGCCCGTGCCGCCCGCCGAGGTCGGTGCCGCGCCGGGTCCGCCCGGGCCCCGCCCCGACCGCGTCGGTGGTCGATCGATTTGGCGTCCCGTCACCGTCGGAGTAGCGTCCATGTGTTCGCATCGATGACGTCATCTCGGTGCGGATGTCGGGTCGGCTCCTCGAGCCTCGCAGGGAGGACGCGAGTGGCCGACCCGCCCCCTCGGCTCGTCGGTGGTTGGATGGTCGGCATGACTCACGATCCCCAGACCAAGCCCGAGATCGACGCCCCGACCGGCCCCGCCCCCACCGAGCTGACGATCACCGACATCACCGTCGGCGACGGAGCCGAGGCCCAGTCCGGCTCGACCGTCAACGTCCACTACCTCGGCGTCGAGCACGACTCCGGCGAGGAGTTCGACTCGTCCTGGAGCCGTGGCGAGGCCATCAACTTCCCGCTGCAGGCCCTGGTCCGTGGTTGGCAGGAGGGCATCCCCGGCATGAAGGTCGGCGGACGCCGCGAGCTCGTCGTGCCGCCCCACCTGGCCTACGGCCCCACCGGCGGCGGTCACCCGCTCTCGGGCAAGACGTTGATCTTCGTCATCGACCTGCTCGGCGTCAGCTGATGACGGTCGCCCCCTCGGTCGGCCTCAACGACGGGCGCACCCTGCCCCAGCTCGGCCTCGGCACCTACGGCCTGAACGGCGACGAGGGCACGGCCCAGGTCGTCCAGGCGATCTCGTCGGGCTACCGTCTGCTCGACACGGCGCTGAACTACGGCAACGAGGCAGCCGTCGGGGCGGCGATCCGCGAGACCGACGTGCCCCGTGACGACCTGGTCGTCACGACGAAGTTGCCCGGCCGACACCACGGATTCGACGAGGCCCTGGCGAGCTTCGACGAGAGCCGGTCGAACCTCGGCCTCGACTTCGTCGACCTCTACCTGATCCACTGGCCCCTCCCGCGCATCGACAAGTACGTCGAGGCGTTCAAGGCCTTCGTCCGGTTGCAGGAAGACGGCCTCGTCGGCTCGGTCGGCGTCTCGAACTTCACGGCCGAGCACCTGCAGCGCGTCGCCGACGAGACGGGTGTGGTGCCCGCGGTCAACCAGATCGAGTTGCACCCGTACTTCCCCCAGGCCGAGCTGCGTGCCGTGCACGAGAGCATGGGCATCGTCACCGAGAGCTGGAGCCCGCTCGCGAAGCAGAGCGAACTCCTGACGGAGGCGCGGGTCACCGACATCGCGCGGGCCCACGGCAAGACGCCCACCCAGGTCGTCCTCCGCTGGCACGTCCAGCTCGGCGCGGTCCCCGTGCCGAAGTCGGCCGACGCCGGTCGTCAGCGCGAGAACCTCGACGTCTTCGACTTCGAGCTCACGCCCGACGAGGTCGAGTCCATCAGCGGCCTCGAGCGCGGTCGGCTGTGGGACGGCGACCCGCTGACCCACGAAGAGTTCTGACCCGGCTCCGACGCGACCACCCCAGGAGGCGCGCTCGTCCCGTCGAGGACGAGCGCGCCTCCTGCGTCCTCGGACCGATTCGGGGCCTCGGCGTCGGTGGCCGGAAGCTAGACTGGCGTGCCGACTTTTCCCGAAGGG
>NZ_LMLG01000004.1:162314-189730 GCF_001421865.1 Frigoribacterium sp. Leaf44
GCCTCGACGAGCTGAAGGCCGACGCCCGCGTCCGGCTCGAACGGACCCGCCGCGAGACCGTCGGCGGCAACCACCAGAGCCGAAGCGAGCGCGACGCCTACGCGCGCCTGTACGAGGACACCATCGTCCAGCTGGGCTCGGTCGACGAGCGGCTCGCGTTCGGTCGCCTCGAGCTCGAGACGCCCGACCTGCTCGGCCAGACCGGCGACGTCGACCGGCCGGCCGAGCCGGGCGAGGGCGGGCGCTACCGCTACATCGGTCGCATCGGCCTGCGCGACGAGGCCCACCACCCGATCCTGCTCGACTGGCGCGTGCCCGGGGCCAGCGCTTTCTACCAGGCGACCGCCGCGACTCCCATGGGGGCCCGCGCCCGTCGCCACCTGACCCTCGAGGGGCGCACCGTCACCCGTCTCGAGGACGAGGTGTTCGACCCCGACCTGCTCGACCGCGACGACGTGCAGTTGCAGGGCGAGGGGGCGCTCATGGCCGCGCTGACGGCGCAGCGCACCGGCCGCATGACCGACATCGTCGCCACGATCCAGGGCGAACAAGACCGCATCATCCGCTCGCAGCTCGACGGCGTGCTCGTCGTCCAGGGCGGCCCCGGCACGGGCAAGACGGCCGTCGCGCTGCACCGGGCCGCGTACCTGCTCTACTCGCACCGCGACCGGCTGAAGGGCTCGGGCGTGCTCGTCGTCGGGCCGTCGAGGTCGTTCCTGCGCTACATCGAACAGGTGCTGCCCTCGCTCGGCGAGAGCGGCGTCGTCCTGTCGAGCCTCGGCGGCCTGTACCCGGGCGTCGAGGCCCAGACCGACGACGCGCCCGACGTCGCCGCCCTCAAGGGGTCCGCCGAGATGGCCGAGCTGATGCGTCGTGCCGTCCGGTCTCGGCAGATCCGCCCGGCCGAGCCGACCACCATCGACATCAACGGCGAACGCCTCGTGGTGCGCCCCGAGCTCGTCGGCGAGGCCATGCGCAAGGCCCAGGAGCGCGGCAAGCCGCACAACGTGGCCCGGGTCACCTTCAACAAGGCGGCCCTCTCGGCGCTGACGCGCCAGCTGGTCGACCAGATGCGCGAGCACGGCACGACGGTCGACGAGTCCGACGAGGCCGTCCTCCGAGAAGACATCCGGCAGTCGTACGACGTGCGCGTGCTCCTCAACACGGCCTGGCTTCCGCTGAGCGCCGAGAAGCTCGTCGAAGACCTGTACGCCCGGCCGAACTGGCTCGCCTCGATCACCCCGCGTTGGACGCCCGAGCAGCGCGCCCTGCTGCGGCGCGAACGCGGGGCGGGCTTCACGGTCTCCGACGTGCCGCTGCTCGACGAGGCCGCCGAGCTGCTCGGCGAGTTCCAGGCCGGTGTCGACCCCGAGCGCCTGGCCCGCAAGGCCCAGCGCAAACGAGACATCGAGAACGCCGAGCGCGCCATCGAGAACATGGGCGTCGAGGGCATGGTCAGCGCCGAGCAGATCGCCGGAGGCTTCGCCGAGCGCGCGGCGTCGATGACCACGGCCGAGCGGGCCGCGGGGGACCGCACCTGGGCCTTCGGCCACGTGGTGGTCGACGAGGCGCAAGAACTGTCACCCATGCAGTGGCGGCTGCTCTCCCGTCGGTGCCCGCTGCGGTCGTTCACCGTCGTCGGCGACATCGCCCAGGCCTCGAGCCCGGCGTCGGCGACCTCGTGGGACCGCGCCCTGCAGGCCCTGCTCGGCCGTCGTCGAGGGGGTGGCGCGCAGGGCACCTCGGCTCCCTGGCGGCTCGAAGAGCTGACCGTCAACTACCGCACGCCGGCGCAGATCGTGACCTACGCCGAGGACGTCGCGACGTCGACCGGGCTCCGGATCACCCCGAGCCGGTCGGTGCGGTCGAGCGAGTGGCCGGTGCGCGAGGTGACCGGCGCCTCCTCGAAGGACGACTTCGTGCGCGCCACCGTCGAGGCCGTCCGGGCGGACCGCGCGATCGACTCCGAGGGCACGCTCGCGGTGATCGCCCCCGAGCAGGCCGTCCAGGCGCTGGTCGAGGCCCTGTCCGCGGAGTTCGACGGTCTGGTGGCCGCCGGCACGGCGTCGTTGACCAAGCCGATCTCGGTGCTGAGCCCGACGACGTCGAAGGGGCTCGAGTTCGACTCGGTGGTCGTGGTCGACCCCGAGCGCGTTCGCCAGGCCAGCCGCCGCGGCAACGCCAGCCTCTACGTGGCGATGACCCGGCCCACGCAACGCCTCACGGTCGTCTCGTAGGCCGGGTCGGCCCCGCGCCGGGTCAGACCCCGGCGACCCCGAACTCGTGGTCGAGGGCGGCCAGCTCGCGGTCGAACCGAGCCCGCAGCGCTTCCTTCTCGGCGCCGGGAAGCCAGCTGGCGTCGACACCGGCGTAGGCCATCGAGCGCACCTGGTCGGCGGTCGCCCCGATCTGCTCGTGCACGATCCGGTACTCGGCGGCGAGGGTCGTCGGGAACATGCCCGGGTCGTCCGACGCCGGCACGACGTTCAGGCCCGCCTCGAGCATGGCCTCGACGGAGGCGCGGCGCCAGGGACGCCACGACCGTCGTGAGGTCGTCGACACGACGGTGAACGCCACCTGCTCGTCGCGCATGCGCGCGACGACCTCGTCGTCCTCGAGCACGTAGTACCCGTGGTCGATGCGGTCGCAGCCCAGCTGGTCGAGACACGTGATCGTGTTGACCGCGGTGGGGGAGTGCTCGGACGAGTGGGCCGTCCGACCCAGCCCGGCCTCGCCCGCGAGTCGGTAGGCGTCGACGAACCGCTCGGGCGGCCCGCTCGTCTCGAGGTTGTCGAGGCCGATCCCGGCCACGTACTCGTGCGGGTGGTCGACCACCTGACGGACGAGCTCGAGGGCGTGCTCGCCGCTCCGGCTGCGGTCGATGCCCTGGATCATGCGTCCGGTCATGCCGAAGTCGCGCTCGGCGAGCCGGATGCCCTCGGCGTAGGCCTCCACCGAGCCGGTGTAGCCGAGCGACGCGAGGTGCGGCGGGACGGCGTCGAAGAACAGCTCGAGATGCCGCGTCGCACTCGCGTGGTGCGCGTCCTCGAAGGCCTCGTAGACGATCCGGGTGAGGTCGTCCGCGTCGCGCAGCACCTCGACGACCCAGTTGGACGCCTGGAACAACGAGTACGACACCTCGGGCTCGTCGGCGCTGGGCCCCTGCGGCACGGGGATGCGGGTGTCGCGGTAGAGCGCCGGGTCGGGCGGCAGCGAGTTGATGTCGGCGAAGATCCGCTCGGGCTCGTCGGGCAGGACGAGTCCCTCGCGGCGGGCCAGTTCGGCGAACGTGCTCGCGCGGACCGTCCCGATCAGGTGGCAGTGCAGGTCCGCCTTGGGCATGCGGTCCAGGTAGGCCGGGGGCAGGGTGTTGCTCATCAGCGCGAGGTCACCTCACGGGCGAAGCGGTCGACCCACTCCGAGCGGGTGGGGACGAGTTCGGTCGGGTCGAGGGTCGAATAGCCCGCCGCGACCGGGTCGGCGGCGATGTCGCCCACGACGGCCTCGATCGTGTCGGGCACCGTGGCGCCGGGGTTGACCGGCAGGTCGCCGACGATCTCGGCGGACGAGGTCTGCGCCTCGATCGAGAGCAGGTAGTCGACGAACTGGTTCGCGCCGTCGACGTTCTCGGCACCCGTCGGGATCATCGCGCGGTTGGTGGCCATGTAGCGGCCGGTGGCCGGCGCCGTCCAGGCGATCGGTTCACCCGACTCGACGAGGTCGGTCGCGAATCCGCTCAGCGAGTCCGCGGCGACGATCTCGCCCTGCGTCAGCAGGTTGGTGACCTCGGTGGACGAGCTGTAGAACTGCAGCACGCCCGGGGCCCACTCGCCGAGCTGGTCGAGGGCCGCGTCGATGTCGTAGGGGCCGTCGCCGTACTCGGCGGCGACGCCCGAGACCATCAGCTGGCCGGCCGTCACCGAGATGTCCGGCAGGGCGACCTTGCCCGAGAGCTCGTCCTCGCCGTACAGGCTCCACTTCGCGGCCTCGTCGGCGGTCAGCTCGTCGGTCGAGTACATCGTCCCGTTGAGCTGGTAGCTGTAGGCCGGGCCGAGGTAGGTGTCCTCCTTCGCGAAGTCGGCGATCTCGTCGAGCGACGGCACGGCCGAGGCGTCCACCTGCTGGAAGAGGTCGTCCTCCTGGCCGAGGGCCGCGTAGTAGTCCGAGATCAGCATGACGTCGACGTCGGGCTGCCCGCCCGCGACCTGCAGCTGCGACAGGCGGTCCGAGTTCGATCCGGTGTCGACGACGACCTCGATGCCGGTCTTCTCGGTGAAGGGGTCGATGACGGCTTCCTGGAACTCCTCGACGCCGAACGGGAACGTGCTCACGGTGATCGTGTCGGCGTCGGGCTCGCCGCCGCCGTCGGCGGAGCAGCCGGCGAGCACGAGGGTCGTCGCGGCGACGCCGGCGACGATCGCCAGGCGGGTGCGGAGGGTGGAGGTCATGGTCGTGTCCTTTCGGGGCGGTCTCGGCGAGACCGGGCGGTGTGGAACGCGGGTGGGTGGGGTGGTGGAGGGGAGAGCCGAGGAGGCGCGCGCGGCTCCGCGCACCGGGCGGGTCAGTCGGCGAGGGCCACGAGCCGCGACGCCGGCGCCGTGACGGTCACCCGGTCGCCGATCGCGACCGTCTCGGAGCCCGTGCTGCGGACGTCCGAGAGCAGACGCACCTCCGCACCGGTGGCGTCGACGGCCTGCACGGTGACGAGCAGGTCGACCCCGCGGTACGCGACGTCGCTGACGACCCCGGCGAGGTGCAGGCCGTCGTGCGCCGCGCCTCCTGCGGGGGTCTCGGGCGTGACCCCGAGGTGCTCGGGGCGGATCGCGAGCAGGGTGCCGTCGGCCGCCGTGACGAAGTTCTCGTAGCCGAGGAAGTCGGCGACGAAGCGGTTCGCAGGGTTCGGGAACACGTGCTGGGGCGACCCCTGCTGCATGATGCGACCGGCACGCATGAGCACCATGTCGTCGCTCATCTCGAGCGCTTCGTCCTGGTCGTGCGTGACCAGCACGACGGTGAGGCCCGTCTCGCCCTGGATGCGGCGGATCTCGGCGCGCATCTGCACGCGCAGGCGCGCGTCGAGGTTCGACAACGGCTCGTCGAGCAGCAGCAGCTTCGGGCGGATCGCGATGGCGCGGGCCAGGGCGACGCGCTGTTGTTGACCGCCCGAGAGCTTCTTCGGCTTGCTGCCGGCGAGGTGGGCCAGACCGACCAGGTCGAGGGTCTCCATCACGCGACGGCGGCGCTCGGCGGTGTCGACGCCGCGCAGCTTCAGGCCGTAGCCGACGTTGTCGGCGACGCTGAGGTGGGGGAAGAGCGCGTACGACTGGAACACCATGCCCAGGTCGCGCTTCTCGGGCGGGGTGCGCGTGCTGTCGACGCCGGCGATGCGGATCGTGCCCGACGTCGGGGCGGCGTAGCCGGCGAGCATGCGCAGGCTCGTCGTCTTGCCGCAGCCGCTCGGGCCGAGCAGCGTCGTGAGCTTGCCCTCGGCGATCGACAGGTCGATCGAGTCGACGGCGGTGAAATCGCCGAAGACCTGGCTGACGGCGACGAATTCTGCTGCGGTGCTCATCTGTTGATGCCTCCGAAGATCTTGGCGAAGCCGACGGTGCGTTCGGCGATGACGGCGATGACGACGGTGCCCGCGAGGATGAGCGTGGCCATCGCCGCGACCATGGGGTCGTAGCTCTGCTGCACGTAGTCGAGCATCGTGACGGGCAGGGTGCGGAAGTCGCGGCTCTGCAGCAGCAGCGACAGGGGCACGTTGTTGAACGAGGTGACGAAGCTGAGCAGCGCCGCCGAGAAGATGCCCGGGCGCAGCAGCGGCAGGGTCACCGTGACGAAGGCCCGCAGGGGAGAGGCACCGAGCCCACGGGCGGCCTCTTCGAGCGCGGGGTCGGCCAGGGCCAGGGAGGCACCGGTCACGCGGACCGCGTAGGGAAGCATCAAGACGGTGTGTCCGATCAGCAGCACGGGGAAGGCGTCGAGCCGGAACCCGATGACGAGCTGCTGGTAGAGCGCGAGCCCCACCACGAGCTCGGGGACGATCAACGGCGAGAGGAACAGCGCCTCGACGAGCCCCTTGCCCGGCAGCCTGCCGCGATGGATCGCCAGCGTCGCGGGGATGCCGACGAGCAGGGCGAGCACGGTGGCGATGAGGGCGAGCTGGAGGCTCGAGACGAGGGCCTGGGTGAAGGGGTCGTAGCCGAGTGCGGCCTCGAACCAGCGCAGCGAGAACCCCTGCGGCGGGAAGCGCAGCGTGCGTTCACTCGTGAACGCGGTGGCGACGACGAAGAGGATCGGGACGATCATCACGACGTAGCCGGCGACGGCGAGGGTTCCGGCGACCGGGCGGCGGGTGGTCACGAGGTGGCTCCCTTCCGGGCGACGAGCGACGACAGGCCCGACACGACGAAGACCAGGACGGTCATGATCAACGCGGTGGCCGAGGCTCCGGCCCAGTCGATCGTCACGCTCGAGTACGAGAAGAGCTGGGTGGCGAGCATGCGTTGGCCCGAGCCGCCGAGCAGGTACGGGGTCGTGTAGGCGGTGACCGAGCCCGCGAAGACGAGGGTGGCCGCGACGACGACGCCGGGCAGGGAGAGGGGCACGACGATGCTCCAGAAGGTTCGGGTGCGGCTCGCGCCGAGTCCGCGGGCGGCGTCGTCGAGGCCCGGGTCGACCTGGGCCACGGCCGAGTAGCACGAGATGATCGCGAGCGGCAGGAACAACTGGGTCAGGCCGAGGACGATCGCCAGCTCGGTGTAGAGCAGCTGTGGGGCCTCGTCGACCAGGCCGAGCGTGGTGAGCAGCTGACCGATGGCACCGTTCTTGCCGAGCACCACGAGCCAGCCGAAGGTGCGCACGACGTTGCTGAGCAGCAGCGGGAAGATCGCCAGGGCGAGCAGGACGCCCGACCAGCGTGAGGTCGAGCGGGCGAGCAGGTAGGCGACGGGGAAGCCGAGGGCCACGCAGATCACGGTCACGACCAGGCCGAGCCCGACGGTGCGTCCGATGATGCGCAGGTCGAAGGGGTCGGTGAGCATCTGGCCGAGCCGGCCGACGATCTCGCCGGCGGTCACGCCGGGTGGGGCGAAGAGCATCGCGAGCGATGGCACCGCGAACCCGATCAGCAGGAAGGCGAGGCCCGGCAGCAGCAACAGCAGCGCGGGTTTGCGGGACGTCACGAGTGTCCTCCGATGGGTTCTGCCTCAGGGGGATGTCGGCTCCACGTCGGGTGAAACCGGTTACATCGACCCTAAGGGCGCAGATCGCCCGCTTCGGTCCTGCCGTGTAAACACCTTGTTACAAGCCTCGGACCGCCGCGCGGGACCGGTTCCACGGAGGCCCTAGGGTGGTGGGCATGACTGGGGCAGGGCGGCTCGCGACGCTGGCGGACGTGGCGACGCTCGCGGGCGTCTCGAAGGCCACCGCCTCACGCGTGCTCAGTCGCCCCGAGCTGGTGTCGCCCGACACGGCCGGTCGCGTGCTCGCCGCCGCCGCGAAGCTCGGCTTCGTGCCGAACCGTGCGGCGCGGCAGCTGGCCCGCGGGCGCACGGGCGTCGTCGCCCTCGTCGTGCCGACCCTCGACAACGCGTTCTTCACGCCGATCATCGCCGGGGCCCAGGCCGCGGCGGGCGAGGCCGATCTGCAGCTGACGGTCGCCGTGCACCCCTTGGCCGAGGCGGGCGAACTGGCCGCGTTCGAGCGGCTGTCTCACCAGGTCGACGGGTTCATCGTCGTGGCCCCGCGTGGGGCCGACGACGTCGTGCGGGCCGCGACGGGCCACAAGCCGACCGTCCTCGTCGACCGTGAGGTGGTCGGGGCGTCGTCGGTCGTGGCCGACACGGCGACCGCGTTCGGTTCGCTCGTGTCGCGCTTCGTCGCCGAGGGGCACGAGCGCGTCGTCTACCTCGGTGGGCCCGACGGCTCGTGGCAGAACGTCCAGCGCACGGCCGCGGTGGTCGAGGCCGCCGCCGGACGGGCCGAACTCACGGTGCTGGGGCCGTACCCGTCCACCTTCGAGGCCGGGGTGCGGGCGAGCGACGACGTCCTCGCCTCCGGGGCGACGGCCGTCGTTCCCTACGCCACGGCCATCGGGCTCGGCCTGATGTTCGTCCTCCGGGCCGACGAGCACCGTGACCGCTCCGTGACGGTCAGCTCGGAACGCATGGTCGTCGACGCCCTGGGGCTGGTCGGGGTCCCGGCGATCGACGTCGACGGCGAGCACCTGGGGCGGGTCGCAGCCGGTCGCCTGCTCGAGCTGCTGGCACCGGGCGGCCCGTCCGAGCCGACGACCACGCGCCTCCCGGTCCCGGTCCGCTGGCCGTGACCTGGTCGGCGGGCTCCGGCGACCTGGGCCGAGCGGTCGGGGCGGCTCAGCGGTAGTCCGCGGGCCAGGCGAAGGCCGGAGGCGCGGTGACCGTCTCGCCGATCGGCGCGAGCACGAGGTCGATGCGTTCGAAGTCCCGCAGCGGGATGCCGGCCGGGTCGGCCGTGTAGGGGCTGCCCCCGACGAAGGCGTGCAGCTCGAGCCCGTCGTCGTGCCCGAGCGATCCCACGCCCTGTCCGTCGAGCGCTACGTCCCACTCGCTGAACAGCTGTCCCAGGACGAACGTCTCGCGCGTGGGCGACTCGACGTGCACGATGCCGCTCGTGTCGTGCGTGTGGATCTCGGCGGCGAACTTCGTGTCGGAGTCGTGCCCGATGTCACCGGGCACCGTGACCGCCTGCCCGTCGACGGTGATCGAGAGGTGCGTGTGCACGTGCATGGCGAGGTCCTGCCCCCAGACGTTCTCGAGGCCGGCGGCGGCCGCCCTTGTCTCGAGCTGGTCGGTCGCAGGGCGAGCCCACGGAGGCGCGGTGGCGGCCCCGCGGACGTTCAGCGGGTTGCCGCTCTGCACCACGGCCACGCCGATCCCGCCCGCCACGAGGACGACGAGGGCGAGCAGCCCGGCCAGCACCTCGCCCGAGAGCCGTCGGCGAGGTCGGCGCACTCCGTCCCTCATCGCGTCGGACCGGCCTCGGCCTCTGACGTGCTGCGGACACGGTCCACGAGCTCGCGCCACGGGCCGGTGACCTGCTGTTCGGGCAGCTTGGCCTTGCGGGTCGGTCGGGTCTCCGCCGTGATGACCCAGACGAAGCGGTCGGGTTGCACCGCCTGCGGGGCCGCCGGGGCCTGCGACCAGGGCACCTGGTCGATGAGCACGAGCCACGACTCGGTGTCGGGCTCGGAGTCGACGTCGACCGACCAGCTGCGGGTGAGGCCGGCGAAACCACCGGAGCGCGACACGGTGACCTTCATGGGCGCGATGCTACCCCGGCGGTGTGCGGGACAGCAGGGGCTCGCGCCGGCCGGTCTCAGGCCGCCGGGGTGACCCCGACGCCCTCCCACCCGGCCGATGTCGCCCGGGTCTCGTCGGAATCCGCTCCGTACCGTGCCGTGGCGGCTCGGACCGTCGCCGCCGCGAACTGGGCGAAGGAGGCCTCGGTCGACAGGGTGCCGCCGGTGAGCGTGTCGTACCAGATCTGACCCGCTCGCAGCCAGGCCTCGCCGCCCAGGGCCTCGGCGACGAGGTAGAAGGCCCGGTTGGGGATGCCCGAGTTGAGGTGCACCCCACCGTTGTCGTCGGTGGTCTCGACGTAGTCGTCCAGATGACCGGGTTGAGGGTCCTTCCCGAGGACGTCGTCGTCGTACGCGGTGCCCGGGGCCTTCATCGACCGCAGTGCCCGACCCTGCACGTCGGGGGTGAAGAGCCCCTCGCCGATGAGCCAGGTCGCCTCGTCGGCGGTCTGGCCGAACAGGTGCTGCTCGACGAGGGCCCCGAACACGTCGCTCACCGACTCGTTGAGTGCACCCGACTGCCCCTGGTAGGTGAGGTTCGCGGTGTACTGGGTGACCCCGTGGGTGAGCTCGTGCCCGATGACGCTGACCGACGCCGTGAAGCGTTCGAAGACCTCGCCGTCTCCGTCGCCGAAGACCATCCGCTCGCCGTTCCAGAAAGCGTTGTCGTAGTCCTGGCCGTAGTGGACGGTCGCGTCGAGGGACAGCCCGGCGCCGTCGATCGACGATCGCCCGTAGACCTCGCGGAAGAGCGCGTAGGTCGCGCCGAGTGCGTCGTACGCCTCGGTGGCGGCGACGTCGTCGGTGGCGGGTTCACCCTCGCCGCGGACGCGGACGCCCGGCAGCTCTTCCGTGCCCTGGGCGTCGAACACCGTGCGCTCGAGCACGGACTCGGCGCCGAGCGCGCCCCGGACGACGGGGGGAGTCGCGTTGCGGTCGACGGACTCCATCGCGAGCAGCCCGTTGCGTGCGGCCTGCGGCGCCCGGTGCAGGCGGGGCGAGTCGGCCTCGGCGAGGTGGGCGAGCAGGTACGGGGGGACGATGAACCGCGACATGCGTGCACTCTCGCACGCGCCTCCGACATCGGGCCCGACTGTTCACACGATCGTGACGTACCGGTCGGTCGCGCGTCGCCGGCCGGACGACGAAGGGCGCGGGGGCGGGGGGCGCCGTCCGCCCGACTAGCGTTGACGGCATGACCGTCACCGATGCCTCCACGTTCGTCGACAGCAAGATCGCCGTCGTCCCCGACTTCCCGAAGCCCGGCATCCTCTTCCGCGACGTCACCCCGCTCTTCTCCGACGCCGACGCCTTCGCCACCGTGACCACGGCGCTCTCCGAGCCGTTCGACGGCGGGTTCGTCGCCGTCGCCGGCATCGAGGCGCGCGGCTTCGCGCTCGCCGGGGCCATCGCCATCGAGCAGGGCGTCGGCGTCCTCACGGTGCGCAAGGCGGGCAAGCTGCCCGGCGAGGTCCTGAGCGAGAGCTACGCCCTCGAGTACGGCGAGGCCACGCTCGAGCTGCGTCCGAACCAGATCCCGGCGGGGTCGAGCGTCCTGATCGTCGACGACGTGCTCGCGACCGGCGGCACGGTCGAGGCGACCGTCACCCTGCTCGAGCGCGCGGGCTACGTCGTGGCCGGCGTCGCCGTGCTGCTCGAGCTCGACGGTCTCGGCGGCCGGGCCCGACTCGAAGGCCACGTCCCGGTGCACGCCCTCTCGTCCGCACCCGCCTGACGCCTCGCGCCGTGTGACGGGCGACGGGCGCCGACCGGCCTCAGGCGAACGAGCGCGCGGCCTCGAGCGCCCCGGGGAAGAGCAGCCCGGCCCCGCCGAGCAGGCAGGCGAGGGCCACGAGAACGAAGACCCCGACCCACACGACGCCCGGCACCCGGGTCAACCCGGCGAGCTGGTCGGCGTCCGACGCGGTCGAGCGGGAGCGACGCCGGCTCCGCTGCAGCTCGAGCGACGCGCGCAGCGCCCCGAACCCCAGCACCGCCGTGACGACCAGCCCGAACACGGCCTGCCAGGTCGGTGACGCGAAGAACGTGACGACGACGACGAGGGCCGCGCCCAGCAGCACCACCCAGAGCCCGAACCAGTTGCGGATCTGCACGAGCATCAGCGCGAGCAGCAGCAGCAGCGCCCAGAGCAGCCCCGCCGCGTAGCCGGCCGACAGCAGCCACGCGGCGCCCAGGGCGGCGATCGCGGGTGCGGTGTAACCGGCGAGGAGCGTGATGATCATGCCCGGCCCGGTCCGCGGCCCCTTCGAGACGGTCAGGCCCGAGGTGTCCGAGTGCAGGCGGATGCCCGTGAGCCGCCGCCCGGTCAGCACCGCGGCGAGCCCGTGCCCGCCCTCGTGCACGACGGTGACGGCGTGCCGCACGGTGTGCCAGGTGCCCGGCAGCAGCACCAGCAGCAGGCCGGCGACGACGCTGCCGAGCAGCCACGAGCCGGGCAGGGGGGCGGCGAGCTGGCTGATCCGGGCCCAGAGGTCGGTGAGTGCGTCCACGCGACGAGCCTAGGAGGCGCGGTGCACGCGGTCGGACGCCGCGCCTCCTCGGCCCTGCCGCGGTCGCCCCCGGGGCGGGTCGTCCTCCAGGCTGATCTTCGGCCGTTCCGGGCGTCCTCCCACCGACCGGTGCCGCACGATGGACGGATGCGTCGCGCCGTCCTCCTCCTGCTCACCCTCGTCTACCTCGCCGGGGTCGCCTGGATGACCCTGCGCCCGAGCGTCTACGACGCGAACACCGGGGCGCTGCTCTGGCGGGCGCTCGACGTCTTCGCCCGGCACGACGAGACCTCGTGGATCACCTTCGCCCGGGTCGAGGCCGCCGCGAACGTGGCGATGTTCGTGCCGATGGGCATGTTCCCGGCGCTGCTGCTGCCCAAGCGGTTCTGGTGGGTCGGCATCGTGGTGGGCTTCGCCGCGACGGTGGGCATCGAGACCGTCCAGGCGACGTACCTGTCGGCGACGCGCTTCTCCGACCCGCAGGACCTCGTGATGAACACCCTCGGGGCGGCGATCGGTGCAGCGTTCGTCGGACTCGTCCTGCCCCGTCGGCGTCGCGGTCGGAGCCGACCGCGACAGCGGGCGACGTCGCCCGTCTGGTAGGCTCCTCAGGTTGCCGTCTGAACGGCCGCGGAGAAAGAGAGCTCGCACATCCGGTGACGAGCACCGCGCAACGAACTGAAAGGGGATCCCTCCATGGCACTCGCACCTGACGTCAAGACCCGGATCATCGAAGAATACGCGACCCACCCCGGCGACACCGGATCCCCCGAGGTCCAGGTCGCCGTGATGACGCAGCGAATCCTCGACCTGACCGAGCACCTCAAAGAGCACAAGCACGACCACCACTCGCGTCGTGGCCTGTTGCTGCTCGTCGGCCAGCGCCGTCGCCTCCTGGGCTACCTGTCCAAGGTCGACATCGAGCGCTACCGTACGCTCATCGGTCGTCTCGGCCTGCGCCGCTAGTCTTCGCGCTCCGAACGTCTCGACGACGGCCCTCTCGGCACGCAGCTCCGGCTGCACGCCGAGGGGGCCGTTCTCTCGTTCCCGCCGAGGCGCTCCCGACTGCCGGTCGACGCGACCGGACTCAGTACCAGTTGTGCGCGACCGAGTGCGCCCACGCAGAGCACATGGTGCCGTAGCTGCTCTGGATGTACGAGATGCCCCAGTTCACCTGGGTCCTGTAGTTCGTCTGCCAGTCCAGCCCGAACGAGGCCATCTTGTTGCCCGGCAGCGACTGGGGGATCCCGTACGCACCGCTGGACGGGTTGGACGCGTTCGTCCGCCAGCCGGACTCCTTGTTCCAGAGCTGCACGAGGCAGGTGTACTCGGCTCCGCCGCCGACCTTCGTGGCGGCGTAGGCCTTCGCACCGGACGGATCGTTAACGGCCCCGACCGGGGGAGCCGTGCCGCCGCCCCCCGAACCGCCGCCGGTGCCGGGTGCCGTGCCTCCGGACGAGGGGCTGCCTCCCGACGATGCCCCACCGGCTCCGGACGAGCCCGACGGAGCCTTCGCCGCCGACGCGGCCTGAGCCTTCGCCGCCGCCTGTTGCGCCGCGAACGCCTGCTGAGCCGCGACCCCGGTCCGGTACTGCTGTTCGAGCTCGGCCGTCGAGTCCTTGAGGGCGGCGAGCTGGGCGTAGAGATCGGCCGATCGTTCGGTGGCGTCGGCGACCTCGCCGTCCGCGGTCGCCTGCGCCGCGGTGGCCTGGTCGGCCGTGGCCTGCGCGTCGCGGGCGAGGCCGTCGCGCCGATCGGCCGCGGTGGTCGCCTGCTCGCTGAGCGAGGACACCGTGTTGCTCGCGGTGGTGGCATCGGCCAGCACCGTCTGCCACCGGTCGCCGAGCTGCGTCAGGGAGCCCAGTTGGTAGAGGGCGGCGCCGGGGTCGGGCGACGTGAAGAGGTCGGTGCCCATGGTCTGCGTGCCGCCGGTGCGGAACAGGCTGCCGGCCAGCTGGCCGGCCTCCCGCTTCGCGGTGTCGGCGGTGGCCCGCGCACGCTCGGCGTCCGCGGCGAGTTCGTCCGCCCGTTGCGCGGCAGCCGCGAGGTCTGCCTGGGCCGTCGCGTTCGCCTGGTCGGCGAGGACGGCCTCGTCGCTGCGGTCGGACGCGGCCTTCTCGAGGCTGTCCAGCGACGCGTCGATCAGGTCGACCTGCGCCTGGGTCGCCGCGGCGTTCCCCTTCGCGGCCTCGACCTGTGCCCAGGTCGGGTACCCCGCGGCGGACGCGGCGGACGGTGCCACGAGCGTCGTCAGGACGAGAGCCAAGGAGGCGCCGGTCGCCACCGCGAGACGGCTCGCGCGACGATCCCGGCCGGACCTGTCGTGAGAACGCATGATCTCGACCCTAACGCCGTCCCCCCGGCACCGCGCCTCCCCGTCCGGGCGACACCCACGGTCCGCACCCCGGCCGGACGGGTGCGAGTGCTAGCATCGCCCTCGGAGCAGGCCGGTACGGCTGCTGGTCACCGGTGGTGACAGGCGGAATGCCCCGACCGGCGCCGAGCGTCCGGGTCGGGAGCGGGGTCCGACCGTTTCTACTGTTGGCCAGACGTGCCACCGCCTCCGTCGCGTTGTTGCACGTGCATGTCGCCATGCCGTCCACGCCGTCCGCTCCGGTACACATCGATGCCCACACGGGGCCTCGATGCAAAACAAAGAGGAGTAGCCCCCACATGGAGGGTCCAGAGATCAAGTTCGGCGAAGCCGTCCTCGACAACGGCAAGTTCGGCAAGCGCACCATCCGATTCGAGACCGGTCGTCTCGCCCAGCAGGCTCAGGGAGCCGTCGCTGCCTACCTCGACGAAGACACCATGCTTCTGTCGGCCACGAGCGCCAGCAAGAAGCCGAAGGACAACTTCGACTTCTTCCCGCTCACCATCGACGTCGAAGAGCGTTCGTACGCCGCGGGCAAGATCCCCGGCTCGTTCTTCCGTCGCGAGGGTCGTCCCTCGACCGAGGCCATCCTGGTCTGCCGCCTCATCGACCGGCCGCTGCGTCCCTCGTTCGTCGAGGGCCTGCGCAACGAGGTCCAGGTCGTCATCACGGTGCTGAGCATCGCTCCCGACGAGTTCTACGACGCCCTCGCGATCAACGCGGCCAGCGCCTCCACCCAGATCTCGGGCCTGCCGTTCTCCGGCCCGATCGCCGGTGTGCGTCTCGCCCTGATCGGTGACCAGTGGGTCGCCTTCCCCAAGGCGAGCCAGCTCGCCGACGCCGTCTTCGACCTCACCGTCGCGGGCCGTGTCGTCACCGACGCCGCCGGCAACGAGGACGTCGCGATCATGATGGTCGAGGCCGAGGCCACCGAGCACGCCTGGGGTCTCATCCAGGGCGGCGCCACGAAGCCCGACGAGGCGATCGTGGCCCAGGGCCTCGAGGCCGCCAAGCCCTTCCTCAAGCAGCTCGTCGACGCCCAGGCGACGATGGCCGCCCAGGCCGCGAAGGAGATCGCGGACTACCCGGTCTTCCTGCCCTACACCGACGAGGTGCTCGAGGCCGTCACGGCCGCCGCCGGCACCGAGCTCGCCGAGGTCTACAAAATCGCCGGCAAGATCGAGCGCCAGGACGCCGACGACGCCCTCAAGTCGCGCGTGAAGGACGTCATCGCCGCCAAGGTCGACGCGGGCGAGCTGCCCGACACGGCCCTCGGCCAGGTCGGTGCCGCCTACAAGTCGGCCACGAAGAAGGTCGTCCGCGACCGCATCCTCACCGAGCAGATCCGCATGGACGGCCGCGGCCTCGCCGACATCCGTCCGCTCGACGCCGAGGTCCAGGTCATCCCGCGCGTCCACGGTTCGGCCATCTTCCAGCGCGGCGAGACCCAGATCATGGGTGTCACCACGCTGAACATGCTCAAGATGGAGCAGCAGATCGACTCGCTGAGCCCGGTCACCAAGAAGCGCTACCTGCACCACTACAACTTCCCGCCCTACTCGACCGGTGAGACCGGCCGCGTGGGTTCGCCGAAGCGTCGTGAGATCGGGCACGGCTTCCTCGCCGAGCGCGCCCTCGTGCCGGTGCTCCCCAGCCGCGAAGAGTTCCCCTACGCCATCCGTCAGGTGTCCGAGGCCCTCGGCTCGAACGGCTCCACGTCGATGGGTTCGGTCTGCGCGTCGACCCTGTCGCTGCTGAACGCCGGTGTGCCCCTCAAGGCCCCGGTCGCCGGCATCGCCATGGGCCTCGTCTCCGACACGGTCGACGGCCAGACGCGCTACGCGGCCCTGACCGACATCCTCGGCGCCGAAGACGCCCTGGGCGACATGGACTTCAAGGTGGCCGGCACGAGCGAGTTCGTCACGGCGATCCAGCTCGACACCAAGCTCGACGGTCTGCCGACCGCCGTGCTCGACGCCGCCCTCAAGCAGGCCAAAGAGGCGCGTACCGCGATCCTCGGCGTCCTCAACTCGGCGATCGACGCCCCCGACGAGATGGCCCCGACCGCGCCCCGCGTGATCTCGGTCCAGATCCCGCAGGACAAGATCGGCGAGCTGATCGGCCCCAAGGGCAAGACGATCAACGCCATCCAGGACGAGACCGGCGCCGACATCAGCATCGAAGAAGACGGCACCGTCTACATCGGTGCCGTCGACGGCCCCTCGGCCGAGGCCGCCCGTGCCCAGGTCAACGCCATCGCGAACCCGACCAACCCCGAGATCGGCGAGCAGTTCCTCGGAACGGTCGTCAAGATCGCGTCGTTCGGTGCGTTCGTCTCGCTCCTCCCCGGCAAGGACGGCCTGCTGCACATCAGCGAGGTCCGCAAGCTCGCCGGTGGCAAGCGCGTCGAGAACGTCGAGGACGTCCTCGGCGTCGGCCAGAAGATCCTCGTCGAGATCACCAAGATCGACGACCGCGGCAAGCTCTCGCTCGCCCCGGTCGTGGCCGACGAGGCCGACACCGACTCGAGCGGAGCGACCGAGCAGTCGACCGACGAGTCCGTCGACGCGTAGTCAGCACGCCACGAAGGGCCCGTTCCGACCTCGGTCGGGGCGGGCCCTTCGCCGTCGGCGCCCGGCTCTCGGGCCGCGATCGGACCGGGAGTCGCGTCCCCCGGATCGGGGCGGCGACACGGCGTAACGATTGGGTGCGGCGGCGGTGGAAACCGGGCGCGTGGCCGTATTCTTGATGGTGGAGGGCGAACCATACCCCATGCGATCGCACAGAGTCGCATCGGCGGTTCGCGACGAGAAAGGGACGGCGTGACCGAGACGACGGCCGAACTCGCCCGTTCAGCCATGTCCGACTTGGCCGCTGCCGCGGTCGCTGCGGCCCGTGCCTCGGCTGCCCAGCCCACCGTTCCCGTCGACCTCGGCATCATCCAGCCGCGTCGGCGCCTCGGTCTCTCCGACCTCAAGGTCTTTCCCCTCGCTCTCGGTGGCAACGTCTTCGGCTGGACGGCCGACCAGGCCGAGACGACCTCCGTGCTCGACGCCTACTTCGACCTGGGCGGCAACTTCGTCGACACGGCCGACTCCTACGCGGGCGGCCGCAGCGAGATCATGATCGGATCGTGGATGCGTTCTCGCCGATCCCGCGACGACATGGTCGTCTCCACCAAGGTGGGCAAGAGCGCCGACAACCCCGGGTTGACCCCGCGGTCGATCGAGCGAGCCGTCGACGCGTCCCTCGAGCGGCTCGGTACCGATCGCATCGACCTTCTCTACCTGCACGTGGACGACACCGAGGTGGCGTTCGAGCGCACGCTGCTGGCCGTCGACCACCTCATCCGGGTGGGCAAGGTCCGGTGGTTCGGTGGCTCCCACCACTCGGGCAACCGCCTCTACGAAGCCCGCATCGCGGCGGGGATGCTCGGCATCGCCCCGATGGTGGCGCTGCAGAACCAGTACAACCTCCTCGACCGTGCCGAGTACGAGAAGGGCCTGGCGCACGTCGCCGCACAGCAGCGTCTCGCCGTCATGCCGCGCTTCGCCCTCGCGAGCGGCTTCCTCACGGGCAAGTACCGATCGCGATCCGACGTGGCGCACAGCCCGCGTCGTCGCGTCCTGGCGAAGTACCTCTCCAAGAGAGGACTCAAGGTCGTCCACGAGCTCGACCGCATCGCGTCCGTGCACGAGGTCTCGAGTGCCGCCATCGCGCTCGCCTGGCTGCTCGCCAAGCCGAACGTCGTGGCCCCGGTCGCGAGTGCGACGAACGCCAAACAGGTCTACGAACTCGCACAGGCTGCACGGGTCCAGCTCACGCGCAACCAGGTGCTCGACCTCGACCGCGCCTCCGCCTGATCGTCGGACGTCATCGTCGAGAGGTGACCTGCGCGCTGTGTGACCGAGACGCCCGCGGACAGCCGGGCGTCCGGTGGAATCGGCCGGTGACCTAGGCGGCGAGGAGTCGTTCCGCCGTGCGGCGGAGCGACGCGGCCGCCGCGATGGCGTCGCCGGCGTAGGCGCCCACCTGGGCACCGTCCAGGGCGAGGACGAGATCGTCGGCGGCGTCGCCCGGCAAGGGGTGGCCGGCCGCCTTGAAGAGGGAGACCATCTCGCCCGTCAGCCACTCGCGGTGTTCGGCGATGGTGACGCGCACGGGGTGGGTCGGGTCGCTGAACTCGGACGCCGCGTTCGCGAAGGCCGAGCCTCGGAACGAGACGGTCTGGACCCGGGTGACGACCGCGTCGAGGTAGGCCTCGAGGGTCGCGCGACCGCCGTCGTGGGCCTCGACGAGGGCCGCCAGCTCGGCGGCCTCGAGGTCGTGCCGACCGGCGAGGTACTCGAGCACGAGCGTGTCCTTTGCGCCGAAGTGCTTGTAGAACGTGGCCTTGGTCACCGAGGACTCGGCGATGAGACGGTCGACGCCCACGACGCGGACGCCCTCGTCGTAGAAGAGGCGGTCGGCGGTCGTGAGGACGCGGGCCCGAGCGCCGGGGACGGGGGAGTCGGCGCGAGGGCGACCAGGGAGACGCTGGACGGCCGGTTGGGGGGAATCGACCGTCACAGCGTGGCTCCTTGGGACGTCTCGGCTTGAAGCCGCGTGGGGGACGCGCGCTCCGGACCTTCTGACGACGTCCGACCAGCCGCCGACGGCGACCATCAGGGGGGATGTGGTCGTCGTCGGTGGATCGACTCTAACACCGATGAGGACAAACAGAGTTGTCTGTTTGTCCCCAGGATCGTCCCCCAATTCGGGTGCCAGCCGTTCTGAGCCGCTCACGGACGACTGCAGGGGAGGTCGCCTAGGCTCGATGTGATGAACGGCCCTGTCTCCTTCCCGCTCGACGAGGTCGAGATCTCCTTCCGCGCCACGGGCGACGCGCTCGTGAGGCGAACCGTGCTGCCCTCCGGGGTCCGCGTGCTCAGCGAGCGCATGCCGGGGGCTCGCAGCACGACCATCGGTCTGTGGGTGGCGGTCGGTTCCCGCGACGAGTCCGACGCCGAACGGGGGTCGACGCACTTCCTCGAACACCTCCTCTTCAAGGGCACGCCGACCCGCTCGGCCCTCGACATCGCCGTGGCGTTCGAGTCGGTGGGCGGCGAGCACAACGCCGCGACCGCCAAGGAGTACACCTGCTACTACGCGCGGGTGCGCGACGTCGACCTCGACGACGCGATCGACGTGCTGAGCGACATGGTGACCTCGTCGACCCTCGACCCGGCCGAGTTCGAGACCGAGCGCGGGGTGATCCTCGAAGAACTCGCGATGGCGGACGACGATCCCGCCGACATGGCCGGTGAACGACTCTTCGAGTCGGTCTTCGGCGACCATCCGCTCGGGCGTCCGATCGGAGGCTCACCCGAGAGCATCCGTGCCGCGGCACGCGACGACGTCGACCGGCACTACCGCGAGAACTACCGTCCCCAGGACCTCGTGGTGTCGATCGCCGGTGCCGTCGACCACGACCGCGCCCTCGACCGGTTGACGGCGGCGCTCGACCGGGCCGGGTGGCCCACCGACGCGGCGTCGCCCGTGCCCCGTCGCGACGATGCGCCCGTCGCGCTCGTCGCCGGCGAACCGCTGCAGGTGATCCGGCGTCCCCTCGAGCAGGCCACCGTCCTGCTGGGCCTACCGGGCATCTCCGTCGGGGACGACCGTCGACCCACGTTGGCCGTGTTGAACTCGGTGTTGGGCGGGGGCATGTCGTCCCGCCTGTTCCAAGAGATCCGTGAGCGCCGTGGACTCGCCTACTCGGTCTACTCGTTCGCCCCGAGCTATTCGGACGCCGGTCTCTTCGGGCTCTACGCCGGGTGCACCCCCGCCAACGCCGGTGACGTCGCCCGCCTCATGCTCGACGAGCTCGCCGGACTCGCCGTCGACGGGATCACCGACGACGAGCGTCGTCGGGCCCTCGGCCAGTTGGGAGGGGCTGCAGCGCTCGCCCTCGAGGACAGCGACACCCGCATGAACCGCCTCGGTCGAGCAGAGATCT
Source organism: Frigoribacterium sp. Leaf44 (assembly GCF_001421865.1). NCBI lineage: Bacteria > Bacillati > Actinomycetota > Actinomycetes > Micrococcales > Microbacteriaceae > Frigoribacterium > Frigoribacterium sp. Leaf44. The sequence goes on from NZ_LMLG01000004.1 coordinate 182,540, forward strand.
CGACGGGCGAGTTCGTCGACCTCGACACGTCCCTCGCTCGCGTCGAGGCCGTCACGTCCGACGACGTCCGATCGTTGGCGGCCCAGCTGCTCTCCGGCCCCTTGTCGACCGTCGTGGTCGGCGAGGTCGACGAGACGTCCTTCCCCGTCCCGACGACGACGTCGGGATCGACCCTTCGATGAACCAGGAGACGACGGTGTCCCACTACCTCTACCTCGTCCGGCACGGCGAACAGCAGGACGCCGAGCACGGGCTGCCCGACGGTCCCCTCAGCGAACGGGGCAAGCGTCAGGTGCGCCTCCTCGCCGAACGGCTCGGCGGCGTTCCCTTCGACGCGGCGTGGCACTCGCCCCTCGAGCGTGCCGAAGAGACGGCCGCCATCATGACCGAGCGCATGCCGGCGCTCGAGTCGCAGCCCTCGACCCTCCTCTTCGACTGCGTGCCGTCCGGTCCGACGCCCGACATGCCGTCGTCGTACAAGCCGTTCTTCGGCGGGGTCACCGACGAGCAGATCGAGGCCGGGCAGGCCCAGATGGCCGACGCCGTCGCCGAGTGGCTCACCCCGGCCCGAGAGGACCGCCACGACCTGCTCATCACGCACAACGTCGTGATCGGATGGTTCGTCCGCGAGGTGTTCGGGGCGCCCGACTGGCGGTGGATGGGCGTCAACCAGGCCAACGCGGGGTTGACGATCATCCGGGTGCGATCGGCGAAGCCGCCCGAGCTCGTGACGCACAACGACCTCGGCCACCTTCCGGTCGAGCTGCGCACCGGTCTTCCCGTCGAACAGCCCTTCTGACCCGTCGTCCGCCCGGGCGGCCTCTCGTCAGGCGGGGCCGTGCGGGGTCTCGGCCCGGACGGTCTTGCCGTACCAGGTCGTCGCGTTCGGATTCGCGTTGTACGGCTCGATCGTCCCGTACCCCGCGCTGCGGTACAACCCTCCGGCAGCCGCCAGGCTGTCGTTGGTGTCGAGCACGATCTCGTCGGCACCGAACACGGAGGCTCGGCGTTCGAGCTCGTCGAGAAGGGCCCGCCCGAGTCCCTGCCCCCGACCGGTGGGACGCACGTAGAGGTGCTTGACCTCGTACCGCACGGCCCCCGAGGCCGAGGGGGCGATGAGTCGGATGCCTCCGCACGCGGACGGCTCGGCGGCCCGGCCGGGGTCCGAGTCGGCCGTTTCGCCGTCGACGACGACGAACACGCCGCCCGGGGGAACGAAGGCCGTGGCGTCGGGCAGGGTCGTGGTGTAGCTCCCCTGTGCCGAGGGGAACGTGTTCTCGCGCTCGGTGAAGTACTCGGTCAGGAGGGCGGCGGCATCGGGGGAGGAGACGCTCGTCTCGCGGAACCGGGGCATGCCCTCCATGGTAGGTCGGGGTTCCGCCCTCGTCCGTCCGGGTGCCCCCGGTAGATTGGACGGCATGACTTCGCGCATCGCCGTGGTGGGAGCCACCGGCACCCTCGGCTCGTTCATCGTCGATCTCGTCGAGCGCACCCCGGGCCTCGAGCTCCACGCCGGTCTCTCGTCCTGTGACGATCTCGACGACGTCCTCGGGGCCGACCTCGTCATCGACGTCACGCATCCGGCCGTCAGTCCGGGGATCGTCGAGCACGTCGTCCGCGCCGGCATCCCGGTGCTCGTCGGCACCTCGGGCTACAACGCCGAACGGCTGGCCCGTCTCACGACGGTCGTCGCCGACGCGGGTGGTCCCGGCGTCCTGGTGGTGCCGAACTTCTCGATCGGCTCGGTCCTCGCGACCCGGTTCGCCACTCTGGCGGCGCGATTCTACGAGTCCGTCGAGATCGTCGAGGCACACCACCAGGGCAAGGTCGACTCGCCCTCGGGCACGGCCGTCCGCACGGCCGAACTCATCGCCGAGGCCCGCCGCGACCTCGGCCCGGTGTCGGCACCGCACGCTGACCAGCGGGCCAGGGGGCAGCAGGTGGCGAGCGTGCCGGTGCACAGCATGCGCCTGCGCGGCATCGTCGCGAAACAGGAGGTCGTCTTCGGCGGAGAGGGCGAGACCCTCACGCTCACGCACGACACGCTCTCGCAGCGCGCCTACGAGCAGGGGCTCCGCGTCGCCATCGAGGCCGCCCCCGGCGTCACCGGGGTCGTCGTGGGTCTCGACGCCGTCCTGCCCCTCGATTCGTGAAGGGACGTACTGCGGCGCTCCTCATGGCGCTGCTCCTGCTGCTCTACGTCGTGCTGGTCGGTCAACGGGCCGTGCTGTTCCTGTCGACCGGCGAGCCGGTGGCGATCGCGCTCGGCGTCGCCCTGCTCGTCCTTCCCCTCCTGGGGCTCTTCGCCCTCGTGGTCGAACTGCGCTTCGGCCTCCGCACGCAGCAGATCGTCCGACAGCTCGCCGACGAGGGCGCGCTGCCGGTCGACGACCTGCCGCGCCGCACCTCCGGTCGGTACGAGCGGGCGGCGGCGGACGCCGCGTTCCCGGCCTACAAGACGGCTGTCGAGGCGGCGCCCGACGACTGGCGGGCGTGGTTCCGGCTCGGCCTGGCCTACGACGCCTGCGGCGATCGCCGACGGGCCCGTCAAGCCCTGCGTTGGGCCATCAAGCTCCGACGCGAGACGACCGACTGAGCACGCCGGCCCGGTTCGGCCGAGTGGTCAGAGTGCGTCGACGAACGCCGTCAGTGCGTCCTCGACCGTGCGGTGCTGGAACACGAAACGGTCGCGCTCGAGCGCCTCGGGCACGACCTGCTGGCTGGGCAGCAGCATCTCGCGCCCGGCCTCCTGCATGGCGGTCGAGATGACGACCTCGGGCACGCCCAGCAGGTAGGGGCGGTGCAGGTCGGCGGCCAGGGTCCGCGTGATCAGGTCGCTCGTCGCCGGCGTGGGGCCGACCAGGTTCACGGGGCCCGAGACGGACGACGTGAGCAGGTGCACGATCGCGGCGGCCTCGTCGTGCAGGCTGATCCAGGGCCAGAACTGGTCGCCGGTACCCAGTCGCGAGCCGAGGCCCAGCTTGGTGAGGGGCAGCAGGGGCTTGAGCGCGCCTCCTCCGGGGCCGATCACGATGCCGGTCCGCAGCGTCACGACGCGCGTGGCCTCGGGGGCCTTCTCGGCGGCGGCCTCCCAGGCGACGACGACGTCGCTCAGGAATCCCTCACCCCGGCCGCTCGACTCGGTCAGTCGTTCGCCGGGACGGTCGCCGTAGACGCCGACGGCCGAGCCGCTGAGGAACGTCGCGGGTGGTGTCGAGGCCGCCGCCATGCCGTCGACGAGCGTCGACGTCGCGGCGAGGCGCGACTCGAGGATGTCGCGCTTGTACCCGGCCGTCCAGGGCAGACGACCCAAGGAGGCGCCGGCCAGGTTCACGACGGCGTCCGCGCGGGCGATCAGGTCGTGGTCGACGATGCCGGCACTCGGCACCCAGGTGTACTCGTCCTCGGCTCGGGGTTCGTGACGCACCAACGAGAGCGGACGGTGGCCTGCCTCGCGCAGCTGGCGGGTGAGTTCGGTGCCGATCATGCCGCTGGCGCCGGAGATCAGGACGGTGAGTGCGTCGGTCATGGGGACACCGTATTCCGGCCCGCTGGGGGAGCGTCCGCCGGCGGCCACGGTGCTTCCCGGCGGGGGCGCCCTGCGAGGTAGAGTCGACGCCGTGCCCGAGACCGAAGCCACCCCCGCCGTGCCCTCCGCCAAGACCCCCGAGTTCCGCTCCGACGTCACCGTCGAGTTGGTCCGCTCGAGCGCCCACGACTCCGACGTGCTGTTCGCGGCCCGGGTCTCCACCATGGGCGAGCTGACCCTCGACGGCGCCCAGGCATCGGCCGACGGTGCCCAGGCGACCAAGGGTGCCGGTCTCATCAACTACCTGATGCGCGATCGCCACGGCTCGCCGTTCGAGCACAACTCGATGACCTTCTACGTGCAAGCGCCGATCTTCGTGTTCCGCGAGTTCATGCGTCACCGCATGGCGAGCTACAACGAAGAGAGCGGTCGTTACCGCGAGCTCAACCCCGTCTTCTACGTGCCCGCCCCCACCCGCAACCTGCAGCAGGTCGGCAAGCCCGGCGCGTACGACTTCCTGCCCGGCACGCCCGAGCAGTCCGCCCTGGTCGACGAGGCCACCCGCGCCGCGTCGGTCCAGGCGTTCGAGGCGTACCAGCGCATGCTCGACGCCGGCATCGCCCGTGAGGTCGCGCGCATCGTGCTGCCGTTGAACATCTACTCGTCGATGTACGTGACCGTGAACGCTCGATCCCTGATGAACTTCCTCAGCCTCCGCACCAAGCGCGAGGGCACCCACTTCCCCTCCTTCCCGCAGCGTGAGATCGAGATGTGCGCCGAGAAGATGGAAGACCTCTGGGCCGAGCTCATGCCCCTCACCTACGCGGCATTCGGGGCGAACGGGCGCGTCGCCCCCTGACGGCGGTCCTCACCGACGCGACCCGCGCCTCCTGACCGGGGCGTCGGACGCGGCGCGGGGAGGTCGGGCCCGACGCGAGACAGTACGCTGGAGGGCGTGTCGAACATCAGCAACCCCTTCGGTCAGGTCCTCGTCGCCCTTGTGACGCCGTTCACCGCTGACGGCGAGGTCGACTGGCCGGCCGTCGAGAAGCACATCGACGACTGCATCACCGCGGGGGCCGACGGCATCGTCGTCACCGGCACCACGGGCGAGACCAGCACCCTGACCGACCCCGAGAAGCTCCGTCTCGTCGAGGTGGGCAAGTCGGTGGCCGCCGGCCGGGCCAAGATCATCACGGGTGGCGGGTCCAACGAGACCGCGCACGCCATCCAGCTCTACAAGGCCAGCGAGAAGGCCGGCGCCGACGGCGTCATGATCGTCACCCCCTACTACAACAAGCCCACGCAGGCCGGTGTGCTGACGCACTTCCGCATGATCGCCGATGCGACCGACCTGCCGGTCATCCTGTACGACATCCCCGGCCGCACCGGCATCCCGATCAAGTACGAGACCCTGCTCCGGGCCGCCAAGCACCCCAACATCGTCGCGGTGAAGGACGCCAAGGGCGACTTCGCCGAGGTCAGTCGTGTCCTCAACCAGACCGACCTGCTCTACTTCTCGGGCGACGACGCGAACGTGCTGCCGCACCTGGCCATCGGCGCCTCGGGCCTCATCGGCGTCACCGCGAACATCGCTGCAGCCCCGTACCGCACCATCGTCGACGCCGTGAACGCCGGCGACCTGCACACGGCGACCGAGGCGCACCAGATGCTCGAACCCCTCGTCCGCGCCGTCATGACCCACGTGCCCGGCACCGTCGCGGCGAAGTACATCCTGCACGGCCTCGGTCGCATCTCGAGCCCCCGGGTGCGCCTGCCCCTGGTCGGCCCGGAAGACAGCGAGGCCGCTCTCATCGAAGACGAACTGTCGCACGTCGGGTCCATCCCCGGCCTCGACCTCAGCCGCTTCCGGCCCGACCGCAACGCGGCGGCCGGCGGTGCGCTGCCCAAGGTGCACGGCACCACGCGCTGACCTCCTGATCCCCGCCGACGACGACGTCGGCCGCACACCTCCCGCACACAGGGGCACGAGCCCCACCCCAACCGAAGGAACAGATGCCCACGACAATTCACGCTCCCCGAGAACTCGCCAAGGGCACGCTCCGCGTGATCCCCGTCGGCGGTCTCGGCGAGATCGGCCGCAACATGACGGTCTACGAGATCGACGGCAAGCTGCTGATCGTCGACTGCGGCGTGCTCTTCCCCGAAGAGCACCAGCCCGGAGTCGACCTGATCCTTCCCGACTTCTCGCCGATCCGCGATCGCCTCGACGACATCCTGGCCGTCGTGCTCACGCACGGGCACGAGGACCACATCGGTGCCGTGCCCTACCTGCTGCGCCTCCGCAAGGACATCCCGCTCATCGGCTCGCAGCTGACGCTCGCGCTGATCGAGGCGAAGCTCAAAGAGCACCGCATCACGCCGTACACCCTCGCCGTCAAAGAGGGCGGGCGTGAGTCGCTCGGGCCGTACGACCTCGAGTTCATCGCGGTCAACCACTCGATCCCGGACGCCCTCGCGGTCGCCATCCGCACCTCGGCGGGCACCGTGCTCCACACCGGCGACTTCAAGATGGACCAGCTGCCGCTCGACGACCGCATCACCGACCTGCGGGCGTTCGCCCGCCTCGGTGAAGAGGGCGTCGACCTGTTCCTGCCCGACTCGACGAACGCCGACGTGCCCGGGTTCACCGCGCTCGAGCGGGACATCGGGCCCGTGCTCGACGACGTGATCCGCCGGGCTCCCCGCCGCGTGGTCGTCGCGAGCTTCTCGAGCCACGTGCACCGCGTCCAGCAGGTGCTCGACGCGGCCCACGCCAACGGCCGCCGTGTCGCCTTCATGGGGCGCTCGATGGTGCGCAACATGGGCATCGCCGCCGACCTGGGCTACCTCAAGGTGCCGGACGGCGTCCTGATCGACGCCAAGAAGGCGAAGGACCTTCCCGACGACCGCATCGTCTACATGAGCACCGGGTCGCAGGGCGAGCCGATGGCCGTCCTCGCCCGCATGGCGAACCTCGAGCACCAGATCGAGATCGGCGCGGACGACACGATCATCCTCGCGTCGAGCCTGATCCCCGGCAACGAGAACGCGGTCTACCGCGTCATCGACGGCCTCACGAAGCTCGGGGCCAAGGTCGTCCACAAGGGCAACGCCAAGGTGCACGTCTCGGGGCACGCCTCCGCCGGCGAGCTGCTGTACTGCTACAACATCCTGCGACCGAAGAACGTCATGCCGGTCCACGGCGAGCACCGTCACCTCTACGCCAACGCGGCGCTGGCGGTCCGGACCGGTGTGCCGCAGAAGAACACCATCCTCGGCGAGGACGGCATCGTCGTCGACCTGCGCGACGGCGTCGCCGAGGTCGTCGGCCAGCTCGACATCGGCTACGTATACGTCGACGGCTCGACCGTCGGCGAGATCACCGACGCCGATCTGAAGGACCGCCGCATCCTGAGCGAAGAAGGCTTCATCTCGGTCTTCATCGCCATGGACGCGTCGACGGGCCGTGTCGTCGTCGGGCCCGAGATCCAGTCGCGCGGCTTCGCCGAAGACGAACGGGTGTTCGACGACGTCAAACCGAAGATCATCGCAGCCCTCACCGAGGCCGCCGAGAACGGCACACGAGACACGCACGCCTTCAGCCAGGTCGTGCGTCGCACGGTCGGCCGGTGGGTGAACACGCAGCACCGTCGTCGTCC
>NZ_LMLG01000004.1:189784-189921 GCF_001421865.1 Frigoribacterium sp. Leaf44
GATGATCGTGCCGGTGGTCATCAGCGCCTGAGCCACGAGTTCACGACGACGGCCCGCGGGGGAGACCCGGCGGGCCGTCGTCGTCCCCGGGGCCGGTCCCGGGCCGCCCCGATCCCCGCGGAGGAGATCTCATGCTC
>NZ_LMLG01000004.1:189982-200033 GCF_001421865.1 Frigoribacterium sp. Leaf44
CCGATCATCCTCCGGGGTGAGGCGGTGACGCGCCTGGCCTCGCTACGGTGACGTCTGACACGTCAGTACATCGACCGGGGGTAGCCGTGCGCATCGCCAAAGTCTGGGTCTTCCCGATCCTGCGCATCCTGATCTTCGTCGCCATCGCGGCGGCACTCGTCAAGCTCGCGTTCTTCGCGGCCCCGGCTGCCGGTGACGACACCGTCGCCGTCCCGACCGGCGAGCTCGTCGAGCCGCAGATCGCGGTGGCCGTCGGCACGATCACCAACGACGTGGCCGTCGACGCGACCGTGGTCGCCGACCCGGCGGCTCCCGTGCCCGCGACGCTCGCGGGCACGGTCACCGGCGTCGACGTCGTCAAGGGGCAGGCGGTCGCCGCGGGCGACCGGCTCGCGACACTCCGGTCCGAGACGCCGCAAGAGCCCCTCGTGGCCGCCGACGGCACCGTGACCGAGCGCAAGCCGATCGTCAAGACGGCCGTCATCACGTCACCCGTGGCCGGGACGATCACGTCGGTCGCCGTGATCAAGGACCAGACGGTCGTCGTGGGTGACGCGGTCGCGCAGGTCGCGCCTCCCACGTTCCACGTGACGGGATCACTCGCCGCGGACCAGCTGTACCGTCTGGTCAGTCGGCCGGCCGAGGGGTCCGTCGCCATCACCGGGGGGCCGGCGCCGTTCCCGTGCACGGCGCTCACCGTCGGGGGGAGCACCTCGTCGTCCGCGGGGCCGGACGACGGAGGGGAGGCCGGTGCGCCGACGGGGGACTCGTCGGGCCAGAGCGTCTCCTGCGTCGTGCCGGGCGACGTCACCGTGTTCAGCGGACTCGCCGCCAGGCTGACCATCCCTGCCGGTGTCGCCACGGACGTCCTGACCGTGCCCCTCACGGCTGTGGAGGGCGCGGCGGGCAAGGGCGTCGTCTCGGTCGTCGGAGCGGACGGTTCCACCGAGAAGCGCGACATCACGCTCGGCATCAACGACGGCACGATCGTCGAGGTCACCGGCGGCCTGGCCGAGGGCGACCTGGTGCTCGAGTTCGTCCCGGGCGCCGCTGCGGCGCCGCAGGGTGACTGCGTCGACCCCGCCACGGGCGCGGACCTCTGCAGCTGATGGCCCTGATCAGGCTCGAGGCGGTCACCAAGACGGTGCCGCTCGCCGACGACCGGACACTGGACATCCTGACGGGCGTCGACCTCGAGGTGGACGCGGGCGAGCACGTCAGCATCGTGGGGCGTTCGGGGTCGGGCAAGTCGACGTTGCTCAACATCCTCGGTCTCATCGACGAGCCCACCACGGGGACGCACTGGTTCGACGACGTCGACGTGCGCACGATCCGGCGCGGTCGGCGCGATCGGCTGAGGGGCGCCCAGGTCGGGTTCATCTTCCAGCAGTTCAACCTGCTGCAAGGGCGCACGGCACTCGAGAACGTCATGACCCCGTTGCTCTACTCGTCGGGTGCCGAGTTCTGGCGTCGGCGGTCCATCGCGGGCGAGATGCTGGAGCGCGTGGGTCTCGGTCACCGGGCCGACTCCATGCCCCATCGCCTGTCGGGCGGCGAACAGCAGCGCGTGGCGATCGCCCGCTCGCTCGTCCGCCGGCCGCGCGTCATCCTCGCCGACGAACCGACCGGTGCGCTCGACGTCGAGACGGGCGCGGGGGTGATGACGCTGCTCGACGGCATCGCGACCGAGAACGAGGCGGCCCTGGTGACGATCACCCACGATCTCGCGGTCGCCGCGCGCGCCTCGAGGCATTACCAGCTCGACGAGGGTGTCCTCTCGGCATCGGCCGACGGAGCTCTCCGGACACCGACGCCGACGTCGTCGCCCGTCGCGTCGACGTCGTCCCCCCGCGACGAGGTCGACGCGTGAGGCGTGTGGTGGCCGACGTGGTGGGGGCCTTCGCCGAGGCCTGGGCCGAACTGCGCGTCAACAAGCTCCGCGTGCTGCTCAGCCTGATCGGGGTGGCCGTCGCCGTCGCGGCCCTGACCGGCGTGGTCGCCCTCGGCGGGCTCGCCGAGCAGTCCTCCCGCGAGAACGCCGAGCGGTTCGGTGGCCGTCCCGCGAACTACTACGTCAACGCCTATTCCGACGGCGCCACGTCGCCGAGCACCGAGGCGATCGCGGACGCCTTCGCCACGACGACGGCACGCTACGGGATCGAGCAGACCAGCCGCGTCGTGTACGGCAATCGAGCCGTCCAGCTGCCGGACGGGGTGACCGAGGTCGGGGCCGTCACGGTCGACGTCCCCTACGGCGAGATGCACCGGGTCGTCATGACGGAGGGGTCGTGGTTCACGGACGGGGACGCGTCACGTCTCGCGCCGCCCGTCATCGTCAACGAGGTGCTCTGGCGGCAGCTCGGCTCCCCGCCGTTGTCGTCGCATCCGACCTTGCTGGTCCGGGGGTCGGACTCGGCGACGCTCGTCGTCACCGGAGTCTCGGCGGCGACCGAGTACGACGGCCCGCTGATGTACCTGCTGCCGATCACCGACTACGACCTCGCCCTGGCGAGCTACGGCGCCGAGACCCCGCAGTACGAGATGTGGCTGCCGCCCGAGACCAGCGATGCCCTGAGCGCTCAGGTGGCGTCCGACATGGGGGCGAGCCTCGGCGACGACGTGCAGGTCGACGTGTCGCGACAGGACTACGCCGCCGGCGGCGACGCCGACCCCTTCGGTCCCGTCAAGCTGATCATCACGGGGGTCGGCGTGCTGGTGTTGCTCCTCGGCGGTCTCGGCCTCGTCAACATCGCGCTCGTGACGGTCCGTCAGCGCATCCGCGAGATCGGCGTGCGTCGGTCCTTCGGGGCCACGGCTCCCCGGGTCTTCTTCTCGGTCATGCTCGAGAGCGTCGTCGGCACGGTCGTGGCGGGCGCCGCGGGCGTCATGGTGGCCGTCCTCGTCGTCGAGAACCCGACGGTGCAGGGTTACATCGCCCAGGGCGCCGTCAGCGATCTCCCCCCGTTCCCTGTCGAGGCGGCGCTGATCGGCCTGGCATCGGCAACGGCCATCGGGGCGGTGGCCGGTCTACTGCCGGCTCTCGTGGCGATCCGTGTCAAAGTGATCGACGCCATCCGCTACTGACACACACCGGAGCACCTGCGGCCGCTGTCGGTGCTGAGAGGTACCTTGGAGCCCATGGCCACGCCCACCAAGTCGACCGCGCGCGCGCGCTCGTCGTCGCGAGCGTCGCAGACCTCCGGCGCCACGAAGGCGACCAAGAAACTGCCCGCACCCCGCCAGCCCGACCCGGTCCGCGAGGGTCCGGGGCCGTTCGTCGCGGCATGGATGGGGCTCGCACACCTGACCGGCGGCGCGTTCCGGCTCCTGGGCAAGGAGTCCTTGGCGAAAGACGAGCGACGGGACGGCGTGCCCTTCCTGCTCGTCCTGCTCGCAATCGCCGGGGCGGTCGTCGAATGGCTGAACCCGACCAGCCCCGTCGCGATCGGATTCGACGCCTACACGTTCGGCGGGCTCGTGGGACGCGTCGCCTACGCCCTGCCGGTCATCATGGTCCTCTTCGCGGGCTGGCTCTTCCGTCACCCGGCATCCGTTCACGACAACACGCGCATCGGCATCGGACTCGGCCTCTCGATCGTCTCGATCAGTGCGCTGTGCCACATCTTCGGCGGGCAGCCCGAAGCCGCAGCAGGGCTCCGCGCCCTCGCCACGGGTGGTGGCGTGCTGGGCTGGGTCGTCGCCTCCTGGCTCGTGGCCCTCGCCACCGAATGGGTCGCGGTCCCTCTGGTGGTCGTCCTGCTGGCGTTCTCGCTGCTGATCATCACCAAGACCCCGCCGAACCGCATCCACCGTCGGCTCGGCGAGCTCTACTCCTACCTCTTCGGTGAGACGACCTCGGCGGCAGCCGGGGCCGACGGTGATCCCGACCTCGTCGACCTGGCCGAGTCCGAGTCGCTGCCCTGGTGGCGGCGGAACAAGGATCAGCGCGAGGACGACCCCGCGTACGACACCCCGCTGGTGAAACCGGACGAGTCTTCCTCCACCGACACGCTCGGGCGCCGTCGACGGAAGAAGCCCGTCTTCGAGCCGGGCGTGGACGACGGGGGCAGTGCTGCCGCGGCGGGTGCGGCAGGGGCCGCCGCGCCGACGACGGCTCCGACCGACGTCTTCTCCGCCGACCTCCTCGGCGATCTCGATCGGGCAGAGGACGCCGTCCGCGCCCAGGGGTTCGACGTCCCGTCCGTTCAGCCCACCGCGTCGACCACGGTGCTCCCGGTCGTTCCGGCCGAGCCCGTCGGCGAGAGCGACGCAGCGGCCGACTTCCTGGCGGTCGACCCCGACGAGGCTGCACCGCCCTCTCTCGACGAGGTCGACGACGGTGCCGAGAGCGCCCCGTATCGTCTCCCGGCCGCCTCGAGTCTGTCGGTGGGCGAGCCCGCGAAGGCGCGCAGCGAGGCGAACGACGCGATCGTGGCCGCCATCAGCCAGGTGCTCGACCAGTTCAACGTCGACGCCAAGGTGACCGGCCTCAAGCGCGGTCCGACCGTCACGCGTTACGAGATCGAACTCGGCCCCGGCGTCAAGGTCGAGCGGGTCACCGCCCTGACCAAGAACCTCGCCTACGCGGTGGCCTCCAACGAGGTACGCATCCTGTCCCCGATCCCCGGCAAGAGCGCGATCGGCGTCGAGATCCCCAACACCGACAAAGAGATCGTCGCCCTCGGCGACGTCCTGCGGTCCTCAGCGGCGAGCAAGAGCGTCCACCCGCTGACCATCGGCGTCGGCAAAGACGTCGAGGGGGGCTACGTCGTGGCCAACCTGGCCAAGATGCCGCACCTCCTCGTGGCCGGCGCCACCGGGTCGGGCAAGTCCAGCTTCATCAACTCGATGATCACCTCGTTGTTGATGCGCGCGAAGCCGACCGACGTCCGCATGGTGCTGATCGACCCCAAGCGGGTCGAGCTCTCGATCTACGCCGGCGTGCCGCACCTGATCACGCCCATCATCACGAACCCCAAGAAGGCCGCCGAGGCCTTGCAATGGGTCGTCAAAGAAATGGACATGAGGTACGACGACCTCGCCAGCTTCGGCTTCCGACACATCGACGACTTCAACCGTGCCGTCGTCGGCGGCGAGATCGTCCTCCCCGCCGGCAGTCAGCGCAAGCTCAAGCCGTACCCCTACCTTCTCGTGGTCGTCGACGAGCTGGCCGACCTCATGATGGTGGCTCCGCGCGACGTCGAGGACAGCATCGTCCGCATCACCCAGCTCGCCCGTGCCTCCGGAATCCACCTGGTCCTCGCCACGCAACGCCCCTCGGTCGACGTCGTGACCGGACTCATCAAGGCGAACGTCCCCTCCCGGTTCGCGTTCGCCGTCTCGAGCGTCACCGACTCGCGGGTGATCCTCGACCAGCCCGGGGCCGACAAGCTCATCGGTCAGGGCGATGGGCTGTTCCTCCCCATGGGTGCCTCCAAGGCCATGCGCGTCCAGGGCGCCTGGGTGCAAGAGAACGAGATCGCCCAGGTCGTGGCCCACGTCACCCGCCAGGCGCGTCCCGACTATCGCCCCGACGTCGCCGCGGTGGTCGAGAAGCGCGAGATCGACGGTGACATCGGTGACGATCTCGAGCTGCTCCTCGCGGCGGCCGAGCTCGTGGTCAGCACACAGTTCGGTTCGACGTCGATGCTCCAGCGCAAGCTGCGCGTCGGGTTCGCCAAGGCCGGCCGCCTCATGGACCTCATGGAATCGCGCGACATCGTCGGTCCGTCCGAAGGGTCGAAGGCTCGCGACGTGCTCGTCACGACCGAGCAGCTCCCCGGCGTGCTCGCGAAGCTGCGCGGCGGTGACGCGGCCCCCGAGACCGGCGCCGGTCGCACCTCCTCGGGTTCGGCCTCCGCCTCGCGGGGCGACGCCGGAGACTACGACGGCGACCCGGTCGAGGCCATGACCCGTGGGTACGCGGAAGACGACGACGCCGGAAGCGAAGACGCCTGGCACCTGACGGGCAGGGAGTAGACCATGAGCCACGACGACGCCGCCGCCCGCCCGCCCGCCCCGCGTTCGGCCTTCTCGTTCCGCGGACGGGTGGCCTCGAAAGGGCCCGGGCCGGCCAGCACCGCCAACATCGCGAACGTCATCACGGTCGTCCGCATCCTCATGGCCCCGTTGTTCATCGCCTGGTTGCTGATCGACGACGGGGCGGATGGTTCGCTCCGTGTCTGGGCTGCTGTGTTGTTCGTCGTGGCGATCCTGACCGACAGCCTCGACGGCATGCTGGCCCGTGGCCTCGACCTCGTGACCGACTTCGGCAAGATCGTCGATCCGATAGCCGACAAGGTGTTGATCGGCGGAGCGCTCGTCTCGCTCACGATCCTGGGCGAGCTGCCGTGGTGGGTCACCGCTCTCATCCTCGTCCGCGAGGTCGGCATCACCGTCTACCGTTTCGCCGTGCTGCGTGATCGTGTGATCCCGGCGTCCCGCGGCGGCAAGGTCAAGACGGTGCTGCAAGCGGTCGCGGTCACCCTGGCACTCTTCCCCCTCTGGAACGTCGTCGGCGAAGGCATGCACTGGGTCAACGGCGTGCTGATGACCGCGGCAACGGTCGCCACCCTCGTCTCCGGGGCGGACTACATGCGCGTCGCGATGAGGCACGGGCGGGCCGCCGCGTGACCACGGCTGCCGACCTCGTGGCCGAGTTGACGAGCAGGGGTCTCACGGTCGCCGTCGCCGAGTCCCTGACCGGCGGCGCCCTGGTCGCCGAGCTCGTGTCCGTGCCCGGGGCCTCGGCCGTCGTCCTGGGAGGGGTGGTCGCTTACCAGACGGAGCTCAAGCACACGCTGCTCGGCGTCGATGCAGGACTGCTCGCACGACACGGGCCGGTGCATCCCGACGTGGCCGCGTCCATGGCCGTCGGGGTACGGGGCCGGCTGACGACGGGCGGCCACCCGGCCGACATCGGGCTCGCGACCACCGGCGTCGCCGGCCCCGCCCCCCAGGGCGGACACGCACCGGGAACGGTCTTCGTCGGTCTGGCGGTACCCGGTGACGTCCGCGTCGCCGAGCTCACGCTCGCGGGCGACCGGCAGGCCATCCGAAACGCCACGGTCTCCGAATCCCTCACAGCACTCGATCGATGGCTGGTCGAGACGAGGGAATAGCCGGCGTTTCGGTCTCGTTACATCTCTCGAGTTCACAACAGGTGCACAGTCCCCGATGGCTACAGTCGTGGTCAGTCGGTCCGAGCACCATCCGCCGTCCCCCATCTGCAACCATCCCGTCAGATGGGTCGTCCCCGAAGGAGGGTCCCATGGTCCTGGTACGTCAAGAAATCGGCGACGTCCTTCGCGACTTCCGTCTGCAGAAGGGTCGCACGCTCCGTCAGGTCGCGAGCAAGGCCAGCGTCGCCCTCGGCTACCTGAGCGAGGTCGAGCGGGGCCAGAAAGAAGCGAGTTCAGAGATCCTTGCTTCCGTCGCGGACGCCCTCGAGACGCCCATCTCGGTCATCATGCGCGAGGTCGGTGACCGCATGGCCGTCATCGAGGGGCTCAACCCGATCCCCGACACCCTTCCGGACGACCTCGTCGCCGAGTTCGACTCCGACCTCGCGGTCCGCTGACCTTCCGTCATCGCCACGAACGCCCCCGGCTCGCGCCGGGGGCGTTCGTCGTGCGGGGTACCCTCGTCTGATGCGCAAGAGCGAGTTCGCCCGGGCCGTCGAGGACGAGTTCGGAGAAGCCTACGGTCGGGTGGTCACCCGGGATCTCGTCATCCAGTCGCTCGGTGACAGGACCGCCGACCAGGCGATCGCGCAGGGGGAATCGCCCCGCGACGTGTGGCTCGCACTCTGCGAGGCCGAGGGCGTCCCGGAGTCCCGTCGGTACGGTGTCGGGCTGCCCGAGCCGACGAGCTGAGCCGCTGCTCGCTCGGGCGTGTGTTCGACACGCCGGAGGCGA
Organism: Frigoribacterium sp. Leaf44; assembly: GCF_001421865.1. NCBI lineage: Bacteria > Bacillati > Actinomycetota > Actinomycetes > Micrococcales > Microbacteriaceae > Frigoribacterium > Frigoribacterium sp. Leaf44. The sequence goes on from NZ_LMLG01000004.1 coordinate 197,899, forward strand.
TGGGTCGAACACGTGTTCGGACGGGTGGTAGCGTCCTCCACAAGGACGTCGACGATCGAGTTCTGCACGTCGGGCAGTCACCGCCACCGCGATGTCGGGGGTGGCCCGTAGCGTTTCTCGCATCGACGTCCCGCGTCACCGGCACCTGCCGGCGACACCAGCCTTGTCGTAGCGACGACGACCCTGCACCACCGGTCGACGTCGACGCGACAGCCTACAGGCGCACGGACGACCACCACGAAGGAGAAAGACATGCCCTCAGCCGAAAACCGCGAAAAGGCCCTCGAGACGGCTCTCGCCCAGATCGACCGACAGTTCGGCAAGGGCGCCGTCATGCGCCTCGGCAGCGACGAGCGTGCTCCCGTGGCGGTGATCCCGACCGGCTCGATCGCTCTCGACGTCGCTCTCGGCATCGGTGGCATCCCCCGTGGCCGCATCGTCGAGATCTACGGTCCCGAGTCGTCGGGTAAGACGACCCTGACCCTGCATGCCATCGCCAACGCGCAGCGCAACGGCGGCATCGCCGCCTTCATCGACGCCGAGCACGCCCTCGACCCCGAGTACGCCAAGAAACTCGGCGTCGACATCGACGCCCTGCTGGTGTCGCAGCCCGACACCGGCGAGCAGGCGCTCGAGATCGCCGACATGCTGGTCCGTTCGGGGTCGATCGACCTCGTCGTCATCGACTCGGTCGCAGCCCTCGTACCGCGTGCCGAGATCGAGGGCGAGATGGGCGATTCACACGTCGGTCTGCAGGCTCGCCTCATGTCTCAGGCGTTGCGCAAGTTGACCGGTGGGCTCAGCCAGACCGGCACCACGATGATCTTCATCAACCAGCTGCGCGAGAAGATCGGTGTCTTCTTCGGTAGCCCTGAGACGACGGCCGGCGGAAAGGCGCTCAAGTTCTACGCGTCCGTGCGTCTCGACATCCGCCGCATCGAGACCCTGAAAGACGGTACCGACGCGGTCGGCAACCGCACTCGCGTCAAGGTCGTCAAGAACAAGATGGCGCCGCCCTTCAAGCAGGCCGAGTTCGACATCCTCTACGGTGTGGGCATCTCGCGTGAGGGCAGCCTCATCGACTTCGGTGTCGAGCACGGCATCGTCCGCAAGTCGGGTGCCTGGTACACGTACGACGGCGACCAGCTCGGTCAGGGCAAAGAGAACTCGCGGAACTTCCTCATCAAGAACGCAGCCATCGCTCAAGAGATCGAGCAGAAGATCCTCGCCAAGCTCGGAGTCGGCGGTGCCAAGCCCGTCGAGGCACCCGTCGAATCGATCGAGGCGAAGATCGCCGCTCGAAAGGGCGCATGACGTCGCGCGACGACGACGCCGCAGGGGCGGGTCCGACTGACGACAGCAGGCGGCTCGCGCCGGTCACGCCCCTCTTCGGTGCTTCGACCGGATCGCCGTCGTCCGACGCGAGGGTGGATACTGCGGCCCCGGATGGCTCGTCTCACGGTACCGAAGCCGTCCTGACGGCCATCAGCGCCCACTGGGTGGGCGACGCGTCCCCGCTGGCTTCGGAGGCCGACCACCCGTCTGCCCGAGGTTCTCGGGCGGGCGCGGCCGGGCGTCCCAAGGCGACCGGGTTCGACGATGAGTCCGACGGTGGGCCGGAGGACCGAGAAGCGCAACAGCGACGGGCGGAGAACGTCAGTCTGCATGCCCTCTCGCGCCGTGGTGTGTCCTCGTTCGAGATGGAGAAGCTGCTCCGCTCTCGCGACCTCGACGAATCGGTCGTCGCCGACGAGATCGCTCGTCTCGAGCGGGTGGGTCTCCTCGACGATAGCGAACTCGCCGCGACCCTGGTCCGGTCGAAGCAAGAGCGCAAGGGGCTGGGCCGCGGGGCTGTCACGTCCGAACTCCGCGCCCGCGGCATCGACGCGTCGATCATCGACGAGGCCCTGTCCGACACGGACGACGACGAAGAGCAAGAACGTGCCGACGAATGGGCTCGCAAACGGGCCGGTTCATTGCGCGGGCTCGACCGCGAGACGGCCGAGCGTCGCCTGAACGGGTATCTGATGCGCCGCGGCTACCGCTCCGAGGTCGTACGCCGTGCCATCGAGAAGGCCCTGCCCCGGGGTGGCAGCGGTCGGGGCGGCGTCCGCTTCGAGTGATCGGCTCGGGGG
>NZ_LMLG01000004.1:200082-205709 GCF_001421865.1 Frigoribacterium sp. Leaf44
GACGGCCCGGCCCGCACGTACGAGGTCCGTACCTTCGGGTGCCAGATGAACGTCCACGACTCCGAGCGGTTGAGTGGTTCGCTCGAGGCGGCCGGCTACGTGGCCGCCGACGGAGCGGAGGCCGACATCGTCGTCATCAACACCTGCGCAGTGCGTGAGAACGCCGACAAGAAGCTCTACGGCACGCTGGGGACCCTCGCCGGCCTGAAGAAGAAGCGCGAAGGCATGCAGATCGCCGTCGGCGGGTGCCTGGCTCAGAAAGACAAAGACGTCATCCTCGACAAAGCGCCGTGGGTCGACGTGGTCTTCGGTACGCACAACATGGGTGCCCTGCCGACACTGCTCGAACGCGCGCGGCACAACGACGAGGCTCAGCTGGAGATCCTCGAGGCGCTCGACGTCTTCCCTTCGACCTTGCCGACCAAGCGCGACTCCACACACAGCGGTTGGGTCTCGATCTCGGTCGGCTGCAACAACACCTGTACTTTCTGCATCGTCCCCTCTCTTCGGGGCAAGGAGAAGGACCGCCGACCCGGCGACATCCTCGCCGAGGTCCAGGCGCTCGTCGACGACGGTGCCGTCGAGGTGACGCTGCTCGGGCAGAACGTGAACTCGTACGGTGTCGAGTTCGGCGATCGGTTCGCCTTCGGCAAGTTGCTGCGGGCCGTCGGGGCGATCCCCGGGCTCGAGCGGGTGCGCTTCACCAGTCCGCACCCGGCGTCCTTCACCGACGACGTCATCGCCGCCATGGCCGAGACGCCCGCCGTGATGCCGCAGCTGCACATGCCCCTGCAGTCGGGGTCCGACCGAGTGCTGCGGGCCATGCGGCGCAGCTACCGCAGCGAGAAGTTCCTCGGCATCATCGACCGTGTGCGCGCGGCCATGCCCGACGCCGCCATCAGCACCGACATCATCGTCGGATTCCCCGGCGAGACCGAGGACGATTTCGCCGAGACCCTCCGGGTCGTCGAGCGGTCCCGGTTCGCCTCGGCCTTCACGTTCCAGTACTCGGTGCGCCCCGGGACGCCCGCGGGCGACATGGCCGAGCAGATCCCGAAGGCCGTCGTCCAAGAACGGTTCGAGCGGCTGACCGCCCTGCAGGGCCGCATCTCGGCCGAAGAGAACCGTCGTCAGGTCGGCCGGACCGTCGACGTCCTCGTGGCCACCGACGAGGGGCGAAAAGACGCCTCCACCCACCGTCTCTCCGGGCGTGCGGAAGACAGCCGCCTCGTCCACTTCGAAGTGCCGCACGGTCGCGCCGTTCCGCGCCCTGGCGACGTCGTCAGCGTGCGCGTCACCGACGCCGCACCGTTCTACCTGCTGGCCGATGCGGTCGAAGGGCCGAAGTCCCTCTACGAGGTCCGTCGCACGCGTGCGGGCGACGCCTGGGACGCTGCGCAGGCCGCTTCGTGCGGGGTGCCGTCCGGGGGCGACGCGACCCGCGCCTCCTCGACGCGGCCGGCGAGGGTGAGCCTCGGTCTGCCCACGCTGCGGGTGGCGACGACGCCGATCTACAGCACGACCGACGACCTCCGCTGACGTGCTGGTCGCGATCGTCGGGGCGACCGGCACAGGGAAGTCCGCCTTCTCGCTGGACCTCGCCGAGGCACTGTCGGCCCGGGGCGAGACGGTCGAGATCGTCAACGCGGACGCCATGCAGCTCTACCGGGGAATGGACGTCGGTACGGCCAAACTGCCGTTCACCGAGCGGCGAGGCATCGCGCATCATCTCCTCGACGTCCTCGACGTCACCGACGAGGCGAGCGTTGAGTGGTATCAGCGCGAAGCCAGGGGTCTCATCGACGGCATCGTGGCGCGCGGGGCGGTGCCGGTCCTCGTCGGTGGGTCCGGGCTCTACGTCTCGAGCGTGTTGTTCGACTTCCGGTTCCCCGGCACCGACCCCGCGATCCGGAGTGGTTACGAGGCGATCGCGGACGAGCGAGGGGCAGGGGCACTGTACGAGTTGCTGCGAGAGCGTGATCCGGCGTCCGCGACGTCGATCGGGCCTTCCAACGCCCGGCGTCTCGTCCGGGCCCTCGAGGTCGGGGACCTCACCGGACGCCCCCTCTCGGGAACGCTGCCCGAGAAATCGTCGCCGTGGCGGCCGTCGAGCGTTTTCGGCGTGGCCGAGGAGCGACCCGTGCTCGTCGAACGTCTCGACCGACGCGTCCACGAGATGTGGCGAGACGGTCTCGTCGACGAGGTACGGCGTCTGCTGCCTCTCGGGCTCGAGCGAGGGGTCACGGCGAGTCGGGCGATCGGCTACGCGCAGGCCGTCGCGCAGCTCCGGGGCGAACTCAGCGAGGGCGACGCCATCGATGCCACGGCGGCCCTCACCCGTCGCTACGCCCGCCGCCAGGCGAGCTGGTTCCGCCGGTACGACGACGTCGAGTGGTCCCGCTCGGGCGACGCCCAGGCGATCGACCGGGCCGTGGCTAGGATTCTGGGGTGACCACCACGCTGCAGTTCACCAAGGGGCAGGGCACGGGCAACGATTTCGTCCTGTTCACCGATCCCGATGCGGGCACCGACCTGAACCCCGCCATGATCCGGGCCCTGGCGGACCGGAGGTTCGGGGTGGGTGGTGACGGGGTCATCCGTGCGGTCCGCACGGCGGCGTTGTCCACCGAGGCGGGCCTGCTCGAGACCGAGCCGCGCGCCGAGTGGTTCATGGACTACCACAACGCCGACGGCAGCCCTGCCGAGATGTGCGGCAACGGCATCCGTGTCTTCGCGCGCTACCTCCTCGAGCGAGGGCTGGTCCAGCTGGGCGAGGACGACGTGCTCGTCGTCGGCACGCGGGCCGGCGCGCGCGAGGTGCGTCGCGACGGCACGGGTTTCCGCGTCGACCTGGGGCCGTGGAGACTCGGCGACGACGATCCGGTCGTCCGAGCGCGAGAGTTGCACGCCGCACGCCCCGGGCTGCCGATCTCGGTGGGCAACCCCCATGTGGTGGTCGCACTCGCCGGAGACGACGAACTGGACGGTCTCGACCTGACCTACGTGCCGATCGTCGACCCGGCCCCGGCCGACGGGGCGAACGTCGAATTCGTGGTCCCGGCCGATCCGCTCGTGGTCGACGGGCTCGGTCGCATCCGCATGCGCGTCCACGAACGCGGCAGTGGCGAGACCCTCTCGTGCGGCACCGGTGCGGCAGCGGCCGCGCTGGCGACGCGGTACTGGGCAGGAGCCTCGGCACCCGAGGCCTGGTTGGTCGAGGTTCCCGGCGGCGTCGTCGGCGTGTCGGTCAGCCATCACGCCGATGGCGAGCACGTCTCGCTCAGCGGGCCGGCCGAACTGGTCTTCACCGGCGCGCTCGAGCTCTGAGCCTCGGCGGGCGCGGCGTCCGGGTCTCGGCGAGGAGTCCGATCAGCCGGCGTCGGTGAGACGCTCGGCGCGCAAGATCCGGTATCCCTTGCTGGTGGAGGCGCGGGTCACGTCCACGACGTCGGCCATGGTCTCGTTCATCCAACGCTGGAGGGAGTCGGCCCCCAAGTTCTTCTGCACGACCAGCCACGCGTCCGACCCCACGTCGAGGCGGGGGAGCCACCGTTCGAGCAGGGAGTGCAGTTCGGCCTTGCCGACCCGGATCGGCGGGTTCGACCAGATCGTCGCGAAGTGCAGGCCGTCGGGAACACCGTCGGGGGTCACGGCGTTGACGTTCTCGAGGCCGACCGACCGCGCGTTCTCGCGCACGAGGTCGAGCACTCTCTCGTTCACGTCGACGGCCCAGACCGTCGCGTCGGGTGACGACAACGCGAGGCTCAGTGTGATGGGGCCCCAGCCGCACCCGACGTCCAGCAGATGGCCCGCCCTCGGCGGCGTCGGCGTGCCCGCCAGCAACACCGAGGTGCCAGGGTCCACGCGGCCCGGGCTGAAGACCCCCGCGGCCGTGGTGAGCGTCAACTCACGCCCCGCGAGGACGACGTCGATCGTCCTGGGCTTGGCCGCGCTGCCGGGCTGGGGTGAGAAGTAGTGCTCGCTGGCCATGCTCGCCAACCTACCGAACATCCGCAGGGGCATCGTTCCCTGCTCTCCGCACACCGAAAGGGTTAGTATCACCCCGATGACAGACCACACCACGACACCGCTCGACTCCGAGCGGAACGACCAGCCCGACGACGTCGTCGCGCGCGTCCTCGATCGTGCGGCCCAGAGGGCCTCCGGTTACACCGTCTTCTCGCCCGCCCAGGCCATCCAGACGCGCTCGCTTCACGACGGGAGCGGCTCCGACGGTGACCAGTCGGAGCGCGACGATCGCCAGGCCCTCCGCCGCGTCGCAGGCCTCTCGACCGAACTGCAGGACGTCACCGAGGTCGAGTACCGCCAACTGCGCCTCGAGAACGTCGTCCTCATCGGCGTGTACTCGCAGGGTTCGATGTCCGACGCCGAGAACTCCCTGCGTGAGCTCGCCGCCCTGGCCGAGACGGCGGGCGCCGTCGTCCTCGACGGGCTGCTGCAGCGACGACTCAACCCCGACCCGAGCACGTACCTGGGCAAGGGCAAAGCCGAAGAGCTGCGGGGAACGGTCGCAGCCCTCGGTGCCGACACCGTCATCGCCGACACCGAACTGGCCCCCAGCCAGCGTCGCGCCCTCGAGGACGTCGTCAAGGTGAAGGTCATCGACCGCACCGCCGTGATCCTCGACATCTTCAGCCAGCACGCCAAGAGCCGCGAGGGAAAGGCGCAGGTCGAACTGGCCCAGCTCGAGTACCTCCTGCCGCGCCTCCGCGGTTGGGGCGAGTCGATGTCGCGCCAGGCCGGTGGGCAAGTCGGAGGTGCGGGTGCCGGGATGGGCAGCCGCGGGCCCGGTGAGACCAAGATCGAGCTCGACCGGCGCCGCATCCACACCCGCATGGCCCGGCTCCGCAAGCAGATCAAAGAGATGAAGCCCGCCCGCGATGCCAAGCGGGCCAACCGTGACCGCAACGAGGTGCCCACCGTCGCCATCGCCGGGTACACGAACGCCGGGAAGTCCAGTCTCCTGAACCGGTTGACGAGTGCGGGCGTCCTGGTCGAGAACGCGCTGTTCGCGACCCTCGACGCGACCGTCCGCAAGAGCGTGACGGCGGACGGTCGTCCCTTCACGTACGCGGACACCGTCGGATTCGTGCGCAACCTGCCGCACCAGCTGGTCGAGGCGTTCCGGTCGACGCTCGAAGAGGTCGAGGCGTCCGACGTGATCGTGCACGTCGTCGACGGGTCGCACCCCGACCCTGCCGCACAGCTCGCCACCGTCCGCGACGTCATCGCCGAAGTCGACGGTCGTGACATCGCCGAGATCGTCGTCTACAACAAGAGTGACCTCGTCGACGACGACCAGCGTCTCGTCCTGCTCGGGCTCGAGCCGACGGCGGTCTTCGTCTCGGCACGGACGGGCGAGGGAATCGACGAGCTGCTGGCTCGCATCGCAGCCGTCCTGCCCGAACCCGAGATCGAGCTCGACCTGTTGGTGCCGTACGACCGGGGCGACGTCGTCTCCCACCTCCACGACTCAGGCCGCATCGTCAGCACCGACTACGAAGAAGAAGGCACACGGGTCCACGCCCGTGTGTACCCGAGCGACGTCGCCGGGCTGACGCCGTACGTGGCCCCCGTGGGCGTGGGGCGCTGACGCCGGGCCCCGC
>NZ_LMLG01000004.1:205787-205865 GCF_001421865.1 Frigoribacterium sp. Leaf44
ACCGTCGAACGACGAAGCGCAACACGGCGACGACCTTGCCGACGATCTGTGCATGGTCGCCGACGATGGGCTCGAACG
>NZ_LMLG01000004.1:205980-206091 GCF_001421865.1 Frigoribacterium sp. Leaf44
TTCGTCGTCCTCGGGGCGGATCGCCACCGCGGGCAGGGGATCAGACGGAGCGCAACACGGCGACGACCTTGCCGACGATCTGTGCATGGTCGCCGACGATGGGCTCGAACG
>NZ_LMLG01000004.1:206164-232356 GCF_001421865.1 Frigoribacterium sp. Leaf44
CACTGTTGCGGGGAAGCAACCAGGTGTGGCCGTCTCGCTGGCGGAACACCTTGACGGTCGCTTCGTCGTCGAGCATGGCCGCGACGATGTCACCGTTCTCGGCGTCCTGCTGCTGCCGTACGACGACCCAGTCCCCGTCGCAGATGGCCGCGTCGATCATCGAGTCGCCGACCACCCGCAACATGAACAGTTCGCCCTTGCCGACGAGTTGACGCGGTAGGGGCATCACGTCCTCGATCTGCTGCTCGGCCGTGATGGGGATGCCGGCGGCGATCCGTCCCACCATGGGGACGTGAGCCGTGTCGCCGTCGTCACTCGTCGTGAAGACCGTGGCCGGAGCCACCGCCGGGGCCGTCGCGTCCACGAGGACCTCGAGGGCTCGGGGACGGTTCGGGTCACGGCGGATCTTGCCGGCGAGTTCGAGCTGGTTCAACTGGTGCGTGACGCTCGACAGGGACTTGAGGCCGACGGCGTCGCCGATCTCGCGCATGCTCGGGGGATACCCGCGGTGGCCGATGCTCTCGGTGATGGCGGCGAGGATCGACGCTTGCTTCGCCGTCAACTCCTTGCGGGGGAGGACGCCGGGATCGAGCTGACGGGGGGCGTCGGGGGCCGCCTGCGGGATGCGCTTCGGGTCGCTCATGGGTCTCCTGCCGTCGATGTCGGTGGTCCCTGTTTGACTCCTACCACCGATCGAAACCGTATCCGATCAGGCGGTGTCGACAAAACACATGTTCGAGTGTGTCGCGTTCTCGCTCGCAGATCCCCACCAATTTCGACCGGGATCACACATCACAGGGGTTGAAAGCACCGGCAATCGAATGTATGTTCGGAACACGTCTTCGTGTCCGGCATTCCCGGCCGAGTGCCGGGCACGAACTCGTCCCCTGTCTTCCACGGTGAAAGGACCACCTCATGAGCGTCACCTCAGCATCAGCAGTTGCGTCCCCCGTCGACTCGACCCGAGTCGTGCGCACGCGTCTGCGCATCACCCGGCGGGGCCGCGCGGTCGTCGCCGCGCTCGTGGCGGTCCCGCTCGTCGTCGTGGCAGGCGCGCTCGTCCTCAACGGCGGCGGCGCGGTCGCGTCCGACACGACTGGTGTCACCGAGTTCCAGCACGTGACCGTCGACGGTGGCGAGACGCTCTGGCAGGTCGCGTCAGAGATCGACCCCGACGCCGATCCTCGCGACGTCATCGCCGACCTCGTCTCGCTCAACAACCTCCCGAGCGCCGAGGTCTCCGCCGGTCAGAGCCTCGCGGTCCCCGCTCAGTACGCTCGCTGACGCGTCGTCGCCGACGAAGTGGGCGGTCCGGCCCTCAGGCATGGTGTCTCCGCGATGGCGACAGCCCCGACACATCGTCGGCCCGCCCGTACGATGGTGGGGTGTCCTTCAGTCTCGACGACCTGCCCATCCGTGACGATCTCCGGGGATTGACGCCGTACGGCGCTCCCCAGAAGAAGGTCCCGGTCGCTCTCAACGTCAACGAGAACACGCATCCCATTCCCGAAGACGTCGCACGTGACATCGTCGAGTCGGTGGCCCGGGCGGTTCTCGACGTCAACAGGTACCCCGATCGCGAGTTCACGACGCTGCGCGACTCGCTGGCGGCTTACCTCGGGCACGATCTGACCCGCGACAACATCTGGGCGGCGAACGGCTCCAACGAGGTCATCCAGCAGCTCCTCCAGGCCTTCGGTGGCCCGGGCCGCTCGGTCCTGGGGTTCCCTCCCACGTATTCGATGCACTCGATCATCGCCACGGGCACCGGCAGCCGGTGGGTCGAGGGGCGTCGTGACGAGGGGTTCCGCATCTCTCCCGAGACCGCGGTCTCCGAGATCGAGCGCACCCGTCCCGACATCGTCTTCTTCTGCGGACCGAACAACCCCACGGGCACCCCTCTCGACCTCGCCACGATCGAGGCTGCCTACGACGCGACGGACGGCATCGTCTTCGTCGACGAGGCCTACGCCGAGTTCATGCCGGCCGATCAGCCGACGGCACTGACCCTCCTGGCGGGCCGCGAACGGCTGGTCGTGTCCCGCACGATGAGCAAGGCGTTCGCGTTCGCGGGTGCCCGGGTCGGCTACCTGGCCGCGCACCCGGCCGTGGCCGACGCGTTGCGTCTCGTGCGCCTCCCGTACCACCTCTCGTCCCTGACGCAGGCGGCGGCCGTCGCCGCGCTCTCGCACGCGAGCGAGATGCTCGCCATGGTCGACGACATCAAGGCCCAGCGTGACCGCATCGTGCACGAGTTGACCGAGCTCGGGTACGAGCCGTGGCCCACCTGGTCGAACTTCGTGCTCTTCGGTGGGGTCGACGATCCGACCGACGTCTTCGAGCGTCTGCTCGAACGGGGCGTCATCGTCCGCAACCTCGGCATCCCGAACCACCTCAGGGTCAGCGCGGGCACCGAGGCCGAGACCACCGCGTTCCTCGAGGCGCTCCGCGACATTAGGCTCTCTTCGTGACCGACGTGACCGAGACGACCCGTGCCTCCCGTACCGCCTCCCTCTCGCGCGAGACGAGCGAGTCCAGCATCACGCTCGCCCTCGACCTCGACGGTTCGGGCCGATCGACGGTCGACTCGTCGGTGCCGTTCTTCGACCACCTCCTGACGGCGTTGTCGAAGCACTCCCTGATCGACCTCGAGGTCACCGCCAAGGGCGACACGCACATCGACGTCCACCACACCGTCGAAGACATCGGCATCACGTTCGGCACCGCCTTGAAGCAGGCGCTCGGCGACAAATCGGGCATCTCGCGCTACGGTGACGCGCTCGTCCCGCTCGACGAGGCCCTCGTGCAGGCGGTCGTCGACGTGTCGGGGCGTCCGTACCTCGTGCACACGGGTGAGCCAGAGGGCTTCGAGTACCACCTCATCGGCGGGCACTTCACCGGCTCGATGGTCCGGCACGTCTTCGAGGCGATCACCTTCCACGCGGGCATCACCGTGCACGTCCGTGTGCTGGGCGGGCGTGATCCGCACCACATCGCCGAGGCCGAGTTCAAGGCGTTCGCCCGGGCGCTCCGTCAGGCCGTCCAGCCCGACCCTCGCGTCAGTGGCATCCCGTCGACGAAGGGCGCCCTGTGACCGGCGCCCGTCCCTCCGTCGTCGTCCTCGACTACGGCAGCGGCAACGTCCACTCGGCCGTCAAGGCCCTCGAGCTCGCGGGTGCCGACGTCGAGCTCACGTCCGATCGTGCCCGGGTGCAGGCGGCCGACGGCCTCTTCGTCCCCGGTGTCGGCGCCTTCGCGGCCGTCATGAGCCAGCTCGAGTCTGTTCGCGGTGGTGAGCTGATCGACCGACGGTTGGCCGGCGGGCGTCCGGTCATGGGCATCTGCGTCGGCATGCAGGTCTTCTTCGAGGGCGGCGTCGAACGCGGCAACAGCACCGGTGGCCTCGGGGCGTGGCCCGGGGTGGTCGACGAACTGAAGGCCGACGTCCTGCCCCACATGGGCTGGAACACCGTCGACGTGCCCGAGGGCAGTGTGCTGTTCGACGGTGTGGCCGACGAGCGGTTCTACTTCGTCCACTCGTTCGCCGCGCAAGAGTGGTCCCTCGACGTGATCCGTCCCTTCACCGAGCCGCACGTGACCTGGGCCGACCACGGCGGCCGTTTCGTCGCCGCCGTCGAGAACGGCCCGCTCTGGGCGACGCAGTTCCACCCCGAGAAGTCGGGGCAGCCGGGCATCCGGTTGCTCTCGAACTGGCTCGGCACCCTCTGACCCCGACGCGACCGACCCGATCGCGCCTCCTGACCCTGCGGTGCCCCGGCGCTGTGAGAGAGACGACATGAGCGAGTTCTGCACCACCCCCGCCCTGACCCTGTTCCCCGCCGTCGACGTGGCGGGTGGTCAGGCCGTGCGCCTGACCCAGGGTGAGGCCGGCAGCGAGACGAACTACGGCGACCCGGTCTCGGCAGCCGACGACTGGGCGAGCCAGGGCGCCGAATGGCTGCATCTGGTCGACCTCGACGCCGCCTTCGGGCGCGGTGACAACCGCGCCGTGATCAAGAGGGTCATCAAGCAGGTCAAGGGCGTCAACGTCGAGCTCAGCGGGGGCATCCGCGACGACAAGTCCCTCGAGGACGCGTTGAGCACCGGCGTGAAGCGCATCAACCTCGGCACCGCGGCCCTCGAGAACCCCGAATGGGCCGCCCACGTCATCGCCGAGTACGGAGAGGCGGTGGCCGTGGGGCTCGACGTCCGCGGCACCACGCTGGCGGCGCGGGGCTGGACCGAAGAGGGCGGCGATCTCTGGACCGTCCTCGCCCGGCTCGAAGAGGCCGGCTGTGCGCGCTACGTCGTGACCGACGTGACGAAGGACGGCACGCTCCAGGGTCCCAACGTCGACCTGCTGCGTCAGGTGATGGAGCACACCGATCGTCCGGTGATCGCCTCGGGGGGGATCTCGAGCCTCGACGACCTCGTGGCTCTGCGTGAGCTCGTGCCGCAGGGACTCGAGGGCGCCATCGTCGGCAAGGCGCTCTACTCGGGAGCCTTCACCCTCGGCGCAGCCCTCGACGTCGCGTCGAACTGATGACCACCGCGCCGGGCGGACCGGGGCACGCACACGACGATCCCGGCCACGGCCGTGACAGCGCCGGGCGGCCGTGGGCCGGGCGCACCTTCGACCATCACGACACGGCGCACGCCGGCGACGACGGGTCCGCGGACCCGCACCTGCTCGACGCCCTCCTCGGGTTCCGCGAGGGGCGGCTCGGAGAGAGCGAGGTCGTCGACGCCCTCCGCCCGGCGCGCCTGCTCGTGCCGCTGGTCGCCGTGGCGGGAGACGAAGGTCACGACGACCACGGTCGCCGCATCGACAAGACGCAGGAGCTCTCCATCGTCACGGTCTCCGGTCCGGACGGCCGGGACGTGTTGCCGGCCTTCACCTCGGTCGAGACCTTGACGCGGTGGCGTCCTGCTGCCCGGCCGGTGCCGGTGGAGGCTCGGCGCGTGGCCCTCGCGGCCGCCTCGGAGTCGACCGACCGCGTCGTGATCGACCCCGGATCGATCACGGAGTTCGGTCTGCGCCGTCCGGCCGTCTGGGCGGTCGCGCAAGGCCTGCCGTGGGTGCCGAGCCATCATGACGAGGACGTCCTGCGCGCGTTCCTCGACGTGTCACGCGACGAGGAGGCGCTGGTCAGCCTGGTCGTCGCGCCCGGTTATCGAGACGCACGACTCGGTGCGCCCGAGATCGTCGTCCAGCTGGGCGTGGCGCCCGGTCTGGACCGCGACGCCCTGCAAGCGCTGCTGCAGCGACTGCAGGCGGCCTGGGCCGCCGATCCGGTGATCGCCGACCGGGTCGACAGCATGTCGGTGAAGGTCGTCCCGGGCTGAGGAAGAGCCGTCCGTCGGGGCGGGGGAGCCGGATGGCCCCTGGGCGCGCGGATCACGGGACGCGTGGATCTGGCGACGCACCGATCAGGGGAGGCGCGGGCCTGGGGACGCGCGGTTCAGGCGACGACGCTCGGCTCAGTTGACGGGGCCGGTGTACTTCTCGCCGGGGCCCTGGCCGATCGCGTCGGGGATGGCCGACGCCTCACGGAAGGCGAGTTGCAGCGATCGCAGGCCGTCGCGGAGCGCCCGGGCGTGCTGGTCGCCGATCTCGGGTGCGCTGGCGGTCACGAGTCCGGCGAGGGAGGTGATGAGCTTGCGGGCCTCGTCGAGGTCGGTCTGTCGCTGCGGGTCGTCGGCCAGGCCGACCTTCACCGCGGCGGCGCTCATCAGGTGGACGCACACGGTGTTGATGACCTCGACCGCGTTGACGTCGGCGATGTCGCGGGCGGCGTCGTCGCCGAAGTGCAGATCGTCCTCGAACCGCGCCGTCGCGGGGGAGGTGTCGGGCGACGTGGTGGGTGCCGGATCGCCGAAGCGGGCGTCGGGAATGGGTGCGTCGTCGGGGGAGTGGCTCACGAACTGATCCTCTGCTAAACTCGTCCAGGCTCGGAGCGTCTGCTCCGTGCGAAAGTGGAGATTCTCCCACCCGCGCTTGACCGTTAGACAAGGTTACCGGGTTGTTGGCACCCCGTTCGATCAGCACCACCGTTCCACCTGGTTCCTCGTCAGAGGCATCGGGCAGACGGCGATCGAGCAGCCAGGGTGCGGTGTGATGCGTCGTCAGACGGTGCGCGCACGAAACTCCTCTTTCTCTGGTGAGGCCGTCCGGCCCCGCCAGATGCAGAAATGACGACAGAGGAGTTCCGCATCAGCGATCCCCGTACGAACGACCGTATCCGCGTCCCCGAGGTCCGCCTCGTCGGGCCCGCAGGTGAGCAGATCGGCGTCGTTCCCATCGCCATGGCCCTGCGTCTCGCCGCAGAGGCCGAGCTCGACCTGGTCGAGGTGGCCCCCAACTCGAAGCCTCCCGTGGCCAAGATCATGGATCACGGAAAGTTCAAGTACGAGGCTGCGCAGAAGGCGAAAGAAGCCCGTCGCAACCAGGCGAACACGATCCTCAAAGAGGTCCGTTTCCGCCTGAAGATCGACAAGCACGACTACGAGACGAAGCGCAAGCGCGCCGAGGGCTTCCTCCAGGGCGGCGACAAGGTCAAGGCCATGATCCTGTTCCGTGGTCGCGAGCAGTCGCGTCCCGACCAGGGTGTCCGCCTCCTCCAGCGCTTCGCCGAAGACGTCTCCGAGTGGGGCAGCGTCGAGTCGACGCCCACCATCGACGGCCGCAACATGGTGATGGTCATCGGCCCGCACAAGAACAAGTCCGAGGCCAAGGCCGAGGCAGAAGCTCGCAAGGCGGCCAACAAGCCGCCGAAGCACCCGACGTCCGACGAGGTCCCGGCCGATGCACCGGCCGAGCGACCGACAGAAGAAAGTAAGTAAGACATGCCCAAGCAGAAGACCCACTCCGGCGCCAAGAAGCGCTTCAAGGTCACCGGTTCCGGCAAGATCATGAAGCAGCAGGCCGGCATGCGCCACAACCTCGAGGTGAAGAGCGCCAAGCGCAAGGCTCGCCTGAACCAGGACCAGGTGCTCGCTCCCGCCGACGCCAAGGTCGCCAAGAAGCTTCTCGGTCACTGACCGCTGACACGAACGTAGAGGAACAAGAAAATGGCAAGAGTCAAGAGAGCGGTCAACGCCGCCAAGAAGCGTCGCGTCATCCTCGAGCGTGCCGAGGGTTACCGCGGTCAGCGTTCGCGCCTGTACCGCAAGGCCAAAGAGCAGGTCACGCACTCGCTCGTCTACTCGTACCGTGACCGTCGTGCGCGCAAGGGCGAGTTCCGTCGTCTGTGGATCCAGCGCATCAACGCCGCGTCGCGTGCGAACGGCCTGACCTACAACCGCCTCATCCAGGGTCTGTCCCTGGCCGGCGTCGAGGTCGACCGTCGCATCCTGGCCGAGCTGGCCGTCAACGAGCCCGCCACGTTCGCGTCGCTCGTCGCCACCGCCAAGGCCGCGCTGCCCGCCGACACCTCGGCCCCCAAGGTCGCCGCGTAGTCGCACCCGCACCACCCTCGAGGCCCGACGGCCCGACACCCATGCCGGTGTCGCCGTCGGGTCTCGTGCGTCCGCGGCAGGCGATGGTCCTCGTGCGGCATCATGGACGGGTGCCCCACGACTCCCTGCTCGACAATCCCCGTTCACCCCGAGTCCGGGCGGTGGCCAAGCTCTCGAAGCGCGACGCTCGCACCGAGACCCGCACGTTCCTGCTCGAAGGGCCGCAGTCGGTCGGTGAGGCCCTGGCCTTCCGGCCCGAGCTGATCGTCGAACTCTTCGGCACCCCGACCGCTCTCGAGCGTTACCCCGAGGTGGCGGTCGCCGCCGACGCGGAGGGCATCGACGTCCAGTTCGTCACCGAGCCGGTGCTCGAGGCCATGGCCGACACGGTCACGCCGCAGGGCATCGTCGCCGTCTGTCGGCAGTTCCCCACGTCGGTGAAGGACGTCTTCGCGGCCGAGCCGAAGCTCGTCGTGATCCTCGAAGAAGTCCGCGACCCCGGCAACGCGGGCACCATCATCCGGGCAGCGGACGCCGCGGGCGCCGACGCCGTCATCATGACCGGTCGCAGCGTCGACCTCTACAACCCCAAGGTCGTCCGGTCCACGACGGGTTCGCTGTTCCACGTGCCGGTCGCCGTGGGCGTCGAGTTGCCCGCGATCGTCGACCGGTGTCGTGAAGCCGGCCTCCAGGTGCTCGCCGCCGACGTCAAGGGAGACGACCTGCTCGCCGCCCGCACCGAGGGCGTGCTCGCCGAGCCGACCGCCTGGCTCTTCGGCAACGAGGCCCGAGGTCTCACCGACGCGGACCTCGCGCGTGCCGACCGCGCCCTGGTCGTGCCCATCTACGGTCACGCCGAATCGATGAACCTCGCGACGGCGGCCTCGGTGTGCCTCTACGAGAGCGCCTTCGCCCACCGCAGCTAGCGCCTCCTCGTCCCGCAGGAGGCGCGGGTCGGGCCGTGCGCTCTCGTCGCGGTGGGACGCGGCGTTTCGTTTTCATTAAGAATCCACTGTGAATTTGACCCCGACCTGGGGGTCTGTTTGTGTGGGCGCATGGAACCCCTCGTCGTGGTCGACCACGTCAACAAGCACTTCGGTGACCTCCACGTCCTGAAGGACATCACCACGACGGTGGGCAAGGGCGAGGTGGTCGTCGTGATCGGCCCGAGCGGTTCGGGCAAGTCGACCCTCTGCCGGGCGATCAACCGCCTCGAGACCATCGACGACGGCGTCATCACGATCGACGGCACGCGTCTGCCCGAAGAAGGCGCGGCTCTCGCCCGCCTGCGCGCCGACGTCGGCATGGTGTTCCAGAGCTTCAACCTCTTCTCGCACAAGACCATCCTCGAGAACGTCATGCTGGGCCAGCTCGAGGTGCGGAAGCGCACCAAGGCCGAGGCGCGCGAGCGGGCGATGCAGTTGCTCGAGCGGGTCGGCGTCGCGAACCAGGCCGACAAGATGCCGTCCCAGCTCTCGGGCGGGCAGCAGCAGCGTGTCGCGATCGCCCGGGCACTGGCGATGGACCCCAAGGTGATGCTCCTGGACGAGCCCACCAGCGCACTCGACCCCGAGATGATCACCGAGGTGCTCGACGTCATGGTGCAGCTCGCGAAGGACGGCATGACGATGATCGTCGTCACCCACGAGATGGGGTTCGCGCGCAAGGCCGCCGATCGCGTCGTCTTCATGGCCGACGGTCAGATCGTCGAGGAGGCGACGCCCGAGAAGTTCTTCACCGACCCCCAGTCGACCCGCGCCCAGGACTTCCTCGCGAAGATCCTCACGCACTGAGCGGGCGCGGCCGAGTCCGCGCTCGCCACCCGGCACCCGAACAGCCGGCCCACGACACCCGATCGCCGCCCGGCGTCCGGGTCACCCAGCAAGGAGATCAGAATGCGACTCAGCAAGGGATTCGTCGCCGTAGCCGCAGCAGCCGCCGTGGTCCTGGGCCTCACGGCCTGCACCGACTCGTCGGCCCCGGCCGTCGACGTCGAGACGCCGGCCGACTTCGCCGAAGGCAGCACCATGGCCCGCCTCGCCGACGCCGGTGAGATCACCATCGGCACCAAGTTCGACCAGCCGCTGTTCGGCCTGGCCAACCCCGACGGCGTGCCCGAGGGCTTCGACGCCGAGATCGGCAAGCTCGTCGCCGCGAAGCTCGGCATCGAAGCCGACAAGATCACGTGGGTCGAGACCGTCTCGGCCAACCGCGAGCCGTTCATCCAGAACGGCCAGGTCGACCTCGTCATCGCGACCTACACGATCAACGACGATCGCAAGAAGGTCGTCTCGTTCGCCGGCCCGTACTACACGGCCGGTCAAGACCTGCTCGTGCTCGACGGCAACCCCGAGGGGATCGAGTCCGCCGACGACCTGGCCGGCAAGAAGGTCTGCACCGTCAGCGGCTCGACCAGCGAGAAGAACGTGGCCGAGTACACCACCGACATCCTCGCGACCGACACGTACTCGAACTGCCTCGAGCCCCTCCGCACCGGTGCGGTGTCGGCCGTGACGACCGACAACGTCATCCTGGCCGGCCTCGCCGACCAGAACGAGGGCGAGTTCGAGGTCGTGGGGGAGACCTTCACCGAAGAGCCCTACGGCATCGGTCTGGCACTCGACGACACCGACTTCCGCATGTTCGTGAACGACACGCTCCAGGACGCCGAGGACGACGGCACCTGGGACGAGCTGTGGGAGAAGACCGCGGGCAAGGTGCTCGACACCCCGACGCCCCCCACGATCGACCGCGACTGACACCGCGCGGGCACTCGGGGCGACCAGCCCCGGGTGCCCGCGTCCTGCCCCGACCGAAGGACCCCGTTGAACCCCTTGGACGTCATCCCCGGCTTCGACGCCGTGACCGACAACTGGCCCCGCTTCTGGGGCGGTTTCGTCACGACGCTGCAGTTGCTCGTTCTGTCGGGCCTCGGGGCCCTCGTGATCGGCTTCTTCGTGGCCGCCCTGCGCATCTCGCCCGTGGCGTCATTCCGCACGTTCGCGACGGTCTACACCGAGGCTCTGCGCAACATCCCGCTCACGCTCGTGCTCTTCTTCTGCGCCTTCGTCCTGCCGTACCTCGGAGTCGACTTCGGCACGTACTTCCCGTTGGCCGTCATCGGCTTGACGGCGTACACCTCGCCGTTCGTCGCCGAGGCCATCCGGTCGGGCATCAACGGGGTCCCCGTCGGGCAGGCCGAGGCGGCGCGCAGCATCGGGCTCGGTTTCGGCCAGACGCTCGGCCACGTGATCCTCCCGCAGGCCATGCGCATGGTCGTGCCCCCGCTGATCAACGTCTTCATCGCCCTCACCAAGAACACCTCGGTGGCCGGTGGTTTCTTCGTGGCCGAGCTCTTCGCCGCGGGACGCTACATCGCGAACGATCGTGGTGACGCCGTCATCACGACGCTGCTCGCCGTGGCGTTCTTCTACCTGCTCGTCACCATCACGCTCGGCCGTCTCGCCGCCGTGGTCGAGAAGAAGGTCGCAGTCCTCCGATGAGCACCTCCGTCCTCTACGACGCCCCGGGGCCGAGGGCCCGCCGCACCTCGCGGATCATCTCGGTGGTCGGCGTCGTGCTCGTCCTGGCCCTGGTCGCCTACCTCGTGTACCTCCTCGGCCGCCCCCGCATCAGTGCGAACGGTGCCGAGAGTCCCGGCGTGCTCGACGCGTCACGGTGGGACATCCTCGGTGACCTCGCGCTCTGGCGGGCGATCGGTCGGGGCTGGTTGGCGACCATCCAGGCCGCGGCCGTCGCGTCCGTCCTCGCGGTGGTCATCGGCGTCCTGTTCTCCTTCCTCCGGACGGCCCGATCCGCCTGGGTGCGCGTTCCCACGACGGTGCTGCTTGAGTTCTTCCGCGGCATGCCCGTCCTGCTGATGATGCTGTTCATCCTGTTGGTCTTCTCGACCGGGGCCTTCTGGGCCGTGGTCGCGGCGCTGGCGGTCTACAACGGGGCGCTCATCGGCGAGGCGCTGCGCGCGGGCATCGCCTCGCTGCCGAGGGGGCAACGCGAGGCCGGCCTCGCGATCGGGCTCACCCCGATCCGCACGCGCTTCGCCATCGAGTTCCCGCAGGCCTTCCGTCAGATGCTGCCGATCATCCTGGCCCAGCTCGTCGTCCTGTTGAAGGACACCTCGCTCGGCTACATCGTCGGCTACGTCGAACTGACCCGGAGCGGTCTCACGCGTCTGGGAACCTACTACGGCAGCACGTACACGTTCACCCTCTTCGCGGTCGTTCTCGTCGTCTACCTCGCCACGAACCTCCTGCTCTCGTGGGTCGTCCGCGTCGTCGACCGACGGACGGGGCGGCGTGCGGTCGTCGCGAAGCGCCCTGGCACGCCGAAGGACCCGGGCATGTTCGGACGCGGTGGCCGCTACGAGTCCGACCACGTGTCGGGCCGCGCGACCTGACCCGGTCCGTCCACCCGATCCCAGCCCGCGCCTCCTCGTCCGTCACGACCAGGAGGCGCGGGTCGCCTCCCAACGATCGCTAAGCTTGGTTCTCGTGTCAGACTCCGTCCCCCTCTCCGAAGACGCCGTCGCGTCGGCGGTCGACGCCGCCCTCGCGGCGATCGCCACGGCGGCCACCGTCGCCGAGCTCAAGACCGCCCGTGCCCAGCACGTCGGCGAGGCCTCGGTGCTGGCCCGCCTGAACGCCGGTCTGCGCGATCTGCCGAACGACCAGAAGGCCGCGGCGGGCAAACTCGTCGGTCAGGCCCGAGGCCGGGTCGGTCAGGCCGTCGCCACGCGCGAGGTCGAGCTGGCCGTGATCGAGGAGTCCGTGCGGCTCGAGGCCGAGGCCGTCGACGTCACGGCTCTGCCGTCGCGCCGTCGCGCCGGGGCCCGCCATCCCCTGACCTTGCTGCAAGAGCGCATGGCCGACCTGTTCGTGGGCATGGGGTGGGAGGTCAACGAGGGCCCCGAACTCGAGCACGAGTGGTTCAACTTCGACGCTCTGAACTTCGACGCCGACCACCCGGCCCGAGCCATGCAAGACACGTTCTTCGTCGACCCCGTCGACCGTCACCTGGTGCTGCGCACGCACACGTCGCCGGTGCAGATCCGCACGCTTCTCTCGAAAGAGCTGCCGGTCTACAACGTCGCGCTGGGCCGGGTGTTCCGCACCGACGAGCTCGACGCGACGCACACGCCCGTCTTCACCCAGCTCGAGGGCATCGCCGTCGACGAGGGCCTCACGATGGCGCACCTGCGCGGCACCCTCGAACACCTCGCCCGGTCGATGTTCGGCGCCGAGGCACAGATCCGGCTGCGCCCCAACTACTTCCCCTTCACCGAGCCCAGCGCCGAGATGGACGTCTGGCAGCCGAACGCCAAGGGCGGCGCGCGGTGGGTCGAGTGGGGCGGCTGCGGCATGGTCAACCCGAACGTGCTGCGGGCGGCGGGCATCGACCCCGAGAAGTACCAGGGCTTCGCCTTCGGCATGGGCATCGAGCGCACGCTGCAGTTCCGCAACGACCTCAACGACATGCGCGACATGGTCGAGGGTGACGTCAGGTTCAGCGAGCAGTTCGGGATGGTGGTCTGATGCGTGTTCCGCTGAGTTGGCTCGGTGAGTTCGTCGAGCTGCCGAGCGACGTCTCGCTCGAGGGCGTTCATGCTGCCCTCGTGTCGGTCGGCTTCGAAGAAGAAGACGTCCACGTCGGTGACGTGACCGGGCCCCTCGTGGTCGGTCAGGTGCTCGAGTTCACGCCCGAGCCGCAGAAGAACGGCAAGACGATCAACTGGTGCCAGGTCGCCGTGGGTCCGAACGCGGCCACCGACCCGGACGACGTCCGCGGCATCGTCTGCGGCGCCCACAACTTCGCCGTCGGCGACAAGGTCGTCGTGTCCTTGCCCGGTGCCGTGCTGCCCGGGCCCTTCCCGATCGCCGCCCGCAAGACCTACGGGCACGTCTCCGACGGCATGATCGCCTCGACCCGCGAGCTCGGCCTCGGCGACGAGCACGACGGCATCCTTGTCCTCTCGTCGCTGGGCCTCGACCCCGAGGTCGGCACCGACGCGATCGCGCTGCTGGGCCTCGACGAGGCGGCGGTCGAGATCAACGTCACTCCCGACCGGGGTTACGCCTTCAGCATCCGGGGGGTGGCCCGCGAGTACTCGCACGCCACCGGGGCGAGCTTCCGCGACCCCGCGTCGCTCGTCTCGCCGACCGCGTCCTCGGGCTTCTCGGTCGTCGTGGACGACCAGGCGCCCGTGCGCGACCGCGTCGGCGTCCAGACCTTCGCCACCAAGGTGGTCCGCGGCATCGACGCGACCCGTCCCACCCCTCCGTGGCTCGCGTCGCGCCTGCGGCTGGCGGGGGTCCGCAGCATCTCGCTGCCGGTCGACGTCACCAACTACGTCATGTTCGAGCTCGGCCAGCCGATCCACGGCTACGACCTCGACAAGGTCAGCGGCGGCCTCTCCGTTCGCCGGGCGGCTCCGGGCGAGCGCCTCGAGACCCTCGACGGCCAGGTTCGCGACCTCCACGCCGAGGACCTCGTGATCGCCGACGAGTCGGGTGCCATCGGCCTGGCCGGCGTCATGGGCGGTGCCTCGACCGAGATCGGTGCGACCACGACCGACGTCCTCGTCGAGGCCGCGACCTTCGACCCCACGTCGGTCGCGCGGACCGCCCGCCGCCACAAGCTGCCGAGCGAGGCGTCCAAGCGCTTCGAGCGCGGTGTCGACCCGCAGGTGGCCGAGGCGGCCGCCCAGCGCGTGGTCGACCTGCTCGTCGAGTTCGCCGGTGGCACGGCCGACACGCTCGGGTCACGGTGGGACGTCTCGACCCCTCCCGACACGATCACCCTGCCGGCCGACCGCGCCGCGCGCCTCATGGGCGTCGACTACACCGACGACGAGGTCTCCGGTGCCCTCACGGCCATCGGGGCGAGCGTCGAGCGGTCCGGTGACGACTGGCTCGTCACCCCGCCGACCTGGCGCAGCGACCTGGTCGACTCTGCGTCGCTCGTCGAAGAAGTCGCTCGCATCACGGGTTACGACCGCATCCCGTCCGTCCTGCCCGTCGCCCCGGCCGGTCGTGGGTTGTCGCGCGAACAACAGCTGCGTCGGCAGGTGTCGAACGGGCTCGCCGCGTCCGGCTCGACCGAGGTCGCGGCGTACCCGTTCGTCTCCTCGGCCCAGAACCTCGCCTTCGGCTCGGCCGACGGCGCCGAACGGCCCGCCGTCCGCCTCGCCAACCCTCTCGACTCGGCAGCGCCCGAACTGCGTCGGTCGCTGGTGCCGGGGCTGCTCGAGGTCGCCCGTCGCAACCTCGGTCGCGGTCTCGTCGACCTCTCGGTGTTCGAGGTGGGCACGGTCTTCCTGCCTGACGAGGGCGTCGTCTACGGCAGCGACGAGGTCCCGTTCGGGGCCGCCCGCCCCGACGACGCCACGCTGGTCGCCCTCGCCGATGCCCTGCCGCCCCAACCGCGACACCTCGGCCTCCTGACGGTGGGCACGGTCGTCGATCACGCCCCTGGGCAATCCGCCGTCCCGGCGTCCCTCGCCGACGTGCTCGACGCCGTGCGCGTCGCCACGTCCGCCGTCGCCGCCGAGGTCACCTTTCGTCAGGCCAGTCACGTGTCGCTGCACCCCGGCCGTACGGCCGAGGTGCTCGTCGGCGACGAGGTCGTGGGCATCGCGGGCGAGCTGCTGCCCAGCGTGGCAGCCGAGCTCGACCTGCCCCGGGTGGTCGCCGTGGCCGAGCTCGACCTCGATCGCCTCATCGCCCTCGCCGTCGTCGAGCCGGTCACCTCGGCCCTGTCGTCCTACCCCGCGGCGACCCAGGACCTCTCCCTCGTGGTGGGCGTCGACGTCCCCGCGGGCGACGTGCTCGCGACCGTGCGCGAGGGTGCGGGCCCTCTGCTCGAGAGGGTCCGGCTGGTCGACGACTACCGAGGTGCCGGACTGCCCGACGCGTCGAAGTCGCTCACCTTTGCCCTGCGTTTCCGGGCCGACGACCGCACCCTCACCGCGGCCGAGGCCTCCGAGGCCAAGTCCGGCTCCGTCCGCCTGGCCGGCGAGCGATTCGGGGCGGCGCTCCGCGACTGACACTCGCCCGGCGCCGCCGCCCCTGATCTCAGGCCGAATTCGAACATTAGGGTGGACGCATGCCTTTCTCCGTTGCCGTGGCCGGCGCGAGTGGTTACGCCGGTGGTGAGCTCCTGCGCTTGCTGGCCGATCATCCCGACTTCGAGGTGCAGACCGTCACCGCGTTCCAGAACGCCGGTCAGCCACTCCTCGCGGTCCAGCCGCATCTGCGCTCGCTGTCGCACCTGACCCTGGTCGACACGACGCCCGAAGCCCTCTCGGGGCACGACGTCGTCTTCCTCGCCCTTCCCCACGGCAAGTCGGGGGCGATCACCGCCCAGCTGCCCGACGACACGCTCGTCGTCGACTGCGGGGCCGACCACCGCCTGACCGACGAGTCCGCCTGGCAGGCGTTCTACGGCGGCGAGTTCTACGGGGCGTGGTCGTACGGTCTGCCCGAGCTCGTCCTGGGGGACACCCCGGGGCGCCAGCGTGACGTCCTGGCCGGTGTCAAGCGCATCGCGGTCCCCGGCTGCAACGTCACGGCCGTCACCCTGGGACTCGCACCCGGTGTGCAGGCCGGGGTCGTCGAGACCGCCGACATCGTCACCGTGCTGGCCGTGGGCCCGTCCGGGGCGGGCAAGGCGCTGAAGACGCACCTGCTGGCGAGCGAGCTCATGGGGTCGGCGTCGGCCTACGGCGTGGGTGGCAGCCACCGTCACATCCCCGAGATCCAGCAGAACCTCCGCGTGGCCGGTGCCACCGAGGTGAACGTCTCGTTCACCCCGGTGCTCGTCCCGATGGCCAGGGGCATCCTCGCCACGACGACCGCTCGTCTCGCGCCGGGCGTCACCGCCCACGACGTGCGATCGGCCTGGCAGCAGGCCTACGCGAACGAGCCCTTCGTGCACCTCCTGCCCGACGGCGAGTTCCCCCGGACGGCCGACACGATCGGGGCCAACACCGCCCTGATCGGACTCGCCGTCGACGAGGCCGCGGACCGCGTCGTCGTGGTCACGGCCCTCGACAACCTCGTCAAGGGCACGGCCGGTGCCGCCGTCCAGTCCGCCAACATCGCGCTCGGCCTGCCCGAGACCACCGGCCTCGGCCAGAACGGAGTCGCCCCGTGAGCGTCACCGCAGCAGCCGGCTTCGAGGCCTCCGGCGTCGTCGCCGGCCTCAAGAGTTCGGGCGCGCCGGACGTCGCCCTGGTCGTCAACCGAGGTCGCAGCACGGCTGCAGCGGCCGTCTTCACCAGCAACCGGGCCAAGGCGAACCCCGTCCTGTGGTCCCAGCAGGTCATAGCCGACGGTCGCGTCGACGCCGTCGTCCTCAATTCGGGAGGCGCCAACTGCTTCACGGGAGCCTTCGGCTTCCAGACGACCCACTCCACGGCCGAGACCGTCGCCGCCGCCCTCGAGCTGTCGGCGACGGATGTCCTCGTCTGCTCGACGGGCCTCATCGGCGTCGGCGACCAGACCTTCCGCGACAAGGTGCTGAGCGGCTCCACGGCCGCGGCCGGTGCCCTGTCGGTCGACGGCGGCCTCGATGCCGCCACGGCCATCATGACGACCGACACCAAGCCCAAGCAGGCCGTCGTCTCGGGTGACGGCTGGGTCGTCGGCGGAATGGCCAAGGGCGCGGGCATGCTCGCCCCCGGCCTCGCCACGATGCTCGTGGTACTCACGACGGACGCCGACGTCGACGCGTCCGATCTCGACTCCGCGCTCCGCGAGGCGACCCGGGTCACCTTCGACCGTCTCGACTCGGACGGCTGCATGTCGACGAACGACACCGTCGTGTTGTTGGCCAGCGCCGAGTCCGGTGTCGCGCCTCCTGCCGGCGACTTCGCGGCGGCGGTCACGGCGCTCTGTGCCGACCTCGCCGAGCAGTTGCAGGCCGACGCCGAGGGTGCCTCGCACGACATCCGCATCGAGATCGTGGGGGCGGCGTCCGACGACGACGCCGTCGAGGTGGGCCGTTCGATCGCCCGCAACAACCTGTTCAAGGCAGCCGTCTTCGGCAACGACCCCAACTGGGGTCGCGTGCTCGCCGCCATCGGCACCACGTCGGCCGAGTTCGACCCGTACGACGTCGACGTGACCATCAACGGCGTCCGCGTCTGCCACGCCGGGGCACCCGATCGGCCGAGCGACGACGTCGACCTGACGCCGCGAGCGGTCCACGTGCTCGTCGACCTGAAGACGGGGCCGGTCGAGGCGACCATCCTGACGAACGACCTCACGCACGACTACGTGCACGAGAACAGCGCGTACTCCAGCTGATGGGCGTCCACACGAGCACCGGCGCCACGGCGGCCGACGAGCAAGAGCTCGCGGCGGTCAAGGCCTCGACCCTGATCGAGTCCCTGCCCTGGCTGAAGCGCTTCTCGGGCAAGGTCGTCGTCGTGAAGTTCGGCGGCAACGCCATGGTCGACGACGCCCTCAAGCAGGCGTTCGCCGAGGACATGGTCTACCTGCGGTACGCCGGGTTGCACCCGGTGGTCGTCCACGGCGGGGGACCGCAGATCTCGGCCGCCCTCGACGCCGCCGGCATCGAGAGCGAGTTCCGGGGCGGCTACCGCTACACGTCGACCGAGGCGATCTCGGTCGTGCGCGACGTCCTGGCCGGCGAGGTCAACCGCGAGATCGTCGACCTGATCAACGAGCACGGCGACCTGGCCCGCGGTGTCTCCGGCGAGGGCTCGACCTTGTTCCAGGGTCGCAAGCGCGGTGTCGTGGTCGACGGCGAGACCTTCGACCTGGGACACGTGGGCGACGTGACACACGTCGACCCGTCGTCGGTGCTGGCCGAGATCGAGGCGGGGCGCATCCCCGTGGTGTCGTCGATCGCGACGAACACGATCGATCCCGAGCACGCCCTCAACGTCAACGCCGACGCGGCGGCGGGGGCCCTGGCCATCGCCCTCGGTGCGGCCAAGCTCGTCGTCCTGACCGACGTCGCCGGGCTCTACGCCGACTGGCCGAACCGCGACTCGCTCGTCGAGGCCATCACGGTGTCGGCCCTCACCGACATGCTCCCGACCCTCGAGTCGGGCATGATCCCCAAGATGCGCGCCTGCCTCGACTCGGTCGTCGGTGGCGTCGGAGGAGCGACCATCATCGACGGTCGCATCCCGCACTCGATCCTCCTCGAGGTGTTCACCCAACGCGGGTCGGGCACCGAGGTGGTCCCCGACGACCGGGCGGCGTCGACCGGCGCCCCCGTCGTCACCTCGTTCGGCACCTCCGCCGGCGAGATCGTCACCACCGGGGGCACCGCCCCGGGTGGCCCTGCCGCGAGCGGCACCGACACGAAAGGACAGTCGTGACCATGATCCAGACCCAAGGCGGTACCTGGCAGCGCCGATTCGGCGACTCGATGATGCGTTCGCTGTCCACTCCGAAGGTGATGCTCGACCGCGGCGAAGGCTGCCAGGTCTGGGACGTCGACGGCAAGCGTTACCTCGACTTCCTGGCGGGCATCGCCGTGAACGCCCTCGGACACGCCCACCCGGTGCTCGTCGAGGCGCTCACCGAGCAGGCGAGCAAGCTGATCCACGTCTCCAACTACTTCGCGACGGCCCCGCAGGTCGAGCTCGCCGAACGGCTGACCCGCATCAGCGGCGCCGGCGAGCGTGGGCGCGTCTACTTCGGCAACAGCGGAGCCGAGGCCAACGAGGCCGCGGTCAAACTGGCTCGCCTCCACCGCGGTGACGGCTCGCGCACCCGCATCCTCGCCCTGCAGAACTCGTTCCACGGGCGCACCATGGGCTCGCTCGCGCTGACCGGCAAGCCGGCGCTGCGCGAACCGTTCGAGCCGATGATGCCCGGGGTCGAGCACATCGACACGACCGTCGAGGCACTCGAAGCGGCCCTCGACGGTACGGTGGCCGCCCTGTTCGTCGAGCCGATCAAGGGCGAGGCCGGCGTCGTCGACCTGCCCGAGGGCTACCTCGAGCGCGCCCGCGAACTCACCACGGAGCACGGGGCCCTGCTGATCCTCGACGAGATCCAGACCGGCATCGGCCGGACCGGCTCGTGGTTCGCCTTCCAGCAGCACGACATCGTCCCTGACGCCATCACCGTCGCCAAGGGCATCGCCGGGGGAGTCCCCATCGGTGCGCTCATCACCTTCGGCGACACGTCCGACCTGTTCGAGGCCGGGCAGCACGGCAGCACCTTCGGCGGCAACCCCCTCGCCACCGCCGCGGCCAACGCCGTGCTCGGCGAGATCGAGGCCAGCCAGCTCGTGCTGAACGCGATCGTCAGGGGAGATCAGCTTCGTGCGGCGATCGCATCCATCGGTTCGCCCCTCGTCCGCGAGGTCCGGGGCAACGGCCTCCTCATCGGCCTCGGGCTGGCGCAGCCCGTCGCGGCGCAGATCGCCGCCGACGCCCTCGAGGCCGGCCTCATCGTCAACGCACCGAACGACTCGAGTATCCGCCTGGCGCCTCCTCTGATCGTCGGCGACGACGAGATCGCCGAGTTCACCCAGATCATGACCACCGTCCTGAAAGGCCTCGAATGACCCGCCACTTCCTCCGGGACGACGACCTGACCACGGCCGAGCAGCTCGAGGTGCTCGACCTCGCCGACGAGCTCAAGCGCGACCGCTGGTCGCAGCGCCCGCTGGCCGGTCCTCAGACCGTCGCCGTCATCTTCGACAAGTCGTCGACCCGTACTCGGGTGTCGTTCGCGGTCGGCATCGCCGACCTCGGCGGCAGCCCGCTGATCATCGCCACCGCGAACAGCCAGCTCGGCGGCAAGGAGACTCCCTCCGACACGGCGCGCGTGCTCGAGCGCATGGTGTCCGCCATCGTCTGGCGCACCTACGCGCAGTCCGGCCTCGAAGAGATGGCGGCCGGCACGACCGTGCCCGTCGTCAACGCGTTGAGCGACGATTTCCACCCGTGTCAGCTGCTCGCCGACCTGCAGACCATCCGCGAGAAGAAGGGCACGCTCGCCGGGCTCTCGGTGGCGTTCGTCGGTGACGGACGCTGCAACATGGGCCAGTCGTACCTGCTGGCCTGCGCGACCGCAGGCATGCACGTCCGCATCGGCGCCCCCGAGGGCTTCCTGCCCGACCCGACCGTCGTCGCCGACGCCGAGGCCATCGCCACGCGGACGGGCGGCTCGGTGCTCGTCACGACCGACGCGACCGAGGCCGTCGCCGGCGTCGACGTCGTCGTGACCGACACCTGGGTCTCGATGGGCAAGGAGGACGAGAAAGACGAGCGAGTCGCCGTCTTCGGATCGTTCAAGGTCGACCAGGCGTTGATGGCTCAGGCCGACGACGACGCGATCTTCCTGCACTGCCTCCCCGCCGACCGCGGGTACGAGGTCACGGCCGACGTCATCGACGGCCCGACCAGCGTCATCTGGGACGAGGCCGAGAACCGGCTGCACGCCCAGAAGGCGTTGCTCACCTGGCTGCTGGCCCGCTGAGCACCCCCACCACCTCACACACGTAGACACACCCACACCACACAAGGAGAACCATGGCGGAACGCGTCGTACTCGCATACTCAGGGGGCCTCGACACCTCGGTCGGCATCGGCTGGTTGGCCGATGCCACCGGAAAAGAGGTGGTCGCCCTCGCCGTCGACGTCGGACAGGGCGGAGAGGACATGGAAGACATCCGACAGCGCGCCCTCGACTGCGGTGCGGTCGAATCGGTCGTCGTCGACGCCAAAGAAGAGTTCGGCACCGATTACCTGATGCCGGCCCTCAAGGCCAACGCGCTGTACCAGAAGACCTACCCGCTGGTGTCCGCCCTCAGCCGTCCGCTGATCGCCCGCCACCTGGCATCGGTCGCGAAAGAGCTCGGTGCGAACAGCGTGGCCCACGGTTGCACCGGCAAGGGCAACGACCAGGTCCGCTTCGAGGCGGCCGTCGCGGCCCTCGCCCCCGACCTGACGAGCATCGCCCCGGTCCGTGACCTGGCCCTCACCCGCGACAAGGCGATCGTCTACGCGGAAGAGCACAACCTCCCCATCCGCCAGAGCGCCAAGAACCCCTACTCGATCGACAAGAACGTCTGGGGCCGTGCGGTCGAGACCGGGTTCCTCGAGGACCCCTGGAACGCTCCCATCGAGGACCTGTACGAGTACACGCAAGACCCGGCCGTCGTCAAGGACGCCGACGAGGTCGTCATCACGTTCGAGGCCGGAGTCCCGACGGCGATCGACGGCGTGGCGTTCACCCCGCTGGGCATCGTCGAGCGCATGAACGAGCTCGCCGGCAAGCACGGCGTCGGCCGCATCGACGTCGTCGAGGACCGTCTCGTCGGCATCAAGAGCCGCGAGGTCTACGAGGCACCCGGCGCGATGGCCTTGATCGCGGCGCATGAGGCGCTCGAGGCGCTGACCATCGAGCGCGACCTCGGCCGCTACAAGCGCGGGGTCGAGGCCGAATGGTCGAACCTGGTCTACGACGGCTTGTGGTTCTCGGGTCTCAAGCGCTCGCTCGACGTCTTCATCGACGACACGCAGAAGTACGTGTCGGGCGAGATCCGTCTCAAGCTGCAGGGCGGACGCGCGGTCGTCACCGGGCAGAAGAGCGACGCGAGCCTCTACGACTTCGACCTCGCGACCTACGACACGGGCGACACCTTCGACCAGTCCTTGTCGAAGGGCTTCATCGAGATCTGGTCGCTGCCCAGCAAGATCTCGGCTCGTCGCGACCTGGCCCACGGGGCGTGACCGACGCGAGCGGGCTCGGCGAAGGGTCGGGCAAGAACGAGCGAGCAGGCGAGGCGGGCGCCCTCTGGGGCGGCCGCTTCGCCTCCGGGCCGTCCGCCGAGCTCGCCGCGCTGAGCAAGTCGACGCAGTTCGACTGGCAGCTGGCCTCGTACGACATCGCCGGGTCGCGCGCACACGCCAGGGGTCTGGCGGCGGCGGGTTACCTCGACGCGTCCGAGCTCGACGCCATGTTGTCGGCGCTCGACCGGCTCGAGTCCGACGTGCTCGACGGCACGTTCACCGCGGCCGAGACCGACGAGGACGTGCACTCCGCCCTCGAGCGGGGCCTCATCGGCATCGCCGGTGCCGAGCTCGGCGGCAAGCTCCGGGCGGGGCGTAGCCGCAACGACCAGATCGCGACGCTGGTGCGCTTGTACCTGCGCGACCACGCCCGCGTCATCGGTCGGCAGGTCGTCGACCTGGTCGACGCGATCGCCGGTCAGGCGACGGCCCACCCGACGGCCGTGATGCCCGGCCGGACGCACCTGCAGCACGCCCAACCGGTGCTGCTGGCGCACCACCTCCTCGCCCACGCCTGGCCTCTGGTCCGCGACCTCGAGCGCCTGCGCGACTGGTCGCGACGGGCCGGTGCCTCGCCGTACGGAGCGGGTGCCCTCGCGGGTAGTTCGCTGGGGCTCGACCCGTTCCTCGTCGCGACCGATCTGGGCTTCGACCGCACGACCGAGAACTCGATCGACGCGACGGCCAGTCGTGACGTCGTGTCGGAGTTCGCGTTCGTCATGGCGTCCGTCGGCATCGACCTCTCGCGGCTGGCCGAAGAGATCATCCTCTGGAACACCCGCGAATTCGGCTTCGTCCGTCTGCACGACGCGTTCTCGACCGGGTCGAGCATCATGCCGCAGAAGAAGAACCCCGACATCGCCGAGCTCGCGCGCGGCAAGTCGGGGCGGCTCATCGGCAACCTGACGGGTCTGCTCGCGACGCTCAAGGGGCTGCCCCTGGCCTACAACCGAGATCTCCAAGAAGACAAAGAGCCGGTGTTCGACTCGGTCAGCCAGCTCGAGGTGCTGCTCCCGGCGTTCACGGGCATGGTGGCGACCCTCGATTTCGACGAGGTCCGCATGGCCGAGCTCGCGCCGCAGGGATTCTCACTCGCGACCGACGTCGCCGAGTGGCTCGTCCGTCAGGGGGTCACGTTCCGTGACGCACACGAGATCAGCGGCGAGCTGGTGCGGTTCTGTGAACAGCACGACCTCGAGCTGCACGAGCCCACCGACGAGCAGTACCGGTCGATCTCGGCGCATCTCACGCCCGAGATCCGGCCCGTCCTGACGGTCGAGGGCTCGATCGCCAGCCGTCGAGGGGCCGGCGGCACGGCTCCCGAGCGGGTCGCCGAGCAGCTCGTACAGCTGACCGAGCAGATGCGCCACCTCGTCCAGGCCCTCGCCCCGGCGGCGGCGTGAGTCGTCGGCGACCGGGGTCTCGGGACGACCGGCCGGTCCGCGCCTGGGTCGTGCCGGTCGTCGTCGCGATCGCCGTGGCGGTGCTGGTCGCCGTCGCGGTAATCGCGGCCGCGAGCGGCCAACGCTTCTTCTGACCGCGATGATCGCGGTGGTCACGGGGGAGCGGTGACGACGACACCCGACGACGACGTGCTCGCGGCACTGCTGGCCGAACCGGCGCTGGCCGTCGCGCCGCGCCTCCTGGGCTCGGTCTTCTGGTCGGGTGGCGTGGGGATGCGCCTCACCGAGGTCGAGGCCTACCACGGTCAGGGGCAGGACCCCGGATCGCATGCCCACCGGGGCCGGTCGGCGCGCAACAACAGCATGTTCGAACGCGGCGGAACGCTCTACGTGTACCTGTCCTACGGCATCCACCGCTGCGTCAACATCGTGTGTGGGCCCGAGGGCTACGCGTCCGGTGTCCTCTTGCGTTCGGGCGAGGTGGTGGCCGGCGTCGACGAGGCACGAGCCCGCCGGTCGACGTCGCGGACCCCGGCCGACCTGGCTCGCGGTCCCGGCCGACTGGGTTCCGCGCTCGGCATCGAGCTCGGCGACGACGGCTCACGCCTCGTCGCCGACACCCCCGGTCAGGAGGCGCGGTTCCGTCTTCGCCTCCCGTCCGCACCGGTCGGCCCGGTCGCCGCCGGCCCGCGTGTCGGTGTGTCGGGTCACGCCGGTGGTGACGCGTTCCCGTGGCGGTTCTCGCTCGAGGGTGATCCGACGGTCTCTCCGTACCGCGCTGCCGTCTCGCGAGGGCGCGGTGGGGCGTGAAGGCGCAGACGGTGGTCGCTGGTAGCGTTTCGCAGGTGACCAGTGAAACGACCGCAGACGTCCTGGCCGCCCAGAGCAACGATCCCTCGTTCGACGACGTGTGGGACGAGATGCAGTGGCGCGGTCTGGTGCACGTGTCGACCGACGCCGACGCCCTGAAGACCCTGCTCGCCGGTCCGCCGATCACGTACTACTGCGGTTTCGACCCGACCGCCCCCAGCCTTCACCTCGGCAACCTCGTGCAGTTGCTCACCATGCGTCGGCTCCAGCTCGCCGGTCACCGGCCCCTGGGTCTCGTGGGTGGGTCCACCGGTCTCATCGGCGATCCGCGTCCGACCGCTGAACGGGTGCTCAAGACACCCGAGCAGACGGCCGAGTGGGTCGACCGCATCCGTGTGCACGTCGAGAAGTTCCTCTCGCCCGACGGTGACAACGGTCTCCGGGTGGTGAACAACCTCGACTGGACGTCCCCGCTCAGCGCCATCGAGTTCTTGCGCGACATCGGCAAGAACTTCCGCGTCAACACGATGCTCAAGAAAGACGCCGTGGCCGCGCGTCTGAACTCCGATGCCGGAATCAGCTACACCGAGTTCAGCTACCAGATCCTCCAGGGTCTCGACTTCCGTGAGCTCTACCGCAGCTACGACTGCGTCCTGCAGACCGGTGGCAGCGACCAGTGGGGCAACCTCACCAGTGGCACCGAGCTGATCCGCCGTACCGAGGGCGTTTCGGTGCACGCGATCGGCACGCCGCTGATCACCAACACCGACGGCACCAAGTTCGGCAAGAGCGAGGGCAATGCGGTCTGGCTCGACTCCGAGCTGACCAGCCCGTACGCGATGTACCAGTTCTGGCTGAACACCGACGACGCCGACGTCGTCCCGCGGCTCAAGGTCTTCACGTTCCTCTCGCGTTCCGAGATCGAACGACTCGAGAAAGCGGTCGCCGACGAACCCTTCCGTCGGGAGGCGCAGCGCGCGTTGGCCTGGAACGTCACGTCCCTGGTCCACGGCACCTCGGCCACCCAGTCGGCCATCGACGCCGCTGCAGCCCTCTTCGGCCAAGGGGATCTGTCCGTGCTCGATCCGGGGACCCTCGCCAGCGCCATCGCCGAGTTGCCGGCGGCCTCGGCCGACGGGACGACCACCGTGGCGCAGGCGTTGGTCGACACCGGACTCGTCGCTTCCCTGGGTGCCGCTCGTCGGGCCACGGCCGAGGGCGGCGTCTACGTGAACAACGCCCGGGTCGAGAACGGTGATGCCCTCGTCGCGGACTCGCGACTCGACGGGGGGGTCGTCGTGCTCCGGCGCGGCAAGAAGACGTTGGCGGGAGTGACCGTCCGGGTCTGACGTCGCGTCCGTCGGATTCATCAGAGAAGCCCGCTTCCTCCTCGAGGAAGCGGGCTTCCCTTCGTTCCGGGGCGCCCGGGGAGACACGCACCGCCGTTTCCGGGCCTTCCGGGGCGACACGCCCGGGATGCATGGGTGTTTGGGGTGGGGGTATGGGGCTGTGTAAAGTAATCCGAGTCAGCCCAAAGGTGCGGCGGAGCGGCTAGGACAGCGACCAGTGATGGTTCAGATCCGGAGCTTCCCGGCCTCAAGTGGTGGCATCCTCCCCGAGAACAAGTCGTTTGCGACTTGAGAATCGTGTGGTAGGGTTTCAACTCCATCCTCTGGTCAACGCCAGGCGCTGGTCTTCACGATGTGGGGACTGGAAAT
>NZ_LMLG01000005.1:0-12114 GCF_001421865.1 Frigoribacterium sp. Leaf44
GCGAAGAGCACGAGCAACACCAGAAAGGCCCCTTCTTCGGAAGGGGCCTTTCTGCGTTTAACGCTGATCAGGTGGTGGACCCCGGTAAGATCGACCCGATGTCTGCTCCCTTCTCCACCGCCACCGGCGCCGACGTGCGCGTGCGGTTCTGCCCCTCGCCCACCGGAACGCCGCATGTCGGTCTCATCCGCACCGCTCTCTTCAACTGGGCCTACGCCCGGCACACGGGCGGCAAGCTCGTGTTCCGCATCGAAGACACGGATGCCGCCCGAGACAGCGAAGAGAGTTACGAGCAGATCCTGGACGGACTGCGCTGGCTCAAGATCGATTGGGACGAGGGTGTCGACGCCGGCGGGCCTCATGGTCCCTATCGGCAGTCCCAGCGCCACGACATCTACCGCGGAGTCATCGATCAACTCCTGGAGCGTGGCCTGCTCTACGAGAGCTTCGCCACGGGTGAAGAGATCGAGGCCCGCAACATCGCGAACGGTCGAGACCCGAAGCAGGGCTACGACAACTTCGAGCGAGAGCTCAGCGACGAGCAGCGTGCCGCGTTCCGGGCTGAAGGCCGTCAGCCGGCGCTCCGACTGCGGGTTCCCGACCGCGATCTCAGCTTCGACGATCTCGTGCGTGGTCCGATCACGTTCCCGGCGGGGTCCTTCAGCGACTTCGTCGTCGTCCGGCCGAACGGCGTTCCTCTCTACACGTTCGTCAACCCGCTCGACGACGCCTTGATGGGCATCACGCACGTCCTGAGAGGCGAAGACCTCCTCTCGTCGACGCCGCGGCAGATCGCTCTCTACGAGGCGCTGGTCGAGCTCGGCATCACGACATTCGTCCCTCGCTTCGGCCACCTGCCGTACGTCATGGGCGACGGCAACAAGAAGCTCTCGAAACGCGACCCCGAGTCGAACCTGTTCCACCACCGCGACCGCGGATTCATCCCCGAGGGCCTCGTCAACTACCTCGCGCTCCTGGGGTGGTCCTTGACACATGACCGGGACGTGTTCTCGATCGACGAGATGGTCGCGGCGTTCGACGTGGTCGACGTGAATCCGAACCCGGCACGGTTCGACGTGAAGAAGGCCGAGTCCATCAACGGCGACCACATCCGCTTGCTCGCGGTCGACGACTTCACCGAGCGACTGCTGCCCTACCTCGAAGGGATGGTGAGCGTGCCGCCGACGGAGGCCGAACGGGGCGTGCTGGTGCAGGCTGCGCCTCTCGTCCAGGAGCGCATGACCCTCTTGTCCGAGGCCCGTGGCATGCTCGGGTTCTTGTTCACCGCCGACGACGAGCTCGTCCACGAAGACGACGCGCTGGCCTCGCTCGGTGAGCGGTCCGACGAGGTGCTGCGCGCCTCCTCGGCTGCTCTCGAGGGAGTGTCGGACTGGACGCACGAGCCGATCCAGGCCGCCCTCAAGGCGGCACTGGTCGACGGGCTCGGACTCAAGCCCCGCGTGGCCTACGGGCCGCTCCGCGTGGCGCTGTCCGGACGCCGCGTGAGTCCGCCACTGTTCGAGTCGATGGAGATCCTCGGGCGCGAGTCGACTCTCGCCCGGCTCGCCGCCCTCGCCCGCCGCTCATGACCGAGCGCTACGACGTCGCGGTCATCGGGGGAGGGCCCGCGGGCTTGAGCGCTGCGCTCAACCTCGTCCGCGCGCGACGACGCGTCCTGCTGATCGACAGCAACCGGCCGCGCAACTCCGCCACGTTGCTCTCGCACGGGTACCTCACGCGGGACGGCATCTCGCCGCTCGAGCTGCGGAAGCTCGGGCGCGACGAGTTCCTGGGCTACGAGGGCGCCGAGCACCGACAGACCATCGCGACGAACGTCGTCCCCGTCCCCGGTGGGTTCGACCTCTCGTGCGAGTTCCGTGGGCAGCAGTCATCTGCCGTGGCGGGGGTCGTGCTGGTGACGACGGGGCTGACCGAGACCCTGCCCGACATCGCCCAACTCCGAGCGTTCTACGGCACGTACGTCCACAGCTGCATCGAATGTGACGGGTACGACAAACGCGACCAACCGCTCGCGCTGATCGGTGAGCACTCCGACCTCGTCGAGCGCGCGCTGTTGCTCTCGCAGTGGACCGACGACCTCATCGTGTTCACGCACGGTTCGGACGTCGTCACGCCGAAGGACGAGGCTGCGCTGGTGGCCCGCGGCATCACGGTGGACCGACGCCGGGTGGCGAGCATCGACGGTGACCGCGAAGGCATGCGCGGGGTCGTGCTCGAGGACGGCACGATCGTCCCCCGGGCCGGCGGCTTCGTGCGCCCGGAGTGGTCGGCCGCGCTCGACTACGTCGCTGGCACAGGAGCCGACCTGGACGACGACGGGCTGCTCGTGGTTGACGGGCACGGTCGCACGTCGGTGCCGGGGCTCTACGCCGCCGGCGAGAGCACGGCGCCCGGGCCTCAGCAATTGATCGTCGCCGCGGGTGATGGCGCCCGGGTGGCCGCCGTGATCAATCGCGACCTCATCGGTGGCCTCGAACACCTGGCGGATGCTGTACAGTAGACGTCGGTCCAGGTGATGGGCCGACAGTGATGTAGACCTTACGGTTGTCATCATTGGGGTATGGTGTAATTGGCAACACGACTGATTCTGGTTCAGTTGTTCTTGGTTCGAGTCCAGGTACCCCAGCAATTCGGTTCCCCTTGGCCTTACGGCCTGGGGGAATTGCTGTTCGTGCTTGCTTGGCCGTCTCCGGCGGCGTGTTCGGCTTTGCCGAACGGGTCATGTCTTGGCCCTGCGGCCTGGGCGAATTGTTGTTCGTGCTTGCCGGGCCGCCTCTGGCGGGGTGTTCGGCTTCGCCGTACGTGGCACGTCCTGGCCCTTCGCCCCGACGGAATCCTTCTTCGTGCCCTCGGCCTCCCGAGACGGCGTGACCGGTTCCGTCGAAAGAGGTGGGGGCCACGCTTCGCGGCCGACTGGACAGGCCTCGCGCGCTGAGCCGAGCACGTGGCGCCGAGCGACAAGCGCAAAGGGCTGGGCGCTGAGCACGGAGCGCTGAGCGTCAAGGGCTGGGGGCCGGATGGCCTGTGGCGCGACGGCGCATGAGGGCGGCCGCGATCGGACGCTCGACGTGCCGGTGAATGGCGATCGACGACGCCACGACCAGCGGAACCGACACCCCGACCGAGACCCAGCCGTTCGTCCACCCGAGACGGGCGAACAACTCGGGGACGGCCGGGGCGATCATCGGATGGAAGAGGTACAAAGCGTACGATGCCGCCCCGCTAGTCAAGACCCACCCGGGCGTCATCCGGCGGAGGTGGCCCTCGGCCAGGACCGTCGTCGCGACGAGAGCGGTGACCGACGCGAAGCGGGCGGGTGCGTTCCGCTCGAACGAGCCGTCCACGCCGGGTGCCACGAGGACGGCGATCAGCGCCACGAGCGCGAGCGCCCACGTGGTCCAGAGCCAGCGACGGCGCCCGGGGAGCGAGAACTCGGCGATCACCATGCCGATCAGGAAGAACAGGACGATGGGGTCGAAGTAGACCGCCCAGGGCGGGCGCCCTGGGTCGAACGCCCACCAGAGCGCGGCGCACGTGGTGAGCACCAGCGCCACGACAGGGAGGACCGGCACCCGAGCCGCGAGGCAGAGGGCCACGAGAGCATAGAACGCGACCTCGAAGACGAGTGTCCAGCCGACGCCGAGCACGGGCTCGATCTTCCCTTCGGCGTTGCGGGTGGGAACGAAGACGTACGACGCGACCACGTTGACGGGTTCGAGTGTGGCGTGCAGGACGGCCGAGGGGACGACGAACAACGAGACCACCTTGAGGGTCGTCGCGATCCAGTAGAGCGGGACGATGCGTTCGAGTCGTCGACGTGCGAACGTCTTCCAGGCGTCGGCGGAGGCTGGCATGGACCGCACGGCGTGCATCATGACGAAACCGCTGATGACGAAGAAGACGTCGACGCCGACCGACCCGTAGCTCCATGGGGCGAAAGAAGGGTCGAGCCGTTCGTGCGCGTAGAAGATCGTGTGGGTCACCACCACCAGCAGGGCGGCCACGAAGCGGAGGGCCTGGATGCCGTCGAAGTGCCGGCGGTGGGCCGTGGGGGCTCGCGAGGCGGCCGACGAGATCGTCACGGTCCGACATGCTACATGTCGTCGTCGACGACGGGAAGTCGGGCCGGAACAGCCGAGGCCCCCACCGCATGGTGGGGGCCTCGGCTGTCAGTGTGAGCGGATCACTCGCCGATCGTTGCTCCGAAGCGGGCCGGCAGTGTTCCGCGGTGGGTGCTGCGCAGCTCGTCGACGGACACCGTGAAGACGTCCTGCACCTCGAGCGACCCGGACTGGGCGTCGGTCACGCCGATGCGGGCCACGGGGTAACCACGGCCCTCGCAGAGACCGCGGAAACGAACGTCGTCCTCACGGGGCACCGAGACGATCACACGACCGGTCGACTCGCTGAAGAGCGCGGTCGCGACGTCGATGCCGTCACGCTCGAGCACCTCGCCCAGCCAGACGCGGGCACCGACGCCGAAGCGCATCACGGCCTCGGCCAGTGCCTGCGCCAGACCACCGTCGCTCAGGTCGTGGGCCGCGGCGATCAGCGACTGGTCGCCACCGGCGTGCAGCAGCTGTGCGAGCTGGGCCTCGGCGGCGAGGTCGACCGCCGGCGGGCGGCCGCCGAGGTGGTCGTGCACGACGCCGGCCCAGGCCGACCCGTCGAGCTCGAGCGACGTGGTGCCGAGCAGGTAGATGTTGTCGCCCTCGTCCTGCCAGCCGGACGGGATGCGCTTGGCGACGTCGTCGATGACTCCGAGGACGCCCACCACGGGTGTGGGGTGGATCGGGCGCGTGCCGGTCTGGTTGTAGAACGACACGTTGCCGCCGGTGACCGGGATCTCGAGTTCGAGGCACCCGTCGGCCAGTCCCTCGACGGCCTGCGAGAACTGCCACATGACCTCGGGGTCCTCGGGGCTGCCGAAGTTCAGGCAGTCGGTGACCGCGGCGGGCACGGCGCCGGTCACGGCGACGTTGCGGTACGCCTCGGCCAGTGCCAGACGCGCACCCTGCTTGGGATCGAGCTGGCAGTAGCGCCCGTTGGCGTCCGTCGCGATCGCGAAGCCGAGACCGGTCTCTTCGTCGACACGGATCATGCCGCCGTCGTCGGGGAAGCTGAGCGCGGTGTTGCCCAACACGTAGGTGTCGTACTGGTTCGTGACCCAGCTCTTGTCGGCCAGGTTGGGCGAGCCGAGCAGCTCGAGGAACTGCTCGCGCAGCACCGCGTTGCCCGTGGGGCGGGGCAGCGACGACGCGCTGTCGGCCTGCAGGGCGTCGATCCAGCTGGGGTAGGCGACGGGGCGCTCGTACACCGGGCCGTCGACGGCGACCGTCCGGGGCTCGACGTTGACGATCTCTTCGCCGTGCCAGTTGATGACGAGACGGCCGGTGTCGGTGACCTCGCCGAGCACGCTGGTCTCGACGTCCCACTTGGCCACGACGGCGAGGAACGCGTCGAGCTTCTCGGGACGCACGACGGCCATCATGCGCTCCTGGCTCTCGCTCATCAGGATCTCTTCGGCGGTGAGCGACGGGTCGCGCAGCAGGACGTTGTCGAGTTCGATGAACATGCCGCCGTCACCGTTCGAGGCGAGCTCGGACGTGGCGCAGCTGATGCCGGCGGCGCCGAGGTCTTGGATGCCCTCGACCAGCTCGTCGCGGAACAGTTCGAGGCAGCACTCGATGAGCACCTTCTCGGCGAAGGGGTCGCCGACCTGGACGGCGGGACGCTTGGTCGGCCCACCGGACGAGAACGTGTCGGAGGCGAGGATGGAGGCGCCGCCGATGCCGTCGCCACCGGTGCGAGCGCCGAAGAGGACCACCTTGTTGCCGACGCCCCGGGCGTTGGCCAGGTGCAGGTCTTCGTGGCGCAGGACGCCCACGGCCAACGCGTTGACCAGGGGGTTGCCCTGGTAGACCGCGTCGAAGTAGGTCTCGCCCCCGATGTTGGGCAGTCCGAGGCAGTTGGCGTAGAAGCTGATGCCGCCGACGACGCCGTCGACCACGCGGGCCGTGTCGGGCGCGTCGATGTCGCCGAAGCGCAGCTGGTCCATGACCGCGACGGGGCGGGCGCCCATCGAGATGATGTCGCGGACGATGCCGCCGACACCGGTGGCGGCACCCTGGAACGGTTCGATGTAGCTGGGGTGGTTGTGCGACTCGACCTTGAAGGTGACGGCCCATCCGCCACCCACGTCGACCACTCCGGCGTTCTCGCCCATGCCGACCATGAGGTTCTTCTTCATGGCGGGCGAGACCTTCTGGCCGAACTGGCGGAGGTAGATCTTGCTCGACTTGTACGAGCAGTGCTCGCTCCACATGACCGAGTACATGGCGAGTTCGCCGCTCGTGGGGCGACGACCGAGGATCTCGCGGATCTTCGCGTACTCGTCCGCCTTGAGCCCGAGGGCTCCGTAGGGCTGCTCGCGGTCGGGCGTCGCCGCGGCGTTCGCCACGGTGTCGGGCACGTGCCCCTCGGGGCGGACGTCGATCATCTCGGCGTCGTGCGGGGCGCGGTCGGTCTGGTCGGTCACTTGGCGAGGGCCCTCTCGAGAACGGACGTGAAGAAGGTCAGGCCGTCGACACCGCTCGACATCGCGGCGGGGGTGTCGGGGCCGAAGCCCTCTTCGACGGCGTGCTCGGGGTGCGGCATGAGGCCGACGACGTTGCCGCGCGCGTTGGTGACGCCGGCGATGTCGTCCATCGACCCGTTCGGGTTGACGCCGACGTAGCGGAACGCGACCTGCCCCTCGCCCTCGATGCGCTTGACGGTCTCGGCGTCGGCGATGAAACGGCCGTCGGCGTTCTTGAGGGGAATGGTGATCTCTTGCCCCTCGGTGAAGCCGTTCGTCCAGTCGGTGCGGGCGTTCTCGACGACGAGACGCTGGTCGCGGCGGATGAACTGCTGGTGCGCGTTGCGGGTGTGCGCACCCGGGATCAGGCGGGCCTCGGCGAGCATCTGGAAGCCGTTGCAGATGCCGAGGACGGGCATGCCCGCGTTCGCGGCGTCGACCACGTCGGCCATGATCGGCGAGAAGGACGCGATCGCGCCGGCTCGCAGGTAGTCGCCGTAGCTGAAGCCACCGGGCAGGATGATCGCCTCGACGCCCTTCAGGTCGTGGTCGCCGTGCCAGAGGGCGACGGGCTCACCGCCTGCGAGTCGGACCGCGCGCTGCGCGTCGCGGTCGTCGAGGGAGCCGGGGAAGGTGACGACGCCGACACGCATCAGAGGGCGGCGGGAGCGTCGGCGACGGTGATCGAGACGACGTCTTCGATGACCGAGTTCGAGAACATGTCGTCGGCGAGCTCGCGGACGTCGGCGAGCACGGCGTCGGTCACCTCGCCCTCGACCGTGACCTCGAAGCGCTTGCCGATGCGGACGTCGGTGAACGCCCCCTTGCCGAGACGGGAGAGGGCGCCGGCGACGGCCTTGCCCTGAGGGTCGAGCAGTTCAGCCTTGGGCATGACCTCGACGACGATTGTGGGCACTGGTTTACTCCTGCAGAGGCGTCAACGGGTGGACGCGACGAGTCTACGGCAGCCGGGCGCGCCTCCTGGTGGTGCCGTCCGTCGTCCGGGGCGGACGGGCCGCCGCGGCGATCGTCAGCGGAATGCGAGGCTCTTGTCAGCCGGATCATGGATTCGGGCCGCACAGTGATCTCGGCGGACAGAACACGGGCCTCGTGATCGGGCCTTCTGTTCCGCTTCCGGTCGAAGGGTTCCTGATCCGCCCCGAGACCGCCGGACGCCCGGCCGAACCCCCCGTCGGCCGGGCGTCTACCCTTTCCGGGCCACGTCCGTCGGCCCGACGGCCTCGGCCTGGGCCTGGGCGGGCCGGTGAACGCCCTCGGCGGTGACGGCGGGTCGTGACCGTCCGAGCAGCCAGATCGCCAGGGGCAGGCAGATCGCACCCGCCACCGCGTTGCGGAGGTCGAGGCCCTCTTGCATCACGTCGAACGGTGGTCCGATCGCGAGCACCGCCGCCGCCCCGATGAGCCACCAGGAGGCGCGGCGCCGGCCCGCGGGGAGCGCTCGCGGGGGCCGCTCGAACCGAGCCGTGGCCAGCGACACGAGGCAGGTCAGCCCGATGACGAGGGCCCAGATCGGGAGGCGCGTCCACCACCAGGTGGCCGTCGAGGGCTGCGGGAGCGGCCCGCCCACGGCCAGCAGGAACCCGAGCAGGGCGATCAGCACCGGGAGGTGCCAGAGGTAGACGGTCATGCCGCGGCTGCCGATCGCGAACACGACGGCACGGGCCGGCGAGGTGGACATCAGGCGGGACAGGGCGGGGTGCACGAGCGAGAGCACGCAGATCTGGGCCACCCCGAGCACCATGAGCGGCACCGTCGGCGGGTTGAGGTTGCTCAGCATGTCGTCGGACCACGGCCCGGCCGCGGTCAGCGGGACCAGGGCGGCATAGGCCACGACGGCGACGACGAGCAGCACGACCCGAGGCGTCCGACGGAACAGCCCGTCGGCGTAGGCGAAGCCGAGCTGCTGCACGAACAACCACACGAAGGCGAGGTTAAGGAGGCCGACGGCCGTGACGCCGGTGCCGTACCGCACGGCATCGACCAGGACGGCGGCGACGACCAGGACGAACAGGGGCGCCCAGGGGCGGGTGGCGTGCAATCGCGCCATGACCGGCACGAGCACCTGCGTGATGCCGTAGGCCGCGAGGAACCAGAACGGCGAACCCACCCCGGTCGCGACGACGTCGACCAGGTCGGGATCGGCCCCGAGCAGGGCCGCCACGGCGAGGGCGAGCGCGAGGACGGCGAAGACGGCACTCGCCGGCCGGGCGAGCCGCAGCAGGCGGCCCCGGACGAAGTCGCCGGCATCGTCGCCGCGGCGACGAGCGCCGGCCCAGGCCGTGGCGCTGGCGAAGCCGCCGACCACGAAGAAGAGCGGCATGATCTGCCCGGCCCAGGTCGACAGGGGGAACCAGGACTGCTCTTGCAGGGGGCGGTTCGCCACGACGGCACCCGTCGAGTCGACGGCGACGCCCACCATCATCACGTGAATCGCGACGACCAACAGGACGCAGAAGACGCGGGCGAGGTCGACCACGAGGTCGCGCCCCGGGGGGACGGCGGGGGCGGCTGACGACGAGGTCGTGGCGGCGGTGGTCATGTCGATGACGCTAGCGACCCGACGGCGCCCCGGGGTCGTTGTCCACAGGGCGCGTCCGAACCCGGGAACAGCCTCCGAGCCGGCCCGGATTGTTTTGATCGGATCAAAAGAGTGGTTCACTTGACCCATGACCCACCCGACCGACGACCCTCGCGAGGCCCTGCGCTCCGCCGGGCTGCGCGTGACCGAGCCCCGGCTCGCCGTGTTGCGCGCCCTCGAGCCGTCGCCGCACGCGGCCGCCGAGCAGGTCTTCGCCCGAGTGGCCCTCGAACTGCCCGGCACATCGGTCCAGGCGGTGTACGGAGTGCTCAACGCGCTGACCGGCGCCGGCTTGGTGCGCCGCATCGAACCCGCGGGCTCGGCGGCGCTCTACGAGTTGCGGACGGGCGACAACCACCACCACGTCGTCTGCGGCGTGTGCGGCTCGGTCGCCGACGTCGACTGCGTCGTCGGTCACGCCCCCTGCCTCACCCCCTCCCACGACTCGGGATACCTCGTGCAGACCGCCGAGGTGACTTTCTGGGGTCTGTGCCCGGCCTGTCGAGCGGCCGAGGCCGACGGTGCGGAGGGCGACGAGTCGAGCAGCGCCTCCTCGTCCGACCGCCTGGCCGCGACCGACGCGGCCGTCCCCGTGGCCTGACCCGCCGCCCGCCCCCTGATCTCACACGACGACGAACCACGAACGAAAGAGGACACATGACCGACGCCAAGAAGATCACCACCACCGACAACGGCGCCCCCGCCGCCAGCGACGAGTTCTCGCAGTCGGTCGGCGCCGACGGCCCGATCGTCCTTCACGACCACAAGCTGGTCGAGAAGCTGGCCAACTTCAACCGCGAGAAGGTGCCCGAGCGCATCGTCCACGCCAAGGGCGGCGGAGCCTTCGGCACGTTCGTCACGACTGCCGACGTCTCGCGCTACACGCGCGCCGCGCTCTTCCAGCCCGGTGTCGAGACCGAGATGCTCGCGCGTTTCTCGACCGTCGCCGGCGAGCAGGGCAGCCCCGACACGTGGCGCGACCCCCGCGGTTTCGCGCTGAAGTTCTACACGAGCGAGGGC
Organism: Frigoribacterium sp. Leaf44; assembly: GCF_001421865.1. Taxonomy (NCBI): domain Bacteria; kingdom Bacillati; phylum Actinomycetota; class Actinomycetes; order Micrococcales; family Microbacteriaceae; genus Frigoribacterium; species Frigoribacterium sp. Leaf44. Next base: position 10,218 of record NZ_LMLG01000005.1, read on the forward strand.
AACTACGACCTCGTGGGCAACAACACGCCCGTGTTCTTCATCCGTGACGGCATCAAGTTCCCCGACTTCATCCACTCGCAGAAGCGCCTGCCCGGTTCGCACCTGCGCGACCACGACATGCAGTGGGACTTCTGGACGCTGTCGCCCGAGTCGGCGCACCAGGTCACCTGGCTGATGGGCGACCGGGGCCTTCCCGCTTCGTGGCGCAACATGGACGGCTTCGGCTCGCACACGTACCAGTGGATCAACGCCGAGGGCGAGCGCTTCTGGGTCAAGTACCACTTCAAGACGAACCAGGGCAACAAGATCCTCACGCAGGACGACGCCGACCGCATCGCGGGTGAGGACGCCGACTTCCACATCCGCGACCTCTCCGAGGCCATCGACCGCGGCGACTTCCCGACCTGGACGCTGTCGGTGCAGGTGATGCCCTACGACGAGGCGGCCACGTACCGCTTCAATCCCTTCGACCTGACGAAGGTGTGGCCGCACGCGGACTACCCGCTCATCGAGGTCGGCACCATGACGCTGAACCGCAACCCCGAGAACTACTTCGCGCAGATCGAGCAGGCCGCGTTCGCCCCGTCGAACTTCGTCCCCGGCATCGCGACCAGCCCCGACAAGATGCTGCTCGCGCGCATCTTCAGCTACGCGGACGCCCACCGCTACCGCATCGGCGTCAACCACCAGCAGCTGCCGGTGAACACGCCCAAGACCGAGGTGCACTCGTATTCGAAGGACGGCGCCGCGCGGTATCACTTCAGCGAGGCGACGGCTCCGGTCTACGCACCGAACTCGGTGGGCGGCCCGGCGGCGGACCCGCAGGCCGCGGGTGACACCGGCGGCTGGGAGAGCGACGGCGAGCTCGTCCGCTCGTCCGTGACGCTGCACCCCGAGGACGACGACTTCGGCCAGGCCGGCACGCTCGTCCGCGAGGTGCTGGACGACGAGGAGCGCGACCGCCTGGTGCAGAACATCGTGGGCCACGTCTCGAAGGTCACCCAGCCCGCTCTGCGCGAGCGCGTCTACGAGTACTGGACCAACGTCGACCCCACCCTGGGTCTGCGTGTCCGCAAGGGCGTCGAGCCCGAGGCTCCCGGCTCGAACGAGGACCCGGCGGAGGTCGGCGTCCCGGCGTAGTCGGCAGTCACGACAGACCGCAGGAGGCGCGGTGACCGTTCGTCGGTCACCGTGCCTCCTCGGCGTTCCGGGGCACGTGCGGCCTCGGGTGCCGTGCGGGTCAGACCATCTGGCCGTTCCAGTTCAGCTCGCCCTGGGGCCAGTCGGCGAGGGTGCGCGTGCCCTCGCGGAGCAGCCAGCCGTGGTCCTGGGTGACGAGGACGCCGGCGCCGTCGGCGCTGAACGCCGTGTAGTGCGCCGTGAGACCCTCGAGCGGCAGCCACCCGCCGCGCCGGTAGAAGCCCTGGACGTCGTCCCCGGTCTCGAGCACGCCGAAGCCGCTGCCGAGCGACGTCAGTGCCGCGTCGACCTGACGGAGCAGTTCGCCGCCGAGGCCGGTGCCCTGGACGGTCGGCGAGACGGCGACCATGCCGACCGCCGTCACGAGCAGGTCCGTGTCGCCGACGGTGACGAACTGGCGTCGCAGGCCGGCGTGCGCCACCACGACGTCGCCCTGACGCGCGACGACCCGCAGCTCGGGCTGCATCCCCGCCCAGCTGCGAGCCCCGGCGTACCAGTGGTCGTAGCTCGGGAACGCCCGGGCGAGCATCGCCGCGACCGCCTCGTGGTCGTCGAGCGTGAGGTCGCCCTCAGGGGTCGTGGAGAACGTGGGGGATTCGGCTGCAGGCATGCTCACCACCGTAGCCATCGGCGTCGCCGAGGGAGCCTGTGACCGAGGGCTAAGCCGACTGCGGTCGCACGGTCACCTGGAGCTGGT
>NZ_LMLG01000005.1:12183-12291 GCF_001421865.1 Frigoribacterium sp. Leaf44
CGCGCTGGAGCTCAGGGAGACGCGACAGCGGCTCTGCGACGCCAGCGCCGAGGGAGCCTGTGACCGAGGGCTAAGCCGACTGCGGTCGCACGGTCACCTGGAGCTGGT
>NZ_LMLG01000005.1:12353-42251 GCF_001421865.1 Frigoribacterium sp. Leaf44
GGATCGTCGAACCCGAGCACCCGCCCGTCGTCCCGGGTGGCGATGCCGTGGTGGCCGAGGCGCTCGCCGAGGGCGCCCAGGTCGTCGGCCGTCGGCACCTCGATGCGCACCAGGCCGAGGCCCAGCCCCAGCTGGCGACGCCCGGCCCCGGCGCTGTTCCAGGTGTTCATCGCCATGTGGTGGTGGTAGCCGCCCGCGCTGACGAACAGGGCCTGCGGCCCGAAGCGCGTCGTCGTCTCGAAGCCGAGCTGCTCGACGTAGAACCGGTGGGCCGACTCGACGTCGCCCACGCTCAGGTGCACGTGGCCGACCGTGGCGGGACGGGATGCCGAGCCGGCCAGCGCCTCCTCGGTGACGTTCTGCTGCACGAACGCGTTCGGGTCGAGGGCGAGGGTCGCCATGTCGACCTGGCCGTGGGTCCAGGACCACTCGGAGCGCTGACGGTCCCAGTAGAGCTCGATGCCGTTGCCCTCGGGGTCGGTGAAGTAGAAGGCCTTGCTGACGAGGTGGTCGGCGCTGCCGGTGAACGTGCCGGGGTGACGGGTCGCGACGCCGTAGACGGCGGCGGCGAGGTCGGCCTCGGTCTCGAACAGGATCGCGGTGTGGAACAGGCCGGCCTCGCGCGGCCCGGCGTGCTTCAGCTCGGGCGCGTGCTCGAGGATGACGATCGGGGTCGCTCCTCGACCGAGGACCACGCGGCCCACGGTCGGTTCGGCGGCCAGCACCGTCAGGGTCACGGCGTCGCGGTAGTAGGCGGTCATCGCGTCGAGGTCGGCGACCCGGAGGGTGACCGCCCCCATGCCGGTGTCGGCGGCGAGCAGGTCGGACGAGGAGGCGCGCGTCGCGTCGGTCGCGGAGGTGTCGGTCATGAGGGCCCTCGGTCTGGTCGGGTGGTCACCGGGTCGGTGACGTGTCACCAACGGGAACCGGCCGGTCGGGCCGGGCATTCCCGACGACGTCGCACCGCATTTCGTGCACCGGATCTCGACGCGGCGCAGTGCACGAAACGCGGTGCGGAGCCCGGGTCGGGCGCCGGGGCTGGGGACCGGGGCGTGGGGCCCCGGTCAGCGGGCGGTGAGGCGCTCGATGAGTTCGCGGTAGCGGGCGGCCGTGCGGGCGACGATGTCGTCGGGCAGGGCGGGGGCCTCGCCCGTGCCGTCCCAGTGCGCGGAGAGCCAGTCGCGGACGATCTGCTTGTCGAAGCTCTGGGTGCGGTTGCCCGAGGCGTAGACCTCGGCGTCCCAGAAACGGCTGCTGTCGCTCGTCAGCACCTCGTCGCCGAGGGTGATCTCGCCCGTGGCCCTGTCGGCGCCGAACTCGAACTTGGTGTCGGCGAGGATGACCCCGCGGGCCTCGGCCACGTCGGACGCCAGACGGTAGATCTCGAGCGACCGGTCGCGAAGGGCCGCCGCGGTCTCGGCGCCGACGAGTTCGACGGTGCGTTCGAACGAGATGTTCTCGTCGTGCTCGCCGAGTGGCGCCTTGTACGCCGGGGTGTAGATCGGTTCGGGCAGGCGGTCGCCGTTCGACAGCCCCTCGGGCAGCGGGATGCCGCAGACGGTGCCGTGCTCGCGGTACTCGGCCCAGCCGCTGCCGACCAGGTACCCGCGGACGACGCACTCGACGGGGAACATGTCGAGCGGCTTCACGAGCATCGCGCGGTCCCGGACCTGCGCGGGCAACGAGACGGAGGCGGCGGTCGGGTCGACGAGGTGGTTCGGCACGGTCGCCAACTGCGCGAACCACCAGAGGCTGAGCTGCGTCAGCAGGGCACCCTTGCCCGGGATGCCGGGCTCGAGCACCTGGTCGAAGGCGCTGACCCGGTCGCTCGCGACGACCAGCACGTGCTCGGTGTCGGCGAGGGTGGCGGCGTCGCCGACCGAGCCGGCCACCGGTGCCGGGACGTAGAGGTCGCGGACCTTGCCCGAGTAGACGGGCGTCCAGCCGTCGAGGTGGCGCGGGGTGCCCGGCGTGACGGGCGTCGCCTGGCGCGTCGCGCCTCCTGCGGTCCCGTCGGCCGGGGCCGTGGTGCCGTCGGGGGCCGTCATCGGGCGACCCGCTCGGCGATGTCGTGACGGTACTGGCCGCCCTCGAGTTCGATGCGCGAGAGGGCGTCGTAGACCCGACCCCTGGCCTCGGTGAAGTCGGACCCCTCGGCCACCACGCTGAGCACGCGCCCGCCGGTGGCGATGAGCCGGTCGTCGAGGCGGGCGGTCGCGGCGTGGGCCACGTGGACGCCGGCGACGGCGGTCGCGTCGTCGAGCCCCCGCAGCGGGCGACCGCTGACGGCGCCCTCGGGGTAGCCCTCGCTGGCGAGGACCACCGTCACGGCGACGTCGGTGGAGAAGCGCGGCGACTCGTGGTTGCCGAGCGACCCGGTCGCGGCGGCGAGCAGCAGTCCGCTCAGCGGCGTGACCAGACGGGGCAGGACGACCTGCGTCTCGGGGTCGCCGAACCGGGCGTTGAACTCGATGACGCGCACGCCCTTCTCGGTGAGGATGAGCCCGGCGTAGAGGAGGCCGATGAACGGCGTGCCCTCGGACTCGAGCTGTCGCACCGTCGGGGTGGCGATGGTGTCGAGAACCTCGTCGACGAAGTCCTTCTCGCTGCCGAAGCGGTCGGCCAGCCAGGGGAGCGGCGAGTAGGCGCCCATGCCACCGGTGTTGGGGCCGGCGTCTCCGTCGAGCAGGCGCTTGTAGTCCTGTGCCGGGCTGAGCGGCACGACCGTGTGACCGTCGCTGAGGAAGAACAACGAGACCTCGGGGCCCTCGAGGAACTCCTCGACGAGGACGGGCCCGTGCTGCAACCAGTAGGTGGTGTGCTCGACCGCCGCGGCGCGGTCGTCCGAGACGAGGACGCCCTTGCCGGCCGCCAACCCGTCGGCCTTGACGACGTAGGGGGAACCGAAGTCGTCGAGCACCGCGACGGCCTCGTCGAGGGTGCCCACGCGCGTGGCCCGCCCGGTGGGCACGCCGGCCTCGTCCATGATGCGTTTCGCGAAGGTCTTGCTGCCCTCGAGTGCCGCGGCCTTCTTGCCGGGACCGAAGACCGGGATGCCCCGGGTGCGGAGGGCGTCGGCGACACCGGCCACCAGCGGTGCCTCGGGGCCGACGACGACCAGCTCGACGTCGTTCTCGAGCGCGTACTCGGTGACGACGGCACCGTTGGACGGGTCGAGGTGCACGATGCCGACCTGGTCGGCGATGCCCGCGTTGCCGGGGGCCGCGGTGATCTCGTGGCCCGCGTCTTCGCGCAACAGGGCGGTGATGATGGCGTGCTCGCGAGCACCGGAACCGAGGACGAGGATTCGCACGCGCCACAGCCTACCGAGGGTGTGCCGCGGTGCCGAGTCCGAGGTGGCGGCTGCGCTGCCGCACCGAGTCCGGGGCGGGGGCGGGGGTGTGCAATTCGCGACCAGTGGGCTGCGCCACGCCGCGGGAGGGCGGAGGTGAGCGGAGTGTCGGGGGGTGGCTGTCGGGTTCGGCCCGCCGGGGGCGCCCTGGGCGGTCGGGATGTGCTCGCGCGGGACGGGACGGGACGGGACGGGGACGGGACGGGACGGGACCGGACGGGGACGGGACCGGACGGGGACGGGACCGGACGGGGACGGGGACGGGACGAGGACGGGGAGCGGGACCTGGACCGGGACGGGGAGGCGCAGCTCGGGAAGGGGAGGCGCGGGTAGCGTGGGCGCATGGCCAGGGCACGGATCGACGACGCGGCGGGATCGGCCGCCGTGGGCGAGGTGCGGACGGCGCTCGCCGCCGACGGGACCGCGCCGCGGCCGGTGACCGCCATGGCCGTCCGCTGGTTGCTGCAGGTGCTCGCCGACGGCGAACCCGGGGCCACGGTCGAGGTGCGCGTGCCGCCGTTCGGCGCCGTGCAGTTCCGCGAGGGGCTCAGCCACACCCGGGGCACACCGCCCAACGTCGTCGAGACCGACGCCGCCACCTTCGTGCGACTCGCCACCGGCGACCTCAGCTGGCAGGAGGCGCGGGCCGGGGCGCTCGTGTCGGCATCCGGCAGCAGGGCCGACCTGACCGGCTACGTGCCGATCGCCTGGCAGCGGGGCTGACCCGCGCCTCCTCGGTGGCCCATGCTCGACGTCGAGACGGGCGTCGGCGATGGTCAGCCGCCTCTGGGATGATGGGCGGGTGACGAACGCACCCGACGACCAGCAGCGACCCGAGCCCGTCGTCGAGCCCTCCGTCGGTCGCGCCGCCGAGTCCACCGTCGAACGTGACGAGGTCACCGTGCGTCGGGCGCCCAAGGTGCCCGTCTTCTTGATCATGGGCGCGGCGCTCGGGGTCGTCGTGTCGCTGATCGTCACCTCGCTCTTCCCGTTCGACTCGGGCGAGGGCGTCGCGCAGACCTACGGGTACATCTCGCTGTGGGGTCTCACGATCGGCGGGGCCGTCGGCTGCGTCGTCGCCATCGTCGCCGAGCGGATCACCAGCCGGGGCGCGAAGCGCGTCCAGGTCGAACGTGAACGCCTCGAGGTTCCCGTCGCCGAGCCCGACGCCGATCCCCGTCAGGTGACCGACGGCGACTCCGACCGCGCCTGACGTCGCCCGGCCGACCGCGCCTGACGTCGCCCGGCCGACCGCGTGCGAGCCGACGGCCCTGGTCAGGCTCCGCGAGCCCGGCGCAACCGGGTGAGGAGCTCGGGCCCCCGGGCGTCGAGCAGGCGTCCACCACGTCGGATGCCGACGACCATCAGCACGGCCCCGAGGACGACGCCGACGACGAGCGTCAGCAGCCCCAGCAGCACCGACCCCTGAACCAGCGCCACGATGCCGAGCACGAGCTCGGGCAGCGACGCCACGAAGACGATCGCCCACGAGGCGTAGAGGCCCAGGGCCGAGGTGACGTTGGCCCCGGGCGGGGACTTGAAGGGGCTCTCGCCCGCCGCGGGGACGGGCATCAGGTACAGCGCCGAGGCCACGCTCGACACGCCGAACCCGGTGAGCAGCAGGCCCAGGCCGATGCCGAGCAGGGCCGGGGCCACGTCGAATCGACCCACCACCGCCAGCGGGACGAGCGTGGCGAGCACGACGGAGGGCACCGCGAACAGCGAGAGCGTGAGGACGCGACCGGCGCGGTCGGCCGAACCCGCCAGCCCGGTCGACAGGTGGGCGGCGAAGGCCGTGCCGTCGTACGAGACGTCGGCGGCCAGTGTGATCGCGAGCAGGGCGGCGACGGCCGGGCCGATGGCGTACAGCGGCCAGGTCGTCTCGAGGGAGAACGACAGGAAGATCGCCAGGACCGGCATCAGGGGGACGACGATCAGCGACCCGCCGTACCGAGGGTCGCGCAACCAGTAGACGGCCGTCCGGGCCGCGACCGCACCCGTCGGCGTCGCGGGGAAACGCGCGAAGAGTCCGAGGCCCTTGGACGCCGAGGTGGCCGTGACGGCCGGGGGAGCCACGAGCGCGGTCGCCAGGCCCCGCCGCCACAGCAGCAGGAGCACACCCAGGGTGGCCAGGGCGATGAGGGCCTTGAGGGCGGCCTCGCCCGGTCGGCCGAGGGCGACGTCGCCGGGGATCGACCAGGCGGCGCCGAGCGGGCTCCACGACAGGGCGTGGGCGACGCGGGGCAGGTCGTCGCCGAGCGAGCTGAGTCCCTGTCCGACCAGGCCGATCAGGGGCCCGGCCAGGATGAGGGGCACGAAGATCGCGACGCTCATCAGCTCGCGGTAGCGACGCTTGGCGCCCAGCGCGCTGGTGGCGGTCTCGACCGCACGGGACGCCGCGACGCAGACGAAGACTCCGAGCACCCCACAGAACGGGGCGAGGACGGCGGACAGCGGGTGCTGCAGCCAGCTGAAGGTCGTCGCGAGGGCGGCGACGAGCGTGACGATGCCCGGGATGCCCAGCAGCCCCGCGACGAACAGGGCGGCGAGGAGCCGGTCGGCGGGCAAGGGGAACTGACGCAGCTTCGAGACGCTGAGGGTCTGGTCGTAGCCCCGGGCGACGAACGGCACGACGACCCAGCCGACGACCACGAGCGAGCCACCGAGCACGCCGGCCGTCCAGGCCCAGCGCTCGGGCGCGAACGAGAGGGCGACGAGGCCGACGACGACGGCGGCGAGCACGCCGAGGCCGTAGAGCCCGCCGATGACGGCCGCGACGATCTGCCAGGTGCTGCGCTTGAAGCCGTTCAGCAGCACCCGCCAGCGCAGACTCAGGAGGTGCGCAACCACGACGGCCCCTCGTTGTGCTGGCGGCCACCGACGAGTTCGACGAAGCGGTCTTCGAGAGTGGAGCCGGCGCGCACGTCGTCGGTCGTGCCGGCCGCGAGCACGCGACCGGCCGCGATGACGGCGACGTGGTCGCACATGCGCTGGACGAGGTCCATCGAGTGGCTCGACACGATGACCGTGCCGCCGTTCTGCGTGTAACCGTGCAGGATGTCGCGGATGTTCGCGGCCGAGATCGGGTCGACCGACTCGAACGGCTCGTCGAGGACGAGGAGGCGCGGCGCATGGACCAGCGCGCAGGCGAGCGCCACCTTCTTGGTCATGCCCGCGGAGTAGTCGACGACGAGCGTGCCGCCGGCCGAGCGGAGGTCGAGCAGGTCGAGGAGGTCGCCGACCCGCTGTGCCGTCGTCTCGCGGCTCATGCCGTTGAGCAGGCCGTGGTAGGTGACGAGCTGCTCGCCGGTGAGGCGGTCGAAGAGCGAGATGCCGTCGCTGAGCACGCCCACGAGCGACTTGGCGTGCGTCGGGTCGGACCAGACGTCGACGCCCAGCACCTCGATCCGGCCCGCGTCGGGACGCAGCAGCCCGGTCGCCATCGAGAGCGTGGTCGTCTTGCCGGCGCCGTTCGGGCCGACGAGGCCGAAGAACGAACCCGTCGGCACGGTCAGGTCGATTTCGTCGACGGCGACCTTGTCGCCGAACGCCTTGCGCAGACCGGTGATCTGCAGGGCGGACGCCGGGGGCGTCACGGTCGGTTCGGGGCGGGGCATGCCGACGTCGCTCATGGCCCCCAGCCTAGGGATGCCCACCGGCACCGCGCCTCCCCCAGGGGGTGGAAGCGGGGCGAGGCGAGGGTGGCGACGGGCGCGCGGTCGACACGCAGCGCAGGAGGCGCGGGTGCCGACGGACCCGCCGGCTCAGCTGAGCTGGTTGGCCTCGACCCAGGCGAGGTACTCGGGGCTGACGGTGCCGGTGACGTAGTCGCCCGTGAAGCAGCTCATCTCGAGCTCGGTGACGTCGCTGCCCTCGGTGATGGCGGCCTGCATGTCGGCGACCTCTTGGTAGATGAGGTGGTCGGCACCCAGTTCGCGGGCGATCTCGGGGATCTTGCGGTCGTGGGCGACCAGCTCGTGCCGCGACGGCATGTTGATGCCGTACACGTGCGGGAAGCGCACCGGGGGAGCGGCCGAGGTGAAGGTCACCTTGTTCGCTCCGGCGGCCCGGGCCATCTCGACGATCTCGCGCGACGTCGTCCCGCGGACGATCGAGTCGTCGACGATCAGGATGTTCTTGCCCTTGAACTCGCTCGACATCGCGTTGAGCTTCTGGCGCACCGACCGCTTGCGCTCGGCCTGCCCCGGCATGATGAAGGTGCGCCCCACGTAACGGTTCTTGTAGAAGCCCTCGCGGTACTCGATGCCGAGCTTCTGGGCGACCTGCATGGCTGCGGGGCGGGACGAGTCGGGGATCGGCATGACGACGTCGATGTCGCCGATCGGCGAGTGCGCGGCGATCGTGTCGGCCAGCCGGTTGCCGAGGCGCAGTCGGGCGTCGTAGACCGAGATGCCGTTCATGATCGAGTCGGGGCGGGCCAGGTAGACGTACTCGAACGAGCAGGGGATGAGGCGCGGGCTGGCGTGGCACTGCTTCGACACCATCTGGCCGTCGAGCGAGATGAAGACGGCCTCGCCGGGGGCGACGTCGCGGACGATCTCGTAGCCGCCGGACTCGAGGACGAGCGACTCGGAGGCGGTGATCCATTCGTCGCGGACGCCGTCGGCGGCGAGACGGCGACCCAGGACCAGCGGGCGGATGCCGAAGGGGTCGCGGAAGGCCAGCAGACCGTGGCCGGCGATCATGGCGATGGCCGCGTACGAGCCCTGCACCCGGTCGTGCACGCGGGACACCGCGGCGAAGATCTGCTCGGGGTCGAGCTCGCTGCCGTTGACCTGCTCTTGCAGCTCGTGCGCCAGCACGTTGACCAGCAGTTCGGTGTCGCTGTTCGTGTTGAGGTGGCGCCGGTCGACGTGGAAGAGCTCGCTCGTGAGCTCGCGCGTGTTCGTCAGGTTGCCGTTGTGGATCAGCACGATGCCGTAGGGCGCGTTCACGTAGAACGGCTGCGCCTCTTGCTCGTTGCTGGCCGCGCCCTTGGTGGCGTAGCGCACGTGGCCGAGGCCCATGTTGCCGAGCAGCGCACGCATGTCGCGGGTGCGGAAGCCCTCGCGGACCTGCCCCTTGGTCTTGTGCACGTGGAAGATGCCGCCCTCGGCGGTGGCGATGCCGGCGCTGTCCTGCCCGCGGTGCTGCAACAGGAGGAGCGAGTCGTAGACGAGTTGATTTGCTGGCTCGTGCGCGACGAGACCGACGATGCCGCACATGCGGATCTGGCTCCAGACCGTAGAGTTGGGGTTACCGCGACAGTCTAGAGCGACACCGAACGGATGAACGAATGGCGACCTCCTCTGCCCACTCGACCAGCGCCTCCTACGCCGCAGCGGGGGTCGACACGGCCGCCGGCGACCGGGCGGTCGAGCTGATGAAGGCGGCCGTCGGTGCCACGCACGGCCCCGGTGTCGTCGGCGGCGTGGGCGGGTTCGCCGGGCTGTTCGACGTGTCGTTCCTCAAGGACTTCGACAAGCCGTTGCTCGCCACGTCGACCGACGGCGTCGGCACGAAGGTCGCCATCGCCCAGGCGCTCGACAAGCACGACACGATCGGGCAAGACCTGGTCGGCATGGTCGTCGACGACATCGTCGTGGTCGGCGCCCGGCCGCTGATCATGACCGACTACATCGCCTGCGGCCGCGTGGTGCCGGCCCGCATCGCCTCGATCGTCGAGGGCATCGCCCGGGCCTGCAGCGAGACGGGCACCGCCCTCGTCGGCGGCGAGACCGCCGAGCACCCCGGCCTGCTCGGGCCCGACGACTACGACGTGGCCGGCGCCGCGGTCGGTGCGGTCGAGTCGGGGCGCCAGCTCGGCCCGCACCTCGTCGGCGACGGCGACGTCGTGCTCGCGCTCGCCTCGTCGGGCGTGCACTCGAACGGCTTCTCGCTCGTGCGCCACATCCTGGCCTCACGCGACCTCGGCTACGACGACACCCTGCCCGAGTTCTCGGGCACCGTCGGCGAGGCGCTGCTCGAACCGACGCGTCTCTACACGTCACCCTTGTTGCGCGTGCTCGACGACCCCGCGCTCGACGGCGCGATCCACTCGCTCAGCCACGTCACCGGGGGCGGCATCGCGGCCAACCTCGCTCGCGTGCTCCCCCTCGGGTCGTGGACCGAGGTCGACCGCTCGACCTGGTCGCCGCTGCCCGTCTTCCGGGTGCTGAGCGACCTGGCCGGCTCGACCCTCGAGTCGAGCGAGGGCACCTGGAACCTCGGCATCGGCATGATCGCCGTCGTCGCCGCGTCGCAGGCAGACGCGGTCACCTCGGCCCTCGAGGCCGACGGCATCGCGACCTGGCCCGTCGGCACCGTCTCGACCGGGCAGCGCGATCTCGCCGGGTTCGAACAGGGCGCCAAGGGCGTCGACGGAGGCGCGGTGCGGCTCGTCGGGTCCTACGCGGGCTGATCGCCCGTCACGCCGAGTGGCGTCGCCCCGGCGTCGGCGTACGATGAACGCACGCCCGTGCCGGGCGCGCTGACGACGACGTCAGACCGGACGACGAAGGAGTCGACCCATGAGCACCACCCGCATCCCCCTCCCTGCCGTCTCGCGTGCGGCGGTCGCCGCCCCGCGCAGCGCCCGGATCAGCCGCGTCCCCGCCGAGCCCGCACCGCTGCGGTCGTCCGCGTCACCCGTCACCGGGGGGCGCAAGGTCGCGGCTCTCACGGCCGGCGGCATGATCCTGCTGCTCGTCGTGGGGCTGCTGCCCGCGGTCGCGACGCTCGTCGGCGGCTGAGCCGCGCCTCCTGACGGCGGCACCGTCGCGCGTTCGACCCGTCGCCCGTCGAGCAGGTGACACACGACGATGGCCCCCCGAGAGATCGAGGGGCCGTCGTCGTGTGGCGTGCGTCGTGCGGACTCAGAGGACGCAGAACTCGTTGCCCTCGGGGTCGGCAAGAACCACCCACGACACGTCGGAGTCGTCTTGGCCGACCTGTGCACGGACGGCCCCGAGCGACTCGAGTCGCGCGACCTCGTCGGCCTGCGTCGCCTCGCGGCTCTGACCGTCGACCGGGGTCGGGCGGAAGTCGAGGTGCAGACGGTTCTTGACCGTCTTGGCTTCGGGGACGCTCACGAAGAGCAACCCGGGCAGCGTGTCGGGCGTCGGACGGATCTCGGGTTCGTCGTCGTCGGACGAGACGACCACCCAGCCGAGGGCGTCTGCCCACCAGCGTGCGAGCCGTGCGGGGTCGCTCGAGTCGACGACGACCTGCTCCCACACGAGGGACGAGGACGAAGAGGTCATCAGCCGACCGGCCTCAGGCGCTCTTGTTCTGGTCGTGCTCGGTGTCGTATTCGTCGTCGAAGTCGTCGGCCCATTTGTCGACGTATTCGTCGCCGGAGTCGTTCTTCGTCGCCAACTCTTTTTCGAGTGCACCGTAGTTGGTGTCAGGGCTGAAGTACTTCAGCTCTCTGGCGACCTTGGTGTGCTTGGCTTTTTGACGGCCGCGCCCCATGCGTGACCCCCTCTGAACTCGGCCCGGAAACGGTGTCGGACGACCCGGGAACTGCCGACAGGATGCTGGTGAAAAACTGGACCGATCTTATCATGTACCCCTAGCCCCGGCTGCCGCCTCGGACGGGCATGATGGTCGGGATGACTCCTGGGGGCGAAGGCGAGCGGACGCGGGTCCTCGTGATCGGCGCGGGCCAGGCCGGGTTGTCGGTCTCGTGGTACCTGCGGCGGCTCGGACTCGAGGTGGGTCGCGATCTCGTCGTCCTCGACCGGGGCCCCGGGTCCGGAGGCGCGTGGCAGCACCGCTGGGAGAGCCTGCGGTTGGGTGCCGCGCACCGGGTGCACGACCTGCCGGGCATGGACGGGCTGGGGCTGGGGTTCGCCGACGCCGACCGGTCGGCCCCGGCGCGTGACGTCGTCGCCGACCGGTACGCCCGGTACGAGGACGCGCTCGGGCTCGACGTGCGGCGCCCGGTCGAGGTGACCGGGGTGACCGGGCTGGGGGACGGCTTCTCGGTGCGGTGGGCGGCCCGCGCCTCCTCGGGGGGCGCTCCGGCTGCGGCGACAGGGCCGGAGTCCGGCTCTTTGCGGGCCGAGGTCGTCGTGAACGCGACCGGCACCTGGGGTGCCCCGTTCGTGCCGTGGTACCCCGGGCGCGACACCTTCCGCGGGCGCCAGCTGCACACCTCGGACTACCGGGCGGCGTCCGAGCTCGAGGGGCTCGACGTGGTCGTGGTCGGCGGCGGAACGAGCGCGATCGGCTTCGTGCTCGAACTCGACGGCATCGCGGCCTCGACGACGTGGGTGACGCGCCGACCGGTCGACTGGCTCGACCAGGGCGAGCTCGACGTCGAGTCGGCCGTCGCCGCGGTGGCGGCCCAGGATCGCGCGGCCCGGGCGGGACAGGCGCTGCCGAGCATCGTCAGTGGCACCGGCGTGCCCCGCACCCGCCGCTTCGTGTCGGGCATCGAGCGTGGCGTGCTGGTCGAGCGGCCGATGTTCGCGGCGGTCGAGCCGAACGGTGTGCGCTGGGCGGACGGCACCTTCGCTCACGCGGACGCCATCGTCTGGGCGACCGGATTCCGCCCCGAGCTGCGCCATCTGGCACCCCTCGGGCTGCGGTCGGCCGACGGGGGCGTGAGCGTCGAGGGCGGCGCCTCCACCCTCGACCCGAGGCTGTTCTTCGCGGGCTACGGGCCGCAGGCCTCGACGATCGGGGCGAACCGGGCCGGCCGGGCGATCGCCCGTCAGGTGGTCGCGCGGTTGTCGGAGAGCGACGCCGAGCGCCGACGGCAGGGGTGACGCAGGCGATGCCCGTGTGCGGGCTCGCCCGCGTTCGGCGGGAGGGTGCTCGCACCATCGGCGGCGGGGCGAGCGGGGCGAGCGGTCATGGGTGGCGGGGCGGGCGCACGGCGTGCGTGGCGGACCAGACGGCGACGGCGGCTGCGGCGGACCAGGCCTGGGGGCGGCACGAGGCGGGGTACGGCACGGGCGACGGCATCTCGCGGGCCGGGTCGCCCGAGTGGAGCTCGGGCATCCGGTAGTCGAAGGTCGGCGCCGCCGCGAGCAGGCCCTCGGCGAGCACCGCGGCCTCGTCGGCGAACCCGGCCCGGGCCAGGCCCTGCACCGCGATGGCCGTGTCGTGGGTCCAGACGCTGCCCCCGTGGTAGCTCAGGGGCCAGTAGCCGGCGCTGTCGGTCGACATCGTGCGGAGGCCGAAACCGCTGGACAGCTCGGGCGAGACGAGGCGGGAGGCGACCAGCGCCTCCTCGTCCGGGTCGAGCAGACCCGTGCCGAGCAGGTGCCCAAGGTTGCTCGTGACCGTGTCGACCGGCCGCTTGGCCGCGTCGAGGGCGATCGCCGGGTAGGCGCCCGCGGCGTCGTCGACCCAGAAGGAGGCGCGGAACCGGTCGCGCAGGCGCCCCGCCCAGTCGCGCCACGCGTCGCCGCCCGCCCGACCGAAGGCGTCGAGCAGGTCGGCCCCGTGCACGGCCGCCTCGTACGCGTAGGCCTGCACCTCGCAGAGCGCGATCGGCCCCTGGGCGAGGGTTCCGTCGCGCCACTGGACGCTGTCCCCGGAGTCCTTCCAGCCCTGGTTCGCCAAGCCGTGGCCGGTCTCGTCGACGTACTCGAGCAGCAGGTCGCCGTCGCTGTCGCCCGAGTCGCGCATCCAGGCGAGGGCTGCGTCGAGGTGCGGCAGCAGCGCCTCGACCTCGGCCCGCGGCAGGCCCCAGCGCCAGGCGTCGTGCAGCAGGCAGATCCAGAGCGCGGTCGCGTCGACGGTGCCGTAGTAGAGCGGGGGCAGGCTCACGTCCTCACCGGGGATCGTCAACGTCCGTTGACGGAGTTCGTGCATGATCTTGCCCGGCTGCTCGGCCGTCCCCGGCACGTGTCGAGTGCCCTGGAGGCCCGCGAGCACCCGCAGGGTGCCCCCCGCGACCGTGAGGTCGAGGGGCAGGGTGAAGCGGGCGGCCCAGAGCGAGTCGCGGCCGAAGAGCGTGAAGAACCAGGGCGCACCTGCGGCGTAGAACACGTCGTCGGGTGCCGTCGTCGTGGTCAGCCGGAGCGCCGCCAGGTCGTCGCGGGCACGGTCGACCCAGCGGGCGAGCCGGTCGTCACGCGGCGCCGGGTCGAGGTCGGCCCAGTGCGGCGGCGTCCGCACGCCCCGGACGACGGCGTCGGGGGCGGTCGCGACCAGGTCGAGACCGACCGTCACGGAACCCCGGGCGGGGACGACGGCGACCCACTCGACGACGAGGCCGGCGGGGGTGTCCCGGACCGCGCCTCCTCGGGTCTCGAGGTCGACCCGGACTCCTTCTGCCCGCCAGGAGGCGCGGGTGCCGTCGGACGTGAGCGTCGCGTCGCGCACGGGCGCGCCCACGATCCCGGCCTTCACGTGGTCCATGGGGGACGCGTCGGGTCGGAGGGTCGCGGCCAGGGTGACCGTGAGCTCGCGGTCGAGCCGGGAGGTGACCGTGTGGCGCTCGTGGACGCCCGTGGTCGTGACGTCACGGAGCGAGCTCAGGCGGACGTCGGGGTCGGCTCCGGCGTCGTCGAGGCCGCGCAGCAGCGACTCGAAGCGGACCGACGAGGCTCCGAGGGGCACCGTGGCCACGTGCTCGGGGACGAGACCGTCGACGGTGACGCCGTGCCCGGCGACGAGACGCACGTCGCCGAGGTAGACGCCGTGGATCGTCGCCGCGCCCATCGACCCGTCGGCGGCCGACCACGCCTGGACGGGAGCCCTCAGCACGATGGTCTCGGCGGCGAGGAACGGCTGGAGGCCGGGTGTCGGGGCCGACCGGTCGGCGTGGTCGGAATCGAGGGGGGAGGTCTGGGTCATCGGGGGCTCCTGGGGCTCCGGGTGGCGGGCGTGGGGTGCGACGGGGTGGGCGTCGCGGCGTGCATCACTCTTTGACGGCCCCGGCGCTGGCGTTCATGATGCGGCGCTGGAAGACGAAGAAGACGATGGCGACCGGGACCGTCATGACCGCGGCGGCCGCGAGCTTGATCGGGTACTGCGACCCCTGGCTCAGCTGCCCCGAGGCGAGGCTCGCGACGCCCTTGGTGAGGGTGGTCAGTTCGGGCGACTGGGTCGACACGATGAAGTGCGAGAGCTCGTTCCACGACCCCTGGAACGACAGGATGATGATCGTCACGAGGGCCGGGCGAGCCATGGGCAGGACGATCGACCAGAAGACCCGGAAGGTGCCGGCGCCGTCGATGCGCGCTTGCTCTTCGACGCTGCGGGGGATCGACTCGAAGAAGTTCTTCATGATGAAGACCCCGGCGGCGTCGGTCAGCAGCGGCACGATCATGCCCGAGTACGAGTCGTACATGCCGAGCTGGTTGATCACCAGGAACTTCGGGATGAGCAGCACGACCGTCGGCACCGCCATCACGCCGATCAGCAGCACGAAGATGACGTTGCGCCCCCGGAACTGCAGCCGCGCCAGGGCGTAGCCGGCCAGCGAGTTGAAGAAGACCCGCCCGAGCGTCACCACGATCGTCACGATCGCGGAGTTCTGGAACCAGGTCGGGAAGTCGCTGTTGAGGAACAGCTGGCGGTAGGCGGCGACCGTCGGCGTGATCGGGATCAACGCCAGCGGGTCGGAGGCCGCCTCGGGGTCGGTCTTGAAAGACGTCGCCACGTTGATCAGGAACGGCAGGATGTAGATCGCCGCGATGACGATCAGCACGGCGTAGAGCACCGAGGTGCCGGCGATGCGTCGCGTGCTGCGGGGCTCGCGCCCGGCCGGGTGAGGTGGGGCCGGGGGAGGCGCGACCGGCGAGGAGGGGTTCGTCCGGTCGGCGATCGGTGCGGTCGTGGTCATCGCTCGACTCCTGTCGTGTAGAGCCGGGTGCGTCTCTTCGACACGGCCCGGTCGCGCAGCACGATGCGCTGCAGGATCGTCAAGGCGACGATGATGACGAACAGCACGAAGGCGATGGCCGCGCCGCGACCCCACTCCTGTTCGCCGAACGCCGAGGTGTACGAGAGGTAGGCGGGCGTCAGCGTGGTCTTCTGCGGGCCGCCCTGGGTGCCGGTGTAGATCTGGTCGAAGACCTGCCAGGTGCCGATGAGGCCGAGGGTGAGGACCGTGAAGAGCGTCGGTCGCAGTTGCGGCAACGTGATGCGCCAGAAGCGCTGCCAGCCGCTCGCGCCGTCCATCATCGCGGCCTCTTGGACGTCGCCACCGAGGTTCTGCAGGGCCGCCAGGAAGAGCAGCATGAACGTGCCACTGGTGGTGAAGACGGCCATCAGGATGAACGCGGACATCGCGACCGACGGCCCGGCCAGCCAGTCCCACCAGCTGACGCCGAGAGCGGTGTGGTCGGCCAGCAGGGCCGGGGGCTGCGTGACGCCGACGACGGCGAGCAGGTTGTGCAGCACGCCGCTGGCGTCGTTGAACCACGCGGGCCCGGTGATGCCGACGAACGAGAGCAGCTTGTTCACCGCGCCGCTCTGCGAGAACAGGAACAGCCACAGGACGGTGATGGCGACCGAGCTGGTCACCGACGGGAAGTAGAACGCGGTGCGGAAGAACCCGCGGCCGCGCAGCACCTGGCGGTTCACCAACACAGCGAGCAGCAGGGCCACAGCGGTCTGGATCGGCACGACGAGGATCACGTACCAGGCGTTGTTGCGCAGGCTCAGGCCGAAGTCGCGCTCGGCCAGGCCGCCGCCGCCGAGCAGGTCTCGGTAGTTCTGCGCCCCGACGAAGCCGACGCCGGCCGCGAAGGGGGAGCCCCGGCCTGTCCAGTCCGAGACGCTGACCCAGAGGGCCATCAGGACGGGCACGGCCAGGAAGAGGCCCAGGACGATCAGCACGGGCGAGACGAACAGCCAGCCCGAGAGGCCCTCGCCGCGCGAGACGGCGCTGCGCCGTCGGGGGGCCTTGGTCGAGATCGCGGTCATGGGGACTGCCTTTCGTGCGCTGTCTCGGGTCGGTGGGTCGCGCCTCCTCGGATGATCGCCGACGAGGCGCGGCTGCGGGGGAGGAGGGAACGGGACCGGGGAGGGACGGAGGCGCGACCGCCCGGGGGAGGACGCGTCGCGGCCCCGGCCTCCCCCGTCGGGTGGGGAGTGCGGGGCACCGCGCCGGGGGAGGCGCGGTGCCCCGAGGGTTACTGGAGGATCGCCTCGAAGTTCTTCTGCGCGGACTCGAGGATCGTCTTCGGGTCGCCGTCCTTCAGGCCGGAGAGCTGCGAGTTGAAGTCGCTGATCACGGCGGCGGACCCGTCCTGCGTGGGCGTGCCCTGGGCGAACTCGACCGAGTCGAGGAACGCGGCCTGGTCGGGGTTGTCGGACTTCCAGGTGTCTGCGGCCGACTGGATCGAGGGCATGACGCCGAACGCGTCGGCGAAGGCGAGCTGCTGGTCGGTGCTCGTCAGCTGCTCGACGAGGTCGACGGCGGCCTGCTGGTTGGGGCTGTCGGCGGCGATGCCCCAGCAGTTGGTGAACTGCAACGTGCCCTGGCCGCCGGGGCCGGCGGGCAGCTCGGCCACCTGGTACGACACGTCGGGGTAGTCGTTGGTGAGTGCGCCGGTGATCCAGTTGCCCTCGATGGTCATCGCCGCCTTGCCCGTGCCGAAGGCCTCGCCGCCCCAGCCCGCGCCGAGGTCGCTCGAGAACGCGGCGTCGCCGCTGGTCAGCAGGTCTTTCACGTAGGTCAGCGCCTCGACGTTCTCGGAGGAGTCGAGCGTCGCCTCGGTGCCGTCGGCGGTGGTCACCGCGCCGCCGGCCTGCGCCATGAACGCGCCCACCCGGGCGTACTCGGGGCTGAAGGCCAGGCCCACGTGATCGGCCGTCGTGAGCTTCGCGGCGACCGCCTTCAGCGAGTCCCAGTCGGTCGGGACGTCGGCGTCGGACAGGCCGGCCGCGGCCCACATGTCGGTGTTGATGATCAGGCCGAGGGTCGAGAAGTCCTTGGGCGCGCAGTAGAACCGGTCGTCGAGCGTGAAACTGTCGACGAGGGTCGGGAAGAAGTCGCCCTCGTTGGCGAGCTGGTCGCCGTAGGCCAGCAGGCTGCCGTTCCCGGCGAAGCCCGCGAGCGTGTCGGTCGAGACGTAGAACACGTCGGCCGGCTCGCCCGAGGCGAAGCCCTGGCTGAGCTGCTGCGGCAGGTCGGAGGCCACGCTGACCTCGGCGCCGGTGCCCGAGTCGTCGGACCAGCTCGCGACGGCGTCGGTGACGGCCTTCGTCTCGGCGTCTCCGCTCGAGCCGATCAGCACGGTCAGCGAGTCGTCGCTGCTGGTGAGGGCGCCGTCGCTCGCGGCGCCCGACCCCTCGCTGAAGCCGGAGCCGCAGGCCGTGAGGGCCAGGGCCGAGATGGTGGTGAGGGCGGCTGCTGCCGCCAGGCGGGTCGTGCGTCGTCGCATGGTGGGCCTCTCGTCGCGTCGTTGCGATGGTGCGGGTGCTGTGGTCGGGGTGTGGTGCCGGGGTGGCGCCTCGGGATGGAGCGGGGTCGGACGTGCGATTTGATCGATCAAATCCGTGTCGTCAGAGTAGGCAGGCCGCCCCGTGGGTGTCAAGACCGGAGAGCCCAGAGGTACCCGGGCGCTGGGGTAACGTGACCCGAGGCCGCCGACCGGCGCCGGGGTGGAGGGCGCGATGACTCGGGTTCCGACACCGCGCCTCCCGACCGTCAGCGACGTCGCCTCGGTCGCGGGGGTGTCGCGGCAGACCGTCTCGAACGTGCTGAACGCGCCCGACATCGTCCGACCGGACACGCGGGGCCGGGTCGAGCGGGCGATCGCTGACCTCGGCTACCGACCGCACGCGTCGGCGCGACGATTGCGCACCCGAAAGAGCTCGACCATCGGCATCCGGCTCGACCCCGTGCAGAACGGCATCTCGGGCGCGGTGCTCGACCGGTTCCTGCACGCGGTCACCGAGCAGGCCGACGCTCGCGACCACCGCATCCTGCTGTACACGGCGGCCGGGCCCGACGACGAGATCGCCCAGTTCCGCCGCCTGCTCGACGGCGCCGACGTCGACGGGTTCGTGCTCACCTCGACGTTCTTCGACGACCCGCGCACCGAATGGCTGATCGACGCCGGCGCCGACTTCGTCACCTTCGGTCGGCCCTGGGGGATCGACGACATGGGCGACCCGCAACACCGCTGGGTCGACGTCGACGGCCGCGCCGGCCTCGCCTCGACGACCGACGACCTGCTCGACCGGGGTGCGACGCACGTGGCCTTCCTCGGCTGGCCCGCCGGCTCGGGCGCCGGGGACGACCGGAGGCGCGGATGGCGCGAGGCGCTCGCGTCACGGGGCACGCTCGACCCGGCCTCGATCGACGCGCTCGACCTGGCCGTCGAGGACTCGGTGCCGCTCGCCTCGGCTGCGGTCCGGTCGGTGCTCGACGCGGGAGTCGCGGTGGACGCCGTGGTGTGCGCGAGCGACACCCTCGCGCTCGGGGCATCGGTCGTGCTGGGATCGTCGGTGCCGGTCGTGGGCTATGACGACACCCCGGTCGCCTCGGCGCTCGGCCTGTCGAGCGTCGAGCAACCACTCGTCGACGTCGCAGGAGCCGTGCTCTCGCTGCTGCTCGACGACAGCGAGCCGCGGCACCGGCTGCTGCGGCCCCGCACCGTCTGGCGCTGACGCTCCCGGGCGCCGGCGCTACTTCTTCTTGCGGGGGGAGGTGCCGGTCGAGTTGCGGGCGGCCGAGCGGGCCTTGCGTGCGGCGGCGCCGCCTCCGCGGTTGCCGGCCGCCGAGCCCGGTGCGCGCGGGGGCTGCTTCGGGCCGGGTTTCGTGCCGTTCTGCGCGGGCTGGACGTCGAGGCCCCGCTGCACCGCGCCTCCTTCGACCGCCGCCCCGGCGCGGCCGTCCGGGCCCGCGTCGGCGCCCAGGGCCCCGCCGGCGGCGCCCGACCGGCGACCGGCCGGCTCGAGCACGCGGCGCGGCACGGGGCGGGGGCGGATCGGCTCGCCACGGCGGTCCTGGCCGGGGATCGGCCGCGATCGACGCCCGTAGAGCACCTCGGACGAGTCGAGCAGCCACGGCACGAGCGAGATCGTCACGCCGTGCACGAGCATGAGCTTCTGGCGGATGCGGCGGCTCTTGTGGTTGTGCAGCGCGGCCTCCCACCAGTGGCCGACGATGTAGATGGGCGTGTAGACCGTGACGACCTCGCTGCCGTGCTCTTCACGGTGGGCCTTGATGTACTTGATCAGCGGCATGCTGATGTCGCGGTACGGCGAGGCGACGATGCGCAGGGGCACCTCGATGTCCTGCTCGGCCCACTGACGCTGCAGGAGCGCCGTTGCTTCGTCGTCGATGCCCACGTGGATCGCCTCGAGCGACTCGTGGCGTGCGGCGATGGCGTAGTCGAGGGCCTTCAGCACGGGTTTCTGCATGGTGCCGACCAGCACGATCGCGTGGTCGCCGTGCGAGCCGAACTGCGTCGTGGCGTCGGGCTCGATCTCGACCAGCACGTCGCGGTAGTAGCGGTTCACGCCGAGCATCAGCACGAACAGGATCGGCATGATGACGAACACCAGCCAGGCGCCGTGCGTGAACTTCGTCACCGTCACGACGATCAGCACCGACGCGGTCAGGAGCGCACCGAACGCGTTGATGCCGCGGGCGCGGTACACGGCACCCCGGTCGGCGCATCCCTCGCGCAGCATGCGGGTCCAGTGCACGACCATGCCGGTCTGACCGAGCGTGAACGAGACGAAGACGCCGATGATGTACAGCTGGATCAGCCCCGTGACGCTGGCCTGGTACACGAGCAGGATGGCGCAGGCCACGAGGGCCAGCACGATCACGCCGTTCGAGTAGATCAGTCGGTCGCCGCGCGTGTTGAGCGCCTTGGGGGCGTACTGGTCGCGGGCGAGGATCGAACCGAGCAGCGGGAACCCGTTGAACGCCGTGTTCGCCGCCAGCAGCAGCACCGCCGCCGTGCAGGCCTGGATCACGTAGAACGGGATGCCGAACAGTGCCCCGCCGAACACCGCGCTCGCGATCTGCGCGATGAGGCTGCGCTGCGGCGTGGTGGCACAGTCCACGAACCCTTGCAGGTCGCAGGCGTCCTCGGCGTAGTGCACCTTCGCGATCAGGGCGACGGCGACGAGGCCGGCGAACAGGACGATGGCGATGCTGCCCATCAGCACGAGGGTCTTCTGGGCGTTCTGCACCTTGGGGCGTCGGAACGCGGGCACGCCGTTCGCGATGGCCTCGACGCCGGTCAGGGCCGAGCAGCCGCTCGAGAACGCCCGGAGCAGCAACAGCACGAAGGCGGCCTGC
Source organism: Frigoribacterium sp. Leaf44 (assembly GCF_001421865.1). NCBI lineage: Bacteria > Bacillati > Actinomycetota > Actinomycetes > Micrococcales > Microbacteriaceae > Frigoribacterium > Frigoribacterium sp. Leaf44. The sequence goes on from NZ_LMLG01000005.1 coordinate 32,939, forward strand.
GTGAGCTGGTCGGCCTGCACCGTGTACTCGGCGCTCTCGGCGACGGGCGGGTCGCCGAGGGCGGTGCGCACCAGCGCGATGACGATCATGACGAAGACGCTCGACACGAACAGGTAGGTGGGGATCGCGAAGGCCTTGCTCGACTCGCGCACGCCGCGCAGGTTGACGGCGGCCAGCAGGATGACGAAGAAGATCGCGAGCTCGACGCGCACCGGCGCCAGTTCGGGCACGGCCGAGATGATGTTGTCGACGCCCGAGGCGACCGACACGGCCACCGTCATGACGTAGTCGACGAGCAGCGCCGAGGCGACCACGAGCCCGGCCTTCTCGCCGAGGTTCTTGTGGGCGACCTCGTAGTCGCCGCCGCCCGACGGGTACGCCTTGATCAACTGGCGGTACGAGGCGACCACGACCAGCAGCAGGACGACCACCGCGACGGCGACCCACGGTGCGAGCGTGAGGAACCCGAGGCCGCCGATCAGCAGGATCATCAGCAGCTCCTGCGGCGCGTACGCCACCGAGCTGAGCGGGTCGCTGGCGAAGATCGGCAGTGCGAGGTGCTTCGGCAGCAGCTGCCCCTCGAGCTTCTCCGAGGGCAGGGGTTCACCGATCAGCCAACGCTTCGGCGACCGGGTGTCGTTGGTCACGAGCGGCGACTCTACTCCCGTGCGAGGGCGTGTCAACTTCGCTCGCGGGCGGTTTATTCCCGGTCAGCGCGGGTCCGTCCGAACTGGTTCGTACCGGCCGTGGGCTTCGGGCTCAGGCGGACGAGGAGGCGCGGGCCGGCACCACGACGGAGGTCGCCATCCGCCGCCGGGCGAACAACGGCAACGTGATCGCCACGAGCGGGCCGATCAGCAGGGCCTCGGCCGCCGTGCCGATGCCGACCTGGCCGCCGAGCAGCCAGCCCACCGCGAGCACCGAGACCTCGATGGCGGTGCGGGCGACGCCCACCCGCCAACCCAGCCGGGCGTGCAGGCCGAGCATGAGGCCGTCACGCGGGCCCGGCCCGAAGTCGGCCCCGATGTAGAGACCGCTCGCGACGGCGAGCAACAGCAGGCCACCCGCGAAGGTCAGGCCCTGCGCCCACCACTCGGTCTGCTGCGGCAGCACGTGCAGGCCGAGGTCGGCGACCGGGCCGATCATCAGCGTGTTGGCGATCGTGCCGAAGCGCGGGCGTTGGCGCAGGGGGATCCAGAGCAGCAGGACGACCAAGCTCGTGACGAACGTGACGGTGCCGAAGGTCAGCCCGGTGTGCCGCACGAGGCCCTGCGAGAGCACGTCCCAGGGGGCGACGCCGATGCCGGCGCGGATCATGACGGCGATGGCGAAGCCGTAGGCGGTCAGGCCGACGAACAACTGCAGCAGGCGACGCGAGAGGAGCATGAGGTCGATCCAAACGTCCGACTGGCCTGGTGGCAAGGGTCCAATCGGCCTAGGGTGGCCGCGTGACCAACCTCGACCACGGTGCCACCACCGTCTCGTCGCGAGCGCTCGGGGTGCTGCTCGACTCGTGGCGCGCCTCCTCGGCTCCCGGCTACCTGGCGCTCGCCGACCGCATCCGTTTGCTCGTGCTCGACGGGCGGCTGCCCGTCGGCACGCGCCTGCCGTCCGAACGCGACCTCTGTGCGCACCTCGGTGTCAGCCGGACGACCGTCGCCGCGGCGTATGCCGCCCTCCGCGACTCGGGCCACGTCGACAGCGTCCGCGGCAGCGGCAGCGTCGTCCGCCTGCCGGCTCGTGCCTCGGTGCCTCGCCCGACGACGACCGAGGGGCTGCTCGACCTGACGAAGGCGGCGCTGCCCGCGGTCGACGGCATCGCCGAGGCGGCGCAACGGGCGGCGGGGCGGCTCGGCGCGTACCTGGACGACCCGGGCTACGACCCGGTCGGGCGGCCCGTGCTGCGCGAGGCCGTCGCCGAACGGTACCGACGCCGCGGGCTCGAGACGAGCGCCGAGCAGATCGTCGTCACCCTCGGGGCGCAGCACGCGATCGCGCTGCTCGCCCGCGTGCTGGTCTCGCGCGGCGACCGGGCCGTCGTCGAGGCGCCCGGCTACCCGCACGCCTTCGAGGCCCTCCGCGGTGCCGGCGCCCGCCTGGTTCCGGTCAGCGTCACCGTCGACGACGGCTGGGACGAAGCGGCGCTGATGCAGACCCTGCGGCGCACGAGCCCGCCGGTGGCCTACCTGATGCCCGACTTCCACAACCCCACGGGCGCGACGATGCCCGCCGACCAGCGGGTGCGCGTGCTCGAGGCGGCGGCCGCCGAGGGCACCGTGGTGATCGCCGACGAGACCATGGCCGAGATGGCCATCGACGGGGTGGAGCCGGGCTCGCGCGTCGAGCGACCCCTGCCGATGGCCGCGTACGGACGGGCCGTCACCATCGGCTCGGTCGGCAAGTCGCTCTGGGGCGGCCTGCGCATCGGCTGGATCCGCGCCGAACGCCCGCTCGTCGACCGGCTCGTGCGCGCCCGCTCGGCGGGCGACCTCGGCACTCCCGTGCTCGAGCAGCTGGTGGTCGCCGAGCTGCTCGGCGACTTCGACCGCGTGCTGGAGGCGCGGGCCGGCCACCTACGCCGAGGTCGCGACCGCGTCGTCCACGGCCTCCGCGAGGCGTTCCCGTCCTGGCAGGTGCCGTCGCCGGCGGGCGGGCTCACCACTTGGGTCGGCCTCGGAGCGCCGGTCAGCTCGCAGCTCACCCTCGCCGCCCGCCGAGAAGGGCTGCTGCTCGCCGCCGGGCCGGTGTTCGGGATCGACGGAGCGTTCGAACGGTTCCTGCGCGTGCCGTTCTCGTACGCCGACAGCGACACCGACCGCGCGCTCGCGGCCCTGCGCGCGGCGTGGGACGGGGTCGACGGGGTGCAGGCGCCGGCCTCGCCGCTGCTGGCCGAGGTGGTCTGAGCCGGGGCGTGCGGTCGGCTCGTCCCCATCACGGTGACCGGGCAGCGATCTGCACAGCATGTAAGGAAGCGCCGCCAGTTCCCAGAGAGGCTGGTGACAATGGAGGCGCGGTGCACGTCGTTCACCGCGCCTCCTCCGCTCTCCCTCTCACCACCGGAGCACCGTGCACCTGCTGTCCGTCTTCAGCCTGCGCAACCGCGCGCTGATCGCCCTCGTCACCATCGTCGTCGCCGTCTTCGGTGGCATCGCCCTCACCTCGCTCAAGCAAGAGCTCGCACCGAACGTGCAGTTCCCGCAGATCGCGATCGTCAGCTCGTACCCGGGTGCCACGCCCGAGGTCGTGAACGAGGACGTCTCGACCCCGATCGAGCAGGCCGTCCAGATCATCCCCGGCCTCGAGGGCACCTCGGCGACCTCGAGCACCTCGCAGAGCACGGTGTCGGCCGAGTTCACCTACGGCACCGACCTCGACTCGGCCGAGCAGAAGATCCAGTCGGCGATCAACCGGCTCTCGCTGCCCGACTCGGTCGACACCCAGGTCGTCACGGGCAGCCTCGACGACCTGCCGGTCATCCAGATCGCCGTCACCGGCTACGACTCGGCCGACTCGCAGGCCCTGGTCGACCGGCTGACCACCGTCACGGTGCCCGACCTGCAGAAGCTCGACGGCGTCCGCGAGGCGTCCATCTACGGCGACGCCGGCCAGCGCGTCACCATCTCGCCCGACCAGACGGCGCTCACCGCCGCGGGGTTGACGACCGCCTCCTTCCAGGACGCCCTCGACGCCAACGGCACGTTGATCCCCGGCGGCACCATCACGCAGGACGGCAAGACCCTGTCGATCCAGGCCGGGCAGCGGATCACCAGCGTCGACGAGATCCGCGCCCTGCCGCTGCTCGGCGGGACCTCGGCCACCACGATCGGCGACGTCGCCGACGTGCAGCTGACCGGTGCCCCCGTCACCTCGATCAGCCGCGTCGACGGGCAGGACGCCCTCACGGTCGCCATCACCAAGACCCTCGACGCCAACACTGTCGACGTGTCGCAGACCGTCCGCGACGCCATCCCGAGCCTCGCCTCCGACCTGGGTGACGGCGTGGAGCTCACGGTCGTGTTCGACCAGGCGCCGTTCATCCAGCAGTCGATCGACGCGCTCGCCGAAGAGGGGCTGCTCGGCCTCGTGTTCGCCGTGATCGTCATCCTGATCTTCCTGCTGTCGATCCGGTCGACCATCGTCACCGCGATCAGCATCCCGACGAGCGTGCTGATCACGTTCATCGGGCTGCAGGCGGCGGACTACACGCTGAACATCCTCACCCTGGGTGCGCTGACGATCGCCATCGGCCGCGTGGTCGACGACTCGATCGTCGTCATCGAGAACATCAAGCGGCACCTCACCGCGGGCGTCGACCGGCTCGAGGCGATCAAGGTCGGCGTGCGCGAGGTGGCGGGTGCCATCACCGCGTCGACGGTCACGACCGTCGTGGTGTTCCTGCCGCTGGCGTTCGTCGGCAACATCACGGGCGAGCTGTTCCGACCGTTCGCCCTGACGGTCACCATCGCGCTCGTCGCGTCGCTGTTCGTCGCGCTCACGATCGTGCCGGTGCTGGCGTACTGGTTCCTGCGGGCGCCGAAGGCCCACAAGCACGCTCCGGGAGGCGAGGCCGCCGCCGTCGAGGGGGCGACGACCGAGTCGTTGACGACCCGCGCCTCCGACCCGTCCGACACCCGGCCGCTCGACCGCCTGCGTCGCGCGTACGTCCCCGTGCTGCGGGGCACCCTGAAGCGCCCGGTCGTGACGATCCTCGTGGCGTTGCTGATCCTGGTGGGGACGGGCGCCGTCATCCCCTTCATGAAGACGAACTTCCTCGGGGCCAGCGGGCAGAACACCTTCACCGTCACGCAGACCCTGCCGCCCGCGTCGAGCCTGCAGACGCAGTCCGACGCCGCCGACCAGGTCGAGCAGGTGCTCGAGGGCGTCGACGGCATCGAGACGGTGCAGCTGACCATCGGTTCGAGCGGAACGTCGATCGCGAGCTTCCTGGGTGGCTCGGGCGACAGCACGGTGACCTACTCGATCACCACGGACGAGAGTGCCGACCAGGACGCCCTCCAGGCCGACGTCCGGTCGCAGCTGGACGACGTCACCGACGCGGGCGAGATCGAGGTGTCGGCGTCGAGCGGGTTCGGCACGAGCAACGACATCACCGTCGACGTCACGGCACCCGACCCCGACAGCCTGCAGACCGCGACGGACGCGGTGCTGACGAAGGTGCAGGGACTTCCCGGCACGGCCGAGGCCAGCTCGAACCTCCAGGCGGCCCAGCCGGTCATCGGCGTGCAGGTCGACCGCGCCGCCGCCGCGGCGCTCGGCTACAGCGAGGTCGCCGTGGGCGGCATCGTGTCGCAGGCGATCCAGCCCTTCCGGGTGGGATCGCTCGAGATCGACGACAGCTCGGTGGACGTCTACACGGTCGATCCGACACCGCCGACGACCCTCGACGAGCTGAAGGCCCTCGAGCTGCCGAGCCCGACCGGGCCCGTTCGGCTCGACTCCATCGCGACGGTCGAGCAGACGACCGGGCCGACGTCGGTCACGACGACCGACGCGGTGCGTTCGGCGACCGTGACGATCACGCCGTCGAGCGACGACCTGTCCGCCGCGGGCACCGAGGTGTCCGACGCCGTGGCCGCGGTCGAGCTGCCCGACGGGACCGACGCGACGATCGGCGGGGCGACGGCCGACCAGGCCAACGCGTTCTCGCAGCTCGGGCTCGCCGTGCTGATCGCGATCCTGATCGTCTACATCGTCATGGTGGCGACGTTCCGCAGCCTGATCCAGCCGTTGCTGCTGCTCGTGTCGATCCCGTTCGCGGCGACCGGGGCGATCCTGCTGCAGCTCGCCTCGGGCGTGCCGCTCGGTGTCGCGTCGCTGATCGGCGTGCTCATGTTGGTCGGCATCGTGGTCACCAACGCCATCGTGTTGATCGACCTGGTGAACCAGTACCGCGAGAAGGGGCTGCGCGTGCGCGAGGCGTTGCTCGAGGGGGCGTCGCGGCGGTTGCGGCCGATCCTCATGACGGCGGCGGCCACGATCTTCGCGCTCACCCCGATGGCGCTCGGCGTGACCGGGCACGGCGGCTTCATCTCGCAGCCGCTCGCCATCGTCGTGATCGGCGGGCTCGTGTCGTCCACCCTGCTGACGCTCGTGGTGCTGCCCGTCATCTACTACCTGTTCGAGCGCATCGGCGAACGCCGGGCCGACCGGCGGGCGGCGGAGGCTGCCGAGCAGGCTCCCACCCGGGTGTGACGACGGCCGGCGTGCCGCGTTCGGGCCTGGCTGTGCAATTCGCGACAACGGGCGGTCGACACGCCGCCCAGGGCAGGACCTGAGCGGCGTGTCAGCCCGGTCGTGTCGGGTTCGGTACGCCGGGATGCGGCCGGCGGGTCGGGTCCGGTACGCCGGGATGCGGCTGGCGGGTCGGGTTCGGTACGCCGGGATGCGGCTGGCGGGTCGGGTTCGGTACGCCGGGAGGCGGCCGGCGGGTCGGGTTCGGTACGCCGGGATGCGGCCGGCGGGTCGGGTTCGGTACGCCGGCAGGCAGGTCGGGTTCTGCGCTGCGGCCGGGTGGTGCGCGAGGCACGTCGGGGGGTCGACGCCGGGATGTGCCGGCAAAACGGGCGAGTCCGTGCCCGACGGGCTGACGCGCTGGCCCGTCGGGCACGAACTCGCCCGCTTCACCGCGTGACGTGGGCTCCGGTCGTCGATCGACCCGAGGAGGCGGGGCTTCCGGTTCGGGGGAGGCTCGGGTATCGTAGGTGGGTCGGCTCAAGACACCGCGCCTGTGGCGCGAGCACATCGGCACCTGCGGGTGCCGATCATGCACAGCTTTGAACAGCACGAGGGTTTGTAAGTCTTGTGGGCCGGATTCCCGTCGAGTCACGACGGGATGAATTCACGATTGTGAACGGTCCTGGTCAATGGCTGCCCGGGTATTTCTTCGCGTCATCTCTGACAAGCCCGGAAAGAACTCCTCCATGTCTCCTTACGACAACTCCCGCCCGCGCACCGACCGCACCGCCGGTGCCCCCAAGGCCGGTTCGAAGAGCCCCAAGCACCGCGGCCACCGTGCCGACGAGGCCGGGGCCCCGGCCCCCAAGAAGCGCTGGGACGCCAGCGAGCGTGCCGACCGCGGACGCCGCGAGTTCGGCACCCGCGACGGTGGCGGCAACCGTGCCCCCGGCGCCGCCCGCTCCGAGGACCGACGCCCCAACTGGGAGCCCCGCGAGAAGCCGGCCGGCGGCAACCGCTTCGGCAACCGCGACTTCGACAGCCGCAACGGCGAGCGTGGCCGTGACGCCGCGCCCCGCTTCGGCCGTGACGGTGGCCGCGAGGCCGCGCGTGGCTACGGCCGCGACGGTGGCCGCGACGCCGCCCGTGGCTCGGACCGCGGACCCCGCTCGTGGGACCGTTCGGACCGCCCGGCTCGCGACGACCGCGCTCCCCGCGACGACCGCGGCGCCCGCAGCTACGACCGCAGCGACCGTCCGGCTCGCGACGACCGTGCCCCGCGTTCGTTCGACCGGAACGACCGTCCGGCTCGTGACGATCGTGCACCCCGTAGCTTCGACCGCAGCGACCGGCCGGCTCGTGACGACCGCTCGCGTGACGACCGCGCCCCGCGCAGCTTCGACCGCAGCGACCGGCCTGCTCGTGACGACCGCGCGCCCCGTTCGTACGGTGACCGTCCCGAGCGCGGTGGCCGCGCCTCCGGCGGTTTCGACCGCGACGCCCGTCCGGCACGCAGCTTCGACCGCAGCGACCGCCCCGCTCGCGACGACCGCGCCCCGCGCAGCTTCGACCGCAGCGACCGCAGTGACCGCCCGGCCCGCGTCGGCGACCGGTCGAGCGACTTCTACCCCAAGCGCGACGCGGCGACCCACTACTCGCCCGAGGACGACGTCAAGCTCGAGAAGCTCAAGGCCGAGGTCGTCACCGCGGCCGACGTCGAGGGCGTGAGCTTCGGCGACCTGGGCCTCGGCGACAACATCGAGCGTCAGCTGGCCTCGATGGGTGCCGCGGCTCCGTTCGCGATCCAGGCCGCGACGATCCCCGACGTGCTCGCCGGGCGTGACGTGCTCGGCCGTGGCCGCACGGGCTCGGGCAAGACGATCGCCTTCGGCGCCCCGCTGGTCGAGAAGCTGATGGAGAACAACGGCGCGAAGAACCGCAAGATGGGCCGCAAGCCCCGTGCGCTGATCCTCGCCCCGACCCGTGAGCTCGCGATGCAGATCGACCGCACCGTCCAGCCCATCGCCCGCTCGGTCGGCCTCTTCACCACGCAGGTCTACGGCGGCGTGCCCCAGCAGCGCCAGGTCGGTGCGCTCAACCGCGGCGTCGACATCGTGATCGGCACCCCCGGCCGCATCGAGGACCTCATCGACCAGGGTCGCCTCGACCTGAGCGAGGTCGTCGTGACCGTGCTCGACGAGGCCGACCACATGTGCGACCTCGGGTTCCTCGAGCCGGTGCAGCGCATCATCCGGGAGACCGCCACGGTCCGCCCCGACGGCGCCCGTGCCCAGAAGCTGCTCTTCAGCGCGACGCTCGACAAGGGCGTGGCGAAGCTCGTCGACGAGTTCCTGGTCGACCCGGCTGTCCACGAGGTCGCCGGCGAAGATCAGGCCAGCGCCACGATCGACCACCGCGTGCTGCTGATCGAGCAGCGCGACAAGACCGCGGTCATCGAGCAGCTCGCCTCGGGCGGCGGCAAGACCCTGGTCTTCGCCCGCACCCGCGCCTTCGCCGAGCAGCTCGCCGACCAGCTCGAAGACGCCGGCATCCGCTCGACGAGCCTGCACGGCGACCTGAACCAGGCCCGCCGCACGCGCAACCTCCAGCTGCTCACGAGCGGCAAGGTCAACGTGCTCGTCGCGACCGACGTCGCCGCCCGCGGCATCCACGTCGACGACATCGAGCTGGTCGTCCAGGCCGACATGCCCGACGAGTACAAGACCTACATGCACCGCTCGGGCCGCACCGGCCGCGCGGGCAAGGAGGGCACCGTCGTCACGCTCATCACGCGTCAGCGCCGCCGTCGCATGGAAGAGCTGCTCGACCGCGCCGAGATCGACGCCGAGATGATCGAGGTCCGCTCGGGCGACCGCCTGATCGACCAGCTCGCGGGCGTGCAGGCGTAGCGAGCGCTCCTCGGGGCGCGCACCGCGCCTCCTGGTCTCGAACCCCGTTCCGAACGACGAACCCCGCATCTCGGGGGTTCATCGTTCGGAACGGGGTTCTTCGTCGTGCGGCCGCACCTCCTGCGACCGCGAAACCCCAGGAAGTCGCCGAGACACCCCCGCGCGACGAGGGGTCTCGGTGACTTCCGGGGGTCTCGGTGCGGCGGGGG
>NZ_LMLG01000005.1:42280-55517 GCF_001421865.1 Frigoribacterium sp. Leaf44
GGCGGGCGGCTAGCGGCGGTCGAGCAGGCCGCGCACGTAGGAGGCCTGGCCGAGGTGCTGCACGCAGTCGTTCAGGATGCTGACGAGACGGGCGCCGGCCGTGACCGGAGGGTCCCAGGCCTCGTCGACCACGTCGTCGTACGAGGCGCCGTCGAGGTCGTCGAGGTAACCGCGCGTCCGCAGGGTGACGGCCTCGAGGTAGCCGATCAGCAGCTCGGCGTCGACCCGCACCGCGGCCACGTCGGCCGGGGACATGCCGTAGCCCATCTCGGCCGGCAAGAACGGCAGCGCGAACGACTCGGCCCAACCGTCGGCCGTCCAGACCTGGTCGGACGCGGCGAGGTCGGCGATCTGGACGTCCTGCCCGCGGGCGGTGTGCCAGACGAGCCAGGCGATCGTGTTCGCCTCGTCGTCCGGACGCCAGGCGAGGTCGTCGACCGAGAGGTCGGCGACCGCCCGCACGGCGATGGCGGGGAGGCGCGAGAAGGCTTCGACGAGGACGTCCGAGGGGGTCATCGGCCCACCCTACGACCGCTCGCGCGCGCCCGTGCGGGTCGCGTCGACCAGCCGGACGACATCGAACCACCGAAGCGGCGTCGAACCACCGGAGTGCGTGGTTCGATGCCACATCGGTGGTTCGACCCGGTGGTGGCGGCGTGGTGGCGGTGGCGGTGGCGGTCGCGGCGGCGGTGGTCGCTCAGGCGACGGCGTCGTCGCCGGCCGCCGCGCGTGTCAGCGAGTCGCCGATCGCCCGCATCGCCGCCGCGAGGAAGTCGAGGTGGTTCGGGTCGACCGCGTCGCGGAACGCCCGGCGGTAGAAGTCGTGGATCTGGTCGATCGCCTCGCGTCCGGCCGGGGCCAGTTCGAGCAGCACGCTCCGCCGGTCGGAGGGGTGCGGCTGGCGCGAGATGTACCCGCCGCTCTCGAGTCGGTCGACCAGGCTGGTCGTCGCCCCGGTCGACAGCTCGAGGAACTCGGCGGCGCGCTTCGGGGTCGTGTCGTGGTCGGTGGCGATGAAGGTCAGGCAGCGGAGGTCGGTGGTGCCCATGCCGAAGTGGTCGGCGACGACCTTCTGCACGCGCTCGCCCTGTCGCTGCAGCGACGCGTACGCCGTGAGCACGAGGGTCACGTCGAGCTGGCCCTCGTCGTCGAGGGGCGGAGGGGAGCCGGCGGGCGGCTGGGGTGAGACGTCGGACATGGCGGGCTCTCTGCTGGCGGGACGGCGAGGCGAGGACGGAGCGAAGACGAGGAGGCGCGGCGACGGACGCCACGCAGGCCACGATACCTCGCCGAGTGAGTTGTTCGAGCTTCGAATCACCCGCCCATGTGCAGCGAATGCCCAGCGTTCGTTCGTTGCCTTCCCCTTGCCAGGCGAGTATCTTCAAGACCAAGCAACTCGACGGCGGTATCGTCGCTCGAGCACCTCGACCCGCCGCCGATGGTTCTCCCCCTGTGATCGGCGGTGGCCCGCACGGCCCGTGGCCTGCGCGGATCGGGGTGGTGGTCGACCGTGAATCGACCGCCACCTCCTAGGGGCGGAGGCGGCCCGACCGCCCCCGCCCCGGGGCACCGCCCCCTACCTCGCGATCGGGTTCGCCAGCGTCCCGGCGAAGATCAGCGACGACGACTGCGCCGCGAGGTCGACCATCTGGCGCGTGTCGCGCAGCTGCAGCCGGTTGAGGCAGGAGTGGTCGAAGCGCGCCGCCCGCAGGTCGACCGACCCCGACAGGTCGGGGTGCTCGTCGGCGTGCCGCTCGACGCACTCGGCCACGAGTGCCCAGAACCGGGCCGAGGGCAGCACGCCGTCGCCGTCGAGGATCGCGGCCAGGTGTCGGAACACCCCGTCGAAGACGTCCGTGAACACCGCCAACGCCTTCTCGCGGTCGTCGACCGGGTGCACGGTCCGCCGCACCGCCTCGGGGACCTCGCGCGGGGCGACGACGACGATCTCCTCGCCGATGTCCTTCATGAACGCGGCCGTCGGCACGCACCCCTCGAGCACGAGGATGACGTTCTCGCCGTGCGGCATGAACGCCAGGTCGTGCGCCCGCAGGCAGTGCACCACCGGTCGGAGGTAGGCGTGCAGGTACGACCGCAGCCAGTCCTCCGCCGAGAGCCCCGAGGCCTTCACGAGGGCCGAGGCGAGTGCGTCGCCGGCACCGTCGCGGTGCAGCAGCGCCGCCATCGTGGCGAGCCGCCCACCCGAGCCGACCAGCGGTACCGGACTCTCGCGCCAGAGCGCGGCGATCATCTTCCGGTGCGGCGACGACGTCGTCGTCCGGTGGTAGGCGTCACCGGTGTAGCCGACGGAGGCGCGCTCCCTCAGGACCCGGAACCGCGCCTCCTGCAGGGTCGCGTCGGTGTGCACGAGGTCGTGCACCCAGTCGTTGATCGCGGGCGTCGGCTTCATGTAGGCCGGCGAGAGACCGCGGACGAAGCCCATGTTCTGGATCGCCAGCGCCGTCTTGACGTAGTGCCGGTCGGGACGGCTGCGGTTCGCGAAGGTGCGGATCGACTGCTGCGCCTGGTACGTGTCGTCCCCCTCGCCGAGCAGCACGAGGTCGCGCCGGGCGACGTCGGGGGCGAACGAGATCGCGACGCGGTGCTGCCACTGCCACGGGTGGACCGGCAGGTAGTGGAACCCGGCCGGGTCGAGGCCCTTCGCGGCGAGGGTCGCGTCGAACCGGGCGACGGCCTCGGGGCCCAGTTCGGTCTGCCACAGCGACCGCTCGTCGAGTCCCGCACCGAGCGCCAGGTGGGTCGCCGAGCGCCGGGCGGCGAGCCAGACCAGTCGTACGGGCGCCGCGGCCTCGGGGGCGAACGCGTGGAACTCGTCGAGTCCGAGACCGATGCGCCCGGCGTTCGCGACGAAGCCCGGATGCCCCTCCGTCATCGCGGCCTCGACGGTCTGGAAGTCCGCGGTGGTCAACTGCTCGGCGGTCGGACCGCCCCGGTGACGCTTGTAGGCGGCGCTCGCCAGGGTCGACGAGACCTCCTCGAGGTACGTGGCGAGCAGCGACTCGGGGATGCCGAGCAGGTCGTCCAGCTCGACGATCAACGCGAGGGCGTCGAGGGGCTCGGGGCGGCCGTCGACCGTGCGGGTGACCGTCGCCTCGTCGATCGCCCAGTGCTCGAGGGCCTGTCGGCGGGCCGTGAACCGGTAGTCGATCCGGTGGCCGTCGTGGTCGAGCGCGACCCGCCAAGGGCCGTCCGCGGCGTCGTCGTCCGCTGCGGGGGCGGTCGCGGCGTCGTCGGCCACCGGGGCGATCAGCCGTTCGTGCGCGAACTCGCTCAGCGCCTTGCTCACCAGGTGTCGATGAGCCCACTCCATCGGGCCGGGGGCGAGGTGCGCCGCGGCCCGGTCGTGTCGCGTCAGCACCGAGAGCCGCGCCGTCTTGTCGGGCAGCTCGACGTCGCCGAGTGCTCGGAACCCCACCTCGTCGTTCTTCGCCGCGATGCGGTCGTTGGCCACGTCGGGCTCGACGACGATCCGCCGGGCCTGCTCGATCTCGAAGACGAAGTCGACGACGCTCGCCATGACCGCGCTGGTCAGACCGTGCACCCGTTGCCCGCGCGGCGGGGCGACGAGCAGGTGCATGCCGACGTCCCCCGGCTCGGCGTCGTGCACCTCGGTGAGCAACACCCGGGCCGGGTCGTAGGTCTCGACGAAGAACGTCGGCTCGCCGTCGACCCGCCCGAGCCAGGCCTGCTGGTGCGGGTCGGCGTCGATCTCGGCCAGGTACGCGCGCACCTCGTCGGTGCTCAGGCCCGCCATCTGCCACGCGGCCGATGCCGGGTGCGCCAGCCAGCGGCGCAGGCAGACGGCGGAGGGGTCGGCCGCGAACGGCTCGATCGTGACGAGACCGCAGGAGGCGCGGCGCGAGAACGCCACGCCCGTCGCCCGGTCGTCGGTGCGGGACGGTGCTGCGGGTGCTGCGGGTGCTGCGGGTGTCGCGGGTGCTGCGGGTGCTGCGGGTGCTGCGGGTGTCGCGGGTAGTGCTGCGGGTGCTGCGGGTGCCGCTGCCGGCACTGCTGCGGGCGCGAGCGCCTCGGTGTCGTGCGTGGTGCTCATCGGGTGACCCGCGCCTCCTCGGTCGGTGTCGGTTCGGTCGGGCGGCCGCCGGGCCGAACCCGACCGCCGTCCAGGTCCGGGGCGTGCAAATCCCGACCGTCGCGGGGGGACGCGCCGCTCACTTCTGCTCCGGAACGGCTCTGCGCGTCGGACTTGTCGCGAATTGCACAGCCGGGGCCGGGGGCGGGGGCGGGGGCGGGAGCGGGCACGGGGGCAGGGGCAGGGGTGCCGAAGGTCTGGAAGGCGATGCGGCGCTCGAGGGGGTAGGGCTCGCGGCCGGTGATCGACGCGATGATGCTCGAGTTGCGCCAGGCGCCGAAGCCGAGGTCGGGGGCGGTGAGGCCGTGGGTGTGCTCCTCGGCGTTCTGGACGAACAGTCGCCCTCGGCCCCCGTCGATCGAGTAGTCGCGCGCCACGGACAGGCGACCCAGGTCGTCACGGTCGACCCGGTCGCCGAGCGCGTCGAGGAACGACGGCACCCGGGCGGCGTAGCCCGTCGCGACGACGAGCGCGTCCGTGCGGCGCGTGGTCGTGGTCCCGAGCTGCGCGTGCCGCACCGTCAGCTCGAGCTGCTCGTCGGCGTCGACCCACCGGGCGTCGACCAGCTCGGTCTCGGTCAGCAGGGTCGAGTCGACCGGCCCGTCGACGCTCAGCCGGTAGAGCGTGTCGTACACGTCGTCGACGAGGTCGCCGCTGATGCCCTTGTAGAGGCTGCGCTGCTCGCGGCCGAGGCGGTCGCGGGTCTCGCGCGGCAGCGAGTGGAAGTGGTCGGTGTACTCGGGGCTGGTGAGCTCGAGCGTGAGCTTGGTGTACTCCATCGGGAAGAACCGCGGCGAGCGGGTGACCCAGTCGAGCCGGTGCCCCGGTCGGTCGCCGACGCGGGTCGTGTCGAGCAGGTCGCGGTAGATCTCGGCGGCCGACTGCCCGCTGCCGACGATCGTCACCGAGTCGGCGGCGCGCAGGCGGTCGCGGGCCCTCAGGTAGTCGGCGCTGTGCACGACCGGACCGGTGGCGTCGCCCCGGCCGGCGAGGTGCTCCAACGCCTCGGGGAGGCGCGGCTCGGTGCCCACCCCCAGAACGACGTGACGGGTGTGCCAGGTCTCGACGGCCTGGTCGGCAGCGCGTCGCGAGGTCACGACGTACGTCCCGTCGGGCCGCTCGTCGACGCTCGTGACGCGTCGACCCCACCGCAGGGTGTCGAGCTGCTCGGCGACCCAGCGGCAGTAGGCGTCGTACTCGGCGCGGAGCGGGGAGAACTCCTCGCGGATGTAGAACGGGTAGAGCCGCCCGGTCGTCTTGAGCCAGTTCAGGAAGCCGAAGCACGAGGTCGGGTCGGCCATCGTCACGAGGTCGGCCAGGAACGGCACCTGGATCGTCGCGCCCTCGATCATCATGCCGGGGTGCCAGGCGAAGCCGTCGTTCTCGTCGAGGAACACCGCGTCGACGTCGTCGAGCGGATCGGTCAGGGCGGCCAGGCCGAGGTTGAACGGGCCGAGGCCGATGCCGACGAGGTCGTGGAGGTGCGCGGCGTCGCGGGGTGCGGTGGTGGCGGCGGCGGTCATCGGGCGGCCTCCGTCCCGGCGGCGACGAGGGCGGGGGCGTCGCTCTCGAGCAGGGCCCACGAGGAGGCGCGGACCAGCTCGAGCACGCCCCTCACGTCGTCGAGACCCGCGTCGGGGTTGAGCAGCGTCAGCTTGAGGCAGGGACGCCCGTCGACCACGGTCTTCGCGACGATCGCCCTGCCGGACTCGAAGAGCACGCGTCGGACGAGCGGGACGAGTCGGTCGGCGGTGGCGTCGTCGACGTCCGACGGCTGCCAGCGGAACAGCGCCGTGCTGAGCTGCGTCTCGGCGAGGAGGACGAACTCGTCGTCGCCCCGCAGCAGGTCGTGTGCCTCGGCCGCGAGGTCGACCACCCGGTCGACCAGCTCGCCCACGCCGTCGGGGCCGAGGGCGCGCAGCGTCGCCCAGAGCTTGAGCGCGTCGAACCGGCGGGTGGTCTGCAGTGACTTCGAGACCTGGTTCGGTTCGGGGTCGGAGAGCGGGTTGAGGTAGTCCGCGTGCCAGGCGACCGGGTCGAGGTCGTGCCCGTCGCGCACGATCAACGCACTCGACGACACCGGCTGGAAGAACGTCTTGTGGAAGTCGACCGTGACCGACCGGGCGTGCTCGATGCCGTCGAGCAGGTGCCGCCGCGTCGGCGAGACGAGCAGGCCACCGCCGTAGGCTGCGTCGACGTGCAGCCAGACGCCGGTGCGGTCGCAGACCTCGGCGATCGCGGCGAGCGGGTCGAGGCAGCCGCGGTCGGTCGTGCCGGCGGTCGCCACCACGGCGACCGGCAGGTGTCCGGCCTGCACGAGGGCGTCCAGGGTGACGGCGAGTGCCGCGGGCAGCATCCGACCGGCGTCGTCGGTGGGGACGGTCACGACGGCGTCCTCGCCGAGCCCGAGCAGGCGGGCCGACTTCTGCACGCTGAAGTGGCTCTCGGCGGTGGCGACCACGACCATGCGGCCGAGCAGGTCGTGCAGCGCCGTGGCGCGCGGGACGGGGCGGTGACCGGGGGCGGCCGTGTTCCGCAGCCGCGCCTCCTCGTCCCGGGCGTCGGCGCGGGCACGGGCCGTGGCGTGCTCGCGGGCGAGCAGCAGGGCGTGCAGGTTCGACTGGGTGCCGCCCGAGGTGAAGACGCCGTCGCGGGTGGCCGGGTCGAAGCCGATGCGCTCGGCCGTCCAGTCGACGAGGCGACGCTCGATCAGGGTGCCGACGGCCGACTGGTCGTAGGTGTCCACCGACGGGTTGACCGCGGCCAGCACGGCCTCGGCGGCGACCGCCGGCAGGGCGACCGGGCAGTTGAGGTGCGACTGGTAGGCGGGGTCGTGGAACCAGACCGCGTTCGCCGTGAAGAGCTCGTCGACCTCGCGCAGGGCGTCGTCCGTGCCGGTGCCCGGTGCATCGAGGTCGACGGAGTCGACGAGGTGCTGCAGGTGCGCGCGGCTCTCACCCGAGAAGGGTTGGCGCGTCGTGCGGAAGCGGTCGGCGATGCGCGTGACGGCGGCGCCGGTGAGGCGTTCGTACTCGTCGGCGGTCGCGGTGGTCAGCAGTGCGGACGCGTGGCGTTCGGACACGGGTCTCCTTCGGATCGTGGAGCGGTGGGGCAGGGCGCGGTGTCGCGCGTCGTGCTGGTCGTGCGGATCGTGCGGGCGGTTGGACGCCGACGTGCCCGTCGGGGGCGTGGTCGTCGACGTCGGATGCGGCCCGCGGTTCGTTAGGTTAGCCTTACCTTATGTCGACCCGCCGCCCGCCCGTCAAGCCCGCCGACCCCCGAGTGCACCGGCTCGAGGTGCTGCGTTCGGAGCGCGTCTCGCCGAGCTTCCAGCGCGTCACCGTCGTCGGTGACGACCTTCACGAGTTCGGCGACATGGGCTTCGACCAGTGGTTCCGGCTGTTCCTGCCGGTGCCCGGCAGCGACTCGTTGCGGCTGCCGCGGGCGACCACGTCGCTCTGGTACGCGCAGTACCTGGCGATCCCCGAGGCCGAGCGGCCGCACTGCGCGAACTACACGGTGCGCGAGTTCCGGCCGGCGGGTTCGGCCGGGACGGAAGCGGGTGCCGGTGCGGGTGCCGGTGCGGGTGCGAGTGCTGGTGCGGCCGGCGCGTCGCGTGCCGAGCTCGACATCGACTTCGTGCTGCACCGCGGCGAGTCCGGCGAACTCGAAGGAGGCGCGGCGACCTGGGCCTGCGCCGCCCGCCCCGGCGACGCCCTCGGCCTGCTCGACCAGGGCGTGCTGTTCAACGCCCCCGACGACGCGACCGAGATCCACCTGGTCGCCGACGAGACCGGGCTGCCGGGGACCGAAGGCATCGTGCGATCGCTGCACCGCGCCTCCGTGGGATCGGTGATCCAGGAAGTGCCGACCCGGGCCGACGTGCGTCCGCTCGACGCGCCCGACGGCGTCGAGGTGACGTGGGTGGTGCGGGACGAGCTCGACGCCCGGGCCCTCGGCGTCCTGGGATCCGGCACTCGGGCGCTCGGCGGCGACGACGACGCAGACGATCGGGGCGCCGGTGGCGCCGGGGGCGTCGCGCCGGGGGAGGGGGCGCTCGCCGCACTGCTCTCGCGGTCGGCGGCCGATCCGCGGGCCTACGCCTACGTCGTGGGCGAGTCCGCGCTGGCGACCGGCGGGCGGCGGCACCTGCACGCGGCGGGCCTGCCGAAGAACCGCATCACGTTCTCGGGGTACTGGAAGCGCTGAGGGCCCGGTCGAAATCTCGACCGAATCGGGCGACGGCCAACCGTGCGTCGTTCGTCAGATCGACGAGGTCTTCTTCGGCGCCGGCTTCTCGGGAGGCTCTGGCGTAGTTCTCCGCCGCAGGGAAGCGAGACCCGGGTGAGAACGTCTTCACCGCCGTCGCGATGTCGCGCGTGATGTCGTGGTCGTAGAAGGTTGCCCTCCGGACGACGTCGGCGACGGCTCGGCCCACTTCCCCGGGGAAGTGCTGCTCCGCGTTCACGATGACGAAGGCGAAGTCGTAGTGGTCTTTGTCCAACCCACGACCGACGATGGCCGAGGCCTTCGCCGCGACGTAGCTGCCGAGGCCCATCGTGTTGACGGAGATGGACGTGCCGTCGGCGTCGCCGAGGATGGTCGGGGTCGCATCGACGAAGGCCGCAGCCGGACCCATCACGTTCATGGCGCCTAGTGCTTCTGCGCCGGGGAGGTGCACGACACGTCCTCGGTTGTCGGGTACGTCGCACAAGAACTCGATGTCGACCGGCTGGCCGTCGACCATCTTGCGCCAACGCCACCCGTCCTGCGTCGTTGCGGCGAAGCCGCTTTCGACGAGAGCGTTCTCGAGCCAAGCGAAGTCGTCGTCGTCACGGTCGATGCCGAGTTCCAGTCGAAGGAGCATGTCGACGTCCGTCGTCCCTTGGTGTGGGACGACCGAGGGCACGAGGCGTGGGGGAACGAGGCCTCCGATCAGGATGAGGTCCGACGCCTTGTCCCGGCAGGCCGCGACGAGGGTGGCCAGTGCTCGTTCTGCCTTCGATGTCGATGACCGAGATCGCTGCATGTCCGATGCCATGATCAGAATCCGATTCGCGCGTCGCGGTAGAACTGGGCGGTCTCGTCGCTTCGAAGCCCCTCGCGTAGCGTGTCGGCATAAATGCGCGCCGGTGATGCGACTCGGATGTCGCTGATCATTCGGCTCGTTCTCAGTGTGCTTGACGGAGCACGGAGGACGACGAGCCGCCCGCCCTCGTCGACCTCCTCAAGTCCCAGGCCCCGCAGGGTGTCCTCAAGTCGGCTCGTGGACAGGTGGGCATCGGCGTAGAGACGCAGCTGCGGAGTCGATGTAGACCGGCCGGCCTCGAGCTCTGCCGCCACGCGGCCGGAGATCGCGACTCGATCTCCGAGTGCGGACGACAGAGGATGCGCAAGAGGGGCAGCATCACGGCCCAGGCCGTGGAAACGTCGAGGGTTCTCCGGAGATGCGGCTATCCAGGACGCCCATGAACTGAGGAGTCCGCCAGGGTTGGTCCACGATCTCGTCGATGTGCGGCCTCGTCGAGGCCCGTCTGGGCGGGTCCACCCTTCTTCGTCGAACCAGCTCAGGGTCTTGGATACCATCGCGGCTGACAGGCCCGTCGACTCGGCCAGCTGCGAACCTCGGGGGACGAGGTGTTCGTCTCGATCGACGTGATCTCGAGAATGAGCGGCCAGCAACGTCTCGGCGATCGAGCTCTTGCCGTCACTCCACTTCGTGACCTTGGCGCCCCGGCTCGTTTCCAGGGCAAGATCACCCGTGGCTCGGATGTCCATGCGTCCAAAGCTCAGGTGGCTCCCGTCGATGTCGATGCGGGCGTTGCCGTCCTCGCTGACCCAGCTGAGTCCTCGTTCTTCAAGCATCGAGATGGATCCCGGGGAGAAGCGTCGAGCGACCACGACCGGGAAGGCCGTCGAGTCTCCGGCGTCGGAGGCGAGGGCCCGGGCAACGTCTCGTGGGTAACCCTGGCCAGCCCAGAGAAGACGCAGGTCTCGGGGGCGTGGAGAGGTGGGAACCACGATCTGGGGTCTGGCGCCACCTCGGAACGACACCGAGAGCGAACTGCCTCGGGTCACCCGTGCGACGACGTCGAATGCTTGCAATTCAGTCGTGGGCACAATTTCACTGTAACAGTGAATAATTCAATTCGGCTAAATTACTACCAGGCCGCGGGCAGCGGGTCGCCGGCCGCGGGCGGGTGCTCGACGAGGGCGACGGCGTCGTCGCGGTCGACGTGGCCGGGGAAGTTGTAGCGCGCGAACCGGCCGGTCGGGTCGTGGATCGAGGTCGGCATGGCGACGGAGGTGCGGCGCAGCGCCTCCGCCAACACGGCGGTCGAGGTCGGGTCGAGGGTCGCGTCCTTCCGGTCGCGCAGGATGAAGTCGACCCGCGCCTCCTTGGCGGTCAGGCGGAGCACGAGCACGCGGCCGCCGTTGCCGACCGGGGCCGTCGTCAGGACGGCACGGTCGACCCGGGCCAGGGGGACGGGGCGGCGGGTGCCGGCGCGCAGCTGCCCGGAGTCGAGGTCGATCCAGGGCTGCGGGGCCCGGGCGTTCCGGATCACCGTGATCAGCGCGAAGATCCCGACCGTCACCCCGACGGCCACCAACAGGGCGAGATCCCACCGGAAGCTGATCTCGGCGATGCGGAAGACGAACTGGACTGCCTGGATCGCCGCGAAGAAGGCGAACGCGGTCGTCGCCCCGACCCACGTCGACCACCAGCGGCGCTCGCCGACGCGCACCCAGCCGTGCGGGAGCCCGGCGGGTGCCGGGTCGGTCGCGTCGGGGTCGGGGTCGGGGTCGCTCGGGTCGGTCGGTGCGGGGGCGCTCGCTCGGGCCAGGGCGGTCGGGTCGCGCTCGGTCGGGTCCTCAGGAGGCGCGGGCGCGTCGTCGGGATCGCTCACCCCGCCGACGCTACCGGGGTCCACGGCGCGAGGTCCGGGGCGCGAGTCGCACCGTCGGATGGACGTCGCACCGCGCACAGGGGCGGCGCGACGTTCATCCGACGGTGCGACGCGTGCTCGCGTCGGGGGCCCGGGCCCCGTGCGGCGTGCCGAACCCGACCGCCCGTGCCCCGTGCGGCGTGCCGAACCCGACCGTCCCCGCCCCGTGCGGCGTGCCGAACCCGACGAGGGGAGCGCGGCGCGCCGCTCATCTTCGGACCTGAGCGGCGCGCCGCGCCTCCGCTGTCGCGATTTGCACACGTGAGGGGCGGGGGCGAGGGGGCGACGGGGCGAGGGGGCGGGGAGGCGCGGGTCAGGACCGCAGGACGCGCACCTCCCAGGGGGCGAGCGTCAGCCCGGCCCCGCCGGGCACGTTGCCGATCACGACCTGCGGCACCGAGCGACGCCGCAGCGCCGGGTGCAGGGCGGGGTCGAGCTCGTACGCCTCGCCCGACCAGTTCGCCAGGACGAGCAGCTGCTCGTCACCGAGCGTGCGGGTGAACGCGTACAGCCGCTCGTCGTCCGGGGCGAGCAGCTCGAACGACCCGAGCGCCACGACCGGCGACTCGTGCCGCAACGCGATGAGACGGCGGTAGTGCTCGAACACCGAGCGCTCCCCGGCCGCACGGTCGGCCTCGACGTTCACGGTGTCGTGGTTCGCGACCAGCTCGATCCACGGGGTGCCGGTGCCGAAGCCCGCCGCCGCGCCTCCTGACCACGGCACCGGGGTGCGCGCGTTGTCGCGACTGCGGAAGTGCAACGCCTCGAGCAGGTGCTCGGGGTCGGCCCCCGCCGCGACCGACTCGTCGAACCAGTTGATCGACTCGATGTCGCGGTACTGCTCGATCGAGGTGAACCCGGCGTTCGTCATGCCGATCTCGTCGCCCTGGTAGACGTACGGCGTGCCCCGGTGCAGGTGCAGCACCGTGGCGAGCAACGTCGCCGACTCGAACCGGTACCGGCCGTCGTCGCCGAAGCGCGACACCGACCGCGGCTGATCGTGGTTGCCGAGGTAGAGGCTGTTCCAGCCCTGGTCGGCGAGACCCTCCTGCCAGCGTGACAGCGAGCGCTTCAGCGCCACGAGGTCGAACGGGAGGTTGTCGAACTTCGAGGCCGGCCCGTGGTCGAGGCCGACGTGCTCGAACTGGAACACCATGTCGAGCTCGTGCCGGTCGGCGGCCGTGAACAGCTTCGCGTCGTCGACCGTCACACCCGGCATCTCGCCCACCGTGATCAGCTCGCGATCGGTGCGGTGCGCGAAGACCTCGCGGTGCATCTCGCGCAGGTGGTCGTGGATCTGCCCGCCCATGACGAAGTGCGAGGCTCCGGGCGCCAGCGACGAGGGCTCCTTCGCGATGTGGTTGATCACGTCCATGCGGAACCCGTCGACGCCCCGGTCGAGCCAGCGGTTCATCATGTCGAAGACGGCGCGGCGCAGGTCGGGGTTCTCCCAGTTGAGGTCGGGCTGCTTCGACGCGAACATGTGCAGGTAGTACTGACCGGTGGCCTCGTCGAGCGTCCAGGCCGGGCCGCTGAACGCGCTGCGCCACGCGGTCGGGTGGCTGCCGGCGCCGGGTGTGCCCGCGGCGTCCGCCCCCTCGACCGTCGGCAGCGGGTCGCGCCAGAGGTACCAGTCGCGCTTCGGGGCGTCGCGCGACGACCGGGCCTCGACGAACCACGGGTGCTCGTCGCTCGTGTGGTTGACGACGAGGTCCATGACCAGCTTCATGCCGAGCGCGTGCACCTCGTCCGTCAGGGCGTCGAACTCGGCGAGCGTGCCGAAGAGCGGGTCGACGTCGTCGTAGTCGCTGATGTCGTACCCGTTGTCGGCCTGGGGCGAGCGGTAGATCGGCGACAGCCAGATCACGTCGACCCCGAGGTCGTGCAGGTGACCGAGCCGCTGCCGGATGCCGCCGAGGTCGCCGACCCCGTCGCCGTTCGAGTCGGCGAAGCTGCGCGGGTAGATCTGGTAGACCGTCGCGGTCGTCCACCAGGCGGGCGGGGTGGTGACGGGCGTGGCGTCGCGCACCGCGCCTCCGGTGGTCGTGGGGCCGGTGTCGTTCGTCGTCGAGTCGCTCACCCGTCCAGCCTGTCACGGCCGACCACGGCCGCGCCGTGACGCCGAGACCCCAGGAACTTGCCGAGACCCCCGGGCGCGCGTGGGGGTCTCGGCGAGTTC
>NZ_LMLG01000005.1:55539-57465 GCF_001421865.1 Frigoribacterium sp. Leaf44
GAGGCGCGGGTCGGCCACCAGGGCAGGGTTCAGCCGGTCGCGTCCGGTCGGCCGAGTTCGCGCTCGAGCAGCTCGAGGTCGATCTTGACGTGCTCGCGGGCGATGGCCGCGGCGTCCGCCGCGCGTCCGTCGCAGATCGCGGCGACGAGCGCCTCGTGGTCGGCGAGGGCGCGCAGCTCCATCTCGCGCATGCCGTCCGGCCCGCCCCAGAGGTGCGCCGGCGCCGAGATGCTCACCCGGGCCTCGAGGTCGAACAGCACCCCGCGCAGCGTCGCGTTGCCGGCGGCCTCGGCGATCGCGACGTGCAGGGCCTCGTCGGCCTTCTGCGACGCGAGCCCCGACGCCGCGTCCCGGTAGCCCTCGAGCCGGTCGTGCAGCCGGTCGACGTCGGTCGCGGTGCGGTTCTCGGCGGCGGCCTCGGCGACGACGCCGTGCAGGCGGCTGATCGCCTCACTCGTGTCGCGCAGGTCGGACCACCGCGCGGCGAGCGTGCGGCGCACGACGTCGGTGCCCGACCCCGGGGCCGGCGCCTGGACGAACGAGCCGCCGCCGCGCCCGCGTTGCGTCACGATCAGCCCCTGCTCGACGAGTCGGGCCAGGGCGGCCCGCACGGTCATGCGGCCGACCCGCAGCGAGGCGGCGAGGTCGCGCTCCGGGGGGAGGCGCGAGCCGGGCAGGTACTCGCCGATCGTGATGGCCGTGACGAGGCGGTCGGTGAGGTCGTCGACCCGGGTCGTGGGTGCGAGAGGGGCCCCGAGGGCGCCACCGAGGGCGCCGTCGACCGCGACGTCCGAGCGCGAGCCGCCCGCGCCTCCTCGGCTGTCGTCCTGGCCCATCGCGTCCCCGTCCCGGCTCGCCGACCCGTCGTGCGCGGGGCACTCGAGGTCTCGTCGTGTTACGAGCAGATTAAGGCATCGCGAAAGGTCTTGTCGCGAGACCTTAGCCGGGTGCATGCTCACCCGCATGTCCACGATCACCACCGGCACCGCCCCATTCCACGACGCCGAGACCTGGTACCGGGTCACCACGCCCGACGAGCCGCGCGACGGTGCACTGCCCCTCGTCGTGGTGCACGGCGGCCCGGGGATGGCCCACGACTACCTGCGCAACCTCGAGGCCTTCGCCGACGAGACCGGTCGCACGGTCGTGCACTACGACCAGCTCGGCTGCGGTCGCAGCACCCACCTGCCCGACGCCCCGGTCGACTTCTGGCAGCCGAGCCTGTTCGTCGCCGAGTTCGAGGCCCTCGTCGCGCACCTCGGCCTCGAGCGGTACCACCTGCTCGGCCAGTCGTGGGGCGGGATGCTCGGCGCCGAGATCGCCGTGACGGCACCGGACGGGCTGGCGAGCCTGGCCATCTGCAACTCGCCCGCGTCCATGCGGCTCTGGGTCGAGGGCGCCGGCGAGCTGCGCGACCAGCTGCCGACCGGCACCCGGGAGGCGCTGGCCCGCCACGAGGCGGACGGCACGACCACCGACCCCGAGTACCTCGCCGCCACGCAGGTGTTCTACGAGCGTCACGTCTGCCGCGTGGTGCCCATGCCGCAGGACTTCGTCGACAGCGAGGAGCAGATGGAGGCCGAGCCGA
Organism: Frigoribacterium sp. Leaf44; assembly: GCF_001421865.1. NCBI lineage: Bacteria > Bacillati > Actinomycetota > Actinomycetes > Micrococcales > Microbacteriaceae > Frigoribacterium > Frigoribacterium sp. Leaf44. The sequence continues at coordinate 57,128 of NZ_LMLG01000005.1, forward strand.
CCGTATACCACACGATGAACGGGCCGAACGAGTTCCACGTCATCGGCACGATGCGCGACTGGACGATCGTCGACCGGCTGCCGTCGATCACCGCGCCGACCCTCGTCGTCGCGGGCGAGTTCGACGAGGCGACGCCCGCCACCTGGCAGCCGTTCGTCGACGGCATCGCCGACGTCCGCTCGCACGTGTTCGCGGGCGCCAGCCACTGCTCGCACCTCGAACAGCCCGAGGAGTTCCGGGCCGTCGTCGCACCGTTCCTGGCGGCGCACGACGGGCTGCGCGACGCCGCGCGCGCCTCCTGACCGGCGCGGGCCGCGCCACCTGAACCGACGCGGCCC
>NZ_LMLG01000005.1:57518-60039 GCF_001421865.1 Frigoribacterium sp. Leaf44
CGCACCGACCCGATCCCCACCCGAGCGAGAGAGCACACCATGTCCCTGCCCACGAAGACCGCCTCCGGCGGTGAGCTGAGCAACCAGCAGCAGCTCGAGCAGTACGGCTACAAGCAAGAACTCAAGCGGTCGGTCTCGACCGTCGACCTGTTGATCTACGGCCTGATCTTCATGGTGCCGATCGCGCCCTGGGCGATCTTCGGCACCGTCTACAACGCGTCGTCGGGCATGGTGCCGCTGGTCTACCTGGTCGGACTCGTCGCGATGATCTTCACCGCCCTCGCCTACGCGCAGATGGCGAAGTCGATCCCGCTGGCCGGGTCGGTCTTCTCGTACGTCGGGCGGGGCATCCACCCCGTGGCCGGGTTCTTCGCCGGCTGGGCCATCCTGCTCGACTACCTGCTCGTGCCGACGCTGCTCTACGTCTTCGCCGCGGAATCGATGATCGGCATCTTCCCGGGCACCGCGCGCTGGATGTGGGCGCTGATCTTCGTCGCGATCAACACCGCGGTGAACCTCCTCGGCATCAGCTCGATCAAGCTGATGAACCGGGTCTTCCTCGCCATCGAGGTCGTCTTCATCGTGATCTTCGTCATCATCGCCGTGACGGCGCTCAACGGCGGCACGATCCCCGGTGCCGAGTTCACGACCGACCCCATCTGGGACTCCAGCAAGGTCACGGCCCCGCTGATCGCCTCGGCGCTGTCGATCGCGGTGCTGAGCTTCCTCGGGTTCGACGGCATCTCGACCCTCGCCGAGGAGAGCACCGGCAAGCGCGGCGGAGCAGGCAAGGCCATGATCATCGCGCTCTTCATCGTGGCGTTCTGCTTCGTCCTGCAGACCTGGCTGGCCAGCGCGCTCGCCGGCGGCCGCGACTCGTTCCCCGAGGGCGAGGCCGGCAACGCCTTCTTCGACCTCGTGCGTGAGGCGTCGAACAGCGGGTGGGCGACGGCGTTCTTCGTCGTCAACGTGCTCGCCGTCGGCATCGCCAACGCGATGGCCGCCCAGGCCGCGACCTCCCGTCTGCTCTTCTCGATGAGCCGCGACGGGCAGCTGCCGGCCTTCCTGTCGAAGATCAACACGCGTCAGGTGCCGCAGGCCGCGATCCTGGTCGTGTCGGCGCTCTCGGCCGTGCTCGTGTTGTTCTTCGTCGGCCAGATCGGCGTCATCTCGTCGCTGGTCAACTTCGGGGCCCTGTTCGGCTTCATGCTGCTGCACGTCTCGGTCGTCGTGCACTACGTCGTGAAGAAGAAGTCGCGCAACTGGTCGTTGCACCTCGTCGTGCCCGTGGTCGGGTTCCTGATCATCGGCTACGTGCTGGTCAACGCCGCACCCGAGGCCAAGATCGGCGGCGTGGTCTGGCTGGTGCTCGGCGCGGGCGTGTTCCTCTACTACCGCAGCCGAGGAGGCGCGGCGCCGTCCCTCGGGCAGGCCGCGGACGACTCCGCGGTCGCGTCCACCCCCGCCACCGACTCCGAACGGCGCGACGCATGAGCGGCGACGGGACCGGCCCCGGGGCCGGCGCCTCCGTCGGGGAGCCGACCCGCGCCTCCTCGGGGCCACGGCACGACGGGATCGACCACTTCCTCGGCAAGGAGCACGGCCGCCCCGGCTTCACCGCCACGGTGGAGCCGGCCCTGCGCATCGAGCCGGGCACGGGCGAACGCATCGGGTTCGAGACGAGCGACGCCGTCTACGCCGAGCTGCACCGGCACCACGACCTGGCGAAGCTGTCCGTGCCGATCAACCCCGTCACCGGGCCGGTGTACGTCGAGGGCGCGAAGCCGGGCGACGCGCTCGCCGTGACGGTGCACGAGATCCGACTGATCGAGCACGGCTGGTCGGTCAGCCTGCCCGGGTCCGGGGCCCTGCAGCACGCGATGGGTGACGAGATGTTCACCCGTCGCGTGCCGATCGACTCCGACGGGGTGCACGTCACCGACCGGCACGTGTTCGAGGCCCGGCCGATGATCGGCTGCATGGGCACGGCGCCCGCCGAGGGCGAGAACTCGACGATCATGCCCGCGTACGCCCAGGGCGGCAACATGGACGTCACCGAGAACACGGTCGGGTCGACGGTCTACCTGCCGGTCATGGTCGAGGGGGCGTACCTGTCGATCGGCGACGTGCACGCGATCATGGCCGAGGGCGAGTCGTCGTTCGTGGCCATCGAGGCCGAGGGCACGGCGGTCGTCTCGATCGACCTGGTGCCGGGCCTCGGCCTGCGGGCGCCCCGCATCGAGACCGCGGACGACTGGATCTTCGTCGGTCTCGGCGACCCGGTGCAGGAGAGCATCCGTCGCGGCTACGAGGACGCCTTCTCGTTCCTCGTGGACGACCACGGCTGGTCGCGTGGCGACGCGTACGCCGTGCTCAGCGCCGTGGGTCACTCGCGCCTCGGGGGCCCGACCGGCTCGGTCGCCCCCGACCCGCTGCACCCGTTCGACGCCGTCGGCGCGGTCACGCTGCACCGCGTGCCGAAGAGCGTGCTCTGAGCGCGAGACCCCAGGAAGTCACCGAG
>NZ_LMLG01000005.1:60069-87627 GCF_001421865.1 Frigoribacterium sp. Leaf44
CTCAGCCCCAGAGGCGCGTCGCGATCGAGCCGATCAGGTCGTCCGTCGGCACGTTCGTCTGGTCGACCGTGACGACCACGTCGTCCCGCACCCAGAAGGTCTGCGTGCGGTCGACCGGGTACTGCTGCTCGGGCGTGACGAGCTGGCAGCTGCGGCCCTCGTGGACGGTCGTGCACGTGAAGCCGGCGGAGGCGAGAGAGTCGAAGGCCGGGCCCGAGACCGCGGGGTCGAGGTGCCCCATGTCCACCCCGATGCCCGAGATGTCGGCGCGCGGGTCACGCCACAGGCAGCTCAGTTCGTTCGCCGCTCGGACGATCTGGACCGCGCTGGCCCCCGCGGGCGGTTCGGTCGGCGTGACCACGCCCGACGTGGTGCCCGAGCCGCCGAACTCGACGGGGTTGAGCGGGCTGTCGCCGAAGGTCGCGGCGTAGGTCGCCTGGTCGACGACGTCGGTGCAGTCGGTGGGCAGGGCGATCGGCCCGGGGGTCTCGGTCGGGGTGGGTGTCGCGGTTCCCGACGGCGTGGGCGAGGACGGTGCCGACGAGCCGGGGCTCGAGGGATCGGGTGTCGCCTCGCCGGGACCGCTCGAACAGCCCGCCGTGAGGGCCAGCACCAGGCAGGCCGTCGCCCCCGTGATCGTCGCCGTCCGCTTCGCGGTCGTGCCCCTCATGGTCGTGCCCCTCATGGTCGTGCCTTCCTGGTCGTCGTGCCGTCCCGACCGTTCGCCGATCTCGACGCTACAGACCGGTCCGGCCCGAGCACTCGTCCCGGAGGATGAGGTCGGGCCGGCCAGGGTCACGATCGCGTCACGACGCGTCAGTCGTCGAGGTGCGCCAGGGCGTAGTCGGCCTCCTCGGCGGTGAACTGTTCGCCGTACTCGCTGACGAGCTGGTTGCGCAGCACGTCGCCGGTCATGCCGTCCGCCGCGTAGGCCTTGGCCTTGCGGACGGCGTTGGCCTGCCAGTCGGCGTCGACCGTGTCGACGGCGTACTGCGCCGCGGCCTCGGAGGCTCCGCCGGCCACGAGCTTCGTGTAGGTCTCGAGCTTGCTGCTGCCGAGGCCGTTCGCGATGGTCTCGGCGTCCGCCAGGGCATCCGAGTAGTCGGCCGGCACGTCGGCGGCCGCCGACGTCGGCGTGGCCGACGCGGTGGGCGCGGGCGTCGACGAGGTGCGGACGGGGGCGGGCTCGGAGGTGGCGGTCACGGCCGGGTCGTCCTGCTGCACGCTGTCGATCGCCGCGCCGAGGCCGACCGCGACGACGATGGACACGACGGTGGCGACGGCTCCCAGGCCGAGGCCGATCCACGCCATGACCTTCGACTGGTGCCGGAGCAGCGCGATGATGCCGAGCACCACGGCGGCGACGCCGACGATCGTGCCCACCACGGGGACGAGGCCGAGCAGGAACGCGACGATGCCCACGACGAGGGCGGCGATCGCGAGCCCGATCGGGCGGCCCGGTCGCGGCGGCGGAGTGGACGTCCCCGTCGCGGGGTAGGAGGTGGTCGGCTGGTCGGCGGAGGGGCGTCGCTCGTCGGAGCCGCCCCCCAGCGGGCTCTCGGTGGTCATGCTCCGAGCCTGCCAGGTGGCGGACAGACGGGTTCACCCCCGAACGGGGCGCGTCGGCGGGCCGGGGGATGCCAGGCGCGTCGCCCGGCCCGGGTGCGAGACTGGTCGGCAACGACACGGCCGTCACCGACGACGGCGCACGGCGGGCCGCACGACGCCCGCCCCACCAGAGAGGGTGGCCGATGGGCACGCAGCACGAGCAGGCGTCCGAGCACGCACACGACGCCGGGGCGACGACCGACGCGAGCGGCGGGGGAGACGCGACCCGCGCCTCCTCGTCCGGGGTCACGGACGGGCCGGCCGCCCCGACCGCCGACCTCGTCGTGCACACGGTGCGGGTGCACCGCAGCGACGAGCCGCTGGCGCGCGAGGACGAACTCGCCTGGCGCCTCGCCGCGCTCGCCACCGACGATGCCCCGATCGGCGACGACGTCACAGAGATGGTGATCAACCGCCTGATCGACAACGCCGCCGTCTCGGCCGCGTCGCTGCTGCGCGCGCCGGTCGCCGTCGCGCGCGACCAGGCGCTCGCGCACCCGCCGACCACCGGAGGCACGGGCTCGCAGGTGACGGGCGTCGCGCCCGAGCACCCCGTGTCGCCCGAGTGGGCCGCCTGGGCGAACGGGGTCGCCGTGCGCGAGCTCGACTTCCACGACACGTTCCTCGCGGCGGAGTACTCGCACCCCGGCGACAACGTCCCGGCGCTGGTCGCCGTGGCACAGCACCGCGGACTCGACGGCGCGGCCCTGCTGCGCGGGATCGTGACCGGCTACGAGGTGCAGGTCGACCTCGTCCGGGCCATCAGCCTCCACGCCCACAAGATCGACCACGTCGCCCACCTCGGCCCGTCGGTCGCGGCCGGTCTCGGCACGATGCTCGGGCTGTCGACCGAGGTGGTGCACCAGGCGATCGGGCAGGCGCTGCACACGACGACGGCCACGCGGCAGTCCCGCAAGGGTGAGATCTCGTCGTGGAAGGCCTACGCACCGGCGTACGCGGGCAAGGCCGCGGTCGAGGCCGTCGACCGCGCGATGCGGGGCCAGGGCAGCCCCGCCCCGATCTACGAGGGCGAGGACGGCGTGATCGCCTGGCTGCTCGACGGGCCCGGGGCGTCGTACGACGTGCCCCTGCCGGCGCCGGGGGCGTCGAAACGGGGCATCCTCGACACCTACACGAAGGAGCACTCGGCCGAGTACCAGGCCCAGGCCTGGATCGACCTCGCGCGACGGCTCGGCCGCTCGCTCCCCGCCCTGCGGGACCCCGCGCAGGTGCGCCGCATCGTGCTGCACACCAGCCACCACACGCACGTCGTCATCGGCTCGGGGGCGGGCGACCCGCAGAAGTACGACCCGACCGCCAGCCGAGAGACGCTCGACCACTCCATCCCCTACATCGTGGCCGTCGCCCTGCAGGACGGCGAATGGCACCACGAGCGCAGCTACGCCCCAGCCAGGGCGCAGCGTCCCGACACCGTCGAGCTGTGGCAGCGCATCACCACGGCCGAGGACCCCGCCTGGACCGCCCGCTACCACTCGACCGACCCCGCCGAGAAGGCGTTCGGCGGCCGCATCGAGGTCGAGTTCGTCGACGGCACGACCCTCGTCGACGAGATCGCCGTCGCCGACGCCCACCCTCTGGGGGCGCGACCCTTCGGACGCGAGGACTACGTGCGCAAGTTCCGCACGCTGGCCGAGGGCGTGCTGCCCGACGCCGAGGTCCAGCGGTTCGTCGACCTGGCCACGCGCCTCCCCTCGTTGACGGCGGCCGAGGTGCGGCAGTTGGGCATCGTCGCCCCCGACGCGCTCGCGGGTGCCGCCGCCCAGCCGGGCGGGCTGTTCTGATGCTGTACTCGACGGTGTCGCCGGCCGACAAGCGTGCGACGTTCCGGGCCGGGCTGGCCGACGAGCGCACCCTGGTCTTCCCCGGCGCGTTCACGCCGCTCACCGCGCGCCTGGTCGAGCAGAAGGGCTTCGACGGCGTCTACGTGTCGGGTGCCGTGATGGCCAACGAACTCGGGCTGCCCGACATCGGCCTCACCACGCTCACCGAGGTCGCCACGCGGGCCGGGCAGATCGCGTCGATGACCGACCTGCCCGTGCTCGTCGACGCCGACACCGGGTTCGGCGAGCCGATGAACGTCGCCCGCACCGTCCAGGCGCTCGAGGCCGCCGGCGTGGCCGGACTGCACATCGAGGACCAGGTCAACCCCAAGCGCTGCGGCCACCTCGACGGCAAGCAGGTCGTCGACGCGGCGACGGCGACCGGGCGCATCCGGGCCGCGGTCGACGCCCGCCGCGACCCGTCGCTCGTGATCATGGCGCGCACGGACGTCCGGGCGCTCGACGGGCTCGAGGCGGCGGTCGACCGGGCCCGCGCGCTCGTGGACGCCGGCGCCGACGCGATCTTCGCCGAGGCGATGGCCGACCTCGGCGAGTTCGAGGCGATCTGCTCGGCGCTCGACGTGCCGGTGCTCGCCAACATGACCGAGTTCGGCAAGAGCGAGCTGTTCACGCACCAACAGCTGCACGACGTGGGCGTGAGCATGGTGATCCACCCGGTGTCGCTGATGCGCGCCGCGATGGGTGCGGCGTCCCGGGCGCTCGACGCGCTCGCGGCCGACGGGACGCTCGAGTCGCAGGTGCCGTCGATGCAGACCCGTGCCGAGCTCTACGAGCTGATCGACTACCCCGGCTACGCCCGCTTCGACGCCGGCGTCTACGACTTCACGCTCGACGCCTGAGACTCGAGACCCCAGGAAGTCGCCGAGACCCCAGCGCGCGCACCGGGGTCCCGGCGACTTCCTGGGGTCCGGGCGGAGGCGCGGCGTCGGTCGCCGGGGAGGGCGGCGGTCAGGCGAGGTCGGCGAGCAGGGCGGCGACGAACTCGGTGCGCTCGACCATGCCGTGCACGCTGATCCACTCGTGCCGGGCGTGGGCCCCGCCGCCGACGCCGCCGACGCCGTCGAGCACGGCCAGGCCGAGCGCGGCGGCGAAGTTGCCGTCGCTGGCGCCGCCGACCGACACCTCGCGCAACTCGAAGCCGAGCGAGGCGGCGACCCGGGCGGCGCGTTCGTACAACGCGCCGGTCGCGACCGAGCGCTCCATCGGCGGGCGGTTCCAGCCGCCGGTGACCTTCAGCGTCGCGGCCGGATCGTGCGCCGCGAGCCCGGCGAAGACCCGCTCGATGCGCTCGGCCTCGGTCGACGAGGTGACGCGGACGTCGACCATCGCCCGGGCGTAGCCGGCCTTGACGTTGGTGCGGGTGCCGCCCTGCAGCACTCCCACGTTGAGCGAGGTGCCCGCCTCGACGTCGGCGGCCGCGTGCAACGTCAGGACGACGCGGGCGATCTCGTCGACGGCGCTCGCACCCGAGCGCGGGTGCAGGCCGGCGTGCACCTCGACCCCGAAGGCCTCGACCTCGAAGATGCCGACGCCTTTGCGGGCGGTCTTGACGGCACCGTCGGCGGCCGACTCGAAGACGAACACCGCGCCTCCTCGTCCGACCTCGCGCTCGATCGCCTCGCGCGAGGCGATGCTGCCCACCTCCTCGTCCCCGTTCAGCAGCAGGCGCACGTTCGGACGCGGCAGCCCCAGGCGGTCGCCGATCGCGAGCGCGTTGCCGAGCTGGATCAGCCCGGACTTCATGTCGAAGACGCCGGGGCCGGTCATGCGGTCGCCCTCGACCGTGACGGGCCACCCGGCCAGCGTCCCCTCGGACCACACCGTGTCGTAGTGGCACAGGGCCGACACCCACTCGGTCGACCCGGACGGCGACGGGTAGTCGAGCGTCACCGTGTCGCCGTAGCCCTCGACGACGTGCACCCGGCGGTCGGCCGGGGGACCGACGGTCTCGCCGAGCCAGGTCTCGATCCATCGCAGCCCCGCCTCGAGCAGGTCGACGTCGTCGGACGGCGTCTCGAGGCTCGCGTAGGTCGTCAGGTCGGCCACCATCGCGTCGAGGCGGGCCTCGACCTCGCGGCGGAGGGCGGTGACCTGGTCGGGCTGCAGGGCGTCGTGGCTCACGGTCTCGCTCTCGTCGGGCCCGCCACGGTGTGCGGGCATCTGACCATCTCACTCCCGTGGGCGGGGCGGCGACCGGCCGGGAGGCGCGGTGCCGGACACGAGGAGGCGCGGTGCGGGTCCCGAGGAGGCGCGTCGCCGGACCCGGGGAGGCGCGGTCGGCTCTGTCGGAGGCCCCCGATACAGTCGGGGGCACCGACTCCGGCACCCGTTGCCGCACCGACCGCGACATCCACGAGAGGGGCGCCGTGCGCATCCTGCACACCAGCGACTGGCACCTGGGGCGCACGCTGCACGGGGTCGACCTGCACGAGCACCAGCAAGCCTTCGTCGACCATCTGGTGGGTCTCGTGGCCGAACGCTCGATCGACGTCGTCGTGGTCGCGGGCGACGTGTACGACCGGGCCGTCCCCGCGGTGCCCAGCGTGCGCCTCCTCGGCCGGGCCCTCGCCGGGCTGACCGAGCACGCCACCGTGATCGTCACGCCCGGCAACCACGACTCGGCGGTGCGACTGGGGTTCGCGGCCGAGCTGATGCGGCCAGGCCTGCACCTGCGAGCGTCGGTCGACCTGCTCGACGAGCCCGTGGTGGTCGACGACCCCGACGGGCCGGTCGCCTTCTACGGGCTGCCCTACCTCGACCCCGACAGCGTCCGGCGATCGCTGGCACCGGCGGGCGCGGACGAGCCGCTCGCCCGGTCGCACTCGGCCGTCGTGGGTGCCGCGATGCAGCGGGTGCGCGACGACCTCGCCGGGCGACCCGCCACCCGGTCCGTCGTGGTGGCGCACGCGTTCGTCGTGTCCGGGCCCGCCGCCGACCCCGAGGCCGCCGTCGGGGGTGTCGACCTCGAAGACGGGACTGCTCCCGAGCGCAGCGAGAGCGAGCGCGACATCCGGGTGGGCGGCGTCGACTCGGTCCCCTCGGCCGTGTTCGACGGCGTCGACTACGTCGCCCTCGGTCACCTGCACGGTGCCCAACGGGTCGGCCCGTCCGGTCGCCTGCGCTACTCGGGGTCGCCCCTGGCCTTCTCGTTCGGCGAGCGGAACCAGGTCAAGTCGTCCTCGATCGTCGAGCTGGCCGCCGACGGCTCGGTCTCGGTCGACCTCGTCCCGACCCCCGTGCCGCGTCGGCTCGCCGAGGTGACCGACACCCTCGACGCCCTGCTCGACGGCCGGCACGACGACCTGCGCGACGCCTGGCTGCGGGTCTTCGTCACCGATCCCGTGCACCCCGAGCGGCTCTACACACGCGTGGCCGAGCACTTCCCGCACGCCCTCGCGATCCACCACACCCCCGTCGGGGCGGTCGAGGCCCCGGCGCTCGCCGCCGTCACGGCCGAGTCCGACCCGATCGAGGTCGCGGCCGCCTTCGTCGCCTTCGCCTCGGGTGGTGCGGCGAGCGAGACCGAGTTGGCCGTGGTGCGCGGCGCCTACGAGGCCGCGCTCGCGAGCGAGGCGAGCGAATGAACCTCCACCGGCTGACGCTGCGGGCCATCGGGCCCTACGCGGGCGAGCACAGCATCGACTTCGCCGCGCTCGGCGCCTCGGGCACCTTCCTGCTCGAGGGCCCCACGGGCTCCGGCAAGTCGACCATCATCGACGCGATCGTCTTCGCCCTCTACGGCGGGCTCGCCGGTTCGGCGTCGACGCCCGACCGCCTGCGCAGCCACCACGCGGCCCCCGACGTCGAGCCCTTCGTCGAGCTCGTCTTCGAGAACGGCGCGGGCGTCCACCGCATCCGCCGGACGCCCGCGTACCGCCGCCCGAAGGCGCGGGGCACGGGCACGACGCCGGCGAACGCGACCGCGAAACTGTGGCGCCTCTCGTCGCCCGACGCCGTCGACGGCGAGATCGTCTCGATCAGCACCCAAGAGGCCGGCGCCGAGGTCTCGCGCATCCTCGGGCTCACGCGCCAGCAGTTCGTGCAGACCGTCGTCCTGCCCCAGGGTGAGTTCGCCGCCTTCCTCCGCTCGACCGGCGAGAAGCGCAAAGAGGTCCTGCAGTCGCTCTTCGGCACCGAGATCTACGAGCGGACCACGGCCGAGCTCGTCGAACGACGCAAGGTCGCGAACGCCGCCGTGGCCGCCGCCGACCGAGACATCGAGCTGGCCCGCGCGAGACTGCTCGAGGCGAGCGGACTCGAGGCCGACGTCCTCGACGAGGCCCTGGTCGCCGACGGCGCGGCTGCCGTGCTCGGGGCCCTCGAGACCGAGGCCTCCGACACGGCGGCACGGCGGTCCCGAGCGGTCGAGGCCCGAGACGCGGCGCGACGGTCGCTCGATCGCGTGCGAGCGCTGGGGGCGGCACTCGACCGCCGGGCCGACCTGATCGTCCGACGGACGCGTCTCGACGAGGGCGACGCCGAGATCGCCACGGTGCGATCGCGCGTGGCCGCGGCGGCCCGAGCCGCCACCGTGACCGACGCCCTCGCCCCGGTCACGCGGGCGGACGAGGCCGAGCGTGACACGGCCTCCCGCCTGGCCGAGGCCGTCGAGGTGGCTGCGGACGGCGAGGGCTCCGGGTCCGCTGCAGCCGATGGGGCCCCGCCCCCGGTCCGAGCCGACGTCGCAGCGCGTCGCGACGCCCGGCTCTCAGAACTCGCCCTCCTGACCGAGGCGGCCCGGACCGAGAAGGCCCTGCCCGGTCGCCGGACGGCCCTCGACGCGATCGAGCGGTCCCTGCTCGACGCCGACGAGCGGCGCCGAGAGCTGGACGACCGCCTCGTCGCGGCCCCCGCCGTCCGGGCGTCTCTCGTCGTCGAGCGCGACGACCTGGCCGACACCTCGTCCGACCTCGGCACCGCCGAGCAGGCGACGGCCGAGGCGCGCGTCCGTCTGCGCGACCTCGACGACCTCGACGCCCTCGGCCGGGCCGTCGACGCGGCGTCCGAACGACTGGTCGACGACTCGGCGGCGGCCCTGCAGGCCCTGGACGACGAGGCCGGCCTCCGCCGGCGGCAGATCGAGGGCATGGCGGGTCACCTGGCCGCGGGTCTGGTCGTCGGCGACCCGTGCCCCGTGTGCGGCTCGCGAGAGCATCCGGCCCCGGCGGCTCCCGGCGCCGAGCACCCCACCGACGACCAGGTCGAGGCCGCGTCGCTGACGGCACGCGCGGCCGAGGCCCGTCAGCGCGAGTCCGCCGCACGGCACGCGACCGCCGAGGGGCGGGCCGCCGAGGCCCGCCGCGCCCTGGGCGACCTGACCCGTGACGACGTCGAGTCCGAGCTGGCCGGGCTGGCCCTGCGCGTGTCCGAGGCCATCCGGGCCCGGACCGCCCTCGTGGCGGCCGACGCGGCCCTGGTGGCCCACGACCGCGAGGTCGACCGGCTGCGGGCCGAGCTCGACGACCTCCGCGAACGAGCCGCCACCGGCCGGGAGCGCGTCGCCGCCGACCGACGCGCCCTGTTCGACGACGAGGCCGAGATCGCGCGACTGCTCGACGGTCGGGCCCCGACGATCGCCGAGCTCGCCGCAGCGGTCGGTGACGGCGTCGAACGCGACACGCGCCTCCTGACCCTCATAGACGCCGCCGAGGTGGCGTCCGAGGCGGCGGCCGTCCGACGTGCCGAGCTCGCCGCCGCCCTCGAGCGCAGCGGGTTCGACGACGTCGACCAGGTCGCCGACGCCGCCCTCGAGGCAGGCGACCGGGCCGCCCTCGAGACGCGGGTGTCCGGGCACGAGCGCGAACGGGCCGTCGTCTCGGCCGGCCTGGCCGAGCCCGAGGTCGCCGTGCTGACCGGCGACGAGGCGGCCGACGTCGAGTCGGCCGTCGAGGCCCTCGACCGGGTCGAGACCGAGCTCGACGAGGCCACCGACCGGGCGACGCGAGCCGGCGACCGGGCCGGACGGTCGCGCCAGGCCCTGGCCGCCCTCGAGGCCGTGACGGCCGCGGCCGACGCCGCCGTCGAGCACGCCCGGGCGGTGGTGCGCATGGCGAACCTCGCCAGCGCCTCGACCGGCGAGAACGTCAAGGGCGTGACGCTCGGCACCTACGTGCTGCTGCGTCGGTTCGACGAGGTCGTGGCGGCGGCGAACGTGCGGTTGTCGGTCATGTCGAGCGGGCGGTACGAGCTCGCGTCGTCCGACGAGCGCGAGGTCGGGTCGCGGTCGCGCAAGACCGGGCTCTCTCTCGTCATCCGCGACGCGACCACCGACACCACCCGCGACCCCGGCAGCTTCTCGGGCGGCGAGACCTTCTACGCCTCGCTCAGCCTCGCCCTCGGTCTCGCCGACGTCGTGCAGGCCGAGGCCGGCGGACTCGAGCTCGGCACCCTGTTCGTCGACGAGGGATTCGGTTCGCTCGACCCCGACACCCTCGACGCCGTCATGAGCGAGCTCGGTCGCCTGAGCGCCTCGGGGCGGGTGATCGGCATCGTCAGCCACGTCGACGAGCTCAAGCAGCGCATCGCCGATCGGGTCGAGGTGCGACGCCGCCCCGACGGGTCGTCGGTGCTCCGCTCGACGGTCGGCTGAGGCCGTCGGCGGTCCGCACCGCACCACACCGCGGTCCGCGTCCTGCGGCGTCCCGCGTCGTGCCGCGACCCCCGTCCGAGGGTGTTCACCCGCGCGCACGCCCTCGTTCACGCGACGGCCACCCGGCAGGAGTCTGCTGATCTCCGTCCCGCGACGACTCCGTCGCGTGGCGACCGGATCACGATCACGATCACAGGAGCAGAACCGTGTCGAAGAACACCCCGAACCGCCGGCGTGCGGCCCTGACGACGGGGGTCGTCGCGACGGCCGCCGTCGCCGCCCTCGCCCTCACCCCCGTCGCCGCCTTCGCGGCCACCCCCGCGAACGTCACCCAGAACGGTGGTGCCGCCCGCAGCATCGACGACAGCACGCAGCTGCTGCTCGACTCGGTGGAGGCCGGGCCCGCCAAGAACGTCATCCTGCTGATCGGTGACGGCATGGGTGACAGCGAGATCACCTCGGCACGCAACTACGCCTACGGCGCCGGCGGAACGCTGCCGGGCATCGACGCCCTGCCCCTGACCGGCCAGTACACGACGTACTCGGTCTACCGGGACGGCGCGAACAAGGGCAAGCCCGACTACGTGCCCGACTCCGCCGCGACCGGTTCCGCCTGGGCCACCGGCACGAAGACCTACGACAACGCCATCTCGGTCGACGTCGACGGCGTCCCGCAGGACACCCTGATCGAGATCGCCAAGGCCAACGGCAAGAAGACCGGCAACGTCTCGACCGCCGAGCTGCAGGACGCCACCCCGGCCGTCCAGGCCGCGCACGTCGCCGCCCGCAGCTGCTACGGCCCCGACAGCGTCACCCAGTGCGGTGCCGACGCCCTCGACCAGGGTGGCCTCGGCTCGATCAGCGAGCAGATCATCGGCACCCGCGCCGACCTGACCCTCGGCGGAGGCGCGACCTCGTTCGGTCAGTCGGCCCGCGCCGGTCAGTGGCAGGGCGACACCCTGTTCGCCCAGGCACAGGATCGCGGCTACCAGGTCGTGCGTGACGCGGCCGGCCTCGACGCGCTGTCGACCGCCGACCAGACGCAGCCCGTGCTCGGCACCTTCACCGACGGCAACTTCCCGACCCGGTACGCCGCCACGACGGCCACCGTCGGAGGAGCCGACCTGGCCCCGCAGACCTGCCAGCCGAACCCGGCTCGCCTGTCGACCGGCCTCTCGTTGCAGTCGCTGACCGAGAAGTCCATCGACCTGCTCGACACGGGCGACCAGGGGTTCTTCCTGCAGGTCGAGGGTGCCTCGATCGACAAGCGCGACCACAGCGCCGACGCCTGCGGCCAGATCGGCGAGGTGCTCGACCTCGACGAGGCCGTCCAGTCCGCCCTCGCGTTCGCGAAGGCCGACGGCAACACGATGGTCATCGTCACGGCGGACCACGCCCACACCAGCCAGATCGTCGACTCGACGCCGCCCGCCACGCTCAGCACCGCGCTGACGACGGTCGACGGCACCACGATGAAGATCGCCTACGGCACGGCCGCGGCCGGTGGCTCGCAGCAGCACACCGGCACGCAGTTGCGCGTCGCGGGTTACGGCCCCGGCGCCGCGAACGTCGTCGGCCTGATCGACCAGACCGACAACTTCTTCACCATCGTGAACGCCCTGCAGCTCGACCGTGACCTCGACGGCCTCAGTGCCGACGCGACGATCACCGCTCCGACCGAGGTCGCCCCCGGCGCCGAGTTCCCGGTCAGCACCGCCGGCCTCGCCGGTGACCGCCAGGTCACGGGCACGCTCGAGGTCGACGGCACGGTGACCGACCTCGGCATCGCCGACGTCGTCGACGGAGTCGCGACCTACACGGTCACGGCCCCCACCGAGCCCGGCAGCTACACGATCACGCTGACCGGCACGCAGAGCGGCACGACCCTGGTCACGACGGTCGTGGTCGTCGAGGGCGCCGTCACCCCGGCGCCGACGACCCCGCCCGCGGCGGTCCCCGGTGACGGCTCGAGCGCAGGAGGCGCGGGGACGGCCGGCAACGGACGTGGCCCCCTCGCGTTCACCGGCTCCGACGCGCTGCCCGCCCTGCTGCTCGCGCTGATGCTGGCAGGCACCGGTGCGGCCCTCGTGCTGCGTCGCCGCCACCGTGCGGCGTCCGTGCAGGACGGCGTGCAGCTCTAGGCGTTCCCCGCCCCGACACACGGGAGGCGCGGTGCCAGCCGGCACCGCGCCTCCTGCGTTCTCGGGTCGCGTCGGACCCTCGGGTCAGACCAGCGGGTCGCTGTCGGTCGAAC
The DNA here is from genome assembly GCF_001421865.1 of Frigoribacterium sp. Leaf44. Classification (NCBI taxonomy): domain Bacteria; kingdom Bacillati; phylum Actinomycetota; class Actinomycetes; order Micrococcales; family Microbacteriaceae; genus Frigoribacterium; species Frigoribacterium sp. Leaf44. The sequence continues at coordinate 72,383 of NZ_LMLG01000005.1, forward strand.
GACGCTCGACGCGCTCGCCCGTGGCCGGGTCGACCGCGCTGCGGGTCGTGGAGACCGTCGAGCGCCGACGCGACGCGAAGGCGATGCCGATGATGGTCACGACCACGCCGGCCGCGATGAGGATGTAGCCGATCAGCTTGATGTCGATGCCCGCGACCTGGAAGTCGAGAGCGAACGCGAGGACCGCGCCGATCACGATCAAGGCGATTCCGCCGCCGATGCTCATGGGGTCTCCTTCGTCTGGCGCCGCCCCGGATGGGCGACGGCGCCGACGCGAGGGTCGGCGGGCCCCACAGTACCGACGGGCCGCGTCGACGGGCCACGACGCGGCGACGGCGCTGAGAGGATGGGGCAGCCCGTCACCCGACACCGCAGGAGATCCCATGACCGGAGCCGCCGGCCCCGTGCCCCTCGACCAGCCGTACCACCGTGCCTCGCCGAAGGTCGCGGTCGTCCGGTTCTGGCGGAAGTACGCCACGTTCCACGGGCGCGCGAGCCGCAGCGAGTACTGGTGGTGGTTCGTCATCGCGCTCGTGTTCCAGGGGGCGTTGCAGGCCTGGGCCACGGGCAGCGGCGGGACGTCGACCTGGGCCGGGGGCGACAACGGCGATTGGACCTACATCGATCCCCAGGGCGTCGTCGTCGTGCTGTGGTCGGTCGTGAGCTTCCTGCCGACCCTCGCGCTGCAGTCGCGGCGCCTGCACGACGGGGGCTTCACCGCCTGGTACGCGCTCTTCTACCTGCTGCCGGTCTTCGGGTGGCTGACCTTGCTGGTCATGTCGCTGCTGCCCTCACGCGCCTCGGGGGAGCGGTTCGACACGGGCGGCGAGCGACAGTACCCGGGGCCCGCCTGACCGCTCGCGCGGGCCTCCGCATCACTCGTCGAGGGACAGGACGAGCCGCTCGCCCGACTCGGACTCGGCGTAACCGAGACGGCCGGGCAGGCACGAGATGACGGCGCCGTAGCCCTGCCCGACCACTGCGGCGACCGCGTCGTCGAGGGTGCCGGCCCACTCCCTGCCCTCCTCGAACACGACGCAGCGCTCGCCGGCTCCGAGGTCGCGCAGTCGGGTCAGCACGGCGGACGGCGACGAGTCGGCGTGGCTGAGCCGGGTGGTGCGGTCCGATCGGAACGGCATCAGGCCGAGCCCGGTCCGGAACTTCGCCCGCTTCTCGTCGGTCGAGCGCAGGCTGTTCAGGCGGCCGACCTTGCTGGGCAAGGCGAAAGCCGTCACGAGCTGGCGGGCGTGGTCGTCGATCTCTGCTTCGTCCATGCCTGAGGGTACGGCCGTTGCCTGTCCGCAAGGGGGTTACGGGGTCGGGCCACCGACCGCTAACCTGTTCGCACTCCGGTGGGCCCGACCGCCGTGGTGGTCCCGTTGAGCGACGTCCGTCGCTCGTTTCCCGGTGGTGGACTCTGCGTGCGTCGGGCCTCCGGAGCCCTGACGCTCGAGGCCCCGTACGATGCCGGCCCGACTCCGGTCAGACGCCGTCAGCCTGCTGCGCCTCGTGCACCAGCTCGAGCGCCGCCCGCAGCCCGGCCGCCGGCAGCTGGCCCTGTGCGCTGGACGCCCCCGCCGACCCGAACGTGACGCACGAGCCGAACGTCTCGCCCGCGAGCCGGGACACGACGCCGAGCGGCCCCATCGACATGGTGATCGCGGGCACGATGCCGGCCCCCGCCCGGAACTCGGCGGTGGCCTGCATCAGCGTCAGCACGTCGTCCGTGCCCGACGGCATGGCGGCGAACTTGGCCACGTCGGCGCCGTTCTCCTGTTGTTCGAGCAGGCGCGACACGATCTCGCCCTGCGTGGGGGTGCCGCTGAAGTCGTGCGACGACATCACGACGACGAGACCGGCGTCGTGCGCGGCGTCGACGAGTCCGCCGAGCAGGTCGGGGTCGGTGTACATCTCGACGTCGACGGCGTCGAGCAGCCCGGTGGCCATCGCCGAGCGCAGCACGGCGTCGTAGGTCGCGGGGGCGACGTCCCGTTCGCCTCCCTCGGGCTCGGTGCGCAGGGTGAAGAGCAGGGGGAGCTCGGCGTCGAGGGCGTCACGCACCCGACGGACGACGTCGGCCACCAGGTCGAGGTCGGCGGCGCCCGTCGCCGGGGTGCCGGCGCCGACGGGTCCGTCGGGATCGGGCGCCACGGCGAAGGCGGCGTCGACGAAGTCGATGCGCAACTCGACCAGGTCGGCCGTGTCCGTGTCGAGCGCCGAGGCGGCGTCGACCTGTGCGTCGACGGTCCGGGCCACGAGCGGGACGCAGACCGCGGGACGCCCGGTGCCGAGCGCGATCCGGCCGATCGAGACCGGCAGAGGGGTCGCCATCGTCAGCCCGCCACGCTGTCGGTCGTCGACCGGCCGCGGATCGGCGAGCCCACGGAGGCGCGCATCGCGTCGCGCAGGACGTCCTCGTCGGGCACCGGCTCGTCCTGTGCCCGCCCGGAGAAGAGCCGCACCTGACCGAGCGCCTGCTCGACGAGCATGTCGAGACCGTTGAAGACGATGCCGCCGTCGGCCGACCAGCGAGACGCCAGGCGCGTCGGCCAGGGCTCGTAGGCGACGTCGAAGAGGACGGACGAGCTGCTGGTCGGACGCAGGTGCAGGTCGTCCGCGGCCCCGCCGGGCAGCGTGCTGATGACGAAGTCCAGAGGGCCGAGCGAGGGCAGCTCGGTGAGCGGGGCGACCATGACGTCGGCGCCCAGCTCGGCGGCCAGGGACGTCAGCTCGCCGGCCCGCATGGGGTTGCGCAGGTGGATGGAGAACGACCGGGCGCCGAGATCCCACGCGGCGGCCATCGCGGACAGGGCGGTCGCGCCCCCACCGAGGATGGTGGCCGCGGCGGGCCGGGCGTCGTGGAACCCCTCGACGCTGCGGACGATGCCGTCGACGTCGGTGTTGTGCCCGTGGCGGCGACCGTCGTCGTCGAGGACGACGGTGTTGGCGACCCCGAGGCGTCGGGCGAGCGGCGAGACGGTGTCGAGCAGGGGCAGCACCTCGCGCTTGAGGGGCATCGTCAGGCTCAGCCCACGCCAGCTCGCGTCGAGGCCCCCGACGAAGTCGGCGAGCCCGCCCGAGGCGACCTCGACGCGGTCGTAGTCGTAGGGCAACCCGAGGTGCTCGTACGCCGTGCGGTGCAGCACGGGTGACAGCGAGTGCTCGATCGGCGACCCCAGGACGGCGAGACGTCGGCGAGCATCGGTCACGGGTGGGCCCCTCCCTGCGCCCGCGGCTCGGACGACGACCCACCCTAACGCGAGGGCCCTGAGGGGGTGCGGGGCCGTGGTGACCGGCACCGCGCCTCCTCGTCCCGTCGGGTCTGGCAGGGTCGAGGCATGCAGATCCGACCCTTCGACGAGGCCGACACCGAGACCGTCGTGGCGCTCTGGGAGCGCTGCGGGCTGACCCGCCCGTGGAACGACCCCCGACGCGACATCGAACGCAAGTTGGCGGTGCAGCGCGAACTGTTCCTGGTCGGCGTCGACCACGAGGAGGCGCTGGTGGCGACCGCCATGGCCGGTTACGACGGCCATCGTGGCTGGGTCTACTACGTCGCGGTCGAGCCCGATCGCCAGGGGGAGGGATTCGGTCGACAGCTCATGGCCGAGGTGGAGCGGTTGCTCGAGGCCATGGGGTGCCCGAAGGCGAGCTTCCAGGTGCGCACCGGCAACGAGCGGGTGCGGGCGTTCTACGAGCACCTCGGGTACACGGTCGACGAGGCGTTCGGCATGGGCAAGCGGCTGATCGCCGACTGAGACGGGGCAGGCATCACTTCCCGGAGGGGCCGGTCGGCCGCCTCGTCGCTCGTCCGCGGCGCGTCTGATGAACAACATATGACGATCTTCGGCGGACTCTTGTCGGGTACACAGCGAGAACTTATGGTCGTGTGATGTGCCCCCTGTCGGGGGGTGCCGTCCCGCCCGAACCGCCTTCTCCAGGAGCACCGACGCCCATGCGCATCAGCCCCCCGTCATCCGAGTCCGTCCCGACGGGAGGCCGGCGGCGCGTCCGCGGTGCGGCCCTCGCGTCCGTCGCCGCCGGCACCCTGCTGCTCGGCCTCGTCGCCGCGGCACCCGCCCAGGCCGTCCCGGTCACGATCGACCTCGTCGGCATCAACGACTTCCACGGCCGACTCGAGGCCGATGCCCCCGGTGCTCGCGCGTCCATCGCCGGTGCGGCCGTCCTCGCCGGTGCCGTCAAGTCGGTCGAGGCGCAGAACCCGAACACCCTCTTCGTGTCGGCGGGTGACAACATCGGCGCCTCGACGTTCACGTCGTTCATCCAGGACGACGAGCCGACCCTCGACGCCCTGAACGCCATGGGCCTCGACGTCAGCACGCCGGGCAACCACGAGTTCGACAAGGGCCAGGACGACTTCACCGGTCGCGTCCAGACGAACAGCGACTTCCCCTACGTCAACGCGAACATCCTGAAGAGCGACGGGACCCCCGCGTACCGTCCGTACGTCGTCGAGGAGGTCGGCGGCGTCCGCGTCGCCTTCATCGGCGCGCTGACCGAGACCATGCCGACGCTCGTCAGCCCGGCCGGCATCGAGGGGCTCACCTTCGCGCCCGTCGTCGAGTCGGTCAACGCCGTCGCGGACGACATCGTCGAGGCCGACGCGGCCGACGCCATCGTCCTGCTGCTGCACGAGGGCGCCGAGACCGGCAGCCTGGACTCCGTCACCGGCGACAACGCGTTCGGCGAGATCGCCCGCGGCGTCTCGGGCGACGTGTCGGCCATCTTCTCGGGACACACGCACCAGGGCTACGACTACCTCGTCTCGCCGTCCGACGGCGGCCCGCAGCGTGCCGTCGTGCAGACGGGCAGCTACGGGACGAACCTGGCCCGGGTGACCATGACGGTCGACCCCGCGGCCACCGCCTTCCGCGACCGGGTGACCATCGCCTCGCACCGCCTGGTGCCGCTCTACGGTGCCTTCACGCCCGACCCCGCCGTCGCCGAGATCGTCGCGGCTGCCGTCGCGGTGGCCGCCGACCGGGGTGCCGAGGTGATCGGCTCGATCAGCGACTCCTTCAACCGGGCCTACAACGCCACCCCGGACGCCAACGGGCTCCCCGTGTCGAACCGTGCGGGTGAGTCGACCCTCGGCAACTTCGTCGCCGACATCCAGCTCTCGTCGACCACCGCGAGCGGTGCCCAGCTCGCCTTCATGAACCCCGGCGGCCTGCGGGACGACCTGCCCTTCGTGGCGCCGGACGGTGCCGTGACGTACAAGGCCGCCGCAGCAGTGCAGCCCTTCGCCAACACGCTCGTCGTGGTCGACATGACCGGTGCCGAGATCCGCCAGGTGCTCGAGCAGCAGTGGCCGACCGCCGGCCGCACCAGCACCCTGAAGCTCGGCACGTCCGAGGGCCTGACCTACACCTACGACCCCGCGGCGGCGGCGGGCTCGCGCATCGCCGCCGTCTCGCTCGACGGTGCGGCGATGGACGACGCGACGATCTACAAGGTGACCGTCAACTCGTTCCTCGCGTCGGGCGGCGACGGCTTCACCGCCTTCGCCAACGGGCGGGCCCACGCCGACAGCGGCAAGGTCGACCTGCAGAGCCAGCTCGAGTACTTCGACGCCCAGGCCGGCGACCCGTCCGACCCCGACTTCGCCTCGCGTTCGGTCGGTGTCTCGGGTGTCACGACCGCACCGGCCGGTGGCTTCGCCGCGGGTGACACGGTGTCGATGAGCCTCTCGTCGCTGCTTCTCGAGCAGGTCCCGAGCGATCCCTCCGAGGTCGCGACGGCCGCGGCGCAGCCCGGCGTCGTGACCGCGACCCTCGACGGAGTCGAGCTCGCATCCGCGCCGATCGACGCCACCGTGATCGACAACTCCGACGAGCAGGGTCGTGCCCTGCTGGACTTCGTCGTCCCCGAGGGCATCACCGCTCCCACCGCCGGGCCGGTCACGCGGCAGGTCGTCCTGACCGTCGCGGGTACGGGCACGACGGCGACCGTCCCGGTCGTGTTCGCCGCGGCCGCCGAGCCGGTCGTCGTCGACCCGACCGACCCGGGCGCCACGCCCCCGGTCACGACCCCCGGTGGCACGGTGCCCGGAACCACCCCCGGCTCCGGCTCGGGCTCCACTCCCGCCGGCACGGTCCGCAACGCCGACGGCTCGCTGGCCTTCACCGGCCAGGACGGCCTGGGTCTCGCGGCCCTCGCCGCACTCGCCCTGATGCTGGCCGGCGGTTCGGCGCTGGTCGTCGCCCGTCGACGCCGCCTCCGCGCGACGGTGACGCCCACCGAGGGCTGACGCCACCCGGCGTCGCACCACCGGAACGGACGTCGCACCACGGGAACTCGTGGTGCGACGTCCGTTTCGTGGTGCGACCCCCACCGCGTCGCGGCGGCGGCGCGACCTGCCGGCCCGCGCCTCCTCGTGGTGTTCCGGGGGGCCGGCACCGCGCCTCCCGTACGCTCGTCGGGTGACGACGTCCGCGTACCACCGCCTGTTCCGTTCCCTGCCCTCGTACCGGTGGTGGAAGCCTCTGCTGGCGGCCGTCGTGGCGGCCGTCACGTACCTGCTCGCGTCGGTCGTGGTCTACGTGGGCGTCCTCGGGGTGACCACGGCCGTCGGCGGGAGCGCCGCCGCCGAACGACTGCAGCGCGGCATCGAGGGCGACGCGCTGGCCGCGGCCGACCCGCTCGTCCTCTTCACGACGCTCGCCTCGATCGCGGTCATGCTGCCGGCGATCATGCTGGGCGCCCTGATCGTCGGGCCGGGGGCGGTCGGCGGGCTCTGGAGCGTCGCCGGGCGGCTGCGGTGGCGGTGGCTCGCGCGATGCCTCGTGCCCGCCCTCGCGTTCATGGCCCTGACGGTGGGGCTCAGCTACTTCGTGGTGCCCCCGCTCTCGGGTGAGCCGATCGGCACCGGCCCCGTCACCACGCCGGCCGACACCCTCGTCTGGGCGGTCGTCGTCATCCTCGTGGTCACGCCGCTCCAGGCGACGGCAGAGGAGTACGCGTTCCGCGGGCTCGCGATGCAGACGATCGGCTCGTGGCTGAAGTACCCGATCGCGGCGATCGTCCTGCCCACGATCGGATTCGCCTTCGGCCACGACTACAACGCGTGGGGCATGCTCGACGTCGCCGTGTTCGGCGTGGCCGCGGCCTACCTGACCTGGCGCACCGGCGGACTCGAGGCGGCGATCGTGGCGCACGTGCTCAACAACACCGTCCTCTTCCTGTTGTCGGCACCGTTCGCGGGCGTCGAGTCGAGCGACGGCAGCCCCCTCGCCCTCGCCGTCACGGTGGTCTCGACGCCGCTCTACGTGTGGCTCGTGCTGCGGGCGGCTCGGCGCACCGGTCTCGTGACGGTTCGCAGCGCTCCTCTCGTCCCCAGCGCGCCTCCCGCGGGCGACCGTCCCCAGGAGGCGCGGGTCGGCTGACCGCGTCGGTGGCCGCTCGTAGACTCGTCGCGTGACCACCACCGCCTCGCCCGCCCTGGCCCCCGACGCCCCCACCGCAGCCCTCGACGTGCTGCACCGGGTGTTCGGCTACGACGAGTTCCGTGGCCAGCAGGCCCAGATCATCGACCAGGTGGTCCAGGGCGGCGACGCCCTCGTGCTCATGCCGACGGGTGGCGGCAAGTCGCTCTGCTACCAGGTGCCAGCCCTGGTCCGCGAGGGCACGGGCATCGTCGTCTCGCCGCTCATCGCCCTGATGCAAGACCAGGTCGACGCCCTCGAGGCCGTCGGCGTCCGCGCGGCGTTCCTCAACTCGACGCAAGACCCCGACCGTCGTCGTGCGGTCGAGCAGGCGTTCGTCGAGGGCGAGCTCGACATGCTCTACCTCGCGCCCGAGCGGCTCAAGCTCGAGTCCACCAAGTCGTTGCTCGACCGGGGCCACGTCTCGCTCTTCGCCATCGACGAGGCCCACTGCGTGGCGCAGTGGGGCCACGACTTCCGCCCCGACTACCTCGAACTGTCCGTGTTGCACGAGCGCTGGCCCGACGTGCCGCGCATCGCCCTGACGGCGACGGCCACCGAAACCACCCACCGCGAGATCTCGCGACGCCTCGAGCTCGACGACGCGAAGCACTTCGTCGCCGACTTCGACCGCCCCAACATCCAGTACCGCATCGAGGCGAAAGACGGCCCGCAGCAGCAGCTGCTGCGGTTCATCCGCGCCGAGCACGACGGCGACGCCGGCATCGTGTACTGCCTGTCCCGCAAGTCGGTCGAGAGCACGGCCGAGTTCCTGGTCAAGCAGGGCATCCCGGCGCTGCCCTACCACGCGGGCCTCGAGGCACAGACCCGGGCGCGCAACCAGGCGCGGTTCCTGCGCGACGAGGGCATCGTCATGGTCGCCACCATCGCCTTCGGCATGGGCATCGACAAGCCCGACGTGCGCTTCGTCGCACACCTCGACCTGCCCAAGTCGGTCGAGGGCTACTACCAAGAGACCGGCCGTGCCGGCCGCGACGGCCTGCCCTCGACGGCGTGGCTGGCCTACGGACTGCAAGACGTCGTGCAGCAGCGACGCATGATCGACCAGTCCGAGGGTGACGCCGAGCACCGCCGCAAGCTCGGCGCCCACCTCGACGCCATGCTCGCCCTGTGCGAGACGGTCGAGTGTCGACGCGTGCAGCTGCTCGGCTACTTCGGGCAGGCGAGCACCGCGTGCGGCAACTGCGACACCTGCCTCTCGCCGCCCGAGTCGCTCGACGGCACGGTGCCCGCCCAGAAGCTGCTCTCGACGGTCGTCCGGCTCAAGCGCGAGCGCAACCAGCAGTTCGGCGCGGGCCAGATCGTCGACATCCTCGTCGGCAAGTCGACCCCCAAGGTCCTCCAGAACCGCCACGAGCAGCTGTCCACCTTCGGCATCGGCACCGACCTGAGCGACGTCGAGTGGCGGGGAGTCGTCCGACAGCTGCTCGCCCAGGGGCTGTTGGCGGTCTCGCCCGACGGGTACGGCACGCTCCTGCTGACCGACGCCGCGGGCGAGGTGCTCTCGGGCGGCCGCACCGTCCGGCTGCGACGCGAGCCCGAGCGCCCGGTGCGCTCGGCCCGCGGGCGGGGTGGTTCGGGTTCGTCGAGCCGCGGTTCGTCACGCGGTGCCGCCGAGTTGACCGGCGACGACGCCGCCCTGTTCGAGACCCTGCGCGAGTGGCGCGCCGGGGTCGCCCGGGCGCAGGGCGTCCCGGCCTACGTCGTGTTCGGCGACGTCACCTTGCGGGGCATCGCGTCCGAACGGCCCACCTCGCTCGACCAGCTGGCGGGCATCAGCGGCGTCGGCCAGAAGAAGCTCGACACGTACGGTCAGCAGGTGCTCGCCGTCGTGGGCGGCACCGCCCCGGCCGAGGCGGCGGCCGTCGGCACGCCCGCGACGGCGTCGGTGTCCGCGGCGGGCAGCGCCACGGCCCGCTCTCCTCGCACGACGTCGACGGCTCCGTCCGCCGGTCGTGGTGCCCGCCGTGCCGCACCGCCCGCGGTCGACGAGGTGCCCGAGGTGCCGGCCGACGATCTCTACGACCTGCCGTCCGATGCTCCGTTCGATCCCTACGACGACGCGCCGCCGCCGCCCGACGACTGGCGCTGACCCGGGGTCGACGGGCCGAAGCCGAGCAGCGGGAACGCCTGCGACAGGACGACCAGGGCGACCGTCGTGATCACCATGGCCGAGAACCCGCCCAAGAACGGCTGTCCGTTCATGCGGGCCACGTAGGCCGCGGCGAGCAGCACGGCCCCGCCCGCCGGGGGTGCCAACCCGATGAAGCGCATGCTCGTCCGGTCGAGCGCAGCACCTCGTCGCGTCCGACGGAGCGACGAGACCGCCACGACGACGAGCGCGAGCCAGACGATCGCCGACAGCCCGTAGAGGCCGGTCGCCACGACCGTCGCGGTGAGACCGACGCCGACCGATGTGCCGGCGCCGACGATGCTGGTGACGGCGAAGTAGGTGGAGATCAGCGCGGTGGCACCGAAGACGAACGGCAGGCGCGAGGGGCGGGTGGTCACGGTCTCGTCGTCCAAGGCGGTCCTCTCGGGTCGTCGGGGCTGTCGTCGGGCGATGATGCCGGGCACTCCGGGCACCAGGGGTGCCGGGGTGGTCCGCGGTCGTCCCCGGCTGTCGGAGTCGGGGACGCGGGAGGCCGACCGTTCGTCCGGCCGGACCACCGCCCTCGGGGTCGGGCGGTGCGTCGCGGCGCTCGTCCCGGGTCTCGGGCCGATCCCCCGACGAGGACTCGCCGGAGGGTCGTGAACCGGACGAGCGTCCCGTTTCGGTCGGTCTCCGACGATAGGGCGCGGCTCCGTCGGCGGCAATCCTCCCTGAGGGGGACACCCGTTGTTCCCCGAATCGGGTGGTGCGGGTGGGTGTCGAGGGGCCCCGGGTGAGGCGCGGGGGCGAGTCATGCGCCTCGGGGAATGTGGCGTCGGGCACAGTGGAGCGTGCTCACAACGCTCAGCCGATCGGTCCTGTCACCCCTCGTGCGTGTGGTCTGGCGTCCCCGGGTGATCGGGCGACGCAACGTCCCGCGACGTGGTGCCGTCATCCTGGCCAGCAACCATCTCTCGTTCATGGACAGCGTCGTGATCACCCTCATGGCACCCCGTCAGGTCTCGTTCCTCGCGAAGAACGCCTACTTCACCGGCTCGGGTCTCCGGGGTCGTGCGTCGCGCGCGTTCTTCACGGGCATCGGCGCGATCGGTGTCGAGCGAGGGGCCGGGTCCGCCGCGCAGCACGCCCTCGACCTGGGTCTCGGCAAGCTGACGGACGGCGACGCGTTCGCGATCTACCCCGAGGGGACGCGCTCCCTCGACGGGCGGCTGTACCGCGGCCGGACGGGCGTCGCCTGGCTCGCGCTCACGAGCGGGGCCCCGGTCGTGCCGGTCGCCCTGACGGGGACCCAGGAACTGCAGCCCGCGGGCACGCGCCTCCCGCGCCTCCGGAAGGTCACCGTCGAGTTCGGCGAGCCCATCGACCTCTCGCGCCACGGTGAGGCGAAGTCGGGTCGGGCTCGTCGGCACGCGACCGACGAGGTGATGGCGGCGATCCAGCGGCTCAGCGGGCAGGTCGAGGCGGGCTCGTACAACGATCCGCCGGCTCCGTCGGTCGTCGCGCGGGTGCGCCGCGCGATTCGGCCCGACCCCGTGGGGCCCGACCCGCTCGACTGAGCCGCGCTGCTCGCCCGCGCCGCTCGCCTGAGCCGCGCTGCTTGCCCGCGCTGCTCGCCCGCGCCGCTCGCCCGCTCCGGGCGTAGCGTCGGAGCCATGAAGGTCGCAGTGCTCGGGACGGGCATCATGGGTCAGGGCGTGGCGGGAACACTGCTGCGCGAAGGGTTCGACGTCACGGTCTGGAACCGCACGAGGTCGAAGGCCGAGCCGCTGGCCGCCGAGGGCGCCGTGGTCGCCGACACGGCGCGTCAGGCGGTCGAGGGTGTGGACGTGGTCGTCACCGTGTTGTTCGACGGCGACGCCGTGCTCGAGGTCCTCGACGAGGCCGCCGGCGCGAGCCGGCCCGACGCCGTCTGGGTGCAGACCAGCACGATCGGAGAGGCCGACACGGCGCGCGTCGTCCGGACGGCCGACGGGCACGGGCTCCGGCTCGTCGAGGCGATGATGCTCGGCACGAAGAAGCCGGCCGCGACGGGGAAGCTCGTCATGCTGGCCGCCGGCGACGAAGCCCTGCTCGACGCCGTGCGTCCGGTGCTCGACGCCATGGGATCGAAGACGATCATCGCGGGCGACACGGTCGGGCAGGGGACGGCGCTCAAGCTCGCCGCCAATGCCTGGATCGCGACGATCACCGCCGCCACGGCCCAGTCGCTCGCGCTGACGGAGGCCCTCGGCCTCGATCCGCAGCTCTTCCTCGGCGCGATCGACGGCGGCCAGTCCGACACCCCGTACGCGCACCTCAAGGGCGCGACGATGATCGCGGGCGAGTACCCGGCCCAGTTCGCGCTCGACGGCATCCGCAAGGACCTCGACCTCATGCAGGAGGCTGCCCAGGGCACGGGCTTCGACACCGGCCTGCTCGAGGCGCTGTCCGGTGTGTACGCCTCGGCTGCCGAGCAGGGCCACGGCGGCGACGACATCGCCGCGGTCCGCACCGGCTTCGACCGGAACGGTTCCGCCGAGACCCCCTGAAACCACCGAGACCCTCGCGCGCGCGGAAGGGTCTCGGCGTGTTCCTGGGGTGTCAGCGTCCCTGACCGCCCGCGGCGGCCACGAGCGCGGCTGCGACGGCACGGGCGGTCGTGGTGTCACGCGCGGGCTCGCGGAGACGCATGGCGAGGTCGCCCGTCACGACCAGCAACAGGTGTTCGGCCAGCGCCTCGGCCTGCCCACCGACGAGCGGGCGGGCGAGGTCGGTGAGTCGCGTGCGGAGCGACTCGGTGTCGAGCCGCACGGCCTCGGCGACGTCGGCGGGCGGATCGACGTACTCGGCCGCCGAGGCGAGGAAGGCACACCAGCGGGCCCCCGTCGGGCGGGACCGGAAGTCGTCCAGCGCGTCGAAGACCGCGAGGAGGCGCGGGCCGGCCTCGTCGTGCCGGGCGACGGCGGCGTCCCAGGTGGCGAGCCAGTCGTGGTGGCGACGGGTCAGCGCTGCGGCGACCAGCGCCTCCTTGCTGCGGTAGCCGCGGTACATCGTCGCCGCCGAGACGCCCGCGCGGGCGAGGACGGCGTCGACGGGCGTCGCCGCGATGCCGTTCGTGAAGAACAGCTCGTCGGCGGCGTCGAGGATCTTCTTCTCGCTGGCCGGGCGCAGGGGCATGCGGACAGCTTAGGCTGTCAAAATGAAACGTACGTTTTCGAATGACGTCGGGCTCGTCGCCGCCGGCACGGCCCTGATCGCCGTGACCTACGGTCTGGTGCGCCTCGCCTACGGGTTGTACCTGCACGAGATGCAGGCCGACCTCGGGTTCGACGCGGGTGTCGCAGGAACGGTCTCGTCCGGAGGCTCGCTGGCCTACGTGGCCGGCGCGGTGGCGGGGTTCGCCGCGGCCGGTCGCCACTCCCGGGCCCTCGTCGTCGCGGCGGGCGCCACGGCCGGGGTCGGGGCCACGGGCATGGCCCTCGCCCCCGACGTGGTCCCGTTCGCACTCGCGGCCGTGCTGGGCTCGGCCGGTGCCGGGCTCGCCTCGCCCGCGCTCGTGCGCGTGCTGCAGCGCGGTCTCGACGACGTGCGGCAGGCGGGCGCCCAGACGGTCGTCAACGCGGGCACCGGGCCGGGACTGATGGCGGCGGGCCTCCTGGCGTTCGCGTTGCTGCCCGACTGGCGGCTCGCCTGGCTGGTGGCCGCCGGGGGAGCCGTCGCGGCGGCGGGGGCCGTCCTCGTGCTCGACCGCCGCGCCTCCTCCGCTCGATCCCTCGTCGCGGACGGCACCACCGGTGTCGCACGCGCCGACACCGCCCGCCCGAGCGGCGCCACGGGCCTCGGCCCGACCGGTCCCCGCGGCCTCCTGCCGCCGCAGTCGTGGTTCGTCGCCCACCGGTGGGTGCTGCTCGGGGCGCTGCTCGCCGGTGCCGCCTCGGCCGCGGTCTGGAACTACGGACGCACCCTGCTGGTCGACACCGGGGTGGCGGCCGAGCTGTCGGTCGGGGCCTGGGTCTGCCTCGGCGCCGGAGGCACGGCCGTCATCGTCACCGCCCGACCGCTGGCACGCCTGGCCCCCGGGACGGTCTGGACGCTCACCCTGGCCGTGATGGCGGCGGGCACCGCCGGGGCGGCGGCCCTGCCCGGTGTCGTGCCGGTGGCGTTCGCGGCCTGCGCGGCGTTCGGCTGGGCTTACACGGCGGCGACGGGTGCGCTCATCGCCTGGACCGCCGAGATCGACGCCGAGCGGGCCGCGAGCGGGACGGCGCTGCTCTTCGTGCTGCTGGTGCTGGGCCAGGCCGTGGGGGCCGTCGGCCTGGGCGCGCTCGTCGACACAGCCGGCTACGGCACGGCGTTCGTCCTGGCCGCGCTCGCGGCCCTCCTCGCGGCGGGCCTCGGTCGTCTCAGACCCCGGGACGTGGCGGACGTCCCTGCCCGCGACCAGGGTGCTCGGTGACTTCCCAGGTGTCGGGGCACCCGGCGGGGAATGCAGCGTGCAACCGCCGGGTTGCCTCACGGGCGCCCCCGCCCGAGGGCGACCCACCGTTCGGAAGGACCACCCTTGGACCTCTTCTCTCCCGCCACCTTCGGCCAGCTCGAGCTGCGCAACCGCGTCGTCATGGCGCCCCTCACCCGTCTGCGCTCCGGCGACGCCGGCATCCCCGGCGACGTCGTCGTGGAGCACTACCGTCAGCGCGCCTCCTTCGGCCTGATCACGACGGAGGGCACCTACCCCTCGCAGGAGTCCAAGGCCTACGACGGCCAGCCCGGCATCGTCACCGACGAGCAGGTCGCCGGCTGGAAGCGCGTCGCCGACGCCGTCCACGCCGAGGGCGGCCAGATCGTCATGCAGGTCATGCACGGCGGTCGCGTCTCGCACACCGACATCACCCGCACCGACCGCATCGTCGGCCCCAGCGCGATCGCCATCGACGGTCAGGTGCACACCTCGGCCGGCAAGGTCGACTTCCCCGTGCCGCACGCCCTCACCACCGACGAGGTGCACCAGGTCACGGCCGACATCGTCGCCGCGTCGAAGCGCGCCGTGCTCGAGGCCGGGCTCGACGGCGTCGAGATCCACAGCGCCAACGGCTACCTGCTGCACGAGTTCCTCTCGCCCGTCTCGAACGTCCGCACCGACGAGTACGGCGGAACCCCCGAGAACCGTGCCCGCCTCGCGATCGAGACCGCGACCGCCGTGGCCGAGGCGATCGGTGCCGGCCGCGTCGGCATCCGCCTGTCGCCCATGCACAACATCCAGGACGTCGTCGAGACCGACGTCGCCGACGTGACCGCCGTCTACCGCGCGCTCGTCGAGGGACTCGCCCCGCTCGGCCTCGCCTACCTCAGCGTGCTGCACGCCGACCTGCGCGGCGAGCTCGTGCAGGACCTGCGGACGCGCTTCGGTGGTGCCTTCGTCGCCAACAGCGGGTTCGGCCAGATCACCACGCGCGACGAGGCGATCGCCGAGGTCGCGGACGGCCAGGCCGACGCCGTCGCCGTGGGCCGTTTCGCCATCGCCAACCCCGACCTGGTCGAGCGTTGGCAGGGCGACCACGAGGTCAACGAGCCGAACCCTGCCACGTTCTACGCCGAGGGTGCCGAGGGCTACACGGACTACCCGACCCTGCAGCACGCCGACCGCTAGTCGGTCGCCCGCCCCGCGAACCCCGTTCCGTGCGACGAAC
>NZ_LMLG01000005.1:87665-126659 GCF_001421865.1 Frigoribacterium sp. Leaf44
GGGGTTCGTCGTCGTGGGGTCGGCCGCGCGGTCTGCGCGGCGGCCGGCGTCCGCGGCGAGCCGAGGAGGTGCGGTGCGCGTCACCCGCGTCGCGCACCGGGCGTAGACAGGACGGCATGAGCGACGTGAAGCACCCCTCCGACCTCGGGATCGACGTGAGCGAGGGCTCGCCGCAGCAGCTGTACCGCTGGCTGCTCGCGAGCGTGCTGTTCGGCCGGCCCGTGCAGCAGGGCGTCGCCGCCGACACGTACCAGGTGCTGATCGACCACGGGCTGACCAGCCCTGCTCGCTTCGCCGAGCACGACCACGAGGGGTTGCGCCGGTTGCTCGACGAGGCCGGCTACGCCCGCATCGACCACGTGATGAGCGACGAGCTGCACGAGGTCATGGGACGTGTCGACTCCGACTGGGGCTCGGTGAACCACCTCGTGCGGTCGTCGGCGGACAGGGCCGAACTGACCCGCCGCCTCACCGACCTCAAGGGTGTCGGCCCGAAGACCGCCGAGATCTTCACGCGCGAGCTGCCCGACGCGCTGTACGGCACCGCCTGACCGGGGCACCCGTAGACTCGAGGCGATCTCGGGGGAGCGACCCGCGCCTCCTCGGGTGTGACCGGTGCGACCGCACCGACTGTCCGCGCGATCGCGCAGAGGGGGCCTCGTGACGCTCGTCGACAAGCTGTTCCGTCAGGACGAGTGGCGCACCGTGCCCAACGCCATCTCGGCGGCCCGGCTGCTGCTGCTGCCGGTGTTCCTCGTGTTGATCGTCGATCAGCACTACTGGTCGGCCATGGTCGTCATCGCGGTCGTCTTCGTCACCGACTTCCTCGACGGGTTCATCGCCCGCCGCACGAACACGACGTCCGAACTCGGCAAGTGGCTCGATCCGGTCGCCGACCGCGTCACCGTGATCGTCGTCGTCATCGCGTTCGTCGCCGGAGGGCTCGTGCCCTGGCCCGTGCTGCCGCTGCTGCTGGTGCCCGACCTGCTGCTGAGCGCCTACGCGCTGTTCGTGCTGGCCGGGGCGTCGTTCCCCGTGACGTGGGTCGGCAAGATCCGCACGGCGCTGATCTTCGTCGGGCTGCTGCTCGTGCTGGTCGCGGCGGCGGTCGTGGACCAGTTCGGCGGGTCCGGAGGCGCGGCGTCGCCACCGCTCGCCGACGCCGGTGCCGTCGCTCGCACGATCGGCCTCGTGGTGCTCTGGATCGGCCTCGTGGGCCACTGGGTCGCGGCGGCCCTCTACGCCGCCGCGCTCGTCCGGATGCGCCGAGCACGCCGCACCGCCTGACCCTCGCCCGCCCCCTGCCCCCCGTCCTCTGCCGTCCTGCGCAGGTGTGCAATTCGCGACGACCGAGGTTGGGGGAGAACGATTTCCCCGCGAACCGGGCGGCGTGTCGGCCGGCGGTTGTCGGGTTCGGCACGCCCGGGAGGCGCGGTGCCGGTCGGGTTCGGCACGCCCGGGAGGCGCGGTGCCGGTCGGGCTCGGCACGCCCGGGAGGCGCGGTGCCGGTCGTGTTCGGCACGTCCGGGAGGCGCGGTGCCGGTCGTGTTCGGCACGTCCGGGAGGCGCGGTGCCGGTCGGGTTCGGCACATCCGGGAGGCGCGGTGCCGGTCGGGACGTGCCCGGCCGTCACCGGTTCGCCGAGAGAGGTGTCCCCTCCCGGGCGTAGCGTCGACGTCATGACTCGCATCACCACCCCCTTCAGTGCCGCCACCACCGCGAACGAGGTCGTCGACGGCCTCGACCTGACCGGCACGCGCATCGTCGTGACCGGCGCCGCGTCCGGCATCGGCATCGAGACCGCCCGCTCCCTCGTCGCTGCGGGGGCCGACGTGACCCTCGCCGTCCGCCGTCCCGAGCAGGGCGAGCAGGCCGTCGCCGACATCCGCGAGAGCACCGGCGACGGCAGCGGCACGGTCCGCGCCGCGATCCTCGACCTCGAGAAGCGCGACACCCTGCAGGCCTTCGCCGACGCGTGGCAGGGCCCGCTCGACGTGCTGATCGACAACGCCGGCATCATGGCCACGCCCGAGACCCGCACCCCCGAGGGCTGGGAGCTGCAGTTCAGCAACAACCACCTCGGTCACTTCGCCCTCGCGAACGCGCTCCGAGGTGCTCTCGTCGAGGGCGCCCAGGCCTCGGGCACCCCGTCGCGCCTCGTGTCGCTCAGCTCGACCGGCCACCACTTCTCGCCCGTCGTGTTCGACGACGTGATGTTCGAGCGTCGCGAGTACGACCCGTGGTCGGCCTACGGCCAGTCGAAGACCGCGAACTCCCTCTTCGCGGTCGGCGTCACGCAGCGCTGGGCCGACGACGGCGTGCTGGCCAACGCCGTGCACCCGGGCGGCATCCTGACGCCGCTGCAGCGCCACCTGCCCAAGCAGGAGATGCTCGACCGTGGCTGGATCGACGAGGACGGCACCCCCAACCCGGCCTTCAAGTCGACCCAGCAGGGCGCCGCGACGTCGGTCTTCGTGGCCGTCCACCCGCTCGTCGAGGGCGTCGGCGCCCGCTACTTCGAGGACGTCGCCGAGGCCGAGCCGTTCCGCGAGGACGCCCGAGGCCGCGGCGTGAAGGACTACGCCCTCGACCCCGAGCAGTCGGACCGCCTCTGGGCGCTCAGCGAGCAGCTGCTCGGCTGACGCGCTCGCCGGGCTGACGCGCCCGCCGGGCTGACGCCCTCGCCGGGCTGATGCGCCCGCGCGAGCGACGGGCGGAGCACGCAGGAGGCGCGGGCCGGGTCGACGACCCAACCCGCGCCTCCTGCGTCCTGCGGAGTGCCGCGGCTCAGCCCGTGTTCTGCAGCCCGGCGGCGATCCCGTTGACGCTGAGCAGCAGGAGGCGGTGGTCGGCGTCGGCCGGGTCACCACCGCCCGCGACGCGGATGGCCCGCAGGGCGCGCAACTGCAGCAGCGAGAGAGCGTCGACGTAGGGCGAGCGCAGCCGCACCGCGCGGCTCAGCACCGGACGTCCGTCGAGCACCTCGCCGTGGCCGCTGACCGCGAGCACCCACGAGCGCGTGCGGGCCATCTCGTCGAGCACGCGTCCGGCGAGGTCGTCGCGGTCGGCCAGGGCCAGGTACTCGCGGGCGATGTGCTCGTCGGTCTTGGCGAGCGACATCTCGACGTTCTTGATCATCGCCGAGAAGAGCGGCCAGGTCGCGTAGGCCTCACGCAGCAGGTCGAGGTCGCCCACGGCCTCGAGCGCCGAGCCGAGGCCGTACCAGCCGGCGAGGTTGATGCGGGCCTGCGTCCAGGCGAAGACCCACGGGATCGCCCGGAGGTCTTCGAGGGATTCGACCGAGAGTCCGCGACGGGCCGGGCGCGAACCGAGCGCGAGCAGGCCGACCTCTTCCATCGGGGTGACGGCGGCGAACCACGAGGCGAAGCCGTCGGCCTTGACCAGGCCGAAGAACGCCTCGCGCGAGGCGACGTCCATCGTCGAGGCGACCTCGGCGAACCGCGTGGCGGCGGTCGCGTTGGCCTGTTCGTTCGACGGGCTCGACGCCAGCAGGGTGGCCGCGGCCATCTGCTCGACGTGTCGGGCGGCGATCGTCTTGTTGCCGTACTGGGCGAAGATGACCTCGCCCTGCTCGGTGATCTTGAAGCGACCGTCGACGGAGGCCGGCGGCTGCGCCAGCACGGCCTCGTTCGCCGGTCCGCCACCGCGGCCGAGGGCGCCGCCGCGTCCGTGGAACAGCGTCAGCTCGATGTCGTTCTCGGCGGCCCAGTCGGCGATGCGGGCCTGGGCGGCGTAGAGCGCGAAGGTGGCCGAGACGGGGCCGACGTCCTTCGACGAGTCCGAGTACCCCAGCATCACCTCGAGGCGGCGGCCGGTCGCCGCGAGGCGCTGCTGCACGGCTTCGGTCTGCAACGCCTCGTCGAGGATGCGCGTGCTGGCCTCGAGGTCGGCGAACGTCTCGAACAGCGGGATCACGTCGAGCACGGGCGCGGGCTCGTCGCCCATCGCGCGCTCGGCGAGCTCGTAGACGTTGGCCAGGTCGGCCGACGACTGCGTGAACGACACGATGTAGCGCGACGCGGCCCGCACGCCGTAGCGCTTCTGCAGGTCGGCGATCGTGCGGAACACCGCGAGGACCTCGTCGGTCATCTCGCTGCGTGCAGGAGGCGCGGTGTCGGACGCGGCGTCGCCGCCGGTGGACTGCTCCCCGCCCGCGACCGGGTCGGCCGCCCGGAGTTCGGCGAGGGCCGTGCGGTGCACCTGCGAGTGCTGGCGCACCTCGAGCTCGGCGAGGTGGAAGCCGAACGTCTCGACCTGCCAGACGAGGCCCTGCAGGTCGCCGTTGGCGCTGCGGTGCGCGCCGGCCGCGCGCAGCGACTGCTGAACGACCCGCAGGTCGGCGAGCAGCTCGTCGGGGTGGCCGTAGGCGAGCGGCGCTCCCTCGCGGCGGGTGGCGTCGATGCGGGCCGCGACGAACATCAGCACGCGGCGGTGCAGCTCGTGGGGTGAGCGCACGCCGATGCGGGACGCGACGTCCGCGTCCATGCCGCGCTGCGCCTCCGCGAGGGCCACCAGCTCGTCGGAGGCCGGGGTCTCGGCCTCGTCGAGCGTCAGGGTGCCGCCGATGCGGGAGGTCGCGCGGTGCAGGCCGAGCAGGACGTGTTCGGCGGCTATGTCGGCGGCGGCCCGGGTGACCTCGGCCGTGACGTGCGGGTTGCCGTCGCGGTCGCCGCCGATCCAGGTGCCGAGGCGCATGAAGGCGGGGGCGACGGCGGGCTCGCGGCCGGCTGCGTCGCCGAGCAGCCGGTCGTCGAGCAGGCGGTAGACCTGCGGCACGATCTCGAAGAGCGTCTGGTCGAAGATGCTCATGGCCGTGCGGACCTCGTCGAGCGGGGTCGGGCGCGTGGTGCGGATCGGCGAGGTGCGCCAGAGCGTGTCGACCTCTTCGAGCAGGCGGCGTTCGGCCTCGGCCACGGCGACGTCGTTCTCGAGCCGGTCGCGGTCGATCATCAGGTCGCTGATGCGACGGATGCTCGACGCGACCGCACGGCGACGGGCCTCGGTCGGGTGCGCGGTGAGCACGGGGTGGAAGCGCAGGGCGTCGAGCCGCTTCGAGGCCTCGTCGGCGCCGACCTCGTCGGTCAGCTGTCGCAAGGTGGCCGAGACCGAGTCGCCCGCGGCGCTCGCCTCGCTGCCGCGGCGGCGCAGCACGCGGACGCGGTGGTGCTCCTCCGCGAGGTTGCTGAGGTGGAAGTAGCAGGTGAAGGCGCGGGCGACCTGCTCGGCGAGCCCTTGGTCGAGGGCGTCGACGAGGCGCTGGGCATCGTCGAGGCTCGCGCCGTCGGCTCCCTCGTAGGCGGCGATGACGGCGGCCCGGACGTCCTCGACGGCCTGGAAGAGCTCGTCGCCGCCGGACTCCCGCAGCACCCGGCCGAGCAGGCTGCCGAGGTAGCTGACGTCCTGACGGAGGCTGCCGTCGACGGCGCCGCTGATGTCGTCACGGCTGCCGTCGTGTCGTCGTGTGGTCTCGATGTCGGTCACCGCACCATCTTGGACGACCCGGGCG
Organism: Frigoribacterium sp. Leaf44; assembly: GCF_001421865.1. Taxonomy (NCBI): domain Bacteria; kingdom Bacillati; phylum Actinomycetota; class Actinomycetes; order Micrococcales; family Microbacteriaceae; genus Frigoribacterium; species Frigoribacterium sp. Leaf44. The sequence continues at coordinate 93,193 of NZ_LMLG01000005.1, forward strand.
ATGTATGACGCCACGTTCTGGTCACACCGCCATGTTTAATCGTGGCGCGGTGCCCACATCGTGGCGTCGTGGGCCCGGGTGCGACTCGGCCCGGGTCACGTCGCGTCGACGACCACGTCGTCGAAGAGCGCGAGCAACGGCTCGAAGTCCTGGCGTTCCGACGCCGCACGACAGGCTGTCACGTTGGTGGTGGAGTCGATCGAGCGCCAGTCGAGGCGCCGGCCGGCGTCCTCGGCGATCCGGCCCCACAAGACCCGCTGCGCCCGGCCGTTGCCTTCGCGGAACGGATGGATGTAGTTGATCGCGTCGAAATGGTGGGCGAGCCTCTCGACGAACCGCGTCCTGTCCATGCCGCGGAGGTGGTCGTCGGCCCGCAGCTCGTCGAACGCGAAAGCCGATGCTCGCTCGATCATCGACCAGGGCAGGAAATGCTCGGCACCAGGGGTGTTCTTGCGGATGTCGACGATGCGCGGCGTGCCGGCCCAGTCGTACACGTCCTGGAACAGGTGACGGTGGATGCCACAGAGCTCGGCCAGGTCGCGCGTGCTCGGAGCCTCGTGGTCCGAGAGCTGGACGAGCCGGGCGAACGCGAGGGCACCCTCGGCTTCGTCCAACGACCGCCGATCGGTCGCGCCGACGAGATTCCGAAGGATTCCCGTGGCCGGATCGACGTACGGGTCGACGCCGTCAGGCAAGTCCGTAGCGAGCCCGCGCCCGGGCGACGAGCTCGTCGGAATCGATCCGCCCCGCCACGTAGTCGTCGGCATCCGACGACGTGTCGGAGTCGACGTGCAGGCCCTCCATCTCGCCGCTGTGCTCGGCCTCGTGGACCGACCGCTGTCGGAAGAGGGTCAGCTGTGCAGGGTCGGACGGCGGTGTCATGGTCGCTCCCGGACGATGGCGGCTGGCTCGGATCGTCCCATTTTACCTGCTCGCCCGGGTCACGTCGCGGCCCAGAGCGCCCGGTAGTACGCCGTGCGGACGGGGTCGTCGGCGACGCCGTACGAGTCGAGGAAGGTCTGCTCGAAGCCGGGGCCGTAGTTCCAGCCGAGGCTCATCGTCGCGACGGCGATGTCGGCCCAGCGGTCGGCGACGCCGAGGGCGTCGAAGTCGACGTGCCCCGACCAGAGTCCGTCGTCGCCGATCAACGTGTTGGGCACGCAGGGGTCGCCGTGGCAGACGACGAGGCGGTCGATCGCCGGCGGGTCGCCGAGTCCAGGAGGCGCGGTGCGAGCCTTCTCGCTGCTCGCGATGCGGTCGTCCACCGACCAACCGAACGGGCACTCGTCCACCGGCAGCACGTCGTGCAGTCGCCTCAGCCCTCGTCCCGCCTCGCGCACGGCGGTCGCCGGGTCGGCGGCCCAGAGCAGGTCGACGGCGCTGCGCCCCGGCACACCCGCCGTCACCAGGTACTCGCCCGCGTCGTCGCCACCGATCTCGAGCACGCGGGGGGCGGGGGTGAAGTCGACGACCCAGCGCAACCGCATCTCCTCGGCGTGCAGGTCGAGGCCGCTGCCGTGCGGGGCCCACTTCGCGAAGCGCCGGGTCGGCCCGTCGCCGAGGCGGTACGTGGTGCCTCCGGCCTCGTTCCGCCAGACCGCCGTGATGGCGTCGCTGCGCGCGGCCGTGACCACCGCCTCCGGCACCTCGGCGTCGGGGTCGGGCCGGTTCTGCGTCCACATGCCACGAGTCTCGCACCCGCACCCGCACCCGCTGCCCCTGGCGCCCCTGCTGCCTGGCCGCCGTGTGCAATTCGCGACAGTCGGCTGGTGTTCGGGGCCGTGGGGCGGAGATGAGCGGCGTGGCGCGCGGCGGTTGTCGGGTTCGGCACGCGGGGTGGGGAGGTGCGGGTCGGGTTCGGCACGCGGAGTGCGGGGGTGCGGGGCGCGGAGGTGCGGGTCGGGTTCGGCACGCGGGGTGAGGAGGTGCGGGTCGGGTTCGGCACGCGGGGGCGGGGGTGCGGAGTGCGGGGCGCGGAGGTGCGGGTCGAGTTCGGCACGCGGGGCGCGGAGGCGCGGCTGGGGTGCAGGCACGCCGGGAACGGCAAGGCGCCTCCTGGAGACGACGGAGCGGGCCGCCCCCGGAGGGACGGCCCGCTCTGTCGTGGTGCGGGGGGAGCTGCTTACGCGCGGCTGCCCTTGCGGCCGGTGATGAAGCCCCAGATGACGAGGACGACGAGCGCACCGAGGATGGCGATGATCCAGCTCTGGATGCTGAAGAAGCCGTCGTAGCCGACGTTGAAGACGGCTCCGCCGATCCAACCACCGATGAGGGCGCCGATGACACCGAGGATCAGGGTGGCGATCCAGCCGCCGCCCTGACGGCCGGGGAGGATGAGCTTGGCGATGGCACCGGCGATGAGGCCGAGGAGGATGAAGGCGAGGAAGCCCATGATGTGTTCCTTTTCGTTTGGTGCGCGGGTTGCGCTGATGCTGCTGAGACGGTCGGGATCGGGTGCGTGCCAGCGGGGTCCGTGTGACGGCCGCATGCGAAGAGGCCCGTGAGAAGGTCGTCCTCTCGGGCCCCTGCGGCTGGAAGGACTAGTGCGCGGCCTTGCGGGCCTTCTTCACCGCGGCCTTGCGGGCCTTGGCGACGTCCTTCTTGGCCTGGGCACGCGCCTTCTTCACCTTGGGGTCGTTCCAGAACGAGTCGAAGAAGTTGCTGATCTCCTTGTAGCGACCCTTTCCGGCCTTGGCTCCGTAGGTGTACGCGAGGAACGCGATGAGGGCGATGACGAGGTACTTGAAGCGCATGTGGGGGTCCTCCCAGTGGGACGTTCTTGTCGTTCGGGGGTGACGCTATTCCTCCTGGGAGTTCTCTGTTACAAATCGGATTGGTGGGAAGCGCCCGTTGTTCGCTTTTGTCCTGCCCCTCGGTCGGCCGACGCTCGGCCCACGCCCGGCCGACGCCCGGCCGACGCCCGGCCAGACACCCGGGCGACACGTGTCGCATAGCCACCTCCGAGCCCCCGACACACCCCCGCCGCACGGCCGAAACACCCCGGCAACACCCCCTGGCTAGCGTCGAGCCATGGGTGAGCTCTTCGAGGGATACGCGACCACCACGGGTGCCGCGGCCCGGTCGGTCGGCACCCGACCAGCCGGCGCCCGTCCGCCGGCCGCCGCATGGGACGAGATGTTCGAGCCCGACGGCACGCCCCGTCGGGCGTACCACGAGATCCACGCGACGCTCGAGGGCATGACGCAGGACGACCTGCGGGGTCGCACCGCGGCGCTCGCCGACTCGTACCTGGCGCAGGGCGTCACCTTCGACTTCGCCGGCGAGGAGCGGCCGTTCCCGCTCGACGCCGTGCCGCGGGTCGTCGAGCACGCCGAGTGGACGACCGTCGAGCGCGGCATCAAGCAGCGGGTCAAGGCCCTCGAGGCGTTCCTCGCCGACGTCTACGGCCCGCAGACCGCCATCGCCGACGGGGTCATCCCGGCGAGCCTGATCACGAGCTCGAGCCACTTCCACCGGCAGGCGAGCGGCATCGACCCGGCGAACGGCGTGCGCATCCAGGTGAGCGGCATCGACCTGATCCGCGACGAGGCGGGCGCTTGGCGCGTGCTCGAGGACAACGTGCGGGTGCCGAGCGGCGTCAGCTACGTCATCTCGAACCGTCGCGTCATGGCGCAGACGCTGCCCGAGCTGTTCGTCTCGATGCGGGTGCGTCCGGTGGGGGACTACCCCAACCGGCTGCTCGCCGCCCTGAAGAAGAGCGCCCCGTCGGGAGTCGACGAGCCGACCGTCGTCGTGCTGACCCCCGGGGTGTTCAACTCCGCCTACTACGAGCACACCCTGCTGGCCCGCCTGATGGGCGTCGAGCTGGTCGAGGGCCGCGACCTCTACTGCTCGGGCGGCCGCGTCTTCATGCGGACCACCGGCGGACCCGAACGCGTCGACGTGATCTACCGCCGCGTCGACGACGAGTTCCTCGACCCCCTGCAGTTCCGCGCCGACTCGGTGCTCGGTTCGCCGGGCCTCCTGATGGCCGCCCGTCTCGGCACGGTGACGATCGCGAACGCGGTGGGCAACGGCGTCGCCGACGACAAGCTCGTCTACACCTACCTGCCCGAGCTGATCCGCTACTACCTGGGCGAGGAGGCGCTGCTTCCGAACGTGCACACCTGGCGGCTCGAGGACCCCGGCGCCCTGGACGAGGTGCTCGACCGCCTCGACGAGCTCGTCGTCAAGCCGGTCGACGGCTCGGGCGGCAAGGGCCTCGTCGTCGGTCCGGCCGCGAGCCGACGCGAGCTCGACGAGTTGCGCACGCAGCTGCAACGCGACCCTCGCGGCTGGATCGCGCAGCCCGTCGTGCAGCTCAGCACGATCCCGACCCTGGTCGACGACGGCCTCCGCCCCCGCCATGCCGACCTCCGACCGTTCGCCGTGCACGACGGCGACGACGTGTGGGTGCTGCCCGGCGGCCTCACCCGGGTCGCCCTGCCCGAGGGGCAGCTGGTCGTCAACAGCAGCCAGGGCGGCGGCTCGAAGGACACCTGGATCGTCGGCGGCGACGTCAACGCCTGGGCCGGTCACGACGTGAGCGCTCTCATCGCCGAGCAGACGACCCCGACGCAGTCGATCCCGATCGTCACGCCCGAGCAGCTCGCCGAGGCCACGGCCGCCGCGGCCGACCACAGCCCCGACCACGCGCCCCAGGACGACCCCCGCAACGACCAGCAGGCGCAACAGCAACAGGCGAAGGAGGTGCGGGCCGGGTCACGAAGCCGACCCGCGCCTCCTGCGTCCCGCGTTCCCGACCACGGAGCCACCCCGACCGAAGGGCCATCATGCTGAGCCGCATCGCCGAGAGCCTGTTCTGGATCGGCCGCTACATCGAGCGGTCGGACGGCACGGCACGCATCCTCGACGTGCACCTGCAGCTGCTGCTCGAGGACCCCTGGATCGAGGAGGACGTCGCCTGCCGCAGCCTCCTCGCCGTGATGGGCAGCGACGCCCCCGAGGGCGACCTGGCCCGGGGCGACGTGCTGTCGATGCTCGCGGTCGACCGCCACAACCCGGCCTCCATCGCCTACTCGCTCGGCGCCGCCCGCGAGAACGCGCGCCGGGCCCGCGAGATCGTCTCGACCGAGCTGTGGGAGTGCCTCAACACGACGCGGGCCCGCATGCCGCGCAAGGTCGCCGACGACAAGGTGCACGAGTTCTTCGCCTGGGTGCGGGAGCGCAGCGCGCTCGCCGTCGGGATCATCGAGAGCGCCACGAGCCGTGACGAGGTGTGGCAGTTCTTCACCCTCGGCCGGTCGATCGAGCGGGCCGACATGACCGCGCGCCTGCTCGCGACCCGCACGCTGACGGAGGCGTCCGGCCCGTCGTGGACGACGATCCTGCGGTCGTGCGGTGCGTACGAGGCCTACCTGCGCACCTACCGGGGCGTGCCGAGTGCCCGCAACGCCGCCGAGTTCCTGCTGCTCGACCGGTTGTTCCCGCGCAGCGTGCTGTTCGCCATCAGTCGGGCCGAGGCCTGCCTGCGCGACGTCGAGCCGACGAACCACCGGGTGGCGGCGTCCGACAGCGGGGTGCGCATCCTCGGTCAGATGCGCAGCGAGCTCGAGTACCGGCCGATCGGCGAGATCCTCGACGACCTGCCCGGCCAGATGGACACCGTGCAGGCCGCGACGAGCGCCGCGTCCGAGGCGATCCGGCAACGGTACTTCCCGACGAGCGCGGCACCGACCTGGGTGGGGGAGCGATCGTGAGCCGGCTGCGCATCCGGCACCTCACGGGCTTCTCGTACCAGGGCGAGGCGGTCGCGAGCTACAACGAGGCGCGCATGCTGCCCGCGCACACCGAGGGCCAGTTCGTGCTCTCGTCGCACCTGCGCATCGAACCCGTCGCCGCGTCGCACGAGTACGTCGACTACTGGGGCACGCGGGTGTCGTCGTTCGAGGTGCTGCTGCCGCACCGGCAGCTGTCCCTGACCGCGACCTCGCTCGTCGAGGTGCGACCTCAGGCGCATCCGTCCGAGACGATCTCGTGGGACGACCTGGCGGCGGTCGCGGGGGCCAGCACGTCGTTCGTCGAGCACCTCGAGCAGACGCCCCTCACCGCGCCTCCGGTGGACCTGGCCGAGGTCGGCACCGAGGCACGGGCGTCGCACGCCGACCCGTGCGCCGCCGCGATGGCGATCTGCGAGACGGTCGGAGGCGCGGTGCGGTACCTGCCGGGCGTCACCAACGTGAAGACCACGGCCGCCGAGTCGTGGGCCGCCCGGGCCGGCGTCTGCCAGGACATCGCCCACGTCACGGTCGGTGCGCTGCGGGCGGCGGGCATCCCGGCGCGCTACGTCAGCGGCTACCTGCACCCGAAGCCCTCGGCCGAGCTGCGCGAGACCGTCACGGGCGAGTCCCACGCTTGGGTCGAGTTCTTCTGCGGCACCTGGCACGGCTACGACCCCACGAACCTGATCGACATCGGCGAACGCCACGTGGTCGTCGGCCAGGGCCGCGACTACCGCGACGTGCCGCCGCTGCGCGGTGTCTACGCGGGGTCGTCGAACAGCGAGCTCTTCGTCACCGTCGAGATCACCCGCGAGGCCTAGGGCGTCCCGGCCCGCCGGGGGCTCAGGAGGCGCGGGTCAGCAGGCCGTGTAGGCGTGGGCCGGGTCGTCGGCCGGCACCAGGTCGTGGTCGCGCACGATGGTCGTGGGGGCCGGGTCGAGCTCGCCGACGCGGGCGCAGACCTCGGCGATCGAGCCGCGGAGGTCGTCGGTGTACTCGACGTCGAACACGAGCCCGCCGTAGACGTCCGTGAAGGCGTCGCACTCGTCGTAGCGGTCGCACTCCTCGGTGACGGCGAAGTCGTAGCCGACCTCGTCGCGGCCCCGGGCACCGAGGTCGGCGGTGTTCTTCTGCGCCGTCGCCAGCCCGGCCGCGTGGGCCCGCGCGACCAGCAGCGTCGCGAAGGCGACCGCGTCGTCCTCGCCGAAGGCGTCGTCCGACCGCGTCCACGAGTCGAGGTTGTCGAACTCGACCGCCTGGTAGCCCGAGGCGGCGCACCCGTCGATCGTCGGGGCCTGGCGCTCGGCCACGGCCTGCCGGTTCGCCTCGGTGGACAGGTCGAACAGGTGCTCGTCCGGCCAGCCCGGGTCGACCAGCGGTTCGCCGTCGGCCGTCCGTACGAGCAGCTCGTCCGGCCACTCGACTCCGGGCTGCGTCTGGAACCCGTTGACGTAGCAGATGCCGTAGGCGCCCTCGGCGGGGTCGTCGGTGCTGTCGCGGGCGACGACGGTGGCTCCGTCGGGGACCGGCGACGCGCCTCCCAGTTGGTAGTCGAAGCGGGCGCCCTCGGGCGGCAGCACGACGCCGTCGGCCGTCGCGGCCCCCGACGCCACCACCGCGGACGAGGAGGCGCGCTCGGGTCGTTCACCGGCCCCGGCGTCGACGTTCGTGCAACCCGTCACGGTGAGGGCCACGGCGACCAGGCCGACGAATCCGAGGGGTACGCGCATGCGGCGAGCCTAGGGGAGGGTGCGGGTGCTCGTGCGGGTGTGCGCGTCAGGCCGTGTGCGAGAGCGGGGCGGACTCGCGCTCGACCGCGGCGTCCACCGCGGCGTCGACCGCCGGGGTCGGCGTCACCGGGGCGCGTCGCGAGGCCAGGAAGTCGAGGCGCGCGGCCTGTCGGGCCGACTCCCGATCGAGCTCGGCCTGGCGGGCGGCGGCCCGGGACGCGGCGCGGGTGGCCGCGAGCGAGCGCGCGTTGTCGCGTGCGCGGGTGGCGGCGGCCGAGGAGGCGCGGCGTGCGGTCGCCCCCGTGGCCCGGGCGGCGACGGCGGCTCCGGCCGCGGTGGCGCGACTGCCGTGACGGACGCCGTCCCAGGTCGAACGAGCGGCCGGTCGGGTGCGGGTCGCCACGGTGGTGCCCGTCGTGCGGAACCACGCGACGACGACGGGCGTGGTGCGTCGGACCCAGGCGACCAGGGCTTCGGAGGCGTGACGGGTGCCCCGGGCCGTGGCTCGGCCGGCACGGGCCAGGGCGTCGCCGGTGGCGCGCGTGGCGGCCGCGACGTGGGCGGCGGCGGACGCGAGGACGGGACGCAGGCGCTCGGCGAGGGTCGGGCCCGCGGTCACCGGCTCGGGGGACGGCTCGGGCGCGGCCAGGGGAGCGGACTCGTTCTCGACGGGCGTGCTCGGGGCGGAGGCGACCGCCGGGGTCGGTGCGGCGGCGACCACGGGAGCGGACGCGAGCACGGCGGCGGCCGTCGGTCGTCCTGCGGGCAGGACCCGCGCCTCCCGGGCCGCCGGACGGGCGGTGGCCGGTGCCGTCCCACGGGCGGCCTCGTGCTCGAGACCGCGGTCGGGCTCGTCGCGCGGCAGGGCGCCGAGCACCCGGTCGGTCAGCCCGACGAGCGCGATCGCGACGCCGCCCACGGCGAGGGCGGCGCCCAGCAGCCAGATCGCGATGGTGACGAAGTCGAGGTCGCCGATCGGCAGGAAGCCGCCGGCGAAGAGGCCCACGCTCGCGAGGCGGAAGGTGGCGGCCATGACGAGCGCGGCACCCGAGACGAGCATCGCGAGAGCGACCCAGCCCGTGACTGCTGCCTTGCCCATGCGACACCTCCTGTCCGTGGGGCGCACGCCGCGAGTCGGGCCCGCGCGGACGTCCCCTGCGAATGTAACCCCGACGGGGGCTCGACCGTAACCCGTGGAGGTGGACGCGCCGTTCCCGGGCGATGCTCGGCTCCTGCGGGGGCTTCTCGGATTCGGGGCCGGGAGGATCGGGGGCATGGCCAACTTCGACCGTCTCCTGGGTGCCGCCGCGCGTGCGCTCGGCAACTCCTCTTCTTCCTCGACCGGGCGCGGTGGTGCGTCCGGCGGTTCCACCGACTGGCGCGACATGGTGCGCAAGGTCTCCGACAAGGTCACCGGCGACGACCGTCAGACCGTGCAGTCGCAGCAGGGCCGGCAGCAGCCGCAGCGTGGCGGGTACGGCGCACCTCAGCAGGGCGTCGGTCGTCCGGCGACGGGTGGGCACGCCCCGCAGGGCTCCGCCGCCGATCGTGCGGCCCTCGCCAAGTACGACTACCTGCTGCAGACCGCCCCGCCGCAGCAGCTCGAGCAGGTGCACCGCGACGCGTTCGAGCGGCTCACCCCCGAGCAGCGCCAGCAGGTGCTCGCCCGCCTGAGCGCCGAGGTGCCCCAGGGCGAACGTCCCGCCTCGAGCTCCCCCGCCGACCTCGCCCGGGCGGCGACGCGCGGCGAGACCGCGCACCCCGGGCTGATGAAGCGCGTGCTCGGCAGCACGGGGGGCAAGGTCGCGGCAGGTGCCGCGGTCGGCGCAGGAGTGGCGGGGGTCGCGGGCCTCGCGGTCGCCGTGGCCGGGGCGGCCGCCGTCAGCATCGTCGCCCTGCCCCTGCTGTCCGACGCCGTGACGTCGGGCATCGACTTCGACCAGCTGACGAACGGGTTCGGCTTCGAGGGGCTCGACGGTCTGACCGCAGGCGGCGAGGAGTACCTCGGCGGCCTGGGCGAGCAGGTCGGCGGCCTCGGCGACCAGGTGGGCGGGCTGGGCGACCAGCTCGGCAACCTCGGCGAGGGGTTCCAGATCCCCGGCCTGGGCAACCTCTTCGACCGCTGACCGCGCGAGTCGCGTCCTGAGACCCCAGGATCTCGCCGAGACCCTTCCGCGCGCGCGGGGGTCCGAGCGACTTCCTGGGGCGTCACGCCGGTAGCCTCGGGCAATGACCGCGATCTCGGTCGGCATCGCCGCCGTCTTCCTCCTGCTCTTCGCCGTGTCGCGTCGACGGGACGCCCGGAGGTTCCGCAACGGGGTCTTCCTGTTGATGGCCGGGGGGTTCGGGGTCGTCGCCGCCGCGAACGTCCTCGTCGCCGCGTTCCCGCCGCTCGTCTTCGTGTTCCTCGTCGCCGTGGCGCTCGTGCCCCTGCTCGTCCTCGCGCTCGCCGTCTTCGCGATCGCGAACGGCGTCACCATGCTCCGGTCCGAAGGGCGCAGCCTCGGCAACCTGCTGTCGTTGTTGGTCGGCATCGCGCTGATCGGCGTGCCGCTGCTCGTCGTCGTGATCGTCGAGGCCGGTCGCCGATCGGACGTCGCGGCCCTCCAGGACGTCTCCGTGGGACTGGGCATCGTCGTGGTCTTCGTCACCGGCTACGCCGCGCTCACGTTCGCCGCGTTCACCCTGTGGTCACTCGTCTACGCCCGACCCCGGGTGCGCGAGCAGCCCGACGCCCTGATCGTGCTCGGCTCCGGTCTGATCCGCGGCGAGGTGCCGCCGCTGCTGCGCAGCCGACTCGACCGGGCGCTGGCGATCTACCGTGCGACTCCCGAGGGCGTGAGGCGGCCGGTGCTCGTGCCGTCGGGCGGTCAGGGGGCCGACGAACCGCGTCCCGAGGGTGAGGCCATGGCCGAGTACCTGATCGCCCAGGGTGCCGACCCGGCCGACGTGCTGCCCGAGACGGCGTCGCGCTCGACCCGCGAGAACCTCGTGTTGTCGGGTCGGGTGCTCGCCGACGCCGGTCGGACCGGGCCGACCCTCGTCGTGACGAACAACTACCACGTGCTGCGTGCCGCCCTGCTGGCACGGGACGCCGGCAGCAGCGCCGACGTGGTCGGGGCCCCCACCGCCGCGTACTACGTGCCGAGCGCCTTCCTGCGCGAGTGGGTGGCCGTCATGGTCGAGCACAAGCTGCTCAACGTGCTGCTGGTCGCGCCGTTCGTCGTGCTGCTGGCGTCCCTGCTGGTCTACGCGCGCCTCTGACCCGCCGGCGCCGCGCCTCCTGACGTGCCGAATACGGGCGTGTTCGTGGTGGACGGTCGATCGTGCCCGCCCGCCTCCGCCGCACTGGCCCGTCCTGAGCGGGATGCAGCGGCGTCAGGCGGGTCGAGCCGACGCCCGGCGGGTCAGGACGGTCGCGTCGCCGTGCCCTCGTCGACGGCCAACTCGGCCGCGGTCTCGTCGCGTGCCCGGGCCGCGGCCGCGGCCGCGTCGCCGTCGTGCTGCAGGCGGTAGTGGAACCGGCCCGCCCCGAGCACGGGCAGTGCTCCGGTGACGGGGTCGGGCTCGCCCCCGCGGACGCGGCGCACCCGCAGGTGTTGCCCGCGCACGAGCCACACGACGGCGACGCCGGCCGCCACGAAGCCCGACGCCGCGGCGACGCCGATGGCCCAGCGCGGTCCGGCGACGTTCGCGACCCAGCCGACCATCGGTGCGCCGAGGGGCGTGCCACCGGTGAAGACGGCCATGTAGAGCGCCATGACGCGCCCTCGCATGCGGGGTGCCGTGGTCAGCTGAACGGTGGCGTTCGCCGTCGTCATCAGGGTGATCGAGGCGAGTCCCACGGTGACGAGCACGGCCGCGAAGCTCCAGTAGGTCGGCATGACGGCGGCGACGAGGCAGGTGACGCCGAAGGCCAGGGCCGCCGTGACGAGCACGCGCCAGCGAGGCTTCTCGCGTCGGGCCGAGAGCAGGGCGCCGACCAGCGACCCCACCGCGATCGCCGACGACAGCAGGCCGAACCCGCTCGCGTCGACACCAAACTCGACGCTGGCCATGGTCGAGGTGAAAATGGCGAAGTTGAGGCCGAAGGTGCCGATGACGAAGACCATGACGAAGACGACGACGAGGTCGGGCCTCTCGCGCACGTACCGGAACCCCTCGCGGATCTGGCCCTTGGCCCGCGACACCGCCGGTTTCAGCTCGAGCTGCGCGACGCGGATGAACCGCAGCGACAGCAGCACGGCGGCGAACGAGCCGGCGTTGATCAGGAACACCCAGCCCGTGCCGATCGTCGCGATGAGCACGCCGGCGACGGCGGGGCCGATCAGGCGGGCGCCGTTGAACGAGGCCGAGTTCAGGCTGACGGCGTTCGTCAGGTGGCCGGGGGGCACGAGCTCGGACACGAAGCTCTGCCGCACCGGGGCGTCGATCGCGGCCGCGACGCCGAGCAACAGGGCGAAGAGGTAGACCATCCAGAGCTGCACGCTGTCGGTCAGCACGAGCACGCCCAGGCCGAGCCCGAGCAGGCCCATGCTCAGCTGCGTCACCATCAGCAGCCGCCGCCGGTCGAACCGGTCGGCGATCAGCCCGGTGATCGGCACCATCAGGATCGGCGGCGCGAACTGAAGCGCCATGGTGATGCCGAGCGCCGTGGCGTCGTTGTCGGTCAGGTCGGTGAGGACGAGCCAGTCCTGCGCCGTCCGTTGCATCCAGGTGCCGATGTTGGACACCAGCGCCCCGGCGAACCAGAGGCGGTAGTTGAACAGCGACAGGCTGCGGAACATGGCCGTCACGAGCGCGTCAGCTTCCGCAGGATCTCGGTGGCGTCGGCCAGGGTGCGACGCTCGTCGGGGGTCAGGGCCGAGAGGCGGGGCACGAGCCACTCGTCACGACGTCGACGCGTCTCGAACACGAAGGCGGCACCGGCCTCGGTCGTCTCGAGCAGCACGCGGCGTTTGTCGTCGTCGTCGACCGTGCGACGCAGCAGCCCGGCGTCGACGAGCTTGCCGACGGTGCGGTTCATCGACGGGGGAGTGACGCCCTCGTGGGCGGTCAACGCCCCGATCGTCAACGGTTGGTTCTGCACGACGTAGCCGAGAGCGGCCATCTGGGCGTCCGTGACGTCGGCGTCGGCCTTCTGCTGGCGCAGTCGACGGGCGAGTCGCAGCACGGCCCCTCGGACGTCGGTCGCGAGGTGGGCGTGCGGCACGGCCCGGGTGGCGGAGGGGGCAGGAGGCGCGGAGTCGGTCATCGCCGGGCCACGATACTCGTTTAGTTCGGCTAAGTAAACGTCTGGCTGATCCTGTGCAAATCGCGACACCGGAGAGCCGACACGCCGCTCGTCCGCAGACGTGAGCGGCGCGTCGCGCCCCGGCGGTCGGGTTCGGCCCGCCGCGGGCGCCGGGTGCGGTCGCGATTTGCACAGGGGGGAGGGGGGAGGGGAGGAGGCGCGCGCGGTGGAGGGGAGGAGGCGCGCGCGGGCGAGGCGAGGTTCGCGGCGGTTCGGGGACGGCGTGCGCCTAGGCTCGGACCGGTGAGCGACGACGACGTCCCGGCCGAGCCGAGCCGCCCCTCCTGGTTGACCGGGCGTGGGGCCGTGTTGACGGTGGCGCTCATCGTGGGCATCTCGCCGTTCGCGACCGACATGTACATCCCCGCGCTGCCGGCCATCGCGCGTGACCTCGGGGCGACGACGGCCGAGGTGCAGCTCAGCCTGACGGCGTTCCTCGTCGCGTTCGCGGCCGGCCAGATCGTGATCGGGCCGATCAGCGACGGTCGGGGCAGGAGGCGCATCCTGCTGGGCGGGACGGTCCTGTTCGCCCTCGCCTCGATCGCCTGCGCCGTGGCTCCCGACGCGGCCACCCTCGTCGTCGCCCGCGTCGCGCAGGGCGTCGGCGGCGCGGCGGGCTCGGTGGCGGCACGGGCCATGGTGGGGGACTCGACGACGGGCCTCGTGCGCAGCAGGCTCTTCGCGACGCTCGCCGCGATCAACGCCGTCGGCCCGGTCGTCGCGCCGCTCGTGGGCGGCGTCGTGCTCTCGGTGTCGAGCTGGCGGGCGACGTTCGTCGTCCTGGCGGTGCTCGGCGCCGCGTTGACCTGCGCGGCCGCGCGGCGCCTGCCCGAGACGCTCGTCGACCCCGAGCCGGGTGCGGGTTCGCTGCTCGCGTCCCTGCGACGGATGGGCACGCTGCTCGCGATGCCGCGCTTCCGCTGGTACCTCGTGACGGGCTGCGCCGCGACGATCGGCTTCTTCTCGTACATCGCCACGTCGTCGTTCGTCTTCCAGGAGCAGTACGGCTTCGGCGAGGGCCTCTACACGCTCGTCTTCGCCTCGAACGCGTCGTGCATGATCGCCTCGACCCTGGTGTTCCGCCGCCTCGTCGGACGCTTCGCCGAGGACCACCTCTTCACCGCCGGCCTCGTCACCTGCACCGTGGGCTCGGCCCTCGTGCTCGTCGGTGCGCTGACCGGCGTCGGCCCGGCACTGATCTGGCCCGCGCTCGCCCTCGTGACGGCGGGCTGGGGCTGGGTCATCCCCGGGTCGATCACGCTGACGCAGGCGCTCGGGCACCGCGCGCCCGGCACGGCCGCCGCGCTCGCGGGTGGGCTGCAGTTCGGGCTCGGCGGCGCCGCGACCCCGCTCGCCGGGGCACTCGGCGGCACGGCCGTCGTGATGGGCGCGCTGATGCTCGGGTTCATCGCCGTCGGTCTGGCCGTGCAGGTGTGGGCGTCGTCCCGAGGCGGTACCCCGGCGACCTGACCCCCGGGGCGGGGGGCGCACCCACGCGACCTGACCCACGGGGCGCGACCCGCGCCTCCTGCCGTCCATCCGGGGCTGGTGCGCCGGACCGGGCGGTGCCACCCTGGGCTCGACGCCGACCGGCGCCGTGACCCGAGGAGGACCCCGTGACCGTGCAGCTCACCCCGTACCTGGCGTTCCGCTCCGAGACGAGGGAGGCGTTCGACTTCTACGCCTCCGTGTTCGGCGGCAGCCCCACCTTCAGCACCTTCGGCGAGTTCGGGGTGGGCACCCCCGACGAGGCCGGGAAGGTCATGCACGCCCAGCTGAAGACGCCGTCGGGCCTGCTGCTGATGGGGGCGGACCGCCCCGACTCGTACCCGCTCGAGGAGGCGAGCAGCATGTCGCTCTCGCTCTTCGGCGGGCCCGACGACGCCGAGACGCTGACCGGATGGTTCGCCGCGCTCGCCGAGGGAGGCACTGTGCACGAGGCCCTGTCGCAGGCGCCGTGGGGCGACTCGTTCGGCATGCTGGACGACCGCTTCGGCCAGCACTGGATGGTCAACGTCGGCGGTGCCGCGGCCTGAGCCCGGGTCGCGCCGCCCGGACCCGGAGGCGCGGGGGTGGTCTCCGAGGACGCCCCGCCTCAGTCGCGCCCGAGCCGACCGATCACGCTCTCGTCGAGCCGGGCGAGCAGGTCGGCCACGTCGTCGTAGACCTCCTCGGCCCCGGCCTCGACCAGCTCGGCCCGGGAGAAGCCGCCGCTCAGCACGCCGACGCAGGTCACGCCCGCCCGGTGCGCGGCCTCGACGTCCCACACGGCGTCGCCGACCATCACGGCGCGCTCGGCCGGCACGTCCGCCTTCTCGAGGGCGACCTCGACGATGCCGGGGTCGGGTTTGGCGGTCTCGACGTCCTCGCTCGACGTGACGGCCCACAGCGCGTCCTCGACGTCGAGCAGGCCGCGCAGCGCCTTCAGCTCGTCCTCGGGCGCACTCGTGGCGAGCACGACGCCGTGCCCCCGGCGCGCGAGCTCGGCGAGCAGGTCGGTCGCCCGCTCGAAGACGTGGAGGTCGCCCTCGTCGCCGAGGTGCTCGGCGTAGTGCCGCGAGTGCGCGTCCTTCGCGTCGTCGAGGAGGCGCGCGGCGGCGTCCTTCCCGACCAGCCCCTCGACCAGCAGGGCGGAGTCCTTGCCGATCGACCGGTGGATGCGCCAGCTGTCGACGGGGTGGCCGACGTCGGTGAAGGCCCGCGACCAGGCGTCGACGTGTGCGAAGTTCGAGTCCACCAGGGTGCCGTCGATGTCGAAGAGGACGGCGGTGGACGGAGAGGAGGACGTGGGGGAGGTCATCCCGCCACCCTGCCCCTGAACGAGCAGGGCTGCACGGACTGCACGAATTTCGCCGAGGGCAAAGCGACACCTGTTGTCCGAGTGTCGATGCGGGCGTATGTTCGCAGGCGGGCTCGTCGACGAGTCCGACCGGCCCGACGGCCGGCCCACGAACGGAGAGAGGCACACACCATGGCACGGTTCAGCGACAAGACGGCACTCGTCACCGGCGGAGGCAGCGGCATCGGCGCCGCGATCTCACGGTCCCTGGCGGCCGAGGGCGCGTCGGTGGTCGTCACCGACAT
Organism: Frigoribacterium sp. Leaf44; assembly: GCF_001421865.1. Classification (NCBI taxonomy): domain Bacteria; kingdom Bacillati; phylum Actinomycetota; class Actinomycetes; order Micrococcales; family Microbacteriaceae; genus Frigoribacterium; species Frigoribacterium sp. Leaf44. Next base: position 109,041 of record NZ_LMLG01000005.1, read on the forward strand.
CAAGCTCGAGGCGGCGCAGGGCGTCGTGGACCAGATCGTCGCCGCCGGCGGCACGGCCGTGGCCTTCGAGCAGAACACCGCGAAGCCCGAGCAGTCCGAGGCGGCCGTCGAGTTCGCGAAGACCACCTACGGCGCCCTGCACCTCGCCGTGAACAACGCGGGCATCGGCGCCCCGGCCGCCGACATCGGCGAGTACGACATCGCCGCCTGGGACCGCGTCCGCTCGGTCGACCTCGACGGCGTCTTCTACGGCCTGCGCTACCAGCTGCCCGCCATGGTGGAGGCCGGCGGCGGCTCGATCGTCAACATGAGCTCGGTGCTCGGCTCGGTCGGCATCGCCCAGAACGCGGCCTACGTCGCCAGCAAGCACGCCCTGGTGGGCCTGACGAAGGTCGCGGCGCTCGAGTACTCGAAGCGTGGCGTCCGCACGAACGCGGTCGGCCCCGGCTTCATCGACACGCCCCTCGTGCGCGCCTCGCTCGAGGGCGACGCGCTCTCGTACCTCGAGTCGCAGCACGCCACCGGCCGCCTGGGCACCGACGCCGAGGTCTCGGCGCTCGTCCTGTTCCTGCTGAGCGACGAGGCGTCGTTCGTCACGGGCAGCTACCACCTCGTCGACGGCGGCTACTCGGCGCACTGACGACGGTGTGCAGGAGGCGCGGTGCGGGGATTCCCGCGCCGCGCCTCCTCGGTCGGCCCGCTTCAGCCGCGCTTCAGCGCCGGGCCGCCATGATGGGCACGACGCGCACCCGGCGCGACCGAGGGAGGCCCCGTGCGCGTGCTCGTCGTCGAGGACCAGGCGACCCTGGCCGAGGGGTTGCGGCTCGGGCTCGAGGCCGAGGGCATCGCGGTCGACGTCGCGGCGACCGGCACCGACGGGCTCTGGCGCACCCGCGAGGGCACGTACGACGTGGTCGTCCTCGACATCATGTTGCCCGGCATGAGCGGCTACGCCGTCTGCCGGGCCATGCGCGAGGGCGGCGACTGGACCCCCGTCATCGTGCTCACCGCCAAGGACGGCGAGTGGGACCAGGTCGAGGCCCTCGACACCGGCGCGGACGACTACCTCACCAAGCCGTTCTCGTTCGCCGTCCTGCTGGCCCGGTTGCGCGCCCTGGTCCGCCGTGGTGCCCGCGAACGGCCGGTCGTGCTCGAGGCCGGTGACCTGCGCGTCGACCCGGCCTCCCGCAGCGTCCACCGCGGCGACGTCGCGGTCGAGCTCACCAGCCGCGAGTTCGCGGTGCTCGAGTTCCTCATGCGCCACGCCGGCAGCGTCGTCACCAAGCGCGAGGTGCTCGACGGCGTGTGGAACGACGACTTCGAGGGCGACCCCAACATCGTCGAGGTCTACGTGCGCCACCTGCGCAACAAGGTCGACCGCCCGTTCGGGCGCGAGGCCATCGTCACGCTGCGCGGGGCGGGCTACCGTCTGGAGGCGCGGGGTGGCTGAGCGCGCCCCTCGCGTCCCGGTGCCCGGGCCCGGGCCCTCGGCCGGCACCGGGCCGGGTCGCGCTCGACGGGCGTCGCTGCGCTCCCGCATCACCGCGGCCGCCGTGCTCGCCGTCGCACTGACCCTCGGCGTGTTCACGCTCGTCTTCGCGCTCGTGCAACAGGCCGTGCTCGCCGACGGCCCGCGCCGGTCCGCCTCGGCCGACGTGGACCGCGCCGTGTCGGCCCTGGCGATCGGTTCGACGCCCGACGTGGCAGTCGCGGGCGAGGCGGAGGGAGCCCTCGTCGTCGTGACCGACTCCTCGGGCCGCGTGCTCGCCGCCGGGGGAGAAGACGACCTCGTCGAGTCCGCCTCGTCGCTCGCGGCGGCCGGGTCGGGTGACCGCGTGACGCTCGACGGCGACCGGTTCGTCGTCGAACGGGACGACGTCGGGGTCGAGACCACGCCGACGCCGAGCGCGGAACCGACGCCGACCGCGTCCTCGCGGTCCGGCGACGACGACGATGACGACGCCGCGGAAGACGCCGACGACGTCGCCGACGACTCGACCCCGACGCCCGAGGCCACCCCCGAACCCGCCGAGACGGTGACGACCGAGTACGGCGTCGTGGCCGCACGCTCCCTCGACGAGGCGAGCGCCGCCTCCTCGGCCAGCCTCGTGACGCTCGGGGTCGCGATCCCCGTGGCGCTGCTCGTGCTCGGCGTCACGACCTGGCTCGTGGTCGGCCGTGCCCTGCGCCCGGTCGAGTCGATGCGACGCGAGGTCGACGCGGTCACGGCGCAGAGCCTGTCGCACCGACTGCCCGACCCGGGTGGCAGCGACGAGATCGCCCGCCTCGCCCGCACGCTGAACGGCATGCTCGACCGGCTCGACTCGTCGGCGACGGCCCAGCGGCGCTTCGTCGGCGACGCCTCGCACGAGCTCAAGACGCCGCTCGCCACGATCAGGCAGCACGCCGAGGTCGCGCTGCTGCACCCCGGCAGCATCGACGGTGCGGCCCTGGCCGACACCGTCCTCGGCGAGGAGGCGCGGCTGACGGCGCTCGTGCAGGGTCTGTTGGTCCTCGCCCGGGCGGACGAGGGCGCCCTCGGGGTGACGCGTCGCCCGGTCGACCTCGACGATCTCGTGGTCGCCGAGACCGCCCGCCTGCGCGGCGTCGCCCGTCCCGACGGTCGGGGGTCGCTCGCCGTCGACGCCACGGCCGTCGGCCCGGCCCGCGTGGACGGCGACGAGGGACTGCTCGGCCAGGTCGTGCACAACCTCGTGGCGAACGCGGCCCGGCACGCCGACACCCGCGTCGCCGTCGCCCTCGACGAGCGCGACGGGCGCGCCGTGCTCACCGTCGACGACGACGGGGCCGGGGTCGCCGAGGCCGACCGAGAGCGGGTCTTCGAGCGGTTCGTCCGCCTGGACGAGGCCCGCGCCCGCGACTCGGGCGGCAGCGGGTTGGGGCTGGCGATCGTCCGCGAGATCGTCCGGGTGCACGGGGGCTCGGTCTCGATCACCACGTCGCCGCTCGGGGGTGCCCGCTTCGTGGTCGACCTCCCCGCCGGCCCCGTCTGACCCGAGGGCCACCCGCCCTGCCCCGGTGAGGCGACCCGCGCCTCCTGAACGGTTCTTCAGCGGGCTTCAGCACGGCTTCAGTGCTCGCTCGCGAGAGTGGGGTCACCAGCTCGAGAGAGCGACAGACCGGCCGCCCGGCGGCCCCACGAACGGAGCGAACCATGCTGAAGAACACCCTCACCAAGAAGAAGTCCCTGCTGATCGCCGGCGGCATCGCGGGCGTCCTCGTGCTGGGCGGCGGCGGCGTGGCGCTCGCCTCGGGCCTCGACGACGGCGTCTCCGCGCAGACCCGCGACCGGGCCCAGGAGGCGGCGCTCGCCGAGACCGGCGGCGGCACCGTGACCGAGGTGGACACCCTCGACGACGGACTCGCCGGTTACGAGGTCGAGGTCGTCCTGCCCGACGGGCGCGAGGCGACGGTGCTGCTCGGCGGCGACTACTCCGTCACCTCGAGCCGCGTCGACGACGACTCGCGGGGTTCCGGCGCCACCCCGACGCCCGCCGGCGACGACCGTGACGACGACGACTCCCTCGGCTCGGACGCCACCCCGACGCCCGTCGCGGGTTCGGGGCGCGACGACTCGGTCGAGGACTCGACCCGTGGCGACGACGACCTGACCGGCGCCGACTACGACCGGGCCGCGGCCGCCGCCCTCGCCGCCGCCGGTGGGGGCACGGTGACCGACGCCGACCGCAGCGACGACGCCGGCGTGGCCTACGAGGTCGACGTGCGCCTCGACGACGGCACCGAGGTCGACGTCGACCTCGACCAGGCGTTCGGCGTCGTGCGCACCGACGTCGACGCCCGCCGCTGACGGGGGCAGGGCCGCAGCCGGGCCGGTGATGGGAGACTGGTTCCGTGCCCATCTTCTCCGCCGCCCGAGGCGACTACGAGTTCACCGACGCCCACGGCGTGACCGTGCACTACTACGTCTGGAAGGCCGCGACGCCGAAGGCCGTGGTGCAGATCGCGCACGGCCTCGGCGAGTACGCCCTGCGCTACGACGACCTCGCGCAGGACCTCGTGCGGGCCGGCTACACGGTCTACGCGAACGACCACCTCGGCCACGGCGAGACCGGCCTCGGCCAGTGGGACGGCGACCACACGAAGCTCGGCCGGCTCGGCCCGGCCGGGCTGCGCGGGGCGATGGAGGCGGTGGTCCGGTTGACGGGCATCGCACGTTCCGAGAACCCCGGCTCGCCGCTCGTGCTGCTCGGGCACTCGTGGGGCTCGTTGATGGCCCAGAAGCTCGTCGACGAGGGCTCCGACCGGTTCGACGCCGTCGTGCTGAGCGGCACGGCCTACCGGATGCCCGGCAGCATGAACGCGGGCGACCTGAACGCCCGGCACGCCCACCTCGGCGACACCGGCTACGAGTGGCTCAGCCGCGACCAGGCCGTGGTCGACGCGATGGCGGCCGACCCCCTGTCGGTGCAGGCGACGGCCCGTCAGCTGTTCGGCACGGCCGACACGCTGCGGCTGATGGGTCGCCCCTCGACCCGGCTCGCGAGCGACCTGCCCGTGCTCGTGCTCGTCGGCGACGACGACCCGCTCGGCGGCGAGGCCAGCGCCCGCAAGCTCGCCGACGCGTACGTCAACCGCAGTCGGCTCAGCGACGTCGAGCTCGTGGTCTACCAGGGCGCGCGGCACGAGGTGTTCCGCGAGACCAACCGCGACGAGGTCGTGGCCGACCTGGTGCGCTGGCTCGACGACCGCGTGGGGCACCAGGCATAGGCTGCGACCATGCACGGTGAGTACAAGGTCCCAGGCGGCAAGCTCGTGGTCGTCGACCTCGACGTCAGAGAAGGGCGCATCGCCGGGTTCCGTCTCGCCGGTGACTTCTTCCTCGAGCCCGACACGGCGCTCGACGCCGTCGACCGGGCGGTGAACGGCCTGCCGGTCGAGTCCGACGCGGCGACGATCGCGGCGACGATCAAGCAGGGGCTGCCGGATGACGCGGTGCTGCTCGGCTTCTCGCCCGAGGCGATCGCCGTGGCGGTCCGCCGCAGCCTCTCGAAGGCGACCGACTGGCGCGACTACGACTGGCAGATCATCCACGACGCCCCGGTGTCGCCCAACGTGCACCTCGCCCTCGACCAGGTGCTCACCGAAGAGGTCGGAGCGGGCCGCCGCGGGCCCACCCTCCGTTTCTGGGAGTGGGACCAGCCCGCCGTGGTCATCGGCAGCTTCCAGTCGTTGAAGAACGAGGTCGACCTCGACGCCGCCTCGACCCACGGCTTCGAGGTGGTGCGCCGCATCAGCGGCGGCGGCGCGATGTTCATGGACGCCCAGTCGATCGTGACCTACTCGCTCTACGCCCCGGGCGAGCTCGTGCAGGGCATGAGCTTCGCCGACTCGTACGCGTACCTCGACGAGTGGGTCATCACCGCCCTCAAGTCGCTCGGCATCGACGCCTTCTACCAGCCGCTCAACGACATCACGAGCGCCAAGGGCAAGATCGGCGGGGCCGCTCAGAAGCGCCTGGGCAACGGAGCCCTGCTGCACCACGCCACGATGTCGTACGACATGGACGGCGACAAGATGGTGCAGGTCCTGCGCATCGGCCGCGAGAAGATGAGCGACAAGGGCACGACCAGCGCCGCCAAGCGCGTCGACCCGCTGCGCAGCCAGACCGGACTGCCCCGCGCCGAGATCATCGAGCGCCTCAAGCAGACCTTCACCGGGCTCTACGGCGCGACCGAGGGCCACGTCACCGAGGCCGAGCTCGAGAAGGCCGAGCAACTCGTCACCTCGAAGTTCGCGACGCCCGAGTGGCTGGCGCGCGTGCCCTGAGCACGTGAGGGGCGCCGTCGAGGCGACCCGCGCCTCCTGCCGGGGGTCCGCCTCGGCGGCCGGGCCGCGGTCAGCGGTCGAGCAGCTCGCGGTAGTCGACGTGGTCGTCGACGAAGTCGACCACGAACGGGCAGAGCGGCACGACGCGCAGGTCGGTGTTCGCGCGCACGTCGTCGAGGGCACCCTGGACGAGCTGGGCGCCGAGGCCACCGGAACGGCGGCTGGGCTCGATCTCGGTGTGGGTGAAGCGGATCTCGTGGCCGACGACGTCGTAGGCCGCGAAGCCGATCGTCTCGCCGTCCTCGACGAGGGCGTACTGGTTCTGCGTGGGGCGGTTCTCTACCTCGGTGGTCATCCCGACACGCTACGCGCCCCCGGCCGGGAGTCGGGCACGTGTCGGTGCCCGGCAGGCAGCAGAATGGTCGGATGCCCCTCGACTGGACCACCGCCTCCCCGAGCCTCGTGGTCCAGGGCGACAACCTCGACGTCACGGTGCACCTGCCCGACGGTGCTTTCACGATCGTCTACCTCGACCCTCCCTTCAACACGGGGCGCCAGCAGCGGCGCCGGTCCACGACGTCGGTGCGCAGCGCCGAGGACTCGATCACCTCGGTGACGGGCTTCAAGGGCGTGCAGTACGAGCGCATCCGCGGCGATCTGATGGGCTACGACGACCGCTTCGAGGACTACTGGTCGTTCCTCGAGCCGCGCCTGGCCGAGGCCTGGCGGCTGCTCGCGCCCGACGGCACGCTCTACCTGCACCTCGACTACCGCGAGGCGCACTACGCGAAGGTGCTGCTCGACGCCCTGTTCGGGCGCGACTGCTTCTTGAACGAGATCATCTGGGCCTACGACTACGGCGCGAAGAGCCGCAACCGGTGGCCGACCAAGCACGACACGATCCTGGTCTATGTGAAAGACCCCAAGAGGTACCACTTCGACTCGACGAGCGTCGACCGCGAGCCGTACATGGCTCCCGGGCTCGTCACGCCCGAGAAGGTCGCCCGGGGCAAACTGCCGACCGACGTGTGGTGGCACACCATCGTGTCGCCGACGGGTCGTGAGAAGACCGGTTACCCGACGCAGAAGCCCGAGGGCGTGCTGCGCCGCATCGTGCAGGCCTCGAGCCGCGAGGGCGACTGGGTGCTCGACTTCTTCGCCGGCAGCGGCACCACCGGAGCGGTCGCGGATGCCCTCGGTCGTCGTTACCTGCTCGTCGACAGCAACGAGGAGGCGGTGGCCGTCATGCGCAGACGGCTCCCGTCGGCGCAGGTCGAGACGGTCTGACGGCGTGCAGGTCGGCGGCCGAGACGGCCGTCGTCACCGACCCGCGGACGAACGACACCAGTTGCTCGTGGGTGAGACCCTGCATCTGCTGGGCGGAGAAGCCCGACGGGCTCGTCATCGCATGACGCCGAGCGCGAGGAGCAGGGCGGCGACGAGACTGACGCTCGCGCCGGTGGCAGCCGTCGCGATGACGGCCAGCGTTCGTCGGCGGGCGGTGTCGCGCACCTCGGAGAAGGCGCTGCGGGTTGAGGTGGTGCGGTCGCTGCGAGCGACGTCGATCGTGGTCATGTTCGGCTCGTCTCCGGCACCCCTGCGATGCCTGGCGGAACGGTGGGACTTCGGACGGTCACGACACCGCCGTGAATCGGCGTCGTGCGGTCAGACTGTCACGTCGATGGTTAGTCGATCTAGTCAGTTCACCAGTTGTTCGCTCAACGGCTAGGACGAACGGTGGCCCGTGCCCGTGCCCGTGCCCGTGCCCGTGGCCTTGCCCGTGCCCGTGTCCGCGCGGTCGACCACATCGCCGTCGACGTGGTGGTCGTCGATCTCGATCGCGGCCGTCATGCGCTGCAGGAAGCCCACGACCACGGCCGCCTGGTCGGCGTCGAGCGATTCGGCCGTCGAGATCATGCGGGCGTGCATCGCCGCCATGGTGTCGCGCACCTCGGTGTTCGACTCGCCCGTGGCGGTCAGCAGGACCCCGCGCTTGTCGGACGGGTGAGGGTGGCGCAGCATGTGCCCGCTCGCGACGAGACGGTTGATCAGGACCGAGGTCGAGGCCGAGGTGATCTTCAGCTGGGCGGCCAGTTCTTTCGCGCTGACGGGGTCGCCGAGCCGCTGGGCCCGGAGCAGGAACCGCAGGGCGGCGAGGTCGGTGTCGTTCATCTTCATCGACTTGCGGGTGCGGGCCCGCATCGCGACCTCGGCGGCGCGGTAGGCGCGGAGGGTGTTCAGCACCGTGACGCCGCGCTCTTCGGTGCTGCTGCTGTACCAATAGCCGGACGCGTCGAAGGGCGCGGCAGTGGCGTGCTGATCGGGCATGAGGTGAAGTCTAGCCCACGTTGCTAGACCGTCTAGAGAAAAGAAGATGCTGATCAGGATTTTTCTCGTTGTCAACCCCTGTGCAGCGGCTCATGGCCGTCCTAGGCTCGACACGTCCGCCTCGCGTGGGCAGAGACGTCCCCCGAGTCGACCAGAGCTTCACGCAGGGGATCGACCCGGTGGGGCGTCCCGGGACGGAGAAAGGCCGCACACCCCGTGGGTGTGCGGCCTTCGGTCGTCTCGCCTCCCGCGTGAGCTTCACGGGCAGGGAACGCCGGACGCGGGACGAACCGTTCGGCACCGAAGTGCCGTCCAGGGAACGCTACCCGACACCTGCCGTGTCGCGACACCAGCTCGGGCGCATCCGAGGCCGGGCGGTCTCCCCGAGGGGCGCGCGATCAGGGCCGTGGCGGGGTGTCGTCACGCCGCTGGCCCGCGGGCACGACGTCGATCGAGCCGGTGTCGGGTGCGACGAGCGAGCCGGTCTGAGCGGCGGCGGCCTGGGCCGAGAGCGCGGCGTCGGCGGCCACGGCGGCTCGCGCGTCGTCGGCCGCCTCGTCGATGGCCGACTTCTGACGCAGCGGCGTGGCCTTGAGGAAGAAGCTCAGCACGAAGGCCACCAGCACGACCGCCAGGGCGACCCAGAACACGGTCACCGCCGCGTTCGCGAAGCCGTCGAGGAACGGGGCGGCGAGGCGTCGGTCGGCCGTGTTGAGGAACGACGTGTTGCCGTCGAGTGCCCCGCTGACCTGCGACGTGTCACCGTTGCCGGCCGCCTGGTAGAGCTTCAGGATCGAGGCGTTCGCCGGGTCGGTCAGCACGGACTGGTCGGCGAGGGCGGCCTGGGCTCGGCCCTGCAGGCTCGAGTCGGCGAACGCGGCGGCGATGGTCTGGGGGATGCGGCTGAACAGCACCGAGAACAGCACGGCCGTGCCGAGCGTGCCGCCGATCTGCCGGAAGAACGTCGACGCCGACGTGGCCACGCCGATGTCGCGGGCGCCGACCGAGTTCTGCGAGGCGATGGTCAGGGTCTGCATCAGCTGCCCGAGACCCAGGCCGACGAGCAGCATGCCGACCATCATGAACCAGTACGGCTTGTCGAACGAGAGGTTCGTGAACCAGAAGAACCCGGCGGCCATGAACGCCGTGCCCGTGATCGGGAAGATCTTGTACCTGCCCGTGCGGGAGATGAGCTGGCCGGCGACGATCGACGAGATCATCAGGCCGGCGATCATCGGCAGCATCTGGAAGCCGCTCTCGGTCGGCGTCGCGCCGTTCACGAGCTGCAGGTACAGCGGCACCGTCAGCAGGGCGCCGAACATGCCGAAGCCGACGAGCACGCCCAGCACGGTCGCCATCGAGAAGGTCGGGTTGCGGAACAGCTTGAGCGGGATCAGCGCGTCGTCGCCCATCGACCGCTCGATCACGACGAACGCGACGATGCCGACCGCTCCGATCACGTAGCAGGCGAAGGCCCCGGGCGAGCTCCAGCCCCAGGTGCGGCCCTGCTCGGCCACCAGCAGCAGGGGCACGGCGGCCACGATGACGGCGGCGGCGCCGAACCAGTCGATGCGCACGTTCTCGCGTCGCTTCTGGCCCGGGATGTGCAGGAACCGTACGACGATGAACAGCGCCACGATGCCGATCGGCACGTTGATGAGGAACACCCAGCGCCAGCCGGTGACGAAGAGGATCTGGTCGGCTCCGGCGAACAGTCCGCCGACGAGCGGACCGATGACGCTCGAGATGCCGAACACGGCGAGGAAGTAGCCCTGGTACTTCGCGCGCTCACGCGGGGCCAGGATGTCGCCCATGATCGTCAGCGGCAGGGCCATGAGGCCACCGGCGCCCATGCCCTGGATCGCCCGGAAGATGGCGAGCTGGTACATGCTCTCGGAGAAGCCGGCCGCGACGGACCCGAGCAAGAAGATCGTGATCGCGATCAGGAAGAGCGGTCGCCTCCCGAAGATGTCGCTGAGCTTGCCGTAGATCGGCGTCGAGATGGTCGACACGATCAGGTAGGCGGTGGTCACCCAGGCCTGCAGGCTGAGCCCGTCGAGGTCGTCGGCGATCGTCCGCATCGAGGTGCCGACGATCGTCTGGTCGAGGGCCGAGAGGAACATTCCCGCCATCAGGCCGAAGATGACGTACAGGATCTGGCGGTGGGTCATCAGGCCCTGGCGCTCGGCGGGGGCCGTGGTCGTGGGGGCTGGGGCGGCGCTCGACATGGTGTCTCTTCTGTCTGGAAGTGGAAGGCGCGACGAGGAATTGCGCAGTACGCAAAGTTACTTCACGGGCAAGCATCCGACAACAAGAGGAATCGTCCCTCGTGGTGTCCGTCCGTGTCGATCCGGTGCTCGTGACTAGGCTCGACGCGATGTCACGCCGCCCCTCCCTGCCGCACCCCGCGGCCACCGTCCTGGCCGTCGTCCTCTCGACGGGCCTGCTGGCCGCGTGCTCGGGGGGCGCGCCCGAGCCGAGCCCGAGCACGTCGGCCGCGACCGTCTCGCCGACGGTCACCCCCACCCCGACCCCGACCGAGGAGGCGCCTCCTACGTCCCCCACGACACCCGCGTTCGACAAGGCGGCCCGGTCGGTCGACGACCCCGCCAGCCTCTGGGTGGTCAGCGACAAGCTGCGCCCCCTCGACCCGGTCGACTACGTGCCCGCCGACCTCGTCACGCCCGACGTGACGCACCAGAACCCGCCGACGCTGCGCGCCGAGGCCGCCGCCGCGGTCGTCGCCATGTTCCAGGCGGGCGAGGCCGAGGGGGCCGGGGCGTTCCAGGTGCAGAGCGCGTACCGCTCGTACGACACCCAGGTGAGCGTCTACGCCGGCTGGGTCCAGCGCCTCGGGCAGGCGCAGGCCGACGCCCAGAGCGCCCGCCCCGGCTTCAGCGAACACCAGACCGGGCTCGCCCTCGACATCAGCCCGGTGCCGCTCAGCTGTGCGCTGCAGGCCTGCTTCGGCGACACACCGCAGGGGCAGTGGCTGGCGGCCAACGCGTGGCGCTTCGGGTTCTTGCTGCGCTACCCGGCCGACAAGGTCGCCGTGACCGGTTTCACGTTCGAGCCGTGGCACTTCCGGTACGTGGGCGTTCCGCTCGCCACCGAGATGCACGACACGGGCGTCACCACGCTCGAGGAGTTCTTCGGCCTCCCCGCCGCCCCCGACTACGCCGGCTGAGCCGGCAGCCTGCGTGCCGCCGCCCGCCCGCCGCGCGGCCCAGCGAACGCACGACGGGCGTGTTCGTCGGACACGGGCGACCGAAGTCGCCCGTCCGTCACGAACACGCCCGTCGGGCGGTGCGGGAGGCGCGGGTCAGGCGCCCAGCGCGGCGTCGACGATGGTCTTGGCCTCGGCCTGGACGCGGGCGAGGTGCTCGGGACCCTCGAACGACTCGGCGTAGATCTTGTAGACGTCCTCGGTGCCGCTCGGGCGTGCCGCGAACCAGGCCTTGTCGGTGACGACCTTGACGCCGCCGACGGCCGCGTCGTTGCCCGGGGCCTTGCTGAGCTTCGCCGTGATGCGGTCGCCGGCGAGTTCGGTCGCCTCGATGGCGTCGCCGTCGAGCTTGCCCAGACGGGTCTTCTGCTCTTTCGTCGCCGCCGCGTCGACCCGCTGGTAGACCGGGTCGCCGAACTTCTCGACGAGCTCGGCGTACAGCTGCGACGGGGTCTTGCCGGTGACGGCGATGATCTCGCTCGCCAGCAGGGCCAGCAGGATGCCGTCCTTGTCCGTCGTCCAGACGGTGCCGTCCTTGCGCAGGAACGACGCGCCGGCGCTCTCTTCGCCACCGAACGCGACCGAGCCGTCCACCAGGCCGGGCACGAACCACTTGAAGCCGACCGGGACCTCCCACAGGCGGCGTCCGTGCGACTCGGCGACCTTGTCGATGATGCTCGACGACACGAGGGTCTTGCCGATCGCGGCGTCGTCGCGCCACTCGGGGCGGTGCGTGTAGAGGTAGTCGATGGCGACCGCGAGGTAGTGGTTCGGGTTCATCAGGCCGCCGTCGGGCGTGACGATGCCGTGGCGGTCGGCGTCGGCGTCGTTGCCCGTGAGTACGTCGAACTCGTCCTTGCGGTGCACGACGCTCGCCATGGCCGAGGGGCTGGACGGGTCCATGCGGATCTTGCCGTCCCAGTCGAGCGTCATGAAGCGCCAGGTCGGGTCGACGCCGGGGTTCGTGACCGTGAGGTCGAGGCCGTAGACGTCGCGGATCGCACCCCAGTACTCGACGCTCGCGCCACCGAGCGGGTCGGCGCCGATCTTCACGCCGGCCTTCTTGATGGCGTCGATGTCGATGATGTTGACGAGGTCGCCCACGTAGCCGCGCAGGAAGTCGTGGCGGCCGGGCGTGCCGACGCCACGCTTCACGTCGACGTTGCCGGCGGCGATGATCTCGTTGGCACGGTTCGCGATCCAGTTCGTGGCGTCGCTGTCGGCCGGTCCGCCGTGCGGCGGGTTGTACTTGAAGCCGCCGTCGCGGGGCGGGTTGTGACTGGGGGTGACGACGATGCCGTCGGCCTTGTCGGTGTTGGCCGGGTCGTTGTTGTACACGAGGATCGCGTGGCTCAGCGCGGGCGTCGGCACGTAGCCGCCCTCGGCGTCGGCCAGCACCTTCACGTCGTTGCCGGTGAGCACCTCGACCGCGGTGCGCTCGGCCGGGCCGCTGAGGATGTGCGTGTCGCGGCCGATGAACAGCGGGCCGGTGATGCCCTGGCCCGCGCGGTACTCGACGATCGCCTGCGTGATGGCGGCGATGTGGGTCTCGTTGAAGGCGGCGTCGAGCGAGGACCCACGGTGGCCCGAGGTGCCGAAGACGACCTTCTGCTCGACCTCGCCGACGTCGGGGACGAGCTCGTAGTACGCGGCCGTGACCTCTTCGGGGTCGATCAGGTCGCTGGCTTCTGCGGGGGTTCCGGCACGGTCGGTCATGGGGACATCCTGGCACCCGGCGACGACCTTCGTCGCGGTGCCCGGGCGGCTCTCAGTAGGCTCCTCGTCATGCCGACCCGCGCCTCCTCGACGACCTACAGCTACCTCGGGCCCGCGGGCACGTTCACCGAGGCGGCGCTCAAGCAGGTGCCCGAGGCCGTCGGAGCCACCTGGAAGAGCGTCAACAACGTCGGCGAGGCCCTGGCCGACGTCGTCTCGGGCGTCAGCACGGCCGCGATGATCGCCATCGAGAACAGCGTCGAGGGCGGGGTCAGCGCGACCCAGGACGCCCTCGCCACGGTGCCGGGCCTCCGCATCGTCGGCGAGTACCTGGTGCGCGTCAACTTCGTGCTCGTCGCCCGTCCGGGCACCCGCATCGAGGAGGTGCGGGTCGTCAACGCGCACCCGGTCGCCTACGCGCAGACCCACCGCTGGCTCGAGCGCGCCCTGCCCGGCCACGGGCACCTGCCGGCGTCGTCGAACGTGGCCGCCGCCGCGTCGCTGCTCGAGGAGGGAGGGGTCGGGGGCTCCGCGGACGCCGCGGTCGCGCCTCCCGGCATCACCGACCACCACGACCTCGAGGTGCTCGCCCGCGACATCGGCGACAACGACCAGGCCGTCACGCGCTTCGTGCTGGTGAGCCGCACGGTTCCCGTGCCTCCCGCGACCGGCGCCGACAAGACCAGCCTGATCGTCGAGCTGCCGACCGACGGCTCGGGCGCGCTGGTCGACATGCTCGAGCAGTTCGCGACCCGCGGCATCAACCTCAGCCTGATCCAGTCCCGGCCGATCGGCGACGCCCTCGGGCGCTACCGGTTCGTGATCGACCTCGAGGGGCACGTGCTCGACGAACGCGTCGCGGACGCCCTGCTCGGGCTGAAGCGGTTCAGCCCGAGCGTGATGTTCCTCGGGTCGTACCCGCGCGCCGACGGTGCCCCGGCCGAGGTCTCGCCGCGGTACGACGACGAGGCCTTCGTCGAGGCTCGCGACTGGCTGCGCGGGTTGATCAGCGGCCTGCGCTGACGACCGGCCTCGCTCGGCCGGCCGCCCGTGCCGATCAGGCGTCGGCCGGCACGCGGACGGTCAGGCCGCCCGGGTCGACGACCGCGCGCAGGGCGACGACCTTGCCGACGGAGTCGCCGTCGATCTCGAAGTCCTGGGGGGAGTCGAGGCGGACCACGAGCTTCTTGCCCTTGTTGTAGCGCAGGGTGCGCACCTCGCGGCTGTTGGCGGCGAGGATGCGGCGGCCGACCTGGGTGCGGCGCATGACGCCGTTCTCCCACACGATCTTGACCCAGATCTGCACCCAGCCGAAGAAGCCCTCGGGGCGCAGGGCGACGATGTCGAAGATGCCGTCGTCGATCGCCGCGTCGGGCAGCAGCATGATGTTGGCGGGCAGCAGGCCGCAGTTGCCGACGATGATCGTGTGGGCGCGCATCGACTTGCGGCCCTGGTCGTCGAGCTCGTACCGGACGTCGATCTTGTTGTCGTCGCGGAGCGCGCGGGCGATGGCGTCGACGTAGGCGAGCCACCCGACGCGCTTCTTCAGCTCGTCGTTGGTGTTCGCGAGCATCTTCGCGTCGAGGCCGACGCCCGCCATGACGACGAACGCCTTGGTCTCGCGCGAGCCGTCCTCACGCTCGACGTCGACGACGCCGAGGTCGATGTCACGGTCGCGACCGCTGAACGCCGTCGCGATCGAGTCGTCGAGGTTGTCGAGCGAGAGCTCGAGGTTGCGGGCCAACAGGTTGCCCGTGCCCGAGGGCAGCAGGGCGAGGGACGCGTCGGTGCCCTGCAGGGCCTCGGCCACGGCACGCACCGTGCCGTCGCCCCCCGCGGCGATCACCATGTCGACGCCCTCGGCGAGGGCCTGCTTCGTCACCTCGCCGCCCGGGTCTTCCTTGCTGGTCTCGTAGAACTTCGTAGGGGCCCAGCCGTTCGAGAACTCGTGGCGCCCGACGGCCGTCTTGATGGCGTCGAGGTCGACCTTGATCGGGTTGTAGACGACCGCGGCGGTCTGGCGAGCCGTCTCGGGCTCGGATGCCGAGGCGTGCTCGGCGGGGGAGGGGGAGGTGGCGGTCATGGGGCGAGCGTATTGGACGCACCCCCGTGAGGTAACGGGATGGCGAAGGCTCTGTGCAGAACGTCGGCCGCGCGGGTGCCGTTGCCTAGGATGGGCGGGTGATCGATCCCCAGTTGCTTCGTGAATCCCCCGACCTCGTCAAGCAGAGCCAGCGGGCCCGGGGCGACTCCGAGTCGCTGGTCGACGACGCGGTGGCGGCTGACCAGGCCCGCCGCGCGGCGATCGCCGCCTTCGAAGACCTGCGCGCCGAGCAGAACGCCTTCGGCAAGACCGTCGCCAAGGCGCCCAAAGACGAGAAGAAGGCCCTGGTCGCGCAGGCGCAGCAGCTCGCCGCCCGCGTGAAAGAGGCGCAGGTCGCCTCGAACGAGGCCGATGCGGCCTTCGACACGGCCGCGCGCGGCATCGGCAACCTGATCGTCGACGGCGTGCCCTCGGGCGGCGAAGAGAACTTCGTGACGCTCCGTGAGCACGGCACCCGCCCCTCCTTCGATTTCGAGCCGCTCGACCACGCCGACCTCGGCGAGAAGCTCGGCGCGATCGACATCAAACGCGGCACGAAGGTGTCGGGCTCGCGCTTCTACTTCCTGCGGGGCATCGGTGCGCGTCTCGAGCTCGGCCTGATGAACATGGCCCTCGACCTCGCCCTGAAGAACGACTTCACGCCGCTGATCACTCCGACGCTCGTCCGCCCCGAGGTCATGGCGGGCACCGGGTTCCTGGGGTCGCACGCCGACGAGGTCTACCACCTGCCCGCCGACGACCTGTACCTGACCGGCACGAGCGAGGTCGCGCTCGCCGGGTACCACTCCGACGAGATCCTCGACGTCGAGGCCGGCCCGATCCGCTACGCCGGCTGGTCGACCTGCTACCGCCGCGAGGCCGGGGCCGCCGGCAAGGACAACCGGGGCATCCTGCGCGTGCACCAGTTCAACAAGCTCGAGATGTTCAGCTACGTCCACCCCGACCAGGCCGAGGCCGAGCACGACGCGCTCGTGGGCTTCCAAGAGGCCATGCTGCAGGCGCTCGGCCTGACCTACCGCGTCATCGACGTCGCGGCCGGCGACCTCGGCTCGAGCGCCGCGCGCAAGTTCGACATCGAGGCCTGGGTGCCGACGCAGGGCACCTACCGTGAGCTCAGCAGCACGTCGAACTGCACCACCTTCCAGGCCCGGCGCCTCGACACCCGCTACCGCACCGAGAGCGGCAAGACCGCTCCCGTGGCCACGCTGAACGGCACCCTCGCGACCACGCGTTGGCTCGTCGCGATCCTCGAGACGCATCAGCAGGCCGACGGCTCGGTGGTCGTGCCCGAGGCGCTGCGAGGCTACCTCGGCGGCCTCGAGGTCATCGAGCCGGTCGCATGAGCCAGGGCGCTGCCGCACCCCGGCCCGACGACGAGCCCGTGGCCGCCGCCGACCGGTGGCTCGTCGCCCTCGACGTCGACGGCACGATCATGCCCGAGGACGGCACGATCTCCGAGGCCGTCCTGGGTGAGATCACGCGCCTCCACGACCAGGGCCACCAGGTCATGATCGCGACCGGGCGGTCGGTGTCGATGACCTTGCCCGTCATGGAGCGCCTCGGCCTCGTCTCGGACTACGTCGTCTGCGCGAACGGCGCGATCACCCTGGGCCGTGACGAGTCTGCCCCCACGGGGTACCGCCGCGTACACGTCGAAGAATTCGACCCGACCCAGGTGCTGTCGACCATCCGCGAGGCCCTGGCCGACGCCGGCGCCGGCTACGCCGTCGAAGACCAAGAGGGGCTGCTGCGCTACTGCGGGTCGTTCCCCGCCGCGGCGGCCGCGCTCAACGCCGAGAAGGTCGAGTTCGACGACCTCGTCGGTCGACCGGCGACCCGCGTGGTCGTCGTCTCGCCCGACCACGACACCGAGGACTTCCTCACGGCCGTCGAACGCATGGGCCTGCAGCACGTCAACTACAACGTCGGCTGGACGGCCTGGCTCGACATCGCCCCGGACGGCGTCACGAAGGCCACCGCCCTCGAGCGTGTGCGGCAGTGGCTCGACGTGCCGCGGTCGCAGGTGCTGGCCGCAGGTGACGGACGCAACGACATCGACATGCTGCGCTGGGCCGCCGGCGAGGGGCGCGGGGTCGCCATGGGCCAGGCGCCCGACGACGTCGCGGCCGTGGCCAGCGAGCAGACGTCGAGCGACCTGGACGACGGGCTCGCCGAGGTGCTCGCGACGCTCTGAGCCGGTAGACTCGGCCCCGGTTGCCCGATGCGTGCATCCCGCCACGACATGAACACGACGTCACGTTTGTACGTGGCGCAGTGACCACATCGTGGCGGCGTAGCTCGTCAGGCCACCGGGAGGGCTGTCCGAGCGGCCGATGGAGCTTGTCTTGAAAACAAGTGGGCAGAGATGTCTCGTGGGTTCGAATCCCACGCCCTCCGCCAGACGGGTCGCGCGTTCCGCACCGCGCCCCGGAGGGCG
>NZ_LMLG01000005.1:126710-241981 GCF_001421865.1 Frigoribacterium sp. Leaf44
GACGCGAGGCTGGGCCGGTGACCCGGCCCGCGCCTCCTGGGGTGGACGGGGTTAGGCCTTGGCGGCGGCGTAGGTGGCGAAGGCCTCACCGATCAGGGTGCTGAGGTCGCGCCACGTGGTGTCGTCGACCGAGACCGCGGAGTCGCCGTCGACGAAGCCCGCGTGCTTGTGCAGCACGTCCGAGCCGACCGCGGGGAGCACGAAGAAGTCGCGGGTCCAGTCGTCGGTGTCGGCGATGACGGGAGCGCGGTACCAGTCGAGGTAGCCGTCGAAGACGTCGTTGCGCTCGTCGCCCTTGAGCCAGGTCTCGACCGAGTCCCGCCACGCGTCTCGGTTGGTCTCGCCGTTCATGTGGTCCTCCCGGGCCTGGTGCGTGCGGGAGCGTCCGCGACCGCCGGTCCAGTGTCCCAGGTCCGTCACCGCGAGGGCCGTCGCGAGGGCCGACCCGGCGGCGGTGCGCCTCGGCCCGTGGCCCCCGAAGTGGAACGCCCCGTCCCCCCGAACAGGGACTGAACGCGACCGCGCCCCCGTGTTGCACTGTTCGAGCCTCCCCCTGCGACCTCGCAGCGGTCGGCACCCCGGGTGGGCCGAACACCGCCCGGGCCCCCGACACCCCAGGACCGACACCCATGACCCACATGACCCCGACGACCCGCGCCGCCCTCGTCATCGGCGCCGCCGTCGCCCTCGTGGCCGGCCTCGCGGCCACCCCGGCCGCCGCCCACGCCGCCGGGCCCACCCCGACCCCGACGTCATCCGCGGCGGCCCGCACGACCGCCACGACGACCCCGCAGAGCATCCGCACCGCGAGCAGCGCCACCCTCTACAAGGGCGGCCTGTTCGTCGATGCGAACGGCGAGGCCGCCCGCGCCGCGACGACGCTCTCGTCGCAGGGCCGCACCGCCGAGGCGTCGGCCGCCCGCACGATCGCCCAGCAGTCCGTCGCCATCTGGCTCGGCGGCTGGTTCACCGACGCGCAGCTCGTGCAGAAGATCGACGCCACGGTGGCCGCCGCCGAGAAGAAGGGCACCACCCCCGTCTTCGTCACCTACAACATCCCGAACCGCGACTGCGGCAGCCACTCGGCCGGCGGCTCCGCCGACAACGCGGCCTACCTCCGCTGGAACCAGCTCGTCACCTCGCGCCTCGCCGGCCACCGCGCCGCCGTGATCGTCGAACCCGACGCCCTCGCCCTGATCAGCAACTGCCCGACGCAGACGAACGGACGCGAGGCGACCATCGCCGCGGCCGTGGCGACGCTCGCGGACGCCGGGGTGCCGGCCTACATCGACGCCGGCAACTCCAACTGGGTGCCGCCGCAGACCATGGCCGCACGCCTCAAGGCCGCGGGCGTGGACCGGGCACGGGGCTTCGCGACCAACGTCTCGAACTACTACCCGGTCGAGTCCGAGCGGGCGTACGCCGAGAAGGTGTCGCAGGCTTCAGGAGGCGCGCGCTACGTGATCGACACGTCAAGGAACGGTCGCGGCTGGAAGGGCACGTGGTGCAACGCTCCCGGCGCCGGCCTGGGGTCGGTACCGTCCGTCCAGACCGGCTCGACGAAGCTGGACGCCCTGCTCTGGATCAAGACGCCCGGCGCCAGCGACGGACAGTGCAACGCCGGGCCCGCGGCCGGCCAGTGGTTCGCGTCGTACGCCGTGCAGCTCGTCGCCAACCGCAAGGTCGGCTGAGTCCCGGGGGCGGTCCAGGACCGCCTGCGTAGACTCTCCTTCTGCCCGTACACCGAACGGTGCACGTCCGCCCGCTCGATCCACGAGTTCTCTCGGGTCCGAGCGAGCGGACAGTGCCTTCGATGACCGAGAGGACCCCGCGTGAGCGACCTTCGCGACCGATCCGGCCGTGGCCGCCGAGCTGCCCGACCCGAGCCGACCGCCTCCGGCCGCCGTGGCACCCCGGCGACGACGGGAGTCGCCCGTCACGGCCGGCTGACCAGCGGAGGCCCGGTGCGGGCCGTCACGAAGGTGGTCGCCGCCGCCGTGGCCGTCCTGCTCGTCAGCGGCGCCTCGGTCGGTGCGATCGCGGCGTACCAGGTGCGCAGCGACCTCGGCACTGGGGTCGAGCTGCAGGCCGCGCAGGGCGAGACCACCAAGCCCGCGCCTCCGTCGATCAGCGAGTACGAGGGCGGCTTCAACATCCTCGTCGTCGGTACCGACAACGACGCCAGCCAAGACCAGGGTGCCTTCGGCGAACGCGACGCCACCCTGAACGACGTCAACATCCTGCTGCACGTCTCGGCCGACCACAGCAACGCGACGGCCGTCAGCATCCCGCGCGACATGGTCGTGCCCATCCCGTCGTGTGCGAAAGAGGACGGCTCGGGGTACTACTCGGCGATGTCGGCCCGGCCGATCAACGAGGCCTACTCGTACGGCGGGCTCAGCTGCGTCGCCTCGACCGTGTCGAGCCTGACCGGTCTCGACATCCCCTTCGCCGGGATGATCTCGTTCAACGGCGTCATCGAGATGTCGAACGCCATCGGCGGCGTGCCGGTCTGTGCGGCCACCCCCATCAAGGACCGCTACACGGGACTCGACATCCCGGCCGGCGAGTCCGTGCTCTCCGGGGCCGACGCCCTGGCCTTCCTGCGCACCCGCCACGGCGTGGGTGACGGGTCCGACCTCGGCCGCATCAGCAGCCAGCAGGTCTACCTCTCGTCGCTGCTGCGGACGGTGAAGAGCGCCGACACCCTCAGCAACCCCACGAAGCTCTATTCGCTGGCCCGTGCGGCGGCCAGCAACATGACCCTGTCCGACCAGCTGACCAAGATCGACACCATGGTGCAGATCGGCCTCGCGCTGCGCGACCTGCCGCTCGACTCCGTCAACTTCGTCCAGTACCCCGGCACGACCGGTGGCTCGGGCGTCTACGAGGGCAAGGTGCAGCCCGACAAGGCCGTGGCGACCCAGCTCTTCGACGCGATCAAGAACGACGTCCCGTTCTCGATCCCCGAGGGCAGCACCGGCATCGGCTCCGAGAACACCGCCACGGGTGACGGAACGGCGGCGAGCCAGGCCCCGGCCGCACCGGCCGACACGGCCGCACCGGCCGACACGGCCGCACCGGCCGACACGGCGGCGCCCACCGACCCGGGCGCCGGAGCGGCGACGACTCCGCCGACGACCGACGTCATCGAGGGACTCACGGGTCAGACGGCGGCCGACCAGACCTGCTCGGTAGCTTTCGGCTCGAACTAGGCGCACGGCCGAGAAGTCGTCCCGGCGAGTAACCAGCTCGCCGGGACGACCGGTGACCTCAAGCGGCGGCCCGAACCGGCACGCATGAGAACCCCGCGATGCCGGGATCAGGGGTGCGGCACCGTGGGGGGTGTGGAGGCCGGCGTCGATGCCGGCGGCGAGCCCCTCGGACGCAGCAGTTCGGGTGCGGCGCTCGATGATGGGGCACGTGACGCGACGACTGTCGGGGGGCGTGTTCGGCAAGGGTGAACGGGCTCGTGCTGTCGAGCCACTGCCCCTCGGCCGTCGTCGGCGTCAGGGGTACTCTATGTGTCGGCACAAATGCCGACAAGCCGGTCACGCCCCCCAGAGCGGGTGGGGCACGGGTGGTTCTGTGCACACCCCTCCGGGCCCGACGTCCGGCCCGCCTCGGGCCCGTTTCGGCATCTGGCCCTCGGGCCGCTATGCTGGTCTCTGCGCGTTCGCTCGCGAGCCGCATGGAGCCGTCGCATAGTTCGGCCTAGTGCACCACCCTGCTAAGGTGGAGTTCCCTTTGTGGGAACCGTGGGTTCAAATCCCACCGGCTCCGCGGAAAGCCACGTCGGTTCTCTCTCTCGCCAGAGATGTTCCGGGGTGGCTTTTCTTCTGCCCGCGCCCGGGCGCCCTGGCGTCCCCCGGTGCGGTGCGCTCCCAGACGCCTGCGGCGTAGCGTGACGGGTGACGGGTGACGGCGAACCGTCTCGACTGCAGGGAGAAACACCGGTGAAACGCATCCACTACACCGACGAGTACCTGGTCACCGGCGACGACATCGCAGCAGCCGTGGTCGAGTACGCACGAGCGCTGGCGATGCAGAACAAGTCCGACATGGTCGACCTCCCGGGCATGGACCGAGGCGGAGTGCACCAGCGGTTCCAGGTGCTGCTCGGTCCCGCGAGCCAGATGCTCGTCTCCGAAGAGCAGACCGACGAGGCCGAGATCACCGACGGACCCCTGGTCGACGACATCGGGGGCCGCATCGACCGTCTCCGCGGGGTCGAGCCCCAGTCCGCCGAGCCCGCCGAGGGCATCCCGCTCGACACCGACGAGTTCTGAGTCCGGCCGCGGCGACGACGCCGGCCGGCGACGACGCTCGCCGCGTCGACGACACCTGTCGCCGGGCTCGGTGTCAAGGCCCCGCGTGAGGCCGGTCGACCGACTAGCGTCGGGAGGATGAGTCCTTCTGCGCCCGCGCGCCCTGCCGCGACCGTCGTCCCGGTCACCCTGGGAGGCGCGGGTCCGGTCGTCGGCACCGCCACGGCTCTCGTCGTCGAGCGGCTCCGATCCGGCCAGGCACCGACGGTCGACGAAGCCCTCGACCTCGCCGTCGAGCTCGGTCGACACGGTGCCCTGCCCGGACTCGGCTCCACAGCCGACCTCTGGCAGGCCCTGGCGACGCTCGCCGCGCACGATCTCGGTGCGGCCCGGGCGGCCGAACCGCACCTCGACGCCCTCGCCATCCTCGACCAGCACGCCGAGGTCGTCGCCGCGACGGCCACCGAGACCCTGTCCGACGAGGACGACGGCTACCGCTCGGCCCTCCCCCCGCGGGCTCGGACCGCGGACCCGTTCACCTGGGGCGTGTTCGCCGCCGAGGGGCCCGGCGTCCGGCTGACGGCGACCCGGGGCCCGGACGAGTCGGGTCCGTGGTCGCTGGCGGGCACGAAGCCCTGGTGCTCCCTGGCGGGCACGGTCGACGGCGCCCTCGTCACCGCCTGGGTCGGCGACGAGCGTCGGTTGTTCTCGGTCGACCTCCGCCGGTCGGGCGTCACCGTCACGGCCGACGCCTGGCACGCCCGGGGCCTGGTCGAGATCCCGTCCGGCCCGGTCGACTTCGACGACGTCGAGGCGCACGAGGTCGGCGCCCCGGGGTGGTACCTCGAGCGTCCCGGCTTCTCGTGGGGCGGGATCGGCGTCGCGGCGTGCTGGTACGGCGGCGCGGTCGGGGTGGCCCGCACGCTGCTGGCCGCGGCGGTGACCGCCTCGTCGCGCGCGCCGGAACGCCCGGCCGACCCGCACCTCCTGCAGGCCCTCGGTCTCGTCGACACGCGGCTGGCCGACGCCCGCCGGGCGCTGGTCGAGGCCGCCGACCTCGTCGACGCCGGTGAGGCGACCGGTGAGGCGGGGCGGCTGCTGGCCAAGCGCGTCCGCGGGACGGTCGCGCACGCCTGCGACGAGGTGCTGGCCCGGGCGTCCCGTGCCCTCGGCCCCGCGCCGCTGGCCACCGACGCGGCCCACGCCAAGCGCGTGGCCGACCTCGAGCTCTACCTCCGCCAACACCACGGCGAACGCGACGACGCGTCCCTGGGTCAGACGGTGCTCCGCGACGCCGTCCGCGACGGGCTCCCCACGTGGTGAGCTTCGACGGCCGCGCGCCGGGGACCCCGGTCGAGGCCTGGGAAGCCGACCCGCGCCTCCTCGACCTGCCGCCGCTCGACGGCGCCGTCGTCCCGACCAGCGTGTCTCGCCTGGTCGTGCTCGCCGCCCACCCCGACGACGAGACCCTCGGCGCCGGCGGGCTCATCGCCCACGCGGCCGCCCACGGAATCCCGGTCACGGTCGTCGTGGTGACCGACGGTGCTGCCTCGCACCCCGGCTCGACCACGAGCGCCGAGGCCCTCGTCGCGACGCGGGCCGAGGAGGCGCGGGTCGCGGTGGGCCTGCTGGCTCCCGACGTCGAGCTGGTGCAGTGGAGCATCCCCGACGGGACGGTCCGCGAGGCCCGTGCCGAGATCACCGAGCGGCTGCGGCCCCTGCTGCCCGGACCGGGTGGCCTGCTCGTGGCGCCCTGGCGTGGGGACGGCCACCGGGACCACCGCGTGCTCGGCGAGATCGCCGCCGAGCTGGTGGCCGAGGCGGACCAGGCCGGCACGACGCTGCTCGAGTACCCGATCTGGATGTGGCACTGGGGTTCGCCCGACCACCCCGACGTGCCCTGGGCGTCGCTGCGGCTGTCGTCCCTGGACGCCGTCGCCGACGCCGCGAAGCGCTCGGCCCTCGCGGCGTACGTCTCGCAACGTCGCCCCCTCTCGGACGCACCCGAGGACGCCCCCGTGCTGCACCCGGTGTTCGAGCGGCACTTCACCCGAGGGCGCGAGGTGTTCGTGGTGGCCGAGCCGGGGTCGGGCCCGGCGACCGAGGCCACGTTCGACCGGACGCACGCCCGCCGCGCCGACCCGTGGCGGGTCACGACACGCTGGTACGAGCGCCGCAAGCGCGCCCTCACCGTGGCGTCGCTGCCGCGTGAGCGCTACGGCCGCGTGCTCGAGGTGGGCTGCTCGATCGGCGTGCTGACCGGCGACCTGGCCCCCGCGGCGGACCGTCTGCTGGCCCTCGACGTGTCGTCGGTCGCCGTGCAGGCCGCCCGCGAACGGCTCGCGAACCTGCCGCACGTCACGGTCGAGCAGGCCGACGCCGCCGCCGACTACCCGTCGGGCACCTTCGACCTCGTCGTGCTCAGCGAGGTCGGCTACTACCTGGCCCCCGACGCGTTCGGGCGGCTGGTGGACGCCATCGTCGACGGTCTGGCCGACGACGGCGACGTCGTCGCCTGCCACTGGACCCAGCCCGAGGGCGACTTCCGGCAGAGTGCGGACGACGTGCACGCCCGGCTGGGGGCCGACCCGCGCCTCCACCGGGTCTCGCACCACGTCGAGGGCGACTTCGTGCTCGACGTCTTCTCGCGCGACCCCCGGTCGGTCGCCGAACGGACGGGACTGCGATGACCGACGCCCCCGTGCGCCGGACCCCGGCCCGCCCCGTGCGGGCCGTCGCGGTGGTCGTCCCTGCGCACGACGAGGAAGAACTCGTCTCACGCGCCCTCGACGGCATCGACGTCGCGCGGCGGCACACGGCCAGGACCCATCCGGAGGTGCGGGTCGTCGTCGTCCTCGTGGCCGACGCCTGCACCGACGGGACGGTGGCGGCCGCTCGTGCGCACCCTCGCGTGACCGTCGTCGAGATCGACGCCCGGGGTGTCGGCGTCGCCCGGGCCGTCGGCGTCGACGCCGCCCTGGACGAGCTCGACGCCCCCTCGGACGACCTGCCGCTCGACGCGGTGTGGCTCGCCTGCACCGACGCCGACTCGGTCGTGCCGCCGGGCTGGATCGACGACCAGCTCGACCGTGCGGCGTCGGGCGCCGACGTCGTGATCGGGACCGTGCGACCGGACTTCGCCGACCTCTCGCCGCGTCAGATCGCGGCCTGGACGGCCCGGCACGCGCCCGGACGGCCGAACGGCCACGTGCACGGCGCCAACCTCGGGGTGCGGGCGTCGTCGTACCGGTCCGTCGGCGGGTTCGCCCCCGTCGACCTGCACGAGGACAACGTCCTCGTCGACCGGCTGCGCGACGTCGGCGCGACGCTCGTCGCCTCGGACGTCGGCGAGGTGCTGACCTCGGGACGGCGCGACGGACGCACGTCGGGCGGCTACGCCGGCTACCTCGCCGTGGACCTGCTGGCCTGACTAGGCAGGCACCGCGCCTCCTCGTCGCCTGCGGTCCGGTGACCGCCGTCGTGACGAGCGCAGGAGGCGCGTCCGGGTCAGTCGCGCAGGGTCGCCAGGTACGCGGCTTCGCGCTCGTACCCGTCCGCGTCGTCGGCGAGGCGCGGGTTGCCCAGCTCGACCGCCTTGTCACGGCTCATGTCGGCGAGGTCGTGCAACCGGATGATCGCGACCCGCAGCACGTCGGACCAGGTCGCCTCGCTGCCGTAGGCGTCGAGGAGCAGCCGCACCCGCCGCTCGGCGTCGGCCCTGCCGGGGGCGTTCGGGGGTGTGCGGTCGGTGAGGGGCACCGCGCGGGTCGCGTAGTAGGCGAGGTCCCACAGGCGGGGGCCGGGCGAGGCGAAGTCGAAGTCGATCGCCCCGACGACGTGGCCGGCGGCGTCGTAGGCGAGGTTGTGCGGGGAGAAGTCGTTGTGGCAGATCACCTCGGACGGCACCTTCGCCGGGGCCTGCCAGACGGCGCCGTCGAGGCCGAAGCCGATGCTCGCGTCGTGCAGGCGGCGCAGCAGGCGCGCACCCTCGACCAGGGCCTCGTCGGTGAAGACGTGGTCGGGCAGCGGGTACACGGGCACGTCGGCGTCGACGAAGCTCAGGCGTTCACGGCCGCCCTCGACGCCCGACGGCCGGGGGATGCCGCCGAGGCCCGCGCGCGCGAGGTACGACAGGAAGCGATGGACGGTGGGGGTCCAGGGGCCGGCGACGCGGAGGACGGTGTCGCCCTGTCGGACGACCGCGTTCATGTTCCCGCCGGCCAGGACCTCGCCGGTGGGGGTCTCGTCCGTCGTGGTCCCGTCGGCCGGAGTCGCCGCGTCCACGGCTCAGGCGACGGGGCCGAAGCCCGTGCGGAAGCGCTCGAAGGTCGTCGCCCAGTAGGCACGGAGGGCGTCGACGCGTTCGTCGTCGGTGGTCGTCTCGGCCCAGGGGTCGTAGACGCCGCGCAGCACGGCGATGACGGCACCCCAGGTCGAATGGATCAGCAAGGACGTGGTCAGGTCGTCCCGCGAGGGGCCGACGGCCAGGCCGATCACGTCGCCGACCCGTTCGGTCATGGGGACGCCGACCGCGAGCACGTAGGGCAGCAGGGGCTCGTGCGTCCGCAGCAGGTGGCGGAGGCTGATCATGTAGTCGACGAGCTGGGTGTCGACGGCGGACAGCAGCAGCAGCTCGAGCAGGTCGATGTCGGTGCCCTGGAAGGACGCCAGCATCGACAGGTCGGAGGCGTCGACCGCCGCGCCCGCCTTGTTCAGGAGCACCGAGGCCACGGCGTCCTCTTTGCACGAGTAGTGGTTCGCGAAGGTGCGCCTCGAGTAACCGGCCAGGGCGGTGACGTCCTCGACGACGAAGCCGTCGAAGCCCTTCTCGGTCGCCAGTCGGAAGGCCGCGTCGGCGAGCCCGCGGCTCGTCGCCCGACGTTTCTCGTCGCGCCCACCGACCGCTTCCGTGCCGAATCGGGTGAGGTCCCCACGCGCCGGAGTCTGCTGCATCGGACCATCGTGCCGGGGCTTCCTGAGAATCTCCATGCCCAATGGGCAACGGAGCCTCCGGATCGAGTACCCTGAAGGAGTCCGATTCGGGTCGGACGGCCTCGAGAGACACCAGGCACACAACCCCCTGTGAGATCGCGCAGGGTCGCGTCGGGTGCGACCCTCCAGCTGAACCACGGAGGGGGCCAGGTCCTCTCGAGACACACGCCTCGTGGCCCCCGTGGTCACGGGGCGTTCCCGTGTTCCCGGCGAGTGGTCCCCGTCCGGCACGCGCGGGGCCGCAGGGGTGACAGGCTGAGCGCATGAAGCGAGGGCGGTTGCGGGTGGTGCTGGGGGCGGCACCCGGCGTGGGGAAGACGTACACGATGCTCGAAGAGGGCGCACGGCTGCGGGCGGAAGGGGTCGACGTCGTCGTGGCCGTCGTCGAGACCCACGGGAGGCGCGCGACCTCGGCACTGGTCGGCGACCTCGAGGTCGTGCCCCGCCGGGCGGTCGTCCACCGTGGCGTCGCGCTGGACGAACTCGACCTGGAGGCGGTGCTCGCGCGGGCCCCGCAGCTCGCGCTCGTCGACGAGCTCGCCCACACGAACGCCCCCGGCTCCACCCACGAGAAGCGCTGGCAGGACGTCGAGGCCCTGCTCGTCGCCGGCATCGACGTCGTGTCGACCGTCAACGTCCAGCACGTCGACTCGCTCACCGACGTGGTCGAGCGCATCACCGGGGCGACCCAGCGGGAGACCGTGCCCGACGCGGTGCTGCGCGCGGCGGACCAGGTCGAACTAGTCGACCTCGCCCCCCAGGCCCTGCGCGACCGGCTGGCCGAGGGCGTCGTCTACCCGGCCGACCGGGTCGACGCGGCGCTCTCGAACTACTTCCGTCTGGGCAACCTCACGGCGCTCCGCGAGCTGGCGCTGCTCTGGTTGGCCGACGAGGTCGACAGTGCGCTCAAGGCGTACCGCGACGAGCACGGCATCGACAGCACGTGGGAGGCCCGCGAGCGCGTCGTCGTCGCGCTGACCGGCGGACCCGAGGGCGAGACGCTGATCCGCCGGGGAGCCCGCATCGCCGCCCGGTCGTCCGGAGGGGAGCTCGTCGCCGTGCACGTCAGTGCCCAGGACGGCCTGCGGCAGGGAGCGCCAGGAGCCCTGGCGGCGCAGCGTGCCCTGGTCGAGAAGCTCGGCGGCACGTACCACCAGGTCGTCGGCTCCGACGTGCCCCGCGCGCTCGTCGACTTCGCCCGCGGGGTGAACGCCTCGCAGCTCGTGATCGGCGTCAGCCGCCGCGGGCGACTGGCCGCTGCCCTGACCGGGCCCGGCATCGGCTCGACCGTGATCCGCGAGTCGGGGCGCATCGACGTGCACATCGTCACCCACGCCTCGGCCGGTCGCGATCGGGTGCTGCCGCGACTCGGCGGGGCCCTGTCGCGCCGCCGCGTGGTCGCCGGGTTCGTGCTCGCCCTCGTGGCCGGGCCGTTGCTCACCGGACTGCTGGCCGGGCACCGCTCCGAGGACGGCATCGCGGGCACGGTGCTCGTCTTCCAGCTGCTGGTCGTGGTGGTCGCCGTCACGGGCGGCATCTGGCCGGCCCTGCTCGCGGCGCTGCTCTCGGGCGTGACGCTCGACCTCTTCTTCATCGCGCCGATCTACCAGCTGACCATCGCCGAGCCGCTGCACCTGGCAGCACTCGTGCTGTACGTGCTGAACGCCGCCATCGTCAGCTACGTGGTGGACCAGGCCGCCCGCCGCAGTCGCGCCGCCGCCCGGGCGCTCGCCGAGACCGAGCTGCTCGCCACGATCGCGGGAAGCGTGCTGCGCGGTCAGGACGCCCTGCAGGCCCTCATCGGCCGCACCCGCGAGGCCCTGGGCATGACCCGGGTGCGCGTCGTCCAGGGCGGGGTCCCGATGGGGGAGGCGCGGCTCGCCGACGACGGACGTCCCGCACCCGGGTCCCCGGCCGAGATCACGACGTCGATCGCCGCGGGCACCGACGCGACCCTCGAGCTGACCGGACCGGAGCTCCAGGCGGCCGACCGGCGCCTCCTGGACGTCGTCGCGGCTCAGGTCGAGGCGGCCCTCGAGCACTCCGAGCTGAGCCGGGCCGCCGGCCAGGTCGCCCCGCTCGCCGAGGTCGACCGCATGCGCAGCGCCCTGCTCGCCGCCGTCGGCCACGACCTGCGCCGCCCGCTGGCCGCGGCGACGGCCGCCGTCAGCGGACTGCGGCAGACCGACGTCGCCTGGAGCGACGCCGATCGCGACGAGTTGTTGTCCACCGCCCACGAGAGCCTCGACTCGCTCTCGACCCTCGTCACCGACCTGCTCGACGTCAGTCGCGTGCAGGCCGGGGCGCTCGCCGTGACGCCGGCTGACGTCGACCTCGACGAGGTCGTGCTCGGGGCCCTCGACGAGCTCGGCCTGGGGCCGGCCGACGTCGAGCTGGCGCTGCGGGCCACGGTGCCGCCCGTGCGGGCCGACGCCGTGCTGCTGCAGCGCGTGGTCGTCAACCTGCTCGACAACGCCCTTCGGCACTCGCCGCCGGATGCGAGCGTCCGCATCTCGACGAGCGCCTTCGGCGACCGGGTCGAGCTGCGGGTCGTGGATCGCGGCCCCGGGGTCCCGGTCGAACGGCGGGACGAGATCCTCGTCGCGTTCCAACGACTGGGCGACACCGACAACGGTACGGGGCTCGGTCTCGGCCTGGCGCTGAGCAAGGGGTTCGTCGAGGCGATGGGCGGCACGCTCGCGCTCGACGACACTCCCGGCGGCGGACTGACCATGGTGGTCGGGCTGCCGGTGGTGCCCGGACCGGGCGGGGCAGGCGAGGACGATCGGGTACGGTCGGCCACGTGAGCGCCGTGAAGATCCTGATCGCCGACGACGACCCGCAGATCCTGCGGGCGCTGAAGGTGACCCTCGGGGCTCGCGGCTACGACGTCGTCACGGCCGGCGACGGGCGCGAGGCGCTCGACCTGGCGGCGAGCGAGCACCCCGACCTCGTCATGCTCGACCTCGGCATGCCGCATCTCGACGGGGTCGAGGTGATCGCCGGCCTGCGCGGCTGGTCGACCGTGCCGATCCTCGTCGTGTCGGGCCGCACCGACGCCGCCGACAAGGTCGAGGCCCTGGACGCGGGCGCCGACGACTACGTCACGAAGCCCTTCTCCATGGACGAACTGCTCGCCCGCATCCGGGCGCAGACCCGCCGACTGCCGTCGGGCACCGACGACGAACAGCCCGTGGTGGCCTTCGGCGACGTGCAGGTCGACCTCGCGGCGAAGACCGTGGTGCGTCGGACGGGCGCGGGCGGTGTACCGGGCGCGGGTGGCGCCGCGGGGGCGGGTGGCGCCGCGGGGGCGGCCGGGAGCGGTGGCGCCGGCGGCGAGTCGGTGCGGCTGACGCCGACCGAGTGGAAGATCCTCGAACTGCTGCTGCACAGCCCCGACAAGCTGATCACGCGCGAGACCATCCTGACCGAGGTCTGGGGGCCCTTCCACGCGAAGGACACCGGCTACCTGAGGCTCTACTTCGCTCAACTCCGCAAGAAGCTCGAACCCGTGCCGGCCTCACCGCGACACCTCGTCACGGTGCTCGGCATGGGCTACCGCTTCGTGCCGGACGCCGACGGGCAGACCGTCCAGGGGACGTGACCGCGGACGCCGCCGCGATCCTCACGGTTTCCTAACGCCCGACGACACCTCCGGGAGGCGCGGGAGGCCTAACGTGGCAGGGTGCGTGCCCGCCTGCCGGTCGGTGCACTCCGCACGCCCGAGAGGAACCCGTGTCCGCGCAGCCCGAGTCACCCGCCAGGGTCGAACCGCCGACCCCGCACGCGACCACGCGACGGATGCGGAGCTGGCTGCTGCACGGCCTCACCGAGACCGCGGGGACGCACCAGGGGCCGCACGCCGAGACCCCGGAGAAGACGCACTCGTGGTGGCGCGTGATGTGCCTGACCGGCGTCGACTACTTCTCGACCCTCGGATACCAGCCGGCGATCGCGGCCGTCGCGGCCGGTCTGCTCTCGCCGCTCGCGACCATCGTGCTCGTGCTGCTGACCCTTTTCGGCGCCCTGCCGGTCTACCGCCGGGTCGCCCGGGAGAGCCCCCGCGGCGAGGGGTCGATCGCGATGCTCGAGCGGCTGCTGCCCTGGTGGGGCGGCAAGCTGTTCGTCCTCGTGCTGCTCGGCTTCGCCGCCACCGACTTCATGATCACCATCACCCTGTCGGCGGCCGACGCCACGGCGCACGCGGTCGAGAACCCGTTCGCCCCGTCCTGGTTCCACGGGGCCGAGGTGCCGCTGACACTCGTGCTCGTCGCGCTGCTCGCCGCCGTCTTCCTGCGGGGCTTCCGCGAGGCGATCGGCATCGCGGTCGTGCTCGTCGCGATCTTCCTGACGCTCAACCTCGTCGTCATCGCCGTGTCGCTCTTCCACATCGGCGAGAACCCGGTCGTCATCGGCAACTGGTGGGAAGCGCTGACCGTGCAGCACGGCAACCCGTTCGTGATGGTCGGCATCGCCCTGATCGTCTTCCCGAAGCTGGCCCTCGGCCTGTCGGGCTTCGAGACCGGGGTGGCCGTCATGCCCCAGATCACCGGCGACCCGACCGACACCCCGGCCAAGCCGGTCGGACGCATCCGTGGGGCCCGGCGCCTCCTCGCGACGGCCGCGATCATCATGAGCTCGTTCCTCATCCTGTCGAGCTTCGTCACGACCCTGTTGATCCCACAGGCCGAGTTCCAGGCCGGCGGGTCGGCCAACGGCCGGGCACTCGCGTTCCTGGCGCACCAGTACCTCGGTGACGGCTTCGGCACGGTGTACGACGTCAGCACGATCTGCATCCTGTGGTTCGCGGGGGCGTCGGCCATGGCCGGGCTGCTCAACCTCGTGCCGCGCTACCTGCCGCGTTACGGCATGGCGCCGCAGTGGGCCCGAGCGGTCCGTCCCCTCGTCCTGGTCTTCACGGTGATCGCGTTCGTCATCACCATCGTGTTCGAGGCGGACGTCGACGCCCAGGGCGGGGCCTACGCGACGGGGGTGCTCGTGCTGATCACCAGCGCCTCCGTGGCCGTGACGCTGTCGGCGCGACGGGCGCGCCAGCGGAAGCGCACGATCGGCTTCGGCGTCGTCGCCCTCGTGTTCGTCTACACGACCGTCACCAACGTCGTCGAGCGCCCCGACGGCGTGCGCATCGCCGCGATCTTCATCATCGGCATCATCGCGGTGTCGCTCGTCTCGCGCGTGCAGCGGTCGTTCCAGCTGCGGGCGACCTCGGTCACCCTGGACGACACCGCGCTCGCGTACGTTCGTGAGGACGCCGACGAGTACGGCACGATCCGCGTCATCGCCCACGAACCGGGGCGCGAGGTCGCCGAGATCTACAAGAAGAAGCTGACGGCCGAGCGGAAGTACAGCGGCATCCCGCAGCGCTCGCCCGTCATCTTCCTCGAGGTGCACAAGGGGGACTCGTCGAACTTCGAGGAGGACCTCGTCGTGACGGGACA
The DNA here is from genome assembly GCF_001421865.1 of Frigoribacterium sp. Leaf44. Classification (NCBI taxonomy): domain Bacteria; kingdom Bacillati; phylum Actinomycetota; class Actinomycetes; order Micrococcales; family Microbacteriaceae; genus Frigoribacterium; species Frigoribacterium sp. Leaf44. Next base: position 141,430 of record NZ_LMLG01000005.1, read on the forward strand.
CGCGTTGCACGGCTACCGGGTGTTGCGCACGACGAGCGGCGCCGTGCCGAACGCCGTGGCCAGCGTGCTGCTGGCGATCCGTGACGAGACCGGCGTCGTGCCCGACATCTACTTCGAGTGGACCGAGGGCAACCCGCTGTCCAACATGGGGCGGTTCTTCCTGACCGGGGTGGGCGAGGTCGCGCCGGTGACCCGCGAGGTGCTGCGCCGGGCCGAGCCCTCGCGCAGCCGCCGCCCCGACGTGCACGTCAGCTAGCCGCCCGGGCCCGCCCGCGCCCCGCGCCCCCGTGCCCGCCCCGCGCCCCCGCCCCGCGATGAACCCGGTTTCGAACCATGCACCGAGAAGCTTCTGGGTGCCTGGTTCGAAACCGGGTTCATCGGGTGTCACCGCGGAAGCGACGGGCCGCCGCGCGGGCGGCGGCCGTGACACGGCGTCGGTCGAGGCCGACGCCGACGTCTCGGAGCAACTCACCCAGTCGATCGGGGACCACGAGATCCGGGTACTCGCAGTTGACGACGGCGCGCACCTCGGGCACTTGGCATAAGGACCGATCACGCCGGGCACGGTCACGGACGACTTCCGCAGGCGTCCGGCCCGCGAGCATGCGGGGATCGGTCAACTTCACGAAACCGTTGAGCTCGACGGCCACACCATGGGCGGCGAGGTACGTGTCGCATCGTGCGACGCGGCCGTCGGCGAGGTGGAACTCCCGCTGCAGCTCGACGTTCGAGAGGCCGAATTCGAACAGGACCACGCGGAGGAGTGATTCGCCGCCGTTCTCGGCGAACGGTGAGGCGAACTGGAAGGCACGGCGTGCTGCGCGATTTCCCGGGTGGGTGGTGGGACCGAGCCTGCCGAGCAATGCCTCGCGTTCGCGTCGGAGGGCGGCGGCCACCACGGGCCCGGTCCGATGTCCGTTCGGCAGGACCAGTCGGCGGAGGACCGCGTCCGTGCACAGGACGGCATCGGCGAAGGAGGCCGTCCGGGCGACGTCGACGGCTGTCCGTCTCAGCCCGGTGACCGACAAGTCGCCGAGACGTACGAGGTCGTCGGCCGGGACCTGCCCAGGGCGTCGGAGGAGGTGGGAGGACGTCTTGGTCGAGGTCCGGCGCGGGTCCGTGACGGTGACGGTGTCGTCGAAATCGTCGTGGACGCGAGGAAGGTCGAGCGCGGCCAGGGCAGAGACATGGGAGACCACGCAGTGCCGTGCGGGGCCGGCTGCCAGAGCTCGCGTGAGGAGGACGTGCCGCCCGCGGGAGTCCAGCTTCTCCCAGTCCGATGCCGTCGCGTAGACGCCGCGGTGGATGCGCACGAGCGAGCCATCCGCGACACCGGAACGCAGGGCGATCGTCTCGGGGGCGCCGTCGCCGTGCGTCGCCGCGAATCGCAGTTCGCATGTGATCGGGTCGGTGTGCTCCATGGGGCCATGGTGGCGAATGCCGTCCCCGGGCTCGGTCCCGCGCCTCCTGGTCTGGGGAGAACCTGCCTTCGAGCAAGATGGAGAAGGAGGCGACTGGGTCGTCATGAACCCAGTTTCGATCGATGCACCCACAAGCTTCCGGGTGCATCGTTCGAAACCGGGTTCATTGGCGGGCAGAAGGCGCGGGGCCGGCGGGCAGGAGGGGCGGGCAGGAGGCGCGGGGCGGGCAGGCGGCAGGCAGGGCGGCGCAGGGCAGGCGGGGCGGCGCGGGCGGGACGCCTCGGCGGGGTACGGCGCTCAGCTTGGCCGCCGACGGCGCTCCTCCTGTACTGCTGGGAGCATGACCGACTCCCGCTCCTTGCCCTACCCCCTCGGCGTGACGCCCCTGCCCGACGGCGGCGCCCACGTCGCGGTGTACTCCGAGACCGCCGATCACGTCTGGTTCTGCCTGTTCGACGACGAGGCCGACGGCGGCACCGAGCGTCGCTTCGAACTGACGAACCGCACCGGCCACGTCTTCCACGCCGTGGTCGAGGAGGCGCGGGTCGGCTCCCGCTACGGCCTCCGTGTCGCAGGCCCCTGGAACCCGGCCGCCGGCCTCCGCCACAACGAGCACAAGCTGCTGCTCGACCCCTACGCCACCGCGCTCGACGGCACCTTCGACTGGGGCCAGGCCGTCTTCGGTCACGACATGGACGAGCCCGAGACCATGGACGAGTCCGACTCGGCCGCCGCGATGCCCCGCAACGTCATCGCCGACCGCGACTTCGACTGGGGCGACGACCAGCGCCCGCTCACGCCGATGGAGGACACGGTCGTCTACGAGGTGCACGTCAAGGGCTTCACGCAGACCCACCCCGACGTGCCCGAGGACATCCGCGGCACCTACGCCGGCATGGGTCACCCCGCCGCGATCAAGCACTTCACCGACCTGGGCGTGACCGCCGTCGAGCTGCTGCCGACGCACCAGTTCGTGCAGGACAGCCACCTCGAGGAGAAGGGCCTGCGCAACTACTGGGGCTACAACTCGATCGGCTTCTTCGCCCCGCACGACGAGTACGCGTCGAAGGCCGCGGGCACGGCCGGCGGCCAGGTCGCCGAGTTCAAGCAGATGGTCAAGGACCTCCACGCCGCCGGCCTCGAGGTGTGGATGGACGTCGTCTACAACCACACGGCCGAGGGCAACCACATGGGCCCGACCATCTCGTTCAAGGGCCTCGACAACGCCGCCTACTACCGCTTGGTCGAGGGTGACGAGGCCAACTACTTCGACACCACCGGCACGGGCAACAGCCTCAACGTCAGCCACCCTGCGGCCCTCGGCCTGATCATGGACAGCCTGCGCTACTGGGTCACCGAGATGCACGTCGACGGCTTCCGCTTCGACCTCGCCACGACCCTCACCCGTCAGGGTGGCGAGGCCAGCGAGCACAGCGCGTTCCTCACGCTGATCCACCAGGACCCGGTGCTGCAGAGCGTCAAGATGATCGCCGAGCCCTGGGACACCGCCGGCTACCAGGTCGGTGGCTTCCCGGCCGACTGGTCGGAGTGGAACGGCAAGTTCCGCGACGACGTGCGCGAGTTCTGGAACGGCGAGCCCGGCGTCCTGTCGACGTTCTCCGACCGCGTGCTCGGCAGCCCCGACGTCTACGAGGCCGACCGTCGCTCGCCGCTGTCGAGCGTCAACTTCGTGACCGCGCACGACGGCTTCACCCTCGCGGACCTGACGAGCTACGCCGAGAAGCACAACGAGGAGAACGGCGAGGACAGCCAGGACGGCGAGAGCGACAACAAGTCGTTCAACGGCGGTGCCGAGGGCCCGACCGACGACCCCGCGGTCAACGAGTACCGCGATCGCCAGCGCCGGAACTTCCTCGGCACGCTGCTGCTCAGCGCCGGTGTGCCGATGATCCTGGGCGGCGACGAGATCGCCCGCAGCCAGGGCGGCAACAACAACGCCTACTGCCAGGACAGCGAGATCTCGTGGTTCGACTGGGAGCGCGCCGACCGCGACCTGCTCGCCTTCACGACCGAGCTGATCACGCTGCGTCGCGAGAACCCGGCCCTGCGGCCCGACTGGTTCCGTTACGCCCCCGAGGTCGAGAGCGACGACCACGTTCAGGTGCGTCGTGCCGACGACCACTCGTTCTCGAGCGGCGACTGGCAGCAGGGCGAGAACAAGGCGATCACCTTCGTGCTCACCCACAAGGACGCCGACGCGTTCGCCTACCTCGTCAACGGTTCGACGGCGGTCGTCGAGTTCAACGTGCCCGACGCGCCCCACGGCGAGTGGGAGCTCGCCGCGTCGAGCGACCCCGGCCAGCAGGTCGAGGGCGCCGTCACGACGCTGCTCGTGCGGGACGCGAGCTTTACGCTGCTGCGGAGCCGCGCCTCCTAGGCCCGACGACGCGAGCGCAGGAGGCGCGGTGCGGGTCCTCGGGACCGGCACCGCGCCTCCTGCGTCCGCCGGTCACGCGAAAGACCGCCGCCCCGAGGGGACGGCGGTCTCAGAACGTGCCGGCCGAGGCCGAGCAGGGATCAGGCGCTGGCGAGCTGCTGCGCCGCGGGGGCGAAGAAGTCCGCGTAGCTCGGGCCCGGCGTGATGTCGACGACGGTGCCGCAGACGACCGGTCCGAGGTCGGCCTGCGACCGGTGAGCCCGGACGGCGGGTCGACGCTTGGGGTAGACCTCGATGCGGGCGGCGGGCACCCGGCGGTCGGCCACGTAGTGACCGGTCACGTCGACGGAGCGACGGACGTGTGCCACGAGCTGGTCGTGGCTGAGACGGGAGAGGTCGGCGGCGCTCATGCCGTGGCCTCGGCCAGGAGGAGTGCGCTGATGTCGATCGGCTCGGTGGGAGCCAGGTCGTGCGCGAAGGGGTGGTGCCCGGAGGCGTGGACGATGTTCATTGTTCTGCTCATCTCTGCGGCCCTGCGACCGCGTGCGGAACGGGGTGGTGCGGGTCGCGTCGCCGTGAATCGACGCGTTCCCGACTCTCGCAGGTCGCCGATCGATCGCCACCATCGGCCGACGCATCGTTCGCAAGGTGGACATTCGTTCGAACGACGGTCGTCGTCGGGCGTCGTGTCCGGCCCCGAGCAGTCGGCAGGGCTCGAGCCGGACGGTGAGCGGAGTCAGTCGCGACGGGCCCAGAGTGCCTCGACGAGCGTCGTCGTCAGCTCGTGGTCGATCGCGAAGGGATGCCCGTCGAGGTCCGACACCGGGGCGATCTGACGCCCGCTCGAGAGCAGCCACAGGGCGTCGGCCTCGTGCACGCGGGCGAGGGGCAGCAGCTCGTACGCGGTCTCGTGGCCGAGGTCGGCCAGCGCGTCGAACACGGCGGCCTGCGTCGTGCCCTCGAGGATGCCCTGGTCGGTGCGCGGGGTGACGAAGCGATGGCCGAAGCGGGCGACGAGCGAGGCCGACGGCCCCTCGAGCGCGTACCCGTCGCTGCTGACGAAGAGGACGTCGTCCGCACCGCGGCGGGCGGCCTCGCGCAGCACGCTCTTGTTCACGGCGTACGAGAGGGTCTTCGCGCCCTGCAACAGCCACGGCGAGGTCTGCATGACATCGTGCCGGTAGCCGCGGTCGAGCGACACGACCCGGATGCCGTCGCGGCGTTCGGCGGCGTGGTCCTCGTACACCTCGGTGCGGGCCCATGCCGTCGGCTCGCTGTCGGGCACGCCCTCGAGTCCGCGAGTCACGATCAACTTGGTCAACGCGAAGGGCACGGGTGCGTGGGCGGCGGCGGAGGCGAGCACCGCCTCGCGGATCAGGTCGAGGTCGAGTTCGGGCAGGTCGAGCAGCGCCGCCGAACGGGCCAGGCGGCGCAGGTGCGGCTCGAGCGCCTGCACGGCTCCATCGACGACCCCGAACGCCTCGAAGATGCCGTCGCCGCGCGTCACGCCCAGGTCGACGACGTTCACGGTCGGCTCGGTCGCGTCGGCGACGTGCCACCCGGGCCCGTCGCCTCGGGCGCCGGCCCGGGCCCGGTCGATCACCACGAGCACGGGGGCAGGAGGTGCGGTGTCGGTCACGGGGGAGGCATCGGCGGCGAGGTCGGTCACGCTCTCGACCGTACCTCGGTCCCGGGTTTTCGCTTTGTGGACAGGCTGTGGAGAATTGCTCGTCGTCGAGAGGCTAGACGGCCTCGCGACGCGCATCCGCCGTGAGGCCTCTCGCCGGGGGGCGTCGCGCACCGAAGCTGCCACGTCGCTAGCGCGTCTAGCAAGATCATGGGCTTCACCAGGGGTTTTCTGACTGCTTCATCCCTTGCGCGTCCAGTCTGCGGAGGTACCGTGAACGAGCCCGCCCTCGGTGGGCGCGTGGTGCCCGGCGGGCCGGGAGCTTCTTCACGGGGCGGCCCGCCCGGCACCACACCACTCACGCCGAAGGGCCGCACCGTCGAGACGGTGCGGCCCTTCGTGGTCGGTCCTGGACGTGTCAGTCCCGGGGTCGGGGCGGGCCGGGCTTCGGGTGTGACGGGGCCGCGCCGCCTCCCGTGGGGGCGTCGGCGGGGTCGGGCTCGCCGGGCTTGGGGTGTCCGGGGATCGAGTCGCCCGAGAGGTTGAGGTCGTGGGGGTCGACCTCGATGTCGCCGCCGTCGTCCGGCCCGCCCTCACCGGGCAGGGCCTGGACGGCGTCCAGGTCGGTGTCGGAGTCCACGGCGGGAGAGTCCTCGGTGGCCGACCGCTGCATCTCGGCGGTGGTCGCCTCGCTCCGCGGGAAGTCCGCGGTCGGGTCGTCGGCGTCGCGACGGTCCGGTGCGGTCTCTGCGGTGCCTGCGTAGCCGACGCCGTCCGTGGCCGTCGTGGCGTCGCCCGTGGTGGTGCCGGTCTTCGTGTCCTGCTCGTCTTCGTGCATGCGGGCACGGTACGCCGTGGGGGTGCGTGCCGCATGTGCGCCGGGGCAGACTGGCGACATGACGACCCTCACCTGCCGCGCGATCGTCTTCGACATGGACGGCACGCTCGTCGACTCGACGGCCGTCGTCGAACGCATCTGGGGCGACTTCGCCGCCGAGCACGAGCTCGACGTCGTCGAGCTGTTGGCGTTCGCCCACGGCCGGCAGACCCATGACACCGTCACGCGGTTCCTGCCCGGGTTGCCCGAGGTCGAGGCTCGCACGCTGACCGACGGGCTGCAGGCCGTCGAGGCCGGAACGCGGGACGGGACCGTCGAGATCCCGGGCGCGGCCGACTTCCTGAGGAGCCTGCCGGGCGACCGCGTGGCCCTGGTGACGAGCGCGAACCACGAGTTGGCGCGATCGCGGATGGCCGAGGCGGGGGTTCCCTGGCCGGCTGTCGTCCTGGCGTCCGAGCAGGTCGCCGTGGGCAAGCCCGCGCCGGACGGCTATCTGCTGGCCGCCGCGATGCTCGGCGTCGAGCCGGGCGAGGTCGTCGTCTTCGAGGACGCCGCGGCGGGACTCGAAGCCGCCCGCGCCTCCGGAGCCTCGGTCGTCGTCGTCGGGGACCACGACGGGCCGGCTGCCGACGGGTTGCCCCGTGTCTCCGGGTACGAGGGCGTCTCGGTGATCGTCCGGGACGACGGACTGCTCGAGCTGACGCTGCCGTAGCCGTAGGGCCGGACGAACGGGCCGGGCGGGCCGGGCGGGCGGGCCGCAGGCGGTCAGCCGTTCAGCGGGTGCGACCCCTCGTGGTTCGTGCGGTGGGCGAGGGCGTGGGCGAACTCGCGCAGGGTCTCGTCCGACGTGTGACGGGGTGCCCAGCCGAGCACGGTGCGGGCCTTCTCGGTCGACATGACCGGGATCTTGGCCGCGATGTCGAGCCAGCCGGGTTCGGTCGGCTGCAGGCGCGCCAGCCAGGTGAGCTGCACGATTGCGCGCAGCAGGCGGTAGGGCACGGGCAGCAGGCGGGAGCCGAATGCCCGGGCGATGCGGTCGGGGTCGACAACGGGTTCGGCGGCGAGGTTGAACGCCCCGCCGGCACGGCGGTCGATCGCCCGCCAGAACGCGTCGGCGACGTCGCTCGCGTGCACGACCTGCGACACGAAGCGCGGGGCGAGCGGGATGAACGGGGGGCGCACGCGCTGCATCCAGCGGGTGGGCACCCGGCGGCCGGCGAAGAGGCCGACGATCTCGCTGGCAGCGGCGGCCTGGAACACGAGGCCCGGGCGCATGCGGGTCAGCGTGACCTCGGGGTGCTGTTCGGCGAAGGCGTCCATGACGCGCTCGTTGATCGACTTGTGCTTCGAGTAGCTCGAGCGGCGCACGCCCTTGGTCTTGTAGGTCTCGTCGACCCGACGGCCCTTGGGGCCCCGCGAGTAGGCGCCGACCGAGGACGCGACGAGCACGTGCGGCACCCCGGCGCGGGCGGCGGCGTCGAGGACGTGCGAGGTGCCGAGCACGTTCGTCCGGTACATGACGGCCTTGCGGTGGCTCGGCTGCAGGGCCCAGCCGAGGTGGACGACGGCGTCGGCCCCGGCGAACGCGTGCTCGAGGGCCACGGGTGAGTCGTCGGCCCCGACGTCGATCGAGAACCAGGTCACCTCGCCGTACGGCGGCGTCGCCATGCGCGGACCACGGCGGGCGACGCCGACGAGCGACGTCACTTCGGGCTCGGCCTGCAGACGGGAGAGCAGGGCGGTGCCCAGGTTGCCCGTGGCTCCGACGACGACCACGCGCATGGGGGTCTCACTTTCACGACTCGACGATCGGCCTCTCGCCGGCCCCGGGTGGGCGGCAGGCCGATTCCGAGCCTACGCGCGGCCCCTGGGCGCGGGTCCGGTCCCGGTCAGGCCGCGTGGCTGTGGGTGCGGGTCCGGGTCAGGCGGCGGAGGGAGGCCCGGCCTCGGCGGCGATGCGGGCGACGGCGGCCTCGTCCAGTGCGAACACCTCGTCGCCGTCGCGGGAGTCGCGCACGGACACCGGGGTCGAGCGCACCGACCCGTCGGCCGCCACCTCGACCACGACGAAGCCCGAGCCGCGCACGGCCCGTTCGGTGCCGACGGCCGCCAGCACGTCCGTGTCGTTCGCCACCCCGGGCGCGACCACCACGGGCACGCCCGCGAGGTGGCCCACGATGTGGTGGTGGTAGTGCCCGGCGAGGACGACGCGGACGTCCGATCCTTCGAGGACCGCCGCCAGCGCCTCCGGGTCCTGCAGGGCGAGAGACTCGTGCAGGGTGGTCGGCGCCGCGATCGGCGGGTGGTGCAGCACGAGCACGGTGCCCCGCTCGGCGGGCGTCGCGAGCTCGTCGCGCAACCAGGCGAGCTGCTCGGGTCGCAGCAGTCCGTAGCCGGCCCCGGGCACGGAGGTGTCGAGCCCGATCACCCGCCACCCGTCGACGTCGCGGACGAGGTCGAGCGGTCTCGCCGGGTCGCCGCCGAGCACCTCGGCGAAGCCCTCGCGCACGTCGTGGTTGCCCGGCACGAGCAGCACCTCGGCGCCCGCCGCGCGGGCCCAGGCGCCGGTGCGCTCGCGCAGGTGCCGGTAGGAGGCGCGGGTCCCGTCGTCCGACAGGTCACCCGACCCCACCAGCAGTCGCACCCCCTCGACCCGCGCGGCCTCCGCCAGCACGCGGTCGAGGGCCTCGGTCGTGTCGACGACGCCCTGGTGCAGGGCTCCGTCGGCGAGGAGGTGGGCGTCGCTGAGGTGGACGACGCGGAGGGCTCCGAGCGGCAGGGCGTGCATGCCGCGACGCTACCGGGTGCGGGGCGGTAGCGGCACGGTGCCAGGGCGGCTCGGTCCGCTCGGGCGGTCGAGTCGAACCACGGATGTGGCATCGAACCACGCAAATGGGTGGCTCGACACCACATCGATGGTGCGACCCCGGATGTGGCGGGCGTGCTCAGCCGCGGAACTGGTCGGCGGGGGCGAGGCGGCCGTGCACGCGGCGACCGAGCTCGGCGAACATGTCGGTGATCGTCGCCCAGTCCTCGTGGGTCGGCGAGGTCGGTTCGACGAACAGACCGTAGAACCGTCGGCCGCTGTTGAGCGACTCGACCAGGACGGTCTCGGAGCGGTCGAGGAACTGCGTCCCGTCGTGCTTCAGGGCGGAGGCCCGGACGGGTTCGCCGGTCAGGTTGCAGAAACCCGCCGACGCCAGGGCGCGGGCGGTCTTGCGGCGTGACAGCCGGGGCAGCACGGGGCTGGCTTCCGCCGCGCCCAGGACCGCACGCACGTGGGCGAACACGAGCTCCTGCTCGTGGACGGGGTGCGAGGCGGAGGTCGGCGAGATCGTCACCCGCTCACCGTGGCAGGTCGGAGCCCCCGACGCGACGCCCAGTGCGGGGGCGGCCCCTTGGGGTGCGACCCGGACTGGGGAGCCGACTCGGCGCGCCCGGCGCCGGTCGACGGAGTACCTCGGGCCGTCGTGCTCGGCCGGTGTCGGCAACTCCTGCCCGGTGCGGCGTCGGGGTGCCGGGACGGGCCTGGTGCGGGTGGGCGGCGGCACGAGGCAGGAGTTGCCGACGGGGGCGGGGCCGAGGCCGACGGGGACGGGGGCGGGGCCGAGGGCGACACCCACGGGGGCGGGGCCGTGGGGCGGGGCGGGCCGACGGGGGTGTCAGGGCGCCGGGACGTGCCGGAGAATTGCACGATGCCTCCTGCTGCTCCCCTCGACGGCCGCGACCTCGACGACTCGGCCCGCTGCCCCTGCCTCAGCGGCGAGACCTACGGATCGTGCTGCGGGCCGCTGCACCGGGGCACGACGCCCGCCCCGACGGCGGAACGGTTGATGCGCTCGCGGTACTCGGCGTTCGTGCTCGCCCGCGCCTCCTACCTGCTCGAGACGTGGCACCCGACGACGCGGCCCGCGACGCTCGAGGTCGATCCGGGCACGCGCTGGTTCCGGCTCGACGTCGTGCGGACGCAGGCGGGCGGGCCGTTCGACGACGAGGGGACGGTCGAGTTCGAGGCGCACTTCCGCGACGACGACGGCGTGGGGTCGCAGCACGAGGTCAGCCGGTTCGCCCGGGTCGACCGGCGGTGGCTCTACCTCGACGGGATCTCGGGCTGACCAGGGCGCATGTCACGAGCTCGGGCCCCGGGGGTCCGGCAGGGCGGACGCGAGACGTCGGCATCGGGCGTCACGAAGAGGACGGCGGGTCCGTCGGGCCCGGCATCCTCTCCGTGACGCCGCCGGGCCGCAGGGAGAGCTTCACGGGCAGGGACCCACGGTCCGGACGACACCGATGCAGGGCTCACGCCCTCCATCTCGCCGAACGCTAGGCCGCACGAGATGGTGCGGTTCAGACGTGGACGCTCCTCACAGGCAGGGCGTCTGCACGCGTGTTTCGGGGGACAGGACGCGTCGCGCGCGGCGCGCGGCGCACGGTGCGCGGCGCACGGCGCACGGCGCGCCGCGGGTCGAATCCGTCAGGGGGCGCGGCGCGCGAGGGCGACCGCCTCGAGTGCCCGGACCACCGCGCCGACGGCCCGCTGCGCGCGCACGAGGCCGACCGGCCCGCCCAGCACCGACAGGGCCGCCTCGTGCACGATCCGCGCCACGAGCCGCCCCCGGTCGTCGACGAACCACTGCACGCCGAGGGTCAGCAGCTGCGTCCGCCCGGCGAAGGCGCGCAGCGCGAGGGTGGACGCCAGCGTGCCGCGGACGGCCCGGGTGCTGCCGTCCGACGCGAGCGACAGGGTGAAGCCGTGCTCGATCAGGGTCTGCTCGACGAGGTGTCGCGACTCGTCGTGCGGGCCCTCGAGGAAGACGTCGTGCGTGCTCGCCACCGGTCCGGTGCGGCGGTCAGCGCAGGGGCGCGAGCATCTCGAGCTCCCGCGCCGTGGGGTCGAGGGCGTAGGCGTTCGTGTGCCCGGTCGGCTCGTACCCGCGTCGGCGGTAGAACGCGATGGCCCGCTCGTTCTGCTCGTGGACGTGCAACCGCAGGGTGTCGCCCTCGGTCGCGGCCCAGGTCTCGACCCCGTCGAGCAGCAGGTCGGTGACGCCGGCCGCGCGCCCCCGATGGGTCGGGGCGACGTACACGCCGACCAACAGGGGTTGCCCCGCTGCCTGCAGGAACCCGCCCATGGCGCCGACCCAGTCGCCCGTCCCGTCGTCGATCGCGACCAGCGAGGTGCCGTGCTCGGCCTCGCCCCGGGCCCCGCGCATCCGCCATTCGGCCTCGGCGTGACGGCGGGCGACGGCCAGCGTCTCGCCGTAGGCGATCGGGGTGTCCGCGAGCATCGCGAGGCGCAGGTCGCGCACGTGCTCCCAGTCGTCGGCGGTCGTGCGGCGGACGGTCACGGGTCGTGCGGGCATGCCGCCACCCTGCCACACGGGCGGGAGGAGGCGGGTGCAGGAGGCGCGGGTCGCGACACCGCGCGGGTCGCGCCCCGAGGGCGTCACGTCAGGAGGCGCGGCGCGCGTCTCGGTCGACCCTCGCCACGGGCGCGGGGCCGAGCCGCTGCTCGGGGCGGGCCGGTGAGATCAGCGTGGCGCGCCTCCCGCGATCGTCCGGCTCGGTGTCGACGCCGAGCACCTGGAGGCGTCCGGGCGTGAGGGCGCGGAGCGCCGCCGTCCAGGCGCAGACCAGGGCGTCGAGCAGGTCCTCGCGGTGCTTGTAGGCCCGGTCGACCAGCGGCGAGGGTTCCTCGAGCAGTGCCGCCGACACGAGGTGCGAGTCGAGACGCAACGGGACCTCGGCCCGGGCCAGCCCGGCCAACCGACGCAGCAGCTCGTCGCAGGCCGCCGCGCGGGCCTCGCGCCGCGCCTCCTTCGGCAGGGTGAGGTCGGGCCGCTTGTAGCGGGGACGCTTGTCGTCGTAGCCGAGCTCGCCCATGCCGACGAGCGTCGTGTACGGGTAGCACTCGAAGTGTCCGACCGCGTCGGCCGCCACCGGGACGACGCCGTCGTCGTAGACGCCGCCGGCACGCTCGAGGCGCTCGCCGAGGGTGCGCCCGCCGAGCCAGGGCAAGGAGGCGCTGCTCGCGTTGGCCGAGACGTGCCAGCGACCGTAGGCGCGCGCCACGAGCCGTTCGCTGGCCCGCATTCCCGTGGCGTTCGGCACGAGCACCGGGGCGTCGATCGCGACGACCGAACCGGGCGTCGACCAGCGCAGGACCCAGGCCTCGACCTCGTCGACCCCGCGGGCCCAACCGGCGTCGAGCACCGTCCCGTCGGCGTCGACCACGGCCAGGCCGGTCTCGTTCGCGGGACGCTCGGGTGTCGAGTCGCGCCAGGCGAGGTCGACGCCGAGGTAGCGGGGCCGGGGTGTGGTCACCGTCTGACCGTACTCGCGGCCGATACTGTCCCCATGCCCACCAGCACCCGCACCCCGGCCGACCTGCGTCGCTGGCGGCGTTACCTCGCCGACGAACGCGCCGAGGAGTCGACCTACCGCGACCTCGCCCGCCGCCGCGACGGCGAGGAGCGTGCGATCCTGATCGCCCTGGCCGACGCCGAGGGCCGTCACGCGCAGCATTGGGTCGACCTCCTCGGCGACGACGTCGGACGCCCGGCCCGCACCGACCTGCGCACCCGCGTGCTCGGGGTGCTGGCCCGCCGCTTCGGCTCGATCTTCGTGCTCGCGCTGGTGCAGAGCGCCGAGGCGCGGTCGCCCTACGCGACCGACGCCGACGCCACCGACGCGATGGCCGCCGACGAGCGCATCCACGGCGAGGTCGTGCGCGGGCTCGCCGAGCGGGGCCGCAACCGCCTGTCGGGGTCGTTCCGTGCGGCGGTGTTCGGGGCGAACGACGGGCTCGTCAGCAACCTGGCGCTCGTGCTCGGCATCAGCGCGTCGGGCGTCGCGAACCACGTGGTGCTGCTGACCGGGCTGTCGGGGCTGCTCGCCGGGGCGTTGTCGATGGGGGCGGGCGAGTACGTCTCGGTGCGGTCGCAGCGTGAGCTGCTCGACGCCTCCACCCCCGACCCGACGGCGCGGCAGGTGCTGCCCGACCTGGACGTCGACGCGAACGAGCTGGCGTTGGTCTACCGGGCGCGGGGCATGTCGCCGGACGAGGCCGAGGCCCACGCGCGGCAGGTGCTCGCGGGCGTGGGGCGAGGAGCCTCGTCGCCGAGCGCGCCTCCTGCGGGGGCCGCGCCGGGCGCCGCCACGGCCGGCTGGGCGGACGCCCCGGACCAGGAGGCGCGCTCGGCCGACGAGCCCGCCACCCACGAGACCCTCGGCACGGCCTTCGGCGCTGCCGCCTCGAGCTTCTGCTTCTTCGCGTCCGGGGCCGTCATCGCCGTGCTGCCCTACCTGTTCGGGCTGTCCGGTCTCGCGGCCGTCGTCGTGGCGTCCGCCCTGGTCGGCGTCGCCCTGCTCGGCACCGGTGCCGTGGTCGGGCTGCTGTCAGGGGCGAGCCCGGTCAGGCGGGCCCTGCGTCAGCTCGGCATCGGGTTCGGGGCGGCCGCCGTGACGTACCTGCTCGGGCTGCTGTTCGGGACGGGTGCCGCGGGCTGAGCCCGGCGGGCACGCTGAGCCCGGCGGGCACGCCGAGCCGGCCGGTCGGGCCTGCGGGTGCGTCAGGCCTTGCGGTCGAGCTTCCACGCGATCCAGCACGTGACGAGCACGACACCGGCCGCGGCCAGCCGCGCACCCATCAGCACCCCTTGGCCGGTCGACGTCGTGAGGCTCATGTCGGAGCCGATGCCGATGCTCCAGATCGCACCCGACAGGGTGAGGCAGACGACCAGCGCGAGGCCGAGCACCACCGAGGTGGCCCCGTGCGACCGCGGGCCGACGTCGTCGCGGCCGCGAGGGTCACGCGAGAGCCGGGCGGCACCGATGCGCACGAGACCGAGCCAGAGCAGCGCCACGGCACAGGCGCCGACGACGTCGCTGCAGCGGTGCCAGCCGAAGGCGACGGTCTGCTCGGCGACCACGGCCGCGAAGGCCGCACCGACCATGTAGAACAGCGGCCGGGCGTGCCGGCCGAAGGTGGTCATGATCGCCAACACGGCGGCGACGGCGACCGTCACGTGCCCGCTGGGGAAGCTGTTGCCGTAGAGCTCGCCCGTCAGCTCGGGACGAGGCGCGAGCTGCTTCAGCACCTGGGTGGTGACCGTGGCCCCGACGATCAGTACACCCGCCTGGACGGCCGAGCCGGGTCGGCGGCGGAGGAACGCCACCACCATCGTGAGGGCGACGACCAGCAGCACGGCCGGGGGAGAGATGGCGTCGAGTGCGACCCCGGACTGCAACAACGTGGTGCCGTCGACCGAGCGGAGGATGCTGTCCTCGATGGACTGGCCGGTCTCGGTGAGGACCGCGATCGTGTAGACGCCCGCCAGCACGACGAGCGAGGCCGACGACGCGACCACCCAACGACCCGTGACCCGTCGACGGACGGCAGGCGTCGTCGAGAGGGTCGGGTGAGCAGTCACCGGACGAGCTAACTACACGTCGCCTGGAAACAGGCTCGGTCCGACCTGCCGATGCGCCGGGGTCGCCCCGACTCACAGCGGGGGTGCAGGTGATCGCGGCGTCGTCCCCCGTCCGCGCTCCATAAGCCGCCAGTCGCCGCCGGCGAGCGGGGTGAGCGTGACGGTCGTGTAGACGACGGCGACGATGCCGAACGCGACCGCCAGTCCGATGGTGTCGGCGGCGAGGCCGCCGAGCAGGGCGCCGATCGGGATGCCGGCCCAGGCTCCGGCCGTGACCAGCCCGAAGACCCGTCCGCGCAGGTGTTCGGGGGTGCGCTCGAGCTGCACCGTGCCGAGGATCGGGTTGAGCGCGCCGGCGGCCAGCCCCGACAGGGCCGTCGCGGCGACCAGCACGGGCAGTGGGGCGCCGAGGGCGAACGCCAGGCTCGAGGGGCCCCCGGCGAGGGTGAAGCAGACGACGAAGGTGACGCGGCGCGGCACCCGGTGGGCGACGAAGCCGAAGGCGACGTTGCCGACGAGGGCGCACCCGCCCATGGTGGCGACGAGCAGCCCCAGGGCGGCCGCGCCTCCCAGTCGGTCGTTCGCGTAGAGGGGCAGCAGGGTCGACCCGCGGGCGGCGTCGAGCAGGTTCGTGACCAGCACGAGCGCGACGATCAGCCGCATCAGGGGGTCGCGGACGACGAACCGGGCTCCCTCGACGAGGTCGGCCCGGTAGGAGGCGCGGATCGCCTCGGTCGCCTCGGTCGCGTGGTCGTCTCTCGGATTCGCTGATCCGGTCCGTACCGGATCGGGCGCGGGGACGAGCGCCCCGGTCAGGGCGGCCGACACGGCGAAGGTGGCGGCGTTGACGAACAGCGACGCGACCGGCCCGACGGCGGCGACGAGCAGCCCCGCGATCGAGGCCCCGATCAGCTTGGCGAAGCGCTCGGACCCGTCGATCAGCCCCACGCTGCGTTCGATGCGCACCCCGGCCCGCTCGGTCAGCCCGGGCAGCATCACCCGGCGCGCCACCTGCCCGGGGCTGTCGAGCAGCCCGCCCACGAACACGAGCGCGAGCAGGGCCCAGAACGGCAGTCCGTCGGTGAGGGCGAGCACGGGCATCGCGAGGACGGAGGCACCGCTCACCAGGTCGGCGACGATCGCGGCCCGTCGGCGCCCGACCCGGTCGACGACGACGCCGCCGAGCGGTCCGCCGATGATCACCGGAGCCGTGGCGAACGCCGCCGCGAGCCCGACCTCGGCCCCCGACCCCCCGAGCCCCAGGACGTAGAAGGGGACCGCGAAGGCCGTCACGACGTTGCCGGTCTGCGAGATCGCGTGTGCCGCGACCAGGGACGACAGGGCGACGCGGGCGGGGCGACCGGGGCGTCCGTCGTGGGGCCGGTCGGTGCGGCCGAGGTGAGGGGCGTCGTCGGTGCCCCGCGCCTCCTCGGCTCGTCCGTTCTCGCTCACGACGGCCCTCAGGGGCGGCGGTAGGACTGGTAGACGAGCACGACCGACTCGGCGCCGTCGTCGGTCGCCGGGTCGTGTGCGGCACTGGCGTCGAGCCACCGGTCGACGACGGCCTCGAGGTCGCGGCGCAGGGCGGCGAGCTCGGTCACCGTGAGGCGAAGGCTGCGATCACCGCTCGCCCCGGCCGCGACCCACTCGCGGGGCAGGGTGGGCGTCGCGTCGACGTACTCGCCGAAGCGCGCCGCGTACACCTGACCGATCGACTTCTGCAGGGCGGACGAGGCGACGAGGCGGTCGGGGTCGTCGAGCAGCTCGGCGGGCTCCCAACTGGTGAGCTGGGCGGTGGCCTGCCACCAGCGCTCGCGGCGGTCGTCGGTCTGCGGCTCGGCGGGCCCGATGAGGTCGATCGAGGCGAGCTTCGACAGGTGGTAGCTGATCGTCCCCGGGGCCTCGTCGACGGCGTCGCCGAGCTGGGCGGCCGTCTGCGGGCCGCGTTCGCGGAGGAGGCCGAGGAGGCGCAACCGCGTCGGGTGGGCGAGCACGCGCATCGAGGCGGCGTCGGTGAGGGTGCTGCGGGAGGTCTCTCGGGGGGACATGGAGTCGACGATAGGTGCACAAGAGCTGTTGCGCAAGAGTCGTTGTGCTTCTCGACGAGGGCGTGGGCGGGCCGACCAGCCGTTCGAGCCGTGAGTGTGGTGGGTGTCGCGGGCGGAGGTCGGACCCGCGGCGCATGCTCGGAGCACGACCGCCGGACAGTCCGGCGCGCAGGAGGAACCCGATGACGAAGACCCCGGACGACCCGCACGGCACCGACGAGACCGACCTCGAGCGTCGTGGCAACAGCAGTGGCGAGGGTCACGGCGACCACACCGTCGGCGAGCGGGACGACCGCCCCGTCGAGATCACCAGCGAGAACCACCCCGACGGCGGCACCGGCTCGCGCACGCTCGACGACGGGCCGGCCGACGACGCCGTCCCCACCCGCCAGCCCGGCCAGGCCGACGCCGACCAGGTCGACGAGCTGATCGGCGACTACAAGGGCGACGGCGAAGGCAAACACACCTACTGACACGACCCGAGGAGGCGCGGGTCGGCTCGATTCGCGCCCCGCGCCTCCCTCGTGTAATGTTTCCTCTGGCCAATCGGCCAGAGAAACGCGCCTGTAGCTCAACGGATAGAGCATCTGACTACGGATCAGAAGGTTGGGGGTTCGAGTCCCTCCAGGCGCACAGACTCGAAAGCCCCTGCCCAACACGGCAGGGGCTTTCCTCGTCTTCGGTGCTTGTCTGGCCGCCTCCGGCGGCGTGCGCCTTCGGTGCGGACCCGAAGAGCCCTGCCCTACGCGGCAGGGCTTTTCTCGTCCTCGGTGCTCGTCTTCTGAGATCAGCGGCGGGTCGCGCCGATGGCCCAGACCCGTGTCGGCTGGACGTCGTTGACGGCGTGGTCGCCGACGATGCGTGCTTTGAACACCCACGGGTTGTGGCTGCCGGCGGTCCGGGCGTTGCGCCAGTGCCGGTCCAGGTTCTTCGTGGTGCTCACGCCGGATGCCGCCAGCGCGTCGAACAGGTGCGAGGTCGCCTGGGTCGCGAGCGATGTCAGTGCGACCTGGGCCTGCGCGGTGGCGAGTTCGGCGCGGTCGTTCCGCTGTTCGTCCTCGGTCTCGTCCAGGAAGGCACCCTCGTAGGCGCCCTGGAGGGCCTGGGCGGCGCGGTCGACGACCGCCCGTGCGGCGAAGCCGGCGGCTGAGACCTCGCCGACGACCTGCAGGATCTGCGGGTCGGCGGCGAACGTGTCGGCGTTGCCGTGGGAGAACACCCGGGTGCGGTTCCTGACCTCGAACGCGATGTCCCGCTCGGCTGCCACGACGGAGCCGGCGAGGACGCTCAGCAGCACGGCCTGGTAGAAGGCCGTCTGGTACTTGAATCGCTCGTCGAAGAGCACGACGTCGTCGGCACCGACACGAGCATCTCGGAAGGTGCTCGTGCCCGACCCCGTCGTCCGCTGCCCGAACCCGTCCCAGTCGTCGGTGTGGGTGACGCCTTCCTGGCGGGCGTCGACGATCGCGATGACCCGGTCGCCGGTGTCCGTGCGTTCGGCGTACGTGTCGATCCAGTCGGCGAAGATGCTGCCGGTGGAGTAGTACTTCTGCCCGGTGATGCGGAATCCGCCGTCCGGGTCCGGGCTGACCTTCGTCGCGACGTCGCCGACCTGCACCGTGCCCACTTCGGTCCAGGAGTTCCCGGCGATCTCGCCGCGGCCGAACCGTTCGAGCCAGACGTCGCGCGGTCCGGACCGGGCGACGAGGCGGTCCTCGACGAGAGCGAAGTGGCCGCGCAAGGCCTGGGGGATGTTGCTGTCCGCCGCCGCGAGCTCGGTGAGCAACTCGAACAGCTGCGGGAGGGTGGCGCCGGAGCCCCCGAACTCGACGGGGACACGGAGAGCTCCGAAGCCCGCGTCGGCGAGCTCGCGGATCTCGGCCACGGGGAGGCGGTGCTCACGGTCGCGTTCCGCGGCACCGGCGGCGATGCGGTCGAAGAGCGGGCGGAAACGCGCGGACAGGGCGTCGTCGGTGGGTGACGCCGTGGTGACGGACGTGGTGGAGGTGGTGGTCGTCGTGGTCATGGGTCTCGGTTCCGTTCTGGTGGGTCAGGCAGCGGCAGGGGCAGGCGTGTGTTCCGGCTGGGGACGTGTGGCGGCTCGGCGGGTGAGCAGGGCGGCGCCGCCGAACACCCCGACGAGCGACAGGAGTGCAGCCGTCGTGGCGACCGAGCCGGTCGGCCAGTGCCCGGTGAGGCCGAGGAGCGCGGGGACCGTGGTGGTCACCTGGCTCGCGAGGACGAGGGCCCACCCGGTGTAGGTGCTGATGGCCGATCGGCCGAGGGCGAGCAGGACGAAGAACAGCGCCCAGAGCGCCGCCCATCCCGTCCAGAGCACGGCGAGGAAAGGGTCGTCCGCGACGTGGACGATCGCGAAGGAGACGGCGAGAGCGGCGACCAGGCCGCAGAACCAGCCCAGGCCCACGGCGCCGAGGCCGAGGAGGGAGTCCACGCCGACGTAGAGGTACGTGATGCCGAACAAGAAGGTGCCCGAGATCCCGAAGAGGATGGGCAGGGAACCGTCGGCTGACACGGCCACGGCCACGCAGAGGACGAGCTGCAGACCGCCGACCAGCACGTTGAACACGCCGCTGTCCCGGCCGGGCACGCGCCCGAGCAGGGTGAGGCCGTTGACCAGGAGGGCGGCCCCGGAGAGGACCAAGCAGATGAGCGCCATGCGGCGACCTTGGCACCGTCCACCCCATCACCGGTGCCTTGTGTCCGATCAAGTCTCTTCACTACGCCCCGTGACAGCGCACCGGATCGGGCGAGTTGTCGGGACACATCGTTCCTCGCAGTCAGCAAGGCCCCCAGTACACTGGACCAGCGCCACTGAACGACGTCCACGCCGACGCAGATGACGCCAAGCTGCGTTGCGGAGCGTGCAGGATGGAGTCTGGGTGAGCGTCAGAGGCGGCGGTGAGCGTCTCGGTCTTCGCGAGGTGGCCGAGCGTGCCGGTGTATCGCACATGACCGTGTCCCGTGTGCTCAACGGTCATCCGCAGGTGAAGGAGTCCACGCGCCAACGCGTACTCGAGGTCGTCGCCGAGCTCGACTTCCGGCCCAACAGCGCTGCGCGCGAGCTCGTGACGCAGCGGGCTCTTCGGATCGGCGTGCTGATCGAGAGCGCCGTCGAGTTCGGCCCCTCGAGCATCCTTCGGGCCATCGAGCGATCGGCGCGTGACGGCGGGTACTCCGTGGCGTCGTTCGCGCTCCGCGACGACTCGGCGACACCCGAGGAAGCCGTGCGCCACCTCACCGGCCAGGGCATCGACGCGCTCTGCGTGGTCGCCCCGCGCTCGTCGTCCGTGGCCGTGCTTCGGACCATCACGACCGGGCTGCCGACCCTGGTCGTGAAGGCCGAGAAGGACCCGGCGTTCCTCACGGTCTCGGTCGACCAGGCCGCAGGCACGAAGCTGGCCGTCGATCACCTCGCGTCGCTCGGTCACCGCGACGTCCTCCACCTCTCGGGGCCCCTCGACTGGTTCGACGCCCGCGCCCGCGAGCGGGCCTTCCACACGCGCACCCGAGCCTGGGGCATGCGCGAGCGGCCGATCGTGATCGGCGACTGGTCGAGCGATTTCGGCTACGACTTCACGCGCGGTTTCGCCGGCGTACCCGAGTACACCGCCATCTTCGTCGCGAACGACGAGATGGCGCTGGGCGTGATCCACGGACTGCACGACCGCGGCATCCGCGTCCCGGAGGACCTCAGCGTCGTCGGTTTCGACGACCTGCCCGTCTCGCGCCACTTCCTCCCGCCGCTCACGACGGTGCGGCAGGACTTCCCCGCGCTGGGATCTCTCGTGGTGGACGTCCTGATCGCCGCGATCGAGGGCCGCGAGATCCCACAGAACAGCCGCATCCCGGCCGAGCTCGTGGTGCGTGACTCCACCGCGGCTGCCCGCCAGGTCGACCGAGATGGCCATCTGACGTAATCCTGGTCGTCGTCGTTCGCCCACGCGCACGCTGGCAGCTACAGTCGTGCACGTCGGACGCTGTCCGACGTGAGGCCACCCCGGCCACCGACCCGAGGAGCACCACGTGCGTCACGTACGGGCATCGATGACGATGCACCCGGCCGGCCCCCAGGCCGCTGCCCCGACCTCGTCCGGGCGCGCCGGGCGAGAGGGCGGATCACTGCAGCCGACCGTGCGCATGAGGGGCATCACCGTCGCGTTCCCGAACGGCGTCGCTCTCGACGGAGTGGACCTCGACCTGCACTCGGGCGAGGTGCACGCTCTCCTCGGCGAGAACGGTGCGGGGAAATCCACGCTCATCAAGGCGCTGCTCGGCGTCCATCCGATCGAGGCGGGAGAGGTCCTCGTCGATGGGGAGTCCGTCCGGCTCGGCGGACCGGCCGACGCACGGGCCCTCGGCATCCAGGCCGCGTTCCAGGAGTCACACCTGGTCGAGAGCTTGAGCGTCGGCGAGAACGTGATGCTCGGCCACGAGGTGCGTGGTCGCTTCGGCATCTCGTGGCCGGCCACCCACGCACGTGCCGCAGCGATGCTCGCCGAGCTCGGGCTGGCCGAACTGGACCCCCGCGGCATCCTCGCCGATCTCACCCCCGCCAGTCGTCAGCTCGTCTCCATCGCCCGCGCCATGGTGGACCGGCCCCGGGTGTTGTTGCTCGACGAGCCCACGTCGAGCCTCGATGCGGTCGACGTGGCACGGCTCTTCGACGTGATCCGTCGCCTCCGCGACCAGGGCGTCGCGATCCTCTTCGTCTCGCACTTCCTCGAACAGGTGCTGGCGCTGAGCGACCGCATGACCATCCTCCGCGGGGGCGTGAAGGAGGGCGACTACCTGTCGCACCAGATCGGCCGGGCCGATGTGGTCGCACGGATGATCGGCAAGGACATCGCCCAGCTTCAGCGCATCGGTTCCGAGCGTCGGGCGCATCGTGTGGACCCGGTCGGCCCGCCGCTGTACCGCGCCGCCGGGGTGGGACGCCGCGGGATGCTGAGGCCGGTCGACTTCGAGCTGCATGCGGGCGAGGTCGTGGGCATCGCGGGGCTTCGCGGCTCCGGCCGAACCGAGCTCGCGCGCCTGCTCGCGGGTGCCGATCGAGCGGACGGCGGAGTCGTGACGCTCGGCGGACGTGCGGTCGTCATCGACCGGCCGGCGGACGCATTACGGAACCGAGTGGCGCTCTCGGCGGAGGACCGTGGGGCCGAGGGGCTGATCAACGAGTTGAGCGTCCGCGAGAACATCGTCCTTGCACTGCAGGCTCTGCGTGGCTGGTCGCACCCGCTCTCCAGGGCCGAGCGCGAGGACCTCGTCGAGCGGCACATCGAGCACTTCGACATCACACCGGTCGACCCGGGGACGCTCGCGGGCGAACTCTCCGGCGGCAACCAACAGAAGGTGTTGCTCGCGCGCTGGCTGGCGATCCGGCCCCGCGTGCTGATCCTCGACGAGCCGACCCGCGGCGTCGACATCGGGGCCAAGGTTGACATCCAGGCGCACATCGCCCAACTCGCCCTCGAGGGCGTGGCCGTCGTGTTCATCTCCAGCGCGTTCGACGAACTCGTGCGGGTGAGCGACCGGATCGTGGTGCTCAAGGACCGCGAGAAGATCGGCGAGCTCAGCAACGGGCCGGGCGTCACGGTCGACACGCTCGTCGAGCTCATCGCCGCGCCGGACGACGAGAGCGACGAGGGCGACGACTTCCCGCCGGTGTGGCATGACGGGCCCCTCTCGCCGCCTGCGGCGCCGTCACGCCGCTGAGGCTCGCAGTCGATCCCTTCCCGACGAGCGGATGTTCTCGATCACTCTTGTGTTCTCGTAACTGTTACCGGTAACATTCCCAGCACGCGGAAGCACCCGAGCCCACGCAGCACGACCGGCCCCAGGCCAAGTCGAGACGCAGACGTCCCGACATCTCAAGGAGGAGATCCATGTCCACGAAGAGGCGCATCGCCACCATCGCCGCCGCAGGGGCCATTGCCCTCGGTCTCGCGGCCTGCAGTTCCGGCACTGGTTCGACGGGCGGCGGTGACGACCTGGCAACGGTCGGCTTCGTCGCGGTCGGCCCCGAGGGCGCCTGGCGTCAGGCCAACGAGACGAACATCCAGGACACCTTCACGAAGGAAGCCGGGTTCGATCTCAAGTACGCCCCGGCGACCAACAACGACCAGAAATCGCAGATCGACGCGTTCACGTCGTTCGTGGACGAGGGTGTCGACGTGATCCTGCTCTCGGCCACCGAGGGCTCCGGCTGGGAGGACTCGCTCGAGCGGGCGAAGGAAGCCGAGATCCCCGTCGTCCTCATCGACCGTGGCATCGAGCCGGACGACACCTCGCTCTACGCGACCCGGATCGCGCCCGACAACATCGCCGTCAGCGAGTCCGTCGCCGAGTGGGCCAAGTCCGCTCTTCCCGAGGGTGGCAAGTACTTCACCCTCGAGGGCCCGGCGGGCGTCTCGGTCGTGAACGAGCGCAACGAAGGTTGGGACGAGGTGATCGGCGCCGACAGCGCGTTCACGAAGATCGGCGCACAGACCGCCAACTGGTCGACCGAAGAGGCCAAGAGCGTCTTCGAGACGGTGCTGAAGTCGAACGGCAACGACGTCCAGATGGTCTTCGCCCAGAACGACGAGATGGGACTCGGCGCCGTGCAGGCGGTCGAGGAGGCGGGTCTCACGCCCGGCAAGGACGTGAAGATCGCCACCATCGACGGCACGAAGAGCGCCCTCGAGGCGTTGTCCGAGTCGAAGCTCAGCTTCGTCGCCGAGTACAACCCCCTCTTCGGCGAGACCGCGCTCGACGCCGTGCAGAAGCTGCTCGACGGAGAGACCGTCGACTCGTCGATCGTCGTCCAGTCGGCCACGTTCGACTCGCCCGAGGCGGCCACCGCGGCACTTCCCGACCGCAAGTTCTGATCCGTTCGCACGGCCACACCCGGCGGCGAGGCGGACGAGTCCGCCTCGCCGCCCCCGCCACCCGCCCGCTGCCACGGCAGCGGGCGGGTGAGTATCGGCAGACAAGGAGTTAAACGCATGCAGGCACCCGGCCCCATCGTCGAGATGCAAGCCATCACCATCGCTTTTCCCGGGGTCAAAGCCCTCGACGGGGTCGACCTCCGTCTCTACCCCGGCGAGGTCCACACGCTGATGGGCGAGAACGGCGCCGGTAAATCGACGCTCATCAAGGCGCTCACGGGCGTCTACGGCATCGACTCCGGACGTGTCGTCGTCGACGGCGTCGAACGTCGCCTCTCGGGCACCGCGGACGCGCAGGCTGCGGGGATCTCGACGGTCTACCAAGAGGTCAACCTGTGCAGCAACCTCACCATCGGTGAGAACGTCATGCTCGGCCACGAGAAGCGCGGCCGGTTCGGCATCGACTGGAAGGGGACGCACGCCGCCGCCTCCGAGGTCCTGGCGCGTGTGGGACTCGGTCACCTGGACGCGCGCACCCCCCTCTCGTCGCTCAGCCTCGCCCTCCAGCAGCTCGTCGCGATCAGCCGCGCCACGGTCGTCGAGGCGAAGGTGCTGATCCTCGACGAGCCGACCTCGAGCCTCGACGCGGACGAGGTCGAAGGTCTCTTCCGGGTCATGCGACGCCTTCGTGACGAAGGCGTCGCCATCCTCTTCGTCTCTCACTTCCTCGACCAGGTCTTCGCGATCAGCGACCGACTCACCGTGCTGCGCAACGGCAAGTTCGTGGCTGAGCACCTCACGCGAGACATCGATCGTGCCGGCCTCATCTCGGAGATGATCGGCAAGGACCTGCAGAGCCTCCGCTCCCTCGACCGGGACCGGGCGAGCCGACAGGTCGCCGAGGGCGAGCCCGTCTACCGGGCCACCGGGATCGGACGCAAGGGCTCGCTCGACGCGACGGACGTCGACCTGCGTCGCGGCGAGGTCGTGGGCCTCGCCGGCCTCCTCGGCTCCGGCCGCACGGAACTCGCCCGTCTCCTCTACGGAGTCGATCGCCCCGACTCGGGATCCGTGACCATGGACGGCGTCCCCGTGGCGATCTCGTCCCCTGCGAAGGCCCTGAAGCACCGCATCGCGTTCTCGAGCGAGAACCGTCGAGACGAGGGGATCATCCGCGACCTGAGCGTCCGCGAGAACCTCGTGCTCGCCGTGCAGGCGAAACGGGGCTGGGCCCGCCCGCTCTCGGCCAAGGAGAAGGACCGCATGGTGACGAAATATCTCACCGAGCTCAACGTGCGACCCGCAGACCCCGATCGACCCATCCGTAACCTCTCCGGCGGCAACCAGCAGAAGGTCCTGCTCGGCCGGTGGCTGGCGACCGAGCCGGAGCTGCTGATCCTCGACGAGCCCACACGCGGCATCGACGTCGGTGCCAAGGCTGAGATCCAGGAACAGGTCGCCGCCCTCGCCGACACGGGAGTCGCCGTCGTGTTCATCTCCTCGGAGCTCGAGGAGGTGGTGCGGCTCAGCGACAGGATCGTCGTCCTGAAGGACCACCGCAAGATCGCCGAGCTCGCGGCGGGACCGGACGTCACCGCCGAGTCCATCGTCGCCGCCATCGCCGAGGAGGGCATCTCCGAGATCCCCCTCGAGACCATCCCCCGCACGACGCCCGAGGAGGCAACCCGATGAGTGACCCGACGACCACCATGACCAGGCGCCTGGGCGCCCACGGGCTCGGTGACCTGTTGCACCGGCCCTGGGTCTGGGGCACGGTCGCGATCGTGCTGCTGCTGGCGATCAACGTGGCGAAGGACCCCGGTTACCTCGCACTGTCCGTCAACCCGGACACGGGCAACCTCGTGGGCAACCTCATCGACATCCTCCGGGCCGCTGCCCCCGTGCTCATGATCGCGGTGGGCATGTGCCTCGTGGTCGCCACCGGCGGCATCGACCTGAGCGTCGGCTCGATCATGGTCGTCGCCGGTGCCGTCTCGATGGAGTTCCTGAAGGCGGCCGGCTCCGACTCCCTCGGCGTCGCGCTCGCCGCGATGGGCCTGGCGCTCCTCATCGCCGGGGTCCTCGGCGCGGTCAACGGCATGCTCGTCTCGGTCGTCGGGCTGCAGCCGTTCATCAGCACACTCGTGATCATGCTCGCCGGCCGTGGCCTGGCCAAGGTCATCACGGGAGGCCAGAACACGGCCGCGGCCAACGAGCCCTTCCGCTGGGTCGCCAACGGTTACCTCGTCGGACTACCCGTCGTGTTCCTGCTGGCCGTGCTGATCACGCTCGGCGTCGCCGCCCTCGTGCGGCGCAGCGCCCTGGGGCTCATGATCGAAGCGATCGGAATGGACCCAAAGGCCGCGCGCCTCGCGGGGCTGGACCGCCGAGCCCTCCTGTTCACCGCCTACATCGGGAGCGGCCTGCTCGCCGGCGTGGCCGGGATCTTCGCCACGTCCAGCGTCATGACGGTCGACGTCTCGCGCACCGGTTACCAACTCGAGCTCGACGCCATCCTCGCGGTCGTCATCGGCGGGACGTCGCTGGCCGGCGGCAAGTTCCACCTGCTCGGAGCCGCGGTCGGGGCGCTCCTCATCGCGACGCTCGACAAGACCGTCGTGTTCCTCGGCGTCTCCTCCTCGGCGACGCCCGCCTTCAAGGCGATCGTGATCGTGGCGATCGTGCTGCTGCAGTCCCGGCGCGTCCGCGCCCTGTTCACGAGGCGCCGCCGCCCGGCGCCGACCTCCGTGCCGACCGAGAAGGAGGCCGTGTCCGCATGAGCGCCACGACGATCCGCCCGCCCCTCACCCCCACGCCGACCCCCGGTCCTGGCCCCGGCAACGGGCCCCTCGAACCGCGTCGCCGCATGCGGCTCCGACTCGATTCCCTGCCGACGGTCGCCGCCCTGGTGATCCTGATCGCTATGCTTGCCTACGGAGAGATCGCCTACGGCCGCATCGTGCAGGCCGCGACCCTGTCGAACCTGCTCATCAACAACGCCCATGTGATCGTCCTGGCCGTGGGGCTCACGTTCGTGATCCTCACGGGGGGCATCGACCTCTCCGTCGGTGCGATCGTCGCGGTCAGCAGCGTCGCGGGCGTGCTGCTCGCGAACGCCGGCTGGAACCCCTGGGTCGTGATGGTGCTGATGATCCTCATCGGCACGGCATCCGGCGTCGTCTCGGGCGTGCTGATCCAGTTCTTCGACGTGCAGCCGTTCATCGCGACGCTCGCGATGATGTTCCTCGGACGGGGCCTCGCCTCCATCCTCAGCACGGTGCCCGAGCGACTCGCCGACGAGTCGCCCATCCGCTCGCTCGCGACGAACATGAAGGTCGTCGACGGTCCGAAGGTGAACGACGTCGTGACGACTCCTGGCGTGCTCATCGCGCTCGTGGTGGTCGCCGTCGCGTTCTTCGTGCTGCACCGCACGCGTCTGGGTCGCACCGTGTACGCGATCGGAGGGTCGGAGCAGTCGGCCGCCCTCATGGGCCTCCCGGTGCGCCGCACGAAGCTCGCCGTCTACGTGATCAGCGGATCGCTGGCGGGGCTCGCCTCGGTCATCTACACGGCCCGGCTCGGGAGCGCGCAGAACATCACCGGCATCGGGTGGGAGCTCGATTCGATCGCCGCCACGGTGATCGGTGGCACCCTCCTCACCGGCGGCGTCGGCTTCGTGCTCGGGTCCGTCGTGGGAGCGCTCGTGCTCGGCCTCATGAACGTGCTCATCACGCGAGACGGAGGCATCCCGCCCGAGGCGACGACCATCATCACCGGCGGGATACTCCTAGTCTTCGTGCTGCTCCAGCGCGCGGTGATGGCGCGGCGGCGGCAGACCTAGTCGCCCCTCGAGGCGCGCATCGGATGCGCGTCCTCTCCACGAACGGCTGCGCTGTACAAAGGATCAGGACCGGGGTGCAGCGCAGTCTCCCTCCCCACGAACGGCTGTGCCACCCCCGAGTCCGGGTGCGGCGCGGCCGTTCGTGCTCGATGTCCCGACGAGTGGCCGCGCCGCGGTCGAGCGCCCTGGCTCGTTCCGACCGAACATCTTGTTAGCGTGAACATCTTGCAATAGGTTCGGCTGGTCGGCCCCGATCCAGATCCCGCAGGTCGACTCGTGTCGCGCACTCGCGCTTCCGCTCCCGCTCCCGCACCATCCACATCGGATTCAGAGGCGAATCCTGAGAGGAACCGTCAATGTCGACGTCCCGCAGCCCGTACCGCTCCGCACCGAGGCCACCGCGTGCGCCCCTCGCCGCCACGATCGTGACCATGACGCTCCTCTTCTCGTGTGCCGCCGTTCCGGGGGCGGCTGCCTCGGCCGCGGACACGGTCGCGTCCCCGGAGCAGAGCCTGCTCGCCGACTTCACCTTCGACGCGGCCCCCGTCGACGGTACGTTCGCCGATCGGGCGGCTCGTGCCGGTGTCCGAGGTGCCGCCGACCTGGTTCCCGGAAGGTCCGGGCAGGGGACGGCCGCGCGGCTGTCCGCCGACTCGTGGCTCGACGTGACCGCCGCGGACGGAACGGCGCTGCTCGCGGGCCGGCAGAGCGTGACGATCTCGTACGACAGCAAGCCGGACTCGTCCGGGAACGACGGCTGGACGGTCTTCGCCGCCCGGTCTGCCACCCGCCAGGAGTACGCCCAGGAGCACTACGTCGGCGTCCTGGATCGGACGTCGGGGCTGACGGTCGAGCGGTACGACAACAGCACCGCCCGGAACACCGGGGGAAACCTGGCGGCTTCTTCGTCGAACGCCGAGTGGAAGCACGTCGATCTCGTGGTCGCCGGGACGACGACGCGGCTGTTCGTCGACCAGAAGCCGGTGGCTGTCAACGGCTCCGGGGTCCCGCTGACCCAGATCCTCGGATCATCCGGAGGAGTGCTCCAGGTGGGCAAGGCGAACTGGGGCGGTGGCGAGTACTTCTCCGGCCTCGTCGACAACCTGCGCATCTACGACCGAGCCCTGTCCGGTACGGAACTCGGCGCCGAGGTCTCCGCGCTGCCGTCCGACGTGGGCGCCGCCTTGGCGGTCCCCGCCATCGTGCTCGGCGATCTTCCGGGTCGAGTCCTCGGCGATCAGGTCACCTGGACCGCCACCGGAGCCGGTGCGAGCCGTGTGCGATCGGACGGGACGATCGACACCAGCGGCCTCGGGTCCGGATCGGTCGCGGTGACGCTCACCGCCACCGTCGAAGGCGCCCCCCAGACCTTCCGCTGGGACAGTCGCATCGCGGCCCCTGGAGGGCGCGTCGCGACCTACGTCAAGACCGTGACGACCACCGACGGGAGGAAGGACGACCCGCTGGCCTACGACGACGACCGCCGTGCCGACGCGTTGTACGCCGCGGCCTTGCCGACCGGCAGCACCAGCTGGGAGCCGCTGAACCGCTCACAGGCGATCCTGTACGTCGGCAACGATGGCGACCAGGCATCGAAGCCGAACGCCCAGGTGGGTTCACCCGGTCTCTTCCGTTTCGCGGACGGTGCACTCGGGGCCGTGTCGTCGCAGAACAACGCCACGGACTCCATCTACGTGTGGACCTCACCCGACGGGCGGACCTTCGCCCAGCAGCGGGCCGTGAGGATCGCCACCGGCGCGGTCGTCACCGACCCCCGCATCGTGTTCGACTCCGCCGCTCAGAAGTACAAGGTGTTCTGGACGGACCTTCTCACCGGGGAGGGGCGGGTGACGGTCGTCGCGGACCTCACCACGACCACGCCTCTCGGTGTCACGTCCGCCGCAGACGTCCGCGTCCTCGGCGTTCAGGGCGCGGGGTTGCCGTCATGGGTCACCCAGAGCCAAGCGAGCGACGACGTGATGTCCACCGCGGAGTTCGACACCTTCTACGAGAACTACGTCGACCTCCAGAACACGGGCGTCGAGAAGATCGACGCCGCCGTCGCCCAGGGTGTCGGCGCCGATGGGGTCGCCGCCGCTCTGCCCAAGCAGGCTGCCCTGACCTACAACGACGGGTCGACGAAGAGCCTCAACGTCGACTGGCAGGACGACCTCACCGGCGTGGACACCACCAAGCCGGGCAGCTACCAGGTGTCGGGGATTCTCCAGCAGGACCCCGAGGAGATGGTCAGCGACGCACGCGCCGATCCGTACGTGTTCCACAATCCTGACGACGGCTACTACTACCTCACCGGGTCGCACTACGGACAGCCCTCCCTGGGGCCGATCGAGGAGAGCTCGAGCTACCGCAAGATCGGCCTCAAGCGAGCGAAGACGCTCGCGGGGCTCCGGGACGCCCCGGAGCAGATCGTCATCGACCCCGACGAGGGCACGCCCGGCAAGGAAGCGCAGTACCCGAACACCTTCTACGGCTGGGGCGGCTACATCTGGGCGCAGGAGTTCCACAAGATCAACGGCACGTGGTGGATCGTCGCAGGCATGAACAAGGGCTACGCACCCGTCGGCGGGTGGTGCGACAACACCGTCCTGATCCCGTACACGGGCACGGACGCGTCCATCGCGGCGGGCGGATTCATGGACCAGACGAAGTGGGGCGAGCCCGTCGTCCTCGACGGCGCCGCATTCGACGTCAGCTACTTCGAGCGAACGGAGGCAGGCGAGCAGCAGGGCTACTGGATCATGCCCGCCGGCGGCCAGATCCTCGTGGGGAAGGCCGTGGTGGGGCCGAAGGGCACCGTCCCGCTCGTCGACGGCGAACTCCGGCGCGTCTACGGCGAGTCCCAGCCGTGGGAGTTCGGCAAGCGGTCTCCGACGCCCAGCGACACGTCCGAGGGAAGCGACCAGGGGGTCGTCGAGGCCCCGTTCATGGTGCAGCAAGGAGATGCCATCTCGATCACCTACTCCGGCGGCACGGTCGACAAGTACTACAGCTTGGGCCTCCTGACGACGACTGCCGACGCAGATCTCCAAGATCCGGCGAGCTGGAGGCAGACCAGCTTCCCCGTGCTCGACACCAACGACACCTCGACGGGCCGTCTCGGGGCGGACGAGACCCGCTACTACACGAGGCAGCAGGCCGGCACGGGGCACAACTCGTTCGCCAAGGACGAATCGGGCAATCTCGTCCTCGCGTACCATGCCCGTCCGTACGAAGATCCGCACCTGGTGACTGACCCGCAGAACGCCGGCGGCCTCTTCGACTCCGATCGGAACACCTGGTTCAAGGGCGTCAACGTCCGCGCCAACGGCACACTCGACCTGTCGTTGACGAAGGACCAGGAGGTGGCTCCGAGCAATCGGACCGTCACGGCCACGGTGGTCGTCCGCGCCACGGCCTCGGCCGTGACCTCCGCGGCCACGACGAGGTGCATCGCGGGGAAGGCCGTCGTCACGATCGTGACCAAGAACTCCGGAGCGGCCGCGGTCGTCACCTGGGCGACACCCTGGGGCGAGCGGACGCAGAGCGTCGGTGCGCAGAAGACAGCCTCACTCGCGATCACGACGCGGGCGGTCGCGATCACCGCGGGGACCCTCGTCGGGACGGCGGTCACCGGCGGCGTGAGCACACCGGTCACCGTGGCCTACCCCGCAGCTCGCTGCTGACGGGCCTCGAGAGTGCGGGGTCGGCTTGATGGTCGGCCCCGTTCTGAGACCTCCGGACGGGCTGAGAAGCGCTGCGGCGCATCTCGGGCGCCGCATCCTGGCTGCCAGGCGTGGCCACATCGCGCACAGCCGGGAACAGGCATTGTTCACGGTAACAAAAATGGATACAGTGGACGATCAGAGGCCGCGCAGGACACGATCCAGCCGACTCGCCCCGATCTATCGGCTCGAAGAAGAGCCTGAGAGGAACGTCGATGACGACGTCGCCACCCCCTTCCAGACGAGGCCGCCAGGCCTGGTCCCCCGGTCACCGGTCCTGCCGGCCGACATCGTGCGGCCCGCGCTCCGCTGACGAGTCCACGGGCTGACCCTTCGCGCTCACCGCCCCCACGGGCGAGCGCTCAGCGCTCGGCCCGAGCTGGGCGAACAACGTGCGCCCTTGCTGTCATGCGTCGCTGTTCGCCGTGCCCTCCCCACCGACGACCCGCTCCTGCTCGCCCTCCGCCAGAAGCAGACGGCCAGCTGGCCCTCACTCCCCGCCCTCCCCACCATGCGAAGGATTCCTCATGTCACGATCTCTCCCGCAAGAGCGCACCCGACGCTCGCGCCTTCCCCGCGCGGGCCTCGCGCTGACGGTCGCCGCCGTGTCGCTGGGCGGTGCACTGTCGCCGATCGGAGTCGCCGGAGCGGCCGAGAGCGTCCCCGTGCCCGTCCTGCAGTACTCCTTCGACGCCATCGGCTCGACCCTCGGCAACGGTGCCGTCATCGCGGACGCAGCGGCGGGCGACCACCCCGGGACGCTGGTCAACTCCGGCGCGACGAGCGTCGCCGGTGCCTCCGGCGCCTCCGGCGACCGCGCGCTCTCGCTCCCGGGCGGGTCGAGCACGTCCGCTGCCCCGCACGTCCGGATCGCGCCCGGCCTCATCCCGGCCGGCACCCAGGACGTCACCATGTCCGCCTGGCTGCGCTGGAGCGGCGCTCCGGACTGCACCTGGCCCTTCACTCTCGGCTCCAGCGTCGACTCCCACGTCCTCGCGACCACCAAGTGCGGTCCGGCCGGCTTCGGCGCGGTCAAGAACGGCGCCGAGGTACGGGGAGCAGGTAACACTGCCGTCACCGCGAACCGCTGGGTGCACATGGCGGTCGTGGTCAAGGGCGGCCAGTCCGTCTCGACCTACTTCGACGGCGCGCTCGTCGGCCAGGGCGGCACCTCCTCCACCGCCGCCTCCGCGATCGGCACCTCCACGTTCTCGGGCTACCTCGGCAAGTCGTTCTACGGCGCGGACGCCTACTGGGCCGGTGCCATCGACGACATGCAGGTCTGGACCTCCGCGCTGACCGCAGGCCAGGTGCAGCAGAGTGCTGCCAGCGTGCACGCCGTGCTCGCGAACCAGGACGCCACCGTCTCGCTCGGCGACACCTCCGCCGTCACCTCCGACCTCACCCTCCCCACGTCCGGCTCCGCCGGCTCCGTGGTCACCTGGGCGTCGAGCGCCCCGGGCACGGTCAGCCCTGCCGGCGTAGTGACCCGACCTGCCTCGGGCAACCCGGACGCGACCGTGACGTTGACCCCCACCGCCGTCCACGGCGGCATCTCCGCCGTCGGCCGTCCGATCACCGTCACCGTTCCCGCCTACGCCGCGGGCGAGACCGCCGAGTCCGAGCTCGCTCGGGCCGTGGCCGACGCCATCAGCGCAGATCCCGCACTCGCCGGACCCGTGCGTGGCAGCCTGGACCTGCCCTTGACCGGAGCCGACGTCGCAGCCACGGCCTCGCGGCCCGGCAGCTCGGGCGCGGCCGTCAGCTGGACCTCGTCGAACGAGGCGGTCATCACCTCCGGCGACAAGGGAACCGCGCCCGACGTGGTCGCCGGGGGATCGCTCACGCGTCCCTCCGCCGACACGACCGTCACCCTCACCGCCACGGTGACCGTGCCGGGAGCCTCGCCCGTCGTGCGGACGCTCACGCGCACCGTGCCGGCTGCGGCCCCCGTCGCCGCGAGCGACCTCGACGCCTACTTGTTCGCCTACTTCACCGGCGACAGCGTCGAGGGCGAGAAGATCCGCTTCGCCACCTCGGACGGCAACGACTCGCTGCAGTGGAAGAACCTGAACGACGCGCAGCCGATCCTCACCTCGACCCTGGGCACGAAGGGCCTGCGCGATCCGTTCATCTTCCGCTCGAAGGAGGGCGACAGGTTCTTCCTGATGGCCACCGACCTCTCCGTCGGCACCACCGGCTTCGGCGGATCGACCAACCGCGGCAGCCGCCACCTCGAGATCTGGGAGTCCACCGACCTCGTCAACTGGGGCCAGCAGCGCCACATCGAGGTCAACCTGCCCAACGCGGGAATGACCTGGGCACCGGAAGCCACCTACGACCCCACCATCGACGCCTACGTCGTCTACTGGACCTCGGCTCTCTTCACCGACAGCACAAGAAACGTGGAGGACGGCAACGGGCCGCAGATCCTCACCTCCACCACCCGCGACTTCCGTGACTTCACGACTCCGGAGGTGTGGTTCAAGGCCGCCGACGTCCCCTCGCTCAACAAGAGCAACGGGCTGATCGACGCCACGATGCTCAAAGACGGCGACACCTACTACCGCTTCACGAAGGCGACCCAGACCACCGGCTGCCCCTCGCCCGACATCATCGGACAGAAGTCCACCGACCTGCGTGCCACCACGGCCTCCGGGGCGTGGAGCTTGATCGACACCTGCATCGGCCGCGACGCCGGAACGCCCGAGGTCGAGGGTCCGGAGATCTTCAAGACCAACGAGGGCGACCGGGCGGGGTTCAAGTACTTCCTCTGGACCGACAACTACGGCGGACGCGGCTACATCCCGCTGGGCACCAACTCGCTCGAGGGCGACATCCGGTGGACGATCCCCAGCAGCTTCTCGCTGCCGGCCTCGCCCCGTCACGGGTCCGTCGTCTCGATCACCGCCAAGGAGCGCGACGCGCTCGCCGCCAAGTGGAACCCGTCGCTCCTGGTCACCTCCGTGGACCCGGTGGCACGGACGGTGCAGGCCGGATCGAGCGCAGTGTCGCTCCCCGCGACGGTGGCGGCGTCCTTCAAGGACGGCCACCGGGAGACCGTGGCCGTGACCTGGGAGACCGCGGACCTCAGCTCGCTGAAGAAGGCCGGCGACACCGTCCAGGTGCGCGGACAGCTCGCCAACTCGGCAGCGACCCCCGCGGTCGCGACGATCACGGCGACGGCGCCTCCTGGACCGGCCGTCCAGGCTTCGGCCTCCAGCCGCTGCGTCGCCGGCAAGGCCACGGTGACGGGGACCGGCACCAACGCCAGCGACTCCACCGTCGAGCTGACGATGTCCTCGCCGTGGGGGAGCAGGACGTTCACGGGCGTCGCCCCCGGGAAGACCGTCTCCGCGGCGTTCAGCACCCGCTCTGCCTCCATCGCGGCAGGTGAGCTCAGCGTCACGTCCAAGGCTGCGTCCGGTTCCCGGACGGTGACGGCGCCCTACGCGGCGATCGTCTGCCGCTAGCACGGGTCCCGGGAGGCAGCCGCTCTCCCCTCCCGGACCTCCTGCACCCGGGAGCCTGAGTTTCCCGCCCAGCGGGGAGCGCGGACCGAACGGCCCGCGCTCCCCGGATGCACCTCTCACGGAAGTTGACGAACGATGCAGTTCCGACGCACTACGGCACTGATGGTGGCCGCGACCTTGACGGCGGGGAGCGCTGCGCTCAGCGGCGCACCCGCGCAGGCCGCTGCACCCGGCCCGATCCTCTCCTACGACTTCGCCTCGACGAGCGCCGCGGGCGCCCCCGTCACCGCGGGGACGGCCTTCGCCGACTCGGTGGGGAACCGATCCGCCACGGTGCGCGGGTCCGGCGCCACGACGGTCGTGGGTCCGCGAGGCGGGAACGATCGCGCCCTCCGTCTCCCCGGAGGCGTCGCCGGGAGCTCTGCTGCATTCGCCGAGATCGCGCCTGGACTGACCTCGACGTCGACAGCCGACCTCACCATGTCAGCCTGGCTGCGATGGGACGGCAGCCAGAGCTGCAGCTGGGCGTACGCCCTCGGGCAGTCGACCGAGCGGTATCTCTTCGCCACCCCGCAGTGCGGCGGGAACCTCATCGGCGCGGTGAAGAACGGCTCTGAGCAGCGCGCGGCGGACACCGGCCCCGCGGCGTCCGGCCGCTGGACCCACGTCGCCGTCGTGCTCCGCAGCGGAGTCAGCGTGTCGACCTACGTCGACGGTCGGCTCGCGCAGACGACCCCGACCTCCGCGACCGGCGCGACGACGATCGGCACCTCGACCGCGTCCGGACTGCTGGGCAAGTCGCTCTACGGTCCCGACCCCCTCTTCGCGGGTGCGATGGACGACGTGCACGTGTACTCCACGGCCCTGTCGCAGGAGCAGGTGCGTGAGGACGCAGCTCCCGCCGCCTCCGTCATCGCGGGCTCGGACGCCGCTGCGGCGACGTTCTCGGACACGCAGCCCGTCACCGGCGACATCGCCCTCCCGACCCGCGGCGCGGGGGGCTCCCTCCTGACCTGGTCGAGCAGCGACCCTTCGGTGATCGGCGCCGACGGGACCGTGCGGCGACCAGCACCCGGAACGGCGAACGCCGCGGTCACCCTCACGCCGAGCGCGAGCTTCGCGGGCTCCGCCGCGACCGGCGCCGCGCGCTCCGTGACCGTCGCGGCCGACACCGAGGCCGACGCGATAGGACGCCTGCGCACCGCCCTGGTCGTTCCCCCCACCGTCGCGTCCGGCACCACGTTGCCCACGATCGCCGGGTACGCCGTGTCGTGGAGCGCCGACGGCACCGGCCTGTCAGGGGGACGCCTCGTCAACGACACGGCATCCGACCAGGCGATCCGGCTCACCGCCTCCGTGGCGGTCGGCGGCACCACGCTGACGAAGACCTTCCGCACCACCGTCCTCAGCGCCACCACCGGGAAGACCGTCGTCGCCTACACTCGGACCCCCACCGGCGAGCTGAAGGCCAATCAGGACACGGTCGCCCGCAGCATGCACCTGGCCCTCGGTTCGTCCGTCGACACAGCGGCACCCCTCGCCGGCAACGGCGGTGTCCTCTTCGCCGAGGGCGTCTTCGTGGGGACCGACAAGGTCGATCACCGGGCCGTCGCGGCTCCGTCGCTGTTCACCTTCGCCGACGGGACCGTGGGGGTGCTCGCCACCCGCGTCCGTGAAGGAGGCGGACCTGACGGCACCGAGACCTCCAGCGCTCTGGTCTTCAAGGCCACCGACGGCACCGCGACCGACTTCACCGAGCTCGGCCTCGTCGACCTCGGGACCACAGGAGGCGTCGTCTCGCCCCGCGCCGTCTACGACAGCGACCAGGAGCAGTACCTGGTCTCGTGGACGGATGCGGCGGGGGCCGCCAAGTACGCGACCGTCACGGATCTCGCCCGCACCGAGCTCCGGACGGAGGCCTTCTCGCCGAAGGACGGCGGCCGCCGGAGCGTCGTCGTGACCGACGGGAACCGCGGACCGGTCCTCGGCGGGAGCCCCGCGACCGTGGCGACCGCCGACCTGTCCGCATTCGCCGGCCGTGTCGCCGACGCGGTCCCTGGCGGTGCGCTGGCTGTCTCCGCCTCGACCGCCGACGCGCTGACGAAAGCCCTCGGCCGCACGGTCAACACCGGATCGTCCGTCGCGCCGCAGACGATCGAGCAAGGGGACGTGACCGCCCTCACGGAGGCGAAGGCCAGCCTGTCCTACGCCGACGGCTCCACCGGCAGCCTCGGCGTCGACTGGGACCCTCAGCAGCTCGCGGACATCGGCACGAAGGGCCCGGGGACGTACGACCTCTCGGGCACCGTCCGCCAGCGGCAGTACGACGAGCCGTTCGCCTACAACCGCGCCGACCCGACCATCTACCGGTACGAGCGCGGCGGGAAGACGCAGTACCTCTTCACGGCCACCGACGACACGGGCAACGACAACATCGCCTCCGAGCACCTCCCCATCCGGGTGGCCGACAGCATCGACCAGCTCAGCGACGACGACGGCGGGCGTGCCAGGGAGGTCGACCTGCTCAACCGCACGACGCGGATGGACCGCACTGCCGAGGGGAAGGTGATCGCGGGCTGCTACTGGGCCCCCGAGATCCACGAGATCGGCGGCAAGCTGTCCATCCTGTTCGCCCCGTGCTTCAACCCGGGGAACGACCAGTCGAACCAGGACGCCGCGTGGTACACGGTGCAGGCCCACATCATGCAGCTGCGCGACGGGGGAGACCCTGCTGAGCCGGCTGACTGGTCGGCGCCCCGCGCAGTCCTGAAGGGCGACTCGAGCGCCCTCGGACGCACCGGCACGGGGCGCAACATCAGCCTGGACATGACCTACTTCGAGTCCGGCGGAACCGCCTACTACGCGTGGTCCCAGCGCTACGTCGACGGAGGCGCCAGCGACCCGGCGACCTGGATCGCGAAGGTCGATCCGGGCGATCCGACTCGGGTCATCGGTGAGCCGACACCGATCATCGTCCCGTCGCTCTCGTTCGAGGACCACCTGTCAGAGGGGGCGTTCGCGATCCAGCGCGACGGGAAGATCACGCTCGTCTACTCCAGCAGCGGCGTCAGCCCGAAGTACATCGTCGGCGGTGCCTGGGCGAAGGAGGGCAGCGACCTGACCGACATCGCCAGCTGGACCAAGTACGACGCTCCGCTGTTGGCGAGCGTCCCCATGCCGGACGGAGTCGTCGACTACCGCACGTACGAGCAAGGACCCGGCCACGGGGCCGTCACACGCGACGAGGACGGCAACGACGTGTTCGTCTACCACACGTGGGGCAACGGGGTCGGGGGAGACGGCAGGGACACCCGGCTCGTCCGCATCCACTACGCCGCCGACGGCCGCCCTGTGCTCGACGTGACGCGCGACGAGGAGGTGGCGCCCGCCAACCGAGCGGTGACGACCACGGTGACCGTCCTGTCGCGACCCGTCGTGAGCGCCGTCGCGACGACACGGTGCATCAGCGGCAAGGTCGTCCTCACCACCGTGGTCAAGAACTCGGGCCCCTCGGCCATCGACGTCACCACCGCGACTTCCTTCGGGTCGAAGACCGTGAAGGGAGTCGCTCCGGGAGCGTCGGGCACGACTGCCACGACGACGCGGGCAGCGTCCGTCACGTCGGGATCGGTCGCCATCACCGCGACGTCCGCCACGGGCACCTCGCAGGAGAGCGTGGCGTACGCGTCGCGCAGCTGCGGATGAGCGGGGAGGGCGCAGGCGGGCCGATCGGCGGTCGTCTGTCGCGTCTGAGCGGAGAACTCGACAGGGATCTCGTCGACGGGAGCTCCGGGTCCGACGACGACGTCCTGATCATCAACGGCAACGCCTTCACGATCACCTAGAAGTCGGCCTCGGCACAGCACACGCCGCCGCCGTGACACACCCGCTCACGTCTCAGGAGGCACTCTCCGCACATATCCACACGGCGACGTCAGACGTCCTCACCCCCGATCGACCCCACTGACCCACCCTAGAAAGCGAACCATGTCAACAAGATCGAACTCCCTCGCCGGCCCCGGCCGCAGCTCGTGGCGGCGCCGTCTGGCGACCATCGCCGCGACGGTCGCCATGATCGGTGCCTTCGTCGTGGCGTTGCCACCGTCAGCCCCTGCAGAAGCAGCGACGGCCAACAGCGCCTACGTCATGGCGTACTTCAAGGAGAGCCCCAACGGGTCCGGCAACTCCAACAACGTCCACCTCGCCGTGAGCAAGGACGCGCTGGAGTGGACGGCCCTCAACGACAACGCCCCGATCCTCGTCCCGACGCTCGGGACGAAGGGCATCCGCGACCCGTTCCTCTTCCGGCTGCAGGACGGCAGCTGGGTGATGACGGCGACGGACCTCAAGAACGAGAACTTCGGGGCAGCCAACCCCTCCATCCACATCTGGACCTCGCCTGACCTGGTCAACTGGTCGAGCGACCGGCTGCTCAACATCAACAGCGCGAACCCCAACTCGTTCACCTGGGCACCCGCGATCTTCTGGGACCCGACGCGTGCCAAGTACGGCATCACCTTCAGCGCGAGTCCTACGGGTGGCCCGTTCGGCACGATCCTCGTCGTCTACACGTCTGATTTCGTGACGACCACGGCACCCGTGACGTTCTTCGACAACAACGGCCAGGGCGGTGTCATCGACTCCGACGTGCAGACCGACATCAACGGGGTGAACTACCTCTACTACCGTTCCCCTGCCCCGAACCAGACGGGCCTCATGGGCGCCCGCTCGTCGTCCCTCACGCCGGGCTCGTTCACCCCTTACACGA
This sequence comes from Frigoribacterium sp. Leaf44, assembly GCF_001421865.1. Classification (NCBI taxonomy): domain Bacteria; kingdom Bacillati; phylum Actinomycetota; class Actinomycetes; order Micrococcales; family Microbacteriaceae; genus Frigoribacterium; species Frigoribacterium sp. Leaf44. Next base: position 180,885 of record NZ_LMLG01000005.1, read on the forward strand.
CCGGCCTGTACCAGGGTGGCTGCGTCGAGGCACCCACCGTCGTGCGATCTCTGTCAGACCCCAACTCGTGGTGGCTCTGGGGCGACAACTACTGCCCGAACAACAAGTTCAACGTCTGGCAGGGAAGCGTCACGACTGGATCGTGGACGCCGCTCAGCCAGCGGAACTTCACGGCCCCGATCGGGTCCAAGCACAACAGCATCCAGCCCATCACGTCCTCCGAGTACACCGGATTGACCGGCAAGTACGGCCTGAGCAGCTCGACGCGACTCAAGTCGTCCAACTTCCCTGACCGTTACGTACGCCACCAAGGCGGGGCAGCACGCATCGATGCCTTCCCCTTCGACCTCCAGCAGGACTCGCAGTGGAAGATCGTCCCCGGTCTGGCCGACGCGAACGCCGTCTCCTTCGAGTCGGTCAACTTCCCCGGCCAGTACCTCAGGCACTCGAACTTCTCTGTCGTCCTGAACGCCAACGACGGCAGCGCCGGCTTCGCCGCTGACGCGACGTTCAGGAAGGTCGCCGGCCTCTCGGACTCGTCTTGGTCCTCGTTCCAGAGCTACAACTACCCCACCAGGTACCTGCGACACAGGGACTTCTCCTTGAGGATCGACCCGGTGTCCAGTGCCGAGTACGAAGACGCCACCTTCCGGCTCGTTCCCTGAGCCCCAGGACACTGAGCTCCACGAGATACGCGAGAGCCGCCCCGAAGGGGCGGCTCTCGTCGTTCGCGCTCATGCACTCGGCGAGCTGCTCAGCGATCGTTCGCGTTCGCGCTCCCGCCATCCGTGCCCCCGCCGGCGGCACCCTCCCGAAGGCCTTCCTCCTTGGCCTGCCGCACGAGCGCGGCGACACGGCTGCGCGAGCGTGACCGGCCCGCGAGGAGCGCCGAGAGAACGAGTGCCGTTCCGAGCACCACGAGCAGTTGCGACCACGGAACTGCGGCGGCCGTCGCCGTGGCGGTGACCGGCTCCAGATCGACGGCCGCCCCTCCGTCCGGTGCGACGACCGTGGGGGCGACCTCCAGCTCGGCGCTCGCGACGACGAGGGGCCAGACGCCCCTGAGCGGGATCGACACCGCCCTGCGGTCGCCCGGCAGCAGTTCCTGTCGTGAGGCGTCCTCGCTAACGATCGGCGCGGACGATCCCTGTGCGCGGACTGTCCCGTCGAGGACGAGGCGGACGTTGCCGGTGTTGACGATGTCGGCCTCGACGGTCAGCGACCCGGCGGCGAAGGGGTTCCACGACATCTGGTAGTCGACCCGCATGCCGTCGACGGCGACACCCGGGACGACGTCGCCGGTCACCCTGGTCATCACGCGGAAGCCGATGCGGCTCTCGACCCCGACGGACGCGCCACCGGCGCCGGAGCCGACCGACACCAGGGACGCTGCTATGCCGGCCGCGTGGTCTCCGGGCTCGGCATTCGAGGGTACCGAGACCGTGAACGGGACGATGCCCGTTGCTCCGGGCTCGACGGTGACCGTCTCGGGAGCGGAGATCCACGTGCCGGCGTCCGTCGACGGCCTGTCCGAGGGGAGCATGGAGAAGCGGCCCTCGTCCGTGAAGTAGCCGTCCGCCGCGTCGATGCGGAACGTCACGGTCTCGTCGCTGAGATTGCGCACGGCAGCTTCGTCGGAGGCGGTGGCACCGGGGCCGAGGTCGAGTTCGACCCAGGATCGCTCGTCCGGAGCGCCGTCGGTCGCGGGGCTCACTGCCCACGTCACTCCCTGGGGGGCTGACGCGGCTGACGCGGCCGGAGCGGCCGCCGCGACGAACCCCCCGGTGACGAGCCCGACGAGGACGAACCGGGAGAGCGTGTGGAGGCGCGTCGCCGGAAGGCGCCCGCCGGAAGAGGATGGGCGTGGACCGGTCATGGAAACCTCTGGATCTTGAGCAGGACGCACGGAGCGGCCGGGCACGAGGTGCCCGGCCGCTCACGGCTGTCGAGGGATGAGGGGTGTGCCTCGCGGAAGTTACTCGAACAGGGAGAGCGTGATCGTGGAGCTGTAGTCGCCGGCGTCGACGGTGGTCGGTGTCTTCAGGGTCAGCGCCGCGTCCGCGGTCCACGACCCCTCGCCCGCGATGCCGGCGGAGTTGTCCGTGATCGCCAGGAGCTCCTGGTCGACGAGGCCCACGCCGTCGGGACCACCATCGATCGCGGTGTCGACGACGTCGCCCTCAGCGACGAGGCCGCTGTCGCCTCCGTCGATGAGGTTCGGAGCCCAGCCGAGGTTCTCCGCGCCGATTGTGCTCAGGCCGTCCGAGGAGACGAAGTCGGTCGCGGTCCCCAGGACGTACCAGCCGGCGTCCGCGGGGATGTCGGCGGGATCGCGGGTGTCGGTCACGGTGACGGTGGGCAGGGTCCCGGTGAACTGGCGGATCACGCCGGTCGAGCCGTTCTCGGCCAGTGCGGACGAGGTGCCGGCCACGGACATGGCGAGAGCGCCTCCTCCGCTGAGGGGTGCGATGTCGACGGTGACGTCGACGTCGTCGGTGCCGATCTCAGGTTCTGCGGCGGCCGCCGTGCTGGCGACGCCGAGGAGGAGCAGGCCTCCGGTCAGGCCTGCGGCTCCGCGGGCGAGGAGGGAGCGGGTGTTCATCTCGGGTGTCTCCGTTCTGCGTGGGCAGCATCGCCGACGCGGTGGGGTGGTGAGGGTGGGACGGGGGTCAGCGGCAGCTAGCAGCGGGATAGGGGGCGACAGCGCTCGTCGTTGCGGGCTTGCCGGCGACGAATGCCGTGGCGGACACGCTCACCTGTCCGCCGGCGACGCTCGCGTCGCGGGTGGTGACCGCGTGTATGGCGCTCTTCCCGGCGCCGATCTCGTCGATGGTCTTGACGCCGTAGGCCGAGGTGATGACGACCTTGATCGCGAAGGCGTTCGGGTTGGTGACGGCCACCGAGAGGACGACCTTGCCCTGCACGCAGCGAGTCCTGCTCGAGGCGGTGACGGTGACCGCGGGCACGGCCACGTCGACGACCTCCTGCGCGCTGGCGCCCTCGAGCGTCGGTCGCACCTTCTCCATGAGGCCGGTCGTCGGAGAGAACGTGACCCGGTCGATGGTCGTCTCACGGTGAGTGCCGTCGCCGCCGGAGAAGGCGAAGCGATGGTAGGCGATGTACCAGTCGTCGGTGCCCGGCACGTTGATGATCGAGTTGTGGCCCGTGGCGAGGATGCCCAGGGCAGGGTCCTTCTCGAGGACCACACCGCGGTAGGTCCAGGGTCCGTCGATGCTCGTCGCGGTGGCGTACCCGACCTTGTAGTTCTCGGACCCCGTGTCGTCTATCGAATACGTCAGGTGGTAGAGCCCGTTGCGCACGTTGACGAAGGCGCCCTCACGGAAGTCGGTCAGGCCGTCGATCCGCTTGATGGTGTCTGCCTTGACCGAGATCATGTCGTCGGCGAGCTCGGCGTAGACGGGAACTCCGTTGCCCCAGAAGAGGTAGCTCTTGCCCGTCGCCGGGTCGGTGAACGCGGCTGGATCGATGGCCTGCCCGGAGTTGACGGCCTCGCCGTTCGTGATCATGGCCGTCGGCTGTGCGGCGAAGGGGCCTGTCGGGCTGTCGGCGACGGCGACTCCGATCGTCTTGCGGTCCAGCGCGGCGTTGTGGCCGGAGAAGTAGAAGTAGTACTTGCCGTCCTTCTCCGAGATCGTCGGTGCCCAGGCGTTGCCGACCGCCCAGGGGACGTTCCCGTTCGCACCGTCGAGGGTCAGGATCGGTTGGTCCGAGCGGGTCCAGTCCACGAGGTCCTTCGACGACCAGACCCAGAACTGGTTGCCGCCCCAGCCGGGGACGCCGTCGGTCGTGGCGTAGACGTAGTAAGTGTCTCCGAAGACTGCGATGTTGGGGTCGGCGTAGAGGCCGGGGATGGCGGGGCTCCCCATCGAGATCGCCTTCAGCGTCCAGGTGGTCGGCGAGCCGCCGTCGAGCGGCGTCAGCACCACCCGCTGAGGCGTGGACAGATCGCGCACGGTCCCGGAGGCGGGGCTGGCGACGACGCCGGCTGCAGTCGTGTAGGTGGGATCGAGGGAGGTCAGCGCGACACCCGGCTTCACCGGGAAGGTGACGACCCGATCGACCGAGTCGATGATCGGCGCGGTCTTGAGGACGTCTCCGCCGATCGTCACGTCGGACAGGGTCGTCGTGTTCCCGGAGGCGGAGAGCACCTCGGCCGGGCTCAGAGCTCGGTCGTAGATCGCGAATTCCCGGATCTGGCCTCGGAAGCGATTGTCGGCGTCGTAGTTCGAACGGCCGATGTAGTTGGCCGTCGTCCTGCCGGCTCCGATGTCCTTCGGATCGATGGTCACGGTCGAGCTGCCGACCTTCACCCCGTCGAGGTAGAGGGTGGCGGTCGTTCCGGCGAGCGTGTACGCCAGGTGCGCCCAGGTGCCGCGCGGCACTGCTGCACTCTGCGACACCGTCTGCTCTGTGGTCCAGTTGCCGGTGGTCAGGCTGGTGCGGTAGTTGTCTCCGGAGGTGAAGAGGTAGCCGTCGCCTGCTCCGGCCGTCGTGTTGCCCAGCCCGTAGAGGAAGTAGGGGGAAGCCTGGGCGGGATCGATCCAGACGTCGGCCTCGACGGTGATGTCAGTGACATCGGCGAGCAGGTCGTCCGGGAGCCTGACGAAGTCGTCGTCGCCGTCGAGCTGCAGAGCACCGTCGTTCCACGTACCGCCGGCGACGAGCTCCCCGTTCCGACCATGTCCAGAGCTGTCGAGGACAGTCGTGCCGGCATCGGTGTCGAAGGCATATCGAAGGATCTCACCCGGTGCACCGCCGGCATCTGCCGGGGCGTCACCCTGGGCTGCAGCGACGGATGCTGACGCCGTCGCCAACAGGGGAGCCATGAGGGCCACGGTCGTCGCGAGGACGAGCTGTCGCGGGAAGTGCTTCATCACACGTGCTCCTAGTTCGGCATCATTGCTGAGGAGGGCTGAGGCTGTCAGTGATGTTCACGGTAACACCCAAACGGGGGTCAGCGCGAGCGAACTGGCCCTCTCGGTCTGCCCGTCGCTTCCCCCTCAGGAGTCGGCGGCGATCATCTCGACGATCGTGTCGACCGTCAGCCACGGGCCGTTGCTGACCTCGCCGATCTTCTCGCGGTCCTTGAACACGACGATGCGATCGCTGAGGCGAACGACTTCGTCGAGGTCGGACGAGATGTAGACGATGGCGACCCCGTCCTTCGCGAGCCGGACGACGTGGGCCTGGATGTCGACCTTCGAGGCCAGGTCGATCCCCTTGGTCGGCTCGTCGAGCACGAGGAGTCGAGGCTTGGTCGCCAGGCACCGTGCCAGCACGACCTTCTGCTGGTTGCCGCCGGAGAGGTACTTGGCCAGGAGGCCGGGATCCGCCGGCGAGATGTCGAGCGAGTCGACGTAGGCACGGACGAGGCTGTCGGTCTCGGCGGTCGAGAGGGGTCGAGACCAACCACGAAGCGCCTGGATGCCGAGCACGATGTTCTCGCGGACCGACAGCTCGCTGATGATTCCGTCCTCGTGGCGGTTCTCGCTCGCGTGCGCTATCCGATTCCGCATGCCCGAGCGGGGATCGGGAACATGCGTGGGCTCACCGTCGATCAGGACGCGTCCGCGATCGAAGCGATCAGCGCCGCTGAGCAGGGAGGCCATCTCGGTGCGACCGGAGCCTCGCAGCCCGGCGAAGCCGACGATCTCGCCACGATGCAGCTCCAAGTCGGTCGGTGCGACCGCTCCTCGACGGCCGAGGCCGAGAGCCTGGTACATCGGCGGGCCGACGGGCTGCCGGCGATGCTGGCGGCGGTCCGCGCCGATCCGCCGTAGCGCCTCGATGTCTTCGCCGAGCATCGAGGCGATCAGCTCGGCCCGGTCCATGGAGTGCGCCGGGTATTCGCCGACCGTGCTGCCGTCGCGCAGCACGGTGATCCGGTCGCTCAGGGCCAAGACCTGTTCCAGGAAGTGCGAGACGAACAGTATCGCCACGCCGCTGTCGCGCAGGCGTTTCAGGACTGCGAAGAGCCGGACGACGTCGTCGAGGTCGAGACTCGAGGTCGGTTCGTCGAGCACGAGGACGCGAGGGCGGTCGATCATCGCCCGACCGATGGCGACGAGCTGGCGGAGAGCCGGCGACAGCGAGCGCACGGATGCTCGCGGATCGAGGTCTCCCAGTCCGAGCTCTCTCAGCATCTCGGCTGCTCGCTGGTGGGTACGCGACCAGGAGATGCCGAAGCGGCCACGGACCTCGTGCCCGAGCATCATGTTCTCGCCGATGCTCAGGTTGTCCGTGAGCCACTCATCCTGGAACACTGCCGAGATGCCGGCCGATCGTGCGTCCGCCGGCCCCGAGAAGCGGCGCTCGACGCCGTCCACCTTGACCATTCCGGCGTCGGGACGATGAATGCCCGTGAGGGTCTTGATCAGCGTCGACTTGCCAGCGCCGTTCTGCCCCATCAGCCCGTGGATCTCTCCCGGGGCCAGGCACAGACGTGCGCCGGTGAGAGCCGGGCCCGAGGTGAAGACGACGTCGATCCCGACCATCTCCACCGTCCGGTGGGGAGAACCAGGAGTCGCCATCGACTGCAGATCCACGTGCCGTCCTCGGATCGTGTGCGGCACGGCATCGGGGCCGCCGTGCCGAGGTGTCGCCGATGATACGCGACAGCTGACTACGGATCACCCAACGGCGATCAGGCGCGGGGCGGTGCAGTGGACTCGCGAACCACCAGCTCGGTCGCGATGCGTGTGCGCCGGGGGATCTCCTGGCCGTGCATGTGGGCGTGGATCACGTCTGCGACCGTCGTCCCCAGCTTGTCGAAATCCTGCCGCACCGTCGTCAGCGGAGGCAGCATGTGGCGAGCGCTCGGCAGATCGTCGAAGCCGATGACGCTGACGTCTCGCGGAACACGGATCCCCCGTTCGGCGAGACCGTGGATCACGCCGAGGGCCATGTCGTCGTTGGCGACGACCATCGCGGTGAACTCCGGGACCGAGCTCAGGCTCGCGGCGAACTCGTAGCCGGAGTCGGGCGTCCAGTCACCGACCACGATGGGGCGTTCTCGCATCCCCCAGGACTTGGCGCGCACGTGGAAAGCACGTTCACGAGATCGAGCGTCGAGCCAGTCCAGAGGGCCTGAGAGGTGCAGGACGTCACGATGCCCCAGCGAAGCGAGGTGGTCGACCGCCTCCGCCGTGCCCGCTTGTTGATCGACCGAGACCGTGAGGAAGGTCGGGTCATCCTCGGACTTCACTACCAGTGTCGGGACCCCGATCTCGATGGTGCGGAGGGTCGCCACGGACGAGGAGCGCGGCGCGATGATGCACAGGGCGTCGATGCCCAGCCCCGTCAAGTGCTCGATGGCGTCGACCGGAGTCATGTCCTGTTCGTCTCGCAGTGCGACGGACGTCACCGAATAGCCCCTCGACCGCGCGGCCCGCTCGATGGCCCGCAGGGTGCTCGAAGGACCGAACGCGGTTCCGCTCTCGACCAGTACGCCGATGCGCTCCGTGCGCTGCGTGACGAGCGATCGAGCCGCGACGTTGGGTCGGTAGTTCAGCTCGTCGACTGCCTTGAGCACTTTCTCGCGAGTGGAGTCCCTGATGTTGGGATGGCCGCTCAGGACGCGCGAGACGGTCATGTGCGAGACGCCTGCCACCGCGGCGACTTGTTTGAGGCCTGGCCGACCGGTCACCACGTCGATCTCCTCCCCGATGACGGGCATGTGAGTCCCGGGCCCCTGAGCGGCTGCAAAAACGCCGATCGCTCAACTCCAGCTTAGTGACGCAGGAGAGGAGAGTTCGACGTCGTGACCCTCGCTTCGCGCCCTCAGTGACCTGAGCACCTCACGCGTTCAGGCCTCCCACGCGGCGAGATGATGTCTGAAGTGTCGCCGGATGGCTGTGGCAGTGATGAGTCCGACGGCTGTGATGATCGCGGTGGCGATGAAGACCGAGTGGGTGCCTGCGATGCCGCCGAGCCATCCGGCGAGGACGGGGCCGGCGACTTGACCGATGTACTGGGCCGAGACGTTGTAGCCCAGCACCAGTCCGACGCTCGTGTCGGGGAGGAGGCGGCGGATGGTCGCGACGACTGTGGGGGTGATGCCGCCGAGGGCGATCCCGGTGAGGAATCGCAGGATCGCGAAGGCGATCAGGTCGTCGACGACTGCTTGCGCGGCGAGGAAGAGTGTCGCGGCGACCAGGCTCAGGGTGAGGACCTGCATGTGGCCCATCCGGTCAGCGAGTTTGCCGAGGTTGGGACTGGAGAGGATCGTGCCGAACGCGGTGATGGAGAACACGACTGCGGCGTAGAGGGCGGTGTCGTCGGTTGAACCAGTGAGGAAGCGGACGTGCTCGGCGATGATCGGCTCGACTGAGATGGTGGCGAACATCAGCAGGGTCGAGAGGCTGAGCAGAGCGATGACCGGCAGCTTGTAGGGGACGGCGGCCCACGAGCTCGACGGCTTGGACATCTTCGTTTCGCGAGCGAGCCGGGGCGCCTCTTTCAGGAACAGGGTCGTTCCGAGGAAGGCGAGGAAGATCAGGCCGCCTGTTGCGAGGAACGCTCCTTGAACGCCAATCGTCTGTGCGAGGGTTCCGCCGATCAGAGGGCCTGCGATGGTGCCGGCCATGATGGCGGAGGAGAGGGTGCCCAGCGCCCACGCGGAGCGGTCCTTGGGGGCCTGAGCGGCGACGAGGATGGTCGAACCGGAGGCGTAGCCGCCGAGGAGGCCGACCAGCAGGCGCAGAAGCACTAGTTGTGTGACGTCTTGGGCGAGTCCGATGAGCGACATGGCGATCGCCATCCCGAGGCTGGCGCGGATCAGCATCGGCTTCCGTCCGAAGCGATCGCCGAGGTATCCCCACAGTGGCGCTGTGAGAGCCGCGGTCAGGAACGTGGCGGCGTAGGCGAGGCCGGACCAGAGGGTCACGGCTGCCCTGTCGTCGACGCCGAGGTCTCGGACGTAGAGAGGCAGGATCGGCAGGATCAGGGTCATGCCGATGATCGTCGTGAACGAGCCGAGCGCGCACACGAGGAGGTTGCGACGCCAGATCAGGGACGTGTCAGGCGGCAGAGGGGTGTTGGTCATGAGCGCTCCGTACGAAGGGGATGTGCGCAGGCAGCACGTCCACCGCGACGGGGGCGCCTACCTAGCTAGGACCCATCGCGGCGAAGAAGGAGCTGCCAGCTGACCATGTGCTGCCCACCATAGCCCAGGCTGGGACTGGCTCGAGCGCTCTGCAGAACGTCTGAATGGAGCCACCTGATCGATGGCCGCGAGAGAGCTTGTTTGCCTCATCGGACAAAGGTTCGAAGCGAGCACACCGTTAATTGGCATGGTGCTTTCTCGCGTCCCGACGAGGATCAGTCCCGAGGCCTAGCTATCATCTGAGCCCCCCGCCCAGTGTTTCGTGGGCTGCCACGCGGGAGTCCATTTACGGACACTCGGGGCCCAAGGCGCGCGACCGTTCTGTGTCGTTCGAAAGGCCCCAACCGCGGTTGCGAAAGCCCTGGTCGCGCGCCGAGTAAGTCGGCTCAGCGTGCGCCACGCACGTCAGGAGTCATACCCTCCGCGCGCTCGGGAGCGCCTCCGCGCCGCAGGCTGCGTGCGTGGACAGCTGCCTCCAGTAGCGGGGATGAGTGTCTCTCCCCGACAGAAGTACTCGCCAAGGATGAGAGGGACGAGCGCGACAAAAGAGACGCAGTGTCGTCACCCGATTGGTGTCCGGGAGAGGCGTCGGGGCGCGACATGTCGGGGGCCGATGAAGTGCAGTCCCTTGCTCGTTCACGCTCCGAGCTTGTTGGCGAAACGGGTGTGGTCGCGATGATGATTGAGAATCGCCCACAATGGTCTTTCTCCGCGCCGCCGTTCCACCTGCATTTTCAACTGCTTCGCACTTGACCCTCGTTCCGGCGCCCTCTTCCGGTCCACTCCGCTCCCCGTCAGACTTCCCGCTGCGCGAGAAGCGTCTCCGCCCCGCCGAACGCTGGCGCGTCCGTCACGGCTGCGATTCCCTCAGCTCACTCGTTCGCTGCTGGAACCCACCTGCCGGTGGGCGGGGACTTCGCTGCCGTGTGCAGCTCAGGGGCTGGTTGACGCTGTGAGCGTCTGCCTCGCCTGGCACGCCACACCAGTTCGTGATGCGTCGGGAACCGCCCTCCTTGTGCGCGCAGCTTGCGTGCTCGTCGTCACCCCTGCCGGGGGCCTCTCCGATGGCTGGTTTATGCGCACCGGGTCTGCTTCTTCCGGGACCGGATCGCTCCCCGCCTCGCTCCACCACCCCGGCAGACGACCCGCAGCCTGTCCGCACTCACCCGGCCGTGAGGAAGCCCCCGGCAGGGAGCCACTTCGACACCGGTTCGATACCCGCAACGCCCCGCCGTCCCGGTGACCGAGACGACACGAAGCTCCGGCAGGTGCGGCACCGGCGCGCACAGGCCAGACGACACGGATGGCGTACCGGGAGACGTACCGGTGGACGCCTCAGGGAGACGAGATGCCAGACGTACGGGTGCACGGACCGAGAGACGAACTGCGACACCCCACCCGTGTGAGGCCGCCGGCAGGCAAGGTGCGTCAGCACCTTCGATCAGGCATCCGCCCTGGGGAGACGAGCAGAGGACCGAGCCGCTGCGCCGCGTGCCGTGCCCGCGGTGGACGAGATGGTGGACGAGCAGGACATCGTGACCGTGCGGGGGTGGAGCTGATGCAAGGAGAGGGTCGCGAAGCGACCCGGACCGGAGGTGTGGGGAAGAGCGCGCGAAGCGCGCGGTGTGCGGCGCCGGCGCGGAGCGCCAGGCGTGCCGCGTCGTTGTCGAGGTGGCTGAGGCGTGCGTGCGGGTCGCGTTCTCGAGATGGCCGGGTGAGGTGGGCTGCGGTGTCGAGGTGGTGGCGTCAGGAGGTCAGACGAGAAGGGCGTCTCATCGCGGTGGACGGAGTGGTGTCCGTGAAGGGGGACGGGGGAGGGAGCGCCAGCGACCGACCCTCTCTTCTAATCGGGCTGCCCTCTCATCTAATGGCCTCCACTCGTCAGATCGGTGTGGCCAGTTAGTCGTCAGGTTCGGCGACCGCCGGGCTCGCACGGGTCGTGCTCGCGGGGGTGAGGCTGGTGGTCGGCGAACGCCCTCGGGGTGGCGCGCGACCGCGCACCGGGGCGTCACTGTCGAAGGAGCACTCGTGCCCGGCGGGGAATGTTTCGCGGAGCCGATCAACGTCGACGACGTCAGGACTGATGGGGCGACGACGCGATGTTGTTCCAGGGCGTTCGAACAGTGTCCAGGAGTTCGCGGCTGCCTCGGGCGTGAACCGCGACGTGTACCGCACGCCGTCGAAGCCCGACTGATGGAGAGCGTCGGCCCAGGCATTCGTGACGTCCTAGCGGACGGTCGTGGTCAGCTCCCGCGTGATGCCGTGACGGACGGACGGCGGCCTTGCAGTGCACGTGGGCGTACCGCCGCGGCGCGGCAGGCACGATGGCGGAGACGGTGTATGCCGTGGGCAGGTCGGGCGTGACGGTCTGGTCGGCGGACAGGCGAGGGCCAAGGCTCTCACGCACGGCGGTCTCGACCTCGTCGACGAAGTGGCAGGTGCCGATGTCGCCGGTGTCGGGCAGATCGAAGCGGACGGCGCCCGCCATTGCCGTGCATCGGAGCCGTCGATTGTGGGGAAGCCTGTGAGGTCCTGGCCCGGCTGCGGTGAGTGCTGCAAGAGGTCGTTGCGGGACGTCACGACGCCAGCAGCGCGCCGACCTGGCGGGCGAGCGCGATGACGTCGTCGGCGTCGCCGTCGCGCAGTGCCTGGGCGGGGGAGCGGTCGCCGAGCTCGGGACGCGGTTTACGTACCCAGATGGCGTTGCCCCAGACGTCGGCGCGACGCGGGTCGAGGACGGCGAGGACACGGGCAAGGTTCGGCAGCGGGGTGCCGTCGGGGCCGTCGAACTGGAACGACGGGTAGAGGCGATGGCCCTCGGGCGTCGTCACGCAGAGCACGTCGCCTCGGCGGACTTGGCCGTCGATCGACTGGCGGCGGATGCTCTTCCAGCGTCCGAGGCTGGTGGTGTCGTAGAACGGGCCGAGCGCATCGTCGTAGACGTTCGCGCCGGGGACGCTGGCGAGCATCCGTCTGGCCATGGCATCGACTCCGCCGAGGACGTCTATGACGGGGCGGAGGTCCACGCCCTCGAGGTGGTCGCGGATGGCAGCGAGGAGCTCCTCACGCTCGGCGATTCCGGCAACGGGCGCGACCAGGTGCTCGGTGTCGCGGCGGGCCTCAGGGGCTGGGCCTCTCATCGTTCCTCCAACGTCGCTTGCATCAGTCAAAAATACGTCGGTAGGGCACAGTTGCGACAGCCTGCTCTGACCGCGAGTGCGTCCGCAGCCCCGGTGCTCACACCCACTTGCGCAACGTGAGTGACGACTGGACCCGTGGCATGCAGAAGGTGGGGGCGCGGCTCCTCGGACAGCTCGAGCTCGACAATAAGCTGCGCTAGGACGGCATCGGCCGGCACGACCCGCTGCCTCGATGCCGCGTGTTTAAGGGGTTTCGTTCACCTCGGAGAATTTCTAGGGTTGGGGCGAGCGCGGGGGACAAGGGGGCGCCGGTGCCGTTGGTGGCTGTGTGGGGCTGTGAGCGCGTAGAGGCGTGGCGGCTCGACGATGACTCGTGGGCATCGCTGCGTGCGACCTATCGGGAGCGGGGGCTCGTGATGGCCTGCGGTGAGCCAGGTGGCCCGGTCGAACGGGCGGGCACTCGGTACTTCCGGCACAAGGCTGCGTGCGACGTGCACGAGGGTGGCCCGGAGTCGCCGGAGCACCTGGCGACGAAGGCGCTCGTCGCCGACGTCGCCCGCGAGCACGGGTGGGACGCGATCGTCGAGGCGCCGGCGCCGGACCGGTCGTGGATCGCGGACGTGTTGGTGTCCCGACCGGGTGCTCGTTCGGTGGCAATCGAGGTGCAGTGGGCCTCGCAGGCGGCGGAAGAGTTCGCGGCGCGGACCGACCGGTACCAACGGTCCGAGGTCGACTGTGTGTGGCTGGTGGGGCCAAAGAACCGCGATCGCGGCCTGTACAACGTGCGCGGCATGGCGGAGGCGTTGGAGATGGAGATCCCGATGGGGTTCGCCCAGGCCCCCGAGTTCATGCCGATGCGCGATGCCTTGACCCGGTGGTTCCGCAGTGAAATCCGGCCGCGGTACGAAGCGGTCGTCGACGCCGTCGAGGTCGTCTCCGCGATGGCGAAGTGCCACAACGAGCGCTGCGGCGCATGGTTCTCGTTCTGGTGGCTCGGCGGGTTGCAGCTGCAGACGCGGTGCGGGCAGCTCGGGACGGTGTCGCTCGGCGCGAGGTACCCGACCTGGGCCACGGACCGCCCGGAATCGTTGTTCCAAGGCGAGGTGCGGGCGGCGATCGCCCGTAGCTCCTTGCCGACGGCGACGGAGTACCGAGCAGCGCACAGCCAGAAGTCCGACGTCAACTACGTGGCGCAGCACTGCCCGCGGTGCCGATGGCATCTCGGCGACGGGTTCATCGTCGCCAAGCGTAGGAACTGGACCTCGTACACGGTGCCGGTGGCGCCGGCGCGGGTGCCGCTCGACCGGCGTGTGACGGCTGTTCAGCACCTTTGCGTCGATACCGGCCACGGTCAATGCGCACCCGTGGATGCCGACGGGGTCGTCTTCCCGGCGGAGCGGAACGAATCGGGCGGGCTGGTGTCCTCTAACTCGTTCGGCACCTGGCCGGGGCCGATCGACGCGGACCCGCTGCCGGTTCGCTGAGCCGTCGGGGTGGTGCGTCGTCAGACGATGAGGGCTGCGGGAACAGTCGGGGGGGATTGTCCGTGCGTGCCGCCTGGAAACGATTAATGTCGGGCGGAGTGGCCGGACAGTTACATCGGTTGTTTAGGGTGGCCATCCCGGAACCGACACCGAATCGTGCCTGCAGTCGTATCTTCTCAATGGACCATCCGTGATGGACAGGTTTTGTGCGGATCTCGCCTGCCAGGATTGCGAGGGCTTCGGGTCATGCATGGGAGACACGCGGCGGAAGTGGGCGGACTCAGCGGCAGGTGAGTCGGCAGCGATGGTGGCCGGGCAGGTCCGTCACCTACGCCAGGATGAACGAGTGGATCTCACTGGCGTCAGTTTCGTGTCCCAGCTCGTCTTCGGCGTCGTTGGAGCCGTCACCGCCGTCATTGGGGTGGCTGTCGCTCTGAGCGTGGACGCCCGCGCTGCGTCTCTCATTGAAAAGCTCACTGCCTCGGTCGCAGCGATGCCTGCGGGCGAAGTCCGTGCAGCTCTCGTACGTCAGCGTGACGAGAAGGTGTGGGAGTGGCTGTCATTGAAGGATGCGCGGAACACCAGTGCTGCGCATGCAGTGTTCATCGCCATTGCAGTCACATACGTTCTCTTCTTCTCGTGGGGTGCCGCCCTGTGGGCCACTGCAGGCAGCGCCTTGTGGACCACTCCCGGCGCGGACTGGACGTGGGCTGTCTGGGGCGCGGCTTTGGTGTCCGCGGTCATCAGCATCGGGCTCTTGCGGAGAGCGAGGCGGAAACGTGTGGCTTGGGTGCATGACCAGATCCGGCGCAGCGACCAACCGTCGTCTAGCGATGAGCTCAGGGCCCTCTTCGCCGACTGAAACGGCCCAGGGGGTGGGGCCGGCGCTGCCCTGGGTTTAGGACCGGATGGCGGACGGCCCGTCATCGGTCGGGGGTGCATTCTTTTACGGCTTGATTGTCTTGCAGTGTGCGGGCCAGGCCTCTTCGACGTGCTGGTCAGGCCTGCTGGTGACCTTCCGGGCTTCGCTGCTGTAGGACAGCTTGCCGATGGTCGCACGGGTGAGGATGGGACACCGCAGATGCGGACTTGCCCCTCGATGCGCTTGGCGGCTCCTTTGTCTAGAAGCGATTTAAACGTCGGGAGGCGGAGGTCCTTCTGATCAGGACCGGACGAGCACGGGCTCCGTGTGTGTGGCTTCCTTTCTTGTTTGGCGAAGGTCGCCCGGTAATAGTCAGCAAGGTGTTCCGTTCCTCCGGGCTCGTCTTTCGGTCGATCGGGCTGTGCTCGACCTTCGGTAGTGGTGATAAACGGGGAAGTCACTGGCAAAACGCCACGGCCTGAAGTGACGCAAGGACGTGAGTGCAGCCGGCTGGCCTGATAGCCGGTTCCTCTGATGCCTGCCTTTCGAAGCTGCGCAGGCTTCATCCGCCGTTCCGTGTCCGGAGCCGACAGCTGGATCTGAAGAAAGACCAGACCAAGTGGCTTTTCTGGGCAGTCTGATCCGAGATCCACGACCTCGTGGCTGGTGGTTAGACAGCCTGAGAGGAGAACGGGCGAAAGGAGACAGTGAGTGCGGCCCTAGAAGAAGAAAAAGAAATTGGATCTTGGATCTCTTCTCTCTCTATGCCCCTCTAGCCCCTAGTTTCCGGGGGAGTAGGCCGATCCAGAGCCTGGATCAGCCGGGATCACACGGGTCGTAGACGCCCTCAGGAAACGCTCGTCGTCAGTCGTCACCGCGCGAAGTCCCAGCCGTCCCGTTCGGTTGCGCACAGAACAGGTATGACCCACACCACGAACCCTGTCTCCGCACTCCACGTGCAGCCCTCCCAGCCGTCCTCTGACTCCTCGCACAGAGGAGACATGACCTCCAACTCAGCCCCCTCGCCCCTCACCCCCTGGACCCGCGACGACTACGCGCCCCACGTCTACTACAGCGGCGCGTACAAGCTCGCCGACAGCGGCGTCTCACCGCTCGTCGCCGCCGCCCGCGGCTACCTGCACCTCGACGCCGGGGAGGTCGCTGACTTCGCCAGCAAGAACGGCCTCGGGAACGCCAACAGCAAGCTGACGTCTCAGGTCAGGGCAGCCGCCAAGCGCAACGGAACCCTCGTTCTGCCTTGGTTCCGGGCCGACGTCGCCGTCCAGGAGTCCGGCGATGGCCGCCGACCGGCCCCGACCACGCTGCAGCTGCGCCCGGCGAGCCCCAGGGAGAACCCCAAGACCGGCAAGCTCGTCAAGTACGAGAACCTCACCGGCAGTGAGTCCGTCATCGACGCCCACCCCTCGACCCCGCGAGAGTGGTTCACCAACGCCCGGCGTGTGCTCATCACGGAGGGAATCCTGAAGGGGGACGCCGCTCTCACCGCCCTGCTCCGCGCCAACGGCATCACCGACGACCAGCTGCACATCGCCCGCAACCAGGGCGGCGACGCCGCCTACGTTGCCCTCCGCGAGCTCATGCTCACCGTCCCCGAGTGCAACCGGGTGCTCATCCTCTCCTTCGTCGGGGTGGCCAACTGGAAGCACAACGACGTCTGGGTGAGCCTCAGCCTGAAGAACCGGACGATGCTCCTCGCCTTCGACGGAGACCTCGCCACCAACTGGAACGTGTGGAACCAGGCCAACCAGCTCTGGGGGTACGCCCGCAACGAGGGCGCCGAAGTCGCCCTGCTGAACCTCAACAACACCCCCGGTCGTCCGGCCGAGGACCTCGAGAGGCTCGAGCTGGGAAAGGTCGGTCTCGACGACTTCCTCACCCAGCACGGCAACTGGGACGACGTCCTGGCCACCATCGAGACTGACCTCCCCGACGCTCCGCCGAGGCCCCAGGGTGACGTCAAGGTCGGGACGTGGGCTGTCGCAGAGGACGGCACCACCGTGCAGGAGTTCGTCGCCGGGCGGGAGGGCTTGCTGGGCGAGGAGTCGCTCAACAGGTGGCTTCTTCGCAGCAACATCGGGGGGCGCGTCGAGGCGTACGTCACGCGGCGTCCTCCGATGGAGGAGGAGGTCGAGACCGGCATCTTCGGCCGCGGGTATGTCAAGGAGGACAGCCCTCGCGTGGAGAGCGTCCGCATCCGGCTGGCCTGGCTCGACGACGACGGCGACACGGTCGAGGCAACGGTCACTGGACCCCCGGAAATACTCGAGAACCCGCCGTCCGAGTGGAGCAAGAAGGGAGCGGACGTCCCTGAAGACGTGCTCCTGCACCCGGAGTGGCCGCCCCGAAAGGGACAGGACTGGCTGCAAGCAGTCAAGAGCAACAAGACCATCCCGGTTCGACGCGAGACCGCGTGGTCGAGCATGGGATGGGTCCCAGTCGACGGGTCTCCGGTCTGCGCGTTCATCTCCGGCCGCACGGTCATCGCCAGCACGACCGCCGGGGCCAAAGCGACGCTGCCTGGCGTCACGGAGGAGATGCTGCCCGGCGCCGCAAACTTCAGCCTCCCGCCCCTCCGAGGAGCTGTGCTCTCCGAAGAGTGGAAGGCCCAGGTCCGCAGCGACCTCCACGACCTGTACGAGCACTACATCACGCTCGGCCCTTGGACCGACCCCAACATCGCAGCCGCCGTCCTTGCCGCCGGCCTCCGCCCGTCGGTCCCTATGAGGAGCACCACCGTCCTCTACGTCCAGGGCCCTCCCGGCGGGGGCAAGAGCTGGACGGTGTCCCACGTCCTGTCGTTCCACCAGGCGCGGAAGACCTGGACGAACAAGTCCCTCCCGGGCTCCATGAAAGACACCGCGACCAGCACGGAGCAGGCTCTCGCGCAGAGCAACGTCTGGGTGATGGACGACCTCGCACCCTCCGCCGACCGCCGGCAGAGCGAGTCGGAGCAGGCCAAGCTCGGCGACACCATCCGAAACATCCACAACAAGTCATCGAGGCGCCGCTCCGGCTCGGACCTCAAGGCCCGCGAGGTCTTCACCCCAAGGGCACTCCTCATCGTGACCGCGGAGAACGAGCACACCATCAACTCCGTCCGCGACCGCACGGTCATCCTCGACATCGGTAAGGAGAGCTTGAACAGCCCGGTCATCGACGCTTTCGACCACTTCCGGGACAACAGCCGTGCCCCCGGACGCATCATGCACGCCTCCGTCCAGGCCATGCAGCACCTCGCCGTGCTGAACGGCTGGGACGTGATGATGCGCGAGCTCGAGGTCTTGTCGCACAGGTTCTCGGAGACCGCAAAGACAGTCATCGACTCGGGCGAGAACCCTGCGAAGTCTCCCGCTCGTCACGCGCAGATGGCGGTCGACCTCATGCTCGGCCTGGCTCCCATCCACATCCTCTGCGAGATGGTCGGCTACACCCCGTTCCTCGACCTCTTCAACGCCGACAACGGCACGACCCTCCCCGAACGTGTCGCCACCGTCCTCAAGGAGGCCTACGCCTCCCAGGCCAACACCACACCGGCACGTGCGCTGCTTCGCGCCATCCGGTCCGACCTCGCCGCAGGGCGCGCGTACATCGCAGGCTCTCATGGTCTCGGCGATGCGCCGGTCCCCTCGGCGGGCACGGGGGTCAACGTGAACGCGAACGCGCAGCTGGGATGGTTCGTGGACAAGAACGGTGAGTTCGTGACGCGACCCGGGGCCGTCCCCATCGGGCACCTCATCCGTCGCCCCAAGGGTGACACCCTCGACGTCGTCATGTTCAACCGGACGCTCGCGTTCGAGACGGCACAGAGGCACAACTCGAAGCTGCTGCCGGCCGGGCAGGAGGCCCGCAGCACGTGGCGCAACCTCAAGGACGAGGGACTGCTCCACGAGCACTACGCCAACCAGGGCACCAAGGAGAACCGCGCCGACTTCGTCTACCGGCTGTCTGGGCAGAAGGGTCAGACGCGGGGCGTGCCCGTGAGCCTCGACGTGCTCCTGGGCGACATGACCGCCTGACACTGATGCGTGGTTGGGGCATCGCTTCACTGCAGGTGATGCCCCAGAGATGCGGCGTGAGGGACCGGGTAAGGGGTGACCTCGACCGAAACCGGCCCCTGGAGTCTTCAAGGCACTGCGATGTGCGCGTGCCGCCTCTTGCTCGACGTGACGCGACCAAAGTCTCCCTAGTCCTGGGGCGCGACTAGAAGCCCCCCAGCTCTGCCGGGGCGTCCGAGAGTCTCAGGAGTGGGGCGCGACCTAGCGCCCCACTTCGCGCGACCGGACGCCCCAGGGGGTGGCGCGACCAAAGTCCCCTCTGGTTCTGGGGACGCGACCGGACGCCCCAGGGGGTGGCGCGACCAAAGTCCCCCTAGCGGGACCGATCGTTCCGCCGCAGGCGTGCAACAGAGGAGCCCAGCAGGGGGCTGCCGCACGACGTATTGAGGGCGAGCGACCCCGGCATGGCCACGGCCTAACGCCCGCTGCTTCGCTTCCGCAGGCCGGAGCGCGACTAGCGGTATGAGGCGTCCGTATGCCATAGCGCCCGGAAGGATCACTTGCCGCACACGTAGGAGCCATGACCAATCACGAGCAGCCCAGGAGCACCAACGGACGCTACGACGGACACACCCCGACCCCGCCGGAAGTTCGTCTGGGGCGGACCCAACCGGATGACTACGCTGGCCCCAGAACACACCGTTCCTACGACGCGTACCGGCGGGCAGCGGACGGCGGGCCTGGCGTCTTTGAGGCCTTGGCCGACGCAACCAGCATCTTCGTGTGGCAAGAGGCGTAAGCGTGTGAAACCAACGACGTCCGAGAACATCGGCTGCGAGGGCAACCGTCAGCAACCAGGGGGAGCACATGGGCAGTGCAGCCATGCAAGATGGGCAGCACCGCGTGCGCGGCCTCGGTGCAAGCGGCGACGGCGCAGTCGTATGGGGCATGGACACCATGTGGGTGGCGCCGGGGTGGCGTCTACAGACAGTCAACGTCGGTTTCAAGGGCGGGGCGCCCCTCGGTAGCCTCACCTACGTGGAGGAGGCGAGTAGTAGGCGCATCGACGTGGCTGTTCGTTGGGATCACGTTCACGACCAGCTGCAGTGTTCAGTCATTGACCGTGCAACGGCGCAAAGCGAGCGGAACATCCTTGAGCGCGACGCACGGGCGCGTATCGGAGCCCTCCTACGCGTCAGTGCCGAACTGGGGTGGCGATTCGCGTCAAGCGAGATGTCCCGCACCGACATCTTCGAAGCCGCGGGGCTTTTGCCGGCTTCTGTCCCAGTCTCTCGAACGGCACCCGAATCCGCTGGGTAGGTCGAAGACATTGCCGAGCCGACGCCCGGTACGTGCTGCTGTAGACCGCACCTCTTCGCTGAGGAACATGCGCATATCTGCGCACTGGGCTGGCCAGTCGCCACCTCAGGCTTGGCATCGGGGCCGCGCGGCTTGACGCCGCCCGCGTATATCGCGACAAGCGGTTCGGCAGACGGTGCGCCAGCCGGGGTGACCATCCCAAAGCGCATTTCAAGCCCTCGTGGACGAGGAGCGGAGTCTGGTTGCCGCCGATGCACTGAGCCCACCGGTGCGTGATGCTCATCTCGATGGGTTCCACAAGGACGAAGTCGGAACGCGCCGAACCGACCCAGTCGACGAGGCTCCGTAATGTGGCCTAAGACTCGATGCCCCTCGGGGCGGGCAGTTGCCACAACATCTGTGTCTCGATTGGTTGGGACAAAGCGACGAGCACCTCCTGCAGTGGCGGAGTGAGGCTCTCAGTCCGCATCTCGACTCATGCGCGCATCAGCACTCGTCGACGACGGCGCAACCCCGAGCGTCCCCATCGCCGAGTACATCCCCGACACGCTAATCGAGGGGGCGGACGGCGCCCATCGGTGACACCGCCCATGTGCCAACGCCAATGACCGGGACGGGCTTCGCAGAGTCCCTTCCGACACCGAGGCCCTGGCTGACAGCCTCCTGACCTCGCCGCGGGGCCGCACGAAGGAGGCCCTGCTCGAGCATGAGCGCCGTTGGCTTCCCGCAGCCCGAGACGTCGTCGAGTTCGGTTAGAAGCTCAGCCGCAGCTTCGCCAGCTGAGAGACGCAGGTATAGGTCTGACGTCGGAGAGGCGACATGCGTCGGAGGCCGCGGTGTCGCCGAGTTGAGAGTCGGTCGCCTCCTGAGGTGATACGTGCTGCTCCGCGCTAATCCTGGTCGCTCTGCCCCCGGTCCCTGCCGAACCATGGCTCTCCATCGAAATCAGCGTCCAGCAGGCCGTGGGCGTCCATGGTGATGAGGTTGGGACCCGGCAGTTCCGCTGGGACGAACCGCTGGTCGTCAGGATGACGGTAGATGTACTCCCGGGCGTTGTGCGCCGTGTGCTCGTTGAATAGCCGTTCCACTGCGGTCGTCCCTACCTGGACCGCATCCAGTTGACCACCCACGACGCGGTCACGGACCTGCTGGATTCCTGGGTCGCCGTCCTCGAAACGTTCCAGGAGAACGAGGGGATCGCTCATGATTAGGCCGAGCTTACGAGTCAGGGGTACCGAGATGGCCGACGCATTGGCGAAGCCGACGCCCATCCAGGGTTCGGCGTCGTCCCTGCCTCGAATGAGGCTGACCGGAGCGTCACAGGTGATGAGGGAACGTCTGTCGAACTGGTGCAGCGACCACGGCCGCGTCACGAGGTAGACGGTCAGCTCTTCCGCTGTCTCGACCATGTGCCTTATGTGATCGCCAACCGCGATCGTCAGCGGCGGACCTCCAGGTTGCGTGGCTTCATCCCAGATGCGCTGCTGCTGATCTTCGTCTGCGTCGAAGCCGAAGTAGCCCTGGATCCACTTCCCGACGTTCTGACGGCCGCCGGCGCCGACTTCGAGTCGGATCATCTTCGCCTGGAGGTGTTCGATCGTTCTACGAGTGTCAGGTCCTCGGACAGCCTGAAGCGCCAGGTAGTGGGAGAGCGTCATCCGGTCTTCCTGCGGCAGTGGGAACTCGCCGCCTTCGATGCGGCGGATGATCGCGCTTGCCTCGCCTTCGACGGAGCTTAGGAATTTCTCGAAACCGTCGGGCTCCTCTACGCCCGGGATGGTGTGGAAGTGCGTTTGCGCGCCGACATTCTTCACCACAGTGGTGAAGGGCGAACGTGTTGTGTCGAGGGGAACGGCGACGATGCGCTCCTTCTCGGTCGCAAAGCCTCTCAAGTAGGCTTGCGGCACGAAGTGGTGCAACTTCGCCACCGGGGTCATGGCTGGGATTCTACGACGCGGCGCGTCTATAGCCGAGCCACTCGGCTTGGCGTTGCCAGCGGCTGTGAAAGCCGCGAGTTCGCCCCGCTCACCCTTTTGCTCGTCTTAAATGGCTCCACTCTGTTGCATCTCGATGGTTCTCAGTGGCAGAAGCCGATCGACTGCGCTGGGGTCGTCCCGCTTTGTAGGCGCGACTTCAGCCTCAACACGGGTCGAGCAACCATCTGACCACGGATCAGAAGGTTGGGGGTTCGAGTCCCTCCAGGCGCACGAGCACAAGGCGGTCCACTGCGTGGGCCGCCTTTTTCGTGCGCCCTCCGGGACTCGAACCCCCGAGCGGCCCGGCGGCGCTGGCGCGCCGCCCCCGTCCAGGCGCACGCGACTCGAAAGCCCCTGCCCTACACGGCAGGGGCTTTTCTCGTCTTCGGTGCTTGTCTGGCCGCCTCCGGCGGCGTGCGCCTTCGGCGCGAACTCGAAAGCCCCTGCCCTACACGGCAGGGGCTTTTCTCGTCTTCGGTGCTTGTTCGGCCGCCTCCGGCGGCGTGCGCCTTCGGCGCGAACCGAACGACGAGGCTCGGCGCTTCGCGCCGCGCCCGTCACCACTCCTGCCCACGTTCGTCCGTCGAGTGGGCAGAAGATGTCCTTCATCCCGACGGGAAGGGCATCTTCTGCCCACTCGGCCGGCGACGCCAGCAGACGCCCCGGGTCAGGGGGACGAGGCGAGGGAGGCGAGCTCGGTGCGGCTGCGGGCCCCGAGCTTGCGCAACAGGTTCGAGACGTGGAACTTCACCGTGTTGTCGCTGATGCCGAGCGCTGCCGCGATGTCGCGGTTCCGGTCACCGGCCGCCACGCGGTGCAGCACCTCGCGCTCGCGCTCGCTCAGAGCCCCGACCAGCTCCCACGGTTCGTTCGACGGCGGCGGGTCGAGCGGCAGGCGCACCGTCAGCTCCGAGCCCCACCCCACCGTCGACGCCACCGTCAGCTCGCCCCCGACCCCCGAGACCTGCTCCGTGATCGGCCGCAGGGCGTCGTCGTGTGCCGTCAACTCGCCCGCTCCGTCGTCCCGGATCGCGATCAGCAGGTTCAGGCCGTCGCAGTCCCACTGGATGCGCACCCGACGCGCGTCACCCGCGTCGACGAAGGTGAGCACGGCGTTCCGGACGACGGCCCGGGCCACGTGCGCCACGTCGCCCGGCAGGGCCCGACCCGTCGCCGGCGGCTCGACGAACTGGACGTCCAGGTCGCCGAAGCGCACGAGCGGACGCAGATCGGACCGGAGGCGCGCGAAGGCGCCGACGACCGGCTCGAGGGTCGTGCCCCGGTCGCGGTCGGAGCCGGTCCTCAGGGCGACCAGGGCCCCCGCCGCGACGTCGATGGCCTCGGCCCGCGCCGCCCGGTCGTCGAGGCGTCGCGAGCGCAGGGCGGCCAGCACGGACTCGAGCGTCATCGCGTGCCGGTCCACCAGGTCGGCTGTCGCCCGAGCGTGCTCGGACGCCAGCGTCCGGGCGAGGGCGTCGGAACCGGCTCGGGTGGGGCCGTCGTGCGAGGTGTGGCTCATGGGCCCACCCTAGGCGTCCACCTACCCGATGCCACCCTCCCTACCCGAACGGGTGGGTGGGACGCCCCCGTCGAGGGGCTGCTCTCACAGCATCGTCGGACCAGGATCGAAGGCAACGGGATCGACGACGTACCCAGAGGCCCGATCGGGCCCCGTCGCCCCCACGAGGAGCACCACATGAAGCTGCAGTTCGCCATGGACACCCTGACCACCGACGCCGCCCTCGAGCTGGCCGCCGCCGCCGCGCCCAGCGTCGACATCATCGAGCTCGGCACGCCCCTGATCAAGGCCGAGGGCTTCCGCGCCATCACCGCCATCAAAGAGGCGCACCCCGACAAGATCGTCTTCGCCGACCTCAAGACGATGGACGCCGGCGAGCTCGAAGCGGGCGAGGCGTTCAAGGCCGGCGCCGACCTGGTGACCGTGCTCGGCGTCGCCGGTGACAGCACCATCGCGGGTGCCGTCAAGGCCGCCAAGGCCCACGGCAAGGGCATCGTCGTCGACCTGATCGGCGTCGGTGACAAGGCCGCCCGCGCCAAGGAGGTCGTCGCGCTCGGTGCCGAGTTCGTCGAGATGCACGCCGGGCTCGACGAGCAGGCCGAAGAGGGCTTCACGTTCGAGAAGCTGCTCGAGGCCGGCAAGGCGTCGGGCGTGCCGTTCTCGGTCGCTGGCGGCGTCAAGGCCGCCACCGTCGGCTCGGTCCAGGACGCCGGAGCCGACGTCGCCGTCGCCGGTGCCGCGATCTACTCGGCCGACGACGTCGCCGGTGCCGCCGCCGAGATCCGCGCCGCCATCAAGTAGCAGCACACGCACCACCCGCAGCGGCTCACGAGAGAGCGCTGACGCGCAGGAGGCGCGGTGTCGGTCGGACCGGCACCGCGCCTCCTCGTCGTCCCGCGGTCAGCGGGGCGCGTCGACCAGGCGGGCGGAGACCGACACCACGACGCCGTCGCCCGCGAGGCCGGAGGCGGCCAGGCGTCCCCGCAGCGCATCGGCCGCCCGGGCCAGCGTCTCGGGCGTCGGGGAGTCCAGCGCGGTCGCCACGTGGGCGGTGACGGACACCGAGCCGGCCGCCCGCGAGATCTCGACGAGGCCGGTCGAGCCCGCGAGGTCGAGACCGGCCGCCACGGCCCGCACCGCACCCTCGACGACGGGGTGCGCGTCGAACACGTCGACCACGCCCTCGACGCCGCGCAGAACCTCGGTCAGGTCACGGGACAGCAGGTCGTCGCTCATCGGTCGTCCTCCCTCGCCACGAAGACGTCGTCGACGAGCACGTCGACCCGGACGACGGTCAGCCCGGTGTGCCGCGTCAGCGTCTCGGTGATGCGCGTGCGCAGCTCGTCCGCGACGGCGCCGAGGTCGAGTCCGTACCGGGCCGCGGCGGTCACCCGCACGACCACGTCGGCCCCCGCCGTCGTCAGGTCACCCTCGAAGGCCGTCGATCCGAGCACGACGCCGGACTGCTCGTCACCGGCCCGGCGCACCAGCCCTCGTGCCGCGGCCTCCGTCACGCTCAACCGCACCGCGGGGTCGGGGTGGCCCACCGGGATCTCGCGTCCGCCCACGACCTCGCGTCGGATCGAGTCGAGCAGGCCGTCGATCCAGGCGCCGTCGCGGTCGGGCTCGCGGGTGGCCCGGTCCTCGAGGGAGGCGCGGGACAGGTCGTGCACCCGGGCCAGCGACTGCAGGTAGAGACGGCAGGCGGCCGACCCCTCGATGGCCGGGTCGCGGGGGGTGCGCCCCGCGTCGAGGTAGTCGACGAGGCGGTCGACCGGGATGCCGTCGACCGTGTCGTCGGTCTCGGGCACGTCGAGGGGGGAATGGTCGTCGATGTTCATCGCCACGCCTCCATCTCGGTGATCAGGAACGCCCGGGCCCGCGCGATCTTGCCCCGGACCGTCGAGACGGGCAGGTCGAGGGCCTCGGCGATGTCCGCGTACGAGTAGTCGGCGGTCTCTCTCAACAGCCAACACCGTCGCTGGTCGAGGGGGAGCTTGTCGAGGGCCGACCACATGGCGTCGAGCTGCAACCGGGCCTCGACCACGCGCTCGGGCGTCTCGTGTCGCGGAGCCGACACCTCGAGCCGGTCGACGTCGTCGTGGTCGCGCCGGACCCGCAGACGGTCGACCGCCTTGTTGCTGACGATGCGCATCAGCCAGTTGCGCACCCGGGACGGGTCGTCGAGGTCGGCCAGGCGCCGCCAGGCGGTGAGGAACGCGTCCTGCACGACGTCGTCCGACTCGAGGTCGGAGCCCAGCAGGCGCGCGGCGTAGACCCGCATCAACGGTCCGTGTCGGCGCGCGATGACCTCGTAGGCGTGGACGTCGCCGTCGCGGGCCCGCACGGCCAGCGTCGCGTCCGCGGCGTCGAGGAGGGGGTCGTCGGTGGTGATGACGACCTCCTGCGATCGGACGGGGCGGGACGGGACGCGGCGGAACCCAGGAGGCGGGGGCCGGACGGCCCGCGCCATGCCTCTTGACTACCACCCCGTGCCCGGATCGGGGGACGTGATGGCCGAAATGTGAGTGGTGGTGAACCGTTGCCTGAAAGCTGGCTGACCCACCATGACACCCGCCGTGCCCCATGCGTCTGAATGATGTGACCCGCTTCACGGGCACCCCGACACCGACCGGTCCACCGGTCCAGAGCAAGGAGCAACCATGAGCAACGTGACCCCCTCCACCAGCACCGCCGCTGCCAAGACCACGCAGTCCCACGCCGCCGGCAAGAACACCATCGCCGAGGGCGTCGTCTCGAAGGTCGCCGGCATCGCAGCCCGCGAGGTGCGCGGCGTCCACGACCTGGGCAACGGTGCCGCCCGTGCCATCGGCGCGATCCGCAACGTGATCAACCAGCAGGACCGCGGCCAGGGCGTCTCGGTCGAGGTCGGCGAGAAGCAGGTCGCCGCCGACATCGTCATCGTCGCCGAGTACCCCGTCGAGCTCCAGAAGGTCGCCGACGACGTCCGCAAGTCCGTCACCGACGCCATCTCGCAGGTCGTCGGCATGGAGGTCACCGAGGTGAACGTCACCGTCTCCGACGTGTACATCCCCTCCGAGGACAACGACGACGACACCGACGACAGCCGCGTCAAGTGACCGCCACGACCACCGGCATGCTGGTCGGCGCCGTCCTGGCGCTGACCGCTCTGGCCTTCGGCTTCTGGGCCTTCGTGTTCGTCGTGATCGCCATGGCGATCGGGTTCGGCGTCGGCCGTGTCGTCGAGGGCAAGCTCGACGTCCGCGGCCTCGCCGACGCACTCCGCGGGCGGCGGTCGTCGTGACCGCGGCGGTGACGGCCGACCGGGCCCTCCACGGCCGGAACAAGATCACGTCACGTGCCGTGCGTCGGGTCGTCTCGGCCGTCACCGCGGAGGCCCTCGAGGTCTCCGCGTCGAAGGTGTCGGTCGAGCTGGCCGACCACGACGGCGCTCTCAGCGTGATCGCCAAGACCCCCATCCGGGTCTCACCCCTGGGCGTCTCCGAACGCCGTTCGGGCACCCTGCTGGACCGCCTCACGGCGGCCCAGTCCACCATCCGTGACCGCGTGCTGCAGCTGACCGGGTCGAGCATCGACAAGGTCGACCTGCAGATCACCGGTGCCGACATCCGAGAGAGGAAGCGCGTCGCATGAGCACCGCATCGCTCTACAAGCGCATCGTGCGCCGTGAGACGCACTCGTCGCGGGCCGGCATCGCCATCACCCTCGCCGTGTTGCTGATCGTCGCCCTGGCGTGGATCGGCACCGAGGCGGTCCTCGAGGCCATCGGTACGGCTCCGCTGCTCCTGGCGCCGACCGACCTCGTCGGTTCGACCCTCGACGCCGCGAGTGCTCCCGTCGGGGTGCTGACGGCCGTCGCGGTCGTCGTGGCCCTGATCGGGCTCGTCCTGATCATCGTGTCGCTCGCCCCCGGTCGCCGGGGTCGTCGCGGGGCGCGAGCCGAGCGCACCGTGGCCGTGGTCGACGACCGGGTCATCGCCCGCTCGCTGGCCCGCACCGCGAGCTACGCCGGCGACGTCGACCCCTCGCAGGTCAGCGTCAGCGTGGGCAAGCGCAGCGCCCTGATCGAAGTCACCCGCACGTCGGGCCGTCAGACCGACGTCCGCAGCATCGACGAGGCCGTCCGCGACGAACTGGACGCCTACGACTTCAGCCCGGCCCTGCGTCAGAAGGTCAAGTTGTCCGAGAAAGGAACGGTCGGCTCATGAACAGCACCAATCGCGCTCTGAACCGCATCGTGGTCTTCGTCATCGGCCTCGTGCTGCTGCTCGCCGGCGGAGCCGTCGCCGTCGGCGCCCTCCTGCCCGACGTCCAGCAGACCGTCTCGCAGGGTGCCTCCGACGTGAAGGGCCCGACCACCGACGCCCTCACCGACCAGCCGTGGATCCTCTGGGTCGTCGCGGTCGTCAGCCTCGTGCTGATCGTCCTGCTCGCCTGGTTCGCCCTGCGACAGGGGCACGGCCAGACCGGCACGCTGCTCACCGTCGACGAGGGGTCGCGTCGCGACCAGACCACCGGTGGTCGCCTGGTGATCGACGCGAAGGTCGCCGAACAGGTCCTCGAGGAGGCGCTGGCCGACACCCCGGGCATCGTCTCGGTCGACGTGACCGCCTTCCGCGTCAAGCGCGAGTCGGTCCTGCGGGTCACCGCGAACGCCCGTCGGGGCGTGTCGCCGACCGAGATCCGCCGGAGCATCGACCAGGCCGTCGCCCACTGGGACGGCGTCCTCGGCACCGAGACGCCCGTCGTCATCCAGATCAACGGCGGACTGCGCAGCCAGATGTCGTCCGCGACACGGCTCGACTGACGCCCGTCGCCCCACCGCACGGACGGCCCTCGCCCTCGACCGAGGACGGGGGCCGTCCGTCGCACCACCCACGTTCCCCGATGAAAGGCCGGTCTCATGAACGAGTCCACCCACCACGTCACCCCCATCGACATCGACGCCGCGGCGTCCACCGACGCCACCTCGCCCGAAGAGGTCCTCGAGCACACGATCGGCGTCACCGTCCTCGGCGTCTCGGGCGTCCACGCCCTCGGCACCTCGACCCAGCGACTGGCCGGTGCCCTGCGCACGGCGATCGGCACGGGCTCGGTCCCCGGCGTCCGGGCCGGCACCACCGACGAGGGACTCGTGGTCGACATCGCCGTCGTGGCCGAGTACCCCACCAACGTCACCACGCTCGCCGACACCGTCCGCACGCAGGTCCAGCACGCCGTCGGGCAACTCGACGGCGAGGAGGTCACGGTCAACGTGACCGTCACGGACGTGCACGGCCCGTTCGACTCCGACGAGGACGCCGCCGACAAGGTGAACGCCGCGGCGGACAAGGCGAAGCAGGCCGTCTCGGACGCCGGCGACAAGGTCGGCGCCGCCGCCTCCGCCGCGGGTGACCGGGCGAAGGAGGCCGGCGAGAAGACGAAGGCCGCCGCCGGCGAGGCACGGGACCGCGCCGCGGATGCGGCGGGCGACCTGTCCGACAAGGCCGCGGCCGCGGCGGGCGACCTGTCCGACAAGGCCCGCGAGTTGGGTGACAAGGCCGGCGAGGTCGCCGAGCAAGCGAAGGCCACCGCCGCCGAGGTCGGCGAGAAGGCGGCGGACAAGGCCGACGACGTCGCCGACGAGGCACGTAACGTGGCCGACCAGGCGAAGGACGCTGCCGCCGACGCCCGCGACTCCGCGGCGGACCGCGGCGACGGCGCCCCCTCGACGACCGCCGACGCCACCGACGCCGCACTGGACAAGACGTCCGAGGTCGTCGCCGGCGCCCGCGAGAAGGCTGCCGACGCCGTGGACGGCGTCGCCGACGCGGTGGACGAGAACCGGGCCTCGGACGGCGACGCCCCCCGCGCCTCCTCGGGAGACGCAGGCCACACCGACGGCGCCGACGTGACCGTGACGGTCGACGGCGGCACGGTGACCGTCGAGGTCGACTCCGACAGCGACGCGCAGGTCGTCGTCGACGGCGACGACGTCGCGACGACGGAGAAGTGATGTTCGGGCGGCGCACCACGATGACGACCCGACGCCCCCGGCCACGGGCCGTCTGGGCCGCCCTGGTGACCTCGGTCGTGATCTGCGTGCTGATCGTCGTCGGCGTGCTGCTGCCCGTCCTCACCCTGATCGGTGCGGCGGACGGCGGCACGGCCGGCGCCCTCGACGTGCCCGTCGGCTCGATCGCCGCGGCGATCGCCATCGGTTACGTCCTGGCCCTGGTCTTGCTGCTGCTCGTCGTGAAGGTGCGCAACGGTGCCCTGGCCTGGGTGCTCGGGGTGGCGGCCGTGATCTCGACGCTCGTCGTGTCGCTGTGGCCCCTCGTGGCCGTCGCCCTCGCCGGAGTCGACCAGGTGCAGGACCTGATCCCGTTCATCCAGGACCTGATCGCCCGGTTCTGGCCCGGCAACTGACCGGTCCCGAGGTGGACCGACCCGTCTAGGCTGAGGCGGTGTCGGAAGGGGTCCGGCGCGTCACCGGGGGATCATCATGCGCTTCAGCACCACACCAGCACTCGCCACCGTCACCGGGGCCGTCGCTCTCACGCTGCTGCTCGCCGGCTGCACCGGCGGCGGTGACGACTCCGGTGACGCCGGTCGGTCGTCGTCGGGTCAGGCGACGGCCACGGCCGACGCCGCCGAGCAGGCGTCCGGCGAGTTCACCCTGCCCGCCGACTGCGACGCCGCGGGCGTCGTGCTGGGTGATCTCGTCACGGGGCGGACCCTCGTCGCCGAGACGTCGACCATCGGCGACGACGAGGCGAACTGCACGTGGACCAGCGAGGCCGACGGGTCACGCGTCGGGTTCATCGCGACGGTGAAGGAGCTCGACGCGGCCGGGATGGACGCCGAGGTGCCCGAAGAGGGGAACGTCGACGGGCTCTCCCTCGACCAGGTCGACGACGAGCGCGTTGACGCCTTCGACGGTCGGGCCTTCGTCGCCACGGCCGATGCCGACGCACCGGTCGTCGGGGGCGGTTCGGTCGTCCTGACCCCGCACGGTCTGCTGAGCATCTTCGTCGCGGCGCCGGCCGGGTCGCCCGCTCCGATCGAGCCCGCCCGATCGCTCGATCTCGTCTTCGACTTCCTCGACTGACGCGAGGCCTCGAGGAGGCGCGGTGCCGGTCGACCGGCACCGCGCCTCCTCGGTGTCCCCCTAATGGTGGGCATGACGCGGCGAGGGCTCTGTGGCATCGTTGCAGGGTTCGGAGACGGCACGCTCCCACCAGGCGCGCCCAGCGAGAGGGAGTCGTGTGATCAGGGACGAAGTCCGCGAAGAACGTCGGCAGCGAGCGGTCGAGACGCTCGGCATCGTCGAGTCCGGCCGTGAGGCCCGCCTCGACCGCGTGACCCGCGTCGCCCGGGCCGTGTTCGGGGTGCCGCTGTCGTCGGTCACCGTCATGGACCACGAGCGCGCGCTCTTCGTCGGCCGGGCGGGCTTCGACGACCCCGAGTCCGGGCGCACCGACACCCCGTGCAGCCTCGTGACCGACACGGGCGAGATCGTCACCACCGACGACGCCCGCGTCGACCCGCGGTTCGCCCACCTGGGCGCCTTCAACGACAACGGGCTGCGGTTCTACGTCGGTCACCCGCTGCGCGACGGATCGGGCAACGTCGTGGGGTCGTTCTGCCTGATGGACGCCGAGCCCCGGCAGCTCTCGGACGACGAGATGGCCGAGTTCCGCGACCTGGCCGCCTGGGCCCAGGTCGAGCTCCTCGCCGACGCCGACGCCTCGGCCGCCCGCTCCACGCAGCAGGCGCTGTTGCCGGCCGAGCCCCTCGAGGTCGAGGGCGTCCGGGTCGAGGGCATCTGCCTGCCCTCGCTGAGCGTCGGGGGCGACTACTACGACTACGGACTCGTCGGCCGGTTCGTGCACGTGGCCGTCGGCGACGTGATGGGCAAGGGCGTCGGGGCGGCCATCATCGGGTCCTCCGTCCGGGCGGCCTGTCGGGCGGCCTCACCGCAGGTCGCCGCCGGACGCGAACTCGGCCTCGCGGTCGACCGCATCGAACGAGCCGTGCGGACCGACCTCCAGCGCACGGGGACGTTCGTCACGTACTTCCACGCCGTCCTCGACCTCGACACGGACGAACTCTCGTTCGTCGACGCCGGGGCGGGGCTGTCCATCATCGTCCGGGCCGACGGCAGCGTGCAGCACCTCGCGGGCACGGGGCTGCCGCTCGGGCTCGACGAGCAGCAACAGCACGTCACCGAGACGACCCGCCTCGGCGTCGGCGACCAGCTGATCGTCATGAGCGACGGCGTCCTCGACGTCCTCGACGACGAGTTCGACTGGGCCCTCG
This sequence comes from Frigoribacterium sp. Leaf44, assembly GCF_001421865.1. Lineage (NCBI taxonomy): Bacteria > Bacillati > Actinomycetota > Actinomycetes > Micrococcales > Microbacteriaceae > Frigoribacterium > Frigoribacterium sp. Leaf44. Next base: position 212,630 of record NZ_LMLG01000005.1, read on the forward strand.
AGGTCGGGCGGCTCGCGACGCGGCCCGCCACCGGCGGTGCCGACGGCCTCGGCCTGCTCGGCTCGATGGCGGCCCTGACCGAGCGACGCCTCTCGCGCGACGACGTCACCGTCGTCGTCATGGACCGTCGCGCGTGACCGACACCCTGAGTCGCCGCGACCAGCGGCTGCTCGACCGGACCACCCCGGGTCGCCGCATCGTCGCTATCCGGGTGGCGGTCCTGCTGGCGTCGCTCGCCGGTCTGAACTACATCGTCTGGCGCTGGGCCGCGTCGGTGAACTGGTCGTCGTGGTGGATCGCGGTGCCGCTGATCCTCGCCGAGACGTACAGCGTGATCGACTCGCTGCTGTTCGGCCTCGGGGCCTGGCGGCTGCGTGAGCGTGGCGAGCCGCCGACCGCGCCCGACCCGGACGGCCTCGAGACTCGGGTCACGGTCGACGTCTTCGTCACCACCTACAACGAAGAGGTCGACCTCGTCATGCGCACCGCCCTCGCGGCGCAGCGCATCCGATACCCGCACACGACCTGGATACTCGACGACGGCGGTCGCCCCGAGATCCGGGCCGCCGCCGACGCCGCCGGCATCGGCGTCATCACCCGGTCGGACGACTGGGCCGACCGGCCGCGCCACGCGAAGGCCGGCAACCTCAACAACGCCCTCCTGTCGACCGAGGGCGAGTTCCTGCTGATCCTCGACGCCGACCAGGTGCCGAAGCCCGAGATCCTCGACCGCACCCTCGGCTACTTCAAGGACGAGCGCGTCGCTCTCGTGCAGACGCCGCAGTGGTTCGAGAACGTGCCCGAGTCCGACCCCCTGGGCAGCCAGGCGCCGTTGTTCTACGGGCCCATCCAGCAGTCGAAGGACGGCTGGAACAGCGCGTTCTTCTGCGGGTCGAACGCGGTCCTCCGTCGGGAGGCGCTGATGCAGCTGGGCGTCGCGCGGTACGTCACCGAGGTCGAGGCCGCCGTGCGTCGAGCCGTCCGCACCTCGCGCAAGCTGTTGGTGCGGGCCCGCGAGGAGGCCGTCGGCCAGCCCCGCGTGCTCGAGGCGTTGGACGACGCCGAGACCGTCGTCGAGCGCGCCCGGGCCGAGTTCGCCGCAGGAGAGTCCATCGGCGACGTCACCTACCGGTTCCAGCGCAGCATCGACACGATCGCCTTCCGTTTCGCCGACGCCGACCTCGCGGCCATGAAGGGCGACCTCGCCGAGCTCGCGGCCATGTCGCTCGGCCCCGACACGTTCGACGCCCTCGACGAGGCGGCCCTCGACCTGCTCGCGCAGCGGTCGTCCTCGCCGCTCGCCGCCATCGAGTCGATCTCGTTGCTCGTCGGGGCGCTCGACGTCGACCGCGGCTCCGAGGCGCAGGCGATCATGCCCCTGGCCACGATCTCGGTCACCGAGGACATGGCCACGGCCATGCGCCTGCACGGGCTGGGGTGGAGGTCGGTCTACCACGACGAGACCCTCGCGATCGGGCTCGCGCCCGAAGACCTGGCGACCATGATGACGCAGCGTCTGCGCTGGGCCCAGGGCACCATGCAGGTGTTCTTCCGCGAGAACCCCCTGATGCAGAAGGGGCTGTCGTGGGGCCAGCGTCTCATGTACTTCTCCACCATGTGGAGCTACCTCTCGGGCTTCGCGGCCGTGGTCTACATCGCCGCGCCCGTGCTGTGCCTGTCGTTCGGCGTCGTCCCGGTGCAGGCCTACAGCGTCGACTTCTTCGCCCGCCTGATCCCCTTCCTGGTGCTCAACCAGCTGCTCTTCTGGGTGGTCGCGGCGGGCAGGCCGACCTGGCGGGGGCAGCAGTACTCGCTGGCGCTCTTCCCGGTCTGGATCGCCTCGGTCACCACGGCGTTCCAGAACGTCTACCGCGGCCGCGCACTCGGCTTCTCGGTGACGCCCAAGACGAAGCAGGCGGCCACCGGCCCCCGGTGGGACCTCGTCCGACCGCAGATCTGGGCCGTCGCCTGCCTCGTCGCCGCACTCGTGCTGGTCGGCATCCGCTACGCCACCGGGCAGGCCGAGGGCATCGCGCCGCTCGTCAACATCGCCTGGGTGCTCTTCGACCTGGTGATCTTCAGCATCATCGTCCGGGCCGTTCTCTATCCGGGGCCCTCGGCACCCCACGACAAGGAACAATCATGATGACCGTCACCGTCGAGGCCGTCGAAGGCGGCTGCGTGCTCTCCCCACAGGGGCGCCTCACCGTCGTCTCGACACCACAACTCCGCGACGAGGTGGCCGCACGTCTCGCGGCCGGCGACCGCCTCATCATCGTCGACCTCTCGGGCACGACGTTCGTGGACTCGTCGGGCCTCGGGGCCCTCGTGTCGTGCCTCAAGTCGGCACGCCAGGCCGGGGGAGACCTGCGGCTCGTGGCCCCCACCGAGCAGGTCTCGATGGTGCTGCGCCTCACGAACCTCGACCGCATCCTCAAGCCCCGCGCCTCGGTCGCGGCCGCCCTCGATGACTGAGCGTCCCGGCCCCGTCGTCATCGACGTGGCCGTCGAACCCGAGAGCATCGACCTGGTGCAGAACGCCTTCGAGGCGTGGTGGACCTCGCTCGGCGACGACTCGCTCGAGACGCGCTTCTCGTTCGAGACCGCCATCGTCGAGATCGCGGCGAACGTCGTCGAGCACTCGCGCCGGTCCGAGGCCGACCGCGGCCGCCGCTTCACCCTCGAGCTCTCCGCCACCGACGACCGCTTGAGGGCCGTCTTCCACGACAACGGCATGCCCAGCGAGATCGACCTCAGCGCCGTCTCGATGGCCGACCTCGAGGACGAGGACGGTCGCGGCCTGGCCCTGGCGCTCCTCAGCCTCGAGAGCCTCGACTACCGGCACGAGGACGGCCGCAACGTGTGGACGCTCGTGTGCCGACGCTGAGGCACCCGTCGGCGACGGTGCCACGTCGGCGGGCGGCCCGTCGGATCGGCGCGGCCCTGCTCGCCGTCGCGGCGTTCGTGCCGCTGGCGCTGGGGCCGGCGGTGCTCGGGGACGCGACGTCCGCGTCGGCCGCCGCCGCGCCTCCTGAACCCTCGGGCACGTGGTTCGGCCCCGACCTCGACTGGGGCTCGGACGGCCCCGACGGCTACGCCGGTCGACTCGGCGCGACGCCGTCGCTGTACGGCGTCAACATCGACTACCCGCTCGACGGTCGGGCCACCGACGAGTGGCGACGGTCGGCCCGTGCCGCGGCCGCCCAGGGCGCCGTGCTCGTGGTCAGCCTGGAGCCCACCGGGCGGCTCGCCGACCTCGACGCCGCGGACGCGCGTCGGGCCGACGACCTGCTGACCGAGATCGACCAGCAGTACGGCACGCTGCAACTGGTGCGCTTCGCGCCCGAGATGAACGGCAACTGGCAGCGCTGGGGGCAGCAGCCCACGGCGTTCGTCGGGGCGTTCCGCACGCTGGCCGACGTGGTCCACGCCGGGGACTCGCAGGCCCGCATGGTGTGGGCTCCGTCCTACGGTGCGGGCTATCCGTTCTCGGACGCCGTCGGCCGGCTCACCGAGACCCCCTCGGGCGACGTCGACCTGCTCGACACGAACGACGACGGGCGCGTCACCGAGGCCGACGACCCGTACGGGCCGTACTACCCGGGCGACGACGCCGTCGACTGGGTGGGTCAGTCGATGTTCTACTTCGCGAAGGGCAGCGCCTCGACGGCCGCCGGCACGTCGGTGCCGCTGGTCGAGAACCAGGCCCCGGCGGCGGGTGAGGTCGAGGCGCGCTTCGACGAGACCTGGGGCTACACCGAGGCTCAGCCGTCGACGTTCTACGAGCGCTTCGCCGAGGGGCGCGACCGACCCATGCTGCTCGACACGGGCGCCCTCTACGCCGACGAGTTCGACGGTGCCCCCGAGCTCGACGTCAAGCAGGGCTGGTGGCGTCAGGTGTTCGACGCCCTGCCGACCCACGACCGGATCGCCGGCGTCACCTGGCTCGAGGTCGAGCGGGACGAGGCCGAGGCCGGCGACCGACCCGTCGACTGGCGGGCCACCGCCGAGCCGGGCATCGCGGAGGCCCTGCGCACCGACCTCGAGGCGGGCGACCGCATCGACCTCGGGCCGGTCAGCGACCGGGTGACCTCGACCGACGGCGACGCCGCGACCGTACAGGTGCGCGACGGCGGCGGCGACGAGATGGGCTGGATCGTCGCCTGTGCCGTGGCGCTCGCCCTGGCCTTCCTGGTGAGCGGCGTCGTCGGGCGCCTGCTGCCCCGCTGGCGCTACCCGGACGACGGATCCCCCGCCCGCGACCTGCGCATCGACCTCTTCCGCGGGTTCATCATCCTGGCCGTCGTCGTCACGCACATCGAGGTCGCGGGGCCGTTCTCGTTCGTCACGCTGAAGGCCGTCGGGGCGATCACGGGCGCCGAGATGTTCGTGTTCCTCAGCGGCATCGTGCTGGGCATGGTCTACCCGCTCGGCATCAAGAAGTACGGCGAGAAGGCGGCGGCGATCGGTGCGTTCGTCCGGGCGCGCAAGCAGTACGTCGTGACCCTCGCGGTCATCCTGATCGTCTTCGCGCTGAGCTTCGTGCCGTTCCTGAACACCGCCGCGATCACGACCTTCACCGACCGCGGCACGGGCATGACGGGCGCCTCGGCCGAGGGACGCGTCTACGACCTCTACCCGAACGTCGACCGCCTGCTCGACTACCCGCCGCCCTGGTACGCGGTGCGCCAACTGCTGCTGCTCGAGATGGGGCCGTGGCCGTTCAACATCATGGGCCTGTTCGTCGTCCTGAGCCTGACGATCCCGGCGCTGATGTGGGCGATCAAGCGGCGTGCCTGGTGGGCCGTCCTGCTGCTCAGCTGGGCGATCTACGCCGTCGGTGTGGTCTTCCCGGACTTCCACCTCCTGCCGTCGCAGTTCGAGCCGGTGTTCCCGCTCTTCGCCTGGCAGGTGCTCTTCACCCACGGTCTCGTGATCGGCTGGTACCGGCGGCAGATCGTGGCGGCGCTGACCACCCGGCTCGGCAAGGTCCTGGTGGGCGTGGGAGTCGTCGGTTACGCCGGGTTCCTCGCGCTGATCTGGGCCGGTCACGCCTACGGCTTCAGCCCGGGGCCGATCCCGTCGGGTCTGTACGACACGCTGTACGCGACCGGCTACCAGCGGGTCGACATGCAGTGGGGCCGGCTGGTCGACGTGGCGCTCGTGGTCGTCTGCGTCTACGCGATCCTCACCGTGTTCTGGAAGCCGCTCTCGGCGGCACTCGGCTGGTTCTACGTCCCCCTCGGGCAGGCCAGCCTCTACGTGTTCATCTGGCAGGTCTTCTTCGTGCTCGCCGTCGCGTCGATCCCCGGGCTGGACCGCTCGGACGTGATCGTCGGCACGGTCGTCCACGTGGTCTCGGTGCTGTTGCTCTGGGTGATGGTGAAGAAGAAGTTCTTGTTCTCGGTCGTCCCACGCTGATCAGGGGGCGGCGACCACGAGGTCGAGACCGGCGTCGACCAGGGCCGCCGTCGCCTCGTCGCCCAGGCGGTCGTCGGTCACGATCGTGTCGAGCTCGGCGAGGCGGAGGGCCCGGTACTTGCCGAAGCGACCGTACTTCGAGCTGTCCGCGACGAGCACCGAGCGTTCGGCGACCTCGAGCGCGGCTCGCTTGACCTCGACCTTGGCCTCGACGGGCGTCGTGACGCCGTGCGTGAGGTCCCACGAACTCGACGAGATGAAGGCGAGGTCGAGCGACAGCTCGGTGAGCGTCAACCGGGTCAGCCGCCCCAGCGTCGACTGGTTCGCGCTGTCGACCCGGCCCCCGACGACGATGAGGTCGACGTCGGGGTGGTCGAAGAACGACCGGACGGTCGCGAGGTCGTTGGTGACGACCGTCAGGCCGGTGAGGTCGTCGAGGTGCTCGCGCATGGCCTGCACGGTCGTGCCGGCGTCGAGGTAGACGGTCATGTGGTCGCGCACCAGCGCCGCGGCCGCGCGGGCGATGGACCGTTTCTGGGCGACGTCGACGTCCTGCTTGACGTCCCGGCTCGCCTCGACCAGCAGTCGAGGGGTGAGCTTGGCGCCACCGGGGGTGGCCGTGACGCGACCCTCGTCCTCGAGGGTCGCGACATCTCGTCGGACCGTCATCTGGCTGACGCCGAGGAGGTCGGTCAGCTGCCGGTAGCTGAGGACGCGCTCGCGCTGCAGGTGCTCGACGATGCTCTCGCGCCGCTGCTCGGGGATGAGGGGGGCTGTGGGGGACACGTCGGCCTTTCTCGCGTCGGTCAGCCTAGTGCCGTGGGGCCCGTCCACGGCATGCCCGACGCCGCCGTGATGGCGGCCACCTGGTCGGCGGGGATGAGGCGGCGGTCGGCGCCCTGGGTCAGCAGCGCGATCCGGCAGGCCTCCTCGACCTCGACGGCACCGAGGACGGCCCGGTCGAGGTCCTCGCCGCTGACGACGCTGCCGTGGTTCGACAGCAGGGCCGCGCGGAACGGCAGCGGACTGTCGGTGACCAGCGACCCCATGGCCGGGTCGCCGGGGGCGACGAAGGGCAGCAGCGGCACCTGGCCGACCCGCATGAGTGAGTACGGCGTGAGCGGCGGCACGGCGCAGTGCCCGGACCAGGGCTCGAGGCACGACAGGGCGACGGCGGAGGGGGAGTGCACGTGCACGACGGCCCGGTGCTCGGGGTTCTTGAGGTACATCGCGCGGTGCAGCGCGACCTCCTTCGACGGCTTCGGGCCCGCGAGCAGCGTGCCGTCGGGGGCGAGCACCGACAGGTCGTCGACGGTCAGCGACCCCAGCATGGTGCCGGTGCCGGTCATGAGCAGACGGTCGCCGTCGCGGACGCTGACGTTGCCCGAGCTGCCGGGGCTGAGGCCGGCGGCGACGAGGGCGCGGCCGGCGTCGACGAGTCGTTCGGCCGCGGTCGTCGCGGTCTTCGTGGTCGTGGCGGTCACGAGAGGGCCTCCCAGGCGGTCGAGAACAGGTCGGCGGCACCGAAGTTGCCGCTCTTCAGGACGAGGGCGACCGGTCGGCCGTCACTCGTCGTCGCGGCACTCCAGCAGACGCCCGGGCCCAGCGGTGGCCCGACGATCAGGGCGGGTGCCCCGAGTGCCGTCACGACGGCACCGCTGGTCTCGCCACCGGCGACGACGACCAGCCCGACCGTGCCGTCGGCGACGAGGTCGTGCACGAGGGTCGACAGGACGGACTCGACCACGGACGCGGCCGACGGAGTCGAGGTCGGGGTCGAGGTCGACGGGCCGCGGGGGCCCGCCGCCACGACGTCGGACGGATCGCCCACCGAGTAGACGACGGGGACCGAGTCGGCGTCGAGACCGCGCACCCAGTCGGCGAGAGCCGCGATCTCGGCCGCGGGGTCGGTCGTGGCGGCCGCGAGGTCGACCTTGCGCGTGGGGTGGGTGGCCGCCGCGTGGGCGATCTGGCCGCGGGTGGCGGTGGACGCCGACCCGCACACGACCAGGCGCCGCCCGCTCACGTGCGAGAACTCGGCGGGCAGGGCGGGTGGCGGGGCGTCGGCGGCACCGACCCCGAGGGCCAGGCCCGCTCCGCCGCTGAGGAGGCGGTGGTGTGCCGTCGCCCGGCCGATCGTCTCGAGGTCGGAGTCGTCCACGGCGTCGACGACGAGGTAGCCCGACGGCGCGTCGTCGAGCGTCGATCGGAGCGCGTCGACCCCGGCGCGGACGTCGTCCAGGGGAACCTCCGTCACGGGGGTCGGTGTCTGGGGCGCCAGGAGATCGCGCAGCCGCGAGCGCGTCATGGGCGTCAACGGGTGGTGACGCATCGACGAGTCCTCGAGGAGGTCGTCGCCGACGAAGAGGCGACCGTCGCGGACGGTGCGGCCGTTCGCGGGGAACGCGGGGACGACGATCGCCCGGTCGACCCCGAGCCGGTCACGGAAGGCGTCGAGGACGGGCCCGATGTTGCCCTCGTCGGTCGAGTCGAAGGTCGAGCAGTACTTCAGGGCGAATCGTCCGGCGCCGGCCTCGACCAACCAGGACAGGGCGGCGGCCGACTGCTCGACGGCCTCGTCGACCGGGGCCGTGCGGGTCTTCAGGGCCACCACGACCGCGTCGACGCCGGCGTACGTCGTCGGTTCGACGGCGGCGGGGTCGACGACGACCACCGTCTCGAGGCCACGGCGGCGGAAGCCCGAGGCGAGATCGGTGGCTCCGGTGAAGTCGTCGGCGACGGCACCTATCAACATGCAGGACCTCTCGGTGGCGGGCGGGCTCACGGCGCCTCGGTCTCGGCGGGTGGGCGAAGACAGTCTATGTGACTATTTGGTGCGATGTTTGACAATTTGATAAGTCTCGCTACAGTTGCCATGCTCGCCCGGGCCGCTCCTGGCCTCTTGAACGAACGGGAACAACGGTGATCCTCCACTCGACGACGTCTCGCGCGACTCCGGTCCGCGTCCTCCTCACCGGCGCGAACGGTGGCTACGGCCGCACGCTGCTCGACCAGCTGCGCCGCCTGCCCGACCTGACGGCCACGCAGCTCGTCGACCCCGACGTCGACGGGGTGACGGCCATGCTCCACGAGCTCGGGGTGCCCGCCGCGTCCGTCGCGACGCCGTCTACGGCGGCGGCGACCGCCGAGGCGGTCTCGGCCGGCTCGATCGCCGTGATCGCCGACGCCTCGGCCGTCGACTGGGACGGTGTCGACGTCCTCGTCGAGGCCACCGGTCGCATCGAGGCCGGGCACGGCTACGCGGACACCGCGCTCGACCGCGGGGTGCACGTCGTCATGGTCAGCAAGGAGGTCGAGTCCGTCGCCGGCGTGGCGCTGAGCGCCAAGGCCCGTGCGGCCGGTCTGCGGTACCTGCCCGGCGACGGCGACCAGCCCGCGAACCTGTTGCGTCTCGTGGCCTGGGTGCTCGAGTGCGGCTTCGACGTCGTGGCCCTCGGCAAGTCGGGCGAGTACGACCTCGCGTTCGACCCGGCCACGGGCGTCGTCGACCAGGCCGGCACGACCGTCCACGCCCCCTCCCTGGCGTCGCTGCTCGACCTGGGCGACGACCCCCTGGCGACGGTCGAGGCGCGTGCCTCGGCGGTCGCCGGTCTCAAACGGGCAGCGGCCGCCGACTCGTGCGAGATGAACGTCGTCTCGCTCTACACCGGCGCCCGCGCCGACGTCGAGGCCATGCACTACCCCGTCGCCCGGCCGGACGAGCTCGCAGACCTCTACACGGCACGCGAGGACGGCGGTCTGCTCGGCCGCACCGGCGTCGTCGACGTCTTCTCGATGCTCCGCCTGCCGGGCGAGGCCAGCTTCGCCGGCGGCGTCTTCGTGATCGTCCGCACCGGCGACCCCGTCACCTGGGAGACGCTGCGCGGCAAGGGGCACGTCGTCAGCCGCGACGGCCGCCACGCCTGCATCTACTGGCCGTACCACTTCATGGGCGTCGAGACCCCGCTGAGCATCGTCGCCGCGGTCGACGGGACGTCGCGCCTGCCCGAGCCCCGGCAGCACACGATCCTCGCGGCCCGTGCCGACGAGGCGCTGTCGGCCGGCACCGCCTTCCGCGTCGAGGGCCACCACCACGAGATCGCCGGTGTCGCCCCCGTCATCGTCGACCCCGACGACGACGGGATCGCGCCCTACTACCTGCTCGGCGGCGCGCGGCTCGTGGCCGACGTGGCCCCCGGCGACCTCGTGCGACTGGACGACCTCGCCGACGTGCCCGAGGCGGCGCTGGCGGCCTACCGGGCCGGGCTCGCGCTGGGTCGCTGACCCGCGCCTCCTCGGCCTTTCCCCTTCCCCCCTCCCGACCCGTGACACCCCGAACCAGGAGATCGACGACGATGCCCTACACCCCCGAACCGACCGAACCCACCCCGGCGGCGACCTCGTGAGCGTCGAGCTCGTCGCGCTGATCGTCCTCGTCGCCGTCTTCGCCCTCTCGGCGATCCGCAACGTGCACATGGGCGCCCTGGCGTTCGTCGCCGCCCTCCTGGTCGGCGTGCTCGTCGTCGGCGAGAGCCTCGACGACGTCCTCGGCGGCTTCCCGGTCGACGCCCTGCTGATCCTGCTCGGCATCACCTACCTGTTCGGCATCGCCCGCGAGACCGGCGTCGTCGACTGGCTGGTCGACCGCTCGGTCGGTCTGATCGGCGACCGCGTCGCACTCATCCCCTGGGCGATGTTCGTCATCGGCACGCTCGTCGCGTGCCTCGGCACGTCGCACGCCGCCTTCACGATCGTGCCGATCGCGATGAGCCTGGCGCACAAGCACAAGATCCACTCGACGATGATGGGCATCGTCATGAGCTCGGCCATCGTGGGCGGTGCCCTCGCCCCGACGAGCATCAACGGCATCACGGTCATGACCGTGGCGCGGGCCTCGGGCATCCCGTACAACCCGGGTCTGATGTTCGGCCTCTCGGTCGGCGTCAACACGCTCGTCGTGCTGGTCGCGTTCTTCCTGTTCGGCGGTCGAGAGCTGATCGCCCGAACCCGGGCGGCGGGCGTGGCCCGGGCCGCGGTGGCAGCCGGCGGGACCGGCGGCACCGGCGGCACCTCCGTCACCGGTGCCGGGCACGGTCAGGGCGGCACCGCCGTCCTCACCGAGCCGGCCACCGCCACCCGACTCGGCGCGTACCAGCTCGTCGTGCTCGTGAGCATCCCGGTGCTGATCGTCGGCTTCTTCACGATCACGTTGCTCGACGTCGACCTCAACCTCGGTGCGGTCGCGCTGACGCTCGCCGTCTTCCTCGCCTTCCTCAAGCCCGACGTCGGCCGTGCGTCGCTGGCGCGCATCGACTGGAACACCATCCTGCTGCTCGGGGGGATCATCACCTACGTCGGCGTCCTGACGCGGCTCGGCGCCATCGACCAGCTCGGCGAGGTCGCCCGCTCGGTCTCGTCGCCGCTGCTCGCCGCGTTCGTCATCTGCGTGATCGCCGGTCTCGTGTCGGCCTTCGCCTCGACCATCGGCATCCTGGGTGCGCTCATCCCGCTCGCCGTCCCCCTGCTCGTCCCGGGCGGCGGACTCGAGATGACCGGCTTCATCTACGCCCTGGCGATCTCCGCCTCGCTCGTCGACTGCGCTCCGTTCGGCACGACCGGTGCGACCATCGTCGCCTCGGGCGTCGAGGAGGACCGACCGCGCCTCTACCGCCACCTGACCCGATGGGGCCTCTCGATGGTGGTCATCGGACCGGTCGTCACGCTGCTGGCGTTCGTGGTGCCGTTCCTCTGGGCCTGATCGGTCGGGCCTGACGGCCTCGAGGACGCAGGAGGCGCGGGTCGCGTGACCCGCGCCTCCTGCGTTTCCGCATTTCTCGCGATGTCACCCAAACGGGGGAGGCGTGCCGCTCCGAAGACATGCCCGGGTGCCCCTGGGCACCCCGTGCCCGACCGACCCCGTCGCGGCACGCCGTCGGCGGCCCGAACCGCTGGCATCGTCGGGAGCCCGAACTCCCGGCACGGACTCTGGTGTCAAGGGCGACACCGGGGTCTGCGGGGGTCGAGATCAGGTCCGGTCGAGAGCGAGCCGGACTCGACGAGTCACGCCCGGGCCGCGCTCGAGTCCGGCCGTCAGGGCCGGGCGGCGATCGAGCCGTGCCAACGCGGAGAGCAGGCGACGCCTCTCGACGGCCGTCGCGCCCTTGCCTAGGCGGACGGTCCTGCCCACGGCCGTGCCGAGCAAGGCGATGTCGAGGAGATGGCGGTCGGGGTTCGGGTCATCGTTGACGAGAGCTGCCGCCTTCGCGAACAGGGCGCCTTGCAACGTCGGTCTGAGAACCGTTCCGACGACACCGGCGACCTCGACCTGGATGGGCTCTGCCCGATTCAAGGCCCCTTGTGCGCCCGCGGAAGCGATCGTCGTTCCGCCCGAGGCACCTCGTCGGGAATCCGCTCGTACGCCGAGGAAGCGCGGGATCAGGACGTCGATCTGCGCTCGGCCGTTCACCCATCGATGGTGGTGGCCGGTCCACGACTCACCGTCCGGCCCGTAGCCGAGGTCCGCGAGGCTGCTGGTGAAGTCGTAGAGCATCCGGGGATGTGCCCGGACGTCCAACGCCGCGTCTGCGTCCTCGGTGGGGCGAGACGAGGTGATCCCGTGCTCCCAGCACAACGAATGGACCATCTGACCACCCACGAGGCACCAACCGGTCGGCAGCCGCTGGTGGACGGCGAAGAGGGCATGCCACGCGGCTGCCTGGGTCGGTGTCATGACGGGGGCGACGATCGTCATGCCAGGTGCTCGGCGACGAGACGGCCGACCTGGGCCCGCTCGCGTGGCCCGGGGCTCTGTGCGAGGTCCACGAGCAGGACCGCCAACGGCACCGGATCACTCGGGCGGACGTCGTCGACGTGCAACAGGACGGTTGGCCGGTCGGAGGGTTCGAGGATGAAGTCGTCGAGCACGGCATCGAGGTCATGGGCGCCGACGTGGGCCTCGAGCATCCCGGCGGCTGCGATCCCGGCACGGGGGTCGCTGAACCCGGAGGGGACGACGCGGCCGTCCGCGGGGAGGTCGGCGACATCGCTCGGCAGTCCGTCGAGTCTGAGGGGCCGCCGGGGTCGGAACCATGCCCAGATGAGATCGGCGGGGTCCGCGTCAGACCTCAATTCGTCGAGATGCCTCGCGAGGCGCAGCCTCTCGGTGGGCGTCAATCCGTCGTCGAGACCGTCCAGTCGTGCGGACAGGGCCTTCTGCATGCGGACGCCGAGAGGGCGCCGGGCGACGGCCCTGTGTTCGAGTGACTCGTCGATCAACCAACGCCCCGCGACCCGCCGTGCGGGTAGGGCGCCGCATGCCGCCTGCGCTTGGACGCGGCGGACCGACAGACCGTTCTTGGCGGCGTAGTCGGCGACACTTTGCTCTGGCATGCACACAAGGGTACGCCTCGACGTACGGAAGTGTGAACAGGAGATCGCAGTCGCAGGCGGTCACCCGCGCGGCGGCCCCGTCGTGCCGCGCACCACGAGCCGCGTCGGCAGCTGCACCTCGGGGGCGGCCGGCTCGCCGCCCTCGAGCATCGTGAAGAGCATGCCTGCGGCCGCGCTGCCGAGCCGCTGCATGGGCTGCTGCACGGTGGTCAACGGAGGCGACTCCCGCGAGGCCTCGGGGATGTCGTCGAACCCGACGATGCTGAGGTCGTCGGGCACCCGCAGGCCGAGGTCGAGCGCGGTGCGCAGCAGGGCGATGGCCGAGAGGTCGTTGGCGGCGAAGACGGCCGTCGGCCGGTCGGGGCTGGTCAGCAGCGAGCGGGCCGCCTGGCGAGAGGCCGTCAACTCGAAGTCGCCGTTGCGGGTCAGTGCCGGGTCGCGGGTGACGCCGGCCGCCCGCAGCGCCTGCACGTAGCCCGCCTCGCGCAACGACGCCGAGCGCAGGTCGGGGCGCCCGGCCAGGAATCCGATCCGCCGGTGGCCCAGGCCGAGCAGGTGCTCGACGGCGAGCAACGCCCCGCCGCGGCTGTCGGCCTCGACCGACGGCAGGTCGGTGCGCCCGGTGTGCGGGTCGACGGCCACCACGGGGATGCTCGCGGCCGTCGTCAGCACGGACGGCGTGACGAGGATCGCCCCGTCGATCAGCGTGCCGCTCAGCCGGCTGAGCGAGCGACGCTCCCAGCCGGTGTTCTCGCCGCGGTGCGCTCCGCTGTAGGCCAGCAGGTCGTACTCGGCGCCCCGCGACCGGACGGCCGCCCCGACGCCCTTGAGGACCTCCGAGCTGAACGGCTCGAAGTCGGCCACGAGCACGCCGATCACCCCGGTGCGGCGGGCCCGCATGCTGCTGGCCACGAGGCTCGACTCGTAGCCGAGCTCGTCCACCGCCGCCATGACGCGCTCGATCGCCTGGGCCGAGACGCCGTAGCGGCCGTTGACCGCCTTCGACACCGTCGCGACCGACACCCCGGCCGCCCGTGCCACGTCGTGGATCGTCACCCGTGCCGTCATCACGTCGGCAGCCTAGCCCGACGGAAATGGTTTTCGAAAACGTTTGACACCCGTCCGGACGTTTTCGACACTGAGGCCATGCCGCGCATCGGAGCACGGCACGCTCGGCCGACCACGGCCGCTCAACGAAGAGGAAAAGGTGGAACCATGACCACATCTCGACGGCTCCTGGCCGGGTCGGCGGCCCTGCTGATCGGAGCGGGACTGCTGACCGGCTGCAGCACCGGGGGAGGAAGCGGGTCGGACGACGGCACGCTCACCCTCTGGCAGAACTCGACGACCGGCCCCGGCCAGGACTTCTGGACGGCGACCGCGGCCGACTTCGAGAAGGCCAACCCGGACGTGAAGATCGACGTCCAGACCGTCCAGAACGAGGACTTCGACAGCAAGCTGCAGACCGCCCTCAACTCGGGCGACGCCCCCGACGTGTTCCTGCAGCGCGGCGGCGGCAAGCTCCAGGCGATGGTCTCGGCCGGACAGGTCAAGGACCTCACCGACGTCATCTCGGACGAGGCGAAGAAGGACATCAGCGAGGGCACCTTCGGGTCGGGCTCGGTCGACGGCAAGGTCTACTCGATGCCCGTCGCCGTCCTCCCCGGGGGCTTCTGGTACAGCCAGGACCTCTTCGACGCGGCCGGCATCACCGAGGCCCCGAAGACGATGGACGAGCTCGACCAGGCCGTCACCGCCCTCAAGGGCTCGGGTGTCTCGCCCGTCGCGCTCGGCGGCAAGGACGCGTGGCCCGCCGCGCACTGGTACTTCTTCTTCGCCCTGCGCTCGTGCAGCTCGGACGTGCTCGAGAAGGCCGCGACCGACCGTGACTTCAGCGACGACTGCTGGGTCAAGGCGGCCGAGGACCTCGCCGACTTCCGCGACACCGAGCCCTTCAACGACGGCTTCCTCACCACGGCGGCCCAGCAGGGCGCCGGCAGCTCGGCCGGCCTCGTCGCCAACCACCAGGCCGGCATGGAACTGATGGGTGCGTGGGACCCGGGCGTCATCGCCTCGCTCACGCCCGACCAGAAGCCGCTGGCCGACCTGGGCTGGTTCCCCTTCCCCGCCGTCGACGGTGGTGACGGCGAGGCCGGCGCCATCATGGGCGGCGTCGACGGGTACTCCTGCTCGGCCGGTGCTCCCGACTCGTGCGTGGACTTCCTGAACTACCTGGCGACCCCCGACGTGCAGGAGGCGTACTACAAGGCCTTCAACGCGCCTCCGGTCAACACGGTCGCCCAGCAGGCCGTCACCGAGCCCTACCTGCAGGACGTGCTCAGCGCCTACAACGACGCCCCGTTCGTCTCGCAGTGGCTCGACACCGTCTACGGCCTGAACGTCGGCAACGCGATGAACGTCGCCGTGGTCGACCTGCTCTCGGGCGACGGCACGCCGCAGCAGTTCGTCGACGCCGTCGACGCCGCCGCCAAGAAGGCGTAGAGGTCGGATCGTGAGCCTCCGCGAACCCTCCGTGCGGCCCGCCGCACCATCGCGGCCTCACGCCACCGCCGGGGGCGAGGCACTTGTCTCGCCCCCGGTGGCCTCCCGGGCCGTGTCCCGGAAGGGGCGTGGCGCCCGCGGCCTCGAGATCGCCCTGCTCGTCGGCCCCGCCCTCGTGGTGTTCCTGGCGTTCGTGGTCTTCCCGATCGTGATGGCCGCCTACTACGGCTTCTTCAGCTGGTCCGGCTTCGGCCCGCCGACCGACTTCGTCGGGTTCCGCAACTACGTGACGATCTTCCAGGACCCGACCTTCCTCGACGCGTTGCGGCACAACGCCACGATCGTCGTGCTCTCGCTCGTGCTGCAGGGCCCGGTCGCCATCGGCCTCGCGTTGCTGCTCAACCGCAAGCTGCGCGGTCAGTCGCTCATCCGCGTGTTGATCTTCGTGCCCTACGTCATCAGCGAGGTCGTCGTCGGCACGGGCTGGAGCCTCATGCTCCAGGGCAGCGGCGCCGTCAACGACCTGCTCACCAAGGTCGGCCTCGGCTCGTTCGCCACCGACTGGCTCGCCGATCCCAGCATCGCCATCTGGACGCTGCTGGTGATCATCACCTGGAAGTACGTCGGCTTCGCCGTCATCCTCTTCCTCGCCGGGCTCCAGGGCGTGCCCGAGGAGCTCAGCGAGGCCGCGGCCATCGACGGCGCGAGCTGGTGGCAGATCCAGCGCCGCATCACGCTGCCGCTGCTCGGACCGACGCTGCGCATCTGGGCGTTCCTGTCGATCATCGGCTCGCTGCAGCTCTTCGACCTCGTCTACATCATCTGGGGTCAGTACATCGCGGCGACCGCCGGCACCTCGACCATGGCGACCTACATGGTCGCGAACGGCCGCACCTCGGGCAGCTACGGCTACGGCAACGCCGTCGCGGTCGTGCTGTTCCTCATCTCGCTCGTCGTCGCCCTCGTCTACCAGCGCTTCGTGCTGCGACGCGACACGGCCGGGGCCGTCACGACCTCGGCGACCACCGCAGGAGAAGAACGATGACCGCCTCGACCCTCACCGCGCCTCCTCGGGGCCGCGGGCCCGCCGCCACCGGCGACCGACCGCCGACCCGCAGGAGGCGCGGCATCGCCGACCCCGGACGCGGCGTCGCGTACGTGGTCGCGGCGGTCGTCATCGTGGCGATGCTCGCGCCCGTCGCGTTCATCGTGATCGGCGGCTTCCGCACCAACGCGCAGATCACGACCGACCCGTCCGGGTTCCCGAGCCCGTGGCAGATCGGCAACTACCTCGACGTGCTGACCGGCGGCACGTTCTGGCGACAGGTCGGCAACTCGCTGATCTCGGCCGGGGCGACCACGATCGGCACGGTCGCGCTCGGCCTGGCCGCCAGCTACGTGCTGGCCCGGTACCGCTTCGCCGGTCGCGGGGTGCTCTACGCGCTCTTCGCGGCAGGCCTCATGTTCCCGATGACCGTCGCGATCACCCCGCTGTACCTCGTCATCCGCGACCTGGGCCTGACGAACTCGTTGGCCGGCGTGATCCTGCCGCAGATCGCCTTCGCCCTGCCGACGACGATCATCATCCTCGTGCCGTTCCTCCGCGCGATCCCCGACGAGATCGAGGAGGCCGCGTTCATCGACGGCTGCAGCCGCCTCGGCTTCTTCTTCCGCATGGTGGTGCGGCTGTCGCTGCCCGGCGTCATCACGGTGGGCATCCTCGCCTTCATCGGCGCCTGGAACTCGTACCTGCTGCCGCTGTTCATCCTCAACGACCCGTCGACGTTCACCCTGCCGCTCGGCGTGCAGGCGTTCTCGTCGCAGTACTCGGTCGACACGGCACGGGTGCTCGCCTTCACGGCGCTCTCGATGCTGCCCGCGTTGATCTTCTTCAGCCTCTTCGAACGCCGCATCGTCGGTGGGCTCACCGGGGCGGTCAAGGGATGACCGCCACCGACACCGTCACAGACCAGGAGGCGCGAGCCGACATGACCGACACCGCTCACCGACCGCAGGCCCTCACGGTCGGCGAACCCCGCGCCTCCGACCGGGTGGCGTCGCTGTTGAACGAGATGACCCTCGACGAGAAGCTCGCCCAGCTGGTCGGGTGGTGGGTCGACCAGGGGGCCGAGAACGTGGCCCCGATGCAGGGCGAGATGGCGACGTCGGGCGACTACGTCGAGGCGACCCGGCACGGGCTCGGGCACCTGACGCGGGTCTACGGGACCAGACCGGTGGACCCCGTCGAGCGCGCCTCCTGGTTGTGGCGCGAACAGCGCCGCCTGCGGGACGAGACCCGACTGGGCATCCCCGCGCTGGTGCACGAGGAGTGCCTGACCGGCCTCGCCGCCTGGCAGGCCGCGACGTTCCCCACGCCGCTCGCCTGGGGGGCCTCGTTCGACCCCGAGCTGGTCGAGGAGATGGCCCGGCTGATCGGCGGGTCCATGCGCGACCTCGGCGTGCACCAAGGTCTCGCGCCCGTGCTCGACGTCATCCGTGACACCCGGTGGGGTCGGGTCGACGAGTGCATCGCCGAGGACCCCTACGTCGTCGGCACCATCGGCACCGCCTACGTGAAGGGGCTGCAGGCGGCCGGCGTGCACGCGACGCTCAAGCACTTCGTGGGCTACTCGACCTCGGCGGCGGGGCGCAACCACGCGCCGGCACAGGTCGGACCGCGGTTCGTCGAGGACGTCCTGCTGCCGCCGTTCGAGATGGCCGTGCTCGACGGCGGGGTGCGCTCGGTGATGAACTCGTACGCCGAGATCGACGGGGTGCCGGTCGCCGGGACGCCGTCGTACCTGACCGAGGTGCTGCGCCGACGGTGGGGGTTCGACGGCGTGGTCGTGTCGGACTACTTCTCGGTGGCGTTCCTGCAGGTGATGCACGCCGTCGCCGCCGACCGGGGCGAGGCCGCGGCACTGGCCCTCGAGGCCGGCATCGACGTCGAGCTGCCCACCGGTGACGCCTATCTCGCGCCCCTGGCCGAGCGGGTGCGCCGCGGCGAGGTGGACGAGGCGCTGGTCGACCGGGCGGTCCTCCGCGTGCTCGCCGAGAAGGAGGAGCTCGGGCTGCTCGACGAGACGTTCGAGACGCCGCCGCCGACCTCGATCGACCTCGACTCGGCCGAGCACCGGGCCGTCGCGCGACGGCTGGCCGACGAGTCGGTCGTCGTGCTGACGAACGACGGGGTGCTGCCGCTGGTTCGTGGGGCCGCCGGTGCTGGTGCCGGTGCTGGTGCGGCTGGTGCCGGTGCCGGTGCCGGTGCCGGTGCCGGTGCTGGTGCCGGCCCGGCCGCGGTCGCGGTGATCGGGCCGAACGGCGACAGCGCCGAGGCCCTGATGGGCTGCTACTCGTTCGTCAACCACGTGCTGGCGCACCACCCGGGCGTGCCGCTCGGCATCGAGCTGCCGACCGTCGCCGGGTCCCTGCGCAGCGAGCTGTCCGCGGCCGACGTCGTGGTCGAGGCCGGCTGCGACGTCGAAGGCGACGACCGGTCACGGATCGCCGCCGCGGTCGACGCCGCGCGCGGGGCCGAGGTCGCCGTCGTGGTCGTCGGCGACCGGGCCGGCCTGTTCGGACGTGGCACCGTCGGTGAGGGAAACGACGTCGAGAGCCTCGAGCTGCCCGGGGTGCAGCGCGAGCTCGTCGAGGCCGTCGTCGCCACCGGCACGCCGACCGTCATGGTCGTGCTCTCGGGCCGGCCGTACGCCATCGGCTGGGCGGTGTCGGGTGCGGGGGCGCCCGCCGCCGTCGTCCAGGCGTTCTTCCCGGGGGAGGAGGGCGGCGCCGCCGTCGCCGGCGTCCTGACCGGCAGCGTCGAGCCGTCCGGGCACCTGCCCGTGTCGCTGCCGAGGTCGGCCGGCGCGCAGCCGTTCTCCTACCTGCACCCGGTGCTCGGTGGACCGTCCGAGGTGACGAGCGCCGACAGCACGCCCGTGCTGCCGTTCGGTCACGGGCTGTCGTACACCTCGTGGCGACGCTCCGACCTGGTCGTCGACTCGGCCGAGGTGCCCACGGGCGGCTCGTTCGTCGCGTCGGTGACGGTCGCCAACACGGGCGACCGCCCCGGCACCGACCTCGTGCAGCTGTACGCGCACGACGTCGTGGGCTCGGTCACCCGGCCCGTCGCGCAACTGCTCGGCTACGCGCGCGTCGCGCTCGAACCCGGTCAGGAGGCGCGGGTCGTCTTCCGCGTCCCCACCACCCGTCTGGCACTCACCGATCGGCAGCACCGACGGGTCGTCGAGCCCGGGGACGTCGAGCTCTGGGTCGGCGGCTCCTGCGCCGAACGCGAGACCGAGGCGGCGGTGCGCTTCACGGGCGACGTGTACCCCGTGACGATCGCCGACGAGCGCATCGTCGGCGTCGAGATCGCGACGCGCACCGGGAGCTGACCCGCGCCTCCCGGGCTGCCGACCCGCGCCTCCTCTGCCCGCGAACCCCGTTCCGTGCGATGAACCACGAAGGTTCGTGGTTCCTCGCACGGAACGGGGTTCTTCGCGGCGCGGCGGGCGGGAGGCGTCGGGCGGCCGCCGCGGTCAGGGGGCAGTAAGGCGACATGTGTAGCCTTACGGCGAGTCGCGCACGGTCGCGCGGCGACTGGCCCGGCGCCGCGTCGGGCCCACCGAACGAGAGAACCGGAGCCCGTCCCATGGAGCGTTTCACCGACAAGGTCGTCCTCATCACCGGCGGAGGGTCGGGCCTCGGCCGGGCCGCCGCCGTCCGCGTCGCGAGCGAGGGCGCGAAGCTCGCGCTCGTCGACGTCTCGGAGAAGGGCCTCGCCGACTCGCAGGCCGCCGTGCTCGAGGCCGTCCCCGGTGCCGAGGTGCTGACCGTCGTCGCCGACGTGTCGAGCGAGGACGACGTCGCCCGCTACGTGTCGGCGACGGTCGAACGCTTCGGGCGCATCGACGCGTTCTTCAACAACGCCGGCATCGAGGGCAAGCAGAACCTCACCGAGCGGTTCGGCGCCGACGAGTTCGACAAGGTCGTCTCGATCAACCTGCGCGGGGTGTTCCTCGGCCTCGAGAAGGTGCTCGGCGTCATGCGTTCGCAGGGCGACGGCGGGGCCGTGGTCAACACGGCGAGCGTCGGCGGCATCCGCGGCGTCGGCAACCAGTCGGGCTACGCCGCGGCCAAGCACGGCGTCGTCGGCCTCACCCGCAACTCGGCCGTCGAGTACGGCGAGTTCGGCATCCGCGTCAACGCGATCGCCCCCGGCGCCATCTGGACGCCCATGGTCGAGGCCTCGATGCGTCAGATCGACGCCGAGAACCCCGAGAAGGCCGCCGAGCAGTTCATCCAGATCAACCCGACCAAGCGCTACGGCAAGGCCGACGAGATCGCCTCGGTCGTCGCCTTCCTGCTGTCGGACGACGCCACCTACGTCAACGCGGCGGTCGTGCCGATCGACGGCGGGCAGTCCGCGAAGTACTGACGTACGCGGGGCGTCCCGAGTCGCCGACCCGTGCCTCCTCGGGTGGCCGGCCCGCCCTCCGCCGGTCGCCCACCCGCGCCTCCTGCCGCCTCGCACCCGGTTCCGAACCATGCACCCCGTTGCTTCTGGGTGCATCGTTCGGAACCGGGTTCTTCGTCGCGCTGCGGGCCGGCAGGGGGCGGCATCAGGCCGGCAGGGAGGCCACCGGGCCGGCGCGGAGGGCCAGAGCAGGAGGCGCGCCGCGCGTCAGCCGGTCGACTCGCGTTCGTGCACGCGCACGGCTCCGTAGGTCACGCCCGCCGAGGTCGAGCCCCCGATCGCGTCGACCAGGTGCTGGGCGGCCGCCCGGCCGAGCTGTTCGAGGTTCATGTCCACGCTGGTCAGCGTCGGGCGTGACTCGCGGACGAGGACGTCCCAGTTGTCGAAGCCGATGACGGCGACGTCGCCCGGCACCGACCGGCCCTCGTCGCGCAGCGCGTCGAGCACGCCGCGGGCGATGTGGTCGCTGCCCGCGACGATCGCGTCGACGGTCTCGTCGCCCCGGACGAGGAGGCGCGCGCAGTCCCGCCCCCAGGCCTCGCCCCACTGCCCGTACAACGAGGCACCGCCGACGAGCTCGAGCCCGGCGGCCTGCGTGGCGGCCAGCACCCCCGCCGCCCGGTCGCGTGAGGCGGCGTAAGACGACTCGCCGTTCACGAGCGCGATGCGCCGCCGACCCTTGGCGATGAGGTGCTCGGCGGCGAGACGGCCGGCCTGCACGTTGTCGGGGGTGAAGGACGCGTCGGTCGGGTCGGTCGACGGCGCGTAGACGTAGACCACCGGCACGTCGGCGAGGACGGGAGCCGGGGGGCGGGGGTTGGTGGTGCGGCCCACGATCAGGAGCCCGTCGACGCGTCGGGTGAGCAGGTTCTGCAGGTGCAACTGCTCGCGCAGGGCGTCGTCGCGGGCGTCGGCCAGCAGCACCGAGAGCGACCCCGAGCCGAAGGCGTCCTCGGCGCCGAGCAGCACGGGCAGGACGAAACGGTTGTCGAGGTCGCTCGTGACCATGCCGATCGTGCCGGTGCGCTGGGAGTTGAGGGCCTGGGCGAAGAAGTTCGGGGTGAACGACAGGGCGGCGGCGGCCTCTCGCACCTTGACGCGCGTGCTCTCGCGTACCTGGGCCCGCCCGTTGAGGGCCTTCGACGCGGTCGCCACCGAGACGCCGGCGGCCCGGGCCACGTCCGCGAGCGTGACGGGCGCCCCCGTCCCTCGACCACCGCTGCTCGTACCCATGTAGCGAAAATAGTTCACGAACGTGTTGACAAGCAACTGTGCCAAATGTAGCTTTCGACCCGAAACCGGTTTCGGTTACAACTTCTCGACGACGAGACGGTCGCGCACCGGCATCCCCTGCACCGCGCGGCGCTCTCCGAACGAGGAACCCGCAGCATTCAGAGAGGAATTCCTGTGATCTCGTTCATCCGCAGCAAGAAGACGGCCGTCGCCGTCGTGGGTCTGGCCGCCGTGTCGCTCGCCCTGACCGGGTGTGCCGGTGGCTCGTCGGGCGGCAGCAGCTCGGCCGCGTCGGGGACGTACACCTTCTGGGACCCGTACCCGCAGTTCGACGACTCGTCAGACTGGGCGAAGCTGGTGCAGGCCTGTGGCACCGAGGCCGGCGTCACCGTCGAACGCACCGGCTACGACACCTCCGACCTGACGAGCAAGGCCCTCCTCGCCGGCCAGCAGGGCAACTCGCCCGACCTGCTGCTCGTCGACAACCCCGTCGTCTCGACGCTGGCCGAGGCGGGCCTGCTGACCGACACCGACGAGACCGGTGCCGACACCTCGGACATCGAGCAGAACATCCTCGCGGCCGGACAGGTCGACGGTGCGACGTACGGGGTGCCCATCGGCGCCAACACCCTCGCGCTGTACTACAACAAGACCGTCCTCGACGCGGCGGGCGTCGACCCCGCGTCGATCACCGACTGGAACACCCTGACCTCGGCCCTCGAGAAGGTCTCGGCCTCCGGCGGGAAGGGCATCACCTTCTCGGCCATCGGCACAGAAGAAGGAAGCTTCCAGTTCTTGCCTTGGTACTGGGGGTCCGGTGCCGAGCTGACCGACCTCTCGTCCGACGACGCCGTGTCGGCGCTCGACCTCTGGACCGGGTGGGTCGAGGACGGCTACGCCCCGAACTCGGTCATCGGCAACACGCAGACCACGAGCTGGCAGGAGTTCCTCACGGGGGAGTACGCCTTCGGCGAGAACGGCACCTGGCAACTGGCCGGCGTCAAGGACTCGGGCATCGACTACGGCATCATCTCGATCCCCGCGAAGGACGGAGGCGCGGCACCGGCCCCCACGGGCGGTGAGTTCCTGACGGTCCCCGTCCAGAGCGACGACGCCCGGTACGACGTCAGCGAGAAGATCCGTGCGTGCCTGACGAGCACCGACAACCTCGTGGCCACCGACACGACCCTGTCGTACGTCGCGCCGACGAAGGACGCGCAGGAGCAGCAGGTGCAGGCCGACCCCGACCTCGAACCGTGGGTCACCGCCGTCGGCGATGCCAAGGGGCGCACGAGCGACGACCTCGGCACCGAGTACCCGAAGATCTCGGAGCAGCTCTGGAAGGCCGTCCAGAACAGCCTCAGCGGGTCGTCGTCGGCCCAGGACGCCCTCGACGAGGCCCAGCAGGCCGCCGAGTCGGCCACGAAGTGACCGCCCGGGACGAGCGACCATGAGCACCGACATCCTCGAACGTCGTGAGGCCGTGCCCGACGGACGGTCGGGCGGGACGCACGTCCCGCCCGCCGGCCCCGGCCGCCCGAGGCGTCGCCGTCGCCCCGACGCGGGCCAGCTGACCGCCTGGGCCTTCATCGCCCCGGTCGTCCTCTACCTCGCGGTCTTCTACGCCTACCCGTTGATCCGCAACGTCGACCTGTCGGTCCGCGACTACACCGTGCGGTCGTTCATCGACGGCACGGCACCGTTCATCGGGTTCGAGAACTTCACCGACGTCTTCGCCAGCCCGACGTTCGGCCCGGCCCTCGTCAACACGCTGCTGTTCACGGGCGTCTCGATCGCGTTCCAGTTCTCGATCGGCATGGCACTCGCGGTCTTCTTCTTCCAGAGGTTCCCGCTGTCGTCGACGTTGCGCGCGTTGTTCCTCGTGCCGTGGCTGCTGCCGTTGATCGTCAGCGCGTCGACCTGGTCCTGGATGCTCAACAGCGAGAGCGGCGTCGTCAACTCGGTGATCGAGACCTTCGGCGGCAGCCAGGTCAACTGGCTCACCTCTCCGCAGTGGGCGTTGACGAGCGTGATCGTCGCCAACATCTGGATCGGCATCCCGTTCAACCTGGTCATCCTCTACAGCGGCCTGCAGAACATCTCGGGTGACCTCTACGAAGCGGCGGCGCTCGACGGCGCGAACGCCTGGCAGAAGTTCTGGCGCATCACGTTCCCGCTGCTGCGCCCGGTGTCGGCCATCACCATCCTGCTCGGCCTCGTCTACACGCTGAAGGTCTTCGACATCATCTGGATCATGACCCGGGGCGGCCCGGGCGACGCCTCGACCACCTTCGCCATCTGGTCGTACCAGCTGGGCTTCGGCTCGACCCTCCCGACCTTCGGCCCCGCGGCCGCCGTCGGCAACCTGCTGATCGTGATGGCCCTGATCTGCGGATTCGTCTACCTGCGCGTGCAGAGGAAGCAGAGTCGGTCATGAGCGTCATCACCCGGACCCCCGCCCCGCGATCGGACGTGCGCCGCGCCTCCTCGCGGCGGGCCGGCCGGCGCAGCCTGGCCACGACCGTCCTCGGCGTCGTCTTCACGGCGATCATGTTGTTCCCCATCTACTGGATGATCAACGTCTCGCTGACGCCGACGGCGCAGATGCGGCAGAGCCCGCCGTCGTGGTTCCCGACGAATCCGACGCTCGACGGCTACGCGGCCGTCGTGTCCGAGCAGCTGCCCTACCTCGGCACGAGCCTGCTGGTCGGGCTCGGCACCGTCGTCGTGACGGTCGCCCTGTCGGCACCGGCCGCGTACTCGCTCGCCAAGCTGCGGCCCAAGGGGGGAGGCGCGCTCAGCTTCGTCCTGCTGGTCGCGCAGATGATCCCCCAGGTGATCATGGCGATGGGCTTCTACGCGATCTACCTCAACCTCGGCATCCTCAACGAGTGGTGGGGTCTCGTGATCGCCGACTCGACGCTCGCGGTGCCGTTCGGCGTGCTGATCTTCACCGCGTTCATGAGCGGCATCCCCGACGAGTTGCTGAGCGCCGCGAAGCTCGACGGGGCCGGCTCGTGGCGGACCTTCGTCTCGGTGGTGCTTCCGGTCAGCCGCAACTCGGCCGTCACCGTCGGGCTGTTCGCGTTCTTGTGGGCCTGGTCGGACTTCGTCTTCTCGTCGACGCTCAACAGCGGCGGCTCGGCCCAGACCATCACCCTCGGCATCTACCGCTACATCGGCAACAACAACCAGGAGTGGAACTCGATCATGGCGACCGCCGTGGTCGCGTCGATCCCCGCCACCGTCCTGCTCGTCGTCGCCCAGCGGTACGTCGCCGCCGGCGTCACCGCCGGTGCCGTCAAGGACTGAGCCGGCCTCCCCGAGCCGACAGCGCCTGGCCGACAGGACCGAACCGACATGACCACCACACATCCCGCGAGGAGCACGCCCGTGACCACCATCCACACCTCGACCGCACCGTTCTCGGGCCCGGTCCGGCCCGGCCGGTCGACCCTGACCCCGCTCGACTCGTCCGAGATCCGCCTGACCGGCGGGTACTGGGCCGACAAGCAACGCCTGAACGCCGACGTCGTGCTGCGCCACTGCGAGGACTGGATGGAGCGCATCGGCTGGACGGGCAACTTCGACCGGGCCGCGTCCCATCAGGCCGGCTGGGTGCACGCCGGCATCGAGTTCGTCGACAGCGAGGTCTACAAGCTGCTCGAGGGCATGGCGTGGGAGCTCGGCCGATCGCACGACGCCGACCTCTCGTCGCGCTACGACCAGCTGGTGTACCGGGTCGCTTCGGCGCAGGACGACGACGGCTACCTGCACACCAGCTTCGGTCGTCCCTGGCAGCCCGCCCGCTACTCGAACCTCGAATGGGGCCACGAGCTCTACAGCTTCGGCCACCTCGTCCAGGCGGCCGTCGCGGCCGAGAGGACCGGCATCGAGAGCGCCCTGGTCGACGTCGCCCGCCGCCTGGCCGACCACCTCTGGGTCGAGTTCGGGCCCGACGGGCGGGTGGCGGTCTGCGGGCACCCCGAGATCGAGGTCGCACTCGTCGAGTTCGGCCGCGCCCTCGACGAGCCCCGCTACGTCGAGCTCGCGCGCCTCTTCGTCGAGCGCCGCGGCCGCGGCCTGCTGGCGCCGATCGAGTACGGCCAGGAGTACTTTCAGGACGACGTACCGGTGCGGGAGGCCGAGGTGCTGCGCGGGCACGCGGTGCGGGCGTTGTACCTGGCGGCCGGGGCCCTCGACGTGGCCGTCGAGACCGGCGACGACGAACTCGCCGACGCCGTCCGGCGGCAGTGGGAGGCGACCGTCGCGCGCCGCACATACGTCACCGGCGGGATGGGCTCGCACCACCAGGACGAGGCGTACGGTGCCGACTTCGAGCTTCCGCCGGATCGCGCCTACTCGGAGACCTGCGCCGGCATCGCGTCGAACATGCTGTCGTGGCGCCTGCTGCTGCAGGACGGCGACCCGCGCTACGCGGACCTGATCGAACGCACGCTGTTCAACAACGTGATGGCCTCGCCCCGCGAGGACGGGCGTGCCTTCTTCTACACGAACACGTTGCACCAGCGCACCGACGGCGTCGCCCCCGACGAGGACGAGCTGAACGCCCGCGCCCTGTCGAGCCTCCGGGCGCCCTGGTTCGAGGTCTCGTGCTGCCCGACGAACGTCGCCCGCACGCTCGCGAGCGTGGAGTCGACCTTCGCGACCAAGACGCCGGCCGGGCTGCAGGTGCACCAGTACGGCGAGTTCGACGTCGACACCACCCTTTCCGACGGCACGCCGATCGCCCTGTCGGTGCGCAGCGACTACCCCTACGACGGCGCGGTCCGCATCACCTGGCGCGACGACACGCGACGCGAGGTCGACCTCGACCTGCGCATTCCCTCGTGGGCGGGCTCGGCACGCATCGAGGCGCCCGGCCAGGCACCGTCCGTGCGGGAGGGACGCTCGACGACCGTCCGGGGCCGGTTCGCGGCGGGCGACGTCGTCACGGTCGACCTGCCGATGCAGGCCCGGTGGAGCCTGCCCGACCCTCGGATCGACGCGGTGCGCGGCCAGGTCGCCGTTCAGCGCGGCCCGTTCGTGCTGGCGCTCGAGTCGACCGACCTGCCCGACGGCGACGTCAACGACGTGGTCGTCGACACCTCGGTCGAACCGGTTACCACCGAGCGGGGTGCCACGGTCGAGGTGTCACGTCTGGCCGCGGCCACCGCCGACTGGCCGTACGGCGAACCCGGCGACGCGACCGGCCCGCTCGGCGCGGTCGCCCTCGTGCCCTACGCCACCTGGGCGAACCGCGGGCCGTCGACCATGAGGGTCTGGCTGCCCGTCGCCCGGGTCGAGGGCTGACCCGCGCCTCCTGACGTCCCGCCCGTGAGGGCGGTGCGACCCGGTTCCATCCCTCGAAGAAAGCAAAGGAGCTTCTCTGTGAACCGAACGAAGATCACGACGGGACTGCTGGCGGCGACGGCGGTCCTCGCGGCGCTCGTCGCACCGGCGGCACCCGCAGAAGCGGCGGGCAACACGCTCGTCGTCGACGCCTCGACGAGCATCAGGCCCGTCACCCACGTCGGAGCCGGGGGGCTGTACGCCGTGGCGTCCGACACGACGCCGGCCCCTGGTCTGCTGACGCCGTTGCGGCTGAAGCAGCACACGCAGCCCGCTCCCGGCGTGCAGCAGCTCGGCAACGGTGCCACCGTGCCGACCGGCGACGTGCTGAAGACGGCGAACGCGTTCACCCGCGACGGTGCACAGTCGTACGCCCGCATGCCCGACGTCTACCCGGACTTCCCGTACCGCTGGATCAGCTGGCAGGACTGGACGCAGAAGATCGACACGATGGTCGGGGCCCGGGTCGCCGCGGCGGGCACGACGAACATCAACGGCTGGGAGCTGTGGAACGAGCCCGACGGCACCTGGGACACCGCGAAGGCGGGCCCGTTCCTCGACGGGTGGACCCGGACCTACCGCCAGGTGAAGCTGCAGGACACGGTGACGCCGATCGTGGGTCCGAGCTACAGCCGCTACTACCCCGACCGCATGCGCGAGTTCATGGCCAGGGCGAAGGCCGACGGCACCCTGCCGGACGTCGTCGTCTGGCACGAACTGGACGACGGCGGGTGGGCCGACGTCGACGAGCACGTGGCCGACTACCGATCGATCGAGCGTGACCTCGGCATCAGCCCGCGTCCGATCTCGATCAACGAGTACGGTTCGCCGAACCAGGTCGACACCCCCAGCGTCGCGGCCCACTTCATCGCGCAGTTCGAGCGCACCGGCATCAAGGACGCCGAACGCGCGTACTGGTACGAATCCGGGACGGTCGGGGGACTCGTCTGGAACAACGCTCCGACCGGGTCGTACTGGCTCTACAAGTGGTACGGCGAGATGGCGGGCTCCATGGTCGACGTGACGCCCTCGGGCGATCTCGACGGGTTCGCCTCGTACGACTCGACACGCGGGATCGTCAACGTCGCGTTCGGCGGGACGTTCGGTGACAACGCCGTACAGGTCAAGGGACTGGCCGGTCTCGGGTCGCAGGTCAGGGTGACGGTGAACTACACGCCGCGCTCGGGACGAATGTCGAACGTCGCTGCACCGACCCAGCTGTCGAGTACCACCGTCGGCGTCGTGAACGGGGCCGTCACCGTCCCCATCCCGAACCAGGACTACCTCGGCGCCTACCAGGTGGTCGTCACGCCTGCCTCGGGCCCGGCCACGAGCTACCAGCAGACCTACGAGGCCGAGAACGCGACGGTGGTCAACGCGTCGCTCCTGTCGTCGTCCTCGGCGTCCAACTCCGGCTACGTGGGTCGCATCGACGGTCTGGGTGACGGCCGGTCGAACTCGTTCGTCGATTTCGTGGTCGAGGTGCCGACGGCCGGCAGCTACTCGTTGACGACCCGCTACGCGAACGGAGGCGCAGCGACGTCGACGCAGGGCCTCGCCTTCAACGGTGGTGCGTTCTCGACGGTGTCGTACGCACCGACGGGTGGCTGGGGGCGGTTCGCCACCTCGGCGGCCGCACCCGTCACGCTCAAGGCCGGGGTCAACGTGATCCGTCTGGCGAAGGGTTCTCCGAACTTCGCCGGGGGCACCGGATTCGCCGAGCTCGACTCGATCACGGTGACTCCGCGGTAGCCGCCGGCAGGCCGCCGGGCTCCTGAGAAGGCCCGGCCGCCCGACAGCTCTTCCTGTCGGGCCGGGCGGTGCGTCACGGTCCCGGGCCATGACGCACCGCCCCTCTGTGGTCGCGACCCGCGCCTCCTGCCGTTCCGGCCCCCGGGGCCGCGGACTCGGCACCGCGGACCCGGCGCCGCGGACCCGGCGCCGCGGACCCGGCGCCGCGGACCCGGCGCCGCGGA
>NZ_LMLG01000005.1:241999-254691 GCF_001421865.1 Frigoribacterium sp. Leaf44
TCGGCGCCGTGCTCCTCAGCGCAGGACGACGATCATCCGCTTCGAGACGCTGGCGGACACGTTGCCCGACCCGGCGTACGACGCGGACAGGACGTACGTGCCCCCGCGGGTGAAGGTCCCCACCGGCACGGTGACGCGTCCTGCTCCGTCGGCCGAGACGGTGGCGGTGCCGACGGTCCTGCCGTCCGAGGTCACGGTCACGGTGCCGGTGGGGCGGGGGACGCCGGGGGCCGACACCGTGACCGTGACCGTCGCCGCCTTGTTCTTGGTGATCGCCGTCGTCCCACGGGTCAGCGCGCTGGACGAGGAGGCCTTGTCGACGGTCACTCCGACGACCGCCGAGTCCGAGCCGGACTGCGTCGTCGTGGCAGGGACGAAGGAGGCGCGCAGCTGGTGGGTGCCCGCCGCGGTCGTCCCCGGCAGGGTCACCGTGGCGCGCCCGTCGGACCCGACCTTTCGAGCCGGCCGGGCAGGAGGCGCGGCGGGGGTCAGCGGACGGTGACCTGCACCGGCTTCGAGACGCTGGTCGACACCGTGCTCGCCCCGGCGTACGAGGCCGACAGCGAGTAGGTGCCCGCCTGCGCGAACTTCGCGACCGGGACCGTCACCCGCCCCGAACCCGTGGCCGAGAGGGTCGCCGTGCCGACGACCTTGCCGCCGGCGGTCACGGTGACGGTGCCGGTCGGGTTCGGGACGCCCGCGGCCGAGACCGTGACGGTCACGCTCGAGGCGGTGTTCTTCTTGACGGCGGTCGAGCCGGGCACGAGGGCGCTGGTCGACGTCGCCTTCGTGACGGTCATGCTGGCCGTGCTGCTCGTCGACGACGTCAGCGACGCGTCGGCCGGCGTGAAGGTCGCGACGAGGCGGTGCGTTCCCACGGTCGTCGTCGAGGGCAGCGCGTAGCTCGCCTTGCCGCCCGAGACGGCGACCTGTGCCACGCGGGTGCCGTCGAGCGACACCGAGACCGTGCCGGTCGGTGCGACCCCGGCGACGCCGGTGACGGCGACCGTCACCGTCACGGGGGTCGAGCCGTAGGCCTGGGTGCTGCGGTCCAGCGTCAGCGAGGCCGTCGTCGCCGCCTTGTCGACCGTGACCGGGACGACCGTCGAGTCCGACGCGGCCTGGGCGGCCGTGTCGGGGACGAAGGAGGCGCGCAGCGAGTGGGCACCCGCGGCCGTGGTCCCCGGCAGGGTCACCGCGGCGCGTCCGCCGGCCCCGACCCGCACGGAGCCGACGACGGTGGTGCCGTCCCGCAGCGTGACCGTGCCGGCCGGGGCGGACCCGTCGGCCGTGCTGACCTGCGTGGTGGCCGTGATGCGCGTGGTGGAGCCGTAGGTCTGGCGGGTCCGGTCGACGGTCAGCGCGCTCGTGGTGGTCGTGGCGGCAGCCTTCTTGGCGGCGCCGGCGAGCGTCACGTCGAGCACCGCGCCTCCGGACGGGGTCATGGAGCGGACCGACACGGTGAAACCGGCGTTCGCACTGGTGAACGACTCGCCCGCGTCGAGGTGGGTGTCGCGACGGCTGGGGTCGCGCTTCGAGTCGAGGCCGACGGCCAGGGCGACGGTCGACACCGTGCTGCCCGAGAGGGTGAGCGGTCGGAGCACCCGGACGCTGCCGGTCGCCTTGTCGCTGGTGAGGGCACAGCGGGTGAAGCCCGACGCGACGAGCGCGCAGGACGCCGCCCGACCGCCGAATTCGGCGCTGGTCGCGTCCGTGCCGGTGGCGGTGCGGTACTCGACGTAGTAGTCCTGCCCGCTGAGCGGATCGACGACCTTGAGGGCGCGGCCCTTGGCGCTGCCGTCGAGCGGGGCGACGGTGACCTGCCGGGTGGTGCCGGCCCCGCTGAGCGTGGTGACGTCGGTCAGGAAGCCGGCACGCACGCGCTGCACGGACGACAGGTGGGGTCGAGCCGACGAGACCGAGTAGCCCATGATGTCGAGGAAGTCGCCGTACTCGAGCACGGGGCAGGCGGCGGGGGTGTCGGTCGAGGTGGCGTAGCGGTAGTCGCTCGCGGCCCCGTCGAACGAGGTCGTGCTGCGGCACATGCCGGCGCCGGCGTGGCCGAACCCGAGGTTGTGGCCGAACTCGTGCAGCAGGACCGGGACGCCGAGCGCGGTGCCCGCGCCGTACGAGCTGAACACCTCGCCGCCGTCGCCGCCGACCGTGCCGAACGCCGTCGCCGTCGTGCCGCAGGTCTCGCGGCTGAGGACGATCAGGTGTTCGTTGGTCCCGGCCCACGCGTACTTCGCGAACCGACCCCCGAAGGCCGAGGTGTGGACCGTGTTGAGCACCGTGGCGGGGACGCACGAGGTCTGGTCGAGCGGGCGGGTCTCGATGCCGGCGAGCGTCACGTTCACGGTGTGACCCGACTCCTCCCACCAGTAGTCGTGCAGCTGCGTGACGGCGGCGCGGACCGAGGCCTCGTCGGGCGGCGTCGCGGAGTCGTCCGAGGTCGCGGCCGTCACCGTGGCGAGGCTGACGTAGACCGGGTGGTTCGTCACGCCGGCCACCGGCGACACGGCGTCGTCGGTCTGGGCCTTCAGGAGGGGCGCGGCGGGCACCTTCACCATGTCGCGGGACAGGTCGGCCGCGACGCCCGCGCTGACCGTCGAGGCGGCGGACGTCGACGTGGTGGTCGAGGCCGAGGCCGTCGTGACCGGAACCGTGCCGGCCGAGACGGACGAGGGGGCGGCGGCCTGGGCCGGTGCGGACACCAGGGCGGTGAGCACCAGGGCCGCGGCGGCGGCGGTGGCCGCGAGGCGGCCGGTCGGGAACGAGGGCATGCAGGACTCCAAGAGGTCTCGGAGGCGCGAGTCGTCACCGAGGATGTGCTGCTCCGTCGGACGTCGGGGAACGACGGAGGTCCTGCCGCCTCGGCGGACGTCGGGGAACGCCGAGGGGGCAGGGCTCGCCGGCGGACGTCGGGGAACGCCGGAGAGGTGACGGCAGCGAGCCGTCGGTGGGGGTTCATACCCACGAATGGAACTCAACCACCCCCGTCCGCTGGCGCGGACCCCCCGTCCGAGTGGTCGGGCACCCCCAGAACAGGACCGTTCGGGACCTCCGTGGCCGCGCCTCCTGCCTGGGCGTCAGCCCTGACGCTCCGGGGGACGGGGTATATCGTCCGGGTATCGTTCAACCGCGTTCGACCCTCGAGAAGGAGAACACCATGAGCAGCACGTCAGCACCCGGCACGTTCGGATTCGGCACCGGCCTCGACGGCATGTGGCAGGCCATGGAGCAGCTCCGCTCGACCTTCGACCGCCGCGAGGGCACCCGCGCCCCCCGGGGCGAGGTGCGTGCCGCCATCCTCGCGCTGCTGGCCGAACGCCCGATGCACGGCTACCAGATCATCCGCGAGATCGACGAGCGGAGCGGTGGCGACTGGAAGCCCAGCGCCGGGTCCGTGTACCCGACCCTGCAGCTGCTCTCGGACGAGGGGCTCGTCGCCGCGGAGGAGACCGACGGCCGCAAGGTCTACTCGCTCACCGAGGCCGGTCGCGCCGCCGCCGGGGTCGACCCGTCGGCACCGTGGGAGCCCGAGCGCACCGCCACCGGCGACCGCTTCCGCGCCCTGCCCAAGGCCGGCGTCGAGTTGGCCCGCGCCACGGCGCAGGTCGGCCGGACGGGCTCCCCCGAGCAGGTCGACGAGGCGGTGGCGGTGCTCGACGAGGCCCGTCGTCGCATCTACTCGATCCTCGCCCGAGACTGACGAGGGTGGCGTCGACCGACCCCTCCGCGTCCAGTCCTCCGGTGCGTGACCGGGCCGGTCGCGCGCGCTACCGCCGCATCCTGCGGTTCGCCTCGCGGCATCTCGCCGTCACCTGGTGGTTCGAACTCGTCCTGCCCCGCTTCGGCCTGCGGCGTCTGGCCGAGCGGACCCGGGCCCGGCGCATGCGGCGCTTCGCCCGGGGATTCCACGCGCTCGCGCTCGACCTCGGCGGCCTGATGATCAAGGTCGGCCAGTACCTGTCGTCACGCCTCGACGTGCTGCCGCCCGAGATCACGAAAGAGCTCGAGGGGCTGCAGGACGAGGTCACGCCCGTCCCCTTCGCGGGCATCCGGGCCCTGGCCGAGGCCGAACTCCGCCGACCCCTGGGGCAGGTCTTCGCGACGGTGGCCGAGTCTCCCATCGCCGCCGCGTCGCTCGGCCAGGCGCACCGCGCGACGCTCGGGCCCGCCGACGCGGCCGACACGGGCCTCTCCGCCGTCGTGCTCAAGGTGCAGCGGCCCGGCATCGACGCCGTGGTCGACGTCGACCTGGCCGCGCTCCGTCGCGTCGGCGGCTGGCTCAACCACGTCCGACTGGTGTCGGACCGGGTCGACGCCCCCGCCCTCGTCGAGGAGTTCGCGCGCACCAGCCTCGAGGAGATCGACTACCTGAACGAGGCCGCCAACTCGGCCCGATTCGCCGCCGACTTCGCCGACGACAACCGCGTGAGCGTGCCCGACGTCGTGTGGGAGCGCACCACGCGTCGCGTCCTCGTGCTGGACGACGTCTCGGCGATCAAGATCACCGACGTCGACGCGCTCGCCGCGGCCGGCATCGACCCCGCCGAGGTCGCGCCCGTCTTCGCCGAGGTGATGTTCGACCAGCTGTTCACCCACGGGTTCTTCCACGCCGACCCGCATCCCGGCAACATCTTCGTCACGCCCGTGCCCGACGCGGTCGACGGGCAGCGACCGTGGAAGCTCACCTTCATCGACTTCGGCATGATGGGCGAGGTGCCGACCGGCACCCGGACGGGCCTGCGGAAACTGCTGATCGCGGCGGCGTCCCGCGACGGCTCGGGCATGGTCGGCGCCATGCGCGACCTCGGCGTCCTGCTGCCGAGCGCCGACACGCTCGGGCTCGAGCGGGCCGTGACCGCCACCTTCGCCCGGTTCGGCGGCATGGGGTTCGCCGAGCTCCGGCAGGTCGACCCGCGCGAGTACCGCGAGTTCGCCGGTCAGTTCGGCGACCTGATCCGGTCGTTGCCGTTCCAGCTGCCCGAGGACTTCCTGCTCGTCCTGCGGGCGATGACGTTGACCTCGGGGGTCGCCAGCGCGCTCGACCCCGCCTTCAACCTGTGGGACTCGGTCGAGCCGTACGCGGCCCAGCTGATCCGTGACGAACGGGGCAACGCGGTGCAGGACGTCACGCGCCGCACCCTCGACGCCGCCACGGTGGCCGTGCGGCTGCCCGGCCGACTCGACCACCTCGTCACGCGCCTCGAGGACGGCACGCTCGAGGTGGGCAGCCCCCGGATCGAGCACCAGCTGACCCGCATCGAGCGGACCGCGCGGCGTGTGGTCTCGGCCGTGCTCTTCGCGGCCCTGCTGATCGCCGGGGCGGTCCTGCGCGACGGGGACGACGTGGTCGGCACGGTGCTGATGGTCACCTCGGCCGTCCCCTTGCTGCACGCGCTCGTGGCGGGCCGCGGCCGCTGAGGCAGGGCGGGACGATCCGGCGGGGTACGGGGGCGATCCCCCTCACTGGGGACACGTCGACCCTTACCGAGAAGGCGATCCGTCGGTACCTTCGCCCCATCGGCACCGTGCCGAGACGTCCGAGCCCCCTCCCGACCGGCACCACGGGGCCTCGGCGACACCCCACCCGAAGGACTCCCCGACATGTCCCGATCGATCAGCCGCGCCCGCTGGACGCGCCGTGCCCGCTGGGCCGCCGTGCCCGTCGCCGTCATCGCCTCCGGCGCCATCATCTCGACGGCGTCGTACTCGGCCTTCTCGGCCACCACCTCGAACCCGACGAGCAACTGGTCCACCGGCACCGTGCAGCTCACGGACGACGACTCCGACGTCGCCCTGTTCTCGGCCTCGAACCTGATGCCCGGCGACGCCGGGACGAAGTGCGTCACGGTCACCTCGACGGGCAGCCTGCCCTCGGCCGTCCGCCTCTACGGCACCGCGGCCACCACGACCAACTCGCTGTCGTCGTACCTCGACCTGACGATC
This sequence comes from Frigoribacterium sp. Leaf44, assembly GCF_001421865.1. Taxonomy (NCBI): domain Bacteria; kingdom Bacillati; phylum Actinomycetota; class Actinomycetes; order Micrococcales; family Microbacteriaceae; genus Frigoribacterium; species Frigoribacterium sp. Leaf44. The sequence continues at coordinate 247,955 of NZ_LMLG01000005.1, forward strand.
CAACAAGGGTCGGGTGCCTCCAGCGCGTCGTGTGACGGCTTCACCCCGGCGAGCCAGGGGGCCCAGGTCTTCTCGGGCACGCTGGCCGACTTCGCGAGCCAGCGGACCGGCTACGCGAACGGCGCCCCGACCTGGTCGCCGACCGGGACGACCTCCGAGGCTCGCTCGTTCAAGTTCTCGTACTCGCTCAGCCAGTCGACGCCGAACACCGGTCAGGACTCCCGGGCGGCGATCGCCTTCACCTGGGAGGCCCAGACCCGCTAGCGCGGGAGTCGACGCCCGAGCCGGAACACGCCATCATGACGACCCTCGCGGCCCCCGCCGCCACCACCCCGCAGGTCCGCTCCGACCTGTCGTTCTGGGGTGCGCTGTGCCTGGCGACGACGGCGCGGGTCGTCCTGGCGACGGCCGTGTGCCTCCTGCTCTGGGCGGCCGTCCCGGCCCTCTGGGGCTGGTCGCCCACGACCGTGGCCTCGGGGTCGATGGCTCCGGCGATCACCCCGGGGGACGTCGTCGTGGCGATGCCCGTCGACGCCGTCGCCCTCGACGCGGGGCAGGTGCTGCTCGTCGACGACCCGGACCGCGCCGGCGACCTGCGGTTGCACCGGCTGGTCGACACGACCGACGACGGCTCGCTGCGATTGAAGGGCGACGCCAACGCCGAGGTCGACTCCAGCCTCGTGTCGCCCGGGGCCGTGCACGGCGTCGGGGTCCTGCTCGTCCCGTCGATCGGGTCGGCGATGCTCTGGCACGGCGGCGATCGCGTCCTGGGCGTGCTCGTCGTGTCCCTCGTGGTGCTGCTCCTGCTCGCGGCGACGCGGCTCGAGCCGGCGAGCGAGGACGTCGCCGACCCGCTCGCCCTCTCCCGCCACCGCGCACCCACGCACCCGTCGGGGCGGTCCCGCGCCGTCAGGGTCTCGGGTCTCGTGGTGACCGTGGTCGCCGGGGTGGCCGTGATGTTCCTCGTCGTCGGCTCGAGCCACGCCGCGTTCTCGGGCACCACGTCGACGTCGAGCGCATTCGCCACGTCCCGGTTCCCCTGCCTCGATCGTCCGGTGGCGGCGCAGGCGCGGTTCGCCTACCAGTTCAACGACGGCGTCGGCACGAGCGCGCGCGACAGCAGCGGCAACGGACGATCGGGGACCCTCACGCCCGGGGCCACGATCGAAGGAGGCACGTGCGCCGCCGGCGACGGACCCTACCTGCGGCTCGACGGCGTGAGCGGCCAGGTCACGACGGGGCAGATGATCGACGGCCCGCAGGTCTTCACCGTCGAGACCTGGTTCCGCACGACCACGACGACGGGCGGCAAGCTGATCGGCTTCGGGAACAGCCGGGCAGGACTGTCGGGCCAGTACGACCGCCACCTCTACCTGACCGACGAGGGCAGGCTGATCTTCGGCGTCTACAGCGGCGGTTACTTCAGCGTCGAGAGTCCGGCGGCCTACACGGACGGTGCGTGGCACCTGGCGACGGCGACCCTGGGCCCGTCGGGCACGGCCCTCTACGTCGACGGCACCCTCGTCGCTTCGTCGACCCAGACGGCCGCCGAGAACGCCCGCGGCTACTGGCGGATCGGCTACGACGCGGTCAGCATCTCGTGGCCGTCGTCCCCGACGAGCAAGTACTACCGCGGTGACCTCGACGACACGACGGTCTTGGACGTGGCATCGACGGCGGCCGAGGTGAGCGCGAGGTACGCGGCGGGCCGGTGACCGGCCTCCGAGGGGAGGGCCTCAGGCAGGAGGCGCGGGTCGGTCGATCGAGGCGCCGTCGGTGAAGCCGTCGGTCACACCCGAGAGCAAGGCGACCACGCGTCGTGATTCGCGCTCGGACAGGCCGAGGACCCCGTCCAGGGCTCCCAGCCGGCCCCCACCCGCCGCTCGGGCGACCGCGCCGTGCACGGCGTCGGTCAGCTGGAGGTGCTGCCCGCGTCCGTCCCGGGGATTCCTCCGGCGGACGACGTACCCGCGGGTCACGAGACGGGCGATGATGATCGAGGCGGCTCCGCTCGTCATCCCGAGGTGCGCCGCGACGTCCGTCGGCCGAGCCGACATGTTCCGGGTCTCGAGTCGCGCCAGGAACTGGACGGTCGTCAGCTCACTGGCGCCGATGCCCAACTTCGATCGAAGTCGGGCCCGGTACAGGGCCTCGGCGTCCTGGAGGGCATAGATCGCGTCGATGACGCGGCCCGAGGTGGAGTCGGGGTCGTGGACGTAGTCGTCGGGGGTCGTCGGGACGTGGCTCATCAGGACCTCTCATGTGGTCCGCGAGCATCCGTCCTGTGACGGGGACATCCGCAGGCGACCCATCGAAGCACATCGACGGGCCGCCCGGGGACATCGGTCAGGAACGATTCAGGCGTCGGCGACGGATCGCCGTGGTGACGACGAGCGAGGCACCGAGCAGCAGGGCCAGGCCGGCACCGATCGCGGGCATCACGCTGTCCGAGCCCGTGTAGGCCAGGTCGCCGCGGGGGCCGTTGCCGTTCCGGTCGGACACGGGGACCGCCGGGGTCGACGGGGTGGCGGTGCCGGGGGGCGTGGTCGTGCCGGGGGGAGTCACGGTGCCGGGAGGGGTGCCGCCGTCGCCCGGGGGCGGGGTGACGACGTCGGCCGGCGTGACCGTGATCGTGTAGTCCGCGGTGTCGGGCGGCGTGGTGCCGTTGTCGGCCGTGATGGTGACGGTGGTGTCACCCGGCGTGGTCGGTGTGCCCGAGATCTCGCCCGTGGTGCCGTTCAGCGTGAGGCCGGCGGGCAGGGTGCCGGTGGTGACGGTGAACGTCGGGGCCGGGGTGCCGGTCGCCGTGACGGTGAACGAGTAGGGCGTGCCTTCGGTCGCGGCCGTCGGGCTGCCGGAGGTGATGGTCGGGGCGACGGTCTCGGACGGGGTGCCGACGGTGGGGCAGGCCGCGGGAACGGTGATGGTGTTCGTGTCGAGGGTGACCGCGCCGCCGCGGGCGAGGAGGCGTCCGATGACGGTCGCGCCGGTGGTGGCCGTGATGGACTGCTGGGCGAGAATCGTCCCGCGGAAGTCCGCGGCGCTGCCCAGGGTGGCCGAGCTGCCGACCTGCCAGAAGACGTTGCAGGCGCTCGCGCCGCCGGAGAAGGTCATCGTGGTGGCCGAGCCGATGGTCAGGGTGCTGGCGGCCTGGATGACCCAGACCGACTCGGCGCTGCCGGCGAACGCGAGGGCGCCGTTGTCGGTGAGCTGCACTGCGTCCCCCGAGTAGACGCCCGGGGTCAGCGACCGACCGGCCAGGTCGATGACGTTGCTCTCCTGCGGGGTGAGGGCCGCGGCCACGTCGTACGCCGTCGTGAGGTCCTGCTGCGCGAGCTGCGCCGGTTCGTCGTTCACGTGCTGCACGCCGCCGACGATCACACCGGGGCCGCCGGCGTCGAATCCGACGACCGAGGTGCCCGGGCTGAGGCCGACGTCGCCGTTCACCACGCTCGTTCCGGTGTTCGTGACCGTGGACGCGGCGAGCACGGCATAGGTGCCGGCCGACTGGAGGTCGACGGGACCGTCGATGACGTTCGCGGCGCTCGCCGGCAGGGCCGAAGCCACCGTGAGTGCTGCGGCGACGCCGAGGACGAGCCCCGAACGGGCCAGGAGGGAGGTGGACGTCGAACGGGGCATGGCGCCACCTGACTGGAAGAGGGGGAGACCCCTGGACACACGTGATCGGTACGCGTCGGAGTTCCCCGCTACTCGATGTATACGCGGAACGACCTGATAACACAATGTTTAAAACAGTTCCTGATAATCCGCCCGGGGTTGAGGGGATCGAGTGATGGCTGGCGTACAACTTGGACACGCCACATCGGTCCTCTTCGGGTGAGGACCGGCCACGACCCATCGGGTGTCGTGCGGCGAGGAGGGCGGCGGCGTTCGGGTACGCGCCCCCTCCGGCCCCGTCGGTCGCGTCGCCTCGGTGACGCGACCGGCGCAGCGGGTGCCTTGTGCCCCGGACTGGGCGTCGACCGGTGCCCGCCACGGTCCGTAACGTCGATCCGTGATCCACGAGACCCACCCCGAGCCGGCGGACGACCCGACGGCCACCACCGCCCCGGCCGTCCCGTTCGGAGCCCCGTCCGTCGCCGTCGAGCGACGCATCGCCATCGTCGAGGCGGCCATGCGCGTCTTCACCGTGCACGCCTTCCACGAGGCGTCGTTCGCGCTCGTCGCCGAGGCGGCCGACCTGCCCGTGAAGGTCGTGACCGACGAGTTCACCCACTGGAACGGGCTCGTGCTCGCGACGGTCGACCTCTGGGTCGGTCGCCGCACCCGCCCCCTGCTGCCGCTCGCCCGGACCCACGGAACGATCGCCTTGTTGCGGGCCATCGTCCAGGCCAACGCCGCCGAGCCCGCGCTGATGCGCCTGCTGAGTGCCACGGTCAACGTCGCGGCCACGCCCGGCCACCCGCTCGCGAGGCCCCTGTACGAGCAGTGGCTGCAGTTCTACCGGTTGATCCACGCCTCCCTCGCACAGGACGTGGAGCTCGGGCGCGAGCCCGAGACCATGCAGCCGGCCCGAGGGGCCGAGCAACTCATCGCGCTGTACGAGGGGCTGCAGCTCCAGTCGATGGTCCGCCGTGAGATGGACGTGCTCGAGTCGTTCGACCGCGCGATCACCCGTCTGCGCGCAGGCTGGGGCTCCGCCTACGTGCCGCCGGCCTGGGACCTCGAGCTGGTGTGACGCCTCGCGCCACCTGGGGAGAGCCTGGTTGAACGGGGTACATCTGAGGTGTCCTCATGGACAACTCCGGTCGGTCGGCGTAGAAACGACGGCACATCGCGTCTTACCAGCGTGATGAGGGGCTCACGGCCCCGGCGTCGGGACCGACCACCCGACGTGAGACGCGACCGAAGAAGGTGCGCCGTGGATCAGACAGCCGAGACGACGACGAGGCGACCCGCCTCGATCCGTCTCGCGCGCCTCCTCGGCCTCTCTGGTCTCGCGGCGATCGGCATGGTCGGTCTCGGACTCGCCTTCTCGTCGACGTCGGCCTCGGCCGACGAAGCCCCCTCGTCACTTCTCGGCGGCGTCACCTCGGCCGTCGGCCAGGTCGCCGGCTCGCTCGACGCCCCCGTGGCCGCCGTCGGTCAGACCGCAGGAGGCGCGGTGTCGCAGGTCACGGACGTCGCCGTCCAGGCCACCGCCGTCGCGCCCCCGGTGCAGCAGGTCGTGAAGGCCGCCGCCCCCGTGGTGCCACAGGCCGTGCAGCAGGTCGCGGCCGCCGCACCGGTCTCGGCCGTCGTCGCGCCGGTCGCGCAGACCGTGGACCAGGTCGTCGCAGCCGTCCCCGTGGTGTCCGCCGTCACCGGCCCGGCACCCGTCTCGACCGTGACCGACCCGCTGACCGGCGTCGTCGACGAGGGCCTCACCGCCGTCGGCGACTCGGCGGCGGCCCCCGCCACGCCGATCGTCCCGCCCGTCGTGCCCGAAGGTGTCACACCCCGGCCCGGCCTCACGCTCCCCGCCGGCGACGCCCTCACCGATGCGGCAGCAGAAGCCCACGGGATCGACGGCCGCGGAGCTGTCGGCGCCGACGTCGTCACGGCTGCGTCGGTCGCCGACGCGGCGACCGAGGCGACCGACGCGGTCACCACCCTGCGGGCGCAGATCGCCGCCGGTCCGGCGACGGGTGCCGACGTGACCACCGTGCCCCTGGCACCCACCCAGGGCCCCACGCCGCGTCCCGCCGGCGACGACCACGGCTCGCCCGCCCTGCCCTCGAGCACCGGCGGCAGCGCGAACGGTCAGGCCTCGGGCGGGGGCGCGGCCGGCGGTGCCGTCGCGCTCGACGCGACCCGCGCCTCCCAGCTTCCCGGACTCGCCGTCTCGGCGGGTTCCGCGGACGGCGACGACGACCTCCCGTCGACGCCTGCGTACGACACCGACTCTTCTCCCGACTGAGGCCGGTCGCGTCGCCCCTTCAGCCTCCCGGCTGCCGGCGACATCAGCGACCCCGCCGCGACTGCGCGGCACCACACACCTCATCTCTTGGAGAAGACCATGAACAAGTACGTCTCGAGAGGGCTCATGGGAGCGCTCTTCGTCGGGGGCATCTGGGCCCTCGGAACGTCCGCCGCGAACGCGGCGACCACCACCGGTGACGACGGGCTGCTCTCGGGCACCCAGGTCGGCGCCGTCGTCGAGGCCCCGGTCTCGGCGCTCGGCAACGCGGTCAGCGTCCTCGGTGACGCGAGCAGCACGGTCGCGGCTCCTGCCGCACCGGCTGCTGCTCCCGCCGCCCCGGCTGCAGCACCTGCCGCGCCTGTCGCACCTGCCGCACCTGCGGCACCTGCGGCACCGGTCACGACGACGAGCGGTGACTCAGGAGTGCTCTCGGGCACCCAGGGCATCGTCTCGGTCGACGTGCCCGTCACCGTCGGTGGCAACGCCATCTCTGTGCTCGGCGACTCGGCCGCCGAGGCGCCCGCCCCGGCCCCGGCCCCGGCCCCGGCCGCCCCTGTGGCGTCCGCACCGGCCACCACGTCGGGTGACGACTCGATCGGCTCGGGCACCCAGGGCCTGGTCGACGTGACCCTGCCGGTCACGGTCGGCGGCAACGCGATCTCGGTGCTGGGCGACTCCGCCAGCACGGGCACCACGACCGAGGCCCCCGCAGGAGGCGCGACCGACGCCGTTCCCGCCGGCTCGGCCACCGGCACCACGAGTGGTGACGACGGCGTCCTCGGTGGCACGCAGGTCGTGCCGTCGGTGGGGCTGC
>NZ_LMLG01000005.1:254767-254875 GCF_001421865.1 Frigoribacterium sp. Leaf44
GCACCGGAACCGGCACCGGCACCACGGGCACCGGCACGACCGGTAGCACCACGAGTGGTGACGACGGCGTCCTCGGTGGCACGCAGGTCGTGCCGTCGGTGGGGCTGC
>NZ_LMLG01000005.1:255001-255133 GCF_001421865.1 Frigoribacterium sp. Leaf44
CGACCGGAACCGGCACCGGCACCACGGGCACCGGCACGACCGGTGGCGCCACGAGCGGTGACGACGGCATCCTCGGTGGCACGCAGGTCGTGCCGTCGGTGGGGCTGCCCGTGACCGTGGGTGGCAATGCGA
>NZ_LMLG01000005.1:255240-255331 GCF_001421865.1 Frigoribacterium sp. Leaf44
TGACTCGGCCAGCACGGGCACCACGACCGGCACCGGCACCGGCACCACGGGCACCGGCACGACCGGTGGCACCACGAGCGGTGACGACGGC
>NZ_LMLG01000005.1:255425-256783 GCF_001421865.1 Frigoribacterium sp. Leaf44
ATCCTCGGCGGCACCCAGGTCGTCCCCTCGATCTCGCTGCCGATCGACCTGTCGGGCAACGCCGTCGCGGTGATCGGCGACACCGACGTCACGGACGGGACGACCGGCACCACGCCGACCGACCCCACCACGCCGACCGACCCCACCGACCCGACGATCCCCGTCGACCCGGCCGAGCCGTTCGACCCGACCGACCCGGTCGACCCGACGACGCCCGCCACCCCGGGTGACGACGGCACCACCGCGCCCGGCACCGAGGACACCGCCGGCATCGACGGCTTCGGCGGGACCACCGGGACCACCGGCACCGTGCTCGTGACCGCCGCGGCGGCCGACCGCAGCGTCCTCGCCTCGGGGACCAGCGCCTCCTCGGCTCTCGCCGCCGACTCGTCGCTCGCCTTCACCGGAGATGACGCGACGGCCCCGCTTCTGGGTGGACTGCTGGCGCTGCTCGCCGGACTCGGCCTGCTCGTGGCGGCCCGCCGCCGGACGGCCCGCGCCTGACGGCCGCCTCCGTCGCTCGCTTCTGAGCGACTCCACACCGACGGTGCACCGCAGACCTGGTTCAGGGGCCTGCGGTGCATCGCCGCGTCCGGAATCGCCGGATGCCCCCGTGCGTTGCACGACACATGACGTCCGCACCCACCATCGGCATCCTCGGCGCGGGCAAGGTCGGCACCGTCCTCGCCCGCCTCGTCCACGCCGCCGGCCACCCCGTCCTCCTCTCCGGCTCGGGAGACCCTGCCCGCATCCGCCTCATCGTCGACGTGATCGCCCCCGGGGCCCGAGCGGTCTGGTCGGCCGACGCGGCACGGGAGGCCGACATCGTCGTCCTGGCCCTGCCGCTCGGCAAGCTCGACTCGGTCCCGGTGGATGCCCTGGCGGGCAAGGTCGTCGTCGACGCCATGAACTATTGGTGGGAGACGGACGGCCTGCGCGACGACCTCTCGGACGTCCGCACCTCGACGAGCGAGCTCGTCCAGCAGCACCTGCCCACGGCACGCGTCGTGAAGGGCTTCAACCACATGGGGTACCACGACCTCGACGAGGGAGCCCTGCCCGCCGGTGATCCCGAGCGGAGCGCGATCGCCCTGGCGTCGGACGACCGAGAGGCACTCAACGTCGTCGCGGACCTCGTGGACGCCATCGGCTTCGACCCCGTCGCCCTGCCCACCCTGGCCGACGGCATCGCCCTCGAGCCGGGGTCGCTGGCCTTCGGGGCGGACGTCGGTGCATCCGAGCTCCGCGAGACGGTGCGCGACTTCTGGAGCTCGCAACGCGGACTCGCGGTGGCTCGCGCGCGACGTTCGTCGAACCCGGCCGTCGGTGCCGACGAGACGCCGGAGGTCACGGCGGGG
>NZ_LMLG01000006.1:0-9145 GCF_001421865.1 Frigoribacterium sp. Leaf44
GCCAGGCGCCACTTGATCCCAGTCGGATAAAACGGGCCCAAGCAGGTGTCCGATGAACGACCGCCTTACGGACAGTTCTCGTCCTGCGGGGGCCGTTCTCCGAAAATGCCCCAGGGCACACCGTTACTCACGCTTTCGCCTAGCTGGACTCCGTTGCCTGACGGAGTCCAGCTAGGTCCACAGCTCGAACCAAGGGCCCCTAACCCCTGAAAGCGCTGCCCTCGCATCGGAGATTTCTCGCATACCCGTCTCGGGTGATTGTTGCCCTTACCGACTCAGTAACGGACGCAGCAGGCAGCAGCGCAACCTCGAGGGTTTTACTCGCCTGAGCGCTCTCTGCTGAGCCACACAGGGCGGCTACAGTCCAGTCATCGGACCCTAATTGTGAGTCATTGTATTCGGGCTCCAGACCAACCTCCGGCGAAATGTCCAGGACAGTGAACGATGTGCTTTCATCGACTGCATTCGCCAGATCCGACCAGGACGCTCCTCTGAAGTCAGATAGAGGTTGAGCCTGGACCCCTTGCTGGTCATGAGCGCATCCCGTGAGTCCAAAGAGGGCGACCAATGTGACGGTCAGCGCCGCGCGCGGATTTTTCATCGGCAGTAGATCGCGGCGTCTCTGGGAGTGAAGGCCCACAACCATTGGGAGGTCTCCTTGATCCTTGTTCCTTGGCGAATTTGCAGCTTGTACTTGTACCGCTCCCCTACTGGGTACGCCTTGTACACGCTGCCACCCTTTAGATAACCCGAGGTGCATCCCACGGAAATCGTGACCTGCTGACTCTTCGACCACCCAAACTCGGCGCCGATGGCTTTTGCTCCGACACCGAACGCGACATCGACGGACCAAGAGGCCGTCTTGCCCTTCGAGATCGAGCACGTGCCGCCGGCACCACCCACGTAGCACTCCGCGATCGCTTTCGACGGGTGCCAATCACGCTGCACGAGGGTCTTCTCGATGGCGTAGATGAAGCCCTTGAGGTTCTGACCGACAGGGCCGCCCGAGGCCGTCGTGCCGGCGTCGGCGTAAGTGGGAACTCGGGCATCTGTCACGAATGACCAGACAGGCGTCCGAAAGATTTGCATTGTGCCGTCAAAGTGGCCCGACCCTCGAAGTACCGCGGTCCAGTAGTAGGTCGTGGCGTCCTCGAGGGCGGACGGAACGGTGATGCCGTCACTGGTCCACGGGGAAACGTAGACCGGGTCCGAGACACCATCCGCGTTCTTGGACACGGAAATCTGGAAGTCAACATCTGCCGGGAAAACGGCGCCCAGCGCAGGGGCCACATCGATTGTCGGTTGCAAGTTGACAGGCTCGCTGTCAACCGCAGGGATGGGCTCAGGGATCTGATCCGTCCATTCGCCCGCGGCAAAGGAGTACTCCCCGATACCTGTGACGACTTCTTCGGAGGCAGTGACGCCAAAGGCAAGGATGTGGTGGATTCCAGCGAGGGGATTGACTGACACCGTCGTTCGAGTCACAGCGGTTGAACTCATTGCTGACTCGACAACCTTGTCGCTGTCGACGAGAACACGAAGAGTTTGCCCCTCAGCAGTGGCAATGGGCGCCGTGACCGTGCAGTTCACCGGACTGGAGGGAGCAGTAGCCGTCCACGAATGAGCTGCGTAGGGCATTGGGCAAGAGATGGACGGGATTTGCGGGTCGAGATACCAGCCTTGGACGTCGAGGACGTAATGGGTGGGGTCGCCGACGTTGTTCAGGTTGATCTTCCCGGATGCCGACACGGGCACGGTGATCGTGTTGGACCGGATCGAGTTCGGGGTGAAGTTGATCGAGGTCGTCCCGGGACGGGCTGCGCCCTCGGCCCAGACGGTGGCACCACCGGAGCTGTTGGCTGCGTGAAGCGCGGTCAGGGTGATCACGACTGCCGTGATCCCGGAACCGGCAGCGGGAGTGTGGCCGCCGGCGGCCTGGATGGAGCGGGTTTCACCGTTGCCGATGATGGTGTTGCTGCCCGTGCGGGTGTCGTACAGGCGTCCTGTCCCGGGGGTGAACATCGCGCCGGTGTTGCCGGCGGCGGTGAAGTACCCCTGGACGTCGACGACCAGGTCGACGGTGCTGCTCTGGTTGTAGACAGTCATCTTCCCGTCGGCCGACAACGGCACCTGCGCCGTGATCGAGGTCGGCACGTTTCCCGACCCGTAGTTGAGCGAGTTCTTCGGCCGTGTGGTTCCGGCGGCATAAGGGGTGAGGAACCCGTTCACGGTCGAGGTGTTGATCGCGATCAGGTTCACCACGACTGCCGAAGCACCCTTCGGGACGCCGGCGGTGCCGGTGACCTGGACGGTCGTCGTGTCGCCGGATTTCAGCTGGGCCTTCGCAACGCCAAGGCCGGAGCGGGTGTCCGCGATTCGGGCGCCGGGGACGGTGACGAGTCCACCGGCGGTGGTGCCGTCTTTGTTCGAGGTGTAGTACCCCTGCACATCAAGAATCAGGCGGGCCTTGGTCTCGGTCTGGACCTGGATCGTACCGTCACTGTTCAGGGCAAGGATGGCGGAGTTCGAGGTGTTCCCGAGCCCCCCACCGGCGTAGATGGTCATCAGGGTGCTGGGGGTCTGCGCGTTGGGCCGGCCGGTGAGTTGACCCTGACCCGGCATCTCGGCAACCGTCGCGATCACAGACACAGCACCGGCGGATCCGTCAGCCGGCACCCCGGCAAGACCGGCGACCTTAACCGTGCGCCACTCCCCCGCCGCCATCGGGGTGTTGTAGCCAATGTTGTTCGCCGTATCGAGGATTCGCCCGGTAGTCGGAACGAACACTCCTCCATCGCCGGTGTCCGTCAGCGCCTGCGCCCCAGGGGCGACGAGCACCGACGCGACCAGAGCGAGCAGCACTGCTGCCACCACGGCGACAAGCCGCGCTGTGGCCCTTCTCGAGGCCGAAACGAACTGCATGAAGATCCCCTGTTCCGCAGCCCACCCGGCCGCACACCGCGATCGTAGAGAACGTGACAAACCCCCAAGAGCACGGCCAGAACGACCCATGAAGCGGCGGCGCCGAATGGGGGATGAAAAAGTTGCTGGGGCGCTTTCACGCCTAGATCACGCGGGAACCGATCTATCTGGTCTGGGGTACCAGGACGGTTTGCAGGCGCCCGGCGTGTCGTCGACCAACTCGCCTTGCCACCTAAGCCTGGCCGACCCGCGCGCCTGAGCGCCCGGTGAACGACCGCCTTCCGGACGGGCACGACGCGGGGACCGCCGATCGCGAGGTGCCCGGTGTCGCGATTCGCGCCTCCTGCAGGTGTCGCATCGGGGCCACGAGGGCCACCGGCCCGTCGGCCGCGTCCCCGATCACGCGTCGAGGGCGGCCGCCCACGCGGGGCTACGGCGCCGTCGGCCCGTGCAGGCCGATTGCCAGTTTGATCCCGCCACCGGTGCGTCGGAGGGGTGGTGCGCGTGTACCGGGGACCGCAGGAGGCGCGGTGCCGGAAGTCCGGCACCGCGCCTCTTGGGGTGGGTCGGCTACGGGACGATGACGGCACGTCCGCGGACGGTGCCCGCGGCGAGCGCCTCGTAGGCCTTCGGGCCGTCGTCGAGCGAGTAGCGCTGTGTGGCGACCTCCACCTGGCCGGCGCGGGCGAGGTCGAGGACCTCGATCAGCTCGCTGCGGCTGCCCCAGTAGGGGATGCGCACGGCGACGTCGTAGCCGATCGTGCCGAAGCCGAGCTCGACGGTCCCGCCGCCGATGCCGACGATGGTCACGTCGGCGTCGGCCGCGGCTACCGCGACGGCCGTGGCCATGGTCGGCCCCGCCCCGACGAAGTCGAAGACGGCCTGGACGCCGAGGCCTCCGGTGATCTCGCGGATGGCGTCGGCTGCATGCTCGTCGCTGATCACCGTGTGGTGCGCGCCGACGTGCTTGGCCAGTTCGAGCTTCTCGTCGGTGACGTCGAGCGCGATGATCTGCGCACCCGAAAGCGCCCGCAGGATCTGGATGCCGACGTGCCCGAGGCCTCCGGTGCCGATGACGACGGCGTAGGTGCCGGCGCCGAGCTTCGGCAGCGAGGTCTTGATCGCGTGGTACGGCGTGAGGCCGGCGTCGGTGAGCGACACGTTCGCGACCGGGTCGAGGTCTCCGAGCGGCACGAGGTGGCGGGGGTCGTCGACGATCATGTACTCGGCCATCGACCCGGGGGCGCCGAGCCCGGGAGGCTTGATGCCCTCGGCGGCGGCGTTGACGCAGTAGTTCTCCTTGCCCTGGGCGCACTGGTGGCAGCGGCCACAGCCCCACGGACCGTAGACGGCGACGGCGTCACCGACCTGCAGGTGCTCGACCCCCTCGCCGAGCTCGGCCACGACGCCGGCTCCCTCGTGCCCGAGGGTGAGCGGCAGCGGGTAGCCCTGCGCCGTGTAGTCCTCTTCACTGAGGCTCATGACGTACTCGTCGGAGTGGCAGACGCCCGCCGCCGTGACCTTGAGCAGCACCTGCCCGGGCCCGGGCGACGGCTTCTCGATCTCGACGACTTCGGGGTGCTGACCGACCTGGGTGTACTGGAGTGCCTTCATGGGGCGCAGGCTACGCCCGGCCGCTGGAGAACGCACGACAGGTGTCGCGTTACTGCTGGGTCGAGTCGCGCTGATGGCGCGGTCGGGTCGCGCGGGTGGCGGGGATCGACGGTGACGGTGGTCGGCCCTACGATCGACGGCATGGCACACCTGCACCGGGCCGGCATGAGCCCCTCCAAGATCGACCTGCTCGACGCCTGGGTGCCCACCCAGCCGTGGTTCGAGGGCCCGCCCCGGTCCGAGGGCGCCGACGACGAGGGCCTGCGCAGCGTCGCCGCCTTCCGCTTCGACGACCCGGCGGGCGAGGTCGGCGTCGAGACGATCATCGTCGCGACGGCCGACGGCTTGCAGCTGCAGGTGCCCCTCACCTACCGCGACGCTCCCCTGCCCGGCGCGGACGCGCACCTCGTCGGGACGACGGAGCACTCGGTGCTCGGCACGCGGTGGGTCTACGACGGCACGGCCGACCCGGTCTGGGCCGCGGCCCTCGCGACGGCCGTGCTGACCGGCGGCACGCAGGCCGAGGCCTGGTTCGAGGTCGACGGCGAGCGGCAGGTCCGCGAGCCGAACTCGACCGTCGTCGGCAGCGGCAGCCCGGGCACCCCCGTGCCCGACGTCGACCGCCTCACCGTCGACCAGGTCGAGGGCCGCACGGTCGTCACCGGCGCGGCGGTCCGCATCGTCGTCGCCCGCGTGCTCGGCCGTCACGACGCCGGCGCCCTCGCCTCGACCGGCGGCCACACCGGCGACCACGGCGTCGAGGTGCTCACCGGCACGTGGACGGGGCACGACCAGCCCGAGACGCTCGCGGTCGTGCTCACGGCGTAGCGACCTGCGAGAGGCGCGGGGCGTGGTCGTCGCGCACCGCGCCTCCTCGGTGCCCGGGCAGGAGGCGCGGGTGGCGTCCTCGACGAGGGGGGCCGCGCCTCCTGGTCTCGTCCAGAGCCTCGTCGTCTCGTCCCTGGACCTCGTCGTCTCGTCCCCAGGCGCTCGCCGGGTGACGGGACGGTGAACGATCGTGCACGGGGCTTCGTCGGGAGGCACGCTGCCGCTACGGTGGCCCGATGACGGCGATCGACACCTCCCCGACGACCGCGGCCCCCGCGCCCGGCACGCCCCTCCGGGGCACGACCCCGACGAGCAGCGACCTCTCGGGCTCGCCCCTCTCGGGCACCGTGCTCGCGACGCCGCCGACGGCCGAGCTGCACCTGCACGTCGAGGGCACGCTCGAACCCGAGCTCGTCTTCGCCCTCGCCGACCGCAACGACGTCGACCTGCCCTTCGCCTCGGTCGATGAGCTGCGCGCCGCGTACTCGTTCGGCTCGCTGCAGGAGTTCCTCGACCTGTACTACGCGTGCACGGCCGTGCTGCAGACCGCCCAGGACTTCCGCGACCTCGCCTGGGCCTACCTCGAACGCGCCCACGCCCAGGGGCTGCGTCACGTCGAGATGTTCTTCGACCCCCAGGCGCACACCTCTCGCGACGTCGACGTCGACGAGGTCGTCGACGGGCTGACCCAGGCGCTCGACGAGGCGCGCGAGCGGTTCGGCATCACGGGCGGGCTCATCCTCTGTTTCTTGCGGCACCTGCCGGTGGGCGACGCGGCCGCGACCCTCGAGTCCGTCGCGCACCGCGCCTCCGACCTGATCGGGGTCGGGCTCGACTCGTCCGAGGTGGGGTTCCCGCCGGCCGCGTTCGCCCGCGTCTTCGACCGCGCCCGCGCCCTCGGGCTGCACGTCGTCGCCCACGCCGGTGAAGAGGGGCCGCCGTCGTACGTCACCGACGCCCTCGACCTGCTGCACGTCGAACGCGTCGACCACGGGGTGCGCAGCCTCGAGGACGACGCCCTCGTCGCACGGCTGGTCGCCGACCGGGTGCCGCTCACGGTCTGCCCGCTGTCGAACCTGCGGCTCGCGGTGGTGTCCGACCTCGCCGAGCACCCGCTGCCCCGCATGCTCGAGGCCGGGCTGCTCGTCACGGTCAACAGCGACGACCCCGCCTACTTCGGCGGCTACGTGGGCGACAACTACGAGGCGCTGCGCGACGTGCTCGGGCTTGACGACGACGCGCTGGCCCTGCTGGCGACGAACTCGGTCGAGGCGTCGTTCGCCGACGCGGGCCGCAAGGCCGAGCTGACCGCCGAGGTGCGGGCCTGGCGCGAGGCGCGTCGCACGGCCTGAGGCCCGGGAGGCGGGTGGCGGCCGGCGGACGGCGGGCGGATGCCGGCCGGCTGGCGGCGGGAGGCGGGCGCAGCCGCACGCGAGGCGGGCGAGTTCGTGGCGGCCGGGCCGTCACGACGGACCGATGTCGACGAACTGGCCCGTCGACGGCGCCGTCGGCACGACGAGCATCAGCGACGGCACCACGCGGCGACGGGGTGGACGAGCGGTGACGGGACGGACGAGCGGCACAGCGGCGGACTGCCATGCGGTCCGGTCCGCCCGGCTGGAGGGTGCGGCCAGCTAGAGGGTGCGCCGGCTGGAGGGTGAGGCCAGCTAGAGGGTGCGGCTGGCTAGAGGGTGCGGCTGGCTAGAGGGTGCGGCCGGCGTTCGCGTCGAGCCAGGCCTTGGGGTCGACCTGCGTCGTGCCGCCCAGCAACACCTCGAAGTGGAGGTGCTCGCCGGTCGCGACTCCGCTGCGGCCGACCTTGCCGACCAGCTCGCCCACCTGGACCGTCTGACCGGCGACGAGCGGGCTCGACCCGACCTGCATGTGCGCGTACAGGGTGCTGACCCGCTGGCCGTCGATCACGTGGTCGATCACGGCGTACTGGCCGAACTGGCCGTGCATGCCCGAGGTCCGCACGACGCCCGCCGCAGCAGCACCGATCGGGGTGCCGCCGCCGGGCGTCATGTCGAGGCCCATGTGCATGCTCGAGCACGCCGCGCACGGTGCCGAGCGCGGACCGAAGCCCGAGCTCAGGACGACCGAACCCGGGAACGGCCAACGGATGTCGCCGGTGCCCGAGTTGACGATGGTGCCGGCCCCCGAGGAGGCGCGGTTCGAGCTCGCCGACCCCGCCACGTTCTTCGACGTGACGACGGGTTCGGGCTCGGGCGGCGGAGGAGGCGGCGGCGGTGCGTCGGTCACCCCGAAGGCGTCACGGTCGGAGACGGTCAGCACGACGAGCGACGCCGCGAGGGTCTGCGTCGGCATCGGTGCGGCACCGGCGGTCGGGATGTTGGACCCGCCCAGGTCGCTGGCCGAGGCCGGAGTGAGGTTCGAGGTGAAGAAGAGCATGACGGCACAGACGCCGAGCACGGGCAAGGTCGCCGCACGGACGCGGGACGAGACCGCGCGCAGCCGGGAACGACCGGAGGTCGCCCGGGGGCTCGGGCCGCCGGCGTCTCGGGTCCGACGCAGCAGGGCCGGCACCGAGGGCCGCGGCCGCCGCGCGACGCGCGTCGCGGGCTCGGTCGTCGTTGCACCCACTTCCGAACCAGGAACCCGGTTGCTCGTGGGTGCATCGTTCGAAACCGGGTTCATCGCGGGGTCAGCCGTCGCGGGCTCAGCAGCCACGCCCTCGGTCGTCGTTGCACCCACTTCCGAATCAGGAACCCGGTTGCTCGTGGGTGCATCGCTCGAAACCGGGTTCATCGCGGGGTCAGCCGTCGCGGGGTCGGCCGTCGCGGGCTCGGAGGGAGGCGCGGCGGGCGTAGGCAAAGGAGCACCAGCAGCGGCGGGGGCTTCGGCAGGAGCAGCACCGGCGGCGGCGCGCTCGAGCGCGCGGGCCTCGCGACGCGTCAGCGGCGGGTCGACTCGGGGCGTCTGCTCGGTCGGCGTCGAGGACTCGGGGGTGTTCGAGGGGTCGGTCATGAGCGCTTCCTGGGACGGACGGCGCATCGACTCACGGTTCTCCTCGTTCGGGCGGACCGACCCACCTTACGATCGGGGACGCCCGCTGACCAGGGGTGGAGGCGGATTTTCAGGAGCTTCACCCTTCGTGGTCGACCGGCACCGCACCTCCTGACCGGGGTCGATCGCCGTGATGCGGGTGACGCTACCGACCGTCCGAAGGGCCCGTCACACCCAGAACGCGGCACAGGCGGGGCGCGGTCACCCCACCTCGCGGGGCTTCCGCCGGGCCGACGGCACCCCCTACCCTCGGGCCGTGACCTTCGTGCTGGCTGCCCTGCCCCTCCTGCTCATCGTGGGGGCGCTCGTCGACATCGTCACGCGTCCCGAGGGCGACGTCCGCCACCTGCCCAAGGGGCTGTGGATCATGATCGTGCTGTTCCTGCCGCTGATCGGCAGCATCGTCTGGTTCGCCGCCGGCCGCGAGTACGGCCGACGCGTCGAGCAGATCGGCCCGCGCGACCAGAGCCGGTACCACGAGGCCGCGGCCCGCACGCTCGACCACCGCGTCCGCAGCACCGAGCAGCAGCTCGCCGACCTCGACCGCGAGGCCGAGCACTACGAGCGGCTCGCGCGCCTGGCGAAGCTCGAGGCCGAGGTCGAGCAGCGACGCTCCACGGCCGGCGACGACGTCCCCGCCTGACCGGCACCGCGCCTCCCGGGCGGCGGCGGCCACGGACGCAGAGACGGGCGGGTCCGCGGCGGGCGGGCGTCCGAGGACGCCCGCCGACCACGAACACGCCCGCTCGACGCC
>NZ_LMLG01000006.1:9176-31365 GCF_001421865.1 Frigoribacterium sp. Leaf44
GTCACCGCCCGGGGACGGCCGGCGTCAGCCCCGCAACCAGGCCGGCGTCAGCCGCGCAGCCAGACCGCCGTCAGCCCCGCAACCAGGCCGCCGTCTCGCCCGGCAGCTGCCCGGCATCGGTCAGCGGCCCGCTCGCGACCAGCACCTCGCCCGAGCCCAACCCGAGCGCGGCCAGGTCGACGGGCTCGGTGCCGAACACGCACACCACGTGCCACCCCCCAGGCCGGACGAGGTGCAGCACGTCGTCGCGGCCCTCGACCGGCAGCCACTCGAGCGTCTCGTCGGTCTGCAGGTCGCGCCGGGCGGCGAGGGCCGCCCGGTAGAGCGCGAGCGTCGACGTCGCGTCGGCTTCCTCGGCCTCGACCGAGTACTCACCGAACCACGTGGGCTGCGGCAGGTGCGCCTCGCCCGCGCCGAAGCCGAACGACGGCCCCGACCGGGTCCAGGGCAGCGGCACGCGGCAGCCGTCCCGACCGATGTCGACGCCGGGGTTGCGGAAGAACGACGGGTCCTGGCGCTCGTCGGCGGGGATGTCGGCGACCTCGGGCAGCCCGAGCTCCTCACCCTGGTAGACGTAGGCCGACCCGGGCAGGCCGAGCATGAACAGCGACGCCGCACGAGCCCGACGCAGGCCGGTCTCGACGTCGACCTCGGGCGAGGTGCCGCCCGACAGCAGCCACTCGGCGCCCTGCTTGACGTCGCGACCGTTCAGGGCGGGCAGGCCGTAACGGGTGGCGTGGCGGACGACGTCGTGGTTCGAGAACACCCACGTCGTCGACGACCCCGAGGCCTCGGCCGCGTCGAGGTTGTAGGTGATGATGTCGTGGAACTGCGTGGCGTCGAAGTCGGCCTCGAGCAGGTCGAAGTTGAACGCCTGGCCCAGCCCCTCGGCGCTGGCGTAGCGGGCACGACGCGACGGCTCGACCCAGGCCTCGGCCACGGCGATGCGCGGCGGGTCGTACTCGTCGAACACCTCGCGCCACGTGGCGTAGATCTCGTGCACCTCGTCGCGGTCCCACAGCGGGTGGTCGCCGTCGGCCTTCGGCAGCGCCTCGAGCTCGGCCGTGGACGGCAGCACCTCGGGCAGGCTCTTCGCCAGCCCGTGCGCCACGTCGACACGGAAGCCGTCGACGCCGCGGTCCGACCAGAAGCGCAGCGTGGTCAGGAAGTCCTCGCGCACCTCCGGGTTGTCCCAGTCCCAGTCGGGCTGCTCGCTCGCGAACGAGTGCAGGTACCACTGGCCGTCGGCGACGCGGGTCCAGGCCGGGCCGCCGAAGATCGACGTCCAGTCCGAGGGCGGCAGCTCGCCGGTCTCGCCGAGGCCGTCGCGGAAGATGTAGCGCGCCCGGGCGGGCGATCCCGCGGGGGCGGCCAGCGCCTCCCGGAACCAGACGTGCCGGTCGGACGAGTGGTTCGGCACGAGGTCGGCGATCACGCGGATGCCGGCCGTGTGCAGCGCGTCGATCATCTCGTCGAACTGCGCCAGCGTGCCGATCTTGGGGTCGACGTCGCGGTAGTCGTCGACGTCGTACCCACCGTCGGCGAGGGCCGACGGATAGAACGGGCTGAGCCAGACCGCGTCGACGCCCAACCGCTGCAGGTAGGGCACCGCCGCCGTGATGCCGGGCAGGTCGCCGATGCCGTCGCCGTTCGAGTCGGCGAAGCTGCGGGGGTAGATCTGGTAGACCGCCGCCTGGCGCCACCAGGTCGGGTCGTCGGTCAGCAGCTCGGTCGAGGGTGCGGTGCGGAGCGTGTCGGTCATCGTGGAGCGAGGTCCTCTCGGTGGTGGTGGGTTGCCTGGGGGGTCAGGAGGCGCGGGTCGCGCCCCCGACGGACGCCTACTTGATCGCGCCCTGCGTCACGCCCGCCATCACCCAGCGCTGGGTGAAGAGGTAGACGACGATCGCGGGGGCCATCGCCATGAGGTACGAGGCGAAGGCGACGTTGTAGTCGTTGCTGAACTGCGTCTGGAAGATCTGCTGCAGCACGGGCAGGGTCTGCAGGGAGGGGTCGGCGGTGATCAGCGACGGCATCGCGAAGTCGTTCCACGAGGCCAGGAAGGCGAAGATGCCGACCGTGGCGCTCATCGGGGCGAGCAGCGGGAAGACCAGGCGCCAGAACACCTGCCACGTGGTGGCGCCGTCGAGCCGCGCGCTCTCCTCGAGCTCTTCGGGCAACGACCGCAGGAACGCCGTGAACAGCAGGATCGAGAACGACAGCTGGAACATGACGTGCAGCAGGGCGACGCCGGCGGGGTTGTCGAGGCCGACGATGCCGGTCAGCTTGATCTGCGACAGCGCGACGACCGGGAACGGCAGGAACATCGCGGCCAGCAGGTAGAAGAACGAGAAGCGGAACAGCTTGCGGTCCCAGTTGCGCGAGATGGCGTACGACGCCATCGACGCCAGCACGACCGTGCCGACGACGGTGACCGCCGTGACGAGGGTCGAGATGCCGAACGCCCGTGGGAAGTCGGTCAGCTGCCAGGCGGCCGCGAAGTTCGAGAAGTCGATCGGCGCCGGCAGGCTGAACGCGTTGCCGTCGACGGCCTGGGCCGACGTCTTGAGCGACATCGTGATCGTGACGTAGATCGGGATCAGCACGGTGATCGAGCCGAGCACGAGCAACGCGGTGACGAGCCGGTTCGGGCGTTCCCGACCGACGCGACCGCGTCGACGACGGGAGACGGCGTCGGCGTCGCGACCCGCGCCTCCCGGGGTGGGGGCCGGCGAAGCGGCCGGGGTGACGAGTGCGGTGTTCGCCATCAGACGGCCGCCTTTCCGCGGGTGATCCGGAGTTGGACGAGCGCGATCGCGACGGCGATCACGAAGAAGATGGTCGCGTTGGCCATCTGGTAGGCGTAGTCGCCGCCGGTGAAGCCCGTGAAGATCGTCATCGCGATGCTGCGGGTCGACGTGCCGGGGCCGCCGTTCGTCAGGCCGACGATGATGTCGTACGAGTTCAGGAAGTTCTTGAAGCCGATGATCGTGTTGATCAGGACGTAGCCCGCGACGAGCGGCAGCGTGATCGACCGCAGCTGCTTCCAGCCCGAGGCGCCGTCGAGGCTGCTCGCCTCGTACACCTCGCCGGGGATGGCCAGCAGGCCCGCGATGTAGATCAGCAGCGTGCTCGGGATCGCCTGCCACGCGGTCACGACGACGATGCCGATCCAGGCGGTGTCGGCGTTCGCGAGGATGCTGTCCTGCAGCCCGGGGATGCCGAGCGAGGCGCCGAGGGCCGGCAACGAGTTCGAGAAGAGGAACTGGAAGACGAAGGCGATGATGATGCCCGAGATGACCATCGGGATCACGAACACGGCCCGCAGCGCGGTCTTGGCCTTGATCTGCGAGGTGAGGCCGATCGCCAGCAGCAGCGCGACGACGTTGACGGCGATCACCGTGACGAGTGCGAAGCCCATCGTGAAGCCGTACGAGCCGAGGATCGCCGGGTCGGTCGCCATCGCGAGGTAGTTGGTGACGCCGACCATGTCGAACTCGCCGAAGCCGATCGAGTTCGTGAAGCTGTAGAACACGCCCATCACGGCCGGCAGGGTGATCGCCAGCGAGAACAGGACGAGCGTCGGCACGAGGAAGACGTAGAAGACCGGGTCGACGCGCTTGCCGCGACGCCGGGGGTTGCCGGCCGTGCTGCCGCTCAACGAGGTGCGGGCGCCTCGCGCGGCCGTGGGGGTGGTGGTGGCCATCGGGTCTCCTTCGACTCGGGCGGTGGTCGGGGTGGCCCGGACGGCCGGGCCCGTGGTGCGTGCCGTTCCGTCGATCGCGCTCATGCGCGGAGCGCCAGACGGCGCCAGTCGGCGTCCATGGTGCGCAGGGTGCCCTCGACGCTGGCGCCCGTGACGATGCCCTGCACGTAGTTCTCGGCGGGGATCGTCAGCGGGATCGCCTTGGAGGCCCCCTGGTAGAACCGCGCGTCGTCGTAGTAGCTCTGCATGCCGGCGATGCGCTCGTCGGTCACGGCGGGGGCCGACCTCGTGGTGCCGAACGCCAGGAAGTCGCGGTTGTAGGCGTCCTGGATCTCGGGCTGCATCAGGTAGGTCAGGAACTCGCGGGCGGCGTCCTGCTTGCGCGACTGCTCGGGCACCCACAGGGCCAGGTCGAGGTTGACCCGCACCTTGCGGTCGGCGGGGTCGTCGGTCATCGGCAGGGGGAACGTGCCGACCTTCGCCTCGGGGTTGGCCTTCGTGATCTCACCGAGTGCCCACGGCCCCTGCATGAGCATCGCCGCCTCGCCCTGGGCCATGGCGAGGTTGCCGTCCCCGTAGCCGCGGCTGTTGCGGTTGGCGTTCGACAGCCGGCCGAGCTGCACCATGCGCTCGACGGGCTCGCGGAAGTCCTTCTCGAACGAGACCGAGCCGCCCTGGCCGACCCTCGTGCCCTCGGCGTTCATCTTCTCGTAGAAGGCCGCGACGTCGAGCGACCCGCCGGTCGTGTAGTCGAACAGGCCCTGCGCTACGGTCCACGGTTCGCGGAAGGTGCTGTAGATCGGCGTGACGCCGGCCGCCGTGAAGGTGTCGCACGCCGCGAGGAACTCGTCCCACGTGGTCGGCACCTCGACGCCCAGGTCGGCGAAGACCTGCTGGTTGTAGATCACCGACGCGGCGGTGATCGAGTACGGCAGCACGCTCGTCCGGCCGGGGTAGGTCGCGTACTGGTCGACCAGCTCCTGCACCTCGGGGCGGATCGTGCCCGCCTCGGGCAGGTCGCCCAGGTCGCTCAACGCCCCGCGCTCCATGAAGCGGGCCATCTCGAGGTTGTACGTGAAGGCCGCGACGTCGGGCGGGTTGCCCCGGACGAAGCCGGCCGAGATGCCCGAGGTCGAGTCGTGGATCACCCGGATCGCCGACTGCGACTCGTTGAACCGCGAGACCAGGTCGGAGAAGTACGGGATCGCCTCGGGCTTGGTCGCGTAGAAGGTGATCTCGGTGCGCCCGCGGCCGGAGCCGGACGGGGCGCAGCCGGCGAGGAGGAGCGCCGCCCCGGCGGCACCGATCCCGCCGAGGAGGGTGCGCCGGCTGAGGCCGGCACCGGAGGGCAGTGGGGGTGTGGGCACGTCGTCGTCTCCCGGGTCGCGACCCCGACGACAGCGTCGGGACCGAGTTGATCTGGTGTGTAGATTTAGACCCTAGATCAATTCGCGGCGTGACACCATGGGTCGTCGTCGAAAAGATCCGCCGTGTCGCGAGGCACCGGCCACAGCACGAGGAGGCGCGGGTGGCGCTGAGCACCGGGGTGTCGTCGCCGAGCCTGCTCCGCCGCATGAACGCGGCCGAGGTGCTGCGGCACGCGTGGTCCGTCGACGCCGTCACGGCGAGCGACCTGATCGCCCTGACCGGGCTGACCCGGTCCACCGTGCTCGGGGTCTGCGACGACCTCATCGACCACGGCTGGATGGTGTCGCTCGCCGACGCCCGCTCGACCGGCGAGTACCGCAAGGGCCGCCCCGCGCGGCGCTACGCCCTGGCACGGTCGGCCGGGCACGTCGTCGGGGTCGACGCCGGTCAGCACCAGCTCACCGCCGTGGTCGCCGACCTGCGAGGCGACGTGCTCGCGCGGGCCGTCCGCCGCATCGACCCCTGCGGCTCGGCCGACGACCGCCGAGGCATCGTGTCGGCCCTGGTCGACGACGCCCTCGCCTCGGCCTCGCTCGCCGACGACGACGTGCTCGCCGTGACCGTCGGCGTCCCCGCCCCCACCGACGCCGAGGGCCGGTCACCGGTCGAGGCCGGCGCCGACTTCTGGGAGCTGATGAACCCGGACTACGTCGGCCTGTTCGCCCCGCGCGGCTGGGCCGTCGTCGTCGAGAACGACGCGAACCTCGCCGCCGTCGCCGAGGCCGCGGCCGCGTCCCGGGCCGACCGCGAGGTCGGTGGGGGTGCCGGTGCCGCCACCGCGTCGTTCGTAACCCTGCTGGCCGGCGAGCGCTTCGGCGCCGGGTTCGTGCTCGACGGAGCCCTCGTGCGGGGCAACCGCGGTGCCGCGGGCGAAATGCGCCTCCTCGACCTGGTCGACGGCGTCGGATCGGCCGACGGCCTCGGAGCCCTGCTGCGCGACTGGGCCCGGGCCGCGCGCGACCTCGGCACCGTGCCGGCCTCGTCACCGCTGCGGGCGATCCCGCTCGACGAGCTCGAGGCCCCCGCCGTGCTGGCCGCGGCCGACGCCGGCGACGCGACGGCCCTGCGCCTGGTCGAGAAGGCCGCCGAACGGTTCGGACGCGTCTGCGCCGTGCTCAGCGGCATGCTCGACGTCGACCGCATCGTCGTCGCCGGGGCCGTGGCACCCTCGATCGGCCTGCTGCTCGAGCGGACGACGCCGTGGCTCAGCCGGTTCACGCACCGGGCCGCGCCCGAGGTCGTCGCCTCGACGCTGGGCGACGCGGTCGTGACCACGGGCGCGGTCGAGCGAGCCCTGTCACACGTGCGCGGCCACGCACTCGAGCTGACGCTGCCGGGTGCGGCGGACGCGACCCGCGCCTCCTGAGGCCTGCTCGGGTCGGGCTCGGCTCGGGCTCGGCTCGGGCTCGGGCTCGGACGGCGATGAACCCGGTTCCGAACGATGCACCCGGTTGCTTCCGGGTTCATCGTTCGGAACCGGGTGCATCGTGCGTCGGGGCGGGGCGGGAGGCGCAGCGCGGCGGGAGGCGCGGGGCGGCCCGGCGCACGCCGCTAGGCTCGCGGGATGGTCACCGTCGTGCTCCCCTGGCGTCCGCAACCCAGTCGCGTGGCGGCGTTCGAGGTCGTGCGCGACTGGTACGCCGACGCGCTGCCCGAGGCTGAGATCCGCACGATCGACTCGCCCGATCCGGTGTTCAACCTGGCCCAGTGCCGCAACCTCGGCGTGGCCGGCCTGGCCGACGACGAGGTCGCCGTGATCGGCGACGCCGACACCCTGCCGCAACGCGAGCCCCTGCTCGCGGCGATCGAGGCGGCCCGCACGAGCGGCCGGGTGCACCTGCCCTACACCGAGTACCACTGGCTGGGACGCGACGGCACCGCGCAGGCGGCCGCGGGCACGCCCCTCGAGCGGTGCGACTTCGAGCTCGTGCGCGGGGCCTGCTCGGGGGTCTACGTGACCCGCGCCTCCTCGTGGCGCAGTCACGGCGGGCAGGACGAACGCTTCCGGGGCTGGGGCTTCGAGGACGCCGCCTGGTACCTCGCCCACACCACTCTGCTCGGCGAAGCCCCGCGACGGCATGAGGGCATGGTCTTCGCCCTGCACCACCAGGCCGAGGTGCGTGAAGGGCCGCAGTACGACGCCAACGCCGCGCTGATGCAGCGGTACCGCGACGCGGCGGTCGGCGAGGACGCGATGCGCGCGGTCGTCTTCGGCGCCTAGAGCGGAAGGGCGACAGAGCCGAAGGGCGACAGCGCAGGAGGCGCGGGGCACGTCCGGCGGACGACCCGCGTCAGTCGCTGCGGACGGTGTGCAACGGGCCGAGCGCGTGGTCGAGTGCGGCCTCGAGCGGCCAGCCCGCGCGCTCCGACTGGCTGAGCAGCAGTCCACCCTGGATCGCCGCGATGATCGCGGTGGCGACGCGCGCCGGATCGGCCGAGGCGTCGACCGACCCCGAGGCCTGCAGCCGCCGGATGCCCGCGGCCAACTGCTCGCGCCAGGCGTCCCAGCTCGCCTTGACGCTGCGCTCGACCTCGGCGTCCGTGGCGGCGACCTGGGCGGCGAGCGTGCCGATCGGGCAGGCCCAGCGGCCGAGGCTGATGTAGTACTCGACCAGGGCGGCGCGCCAGCGCTCCCACGACTCCCAGGTGCCGAGGTCGTGGATCTCGGGCTCCTGCGCCTCGAGCAGCTGACGCCCCTCCCACCGGGCGACCTCGTGGATCAGCTCGGTCTTGCCGCCGGGGAAGTAGTGGAACAGCTGGCTCTTGCTGGTCAGCGTCGCGGCCCGCACCGTGTCGAGCGTCGTCCCGCCGATGCCCGCGGCGAGGATCTGCCGACCGGTCTCGTCGATGATCCTCTGGCGGGTGAGCCGCCCGCGCTCGGTGATCTTCGTCTCGTCCACGGTGGGATCCTACGTCGATTGGACCATTCGGTCCACGAACACTGGACTCGACGGTCCAGTCCGTGCTAGCAATGGACCATGCAGTCCAATGAAGATGCCCTCGACTCCCTGCCCACCGACGACCGCCTGGCCGGTCGCACCGCCCTCGTGACCGGCTCGACCAGCGGCATCGGCGAGGCGATCGCCCGCGTGCTGGCCGCCTCCGGCGCCACCGTCGTCGTCAGCGGCCGCGACGACGCCCGAGCCCGACGGGTGGTCGACGCGATCACCACCCGGGGCGGCTCGGCCCACGCCGTGTCCGCCGACCTCGCCGGCCCGTACGCCGACCTCCGCGCCTTCGCCGCCCGGGCCACCGAGGTGCTCGGCGGCCGCGTCGACATCCTGGTCAACAACGCCGGCGTCTACCCGACGATGCCGACCGACGCCCTCGCCGACGCCGACCTCGACGCCATCCTGGCGACGAACGTCCGGGCGCCGCACGTGCTCGTCGGTGCCCTCGCCCCGGCGATGGCCGACCGCGGAGCGGGCTCGATCGTCAACATCGGCTCGTGGATGACCCGGGTGGGGGTGCCGTTCGGCGCCATGTACACCGCGTCGAAGGCCGCCGTCGAGCAGATGACCCGCACCTGGGCGGCCGAGTTCGGCCCCCGCGGCGTCCGCGTCAACAGCGTCGCGCCCGGCGCGACGTCGACGCCGGGCAACGCCGAGTCGGCCGCCGTCCTCGACGCCCTGACCGCGGCCACCCCGGCCGGTCGACCCGTGCGTCCCGTCGACATCGCCCACGCGGTGCGCTACCTGGCGTCGGACGAGGCGGCCTTCGTGCACGGGGCCCTGCTCGACGTCGACGGCGGCATCCTCCACACCCGGACCATGTAGGCCGACCCGCGCCTCCTGCCGACCGGCGCCTCCTGCCGTCCGCGCCTCCTGCTGGACGGTCGACACGGCACGACGTGCCGCTCACCTGCGAAGGCGAGCGGCACGTCGTGGCACCTCGAGACGCCACGAGCCGAGGAGGCGCGGGCCCGGTCGGTCAGCCGCGCCCGGTCAGCGCCGCGTGGGCTCGTGCCCGTCCGGGCGTCTCGCGCAGGGACGCCGCCAGCCCGGCCAGGCGCCCGGCCGCACCGGGGTCGCGCGTCGGCAGGTCGAGCACGTGCCGCAGCGCCTCCGCCAGTTCGTCGACGGTCGCCGTGTTCGGGGCGAGCGCCACGCCCACCCCCGTGCGCTCGAGGGCGGCGGCCCCGGCGAACTGGTCGGTCGAGAACGGCAGGACGACGACGGGCACGCCCGCGGTCATCGCCTCGGTCACGCTGTTGTTGCCGCCGTGCGTGACGGCCGCGGTCGCCGCGTCGAGCAGGGTCACCTGCGGCAGGAACTCCCGCACCAGCCATTCGGCCGGCACTTCGCCGAGGTCGGACCGGTCGCCCGAGCCGAGCGCGATCGCGGCCCGCACCCCGACGCGACGCAAGGCCTCGGCCACGCGCCCGAGCACGTCCGACCGCACCGACAGGAAGCTGCCGAAGCTGACGTAGACGAACGGGGCGGGCGCGGGGTCGTGGTCTGGCGTGGGGTCCGGCGCGGCGCCGGCGGCCAGCCAGGCGGCGACCTCGGCGTCGACCGGCTCGGCACGGACGGCCGAGCCGAGCCAGACGTGCGGCGGCAGCAGGTGCTCACGCTCGGGGTCGGCCAATTCGCCGGGGTAGTTGTAGAGCAGCAGGTCGCCGTGCTCGCCGAAGGCGCTCGTCGACGGCGGCAGGTGCGGAGCGAGCTCGGCCAGGGCGGCGTTCCACTCGGCGGTGAACGAGGCGTCCACCCGCTCGCACAGCTCACGCAGCCCCGCGATGCCCTCTGGCTCGGCCCCGGGTCGCACCACCGATGTGCTGTCGAACCACGCATGTGGATGGTTCGACACCACATCGGTGGTGCGGCCTCCGGCCAGCGCCGGGTCGGCACCGGCATCGGCACCGCCGAACGCCGCGGGCCACTCGGGCGGGCACCCGTAGACCTCGTCGCCCACGGGCAGCGCGGTCGGGTGCCCCAGCACGACGTCGGCGAACGGCACGCCGCCGGCCACGAGGGCGAGCCGGGCGCTGAACGCGAGGTGGTCCACGACGATCTGGTCGGGCCGGACGGCGGCGACCACGTCGAGCACGGCCCGGGCCGTCGCGACCGGCTGCCACATGAGGTCGGTGAGGCGTTCGCGCGCCTGGTACGAGAGCGTCTCGACCATCCCGAGCCGGGTGGCGTCGAAGAACCCGCGCAACGAGGCGTCCTCTTCGGCCACCTGCTCCTCGGCGCGGATCACCCCGGGGTTCGAGCCGCGCCCGAGCTGCAGGTGCACGCGCTCGAAGCCGAACGACTCGACGATGGCGGCGGTGGCCGGGCCGGTCGCGACGACGACGCGCTCGCCCCGGTCGCGCCACTCGGTGGCCAGGGTCGCGAGCGGCAGCAGGTGCGACGCGTAGTCCGGGCTGATGACGAGCAGGGTCATCGTGCGCTCACGCTCCACTCGCGCTGTTCGAGTTCGTCGTGGTGAACCGTGTCGTAGACGCCGGACAGCGACCGCGCCATGGCCTGGATCGTGAAGGACCGCTCGACGGTGTCGCGTGACCGGGCCGCGCGCGCCTCCGTCGTCTCGAGCGAGGCCGCGGTGAGCGCCTCGCCCATCGCCTGGCGCAGGGCGTCGACGTCCCAGGTGCGGGTGAGCCAGCCGGTGTCGCCCTGGCGCACGTAGGTCGAGGGGCCGCCGCCCTGCGGCGCGACGACGAGCAGCCCCGAGCCCATCGCCTCGAGCAGGGCGATGCCGAACTCCTCTTTCAGGCTGCCGCAGACGTAGACGCCGCGCGGCGCCGCGAGCCCCGGCAGGCCGAAGCGGGCCGCCGCGACCCACCGGGCGACCGTGTCGTTCGGCCGGTGGCCGGGCAGCAGCAGTCCGGAGGCGCGGTGCCGGTCGGCCGGGACGATCGCGTCGATCAGGTCGAGCTGTTCGCGTTCGTCGGCGCTCGGGTGCTCGAGGTCGCCGCCGATCAGCAGCAGGTTCGCGCGGTCGCGCAGGGGTCCGTCGGCCCACGCCTCGACGATCGTCGCCATGCCCTTGACCCGGTGCAGTCGTCCGACGCTGACCAGCAGCGGCAGGCCGCGGCGTTCGGGCGGCAGGGTCTCGAGCAGCGCGCACAGCTCGGCGAGCGGCGGGGTCGCGGGCAGGCCCGCGGCGTGCTCGGCGGCCTCGGCGACCGAACGGTCGACCACGTCGAGGTCGATGCCCTCGGGAACGATCGTGTGGCGCTCGGGGTGCGAGGTGACGTCGATGCCGACCAGCTCGCGCATGTCGCGTTCGAGCTCGGGCCGGGGGAACAGCACGGTGTGCGACGCGTTCGAGGCGAGCTGCTGCACGAGCCGGGTGCGGAACCAGAAGTGCTCGACCTCGTCGACGTCGCCGAAGGTCTCACGGGTCAGCGCGCCCGAGAGGTCGAGCGACTGGATGACGGCGTGTGGGTCGGGCGCGACCGTGAACACGACGGGGATGTCGAGCTCGCGGGCGACGTCGGCCGCCGCGAGGCTGCCCACGTCGGCCATCCGCAGGTGCAGCAGGTCGACGCCGCCCGCGGCGCGCAGCACCCGCCGGATGCCGCGCCGGGCCGCGACGCGCAGCGGCCACGCGGTCGCCGACGAGACGGGGTCGCTGAGCAGAGGCACGCGCCCGTAGACGTGTCCGGAGGCGCGGGTCGCCAGGTCGTGGACGCTCGCGACCGCCGCGTCCGCCGACCCGCGCGAGAGGGTGACCACCCGGGCGACCCGGGGGTCGTCGAGGACGTGCGACGCGCCTCCTGCGGGGAGCACGCCGCCCGCGGCGAGCGCGTCGCCGAGCCGGACGAGCAGCGTCGCGATGCCTCCGTTGTCGCCGCTGCCGGCGTGGGTGAGGCCGGCGTCGATGTCTGCGTGCAGGAAGAGCTGCGCGATCGTGAGGCCGTCGCGCCCGGCCGGGTGGTCGCCGTCGGGCCCGTCCTCGACCCCGCGGTCGTGCACCCGGTCGCCGTCGGGCACCTCGTCGGGGGCCGAGAGGTCGATCGCGGAGAGGCGGGCGACGTCACCGAGGTAGCCGTCGTGCCGGGCGAGTTCGTGCACGACGGTCGCGACGGCCTGGTCGCCACGACGCTGGCCGAGGGCCGAGACGGCGGCGACCCGGACGTGCTCGTCCTCGCCGCGGTCGCGGGCGATCGTCAGCAGCGGACGCGAGGCGATGCGGGCGCGCACGAGGCCCAGCGTCTCGACCAGGCGGTACCGGGCGTCGGGCTCGTGCACGCCGATCAGGGCGCCCTCGAGGGCGACCCCGACGACGGCGGGGGCGGCCGACGACCACTGCTCGAGCGTGCGCTGGGCGACCATGCCGGTGAAGCCTCCGGCCACGACGAGCCCGATCAGCCGACCGACCGTGTCGTAGCGGGGCAGCCGCTGGCTGAGCGCCGAGGCGGCGTGCTCGCGGAGGAAGGTGCGGTCGCTCGAGAGCAGGTCGCTCAGCACGACGTCGGCCTGCTCGTCGAAGACCTGCGCGAGGGCGTTCGTCGCCGCGATGGCGACGAGCTGGTCGGGGCTGCCGAGGGCGCCACGCAGCACCCGGATGGTCCGGGCCCCGCCCGTGCGGGCGGCGTCGAGCGCGAGGTCGTCGGCGAGGCGCATCGAGTCGACCAGGCGGTCGGCCTCGTGGATCGCGTCGAGCGAGGTCTGGATGCCCATGGCGGTGCCTCTCGGGTGCAGCGGGTGGCGGTGCGGCGCGCGGCGCACCGGGGCGGCCCGGGAGCCCCGGGCCTGGTGGAGCCTATCGCCGCCCGGTGACCGGCCGGTGCGGGGCCGGTGCGGGGCCGGCCGGGGTGCTCGGGGCCGCGGGGGTCCGGTACCGTCGTGGGCGGCATCGATCCCGCTGCCGAGTCCCGCAGCGAGAGGCCCCACCCGTGCGAATCGTCACCATCGGAGACGTCGGCGTGCTCGACGGCATGGTCCACATCGGCGACGAGGCGATGTTCCACGAGGCGACCGTGCAGCTGCGCGCCCGAGGCGCCACGATCACCGGCGTCTCGTCGAACCCGGCCGAGACCGCCGAGCGGTACGGCGTCGACGCCGTGCCCGCGATCGGCTTCCACCCCGCGACGACCGGCGGCCGGCTCGGCCAGCGCGAACGTCGCGCCCGCGTGCTGTCGGCGATCGACGGAGGCGCGGGTCACCTCCCCCAGGACGACCCGGCCTGGCAGGTGATCGAGGCCGTCCGCGAGGCCGACGGCGTGCTCGTCGCCGGCGGCGGCAACATGGCCTCGCTCTGGCCGATGCACGTCTACGAGCGGAACACCCTCGGGCTCGTCGCCCGACGCTTCGGCAAGCCGCTCGTCGTCAGCGGGCAGACCATCGGCCCGGTGCTCGAGGGCGAGGACCGCGAGCTCGTCACCGAGCTGCTCGACGCCGCCGCGCTCGTCGGGCTGCGCGAGGGCGCGTCGCTCGAGCTGGTGCGGTCGCTCGGCGTCGACGCCGCCACGACCGTCGGCACGGTGGACGACGCGAGCTTCCTCGGGTTCGACGCCGCGCCTCCTGCCGGGGGTGCGGCGGGTGCCGCAGGTGCGGCGGGCGCGGCGGGCGCGGCCGCGCCGTACCTCGCCGTCAGCCTGTCCGCGCACGTGGGCGACGCCGACCGCGCGGCGTTCGCCACCGCCGTCGCCCGACTGCTCGACCGGGTGGCCGGCGAGGCGGGGCTCGAGGTCGTCTTCCTCGCGCACTGGGCCTCGCTCGACCCGACGGATGAGCGCGGCGACTCGCTGCTGCACCGGGCCGTGCTCGACCAGCTGACCGTG
Source organism: Frigoribacterium sp. Leaf44 (assembly GCF_001421865.1). Lineage (NCBI taxonomy): Bacteria > Bacillati > Actinomycetota > Actinomycetes > Micrococcales > Microbacteriaceae > Frigoribacterium > Frigoribacterium sp. Leaf44. The sequence goes on from NZ_LMLG01000006.1 coordinate 23,042, forward strand.
CCCGCGCGGGTCGAACCCACCACCGACTCCCCCGCCGCGGCCCGCTTCGCCCGGGGTGCGGCGCTGCACCTGACCAGCCGCTACCACCCGGCCGTGTTCGCCGTCGCGGGCGGGGTGCCGACGGTCGGGCTCGCGGTCGACGACTACACGACGATCAAGCTGACCGGGGCGCTCGGCAACTTCGGGCAGACGAGCGTCGTCTCGGCCGCGCAGCTGCTCGCGGGCGAGGCCGACACGGCGGCGCTGGCGGCCTGGGCCGGGCGCGACGCGGTGCGCTCGACGTGGGCCGAGCGTCTCGACGGGACCCGCGCGGCGTCGGCCGCGTGGTGGGACCGGGTCGCCGGCGTGCTGCGCGGCTGACGCGCCGCGCGGCTGACGCGCCCGGCGTCGGGTGGCGACCCGCGCCTCCTGGGGGCCGCCCCGCGTCGCGCGCACGCCGCCGGGTGATGGGCACAGCGCCAGGACGTGGTCACAGCGCCAGGTTTTCCCGCGGTGCGGTGTCCACCTCCTGGCGTGGTGGGTGGGGGCTGGTCGTGCCGCACCGCACCACGCCACGAAATGAACATCCCGCCACGCGATGTCGTGGCGGGATGTCGACTTCGTGGCGGCGTGCCCGGGTGGCGGGACAGCCGAGGAGGCGCGGCGTGGCCAGCTCGCGCCAGCGCGGCTGACGGCGCGGCCGACCGCGCGGGGTCAGCGCTGCAGCGTCGCGCTGGGGTACTCGCCGAAGCGCTCGACGTACGACGCCGTGAAGCGGCTCAGGTGCGTGAAGCCCCAGCGCTGCGCGACGGCGCCGACGGTGGCCTCGCCCGGGGCGAGCTCGACCAGCTCGGCCCGCACGTGGTCGAGACGGATGGTGCGCAGGTACTCGGTGGGCGTCACGCCGAGCTGTCGGCTGAAGGCCTGCTGGAGCCCGCGCGGCGTGAGGTGGACGGACTCGGCCAGCTGGGTCATGTTGACCGGCAGGTGCGAGTGCGTGTGCAGGTACTCGACGGCCTCGCGGAGGCGGGCGTTGCGCGGCACGAGCAGCGCGGGCGGCAGGTCGATCGACCGGTGCGAGAACGTGTCGAGCAGGGCGAACGCCGACTCACGCTTCAGCTCGGAGCGCAGCAGCTCGGTCGACTCGCCGCCGAGGATGGTCTTGGCCGCGTTCGTGATCGTGGCCTGCCAGCGACGCAGGTTCGCCAGGTCGGGCACGGCCGTGTGGTCGAACTGCAGCGGTCCGGCGAGGGCGCCCTCGTGCTCGGCGGCCATGCGTTCGAGGTAGGCGGCGTCGAAGTGCACGAGGTTCTGGCGGTACTCGCGGACCTCGAACTCGAAGGCCTTGCCCGTCGGGAACATCAGCGGGCGGCCGATCTCGAACGCGGCCTCTTCGGCCCCGACGTCGACCCGGCCCTCGCCCGCGGTGATCCAGGCGACGACGTACTCGCGCTCGGGCTGGATGGCCCCGCGGATGTCGCCGAGGAACATCGCCGACCGCAGCGTCATGTCCTCGTCGCCTGCCGTCGTGTAGCGGTAGGCGAACGTCTCTTGCCGCGTGTCGGTGCGGAACCCGGCGCCGTTGTAGGTGTCCTCGAACAGCGCGCGCGCCTGGTCCATGTCGCGGCCGCCCATCTCGGAACGCACCGGGGGCAGGGTCTGTTCGGGTTCCATCACAGTGATCTTGCCACGACCGAGCCCCTGAAAGAACGTCCTGACCGGGCGGAAGCCCCGAAGCGGGGGCGGAGGGACGTGGGGCTCACGCGCCCGTCGGGCTCGTCGCGGGGCCGAGGGCCTTCGTGAAGGCGGCCTTGAGCACGGCCTTGAAGCCGGAGGGCAGGCGCGTGCGGTGCAGCACGTCGGCCTCGACGACGAGGGCGAAGAACGTCTCGCCCTCGACGAGCCACCAGGCCCGCACCGTGTCGACCGAGAACACGGCCTCGCCGTCGGGCTCGTCGGGGCTCTCGACGATGATGCGGTCCTCGTAGAGGGCCACCGCACCGTGTTCGCCGTTCATGGACGCCGAGCACTCGAAGACCAGGTCGGGGTCGAGAGGAGGTGCGAAGTCACCGAAGAACAGGTCGGCAGCCGGCGTGCGGGCCGCGTCGCCCATCTCGCCGAAGTCGCTGGCGACGTTGAAGTCGCCGAACGCGGTGTCGGTGGCCGTCGAGGTGTCGGGGCCGGGTACGCGGCGCGACGTGTCGCTCTCTGCGTCCACTGGGTTCTCGACTCTCGTCCCGATCCGGTGCGTACCTTCTCACCGCCGTGCACCTTCTGCACCGGTTCCATTAGAGCGCCTAGCTACTGTGGATCGCATCCCAGGGGTCGCCACAGTTCGGTTTGTGGCCATGCCCGGCCTCGAACGCAGGAGGCGCGGGTCGCGACGGTCAGGACACCCGCGTGATGCGCTCCACGGCCTCGCGGGTCAGGGCGCGACTCGGCGGGGACGGGTCGAGGGCGCGGTGGATCGAGATCCCCTCGATCAGGGCGTCGACCTGGCGGGCGGTGTCCGGGTCGAAGTGTCGCTCGAGCTCGACCCGGCTGCGGCGCATCCACTCGCGGGTGATCTCGCGGAACCGCGGCTCGCGCGCGGCCAGCGTGTAGAGCTCGTAGCTGAGCACCTGGTCGCGGACCGCGGCAGGGCCGGTCAGGTCGTCGTGGACCAGGGCGACCACCGCCTCCTTGGCCTCGTCGCGGGTGGTCGCGCCGCCGAGCCGCCCCTCGAAGCGCACGATGATCGTCTCGGCGAAGCGCGAGAACGCTTCGTGCAACAGCTCGTCCATGCCGTCGAAGTGGTACGTCATCGAGCCGAGGGGCACGTCGGCACGCGCCGCGATCCTGCGGTGCGAGGCGCCGGCGACGCCGACCTCGGCCACGACGTCGAGCGTCACGTCGATCAGGCGGTCACGACGGTCGGGCTCGGTGCGGCGGGCGGTCCCCATGACTAGATGCTCCTCACCACGCGGGCCGGGTTGCCGACCGCGACCACGTTCGGCGGGACGTCCTTCGTCACCACCGCCCCGGCACCGATCACGCTGTTGTCGCCGATCGTCACCCCGGGCAGCACGATCGCGCCGCCGCCGAGCCAGACGTTGTCGCCGATCGTGATCGGCTTCGCGGCCTCGAGCTTCTCGCGACGGGGCTGCGGCTCGACCGGGTGCGTCGGCGTCAGCAGCTGCACGTTCGGGCCGATCTGACAGTCGGCCCCGATCGTGATCGGGGCCACGTCGAGCGCGGTCAGGCCGTAGTTGACGAACGTGCCGGCCCCGATGGTGATGGAGCTGCCGTAGTCGACGTACACCGGCGGCCGGACGTGGGCCGTCTCGTGCAGGCTGCCGAACAGCTCGCGCGCGACGGCCTGCGCGGCGTCGACGTCGTCGGCGAAGGCCGCGGCGAAGCGCGCCTGCAAGCTGATCGCCCGCTGCTGCCGCGCCGCGATCTCGGGGTCGTCCGCGATGTAGAGGTCGCCCGCGAGCATCCGCTCGTGGTTCGTGCGCGGGTCGCCGGCGAAGTGGTCGGTGGTGGTCATGCACGACACCCTAGACGACGAGCGTACGAACGTACACACTGGACGCATGACGAACCGACCGCCGTTCAGCCCCGAGCTCGCCCGACGCCGGGCGGCGGTGTTCGTGTTCATGGCGGTCGTCGGCGTCTCGCTCGCCTCGTGGGTCGTGCGGACCCCGGCCATCCGCGACCTGCTGCAGGCCTCGACGGGCGAGATGGGCCTCGTCATCTTCGGCCTGTCGATCGGGTCCATGGGCGGCATCCTGTCCTCCGCGCCGATCGTGCGACGCCACGGGGCCCACCGCGCGGTCGCGATCGGCGGCAGCTCGCTGGTCGCCGGCGTGGCCCTCGTCGGCCTGGCCGCGTCGCTCTCGATCACCCCCGGCGTCTTCGTCGGCCTCGCCCTGGTCGGTGCGGGAGTCGGCCTGGCCGAGATCGCCGTCAACATCGAGGGCGCGGCCATCGAGACCGCCTCGGGCCGGTCGGTGCTGCCCGTGCTGCACGGCTGCTTCAGCCTCGGCACGGTGGCGGGGGCCGGCCTCGGCATCCTGCTCACCGCGACGCACGTGCCCGTCCAGTGGCACCTGCTCGGAGTCGCGCTCGCGGGCGGCGCCGCACTGGCCTGGGCGGTGCCGATCGTGCCGCGGACGACCGGACGCTCCGACGAGCGGGCCGAGCGCGCCTCCGGGGTGCGGGCCCGGCTCGCCGGGTCGCTCGCCGTCTGGCGCGACCGCCGGCTCGTGCTGCTCGGCCTGATCGTGCTGGCGCTCGCCCTGGCCGAGGGGTCCGCCAACGACTGGCTGCCGCTGCTCTTCGTCGACGGGCACGGGGTCTCGGCGACCGCCGGCACGGTCGTCTTCACGGCGTTCGCGGCGGCGATGACGGTCGGCCGCTTCCTCGGCGAACCGCTGCTCGCCCGCTTCGGGCACGCCACCGTGCTGCGCGCCAGCGCACTGGTCTCGGCGGTCGGCATCGCCCTCGTCGTCTTCTCGGACTCGGTCGTCGTCGCGGGCGTCGCCGTCGTGCTCTGGGGCCTGGGTGCCGCCCTGGGCTTCCCGGTGACCGTCTCGGCCGCAGCCGACAGCGACGACCCGACGACGGCGGTCGGAGCCGTCGCGACGATGGCCTACGTGGCGTTCCTGGTCGGGCCGCCGCTGCTCGGTTTCGTCGGCGAGCACGTGGGCCTGCGCAGCGCGATGATCGTCGTGCTGGTGGTGGTCGCGGGTGCCTCGCTGATCACCTCCGCGGCGCGTCCCCGCGAGCGCTCCACCGCCGCCCGCCCTTAGTGTACGTTCGTACACCATGACGTCATCGACGACCTCTCCCGCGGCCCCGGCCCGCACCGTGCCGACACGCGAGGACCGCCGGGCCCGACTCGGCGTCGCCCTGCTCTTCTTCACCAACGGCGCACTCATCGCGAACCTCCTCCCCCGCTACCCGGCGATCAAGGACGGCCTCGAGTTGTCCAACGCCGACTTCGGCCTGGCGGTCGCGGCGATGCCGGTCGGCGCGCTCGTCGCGGGGCTCGGCGCCGGGTGGCTGATCCGCCGCCTCCGGTCGTCCCGGGTGGCCGTGGTCGGCACGGTCGTCACCGGGGTCGCCGTCCTGCTGGCCGGCATCGCCCCGGTCGGTGGGTTGCTCGCCGCGGGCTTCCTGCTCGCCGGCGCCCTCGACGCCATCGTGGACGTCTCGCAGAACTCGCACGGACTGCGCGTGCAGTACCGCTACCGCCGGTCGATCCTCAACTCGTTCCACGCGGTGTGGAGCATCGGGGCCGTCCTCGGCGGTCTCATGGGCGGGGCGGCAGCCGGACTCGGCATCCCCATCGTCTGGCACCTCGGGGCCTCGGCGCTGATCTTCGCCGTGGTGGCGCTCGTCGCGTACCCGCTGCTGCTCGCCGGGCCCGAACCGGCCGAGGGCACGGCCGAGACCGCCGACGCGGCGGTCCTGCCCGGCGACGACGTGACCGCGGGCGCCGGGGCGGCGGCCGCACCCGTCGCGACGGGCTCCGTCGACGACGGAGCGCAGGAGGCGCGGGCCGGCTCGACCACCGGGGCGGGCTCCGTCGACGACGCGACCCGCGCCTCCTCGGCTCGTGACGGTCGCCGCGTCTCGCCCGGCTTCGTCGCGAAGTGGGGCGTGCTGCTCGCCCTGGTCGTGATCGCGTCGTCAGGCGCCGTGGTCGAGGACGCGGGCAGCACGTGGGCCGCGCTCTACCTGGGGTCGCTCGGAGCCGGCGTGACGGTCGCCGCCCTCGGGTTCGTCTCGCTGCAGGGGGCCCAGTTCGTCGGACGACTGCTGGGCGACGGCATGGTCGACCGCTTCGGACAGAAGGCCGTCGCCCGGGCCGGAGGCGTGTTCGTCGCGGTGGGCATGGGCGTCGCGCTGGCGTTCCCCTCGGTGATCGGCACGATCGTGGGCTTCGCGGCGGCGGGGTTCGGCGTCGCGACCCTGATCCCGGCGGCGATGCACGCGGCGGACAACCTGCCCGGGTTCCGGGCCGGCACGGGCCTGACGCTGGTGAGCTGGCTGCTCCGGCTGGGGTTCCTGGCGTCACCGCCCGTCGTCGGGTTCGTCGCGGACTCGGCCGGGCTGCGGTACGGACTGCTGCTCGTGCCCGTGGTGGGCGTGGCCGTGATCCTGCTCGGCGGGGTGCTCGAGGGGCGCCGGGCCCGGGGGTCGGCGCCGCGCGGCAGCTGATCCGGTCCGTGCCGGATCGAGCCGGGTCGCTCACGTCGTGTGCGCGCGGCTGATCCGGTCCGTGCCGCTCCTCCCCGCGTACCGAACCCGACTCGTCCCACCCCTCCCCACGGACCGAACCCGACCCGTCCCGCCCCTCCCTAGGGACCGAACCCGACCCGCCCCGCCCCTCCCCACGGACCGAACCCGACCAGCCGAGCTCGACACGCCGCTCACGTACGCCCGCGAGGGGCCGATCGCCGACGTCTTGTCGCGATTTGCACACTCGGCGGGCGGGCAGGGCGGGCGGGCAGGGCGGGGCAGGGCGGGCGGGGCAGGGCGGGCAGGGCGCGTGTCAGCGCCCAGAAGTGGGGAGTGCGGCGGGGCCGGACGGCGTGCAGACTCGGTCCAGCCCTGAGCCCGAGGAGGCCCGCCCGTGCTGTCCACCGTGTACGTCAGTCGATCGTCGTACCCCTTCACCGACGACGACCTGGCCAATCTGCTGATGACCAGCCGGTCGAACAACGCCCGCCTGGGCATCACCGGCATGCTGCTGCACCGCGAGGGCCGCTTCATCCAGGTGCTCGAGGGGCCCGAGGAGGCGGTCCGCGAGCGCCTCGCCGTGATCGCGCGCGACCCCCGGCACACGGCCGTGCACACCATCGTCGACGAACGCGTCGAGGACCGACTGTTCCCCGCCTGGACCATGGGCTACCGCGCCGTCACGGACGACCTGGCCACGGTCCTCCCCGGCTACGCCGACGTCTTCGACTCCGGCTCCGGCACGGGCGCCGGCACGGCCTCCCTCGCGGGTGCCGGCGTCCGCGACGACTTCAGCAACCTGTCCCCGTCGTCGTCACACAAGGTCCGCACCCTGCTGCGCTGGTTCCGTGACCAGCCGACCGACGTCACCGACGGGCTGTTCTCGCCCCGCGCCTCCTGACCCTGCAGCCGACCCCGCCGGGGTTGTGACGCCCTCGCGTCGTCGGAGATACTTTTCGGACGAAAGTATCTGCCGCCGTCTGGAGCATCCGTGTCGCACCCCACCCCGTCGCCCACCGTCGTCGCGCCGTCTCGAGCACCTGACGCGTTCGTCCACCTGAGCAGCGCCGGCGTCAGCCTGCTGCTCGACGTCACCGACGGTCGCCTGCCGGCGGTCCTGCACTGGGGCGCCGCCCTCGGTCGGCCGACGCTCGAGGACGTGCGGTCTCTCGCCGTCGCAGCCGTGCCGCCGTACGTCAACAACCTGATGGACGAGCCGGTGCGACTGGCGATCCTGCCCGAGCACCACGCGGGCTGGTCGGGCAAGCCCGGGGTCGGCGGCCACCGCTCGGACGGCGCCGACTGGTCGCCACGGTTCACGGTCGACACGCTCGACGTGACGGGCGAGGCGGAGGCGACCCGCGCCTCCTCGGGTCCCGAGCTGGTCGACGCGGGAGCCGCCGTCGTCACGGTCGAGGCACACGACGACGTGGCCGGGCTCGCGGTCGTGCTCGAGATCGAGCTGACGGCGAGCGGGCTCGTCCGCACCCGGGCCGAGCTGACGAACGTCGCCGGGCGACGTGGGGGCGGGATGCGCGGGGGCGGGGGTGCCACCGGCGACGACCGGACGACGAGCACCGCCGCCGGGGCCGCGAGCACCGCAGCCGACGTCTACACGCTGACCGACCTGCACCTGGCCCTGCCGGTGCCGCCGCGAGCCCGCGAGATCCTCGACTTCGCGGGCCGCTGGGGCAAGGAGCGCACACCGCAACGCCGCGAGCTCGTCGTCGGCGTGCACGAACGCGAGGGACGCAAGGGCCGCACCGGCCCCGACGCCGCCACCGTGCTGAGCGTCGGCGTGCCCGGGTTCGGCTTCGGGGCGGGCTCGGGCGAGGTCTGGGGTCTGCACGTCGGGTTCAGCGGCAACCACCGGCACTACGCCGAACGCCTGTCGACCGGAGCGCAGGTGCTGGGCGGCGGCGAGCTGCTGCTGCCGGGCGAGCTGCGGCTCGAGGTGGGCGAGTCGTACCGCAGCCCGTGGATCTTCGGCTCGTACGGCGACGGCCTCGACGACCAGGCCCGGCGGTTCCACCGGTGGCTGCGCTCCCGCGAGCAGCACCCGACCCGCCCACGCCCGATGACGATCAACGTCTGGGAGGCCGTCTACTTCGACCACG
>NZ_LMLG01000006.1:31415-32638 GCF_001421865.1 Frigoribacterium sp. Leaf44
CGACGACGGCTGGTTCCGGGGACGACGCGACGACCACGCCGGCCTCGGCGACTGGGTGGTCGACGCCGACGTCTGGCCCGACGGCCTGTCACCGCTGATCGACCACGTCACGGGCCTCGGCATGGAGTTCGGCCTCTGGTTCGAGCCCGAGATGGTCAACGAGGACAGCGACCTCGCCCGCGAGCACCCCGAATGGCTGCTTCAGACCGGCGACCGGCTGCCCCCGCGGTCGCGCGACCAGCAGGTGCTGAACCTCGGCATCGCCGGGGCGTTCGAACACGTGCTCGGCCAGATGACGGCGATCCTCACCGAGTACGACATCGCCTATCTGAAGTGGGACCACAACCGCGACCTCGTCGACGCCGGCACCTGGCCGACCGGTGCCGCGGGCGTCCACGAGCAGACCCTCGCGGCGTACCGGCTGATGGACGAGCTCAAGGCGAGGTTCCCCGGGCTCGAGATCGAGTCGTGCTCGTCCGGCGGCGCCCGCGTCGACCTCGGCGTCCTCGAGCGCACCGACCGCGTCTGGGTCAGCGACTGCATCGACCCGCTCGACCGGCAGCAGATGAACCGCTGGACGATGCAGCTGCTGCCGCCCGAGCTGCTCGGCTCGCACATCGCCTCGGGCGTCAGCCACTCCACCGGCCGCTGGCACGAACTGTCGTTCCGGGCCGGCACCGCCCTGTTCGGCCACCTCGGCGTCGAGTGGGACCTCGCCCGGGCGACCGACGCCGAGAACCGTGACCTCGCCGCCTGGATCGCCCTCTACAAGGAGCACCGCCAGCTGATGCACACGGGCGACCTCGTGCGGGTCGACGAGGCCGACCCGTCGCTGCTGGTCTACGGTTCGGTCGCGGCCGACGCGAGCGAGGCCCTGTTCTTCCTCGCCTCCGTCGGACGGTCGGACGTCGCACCGCTCGGCCGCGTGCTGCTGCCCGGGCTCGACCCCGAGCGGCGGTACCGGGTGGCCCCCGTGACCGTGGGATCGCCGGACCACGGCCTGACGCCCCCGCCGTGGTGGGGCACGGCGGACGAGGGCGGCGCCTACCCCGGGGTCGTGCTCGACGGGCGCGCCCTGGCGGTCGCCGGGGTGCAGGCGCCGTCGTCGTTCCCCGAGCGCGTCGTGCTGCTGCGGGTCATCGCCGAGGGGTGAGGGCGGGCGGCTCTCGGTGCCGATGAACCCCGTTCCGTGCGATGAACCACGAAGATGCGTGGTTCATCGC
>NZ_LMLG01000006.1:32695-39594 GCF_001421865.1 Frigoribacterium sp. Leaf44
GCGGGGGCGCGCAGGAGGCGCGGGGGCGGGCAGGAGGTGCGGGTCGCGGGGGCAGTCAGGAGGCGCGGGGCCGGCAGAAGGCGCGGGGCCGGTAGAAGGCGCGGGGCGGCCATGAACCCGGTTTCGAACGATGAACCCGAAAGCTTCGGGGTTCATCGTTCGAAACCGGGTTCATCGAGGGTCGGGCTCAAGGGCGAGGAGGCGCGGGTCGCGTCCCGAGGAGCGCGCGCGGCGCCGGCGAGCGCGCGTGGCGTCAGCGCCCGAGCGCGTGCATCTGGATCGCGACGGCGGCGGCGCCGCGTGCCCACTCGTCGAACCGGAACTCCTGGACGATCAGTCGCGGCGGCGGAACCGCCCCGTGGGTGCCGCGCCCGATCGCGGCGGCGACCGCCGCGCCGCCGACGGTCGCGAGTCGCACGCCCTCGCCCGACAGCAGGACCGCCTCGGGGTCGAGCACGTTCAGCACGCCCGCGATCAGCTGGCCCAGGACGTCGGCGGCGGTGTCGACGACGACCCGCGCCTCCTCGTGTCCGTCGGCGGCGAGGGCGAGCAGGTCGTCGTAGGCGACCGGGCGGCCGAGGGCCCGGGCGGCGGCGGCCTCGACCGCGGCGACCGTGAGGAACGCCCCGGCGCAGTCGTGGTGGCCGAGGTCGCAGGTCGGGGCCGACGCCTCGGCAGGGGGCGCGGCGGGGGTCTGCACCGGCACCGGCACCGGCACCGGCACCACGATCCGCTGGTGTCCGATGCTGCCCGCCGACGAGTGCGCCCCGCCGAGCACCTCGCCCGCGGCGACGAGGCCGAGCCCCACCCCGGCGCCGATCGTGACGAGGGCGAACGACCGCAGCCCGCGTCCCTCGCCGAACCAGTGCTCGGCCTGGGTCAGCGCGCGCACGTCGTTCTCGACCCAGGTCGGCAGGCCGGTCGTGGCGGTCAGCAGGTCGGCCAGGGGCACGTCGTCCCAGCCGAGGAACGGTGCGTGCCGCACGTGGGCTCGATCGACGACCTGTCCGCCGACGGTGACGCCGACCGCGCGGATGCGGTCGTCCCGGCCCCGGGCCGAGCTCACGACCCCCGAGACCTGGTCCACCACCGCGGCGGGCGACGGGTCGGGAAGGGCTTCGTCGTGCCCGTCCAGCACCCGGCCCCGCTGGTCGGCCACGACGACGAAGAGGCGGTCACGGGTCAGCTTGACGCCGACGAAGTGGTGCGCGTCCGGGTCGAGGTCGAGCGGGACCGAGGGCCGACCCGAACCGGACGGCGCGAGAGACGCTCGTTCGACCAGCAGTCCGCTCTCGAGCAGGGGCCTGGTGATGCGCGTGAGGCTCGGGCCCGACAGGCCGAGCCGGGCGGCGAGCTCGGTCCGGGGGCGGGCGCCGTGCACGAGGATGTCGAGCACCACGGCCTGCACGCTGCCGGCCAACGGGGACCAGCCGCCGTCGGCGTGGCCGAGGGAACCGTGAGCGGGAGCGGCGTGCCCGGGAGCGTGGGAGTCCGTCACGCGACGATCCTAGGTGGCCGACCCGCGCCTCCTCGTCCCGACGTCGGGCTCCGCCCGGGCCGAGCCGGGGCCGCGGCGAGTCCGCCCGACGCCCGTCGCTGCGTACCCCGCCACCCGAATTGGGGGACAACCGAAGGGCCTCTCGTGGCCGAACATGAGTCGTGGTGATCCTCATGGACGAAACGCGCGAACTCCCCCTCTGCACGCTGTGCGCGTCGCCGACCCGTCTCGAGCCCAACCCGTTCTACGGCACGGCCCTCTCGGTGCACCGCCACGTGCTCGTCTGCACCTCGTGCGCGACCGTCGGCTTCGCCCCGGCCGTCGCCGACGCCCCCGAGGAGGCGCGGCGCCGGTCCCGCCCCGTCGGCCTGCGCGCCCGCGTGGCCGGCTGGTACCGCGCGCTCCCCTGACGCCACGGCCGCGCCTCCCGGAGCCTCCCGTGCCGCCGAGCGGTCGGTCAGCCCTGCGACCGACCGCCGCGGGATGCCGCCGCGTGCTCGGCGTCGGCCTGGAACCGGCCGGCCGCCTCGGCGTCGAGCTCGGTGCCCGCGCCGCAGTAGGCGCAGGTGTAGACGTGCTTCGTCGAGTACGGCATCACCGGGATGAAGAACAGCGTGAACCACCGACGGTGCTTGACCAGGCGCTGCGCGGCCTCGTTGCCGCAGACCCGGCAGACGAAGAAGAGGACGCCGAGCAGGGCGCTCGTGCCCTTGGTGCCGAAGATGATCATGCGCTCACCCTAGGCGGGACCGGGGCAGCCGGCGGGAGCGGGCCCCGGGGCATGGTGACCCCGGGGCCCTGTTCCTAGCCCTTGCGCACCGGGTCGACCGCGAACCGGGCGACGGTCACGACGAGAGTCGCGATCTGCCACCACGGCACGGTCTTCCTGGGCGGGCGGCGGTCGTCCTCGGACATCCGCTCCCTCCTCTCGGTGTTCGCGCCGGCGAACACCGCGAGAGAGCCAGGGACCCACCCCGTGGGATCGACGTTTGCACGTCGATCGTCATGGGATTACACTTCCGATCAGATGAAGCGGGATCTCTGTTGGGTCCCTGGTTCTCTTCACGGAGAGCACATCGAAGCCCGAGATCGGTTGTGCGGTCTCGGGCTTCGCCATGCCCGGGGGCGTTCCTGCGATGACGACACCCGACGACCATTTTACATATCGGGCGTCTGTCTGGCGGTGGCGTAGGCAGCCTGTGAGTGGTCGCACCATGGAATGAACATCGCACCGCCGAGACAGGCGGTGCGACGTTCATCAGGCGGTGCGACACGTGCCCGCGCAGCTCAGCCGGCGGCACGACTCGAGGCCGCGCAGCTCACCGGCGGTGCAACTCGAGCCCGCCCCGCCTCACCCGGCGCGGAACCGCCGCAGGCGCAGGCTGTTCGTCACGACGAACACGGACGACGCCGCCATCGCCGCGCCGGCCAGTACGGGGTTGAGCAGCCCGAGCATCGCGACCGGGATCGCCGCGACGTTGTAGGCGAAGGCCCAGAACAGGTTGCCCTTGATGGTGCCGAGCGTCGCCCGCGACAGCCGGATGGCGTCGGCCACCCCGGCGAGCTCGCCGCTGACGACGGTCAGGTCTCCGGCCGCGATCGCCGCGTCCGTGCCGGTCCCGAGGGCGATGCCGAGGTCGGCCGTGGCGAGGGCCGCCGCGTCGTTGACGCCGTCGCCGACCATGGCGACGACGCGACCCTCGGCCTGCAAGCGGGCCACCGCCTCCACCTTCTGCTGCGGGGTCGCCTGCGCCACGACGTCCGCCGCGGCGATGCCGACCTGCGCCGCGACGTGCCGGGCCGCGCCCGCGTTGTCGCCGGTCAGCAGCACGGGCGTCAGGCCCAGACCGCGGAAGCGCTCGACAGCCTCCCGCGCACCGGGCTTGACGGTGTCCGCGACGGTGACGACACCGCGCACCCGACCGTCCCAGGCGACGGCGACGGGGGTGGCGCCGGTCGCCTCGGCGGCGGCGAACGCCGTCTCGAGGTCAGGAGGCGCGGTGACCGACCACTCGTCGGCCAACCACCCGGGGCGGCCGACCAGCACGAGCGTGCCGTCGACGAGGGCCTGCACGCCGGCGCCGGCGTGGGCGGTGAACTGCTCGGCAGCCGGGACGACGACCCCGCGCCGGGCGGCCTCGGCCTCGATCGCGCGGGCGACCGGGTGCTCCGAGCCGGACTCGACGGCGGCGGCCCGGGCCAGGACGTCGTCGACCTCGGCGGCCGCGGCGTCGCCCACGCGGACATCACCCAGGACGACCTCGCGCACGCTCATCCGCCCCGTCGTCACCGTCCCGGTCTTGTCGAGGACGATCGTGTCGACCGTGCGGGTGCCCTCGAGCACCTGCGGCCCGCGGATCACGATGCCGAGCTGCGATCCGCGGCCCGTGCCGACGAGCAGTGCGGTGGGCGTCGCGAGCCCGAGCGCGCACGGGCAGGCGATGATCAGGGTGGCGACGGCGGCGGTGAACGCGGTCTGCAGCGACCCGGTGAAGAAGCCGCCGCCCCCGGCCCCCTCGACCAGCCCGCCGAACGCGAGCCAGCCGACGAAGGTCAACACGGCCAGCCCGATCACGACCGGAACGAACACGGCCGACACCCGGTCGGCCAGTCGTTGCACCTCGGCCTTGCCGCTCTGCGCCTCCTCGACGAGGCGACCGAGGCGGGCGAGCTCGGTGTCGGCCCCGACGCGGGTGATCTCGACGAGCAGGCGTCCGCCGACGTTGAGCGTCGCGCCGACCACACGGTCGCCCGGCCCCACCTCGACCGGCACCGACTCGCCGGTCAGCATGCTCAGGTCGACCGCCGAGGTGCCCTCGCGCACGAGGGCGTCGCTGGCGATCGCCTCGCCCGGACGGACGACCACGAGGTCGCCGGGCACCAGGCCCGCGGTGGCGACCCGCGCCTCCTGACCGTCGCGCAGCACGGTGGCCTCCTTCGCGCCGAGCTCGAGCAGGGCGCGGAGGGCCTCGCCCGAGCGACGCTTGGCGCGGGCCTCGAGCCAGCGTCCGAGCAGGATGAACACGGTCACGGCCGACGCGACCTCGAGATAGAGCTCGGTCGGGCCGCCGTGGGTCGCGACCAGGCTGAACGACATGTGCATGCCCGGTCGGCCGGCGTCGCCGAAGAAGAGCGCCCAGAGCGACCAGGCGAAGGCGGCGATCACGCCGACGCTGACGAGGGTGTCCATGGTCGCGGCACCGTGGCGGGCGTTGACGGCGGCGGCGCGGTGGAAGGGCCAGGCACCCCAGACGGCCACCGGTGCCGCGAGGGTCAGCGCGAGCCACTGCCAGTTCGTGAACTGCAGGGCCGGCACCATCGAGAGCACGACCACCGGCAGGGCGAGGGCGGCGCTGACGAGGGTGCGGTGGCGCAGGGCGTCGACCTCGCCGGCGCGGGCGTCGGAGGCGTCGCCGGCCGAGCCGTCGGCCGCATCGGTCGGGGACGCAGGAGGCGCGGGCACGGTGGCCCCGTACCCCGCGGCGGCCACCGTGGCGATGAGCGCGTCGACGTCGGGGACGACGGGGTCGCCGTCGCGTGCGTCACCGGCCGCACCGGCCACGACCCGCACGTGCGCCTTCTCGGTCGCGTAGTTGACCGACGCCTCGACGCCGGGGAGCTTGTTGAGCTTGCGCTCGATGCGGTTCGCGCAGGAGGCGCAGGTCATGCCGGTGATGTCCAGCTGCACCGCGTCGGGCGGCAGGGTGCCCCCGGTGACGCCTCCGCCCGGCCGACCCGCGCCTCCGGCGGCGGTCATCGTGCGGTGAGCTGGTAGCCGGCCTCTTCGACGGCCGCCCGCAGCTGGTCGTGCTCGACGGTCGCGTCGGCCTGGACCGAGACGGTGGACGAGCCCCCGGGGTTGAGGTCGACCTCGACCGAGTCGACGCCGTCGACCTCGGAGAGCTCTTCGGTGACGCTCGCGACGCAGTGCTCGCAGGTCATGCCGTCGACCTGCAGGGTGGTGATGGTGGTGTCGGTCATGCGCTGTCCTCTCGATCGGGCCTCAGTTTATACCCCCTAGGGGTATCCGTGCCAGGCCCGCCCTTCGGGTGTCCCCCACCTCCGAGAAACCTCCGAGACGACCCGACCCTCAGCGAGGCCGACTACGAACGGAGGAGACCCCGCCAGGACGGCGGGAGAGAGAAGGCACCCGACCATGACCGAGATCACTGCACACCACGGCCTCTTCAAGGACACGAACCTCCACGTCGACGACACCGGCGGCACGGGCCGCACCGTCGTCCTGATCCACGGCTGGCCCCTCTCGGGCGAGTCGTGGAGCAAGCAGGTCCCCGCGTTCGTCGAGGCCGGCTACCGCGTCGTCACCTACGACCGCCGCGGCTTCGGACGCAGCGACAAGCCGAAGACCGGCTACGACTACGACCACCTCACCGAGGACCTGCACACCGTCCTCACCGAGCTCGACTTGCAGGACGTCACGCTCGTCGGCTTCTCGATGGGTGGCGGCGAGGTCGCCCGCTACTTCAGCAAATACGGCACCGAGCGCCTGCACAGCGTCGTCTTCGCCTCGGCCGTGCCGCCGTACCTGCTCAAGACCGACGACAACCCCGACGGACCCCTCACCAAGGAGGCCGCCGCCGAGATGACGGCCGGCCTGACCAAGGACGAGGACTCGTTCTACGAGGACTTCACGACCGGCTTCTTCTCGGTCGACGGCGTCCTCAAGGTGTCGGAGGCCGACCGCCAGGACGCCCTCCGTCTCGCCAAGCAGGCGAACAAGGCCGCCGCCCTCGAGGCCATGGCCTCGTTCGCGAACACCGACTTCCGTGACGACCTGACCAAGGTCACCGTGCCGACGCTGGTCATCCACGGCGACGGCGACGCGACCGTGCCGTACGAGGGCTCGGGCGCCCGGACGCACGCGGCGATCGCCGGGTCCGAGCTGCACGTGATCGCCGGTGCACCGCACGGTGCGAACGTCAGCGACGCCGACGAGTTCAACCGCGTCGTGCTCGAGTTCCTGAAGAAGTAGAGCGGAACCCGACGCGACCGCAGGAGGCGCGGTGCCGGTCCTCGAGACCGGCGCCGCGCCTCCTGCGCGTCCGGCTCGACCCGTCGCGCACCCTCGCCCCTCGTTCGGGGGTGAAGGTCACGGGCGGGTAACGAAGTGACCGAGATCCAAACCTTCTCGCCCCCGGTGGCGAACCCTGTACATCCCCACCGGGACCAACTGACAAGGAGCTTCACCATGAACGCCTTCACCCGCAAGCGCATCACGAAAGCCGCCTTCGGCATCGCCGCCTCCGGCGCCCTGATCTTCTCCCTCGCCGCCTGCTCGTCCAACTCGGGCACCGCGACGGACACCTCCTCGACGTCGTCGTCCTCGTCCGAGCCCAGCGCCGCGTCGACGCCCGCCGCGTCGATCGCCGACCTCAGCAAC
>NZ_LMLG01000006.1:39699-39906 GCF_001421865.1 Frigoribacterium sp. Leaf44
CGCCCTGCTCGACGGGGTCGGCGATCCCGGTGGACCCCGCCTCGTGCTCATGCACGGGGCGGGGTTTTTCCGTGTTCCGGTAGGTACCGGAGCACTCACCCGGTTGCCCGTCCACCCGACCGCACCTCGCAGCTCGACCCAGCCCCGCCCGCCAGCCGAGAACCCCGTTCCGTGCGATGAACCACGAAGCTTCGTGGTTCATCGCAC
>NZ_LMLG01000006.1:39950-60329 GCF_001421865.1 Frigoribacterium sp. Leaf44
GTGCGGGTTCTGCGGTGCGGGTGCCTTGCGGTCCGGTCATGGGTGCAGCCCGAGGTCAGGGGCGGCGGCGGCGACCGGCGGCAGGCTCAGGAGGCGCGGGGGGCGGCCACGGGTCGGGCTCGGCGGTGCTGCGGGCGATGAGCGCACGGACGTCGGCGTCGTGCTGCAGCGTCCACGCGACGGCCGAGTTCAACGACGACGCCGTGTGGAGCCACGGGCGACGCCCGCCCTCGTCGCGGCAGTGGGCGTAGACGTCGAACGCGAAGCCGCCCGTGACCGGCCGCTGGCGCACGAAGCCGAGCGCCGGCGCCTCGCCCTGCCGGATCAGCCACAGCCCCTGCCCGCCCGGGATCGGGGGGATCGCGCACGGGTGCTCGGCCGGCGGCTTGCGCAGTGCCGCCCGCGCGTTCTCGAACTTCGTCTGCACGCCCATGTCGGTGACCGTAGGCGCGACCACCGACGCCCGGCTGGTCCGGGCCGGGGAGGCACCGGCGTACGACGAAAGTCGTACGCGAGGTCCCGACTCCTGCACCCGGTGCCGCGGCGGCGCAGCCGCGAGCGTAGAGGCATGATCACGACACCGACTCGAGAAGCCCCTCCGTCCCGGCGGCGCCACCCGCGCCTCCTCGTCCGAAAGACCCTCGCCGCCGCGGCCGTCGTCGCCCTGGGCGTCACGCTCGCCGGCTGCGCGTCCGGGGCGACGGGCGCGACCGCCGACCCCGCGCCTCCTGCACCGCCGCAGCACCAGCCCGGCGGGCACTCGCTCACGCAGGACGACGTCGACACGTGGCTCGACGGCGCCGTCGGCTCGGCGCTGCAGACGACCGGCATCCCGGGGGCGACCGTGTCGGTCGTCGCCGACGGGAAGCTGCTGACCGCCCGCGGCTACGGCATGGCCGACACCGGCACCGGCGAGACGCCCGCCGAGGCCGTCGACCCCGAGCGCACGCTGTTCCGCGTCGGCTCGGTCTCGAAGGTCGTCTCGGCCACCGCCGTCATGCAGCTCGTCGAGCAGGGCGACCTCGACCTCGACGCCGATGTGCAGCAGTACCTCGACTTCGACCTCGACACCCCGAAGGGCGCCGTCACCCTGCGACACCTGCTCACCCACACGGCCGGCTTCGAGGAGGTCATCTCGGGACTGATCGGCACGCCCGGCAGCGAGAAGACGCTGCGCGAGGCCGTCAGCGAGGCTCCCCCGGCCCAGGTCTTCGTGCCCGGCACGACCCCGGCGTACTCCAACTACGGAGCCACCCTGGCCGGTTACGTCGCCGAGCGCGTCAGCGGGGTCCCGTTCGCCGACCTGCTGCAGAAGGACGTCTTCGACCGGGCCGGCATGACCTCGTCGTCGTTCGCCCAGCCGCTGCCCGCCGACCTGGACGCCCGTCTGGCGCACGGTTACCCGGACGACTCGAAGCCCGCCGTCGCCACCGAGGTCGTCAACGCGGCGCCGGCCGGTGCGATGTCGGCCACCGCGACCGACATGGCCCGGTTCATGCTCGCCCAGCTCGGCGACCTGCCCGACGACCAGGCGCTGTTGCAGCCCGACACGCTCGCCGAGATGCACCGCCCCGCCCTCGACGCGGACGACCTCGGCACGCTCGTCGCCGGCCAGCGCATGGACCTCGCGTTCTTCGACGACAGCACGCCCGGCCTGGCCGCCTTCGGCCACGACGGCGACACGCAGGTGTTCCACTCGGCGATGCGGATGTTCCCCCAGCACGACACCGGCATCTTCCTCAGCATGAACGGCAGCGGACGATCGGCCACGGCCTCCCTCGACCTGCGCACCACGGTGCTGCAGGGGTTCGCCGACCGGTACCTGCGTGACGCGGCGGCCGCGGACTCGACCGACGCGTCCGACTCGACCGACTCGACCGACTCGACCGACGGCCCCGTGGCCGCCGACCTGGCCGGCACGTACCTCTCGTCGCGCTCCCCCGTCACCAACCCCGGCGCCCTGCTCGCGCTGAGCGGTCAGACCACGATCGTCCCCCGTTCGGACGGCACGGTCGCCGTCACCCCGAAACCCCTCGGCGTGACCACCGGCGTCTACGAGAAGGTCGGGACCGACCTGTGGCGCGAGGTCGGCGGAGACGCCCTGCTCGCGACGCGGACCGCCGACACCGACGGGGACTCGACGGTCGAGGCGATCTCGTGGGGCGCCTCCTTCACCATGCTGCGGGCGCAGCCCTGGCAGGCGGCGTCGGCCGTGCTGCCGAGCGTGATCCTGGCCGTCGTGGTGCTGTTCGCCTCGATGATCGTCTGGCCGGCCACCGCCCTCGCCGGTGTGGGACGCCGCCGTCGGGACCTCCGGGCCGGCCCGTCGACCGGGGCGGTCGCGACCACCCCGCGTCGCCGCGACCGCACCCTGCTGCTGTCCCGTCTGGGACAGGCGTCGACGCTGCTGGCCCTCGTCGGTTGGGCGGTCGTCGCGGTCCAGGCCATGTCGTTCGCCGAGGTGTCGGCCGTGACCCTGCGCGTGCTGCAGGGGCTGCAGCTGCTCGGCGTCGTCGCGATCGTGCCGGCCGCCCTGGTCGCCTGGCAGGCCGTGCGCGAGCGTCGCGGCTGGGCCGTCGTGACCGGACGCGTGCTCGTCCTCGTGTCGCTCGTCGTCCTCGCCGGATTCGCCTTCGGCTTCCGCCTCATCGCCCCGAGCGTGAGCTTCTGATGCCCCGCCCCCAGCGCGACACCCGGGCCGACGGTGCACAACCGTCGTCGGTCCGGGGCCGGGAGGCCCGTGGCACCTGGCATGCTCGGACCGTGACCACGAGCCCTGACACCCCGCCCGCCGCGGCGCCGGCCGCCGACCGGGCCGGCCCCGGGGTCGACACGGTGCGCCGGGTCCTCGACCGGCTCGGCGTGCACACGGTGCTCGGCCGCGACGTCGTGCTCGCCGGCGTCTGGGTGCTCGTCACGATCGCCTTCCTCGCGACGCTGCTCGCGGCGGGCGAGTTCTACGGCGCGAACCGCAGCATCCCGACGGCCCAGATCGTCGCCGTGATCGTGCTGGCGCTCGCCCAGCACGTGCCCCTGGCGCTCCGACGCGTCCGACCCGTCACGGCCCTGCTCGCGGTCGCCGTCCTGCAGGCCGCCCTGCTCGCGGTGCTGCCGACGGGCCTCGCCCTGTGGACGGCCGCCCCCGTCGTCACGGCGTACACGGTCGCCACCCTGCGGCCGACGCGGGTCGTCGTCGGGGCGGTCCTCGCCGCCGTCGGCATCGAGGCCGTCGGGGCCGCCGTCGGTGCCTCGGCCCTCGTGAAGGACCAGCTCGGGGCCGCCGCGGGGCTCGGCGAGGTCGGCGTCGTCGTCGAGGCCCTCGCCCTCGTGGCCAGCGCCGTGCTGATCGACGGCGTGAGCGCCGCCGTCGGCTCGTGGGTGGCCCTGCGCCGCGCCCACGACCGTGACGCCCGGGCCCGCGCGGCCGAGGGCGTCGAGCACCAGGCGACGCTCACCCGGGCCGCGGTCGCCGCCGAGCGCACGCGCATGGCCCGTGAGCTGCACGACGTCGCCGCCCACCACCTCACCGGGCTCGTCGTGCAGGCGGGTGCCGCCGAACGCCTCGTCGACGGCGACCCCGAGCGCGCCAAGGAGTCCCTGCGCAGCGTCCGCGCCCAGGGCCGCGAGACCCTCGACGCGCTGCGGTCGATCGTGGGCATCCTCCGCGAGACCGGCGACGGGCCGAGCGGCACCGTGCCCGTTCCTGGTCTCGGCGACGTGGGCGACCTCGTCGACCAGGCCCGCGCCTCCGGGGCCGTCGTCGACTCGCACGTCGACGGGACGCTGCCGTCGCTGGCCCCGCTCGCCGACGTGACGGCCTACCGCACGGTGCAAGAGGCGCTCGTCAACGCCCGTCGGCACGCGCCGGGGGCGACGGTCGAGCTGCGTCTCCGCGCGACGGCCGAGTCCCTCGTGATCGTCGTCGAGAACGACCTGCCCCTCTCTCGCGCCACGTCGGGGGGCGGCGGCCTCGGGTTGGTCGGCATGCGCGAGCGGGCCGACCTGGTCGGCGGACGGCTCGACACCGGGGTGACCGCCGAGGGGCAGTGGCGGGTGCGGCTCGAGCTGCCGGTCGAGGCGGACGCCTCGACGGCCGGGCCGTCGGCACCCGCTGCGACGCCCGCGGCGACGCCAGGGCCAGGTGCGGGGCTCGCCGGCGGGGGTGCCGAATGATCCGGGTCGTGCTGGTCGACGACCAGGCGATCGTGCGCACCGGCTTCCGGGTCGTGCTCGAGACGGCGGGCGGCATCGAGGTCGTCGGCGAGGCCTCCGGCGGGCGCGAGGCGGTCGAGGTCGTGCGACGCACCCGCCCCGACGTCGTCGTGATGGACGTGCGGATGCCCGGTGGCGACGGCATCGAGGCGACGCGGGCGATCGTCGACGCCCGGGTCGGGCCCGGTGCCGCCGGAACGGCCGCTGCCGGCGGCCTCGGCTCGTCAGCGCCCCTCGGCGGCGGCCCGCCCCTCGGCACCGATGCCGTCGACGGGCAGGAGGCGCGGGTCGGGTCGGCGAGCACCCCCGCGGTCCTCGTCGCCACGACCTTCGACCTCGACGAGTACGTGTTCGGTGCCCTCGAGGCGGGCGCGAGCGGGTTCGTGCTCAAGGACGTCGAGCCCGACGAGTTCGTCGGTGCCGTCCGCGCCCTGGCCTCGGGCCGCGCGGCGATCGACGGCGCCACCACGCGGCGGGTGATCGCCGAGTTCACGCGGCGCCGGCGGACGTCGGCGGTCGAACCGTCGCCCGACGTCCTGACGGAGCGCGAGCGCGAGCTCGTCCGCCTGCTCGGCGAGGGGCTCTCGAACGACGAGATCGGCGAGCGCCTGGTGGTCGAGACGAGCACGGTCAAGTCGCACCTCACCCGCATCACGACCAAGCTCGGCACCCGAGACCGCCTGCAGACCGTCGTCTGGGCCTACCGCTCGGGCCTGCTGCCCTGAGCCCGGGGTCCGAGGCCGATCGGCCTCCCGTCATCGGCCCGGGTCGCACCACGAACCGGACGTCGCACCGCCGATCTCGACGGTGCGACGTCGGGTCCGCGGTGCGACGCGCGGGCCCGAGCAGCATCACGACCCGCTGGTAGCCTCGGGGCGTCGCGGGACCACGGGGGTGCCCGGACGGAGGGGACGACATGTCGATCAGGACCACGCTGCCCATCGGGGCCGCCACTCTCGTGTTGCTGTTGACCGGGTGCTCAGGGGGTGCCGGCGACGAGCCGACCACGACGCCGAGCGCCACCACCGCGGCGAGTCCGTCGGCCACGGCGACCGCCGACGCCTCGTCGGCCGCCCTCTCGGACGCCGAACTGGCGTCCGTCTTCACGGGCATCCAGTTCGTGCCCGACGAGTTCGACACGACCGACCAGCTGCTCGACTCGGTCTACCCGGGGCTGACCGCGAGCGACCCGAGCTGCCTCGCCCCGTTCGGCGTCGGCTGGGACGACGCCGCCCCCGACGGCGCGCTCGAGTTCGGCACGAGCAACGACCGCTCGATGACCACCGTCGTCGCGAGCACGGGTGACGACGACGCGGCTTCGGCCCTGGTCGCCGAGGCGTCCGACGCCCTGACCCGCTGCGCGGACGGCACCGCCCTCTTCACGATGCAGGGCCAGCCCGTGCAGACCACGGTCGAGACCACCGAGCCGACCCTCACGGGCACCGACGAGTCGCTCGGCTGGCGCGTCACGGGCACCGTCGGCGGCGGCAGCTTCACCCTGGTCGGCCTGACCGCCCGCGTCGGCGGCGACGCCGTCGCGGTCGTCGGCTGGGACCCGTCGTCGAACGCCACGAACGTGCCGCTCGCGACCCAGATGTTCGTCGACGCCCTCTAGTCGGGCCTGCCCGGAGCCGTCACCGCACCGACGTCGGCCGTGCTGACGAGGCATCGCCGAGTGGACACGACACCGCGGCGTTCGGCGGTGTCCTGTCCCCTCGGCGGTGTCGCAGGGGCGGGGCGGTCAGGCGACGGGCTCCACGAGCGTGACGTGCTGCGTCGCCACCCGCACGGGCTGGCCGGCGAACGCCGCGGCGCGCGCCTCGGACTGCAGGTAGGCGGCCTCGACCTCGGCGAAGCGCGCGGCGTCCCCCGGGGCGCTGACGGCCCAGACGAACTGGTTCGCGTCACGGTCGGCGTAGGCGAACTCGATCTCGAAGCCCTCGGACAGCCGGGCGGGGATCAACGTCGAGGCGAACCAGGCGACGAAGTCGTCGAGCACCCCCTCGACGAGCTCGTAGCGGCGCAACTGGACGGTCTTCGACGAGTCGGTCATGCCGCCACCCTACTGACGCCGCACAACACCACGAGATGGACACCGCGCCACGACTAGTCCTGGCGCCGTGCCCATCTCCTGGCGTAGTACCCGCCGGTTGCCCACAGCGGCGCTGCCCTGCCACGCCCGCCGTCACGCCCACCCCGGTAGCGTGACGGCGTGACCCCGCTGACGCTCGCCCTCGCCGCCGCGGCCATCGTGGTCGGCGCCCTCACGCAGCGCATGGCGGGAATCGGCTTCGCGCTCACGGCCGCACCCCTGCTCGTCGTGGTCCTCGGCCCCGAGGCCGGCGTCTCGGTCGGCAACGCCCTCGCCGCCGTGCTCGCGCTGGTCGTGCTGGCGAGCACCTGGCGGACGGTGCGGTGGCGGACGGCGGCCCTCCTCGTCCTGCCCGCGCTCGTGACGATCCCGATCGGTGCGTGGGTCGTGCAGACCGCCCCGACCGGCCCGCTGACCGTCGCGGTGGGTGCCCTGGCCCTGGTCGGAGTGCTGGTGATGGCGTTCTCGAGCCGCGCGCGCCTCCTGCCCGGCCGGGTCGGCGCCGTGGCCGCGGGCGCGCTCGGCGGCTTCATGAACGTGACCGCCGGCGTCGGCGGCCCGGCGCTGACGGTGCACGCGACGAGCGACCGGTGGCCCCGGGAGGTCTTCGTCGGCACCGGCCAGGTGTTCCTGCTGGCGGTCAACCTGACCTCGGTGCTGACGAAGGGCATCCCCACCGAGCCGGTCCCCGTGTGGGCGGGAGCGCTCGGCCTGCTGTTCGTCGGCGCGTTCGTCGGGCACCACCTCAGCAAGGTCGTGCCGGCCCGGGTCGGCCGCATCCTCGTCCTGACGCTCGCGGCCGTCGGCAGCGCCCTCGCCCTCGTGCGCGGCATCACCCAGCTCTGACCCACCCAGCCGAGGAGGCGCGGGTCGCCACCCGGCGCCCCTCGCCTAGACTCGGCCCGCCATGCAGTGCGACTACTTCGACGCGGGGCTGTGCCGTTCGTGCACGCTCCTCGACCGCCCCTACCCGGTGCAGGTCGCCGAGAAAGAGGTGCGCGTCCGCGACCTCCTCGGCGAGCGCCACGCCCCCGCGGCCTGGCTGCCGACGCTGACCGGCCCCGAGTCGGGGTTCCGCAACAAGGCGAAGATGGTCGTCGGCGGCACGATCGACGAGCCGACGCTCGGCATCCTCGACGGCCGCGGGCAGGGTGTCGACCTGCGTGGCTGCGGGCTGCACACGGCGGGCATCCAGGAGGCGCTGCCGACGCTGGCGGCGTTCGTGACCCGGGCGCGCCTCCTGCCGTACGACGTGCCGAAGCGCCGCGGCGAGGCGAAGTACGTGCACGTGACCGAGTCGCCCTCCGGCGAGTTGATGGTGCGCTTCGTGCTGCGCAGCGAGCAGGCCCTGCCGCGGCTGCGGGCCGAGCTGCCCTGGCTGCTCGAGGCCCTGCCCCGGGTCGCGGTCGTGTCGGTCAACCTGCTGCCCGAGCACAAGGCCGTGCTCGAGGGCGCCGACGAGATCGTGCTGACCGACCGCGAGACGCTCACCATGCAGCTCGGCGAGGTCGACCTCGAGCTGCGCCCCCAGAGCTTCTTCCAGACGAACACCGCGATCGCGGCCGGGCTCTACGCGCAGGCCGCCGAGTGGGTCGACGCGATCGACCCGGCCTCGGTGTGGGACCTCTACTGCGGCGTCGGAGGCTTCGCCCTGCACGTCGCGCGCCCGGGCGCCGGCCGCACGAGTCGGCACGCTCACCGCGAGGTCGTCGGCATCGAGACCAGCGAGGAGGCGGTGGCCAGCGCCCGGGGCAGCGCCCGTCGTGCAGGCCTCGAGCACGTACGCTTCGCGGCGGACGACGCGACCCGGTTCGCGACGACCGCGGCCGCATCCGCGTCGGCGGAGCCGGGGTCCGCAGGGGCCGGCACCGCGCCTCCCGAGCTGGTCATCGTCAACCCGCCGCGACGCGGCATCGGCGCCACGCTGGCCGGCTGGCTCGAGGGGTCGGACGTCGAGCACGTCGTCTACTCGAGCTGCAATCCCGTCACCCTGGCGAGCGACCTCGACGCGATGCCGTCGTTCGACGTGGTCGCCGCGCGCGTGTTCGACATGTTCCCGCAGACGCCGCACCTCGAGGCGATGGCGCTGCTGCGTCGCCGCTGAGGCGGGCACGGCTGCCCGCCGCGTGACTGCCCGCCGCGTGATCGTCCGTGGCCCGCGGCGGCGCGGCCGCCGCACGCCCGTGCACCCGGTTTCGAACGATGAACCCACGAGCTTCCGGGTTCATCGTTCGAAACCGGGTTCATGGGGCGACGAGGACGACGTGCGGCCAGTCGTCACGAGCCCTGAGGCACGAGCCCCGAGCCCCGGGGCGCGACCTCGGACCACGAGCCTCGGCGACCTCAGAGCACGACGGTGCTGCTGCGCCAGCCGAGCGAGTCGGCACCCGTCTGCCACACGACGGTGAGGCCGCGGCCGGCCCCGCCGGACTCGCCGATCTCGGTCGTGAAGCGCTTGCCCGAGCCGGCCGACACGGCCTGGATCGACGGCAGCTGCTGCCCGTCGAGGAAGACCCACAGCGTGTCGGGGTAGCCGACGACGCTCGGCTCGGTCTGGTCCTGGCTCAGCGGGCTGGCGAACGAGATCGACGCGGGGGCCGTGGTGTCGTACACCGCGCCTCCTGCGGTCTGGTCCTCGGCGCCGGCGGCCGGGTTGTCCCATTCGTAGAGCGAGTCGCCGGTCGGCGGCACACCGGCGTCGTCGACGCGCAGGCCGTCGGCCGTCTCGCGCACGATCCAGGCGTCGGCGAGGTCGTCGGTCGTGGCGCTCACCAGCGTGAAGGCGCCCTCGGGCCCCTCGGCCACGGTCAGGTCGGCGTCGACCAGGGCCGATGCCTCGTCGGGCGTCACCGTGCCGTCCACCGGCGAGTACTCGGCGAAGGTCCGCTCGGCGCCGTAGAACTGCTGCGCCTCGGGGGTCAGCAGGGCCCAGGCCGCCGCCGTGTCTCCGCCCGCGATCGCGTCGAGGTAGCGCACGACGATCGCCTGCTCGGCCGAGTCCTGTTCGGAACCGGCCGGGGTCGCGGTCGTCGCCGGGGCGCTCGGCGCGCCGGTGGCCGCGGCGGTCGGAGCCGTCACGGCGGGGTCGGACGTGCATCCGGTGGCGGCGACCAGCGCACCGACGGCGAGGGTCGAGGTCATGAGTAGCTCTCGTGTCTTAGCCATGCGTGGCACGGTAGCGACGGCCCGGCCGGGTTCGTCGCGACTCCCAGGGGATGCCCACGGGCATCGGAGGGACCGCGGAGGCGCGGGCCGGTTCAGGCGCGGGCCGGGTCAGGCGCGGGCGACGACCGCCCAGCCGTGCGGCCCCACCGACAGCACGTCGCCGTCGAGGCCCGCGTCCCGACCGGCCAACCACCCACCCGGCGCGGGGTCGGCCACGCGCAGCTCGTCGTCGCCGAGGTTCAGCGCGACGACGAGCGCCTCGCCCGCCCCGACGCCCGTGACCTCGAGCACGAGCGACTCGTTCGCGACCGACACGGTGCGGCTGCGGGCGGTGTGCAGCCACGGGTGCCGACGTCGCACGCCGATCAGTTCCTGGTGCAGGGCGAGGACCTCGGGGAGGGCGTCCGGGACGCCGGCACCCGGAGCCTCGGCAGGCGTCGAGGGGAACGCCGGACGCACCGCGTCGTCGCCGCCGACCCGCGCCTCCTTGACGGCCCGCAGGCCGAACTCGTCCCCGTAGTAGACCGAGGGCGTGCCGCCGAGGGTGAAGAGCAGCACGATCGCGTGGTCGTGGTGGCGCTCGTCGTCGATCTGGCTGGCGATGCGCGTGACGTCGTGGTTGCCGACGAAGGTCAGCGGCACGAAGTCGTCGAGGAACCCGTCGTGACGCTGCAGCGCCCACTCGAGCTCGAACAGGTTGACCTCGGCCAGGGCGTGCCAGACGCCCTGCCACAGCTCGTACTGGGTGACCGAGTCGAGGCCTCCGTCACGGACGGCCGCCGCGTAGTCCCCGTGCAGCACCTCGCCCACGACGTACACGTCGGGGTGCCGTTCACGCAGCGGCGGCAGCACGGTCGCCCAGAACTGCGAGGGCACCGAGTAGGCGGCGTCGAGGCGCCAGGCGTCGGCACCGCGGTCGGCCCAGTACGTCAGGACGTCCGTGACCGTGCGGGCCACCTCGGGCGACGAGTGGTCGAGGGCGATGAGCCCGCCGTGCCCCTCGAAGGTGCCCAGGCTGCCGTCGGCCTCGCGCCGGAACAGGGAGGCCGCGCTCGAGTCGGGGTCGCGACGGGCCTCGACCAGCGCGGGGAACTCGGGGCCGACGTGGTTGAAGACGCCGTCCAGCATGACCTTGACGCCCTTCGCGTGGGCGGCCTCGATCAGGGTGACGAGGTCGTCCTCGGTGCCGAGGCGCGGGTCGATCGTGAGCCAGTCGACGGTGTCGTAGCCGTGGGTCGACGACGCGAAGACCGGCCCGAGGGCGAGCCCGTTGGCGCCGAGCGCCAGCAGGTGGTCGAGCCACGGCACGAGATCGAGGAGGCGCGGTGCCGGCGAGCGGTCCGCTCCCGTCGTGTCCGCCCCGACGAATCCCAGGGGGTACACGTGCCACCACACGACGTGCTCGGTCCAGTCGGGGCCCGGCAGGGCGGTGGCCGTCGTCGAGGGTTCGTGTTCGCTCATTCGCGCCACCCTAGTGACGGGCGGCCGTGAGGTGTCCCCCGGAGGCCGAGGGCGTCGGCCCGCAGGGCGTCCGCGTCGGCCCGCCGGGCTCCGGCGTCAGCTCGCGGGGCCGAGCAGGACGGCGAGCAGCGCGGCGGCACCGCCGACGATGAAGAGCATCGTGCCGGCCTGCATGGTGCGGGTCTTGTTGCGGTCCGCCGTGGGGACGTCGACCTCGAGGATCGGGCAGCCCGACCAACCGATGAGCCCGACGCTCAGGGCGACGAGCGCGGCACCGACCCAGAACAACGTCGCCAGCCCGGCCGAGAGGAGGGCGGGACGCCAGCCGGTCGCGAGCAGCAGCCCCAGGGCCACCGCCACGCTGCCGACCGCGGCGACGAACCAGATCGTGCCGGTCCACATGATGCGTTGGACGTTCTTCTCGGGGGTCATCAGGTCGTGCAGCTCGTGGGTCACCAGAACATCTTTCACCCTCT
Source organism: Frigoribacterium sp. Leaf44 (assembly GCF_001421865.1). Taxonomy (NCBI): domain Bacteria; kingdom Bacillati; phylum Actinomycetota; class Actinomycetes; order Micrococcales; family Microbacteriaceae; genus Frigoribacterium; species Frigoribacterium sp. Leaf44. Next base: position 51,357 of record NZ_LMLG01000006.1, read on the forward strand.
GCAGCGATCCGGCACACCCGGGCACCCCGGAACACGCAGGAACGGGCGGGTCCGTGCGATGCGGGCGTCCAACGACGCCCGCATCGGACGAACCCGCCCGTCCTGCTCGCCGCGATGCCGACCGCGGGCGCGACGACTACTTCGTGGCGCCCTCGAGCAGCGGCACCAGCTGGTCGAGCGCGTACTGGCGCGAGAGCGCCGAGCCGAGCGAGTACGCGGCGGCGACGTCACCGTCGATGACGACGGCGTGGCCGTCCTGCACGGCCGACAGGGCCTTCCACTGCGGGTCGTCGGTGATCTCGGTCGTGTCGATGTAGATCGGGAACGCCACGATGACGTCGGCGTCGATCTGGTCGAGCTGCTCGCTCGAGATCGACACCGAGAAGCCGCCGGCGTTCGGCTTCAGCGCCGAGATCGCGGGGTTCTGCTCGAAGCCGAGCGCCTCGAGCTGCTCGACCCGCTCGCTGTCCTCGACGTAGGCGCCCCAGCCCTCGCTGGTCTTCGTGGCGGCGGTGATCGTCTTGCCCTTCCACTCGGGGTGGGCGTCGGCGACGGCCTCGACGGCCTTCTCGTTCTCGTCGACGAGTCGTTCGCCCTCGGCCTCTTCACCGAGTGCCTTCGAGACGAGCTCCATCTGGTCCTCGAAGTCGGTCAGGTAGCTGTCGCCTCCCTCGGGCACGCCCACGGTCGGGGCGATGCTCGAGAGACGGTCGTAGCGCTCCTGGTCGCCCGAGCTCTTCGTGTCGAGGATGACGTCGGGCTCGAGGGCCGCGATGGCCTCGTAGGAGGGCTCGAGGGTGCCGATGATCTCGGGGGCCTGGTCGTACAGACCCTGCGCCCATGGGCCGACGCCGTCGGCGTCGTCACCGAAGGCCAGCCAGTCCGACGCCCCGACGGGCTGAACGCCCAGCGCGAGGGCCGCCTCGGCGTCGCCCCAGCCGAGTGCGACGACGCGCGTCGGCTTCTTCTCGACGGTGACCTCGCCGAACTTCGTGTCGATCGAGACGGGGAACGCGCCCGACCCGCCCGAGGCACCGCCGGTGGCGTCGTCGGAGTCGGTGTCGGCCGAGCAGCCGGCCAGGGCGAGGGTGGCGACCGCGACGGCGGCGGCGATCGAGAGTTTCTTGCGCATGTGTTCCTCAGGGCTGTGACGTCGGTGCTGTGACGTGGTGTCGGGCGGAAGGTGGGGTGCGGGGGTCGGGTCCGGGCGGCGACGTGCGCCGCCCGGCCGGACTCCAAGTGAGGGTAGCCTAAGCTAATCATCATGGCGATGCCCCGAGCGCTCACGGTCGGCCGTGCCCCGCGACCGACGCGAGGCTCCCGGCGAACCCGCACGCGCCTCCTCGCCCTCGTGGCCGCCCTGACCCTGTTGGCCCTCGCCGTCGTGCTGGGACTCGCCGTCGGCGCGCGGCCGGTCGCCTTCGACGACGTGCTGCGCATCCTCTCCGGGGCCGCGAGGAGCGACACCGCCGACGCCACCGCCGTGCTCGACCTCCGCCTGCCGCGCACGGTCGCCGCGATCGTGGCCGGCGCCGGGCTTGGGGTCGCCGGGGCCGTCGTGCAGGCCGTGACGCGCAACCCGCTGGCCGACCCGGGCATCCTCGGCGTCACCTCGGGCAGCGCCTTCGCCGTCGCCCTCGCGGTGGGCTTCGCCGGGGTGACCTCGGCGAGCGGCTGGGTCTGGTTCTCGTTCGTCGGGGCCGGCGTCGCGACGGTCGTTGTCGCCCTGATCGGCGGCGCCGGACGCGGAGGCGGTGGTCCCGCCCGCCTGACCCTCGCCGGCCTCGCGCTCGGGTCGGTGCTCGCGGGCATCACCTCGTCGATCGTGCTGGCCGACCCCCGTCGCTTCGACGCCGTCCGCGCGTGGGAGGTCGGCTCGCTCGCCGACCGCGGCTGGGAACCCGTGCTCACCGTGCTGCCCTTCGTCGCGGCCGGGGTCGTCGTCGCCCTGATCGCCTCGCGCCCGCTCGACGCCGTCGCGCTCGGCGACGAGCACGCCGCGTCGGTCGGCGTCTCGGTGCCGGCCGTGCGCGTCGTCTCGTTGGTCGTCGTCACCCTGCTGGCCGGAGGCGCGACCGCGGTGGTCGGGCCCATCGCGTTCGTGGGGCTCATGGTCGCGCACGCCGCCCGCGGCGTCGTCGGGCCCAGCCAGCCGTGGATCACCGCCCTCTCGGCCGTGCTCGGGCCGGTGCTGCTGCTGCTCGCGGACGTCCTCGGCCGCGTGGTCGCTCCCCCGGGCGAGCTGGCCGCGGGGCTCGTCACTGCGGCCGTCGGCGCCCCCGTGCTCATCGCGATCGCCCGACGCCGACGGGTGGGCGGCGCATGAGGCGGGCGGACGGGCCGGGCACGCGCCCGACCCGGGGCACGGGCACGTCGTCGGGTCCGCGGCCGACGCCGGCCTCCCCGGGTGTCGGCCCGCGCCTCCTGCGCTCGTGGCGCTCGACCGGCGGGCGGCGACGCACGGCGACGCTGACGCTGGTCGTGGTGGCCGTCGTCGTCGCGATCGTCGCCCTCGGCATCGGCGACTACCCGCTCAGCCCACCCGAGGTCGTCCGGGCCCTGTTCGGCGGCGACGGGTTCGCCTCGACCATCGTGCTGAACTGGCGGCTGCCGCGCGTCCTCGCGGCCCTCGTCTTCGGCGCCGCCCTCGGCGTCTCGGGCACGATCTTCCAGTCGCTGACCCGCAACCCGCTGGGCTCGCCCGACGTGATCGGCTTCTCGACCGGCGCCTACACCGGGGCGATCGTCGTCATCGTGTCGGGTGCGGCCTCGACGATCGGCACGGCGGCCGGAGCCCTGATCGGCGGGCTCGTGACCGCGTTGGTGGTCTACCTGCTCGCCTACCGCCGCGGCGTGCACGGGCTGCGGCTGATCATCGTGGGCATCGGCGTCACCGCCCTGCTGCACTCGGTCAACAGCTGGTTGCTGCTGCGCGCCCAGACCGAGGTCGCGCTGACCGCGTCGTTCTGGGGGGCCGGCTCGCTCGCGCTCGTCGGCTGGAAGCAGCTCGTCCCGGCGCTCGTGCTGCTCGTCGTGCTGACCCCGCTCGTCATGGGGTTGTCACGGCCGCTGCGCCAGCTCGAACTCGGCGACGACGCCGCCCGGTCGCACGGCCTCGGCGCCGAACGGTCCCGCCTGGCGCTCGTCGTGGTCGGCGTCGCGCTGACCGCCGTGGTCACCGCCAGCACCGGGCCGATCGCGTTCGTGGCCCTGGCCGCGCCGCAGCTGGCCCGCCGCCTGGTGCGGTCGGCCGGGGTGCCGCTCGTCGCGGGCGGGCTCGTCGGCGGGGTGCTGCTGCTCGTCGCCGACCTGGTCGCCCAGCACGTGGCCGCCAACCCGGTGCCGGTCGGCCTCGTCACCCTCGTGATCGGCGGGGTCTACCTGATCACGCTGCTCGTCTCGGAATCCCGGAGGTCCGCGTGAACGCCGACGCCACCCGCCCGCCCGCACCCGACGCGACCGGTGCGCCCGACACGACCGGTGCGCCCGACGCCGCCCGCGCCTCCGACGGGGCCCGCGCCTCCCGCCTCGTCGCCCGCGGAGCACACCTCGCCTACGACCGCCGGACGGTGAGCGAGGCCGTCGACGCCGACGTGCGCGACGGCTCGTTCACGATCATCGTCGGGCCGAACGCCTGCGGGAAGTCGACCTTGCTGAGGGCCTTCGCGCGCCTCCTGAAGCCCCGGTCGGGGTCGGTCCTGCTCGACGGACGCGAGCTCGCGGGCGTGCCGGCGAAAGAGGTGGCGCGCATCGTCGGGTTGCTGCCCCAGACCTCGTCCGCGCCCGACGGCATCACCGTCGCCGAACTCGTCGCCCGGGGCCGCTACCCGCACCAGGGGCTCTTCCGGCAGTGGACCGGCACCGACCGCGAGGCCGTCGACGCGGCCCTGGCCGAGACCGACCTCACCGAGCTGGTCGACGTGCCCGTCGACGAGCTGTCGGGCGGCCAGCGCCAGCGAGTGTGGGTCGCGATGGCGCTCGCGCAGCAGACCCCGGTGCTGCTGCTCGACGAGCCGACGACCTACCTCGACATCGCGCACCAGTACGACCTGCTCGACATCTTCGCCCGGCTGCACGGGCAGGGCACGACCGTGGTCGCGGTGCTGCACGACCTCAACCAGGCCGCGCGGTACGCGACCGACCTGATCGTGATGGCCGACGGCGACGTGGTGGCGACGGGAACCCCGGCCGAGGTGCTGACCGAGCAGCTGGTGACCGACGTGTTCGACCTGCCCTGCGTCGTCGTGCCGGACCCCGTGACCGGGTCGCCGATGGTCGTGCCGCGCCGCCGCTGAGGTCGGGTGGGCACCCGGGGTGCCACTAAGGCCGGGTGGGCACCCGGGGTGCCGGCGAGCAGGATGGACCCATGAAGATCGAACTCGACGGCACCACCGCACTCGTCACCGGATCGACCCAGGGCATCGGCTTCGCGATCGCCCGGGGGCTGGCAGCAGCCGGGGCCCGCGTCATCGTGAACGGACGCTCGACCGAGACCACGGACGCGGCCCGGGCGCGCCTCCTCGAATCGTTGGCGAGCGACGCCGACTTCGCGGCCCTCGACGACGAGACCCAGGAGGCGCGGGTCGTCACGCTCGCGGCCGACCTGGCCACCGAGGCGGGCGCCCGGGCAGCGGTCGCGGCCTTCCCCGAGGTCGACGTGCTCGTGAACAACCTCGGTGTCTTCGGATCGGCCGACGCCCTGAGCATCGACGACGACGAGTGGCGGCGGTACTTCGAGACGAACGTGCTGTCGGCCGTGCGGCTGACGCGGGCCTACCTGCCCGGCATGATGCAGCGCGGCTGGGGTCGCGTGCAGTACATCGCGAGCGACTCGGCGATCGTGACGCCGGTCGAGATGATCCACTACGGGGTGTCGAAGACGGCGCTGCTGGGGGTGTCGCGGGGGTTCGCGAAGGCGGCGGCGGGCTCGGGCGTGACGGTCAACAGCGTCATCGCCGGGCCGACGCACACGGGTGGCGTCGAGGAGTTCGTGCGCGAGCTGGTCGGCGACGACCTGCCCTGGGAGGAGGCCCAGCACGAGTTCATGCTGAAGCACCGGCCGCAGTCGCTCATCCAGCGACTGATCGAGCCGGAGGAGATCGCCAACATGGTGGTCTACCTCAGCTCGCGCCTCGCCTCGGCGACGACGGGCGGGGCGCTGCGGGTCGACGGCGGCTACGTCGACTCGATCGTCCCGTAGGGCCGGCAGCGATGTCGCACCACCGATGTGCTGTCGAACCACGCACATCGGCGGTTCGACACCACGTCGGTGGTGCGACCCCGGGCCGAAGGTGCGGAACGGACGCGTCAGGCCTGGGCTTTGGCGCGATCGTCGTCGAGCGCGTCCTCGCGGCTGGCCTGCAGATCGGCCCCCGGCAGACCATGCCGGGGGCCGTGGTCTCGGAGCCCGGGCTGCGTTCGCCTGCCCGGGCTAGCGGGTGCGGGCGGCGGGGCGTCCGCCGCGACCACGACGGTCGGCACGCGGGGCACGGGAGGGCAGCACCGCCGCGACCAGGAAGAAGACGATGCCGAAGATGACGACGATCGACCCGATGACCATGAGGGCGATGATGACGGTTTCCATCCGCCCATCCTCCCGGGCGGGCGGGACGCGCACAAGGCGCGACTGCTGAGCATCCGCCGCCCGCGCCTCCTCGGGGTACGCCTCCCAGCGTCACGATCGCTCGCCGTGGGCAGTCAGTCGTACCACCGGCGCGGTCCGTACGCCCTTATTGGGCCCGATGACGGTGGCGGGACGTAGCGTCGACCTCGCCGAGACGACGGGGGACGTCGCCCGGCACCACGTCTTCTCCGAGGAGTCCGAGTGACCAGCGACACCACCACACGCCCCACCCTGTTCTGCCTGCACGCGCTCGGCATGAGCCGGCTCGAGTACGGTCCCGTCACCGAGGCGCTCGGCGACGACGTCGAGGTGGTAGCCCTCGACCTGCCCGGCTTCGGCGACGCCACCACGGTCGACGGCGTGACCGTCGACGACATGGTCCGTCAGGTCACCCGGCAGATCCGGCGCCACGGTGCCACCCGCTGGCTGCTCGTCGGCCACAGCATGGGCGGCAAGATCGCCTCGATCGTCGCCGCTCGCACGCTCGCCGGGCAGGGCGGCCTCTTCGGTCTCGCCGGGGTCGTGCTGCTCGCGGCGTCCCCGCCCTCACCCGAACCGATGAGCGAGTCGAACCGCGATCAGATGATCGCCGCGGCCGCCGACGGCCCGCTCGACGCCGACACGACCCGCTCCTTCGTCGACGACAACGTGGGTGCCCCGTTGCCCGCCGTGCTCGACGACCAGGCCCTCGCCGACCTGCACCGCACCTCCCCCGAGGCGTGGACCGCCTGGTTCGACCGCGGCAGCCGCGAGGACTGGTCGGTTGAGGTCGGCACCCTCGACCTGCCCGCCCTGATCGTCGCCGGTGGCGCCGACGGGCCGCTGGGCGAGGACGCCCAGCGCCGCCTCAACGGTGCCGTCTACCCGCGCGCCACGCACCTCACCCTCGACGGCGCCGGCCACCTGTTGCCGCTCGAGCGCCCGGCCGAGGTCGCTGCGGCCGTCCTCGACTTCTGGCGCGACGACGCGGGGCGGGCTCCGGTCATGTCGGACGACTTCGCCCGCGTCATCGCGTCGAGCCGCACCGCCTCGAACACCCGCGGCATACTCGCCCGGCGCGCCGTCGCCGACGACCCGCGGTACGCCCCGCAGGTGCTGACCGAGGCGCAGCTGACCACGTTGCGTGCCGTGGCCTCCCGCGTCGTGCCGCAGGACGACCCCACGCACGCGATCGACCTCGCCGCACGGGTCGACGCCCAGCTCGCCGCCGGCTACGGCGACGGCTGGCGCAACGCCGACCTGCCGAGCGACCCCGAGGCCTACGCGCTGGGCCTCGACGCCCTCGCCGACTTCACCGAGCTGACCTACGAGCAGCAGGACGAGCGGCTCGCCGCGATCGTCGCGGGCGATCCCGACGACGCCCTCGGCACCGTCGGCGACAGCGGTGGCGGTGACTCGCACCACGGCGGCGACCAGGACGACGCCGGCCTGACCGGCGGCACCCCCGGGGGGACGGGGCAGCCCAGCGCCGACGAGGCGCATCCGTTCTCGGTCGAGCAGCTCACCGCGTGGTTCGAGGACTGCCGCGTCGACCTGGTCAAGCTCTGGCTCGCCCACCCCGCGACGATGGAACGCATCGGCTTCGACGGTTTCGCGAACGGCCGTGCCGGTCGCGCCCTGCAAGGATTCAGCCGGCTCGGTGCCGGCGAACGAGAGGGCTGGGAACCAGCCATGGAGGTCACCCGATGAAGCTCGACGGACAACGCACGTACGACGAGTCCGAGGTCGTCGACGCGGTCGTGATCGGCACCGGCGCCGGCGGCGCCCCGATCCTCGCCAAGCTCGCCCTGCAGGGGCTCACGGTCGTCGCCCTCGAAGCCGGCCCGAACTTCGAGCCCGACGAGTACACGCAGGACGAGATCGAGGCCGTCAAGATCAACTGGATGGACGAGCGCCTCAGCGGCGGCGAGACCCCGACCGCCTTCGGCCAGAACAACAGCGGCAAGGGCGTCGGCGGTTCGACCCTGCACTGGGGTGCGTTCACGCCCCGCCCCGACGAGCGCGATCTCAAGCTGAAGTCGCTGACCGGCAAGGGCGAGGACTGGCCGGTCGACCACGCCGAGCTGATCGGGTACATCGAAGAGGTCGAGCACTTCGTCGGCGTCTCCGGGCCGGCCGACTACCCGTGGGACCCGTCGCGTTCGTACCTGATGCCGCCGCCCGCCCGCAACGCGTCGAGCGACATGATGATCCGCGGCTGCGAGGCCCTGGGCATCCGGGCCACGGACGCCCCCGCCGCCCTGGTCAGCCGTGACTGGCGCCAGGAGCACGTCGGCACCCGCCCGGCCTGCGTCGGTTGCGGCAGCTGCCACCAGGGCTGCCGCAGCGGCGCCAAGGTCAGCATGGACACCAGCTACCTGCCGATGGCCGTCGCGAACGGGGCCGAGATCCGCCCCGAGTCGATGGTCACGGGCATCGAGCTCGACGACGCCGGTGAGGTGTCGGCCGTGGTCTACGTCCGCGACGGGGTCGAGCACCGCCAGCGCACCGCCGCGCTCTTCCTCTGCGCAGGCGGCGTCGAGACGCCGCGACTGCTGCTGCACGCCGGCATCGCCAACAGCAGCGACCAGGTCGGCCGCAACTTCATGGCCCACGGGGCCACCCAGGTCTGGGGCACCTTCGACACCGAGATGCGCGGCTACCGCGGGTACCCGTCGTCGATCATCACCGAAGACACCATGCGGCCCGAGGGCGTCGACTTCGTCGGCGGCTACCTGATCCAGAGCCTCGGCGCGATGCCGTTGACGCTGGCCACGACCCTGGCGCGCGGCGCCGGCCTCTGGGGCCCCGAACTCGTGAAGGCGCTCGACGACTACCGCTTCATGGCCGGCGTCGGCATCAACGCCGAGTGCCTGCCGAGCGAGCAGAACCGCCTGACGCTGTCCGACGAGGTCGACGAGTTCGGCATGCCCAAGGTCGTCGTCACCTTCACGCCGGGCGAGAACGAGAAGGCGATCGACGACCACGCCGTCGAGACGATGACCGCGATCGTCGAGGCAGCCGGGGGCCGTGACATCCGCGTGCTGGCGCGCACGGCGCACACGATCGGCACCTGCCGCATGGGCACCGATCCGACGACGGCCGTGGTCGACCCCGACGGACGCAGCTTCGACGTGCCCAACCTCTGGATCGCCGACAACTCGGTCTTCCCGAGCGCCGTCGTCGCCAACCCCGCACTGACGATCATGGCCCTCGGCCTGCGCACCGCCGACCGCTTCCTGGCGAGCGCCGGGCTGACGGGCACCGTCGCCGGCGAGCGCGTCGGCGCGGACGTCTCGCGCGTGGTCGACGCGGCCTGAGCCGCCCGACCCGACCCGCGCCTCCTGAGCCCCGAGCCCAGGAGGCGCGGG
>NZ_LMLG01000006.1:60359-80145 GCF_001421865.1 Frigoribacterium sp. Leaf44
CCTGGCGCCGTCGATCGGCTGGTCGGGGTCGTCCTCCCGGCGCGCGGCGTGGTCCCCGAGACGGACGCGACCCGGCTCGCCCGTTTGTAGGCTCGAGACATGGCCTCTCCCACGCTGCACCGGGCGATCGCGGCATCGGTGGCGACCGTCGTCGTCGCGTGCGGCCTCACGTCGTGCTTCTTCGCCGAACCACCGCCCGAGGGGTCCGAGGAGTCCCTGGCCGAGCTCGCCGATCGGATCGCAGCCGTCGACGGTGTCGCCTCGGTCGAGACCCGCCTGCAGCAGCGTGACGCGAAGGACGACCCCTTCACCTGGGACGCCTACGTCGAGGTCACCGCGGACGGCCCCGACCTGGCGGTCGCCACCCTCGTCGACGGCGTGGTGGGCGACGGCGTCACGGGCACCACCCTCGACATCGACCTCGACGTCCCCGGCGGTCCGGGCCTCGCCCCGGTTACCGTCGATCCGACGTCGGAGGTCCAGGTCGGACTGGCGGGCGACCTGCGCGGCGAGAGCACCCTGGCCTCCGTCGACACCACCCGCTACGCCTACTCGGCGGTCGTCGCGCCTGGGAACTCGTTCGCGGACGCTGCGGCGGCGGTCCAGCCGCACCTCGGCACGGCCGGCCCGACCTTCGCCCTCCACCTCGACCAGGCGACGACCACGACGTCCGTCCCTTCGTCGGTGGCCCTGGGCCCCACCTCGCCGGCCCCGACGATGCTCGCGACGATCGACGCGGTGCTGGCGCTCGACGGCGTCACCGGACTGGCCTTCATCCCCGGTGACGTCATCGCGAGCAGTCGACCGTCGCTCGACGTCTCGACCTACGAGCCCGACACGGTGCTCGCCGTCCTGCGGGGTGCGGCCGACGAGCAGGCCGACGCCGGGGTCGCCCGCCGCACCGAGTTCTGGGTGCGGAAGCCTCGGGCGACCACCCCGGAGACCGGCTGGATCGGCCTGCCGATCGGCGCACCCGAGCCCGACGACGGTCCGGAGCCCCAGCCGGGCGACATCGGTGAGAGCCCGTTCGTCAACGAGGGCCCGCTCGCCGAACTGCCCGAGCAGGAGGCCGCCGTGCGCGCCTACGTCGAGGCGTCCGTGGCGGCGACGGGAGTGCCGGCCGAGGTCGAGACCAGGCGCGAACTGTGCGAGACCGAGTACGGCACCCGGGTGGTCGGCTCGGTGCTCGTGCCGGTGTTCACCGTCCACGACGACGCGCAGGGCCCGTTCGACGCCGTCGTCGACGGCTGGTCGGCCGACGGGTTCCACCAGGCCGGTCGCGCCATGGGCCGGGACTACTGGTCCGCGCCTCCCGGCCGTCCCGACGGCATCGAGTCGGCGAGCATCCGCGGCACGGCCGACGGCTTGTCGTTCGGCGTCCAGACCGGGTGCCTCCCGTGACCCCGCCCGCCGAGTGGTCGCGAAACGTCCCTCCCGCTGTGCCGGAGGACGGTTCGCGACCACTCGACCCGCAGGCCCGACGCTCGGGGGATGCTCGACGACTGCGGGCGGTGACGGCGGTCGCGGCGGCGGCGACCATCGCCCTCGGCGTCGTCGCGAAGCTGGCCGTGCCCGGGCTGGCGGGCGACCTGCTCGGCTCGGCGCTCTACACGGTGCTGCTCGCCCTGCTGCTCGCGCTCGTCGCCCCGCGCCTGCCCGCCCTCGTCACGACCGGGGCCGCCACCGTGGCGTCGGTCGGGGTCGAGCTGCTCCAGCTGACCGGGCTGCCCGCCGCCGCCTCGGCCGCGGTCCCACCCGCGGCGTGGGTGCTCGGCTCGACGTTCACGCCGACCGACCTGCTCGGGTACCTGGCCGGGGGCGTCGAGGGGCTGGTGCTGCTCCGGGTGCTGCACCGCGCCTCCTGACGCCCGGACCCCGGGAGGCGCGGGTCGAGTGGGCAGGACACGTCCTTCGTCGAGGCGCGAAGGACGTCTTCTGCCCACTCGACCGGCGCGAGAGCCAGGGCCAGAGCCAGGGCCAGCGCCGGCGCCGGGGCGTCAGCTCGCCGAGGCCCGCCCGCGCCAGAGCAGCCAGACGAAGTACGGCGTGCCGATGACGGCGGTCAGCAGGCCGGCGCCGAGCTGCGCCGGGGCGATCAGGGTGCGGCCGAGCACGTCGGCGGCGCAGACCAGCACCGCGCCGAGCAGCACGGCCACGGGCAGCACCCGCGCGTGCCGACGTCCGACCAGCGACCGGGCGGCGTGCGGGGCGACGAGCCCGACGAATCCGACCACGCCCACGGCGGCCACGGCCGTCGCCGTGAGCAGCACGGCGAGCGACAGGAAGACCAGGCGCGACCGCGAGAGCGAGACCCCGAGGAGGCGCGGGGTGTCGTCGTCCACCCCGAGCAGGTCGAGGCGACGACGCAGCAGCACGACCACGACGAGAGCGGCCACGAGCACCAGCGACACCGGCAGCGCGTCGTCCAGCCGGCGTCCGTAGGTCGAGCCCGACAACCAGGTCAGTGCCTTCGCACCGTTGAACGGGTCGGTCAGGACGATCAGCAGGCTGATCGCCGCCGCAGTCGCCGTCGAGACGCCGATGCCGATCAACACGAGCCGGTTCTGCGGGAAGCCACCCCGGGAGGCGAGGCCGAACACGACCACGGCCGCCACGACGGCTCCGGCGAACGCCGCGCCGGCGATGCCCCAGCCGGTCGCGAGCGGCACGGTGGTGACGAGCAGCACGGCCCCGAGGCCGGCTCCGCCCGTCACGCCGAGGATGCCCGGCTCGGCGAGCGGGTTGCGCGTCACGGCCTGCACGAGCGTGCCGGCGAGCGCCAGCGCCGCCCCCGCGGCGAGGGCGGCCACGACCCGGGGGACGCGGGTGTCGAGCACGTAGGTGACGACGCGGCCGGATCGACCGGCCACCCAGTTGGCGACGTCGCCGAGCAGCAGCTTGGCGTCACCGAGCAGCACCGAGCCGAGGACGACGGCGACGAGGGCGGCGAGCACGACCACGACGACGACCACGAACCGCAGGCGGGAGACCACGGGGTGCCGGTCGGTCGGGGTGACGCCGCCGTGGTCGCGGGCACGGAAGGCCAGCACGACGAGGACGACGGCCCCGAGCAGCGAGGTCACGACGCCGGTCGGCACCTGGACCGACGTCTCGGCCCCGACCAGGACGCGCAGCAGCACGTCGGCGCCGAGCACGAGGGCGGCGCCGGCCAGGGCCGCGAGGGGCAGGAAGACGAGGAAGCGGCGGACGGCGGGCACGGCACGACGCAGCAGCCGGACGAGGGCGGGGGCGCAGAGGCCGACGAAGCCGATCGGCCCCGCGAGGGTGACGGCGGCGGCCGAGAGCAGCACGGCGGCGAGGACGGTCACCACGCGGGTGGTGCGGACGTCGACGCCGACGCTGCGGGCGGCGTCGTCCCCGAGCGCGAGGGCGTCCACGCGGAGGTTCACCGCGACGAGCACCAGCAGGCCGACGACGATCACCGGGGCGAGCTGGACGACGCCGTCGAAGCCGTTCTGCGAGATGCTGCCCTGGCCCCAGGCGTAGAGGCCGGCGGTCTGCTGCGGGAAGAGCAGCAGGAGGGCACTCGTCACCGAGGCGAGGCCGAGGGCGAGGGCGCTGCCGGCGAGCACGAGCCGCACGGTGCCGGCGCCCAGCCCGGACACCGCGAGCACGAGCCCCGCGGCGAGCAGCCCGCCGACGAACGCGACGCCGGACGAGGCGAGCAGGGGCAGGCTCAGCCCCGTGACGGCGGCGATCGCGAGCGCGACGTAGGCGCCGGCGTTCACGGCGAGGGTGTCGGGCGAGGCGAGCACGTTGCGGCTCATCTGTTGCAGGGCCGCCCCGGCGGCGCCGAGGGCGACGCCGACCAGCAGGCCGGCGACCATCCGCGGGAGGCGCGAGGCCACCACCACGGACGCGTCACCGGCCGTCGCGGTGCCGGTCAGTGCCTGCCAGACCTGTCGGGCGCCGACGTCGGCGGTGCCCTGCGTGACGTCCACGAGGGCGAGCACCACGACGACGGCGACCAGCCCGACCGTCACGCCCACCGACCCGAGCGTGAGCCGACGGGGGGCGGCGAGCCGCGCCTCCTGGGCTCGTGCCGCGCGGAGCGCCCACTCGTCGGGCCCGGCGGCGGGCTCGCCGAGCCGGGGCGGCGCGGGGTCGGTGGGGGTGACGGTCGTGCTCACGGTGCCGGTTACTTCGTCAGGGTCGACACCAGCGAGTCGACGTAGGCGGTCATCGCGGCGGGGCCACCGAACATCCAGATGCCGTCGTCGAGGCGGTGCACACCACCGGACTGCACGAACGGCAGCGACGTCCAGACGGCGTTCGAGGCGAGCGACACCGCGAACGGGTCGTCGGCACCGGCGGCCGTGTTGTCGATGTAGAGGAACTGCACGTCGGCGGGCAGCTGCGTGAGGCCCTCGACGTCGGTCGTGGCGAGGCCGTACGCCTCGTCGCCCTCGACGGTCCAGGCGTTCGTCAGGCCGAGCTCTTCGGTGACGTCGGCGACGAGCGAGCCCTTGGCGTAGGGGCGGATGCTGACCTGGCCGGCGTCGACGTAGCCGTCGGCGAAGGCGAAGGGCTGACCCGCGAGACCGGCGTCGGCGAGGGCCTGCTTGCCCGCCTCGACGGCGTCGGTGAACTCCTTCTTCATCTCGGCCGCCTTGTCCTCGGTCCCGGTCGCCTTGGCGATGAGGTCGAGGTTGTCCATGCTGTGCTCGATCTGGCGCGAGGCGTCGGCCGAGGTGACCTGCAGCACGGGAGCGATCTCCTTCAGCTGTTCGACGGCGTCGGCGCTCAGGCCGTCGGTCGCGACGATCAGGTCGGGTGCGAGCGACGCGACGGTGTCGAGGCTCGGCTCGCCGCGGGTGCCGATGTCGGTCGGCTCGTTGGTGAGCGGCACGGCCGAGTCCCACTCGCTGTAGCCCTTCACGTCGGCGACGCCCACGGGTTCGACGCCGAGGGCGACGAGGTCCTCGACGACGTTCCACTCGGTGCCGACGACCTTGGTCGCCGGGCCGTCGAGGATGATCTCGGCCCCCGTGCCGTCGGTCAGGGTGATCTGCTCGCCGCTGCCCGAGGTCGAGCCGGCGTCGGCCGACTCGGTGGTGCCGCAGCCGGCGAGGGTCAGGGCCGCAGCGGCCGCGACGGCGGTGACCGTCAGCAGTCGGCGGACGGGGCGGCGGGCGGACCCGCCGGAGGTCGGGGTGTGGCGGGGCGTCGTCAGAAGGCGCTGGGTCACGGGTGGTGTCTCTCTCATCGGACGGGCGTCTCGGCCCGGGTGTGGTGTCGGCCGATCGCGCGGGTGCGCAGGTGGCCGGTGGTGGGGTCGGTGTCGACGTCGATGCGGATGCCCCAGACGTCGGTCAGGAGGCGCGGTGTCAGCACGTCCCCGGGGTCGCCCTCGGCGACGATGCGGCCCTCGCTCAGCACGACGATGCGGTCGGCGAGCGCGGCGGCCTGGTCGAGGTCGTGCAGGACGACCCCGACCGCGATGCGGCCCGAGTCGGCCAGGTCGCGCACCAGGTCGAGCAGTTCGACCTGGTAGCGCAGGTCGAGGTAGGTGGTGGGCTCGTCGAGCAGCAGCACGCCCGTGTCCTGCGCGAGGCAGCTGGCGAGCCAGACGCGCTGCAGCTGGCCGCCCGAGAGCTGGTCCACGCCGCGGTCGGCGAGGTCGGCCACGCCGGTGAGCTCGAGCGCCCGGTCGACGGCGGCGGGGCCGTCGGGGTCGGAACGCCCCCAGCGGCCGCGGTGCGGATAGCGGCCGAACTCGACGACGTCGCGCACGCTGAGGCCGCCGGGGGTCGGGCGCCCCTGCGTCAGCAGCGCGACGCGCCGCGCGAACTGTCGCAGCGACAGCTCGAACCCGTCGACGCCCGGGCCCTCGCTCTGGCCCTGGCCACCGCTCGCCGGGTCGAGTGGGCGGAAAGTGTCCTTCGCCGGACCGGGAGCAGCATCTTCTGCCCACTCGCCGGCCCGGTCGTCGCCACGAGGAGGCGCGGCGAGGGTGAGCGAGCCCGTGCGCGGCTTCTGCAGCCGGGCGAGGGTGCGCAGCAGGGTCGACTTGCCGCTGCCGTTCGGGCCGACGAGGGCGGTGACGCAGCCGGGGCGCAGCTCGAGGCGAGCCCCGCGGACGACGTCGACGCCGTCGTAGGCGACCGAGACGTCGTCGGCGCGGAGGGCGGCCGAGGAGGGTGCGGTGGCCGCGAGGAGCAGGTCGGTGGTCACGTGTTTAGGTTAGCCTAACCTCACCCCGGTGCCGCAACCCGACCTCTCGACGTCGAGCCGACCCGCCCCTCCCGGGCGTCGGCGAGACTGGACCGATGACCTCACGGACGACGAAGACGACGACCCTCCTGACCATCGCCGCCCTCGGGCTGGGTCTCGGCCTGGCCGCCTGCTCGACGCCCGGGGCGTCGGCACCCGCCCCGAGCCCGACCGCCACGCCGGTCCCCCTGCCCAGTCCGATCGCGGCACCCGACCTCGCGACCCCCGAGGTCGAGGCCGCGCTGGCCGACCTCGAGACGCGGTACGACGCCCGGATCGGCCTGAGCGTGCTCGACACCGGGTCGGGCGCGACCCTCGACCACCGCGCCGACGAGCGCTTCGGCTACGCGTCCAGCCTCAAGGCGTTCGCCGCGGCGGCCCTGCTCGACGCGACCGACGACGCCGACCTCGACCGCGTCGTCACCTGGACCCAGGCCGAGGTCGACGCCGCGGGGTACTCACCGCTGACCAGCACGCACGTCGCCGACGGCCTCCCGCTGCGGCAGCTCGCCGAGGCGGCCGTCCGGCAGAGCGACAACACGGCGCTGAACCTGGTCCTCGCCGAGCTCGGCGGCCCGGCCGGACTCGACGCCGCCCTCGCGGCGCAGGGCGACGACGTGACCGACGTCGTGCACAGCGAGCCCGAGCTCAACCGGCTCACCCCGGGCAGCACGGCCGACACGAGCACGCCCGCCGCCTTCACCGCCACCCTCGCCCGCATCACGGACGGCGACTGGCTCGCCGCCGACGACCGCGCCACCCTGCTCGAGTGGATGTCGGGCAACGCGACCGGCGACACCCTGATCCGCGCCGGCGCTCCCGACGGCTGGCAGGTCGCCGACAAGTCCGGAGGCGCGGGCGGCATCCGCAACGACGTCGCGATCGTGGTCCCCCCGTCGGGCGACCCCGTGGTGATCTCGGTGCTCACCACGCGCAACGACCCCGCCGCGAGGTACGACGACGCCCTCGTCGCCGAAGCCGCCCGCATCGCCCTCACCGCCGTCGCCGCCGCCCGCTGACCCGGCCGGCCCCGCCCCTCCTCCTCGCCCCCGTCGGCCGCACACCCCGCCACCACCTGTTCGCCCCGCGTTCACGCGGCCTCCCCCGGGACGTCGCCGCACCTCCTTAGCGTGCCCAGCGGGCCGCCCGGTCCCCCGTCGCCGTCCCCGGCGAGCCCCGGCCCCGCACCCGAAGGACCCACACCGCATGATCGACAAGCGCCTGCTCGTCTCGGCCGCCACCCTCGGCATCGCCGCCCTCGCCCTGACCGGCTGCTCGGCGAGCGCCGACGCCGACAGCGCGGGAGGCGCGGCGAACGGCACCGACGCCGCCACCGCCACCAGCGCCGAGGACTTCGGCGGCATGGACGCCCTGGTCGGCGCCGCACAGGCCGAGGGCGAGCTCAACGTGATCGCCCTCCCCGACACCTGGGCGAACTACGGGAAGATCATCGACGGGTTCGAGAAGAAGTACGACATCACCGTCAACTCGGACAGCCCCGACGTCTCGAGCGCCGAGGAGATCACCGCCGCCCAGAACCTGAAGGGGCAGGACACCGCCCCCGACGTGTTCGACCTCGGCTCGGCCGTGACGCTCGCCAACCTCGACCAGTTCGCGCCGTACGAGGTGTCGACCTGGGACGACATCGCCGACGACCACAAGGACGCCGACGGCAGATGGGTCTACGACTACACCGGCCTGATGTCGGTCGGCTACGACGCCGACGCCGTGCCCGCCCCCGAGAGCCTCGACGACCTGCTCGGCTCGGACTACGAGGGCAAGGTCGCGATCAACGGCGACCCGACCCAGGCCGGTGCCGCCGCCGCGGCCGTCGAGTGGGCCGCGCTGCAGTCCGGCGGCAGCGCCGACGACGTCAGCACGGGCGTCGACTGGTTCTCGAAGCTCGCCGACGCCGGCAACTTCCTGCCCACCGACCCGACCCCGGCGACCATCGCCTCGGGTGAGACCCCGGTCGTCTTCGACTGGAGCTACAACAACCTGGCCGCCGCGGCCGACGCCGGCGGACGCGACTGGAAGACGGCCGTGCTGCCCGGCACCGCCCTCGGCAGCTACTACAACCAGGCGATCAACGTCGACGCACCGCACCCCGCCGCGGCCCGCCTGTGGCAGGAGTACGTCATGAGCGACGACGCGCAGAACCTGTACCTCGCGGCCGGCGCCTACCCCGTGCGCCTCGCGGCGATGACCGAGGCCGGCACCGTCGACCAGGACGCCCTCGAGAAGGTCGGCGAGCAGCCCGCCGACACCGTGCAGTTCACGGCCGAGCAGACCGAGGCCGCCTCGAAGGTCCTGGCCGACACCTGGGCCACGGCGATCGGCTGATGGTGACGACGTCGACCCGCGCGGCGGACACGACCGCCGACGCGCGGTCGGCGCACGAGGGGGACGGCGGCGGCCAGCCGACCCGCGCCTCCTCGTCCTCCGACGGCGTCGGCCCCTCACGGGGTCGGCGCCGTCCGGCGGCCTGGTGGGGGTTGACCCCGTTCGCCGTCTGGGTGCTCGCCTTCTTGATCGTGCCGTGCCTGCTCGCACTCGGGACGGGCTTCGTCGACGGCGACGGCGCCCTCACCCTCGACAATCTCGCCGCGCTCGGCGACCCGCTGATCGTCCGGGCCTTCGCCAGCTCGGCGGGCGTCTCGGCCGTCACCGCCGTGGCCGGGGCCGTCGTCGGAGCCGTCGTCTGCTGGGGCCTCACCTCGCTGCGCCCCGACGGAGCCGTCCGCAGCGCGATCGACGCGGCGTCGAGCGTGCTCGCCCAGTTCGGCGGCGTCATGCTGGCGTTCGCGTTCATCGCGACGATCGGCATCCAGGGCGTCGTCACGCGGCTGCTGATCGACGTCGCCGGCGTCGACCTCTACGCCGACGGGGTCTGGTTCTACCAGGTGCCCGGGCTGCTGCTGCCCTATCTGTACTTCCAGGTGCCCCTGATGGTGATCACCTTCATGCCCGCCGTCAGCGGCCTCCGCCCGCAGTGGAGCGAGGCCGTCGCCACCCTCGGCGGCACCCGGTGGCAGCACCTCGTCCGCGTGGTCGTCCCGGTGCTGGCCCCGGCGTTCGTCGGCAGCCTGCTGCTGCTCTTCGCCAACGCCTTCTCGTCGTACGCGACCGCCGCCGCCCTGATCAGCCAGGGCGCGCAGATCGTGCCGTTGCAGATCCGCGCCGCCCTGATCAGCGAGACCGTGCTCGGTCGCGAGAACGTCGCCGGCGCGCTCGCGCTCGGCATGGTCGTCGTGATGGCCGTGCTGATGACGGGCTACTCGCTGCTGCAGCGCCGCACCGAGCGGTGGCAGCGATGAGCGCCCGGACGACGGGCGCTCCGCGGTCGACGACGGCAGGAGGCGCGGGCACGGTCGCCCGCCGCACCGCCCTGGTCGTCGTGGGGGCCCTCTTCGCGGTGCCGATCGCGGCGATGGTCGCGTTCTCGCTGCGCAGCGCCGACGGCACGGGCCACGACCTGGACCACTGGCTGGCGATCGTCGACCCCGAGAACGAGCGGATGTACCGCAACCTCGTCGAGGGGGTCACGAGCTCGCTGCTGCTCGCCGTCGTCTCGGCGCTGCTCGTGCTCGTCCTGCTGGTGCCGGCGATGGTGCTCGTGCACCTGCGCCACCCGCGCCTCGTGCGGCCCCTCGAGTTCGTCTGCCTCGTGCCGATCACGGTGCCGGCGATCGTGCTGGTGGTCGGCCTCGCGCCGGTCTACTCGGTCGTCTCGCGGGTGGCCGGCTCGGGCGCGTGGACGTTGGCGCTCGCCTACGGCGTCACGGTGCTGCCCTACGCCTACCGCGCGGTGCAGTCCGACCTGGCGGCCACCGACCTCCGCACGCTGACCGAGGCCGCGCGCACGCTCGGCTCGAGTTGGCCGCGCACGATGGCCCTCGTCGTCGTGCCGAGCCTGCGCCGGGGACTGCTCGCGGCGGCGTTCATCACCGTGGCCGTGGTGCTCGGCGAGTTCACCATCGCCTCGCTGCTCAACCGTGTGAACCTGCAGACCGCCCTGGTGCAGGTGTCCCGTTCCGACCCCTACGCCGCCGTGATCCTCGCCCTGATCTCGCTGGCGTTCGCCTTCGTGCTGCTGCTCGTGATCGGCCGGGTCGGAGCCCTCGGGGCCGCCCGCCCGATCCCCACCCGAAAGGCCCTCTCGTGACCGCCACGCTCCCCCGCCCCTCCCTCACGAGTCCGACCGGCGTCGGTGCGGGTGCCGCCGTGGCGTTCCACGACGTCACGAAGCAGTTCGCCGGACACCGGGCCCTGACCGGGCTCGACCTCGAGCTGCAGCCCGGCGAGCTCGTCGCCGTGCTGGGCCCGTCGGGCTGCGGCAAGACCACCGCACTGCGCAGCCTCGCCGGGCTCGAGGACGTCACGAGCGGCCGCATCACGATCGACGGCCGCGACGTGGTCGGCGTCCCCACGCACCGCCGCGACGTCGGCATGGTGTTCCAGGCGTACTCGCTGTTCCCCCACCTGACCGTCCGGCAGAACGTCGAGTTCGGGCTGCGCATGCGTCGGGTCGACAAGGCCGCCCGCGCCACCCGGGCGGGCGAGATGCTCGACCTCGTCGGGCTCGGCGACCTCGGCGAGCGCTACGCCCACCAGCTCTCGGGCGGCCAGCAGCAGCGCGTCGCGCTGGCCCGGGCGCTGGTCACGCGGCCCCGCGTGCTGTTGCTCGACGAGCCGCTCAGCGCCCTCGACGCCAAGGTGCGAGTGCAGCTGCGGGACGAGATCCGGCGCATCCAGCGCGAACTGTCGATCACGACGCTGTTCGTCACCCACGACCAGGAGGAGGCCCTCGCCGTCGCCGACCGCGTCGCCGTCATGCGCGCCGGGTCGATCGAGCAGGTGGGCACCCCGGAAGAGCTTTACTCGGCCCCCGCGACGGCGTTCGTCGCCGAGTTCGTCGGGACGAGCAACCGGGTGTCCGGCGAGGTCATCGGCACGCTCGTCCGCCTGGCCGGCTGCCCCGAGGTGCCGGTCGTGGGCACGCCGGACGAGGGACCGGTCTGGGCCTACGTGCGCCCCGAGGACGTGTCGTTCGTCGAGCAGGGGGGACTCGCGGGCGTCGTCGAGTCGGTGTCGTTCCTGGGCGCCGTGTGCCGCACCCGCGTGCGCGTGGACCGCGAGACCCTGCTGGTGCTCGACCACCGGGCCGACGAACGACGCGAGCCGGGGGCGCCGGTGCGCGTCTCGTTCACGCCCGCCCGCGTGGCCGTGACGACCCGTGCCTCCTGACGCACCCGACGGCACCGGGTCAGCCGGGCGACGGAGGCGGCACGGCCGAGCCCGCCGCTAGCCTCGGGGCATGCCCCCGGTGACCGGCCCTGACGACGCGCCCCGCGCCTCCTCGGTGTGGCACGCCGAGATCGTCACGACCCGGCGGCCCCGACTGCTCGTCGCCGGGCGGTGGCTCGTCTCGGTCGTCGTCGCGTTCTTCGTCGGCTCGTTCGAGGGCGAGTGGCCGGGCTTCGACGTCGTCGTGCGCGAGCGCTCGACCGGTCGCGAGATCCACCGTCTGCCTCCGCAGGGCCTCACCGGAGCCGACGAGTCGAAGGTCGACATCGAGGCGGACCTCGACCTGCTCACCTGCGACGAGTACCGCGCCGAGTGGAAGCTCACCTGACCCACATCTGATACTTCAGGTGGATGCGCACCATCACCGCGGGGGACGACCAGGAGGCGCGGGTCGGCTTGGCTGGGCACATGACCTCCGCTGCGCCCGCCGTCGACTCCCCACCCACCGCCGGCACCCGCTGGAGGTTCGTCGACTCGCTACGCGGGTTCGCACTGTTCGGCATCCTGCTGGTCAACACGCTCGACATCACCCGCCTCGGCATCGACCTGGCGATCGAGAACGCCGGCCCGGTCGACGACCCGGCGCGCGACCTGCTGTACCTCACGGTGCAGACCCGGTTCGTGCCGATCTTCGTGTTCCTCTTCGGCATGAGCCTGTGGTTCGTGCTCGCCGGCGCCCGGTCGCGCTCGCCCCGGCCCGGGCTCGTCATGGTGCGCCGCCTGGTCGGGCTCGTCGCGATCGGCGGGCTGCTCATGCTCGTCTACCCCGGCAACGTGCTGCTCGAGTACGGCGTCGTGGGCCTCGTCGTGCTGCCGATCGTCGTCTTCGCCCCGCGCTGGGCGACCCTGGCCCTCGGTGCCGCGCTGACCGTCGCCGCCTACGCCCTGACCGGTGGCGGCCTCGCCTCGACCCCCGGCCTCATGCTGCTCGGTGCAGCAGCCGCGGCGTACGGACTGCCCCGCGTGCTCGAGTCGGCCGGGCGCGGCGTCGCCCTGGTCTTCGCCGCGGCCGCGGTGCTCACGGTGCCGGCCCTGCTCTGGCAGACCACGACCCCGGGCGACCCGCGCTTCTCCACGCCGGGCGGCATCGCCGGGCTGGTCATGGCCGTCGCCTACGCCACCGCCCTCGCCCTGCTCTGGCGCACCCCCGCCCGCCGCGTCGTCGCCGCCGTGTTCGAGCCGCTGGGCCGCATGGCGCTGACCAACTACGTCGTCGCGGCGATCGTCGTGGCAGTCCTCGCCCTCGTGGTCGACTTCGGGCACATGACGAGCGTCGTGCCGGGGGTGGCGATCAGCGTCGGGCTCATCGCCCTGCAGTCCGTGCTCAGCCGCCTCTGGCTCGCCCGGTTCGTGTACGGTCCGGTCGAGTGGGCCTGGCGGAGCGTCACCTGGTGGCGGCCGGCCGCGCTGGTGCGCCGGGCGTCCTGACCGACGCGACCCGCGCCTCCTCGGGTCGGCGGCGGTCCTGACGGAGGCGACCCGCGCCTCCTGGGGTCAGCGGCGGCTCCACGATGCCCGCACGACGGTGTCGAGGGCGCTCGAGAGGTCGGTGCACCAGAGGCGGCGACCGGGGTTTGCGGCGAGGGTGAGCTCGTAACCCGCTTCGGTCTGGGCGACCGATCCGATGACCACGAGGGCTCCGCGCTCCGACCGGCGCACGTCGACGATGCGCCAGCGGCCGCGGCCGATCACGTCGAGCCTCAGGTCGAGGGCACTGGCGAGCGGGCCCCGCCCCGGCCAGGCCGTGCCCGACCGGCGTCCCCCACCGTCGTTCAGCATGGTCGCCTCTCTCTCGGCCCGCCCCGATGCGGTCCGACGAGGTGCACGGTAGACACGCGACCTGACAGCGGGAGGGGTTGACTCCGACGGCCCGGCGTGATCCTTGTACCCCGACCCGGGCCCGGGACGCTTCCTGCACGCCCGGACGCACGGGCCTCGGCCTGTCAGGGTGGAACGATGCCGTCCCCCATCCCGTCGTCCGACGCCGCGTCCCTCGAGGCCCTTCGCGCCTCCGTCCTCTCGACCCGAGGAGGCGCGGTGGACGACAGCATCCCCCAGCTCGCCGAGGCCGACCCCGAGCTCTTCGGGGTCGCCGTGGTGCGGCCCACCGGCGAGGTGGTCGCGTCCGGCGACTCGGGTCACGCGTTCTCGATCCAGTCGGCGGTGAAGCCGTTCCTCTTCGCCCTGGCCCTCGCCGACACCGGCGGAGCGGCGCTCGACGCGGTCGGCATCGAGCCGACCGGCGAGGCGTTCGACGCGATCAAGCTCGAGGGCGGCACCGGGCGGCCGCCGAACCCGATGGTCAACGCCGGAGCCCTGCTCACGGCCGCCCTGGTCGACGGCGACACCTGCGACGAGCGCACGGCGCGCATCCTGGCGGGCCTCGGGGCCTTCGCGGGGCGCGAGCTCGACTACGACCGCGAGGTCAGCGAGTCCGAGCAGTTGCACGGCGACCGCAACCACGCGCTGGCGCACCTGATGCGGTCCGAAGGCAGCCTCGAGCACACGGCCGACGACGCGGTCGCGCTCTACGCCCGGGCCTGCTCGGTGCTGGTCGACACCGAGGCCCTCGCCGTGATGGGGGCGACGTTGGCGTTCGGCGGCCGCAACCCGGTGACGGGCGAGCAGGTCGTCGACGCCCGCGTCGCCCGCGACGTGGTGTCGGTCATGGCGACCTGTGGCGTCTACGACGGATCGGGCCGCTGGATGCGCGGCGTCGGGGTGCCGGCGAAGTCGAGCGTGTCGGGGGCGATCGTCCTGTCGGCGCCGAACCGGCTCGGGGCGGCGGTGTTCAGCCCTCCGATCGACGAACAGGGGACGAGCGTCCGCGGTGCCGAGCTGAGCCGCCGGCTGAGCGAGGAGCACGACCTGCACTCGTTCGGCTTCGGCGGCTGAGCGGCGCGACGGGCCGCCCTGCCGGCGCGCGCCTCCTGCGCTGCCTGACCGCGCCTCCTGCGCTGCCTGGCCGCGCCTCCTGCTCTGCCGAGCCGCGCCTCCTGCTGTGCCGAGCCGCGCCTCCTGCCGGTCCGAACCCGACCGCGCACACGCCCCCGGACGTGCAAATCGCGACAACTGCCGTCCGACACGCCGCCACATCGTGGCGTCGTACCCGGAGAACCGGCGAGTTGTCGCGATTTGCACACCCCGGAGGGGCGAGGCGAGCCTGGACTCAGGCCTGGACGTCTCCGCGCCAGGCGCCGTCGACGTTGCCCTCGCGCTCGATGAACTCCTTGAAGTTCTTGAGGTCCTTCTTGATGGCGTGGTTGTCCGCGCCGAGCGTGTTGCCGACCTTCTCGAGGAAGCCCTCGGGGGTCCAGTCGATCTGCACCGTGAGGCGCGTCACGTCGTCGCTCAGCTTGTGGAACGTGATGACGCCGGCGTGGTCGACCTCGCCGCCCGTGCTGTTCCAGGCGACGCGCTCGTCGGGGTGCTGCTCGGTGATCTCGGCCTCGAAGGTCTTCTCGACCGGTCCGACCTTGACCTTCCACACCGTGAGGGTGGGGGTGGTCTGGGTGATCGACTCGACCTCGTCGAGGAACTTCGGGAACGACTCGAACTGGGTCCACTGGTTGTAGGCGACGCTGACGGGGACGTTGACGTCGATGGTCTCGATGGCCTGTGCCATGGTGCACTCCTTGCTGACGGTGTTCAGAATTGTCGGGCGACGCCGTGTCGGCGTCGTGCCCTGCCGTGAACGGTAGGAGGCGCGGGTCGGCTTCGCCCACGTGCGGAGGCAACGGTCAGGTGGCGGGTGACACGGCCGATCGGGGCGCCGCACAGTACTCGCGCGGCAGCCGCAGAGGGACGGAGCGGTCGAGCGGTGACGCCGCCGGAACGGGACCACCCCGCCACGTCGGATCGTGACGGGGTGGTCGGGGTCGACGGGGTGACCGGGGTCGTCGGCGTGGGCACCGAGAGGGTCAGCTCGCCGTGTCGCGGGCCGGCGACGCGTCGATCGCGTCGACGGTCTCGTGCGCCTGGCCCGAGACGACCTCGATCTTGCGCGGCTTCGCCCTCTCGCTGACCGGGATGACCAGCGACAGCACGCCGTTGTCGTAGCGGGCCGTGATGCGGCTCGAATCGATGCCCTCGCCCACGCTGAACTGGCGGAGGTACGAGCCGTGCGGCCGCTCCTGCGCGAGCCACTTGACGCCGTCACGGGTGTCGGGCGTGCGGTTGGCCCGGATGGTCAGCAGCTGACCGTCGACGTCGACGTCGACCGACCCCGGGTCGATGCCCGGCATGTCGGCGTTGAGCACGTAGCGGTCGCCGTCGCGGTAGAGGTCGACCGGCATGACCCTGGGCCCTTGCCGCAGGCCCGTGAGGGCACCGGTGAGACGGTCGAGCTCGGTGAAAGGATCGAAAGACATGGCCATGATGAAGAGTCCCCTTTCGGTTGATCGGTGTGACCCGGGACCCCGTGGCCCCGGCTCGTTGACGACATGAATGTACCTCTGACCAGCGTTTCGTACCTCAAACGCAGCTTGAACCCTGCCGAGAGATCACTGAGGACGCTGCGCCTGCCGTCGGGCGGCCAGCTCGGCATCGATCTCTTCGATGCGGGCCAGGTTGCCCAGCAACCGGAGCAAGTCGGCTGCGGCTGCCTCGACGTCGTCGTAGGTGCGGATGCTCTGTTCCTCGACAAGGCCTCGCTCGTCGAGGAAGTAGGTGCTCCACACCTCGTCCCGTCGAGCGAGGACGAGCGCGAAGGGCTTCCCCGTCGTTGCGTCCCCGATGACGGCGTTCAGGTGGCCGAGTCCACGGGCGTCCACCTGGGTTCGGAGGTCGGCCAGGGTGCGCGCGACCATCGTCATGACGGTTCTCCTGCTCGTCGGCGTCGGTCTCGGAGTTCGTCCTGGATCTCGAGCTTGCGATGCTGGGACCTCAGACGGTCGAGGAAGTCGGCCACGGCCGAGACCTCGTCGGGGAACGTGTGCAGGCTCCGTTCCTCCACGGCAGCTCGTGCGTCGACGTAGAAGGTGCTCCACACGCCGTCACGTCGCGCCACGGCGAGACAGTCCGGGCGCCTGAGGTACACGTCACCGAGAGCGACACGGACGCGGTTCAAGCCCTCCGCCTCCATGTGCGCGGGCAGCGACTCGAGGTCGGTCATCGACGCACGTTCGACGCGCTCGAGGTCGCGCTCCCGTTGCAGGTCGCGGAGGAGCTTCTTCAGCCGGAGCAGGACGAGGAAGTCCTCCAGGGCCTCGGACTCGCTCGGGTAGGTCCGCACGCTCCCGTCGACGACCGCCGCGCGCTCGTCGGTGGAAAAGGTCACCCAGGCATCGTCTCGTCGGGTGACGACGAGGCAGTCCGTCCTGTTCGCGTGGTCACCGTCGATGACATGCGCCAGGTCGTCGAGTCCCTCCGCCGCCATGACGACGCGCACCGATTCGATCGTCGCCATGTCAGGCCTTCCCCGGTCGGTCGTCTCGTGACGCCTGCCACGTCTCGTGGGCACGCCTGTTCTTCTCCCTGATGCGCGACATGAGCGCATCCTCGTCGGCCCTCAGCCTCATGAGACGCAGGAAGTCGTCCAGAGCGTCGGAGAGTTCCTCGTACGTGCGAACGCTGGTCTCCTCGACACCGGCACGTTCATTGGTCGAGAAGGAGGTCCAGACGCCGTCCCGTCGGGTCAGGACCAGGGCGTCTGCCGAGCCGGCGTCATCATCACCGATCACGTAGGCGAACCTGTCGAGTCCCTCGGCCTCGATCGTCGCGACCGTTTCTTGGAGCGTCGTCATCCTCTGGGGCCCCTCGGCGGTCGTCGTTCCTCTGCCTCGAGGACGGCCAAGGTCTCGTCACATGGCTGCACGACGTCCGCTCCTTCTCGCCGGGCACGCTCAGTCATGGGGCTCCAGGCCCTTGTCGAGGAGGGCCTCCAACTCCTTCAACCGGGCGAGGTTCCGCAGCTGCGACATGAACTCCGTCACGGCAGAGCGCTCATCCGGATGCTCGACGAGAGTCAGCTCTTCCACGACCCCTCGTTCGTCGCGCAAGAACGTCACCCACACCCCGTCGATCTGCCCGATCACGTGCGCGCCGGAGACGGGCAGCGACGTGTTGCCGATGAGGAAACCGAGGTGCCCGAACCCGGCCGCTTCCACTTCTGCTCGCAATCCGTCCACGTCCATCACGCTTCGCGACGCGATGGTGACCGACGTCGCTCGACCGGCCACACCATCACGCGTCCGTGGGTCGACCGAGACGTTCCGCATCTCGTTCTCGCTGCAACGTGGCAAGTAGGCCTTTCAACCGCATGAGCTCGAGGAAGTCGTCCAAAGCTTCGGACTCGCTGGAGTACGTTCGGACGCTCTCCGACATGACTGCGGCACGTTCGTCCCGGGAGAAGGACACCCACCCTCCCTCTTGACGGCACAGGACGAGGCAGTCGGTCTCGTTCGCGCCGTCAGAGCCGATGACGTACTTGAGACGATCGAGCCCCTCCGCCGTCAATGCCGCGCGTGTCTCATCGATAGTGGTCATCTCGCTCCTAGTTCGGGACTCTCTTGAGCAGACCGAGCTCGACCATGACATCGGCTCCGAACGGCAGCTGGTACTGGGTACCACCGCCGACTTCGCCGAAAGCCTTGTCGATCTCGCCCGCGAAAACGCGGATGTTGTTCCAGTCCGGATTGAAGAGCTTCATCGTGACATCGATCTGCATTTTCAGCTTCGTGTTGGTCGACGCGTCATACGCGGCCCGGATGTTCTTGAGGTCGCCGACGACCTCGTACGTGTGCAAATCGTCTTCAACCCAGGGCAGCGCCCGAGTTCCGTGGGCGGCGTGCGTACCGTCCGCGTTGAGCGGAGAGGTGAACCGCCCCGTCTCTGGGCCCTCTCGATCAAGTCGCGTGCCGAGGGGGATGTCGGGGTCGGGCGTCTTGATGGGGTGTCCGTCCTCGTTCAACGTGAATCCGTCGTGGGGCGCCTCGTCTTTCCAGTTGACCTTGCCGTCCGCCCCGAGGACGCTGGCGTCCTTCGGCACCTGCTGATCGGCCGGCCACGTTCCCTTCTCGCGGAACACCGCGCCGGCGTCGGGGTCGACAACGTCCAGGTAGTTCGCGAGTTGCTCCCGAGTCATTCCGCTTCGATCCACGGCGCTCGGTGTGGTCGTGCTATCCGAGCCGGGGGCGTCGCCGCCCGAGCCACCCGTTCCGGCATCGCCGTCGGCGTGACCGGGCTGGTCGGCCGCGGGGGTGTCGTCGGCGTGACCCGCGCCTCCTGCGTCGTCACGGACGGGAGGGGCGGACGCGTCGTCGACGTGACCCGCGCCTCCTGCGTCCTCGCGGACCGGCGGGGCGGAGGCCTCGTCGCGGACCGGCGGGGCCGACGCGTCGTCGCGGACGGGCGGGGCGGACGCGTCGTCACCACGGACCGGCCCGGGCGTCGTGTCGGGGCCGTCGACGCGCGTGGGCGGTGGCGCGAGGCCGTCGGCGCGGACGCCGACGACGTCGTCGAGGCGGGTGAGTTGCTCGTCGAACCGCGAGGGCGCGGCGTCCGGCCCGCGACCGGCCTCGCCGTGCCCTCCGGTCAACAGACGCGTGGTCTCCGACATGGCGTTCAGGGCGTGACCCGCGTGCGTCAGGCCGATCCGCGACAGGGAACCCTCGGGGGCACGGAGCGCAGCTCGTTCCGCGGCGCCGCCGAGCCGTGCGAGGCCCGTCGCCGCCTTCGTCCCGCCGACGGCTGCGCCTCCGACCGGGACGAAGAACGAGGCCACGCCGAGCGTGGCGTAGGTGCCGGCCGCGACCGGGTCCTCGTCGTACATCTCGGGCGTGCCCACGATGCCCTGCGTGACGCCTTCGATCGTGGTGCGGTACCAGTCGACGGCCGGCTGGGCGGCCGCCGGCACCGTGCCGGGAGGTGCGTACGCCAGCGCGATCGTCGCCGGACTCGTGATCGCGATGGCCCCGAGCCCCTGGAGCAGGCCGCCCCAGGCCTTGAGGCCGAACTCCTTGGTGACGCCCGTGCCGCCTTGGATGTCCCAACCCACCAGGGCACCGGCGCCGTAGGCCGCCTCGGCGATGAACATGCCGAGGCCCGTGCCCATCGACTCGGAACAGGTCTTGTGCGGGTCGCCCGGGGCGCCGTAGGGCAGGTCCTTCATCGAGTCGAGCTGCTCGGCCGACAGGCCGACCTGCTCGGGGAAGCACATCGGGTCGGTGCGCAACGCGTTGATGCCGTTCTCGCACTCGGCTCGGGCCGCGTCGATCTTGGCGACCTCGGCGTTCACCTCGCCGAG
>NZ_LMLG01000006.1:80190-105787 GCF_001421865.1 Frigoribacterium sp. Leaf44
CCGCTCGAGATGTACGAGTTGTAGCTCTCGGTGCTGTAGGTGACGCCGCCGGACACCTCGGCGGTGAAGGCCTCGGCCTCGGTGACGAGCTCCTTGAGCCGGGCGACGGGCGCGGCGACGGCCGTGGCGAGGTCGTCGAGCAACGTCGCGACCTGGCCGAACGTGTCGCCGAGGGTCTGCGTGCTCGTGCCGACCGGGTCCATGGCGACGAACAACTGCTCGGCCTCGGGCGCCGCGTAGACGCCCGACAGCCCGGACCAGGAGGTGACGACGCCCGCACCCTTCTCGGCGATGGAGGTCGCCGTGCTGCGGAAGGTGGCGGCGGACGTCGAGATCGCCGCCGGGTCGATGGTGACGCCGGGGATCGCACCGGGGACGATCAGCGAGGGGCTCATCGGGGCACCCCCGGGGTGGAGACGGGCGGGATGCCGGCGGCGCTCTGCTCGCTCGCCAGCGCGGGTGCCTCGGCGGCCGCCGTCACGGCAGCGGACTGGGCGTTCGCCGCCATCTCCTCGTCGCCGGCGACGTAGGCGATGGTCGCCTCGGCGGCACCGGTGCCGCACGACTCGATGCGGTTCACCACCGACGTGAGGGTCGTCGCCTCGGACTCGATCAACCCGAGCACTGCGTTGGCCACGCCCACGAGGAGGTCGCCGACACCGCCGCTCAGCTCTTCGTGACCGGTCTCCAGGCCTCCGGCCGCGGTGCCGAGCTCGCCGGCCGAGACCTGGACGTCGGCCAGGACCGCCTGCACCCCGCTTGGTGAGATCGACCACGAGCTCATGAGCGTGCCCCTTCGTCGGTCGGCGCGGGCGCACCCGTCGCGGGCGCAGCCGTCACGGGCGCAGCCGTCGCGGGCCTCGGCCCACCCGGAACCGCCTCGACCACGACGCGCCCCCCGGTGTTGCGGACGAGCGCCTGGACCACCGCGTCCGACACCGGGTCGGTCCCCGGCGCATACGCCTCGGTCAGCCAGCTGCCCGCCTCGACGTCGACCCCGAGCAGGACGGAGGCGTCGGCCGGGTCCTCGACGTAGGTGCTGCGCACGATCGCCAGCACGAGCCCGTCGTCGGTCGCGATCTGCAGCCCGCCGCCGTTCCAGAGCTTGCCCAGGCCGAGGTACGGATCGATCTCGGCGGCCGCACGGGCACCGTCGACGGCGGTCACGGGCTCGGGCGTCACCACGGTGTACTCACGAGGCACGGTGCACTCCCGGCGGGGTCATCGCGGCGAGGATCTCGTCGGCGCCGACGACCTCGACCGCGTCGGCGAAACGGTGCCAGCGGGCAGCGGCGGCGGCACCGTCGACAGCACCAGCAGCAGCACCGACCTCGGCGTCACCGGCCGGCCCCTCGTGGAACGACACGAGCACCGACGGCGTCCGCGACGACCCGAGCACCCTGCCACCCACCCGACGGACCAGGCCCTCGACGTCCAGCTGCATGCCCCGAACGCTCCGGGCCCCGATGACGGCGGCGAGTGGCTGCGGTGCGACCCGGTCGTGGGCGGACACCGTCCCGTCGGCCCGGCCGGACATCGACCACGCCGTGGCCAGGAGGACCTGCTGTCGACCGGCCACGTCGGCGAGCGCGTCCGCGACGACGCCCGGCGCGACGGCTCCGGTCACGACGATCCGGGTCTCTTCGATCACCCCGTCGTCGCTGCGCGCGATGCGCACCCAGCCCCGATACCTCGGCCCGGCGGCGTCGCCGCCGGCCACGTGGAACCGCGTCTCGGACGGCATGCGGCTGCGCGCGGCGGCCGTGAAGAAGTCGCGGTCCCAGGCCGTGGTGGCCGGTTCGGTCGTTCCCCACAGGGTGCGCGTGCCGGGCGCGAGCGCCTCGACGAGTCGTTCGAGCGTTCCGCCGAGTCGGGCCTCGGCCCGGGCTCGGTGGTGGGTGACGACGGCGAGCTGCGTCCACGGGACGGCGTCGGGGTCGACGGTGCGCCCCTCGTCGAGCCGGACCGCCGACGGTGCCTCGTCCTGTGGCAGCGGGTAGCCGTCCTCGGTCACCCCGAGCCCGTGTGCCGGCGAGCGCACCGGCTCGAGCGTGACCGCCCGACGCAACGAACCGTCGGAGGCGCGGGTCAGCCAGACCCCGCCGAGCACGTCGAGCAGGTGGAACAGCGAGTACGTGAGCCGCGATCCGGGGTCGGTGACGAGAGCGACGCGGGTGCCCGGCCCGGCACAGTCGACGAAGAGGGCCGAGAGGCCGCTCGACACCCCGACGACGGGCTTGCTGGACCGCGACTCGACCCAGCCGGGCCCGTGCGTGTCGAGCATCGGGTGGAGCAACGAGACGGTCGTCGTGGCGTCGTCGGTCATGGCTTCCCCCCGGTAGCGTCGACGTCGATCGTACGCGGGCGGTGCTCCCGGCCGCCGTCGGCCGAACGCCCCACGGGCGCGTACCCCGATGACGCGGGAAGAGACCTGACGGCGGTGGCGACCAGGCCGTCAGCCCGGCCGTCGCGTCACGTCATTCAAGAGAAGAAGAGAGCGAGTGACGGGAATCGAACCCGCGCTATCAGCTTGGGAAGCTGAAGTTCTACCATTGAACTACACTCGCGCGGCGCCTCCGAGGCGCGTCAGACCACTATAGCGGCCCGCGCCTCCCGTGCTCCCTGTGCCCTGCCGAGCGTGTGGAACCGCCGGATGAACATCGCACCGCCGACGTCGACGGTGCGACGTCCATCAGGCGGTGCGACACCGCGCACCACCGGCAGGAGGCGCGCTCAGGCCCCGGTCGCGACCGAGACGATGCGCAGGTCGACCGATGCCGGCGGAACGGGCTCCCCGCTCACCCGGTCGAGCAGCGCCTGGGCGACCGCACGGGCCACGAGCGGGCCGGAGCCGCTCTCGTCGACCGCGATGTCGAGGGTGATGCGGGTCTCGAGGTCGGCCACGGCGATGCCGACGAGGGGCACGGGTCGGCCGGGGGCTGCGGCCTCGGCGGAGGCCGGGTCAGCGCGCTCGGCGTCGGGGATCTCGGAGGCGGGGACGCCCGGGGCGGTCGACGTGGCTCCGGCGATCGAGGCGTCGCTCTGGACGGTCGAACCCACGACCCCTCCGCCACCGACGACGGCGCTCAACCCCTGCAGGGCCGAGCGGACGACGCTGCCGAATCCGGGCCGGGCCCGGACGTGCACGACGCCGTCGACCGACGCCGCGATCTCGCCGAGCTCGGCGGCGAGCAGGGACAGGTCGGCCGGGCTGATCGGGGCCCGCAGGCCGTCCTCGTCGCTCATGCCGCGCCTCCTTCGCTCTGCAGGTGGACGTCGTCGACGACGACGTCCACGCTCTCGAGGGTCAGTTCGGTCTGACGGGACAGGCTCGACGACACCGCCGACTTGACCGCCTCGGCGAGCGCGGGCAGCGGTTCGCCGAACAGGCCGCTGACGACGACCTCGACCCGGACGAGCGCCCCGGGCACGCTGACGTCGCCGTGGATGGTGCACGAGATGACCATGGCGCCGTCGACCCCGTCGCCGGCCTCGCGGATGAGGGCCCGCACCGCGCCCTCGGTGATGTGCAGGGTGGAACGCTCGTCGATCGAGGCGAGTGGGATCTGCCGTCCGGCCCGCGACTCGAGGCGCACGCGGTCCATCACGCCCGAGATCCAGCTCGGGTCCGGTGCGGGGCTCGCCTCGGCGTCGGACTCGAGCAGTCGGGCCCCCATCGCTCGCAGGCGTTCGAGGGCGGCGAGCTGGGCCCGGGCCTCGGGCGACTCCTCGATCTCGGGATCGTAGGGCTGCCGACCGGCGTCGAGGTAGTCGACGAGTCGCTCGGGCGAGACCCCGTCGTCGGCAGTGTCGACGACCCCGTCGGGCGCCGGGTCGGCATCGACAGGCGCACCCGGGTCGATGGCCCCGCCAGGGTCGACGGATTCGCCCGGGTCGACGGCCTCGCCGAGGTCGACGGGCACGTCGGGCGGGGTCGGGTCTTCGTGGGCGTGGTCGGTGCCGTGAGGACGGTCACTCATCGCCAGGCCTCCATCTCGCGGGTCAGGGTCTCTCGGGCCCGGGCCAGTTGCCCCCGGACCGCGGTCACGGTGGTGCCGGTCCGTTCGGCGATCTCGGTGTACGACTCGCCACCGACCTCACGCAGCGCCCACACCTGCCGTTGGCTGGCCGGGAGCCGCGCGAGCGCCGCACGCAGCGCCTCCATGGCGTCGTTCGACGACGCCCGGCGTTCCGGATCGGTCGTGGGCGTCGCCGCCGGCAGCTCGAGGTCGTCGACGTCGTCGGTGAGGCGGCGCGACCGGATCAGGTCGAAGGCCTTGCGCGACACGATGCGCATCATCCAGCCCTTGACCGCGGCGGGCGTCTGCAGCGTCGGCAGTTCGCGCCAGATCGTGATGGACGCCTCCTGCACCGCGTCGGTCGCGTCGGCTCGTGAACCGGTCAGCCGGGTGGCGTACGCCGTCATCAGCCCCAGATGGCGTCGGAGCAGCACCTCGAAGGCCCGCTCGTCGCCCTCGGCGGCGCGCGACGCGAGCACGGCGTCGGTGGCCTCGGTCAGGTCCGCCGCCATGTCCGCCTCCTCTGCTGCTGCGTTCGCCCGGGCCCTCGGGACGAGGAGGCGCGGGTCACGACCCGTGGATGAGTACCGACGCGTTCCGTGACGTTCGGGCCCCGCAACGCGTCTCATCCCTGGATACACCGGAACCACCTGAACCGGTACCGGTTCTCCGGCGCGTCGGTGTCCGCCCTCGGCACCCCCCATCGGGTAGGACCGAAGGGTGGCATCGACACGGCCCGCATCGAACACCTCGAACGACGAGAAGGAGTCACCCATGGCACCCGCCGACAAGGCCCCCCGCAGCACCGTCCCGGGCAGCACCGTCCCGAGCAGCACCGTCCCGGGCAGCACCGTCCCGAGCACGACCACCACGCCGGGCAGGACGGTCGTGGCCGACGGCGTCGTCGCCAAGGTCGCCGGCATCGCCGCCCGCGAGGTGCCCGGCGTCTTCGCCCTCGGTGGCGGCACCGCTCGCGCGTTCGGTGCCCTGCGAGACGTCATCGGCACGACCGACCTCGGTCAGGGCGTGCGCGTCGAAGTAGGCGAGACCCAGGTCGCCGCCGACGTCACGATCGTCGTCGAGTACCCGGCTCCGATGCACACGGTCGCCGAGCAGGTGCGCGCGGCCGTGGCCCGGACGATCGAGCAGCTCGTGGGCATGGAGGTCGCCGAGGTGAACGTCGCGATCGACGACGTCCACATCCCCGGTGACGACGACGCCGACGCCGACTCCACCCGCGAGAGCCGCGTCTCGTGACCGCCACCACCACGGGCATGGCCGTCGGCGCCGTGCTCGCCGTCTCGGCCCTGGCCTTCGGCTTCTGGGGTCTCGTCCTCGTCGCGGTCTTCATCGCGGTCGGGGCGCTCGTCGGACGCGTGATCTCGGGCGAGACCGACGTCAAGGGCCTTCTCGACGCCCTGCGCGGACGGCGTTCGTCGTCATGACCGCCGCCACCACCGCCTCCTCCGCCGTCGAGCGCACGCCGGCCGTCTCCGACGACGTCCGCCGCACGGACCCCGTCGTCGCCGGGCACGTCAGCATCCCCGGCAAGGTGTTGCAGAAGGTGGCCACGGCCGTCGTCGCCGAGACCCTGCGCGTCCGTCGGGCCGACGTCCGCGTCGAGGCGGCGGACGATGCCGGGCGCCTCGCCCTGCGCGTCTCGACGCCGGTGCGCGTGCCCATGCTCTCCGAGGCCATGACGATGCCCGAGGGCGGGGTCGTCGCCGTCGTGCGCGACCTGCAGTCCACCCTGACCCGCCGGGTCGCCGACCTCGCGGGGCGGACCGTGTCCCGCGTCGACGTGACGGTGAGCGGCAGCCGTCTCGAGCGGACGGGGCACACCTCGTGAGCGGGATCGACCCCGGCCTGTACCGCCGCGTCCTGCGGCGCGAGCTGCACTCGTCACGCTCGGGCAGCACAATCGTCGTGCTCGTGCTGCTGACACTCGCCGTCGGGTACGTCGGCGTCGAGGCCGTCTACGCCGCGCTCGGGCGACCGGCTCTGCTCTTCTCCCCGGTCGACGTCCTCGCGACGCTGACCTCGTCCGTCGACGGCGGCGGCACCTCGGGCCTCGTGCTCGGCGCGGGTGTCGTCGCGGCGATCGTGGGTCTCGTCCTGATCGGCCTCGCCGTGACGGCCGGCCGTCGTGGGCGCCACACCATCGACGACGACCGCGTGGCGGTCGTGGTCGACGACCGCGTCATCGCCTCGTCCCTCGCCCGGACCGCCCGGACGTCGGGTCGTCTGTCCGAGCAGCAGGTCTCGGCCTGGGTCTCGAGGCGCCGGGCGCAGATCGACCTCACGCCCTCCTCGGGCCTCGCGGTCGACGACGGCGCGGTCGAAGCCGCTTCCCGTGCCGAGCTCGAGTCCGTCGCCTACCGCCCGGCCCTGTCGGCCCGGGTCCGCACCACCGATCAGGGACGGCTCGGCGCATGACCTCCAGCAACCGGTTCGCGAACCGCCTCTTCCTGTTCGTCGTCGGGCTCGTGACCCTGGCCGTCGGAGTGTTCCTCGTGATCGTCGCCCTGCCCGGCGGCGGCGTGCTGCGCGACCTGCTGTCGCCCGCGTCGTCGGCCGTCGACGACGCCGTGGCGACGACGCCGATCGACCCGACCGGCGGGACGGGCGGCAGCTGGCTGCCGCTGGCCCTCGCCCTGCTCTGCCTGCTGCTGGTGATCGTCTTCGTCGTCGCGATCTTCACCCACGGGCACGGTCGCACCGACAGCGTCGTCGTCCACGACGACCCGGCCGGCTCGATCGCCGTGTCGAGCTCGTTCGCCGACACCGCGATCACCGACGCACTCCGCGACCGACGCGACGTGGCCGCGGTCGGCGTCTCGGCGTGGACGGTCACGGGCCGACCGGCCCTCAAGGTGCGCGTGCGCCTGACGGCGGGGTCGTCCCCGGCCCCCGTGGTCGCCGCGGCGTCCGACGTCGCCCGCGGGCTCGACCGCGTGCTGGGCGAGACCGTCCCCGTGCTCGTCGAGATCACCGGGGCCTCGGCGGTGCGCAAGGGAGCCGACAGCCGCGTGTCCTGACGCCCCGCGCCTCCTCGGTCAGGCGACCGGCGCCTCCTCGGTCGGGCGACCCGCGCCTCCTCGGTCGGGCCGGGCGTCAGCGGACGGCGAGCAGGATCTTGCCGCTGTGACCGCCGGACTCCATGCGCTTGTGGGCCGTGGCGACGAACTCGAGCGGGTAGACGCTGTCGAGCACCGGTCGCACCGAACCGGCCTCGACCAGCGGCCAGACGTGCTCGCGCACCTCGGCCATGATCGCGCGGCGTTCGTCGAGCGGGCGGGCGCGCAGCGTGGTCGCCCAGACCCGTCCGCGCTTCGCCATCAGGCGCGACAGGTCGATGGTGGCCGACGCACCGCCCTGCACCGCGATCACCATGACGCGGCCGTTCACGGCGAGCGCCTCGACGTCGCGGGCGATGTAGTCGCCACCGACCAGGTCGAGCACGACGTCGATGCCGCGGCCCTCGGTCAGCTCGTCGACGACCGCGACGAAGTCCTCGGTCTTGTAGTCGATGCCGCGGGTGGCGCCGAGCTGTTCGCAGAACGACGTCTTGTCGGCGGACCCGGCGGTGGCGTAGACGGTCGAGCCGAGCGCCACGGCCATCTGGATCGCGATCGAACCGACACCGCTGGCGCCGCCGTGCACGAGCAGGGTCTCACCCGGCTTCAGCCCGGCGCTCATGAAGACGTTCGACCAGACCGTGGCGACGGCCTCGGGCAGGCCCGCCGCCTCGACGAGGTCGACGCCTCGCGGCAGGGGCAGCACCAGGCCCTCGTCGACCTGCACGCGGTCGGCGTAGCCCCCGCCCGGCAGCAGGGCCACGACGTAGTCGCCGACGGCCGCGGCGGTGACGTGCTCGCCGGTCGCGACGACGGTGCCGCTGACCTCGAGCCCGGGCCAGGACGGCGCCCCGGCGGGCGACGGGTAGTGCCCCTCACGCTGGTTGACGTCGGCGCGGTTGACGCCCGCGGCGGCGACGTCGATCACGACCTCGCGGGGGCCGGGCACCGGCTCGGCCACCTCGGAGACGACGAGGGCGGAGGGCCCTCCGGGCACGGGGACGGTGATGGCACGCATGCGTCCATCCTCCCCCCGCTGCCCGGCACGCGCTGACTAGTCTTGTCGCGTGCTGCTCTCCGACCGCGACATCAAGCTCGAACTCGACGCCGGGCGAATCGGCCTCGACCCCTACGACCCGACGCTGATCCAGCCGTCGAGCATCGACGTGCGGCTCGACCGGTTCTTCCGTCTCTTCGACAACCACAAGTACCCGTTCATCGACCCGGCCGACGAGCAGCCCGAGCTGACCCGCCTGGTCGAGGCGAAGGCCGACGAGCCGTTCATCCTGCACCCGGGTGAGTTCGTGCTGGGCAGCACCTACGAGTTCGTGACCCTGCCCGACGACGTCGCGGCCCGTCTCGAGGGCAAGAGCTCGCTCGGGCGCCTCGGCCTGCTGACGCACTCGACCGCCGGCTTCATCGACCCCGGCTTCGGCGGACACGTCACGCTCGAGCTGTCGAACGTCGCGACCCTGCCGATCAAGCTCTGGCCCGGCATGAAGATCGGCCAGCTCTGCTTCTTCAAGCTCAGCTCGCCCGCCGAGCACCCCTACGGTTCGTCCGAGTACGGCTCGCGCTACCAGGGCCAGCGCGGCCCGACCGCCAGCCGGTCGTTCCGGGGCTTCGTGCACACGGACGTCTCCGCGCGCGACTGACCGCCACGGGCTCGTGCCTCGCCCTCGTGCCTCGTGCCTCGCTCGTCGAGAACGCAGGAGGCGCGGGTCGCTTCCCCGACGGACGCCCGCCCCACTCATGAGAAAGGGGTGCGGAAGGAACCCGACTCCCTCCGCACCCCGGCGACACGAGAGAAACCCGACGTCGATCTCGTGCGCTGTGACTCGCGGTCCTGAACCTTTCACCGCGAGGCCATTTCATTCTGCGGCTCTCCGCTCCTCGGGCAAACCCGGCATTGTCCGAAAAACGAAATGAAAGCTCAGGTTGCGAAGCGGTGGCGAAAAGTCACCCGTCACCCCTCGAGGGTGTCGCGGGGTGACCGCCCGAACTCGGCCGTGTACTGGGCCGCGAAGCGGCCCGCGTGGGCGAAACCCCAGCTGAGCGCCACGCCCGCGACCGTGTGGCCGAGGGTCGGATCGGCCATGACGAGGTCCCCGTGCGCGCCGCGCAGCCGCGCCCGCCGTAGTTCGGCCATGGGCGTCGAGTCGAGGTGGCGACGGAACGCCAGCTGCAGGGCGCGGGGGGTCACCCGAGCCGCCTCGGCGATCTCGACGACGCCGATGTCGTCGTGCGCGTGCTGCTCGATGTAGTCGCGAGCCCGACGCACGGTCGACGGGAGGGGCGTGACACCGTCGTCGCCGCCCACGCCGACGACGTTCGTCTCGAACGTCTCGAGGTAGGCCGCGACGAGCGACCGGAACGCCGAGCCCCGCACCAGGGAGCTCGCCATCGCCGCGTCGTTGCGGATCACGTTCTCGTGGACGTGGACCACGAGTTCGGACCAGTAGCGGGCCATCGCCGCGGACACCGCCTCGGTGGCCGTCGACCGGAGGCCCCCCGGGGCGGCGAGCCGCATGGCGCCCAGCTCACGCTCGACGGCAGCGCGGTCGAGCAGCACCTGACCGAGCACGAGGTCGAACGACTCCATGACCTTCGCCTCGTGCGAGGGAAAGGCGAAGGGGGCACCGGGGTCGACGCGGATCTCGTGGTCGCGGGTGCGCAGCGACAGCTGGCCCGCCATCACTCCGCCGGCCACGAGGAACCCGGCGGGCTCGCTCTCGGTCAGAAGCCGGCCACGCCGATACTCGAAGCGACACAGCGCGAACCGCGTCTCGCCGGACACGGCGCGACTGTAGGTGAACGGCTCGGGGCCTTCACCTTCGAGTCGCGTGATCTTGTAGTTCTTGCGGATCAGCGCGTGGGCGACCTCACGATCAGAGGTCGAGACGCTGCGGACCCGCGGGTCGACGAACGCCTCGACGGGCAGCGCCCTGGGGGGCGCCACGGTCGAGTCGGTGGTGGTGCCGGTGGGCGCGGTGTGCGTGGGCGTGGTGCGGAGTGCAGCTGATCCGGCGACTGGTGAGGCCGCCTGCGGTGTGGACGTCACGGTCGTTCCCCTCGGGTGGGACGGTGATCCGGGGTGGTTGGTCCCGGGTGGTCCTCCCGACGTCGGTGTCGAGTGGCCTACCCGAGAGTATCCAACAGACGAACTGGACGCGCGCCGCATCCTGGGGCAGGGCACCGCCCGGTCGGGTGCGGTCGCAGTCCGCGTAGCGTCGGGTCATGGACTACAGAACCCTCGGAAACAGTGGAGCCTCGGTGTCGGAGCTGACACTCGGCACCATGACCTTCGGCGCCGAAGCCGACGAACCGACCTCGCACGCCATCCTCGACGCCTTCGTGGCCGGAGGCGGCACGCTCGTCGACACCGCCGACGTCTACAGCGCCGGCACCAGCGAGACCATCATCGGCCGCTGGCTGGCGAGCCACCCCACCGACGCCGACCAGGTGGTGCTCGCGACCAAGGGACGCTTCCCCATGGGCGACGGGCCCAACGACGTCGGCCTGTCGCGTCGTCACCTCGCGAAGGCCCTCGACGCCTCGCTGACCCGGCTCGGCGTGGAGCACGTCGACCTCTACCAGATGCACGCCTGGGACCACCTCACCCCGATCGACGAGACGCTGCGGTTCCTCGACGACGCGATCAGCGCGGGCAAGATCGGCTACTACGGCTTCTCGAACTACCTCGGGTGGCAGGTGACGAAGGCCGTCGGCCGTGCCGAGGCCCTCGGTTTCGCCCCGCCCGTCACGCTGCAGCCGCAGTACAACCTGCTCGTCCGCGACATCGAGCACGAGGTCGTCCCGGCCTCGCTCGACGCCGGCATCGGGCTGCTGCCCTGGTCGCCGCTGGCCGGCGGCTGGTTGAGCGGCAAGTACGTCCGCGACCAGGCGCCCACCGGGGCCACCCGCCTCGGCGAGGACCCGAAACGCGGCATGGAGGCCTGGGAGGCGCGCAACGCGGACGAGCGCACCTGGACCGTCCTCGACGCGGTCACCTCGATCGCCTCGGCGCACGACGCCTCGGCCTCGCAGGTCGCGCTGGCCTGGTTGCTGCGTCAGCCCGCGGTCACCTCGGTGATCCTCGGCGCGCGCACGGTGGAGCAGCTCGACGACAACCTGGGTTCGTCGGCGCTGGCCGCGGCCCTCACCGACGACGAGGTCGCCCGCCTCACCTCGGCGAGCGCACCCCGGGTCGACGACTACCCCTACGGCACGGCAGGGGTCGCCCAGCGCGACCGCAAGATCACCGGCGGCCGCTGACCAGGAGGTGCGGTGCGCCTCCTGCGGGCACCGCGCCTCCTGCAGTCCCCACACGACGCCAGGAGATGGTCACGGCGCCAGGTCTTCCCCTGGCGTCGTGACCATCTCGCGGTGCGGTGCGGCGGCACGCGTGACCGAGCAGGGCAGCCTGGCGGACGGGGCTCAGCGGTGCAGCGAGGCGGTGGCGCCGACCCGGCCTCGTGCGGCCCGCACGGCGATCGTGACGACCAGCACGACGGCGGCGGCGACGATCGCGGCCACCCCGGCGACGACGTTCTCGGGTTCGCCGGTCAGGCGGCCGACCGCGATCCAGGCGAGTCCCCACGACAGCGACAGGGCCGGAGCGATGCGGCCGCGGCCGGCGAAGGCCAGCACGACGCCGACGAGAGCGGCCACGCCGAGCACCACCGACGACCAGAACCCGGCCGCGAAACCGAAGCCGTCGAAGCCCGCGTCGACCAGGCCGGCGGCGATGTTGGCGACGGTCGCGACGCTGACCCAGCCGAGGTAGAGGCCGAGCGTGCCGTCGGTGACGACCGCGTCGACCCATCCGCTCGACGCGGTGTGGAACAGGATCACGAAGATGCGCGCGAGCACGAGGAGCAGCGCGACGATCACGACGGCGCCCAGCCAGACGCTGCCGAGCTGGACGGCGGCGAACAGCCACGCCGCGTTGAGCAGCAGCGAGGCCGCGACCCAGTAGCCCAGGCGACGGTGCCGGGTGACGGCGCGCTGGCCCGGGAGGGCCTGGTAGATCGCGTACGCGACGAGGCCGAGGTAGATGACGCTCCAGATGCTGAAGGCCGTGGTCGCCGGGGCGACCGTCGTGGCGGTCGCGCTGAGGGCACCGCCGGCCGCGTCGGACACCGAGACGCCGCCGAACGCGCCCGATCCGTAGGCGGCCAGCACGATCGCGAGGACAGCGGTGACGACCACGACGATCTGGCGGACGACGTCACGCGACGTCGCGGGGTCGGCGGGGGCTCGGGTGCTGGTGTCCGTGGTCATGAGGGGGACGCTAGTCGCGCCCGCCTCCCGATCTCTTAGTTGCTAAGAGGATTGTCAGGGAGGCGCGGTGCGGGCGGGCGGTCAGCCCACCGGCACGGGCGGCCCCGCGATCAGCAGCACCACGAAGACGACGACCACCGCGACGACCAGCAGCACGAGGGCGAGGACGAGGTGCCCGAGCATCCAGCGCAACAGGCGGTCGAGGGGACGTCGGTCGCGCGGGTCGTCGGTCGCCGTGCGGCGCCAGGCACCGGCGAGGAGGCCGCGGCGGTCGATCCAGCGCTCGACGGGCAGGGAGGCGAACGGCACCACGGCGCTGGCGAGGGCGGCCAGGGTCACACCACCCGACCAGCGCTGGTTCACCGCGACGACGACCCCTGCCACGAGGTACGCGAGGAACACGAAGCCGTGGATCGGCCCCGCCACGCTGACCGGCCAGTCGCCGACCCCCACCGCGTACTTGAGGATCATGCCCACGATCAGCAGCGACCAGGTCACCACCTCGGCGACGGCGAACGAACGGAAGAGGGTGCGAGGCGACACGAGCTGCTCCTGGTGAGGGGCCGACGGGGTACGACCCCCATGGTCGCAGCCCGCGGCTGGACGGTGGCCGTCCGAGCGGCGACCGACGAGGACGAGGAGGCGCGGGGCGAGGCGACCACGCGGCCTCCGTACCCCTCTGGCTGGGTGCCGGCCCGCGCCTCCTCGGTTGGATGGGCTGCATGACGACACTCGCGATCATCGGAGCAGGCAAGGGGCTCGGCGCTGCCGTGGCCCGACGATTCGGCGCGGAGGGCTTCAGCGTCGCGCTGATCTCGCGGCACCAGGGCCGGCTCGACGCCCTCGCGGCCGAGCTCGAGGCCGACGGCGTCACCGCGCAGGGCTTCACCGCCGACGTGCGCGACCCGGCGAGCATCGCGGCCGCGCTCGAGCGGGCGACCGAGCAGCTCGGGCCCGTCCAGGTGATGCAGTACAGCCCGCTGCCGCAGAAGGACTTCATGCGCCCGGTGCTCGAGACCATGCCCGCCGACCTCGTCGGCCCGGTCGAGTTCTCGATCTACGGGCCGGTCGCGGCGGTGCACCAGGTGCTGCCCGGCATGCGGTTCCTGCCCGACGGCGGCGGCACCATCCTCTTCGTCAACGGCGGCTCGGCCGTCACGCCCGGCGCGAAGGTCACCGGCACGTCCATCGCCTTCGCGGGGCTGACCGCCTACGCACAGCTGCTCCACGACGAGCTCGCCGGCGAGGGCATCCACGTCGGTCAGCTGATCATCCCCGGCGGCATCGAGCCCGAGAGCAGCGACAAGAGCCCGGAGGCGCTGGCCGAGCTGCTCTGGCAGCAGCACGTCACGCGCGGCCAGTTCCGCACCACCGCGCCCGAGAAGGGCACGCCCGCCTGAGGTCCGGCGCTCGGGCGGAGGGCTGGTACCTCCGCCGGACGGCCATGAACCCCGTTCCGAACGATGCACCCGTTTTCTTCTGGGTTCATCGTTCGGAACGGGGTTCTTCGCTGATCCGGTACGGACCGCATCGGCACACCCGAGTGCGGGTACGGGCGCGGGCGGGGCCCGGGTCGGCGGAGGCCGGCTCAGACGCCGCCGAAGCGCTCGGTGCGGACGCGGGTCGGGACGTGCCCGAGCTCGACCAGCCACCCGGCGACGACCGCCACGAACGAGTTCGCTCCGCAGACGTAGACGAGTGGGTGCTCGGACGCGGGCAGCACCGACCGCTCGAGTTCGTCGCGCGTGAGTCGGCCGGCCCGCCTGTCGTGCCCCTCGGGAGCCGTGCGGCTGTAGACCCAGTCCACGACGAGGGGCACCCGAGGCCCCGTCGCGTCGTGACCCGAGGAGGCGCGCGCGGCCTCGTCGAGCTCCGCCACGAACCACCGCGAACCCGGGTCGCGCACCGAGGCGAGCAGACGCATCGGGGGTGCGTCCCGGCCTCGTGCCCGCACCATCGCCATCAGAGGTGCGACGCCCGACCCCCCGCCGACCAACTGCACGGGGGCCGACGTCGGCGGGGCCGCTCCCTCGGGCTCGGGCAGCACCGCGTGCACGGCCGACTCGGGGTCGAACTCGGTCGGCGGCCAGACGAACCAGCCCCCGATCGGGCCGCGCACCTCGATCGGGTCGCCCGGCTCGGCCGCGTCGACGAGGTAGGGCGAGACCTCGCCGTCGTCGAGACGCTCGACGGTGACCTCGATCTGTGGGACCGGGCCCGCGCCTCCTCCGCCTCGCGCGCCGCCGGACGCCTGGACGTCGCTCAGCGAGTACGACCGGACGGCCGTGTAACCGTCCTCGGCGGTCAGCCGAAGGTCGACGTGCTGGCCGGCTCGCGCGCGGCGGAGGCCAGGAACCGCCAGGGTCAACGACCGGGCCCGCGGCGTCTGCGCGACCGACGACACGATCGTGGCGGGCAGCCAGGCGTACGGATCACCCGAGGGACCGACCCCCGC
This sequence comes from Frigoribacterium sp. Leaf44, assembly GCF_001421865.1. Classification (NCBI taxonomy): domain Bacteria; kingdom Bacillati; phylum Actinomycetota; class Actinomycetes; order Micrococcales; family Microbacteriaceae; genus Frigoribacterium; species Frigoribacterium sp. Leaf44. Next base: position 95,025 of record NZ_LMLG01000006.1, read on the forward strand.
GGCCCCGCCGACCCCTGGGTCGGGAACGGACTCGCTCACGCGTACCGTTCTTCCTTCCACGGGTCGCCGTGCGGGTGGTAGCCCATGCTCTCCCAGAAGCCGCGGCGGTCGGTGGCCATGGTCTGGATGCCCTGCAGCCACTTGGCGCTCTTCCAGAAGTAGAGCCCGGGCACGAAGAGGCGTGCGGGCCCGCCGTGCTCGGCGTGCAACGGCTGCCCCTCGTAGGTGTCGACCACCCAGGCCTTGCCCCCGAGCAGCTCGCTGAGCGGCAGGTTGGTCGTGTACCCGCCGTGGCTGGTCGCCATCGCGAACTCGTGCGTGGTCTCGAGGCCGTCGAAGAGGGTGTCGAGCGAGACGCCGCGCCAGTGCGTGCCGAGCTTCGACCAGCTCGTGACGCAGTGGATGTCGGTCTCGATCGCCTCGTGCGGAAACGCCTGGAAGTCGGCCCAGCTGAGCGAGCGCTGCCCGGTCTCGGTCGCGACCTGGAGCTCCCACCGCTTGATGTTCGGCGTGGGGCCGGCCGACAGGACCGGGAACCCGCTCTCGAGGTACTGCCCCGGGGGCAGTCGCGGGTCGGCCACGCGCCGCCTGCCGAAGCCGGTGAATCCTGCCATGGTGCGCCTCCTCGGGGTGGAGCGGGGTCGTCGGTCGGTGAGACGTGCACCCGTCGCGGGTGCGTCCCACGCCCGTCAGCCTACGCACGACCCTCGACGGTGCCGGGCCCCGAGGCTGCGTCCGCGCTGGGAGAACGTTGACCCCGGCATGGGTGGAGGTCGTACGGTGGATGCAGGTCAATTCGAAAGGACCCCACATGGCTGAGTACACCCTGCCCGATCTGCCCTACGACTACTCCGCTCTGGCGCCGCACATCAGCGCGAAGATCATGGAGCTGCACCACTCCAAGCACCACAACACCTACGTCACCGGTGCGAACACGGCCAACGCCGCCCTCGCCGAGGCCCGCGAGACCGGCAACCTGGCGAACGTCAACAAGCTCGAGAAGGACCTCGCCTTCAACCTCGGTGGCCACGTCAACCACTCGATCTTCTGGACGAACCTCACCCCCGAGACCAGCGAGCCCACCGGCGACCTGCTCGAGGCCATCGGCCGCGACTTCGGCGACCTCGAGAAGTTCAAGGCCCACTTCACCGCCACCGCGCTCGGCGTGCAGGGCTCGGGTTGGTCGGTGCTCGCCTACGACGTGCTCGGCCAGCGCCTCAGCGTCTTCCAGCTCTTCGACCAGCAGGGCAACGTGCCGTTCGGCCTCGTCCCCCTGCTGATGCTCGACGTCTGGGAGCACGCCTACTACCTCGACTACCAGAACGTGCGCGCCGACTACGTCAAGGCCTTCTGGAACATCGTGAACTGGAGCAACGTCGAGGCCCGCCTCGCCGCCGCGACGACCAAGACCGACGGTCTGATCACGCTCTAGTCGCTGCACCCGCACCACGCCGACGGCGCGTCCCCATCCCGGGGCGCGCCGTCGCCGCGTCCCGGGGGCCCGACGGCTCGTCCCCACCGCGGTGCGTTCGTCCTCAAGGATGAAAACCCCGCAGGAGGCGCGCGCGGCCGGTCGACGACGCCTTACGGTCGTCGACATGGACACCATCCCCGACGACCTGCGCACCTGGGTGCCGCGCCTCGCGGCCCCCGTCGCCGCCGCGGTCTTCGTGCTGCTGTGGACGATCGCCGAGGCCGGCCGGGGCGAGATCGTCGAGAACGTCGTCCTGTTCGGCCTCTTCGGCCTGGCCGTCGGCCTCGCGGTGTGGATGCCGTGGACCTCGATCGGCTTGACGGTGGCGATCCCGGCCCTGCAGCTCGCCGGCTGGGTGCAGCCCCCGACGGACACCACGTGGCCCACGTACCTTGCCATCGCGTTCGTGGCGTTCTTCGCCGCGTTCGCCCGGTCGATCGCCGTTCGGCTGGTCGCGCTGGCCGCCGCCGGCCTCGCCTCGGGGCTGGCCGCGATCGCGATGGCCGTGCCCACCCTCGCACGGCCGTACGTCTGGTCGTCGTGGGTCGGCGGCGGCCAGGGCACGAAGACCGACGTGATCACCCTGGCGGCCTCGCTCTTCGGCGCCGCGGCCGCGGCCTGGGCCGTCGGCATCTTCCTCTCGAGCGTGCTGCGCGTACGCCGCATCGGGCTGGTGCTCGAACGGACCGAGACACGCTTCCACGAGACGGACTTCGAGCTGCGCCTCGCCCACGACCGGGCCCGCATCTCACGGGACGTACACGACGCCCTCGCCCACTCGCTCGCCGTGGTCGTGTCCCAGGCCCAGGGCGCCCTGGCGCTGTCGGCGACCCGCCCGGAGGTCGTCGAGCAGGCACTGCGGACGATCGCGGACGTCGGCCGCACCTCGTTGGTCGACGTGCGGCATCTGGTCGAGCGCATCCAGCAGGACGCCGACGACGTCACGCCTCGCGAGACCCTCGCCGACCTCGACCGGCTCGCGACGACGATGCGCGACGTGGGCATGACCGTGACCCTGCGGCACCTCGGCGACGCCACCGAGTTGTTGCCCTCGCAAGAGCTCGCGGTCTTCCGCATCGTGCAAGAGAGCCTGACCAACGCCCTCAAGCACTCCGGCTCGTCGAGCACGGTCGACGTCGCACTCGACTGGCGGGGGCCCGGCCTCGCCCTGCTGGTGACGTCCTCGGGCGACGACCCGCTCGTCGCCGCCCGCCGCGGCACCGGCCGGGGCACCGGCATCGCCAGCATGACCGAACGTGCCCGGCTCGCCGGCGGCTGGCTGACGGCCGAGCTCGGCGACGACGGCGTCTTCGTCGTCACCTCCTTCCTGCCGACTCCCGAACCGATCGGACTCCTGCAGTCCTGGACGGAGCAACCCGCATGACCGACGTGACGACCGCGACGACGCGCACCGCGCCTCCTGCCCTCGTGAGGGTGGTCGTCGTCGACGACCAGCCCCTGTTCGCCTCGGGGCTGCAGATGCTGATCGAGGCGCAAGCCGACCTGATCTGTGTCGGCACGGCCGTCGACGGGGCGGCCGGAGTCGCCCTGGTCGAGCGGGAGCGGCCCGACGTCGTGCTGATGGACCTGCGCATGCCCGTGATGAACGGCCTCGAGGCCACCACGCGCATCGTGGCGGCGGCCGGCACCGACCCCGACTCGGCCCCGCGCGTCGTCGCCCTGACCACGATCCAGCGTGACGAGGCCGTGTTCAGCGCGTTGAAGGCCGGGGCCTACGCGTTCCTGACCAAGGACGCCACGCCCGACGAGGTGCTGACGACGATCCGCGCGGCAGCGGCCGGCGAGCCCGTGCCGACCGCGGCCGCCGCTCTCGACGTCGTGCACGCCTTCGCCGTGCCGACCCCGTCGCCGAAGCGGCGGACCGAGCCGCTCGAGGTGCTCTCGCCCCGCGAGCGCGAGATCTTCCTGCTCGTGGCACGGGGCCTGAGCAACGCCGAGATCGCCGAGAGCGCGTGGCTCAGCGAGGCGACGGTCAAGAGCCACGTGCGCGCCGTGCTGCAGAAGCTCGGCATGCGCAACCGTGTGCAGATCGTCGTCTTCGCCTACGAGAACGACCTCGTGGGCCCGGCCCGCGACGACGAGGGGGCCACGCGATGACCGACGAGAAGACCGTCCCGACCCGCGACGTCCCGCCCGGCGGCGTCTCGCCTCGACAGCGACGCGCGAAACGCGTGACGCTCGCAGCCGTGGTCGCGGTGGTCGCCGGCGTCGTCGCCTACGGCATCCCGGCCAACGCCGCCTACGCCCTGCCCGACCTGCCGGCGAAGGACGTCGACGCGTGGACGATGCCGCTCGACCGATACGTGCCGGTCGGCGAGACCTCGTCGTCCTACGCCCTCCTGCTCGTCGCGCAGCAGTGCATGGTCGCGGCGGGCCACGACGACTTCGTGGTGCCGTGGCGGGACGTGGCGGCGGGCGACCGGGCGGGCGAGCTGTCGATGAACGGCTCGCTGCGCCTCCGGGCCTTCGACCTGGCGACGGCCGAGACCCGTGGCTACCACGCCCTGTCGGTCATTGACGCGGGAGCGGCCGCCTGGTCCGAGTTCTCGTCGCAGCCCTGGACGGCCGAGAGGTCCGCCCGGTTCGACACCTGTGTGCAGCGCGCCCGCGAGACGGTGCCGTCACTGGACGACTACTCGAACCGCACCCAGTCGCTCGTCCGCCTGAACAACGCCGCGTTCGAAGGAGCCCGCCACGATCCGACGGTGACCGCGACCTGGGACGACTGGCGCGGGTGCATGCAGGACGCCCGGGTGGGCGACGTGGCCTCCGACCCGTCGGGCATGCCGACCCTCGAGATGGCCGACCGGTTCGAGACGCTCGACTCGAGCACGTCACCGACCGACGACGAGATCGAGATCGCGACGGCCGACGCCCGGTGCCGTGAGTCCTCCGGCTACCGCGACGCCCTCTACGAGGCGGAGTGGCTGCGGCAACTCACCGTGCCGCACGACGACGGTGAGCTCCTGTCCCAGATCGACACCGCAGCCCTCGCGGCCGACAATGCCACGATCCGGCAGGTGCTGACGGAGCTCACCCCACCGCGGCCGTCGTCCTGACCGGCCCCCTCCTTGAGGGGACTGGAAAACCGGTCGGCCAGTATCTAACCTGGGGGCACAGAGGACACGTCGGGGGACGGGGGCACATCCGACGGCCTGATCAGCGGGGGCAACGAGCTGGTCAGGCCTTCGTGCCCGGGGGCCACGACCGTCGGCAGCACGAACGCCCACATGTCGCGCAGCCGGTCGAAGAGGTCGGCCCGGCCGGTCAGGGCCTGCGACACGATGTGGACGCCGGCGTACGACCCGACGACGAAGCGGGCGACGCTCTCGACGTCGGTGTCGGCACGGAAGTCCCCGTCGGCGACCGCCCGCTCGACGAGACCCGAGATCTGGGCCTGCCAGTCGAGGTACGGGTGCTCGACCCGGAGGTCGCGGCTCGGCGACTGGGTGGTCAGGCGGATGCCCGCGGTCACGAGCACCTCGGTGGTCAGCTGCGTGGCGAGCGACGCGCACGAGAGCATGAGCGCCTCGGCACCGCTGCCCGCGGTCTCGGACACCTGGTCGGCGTAGGCCCGCGAGAGGGCGTGTTGCTCGGCGATGACCGCGTTCGCGAGGTCGGCCTTCGAGCGGAAGTGGAAGTAGAGCGCACCCTTGGTCACCGTGGCGGTCTCGGCGACGAGGTCGAGCGAGGCCTCGCTGTAGCCGTGCTCGTCGAAGACGACGGCGGCCCCTCGGATGATGGCGGCGCGGGTCGCCTGGGCGCGTTTCTGCTGGGGCATCGGGTGGGTTTCTCCTGCGGGTCGAGACGGTGCCCCTGTGAGGCATCGCACGGCCGCCCCCCGCCGGCCGCTGCACACGTTACCGGGGCGACCTGCGCCCTCCGACAGCCGCCGGGGTACGCGTGGCGAAGCGTTTCGGGGTACGACCGACCTGTCCGCCTGCGGCTCGTGACGTCGCGTGCCGCGCCTGGTCACGGCGCGCTAGCGTGCGGTCATGACGCTCAGCCTCGTGCCCATGCCCACCTCCCGCCTCGTGCCCTGGATGCGGCGCTCGACCGCCGAGTACGAGAAATCCCGCGTGCTCGCCGGCGAGACCCCCGAGCAGGCCGCCGCCCGTCACGGCGCCGAGACCCTCGGCCTGAACGTGTTCGGCTACAACGAGGTCGCCCGCCACCTCTACGAATCGCTCGGCTACGAGACGACCGCCGTGCAGATGAAGAAGCCCGTCACCGCCTGAGGGGCGACCCGGGAGGCGCGGTGCCGGTCTCGGGGACGGGCACCGGCTCGGGCGGGGCGACCCGCGCCTCCTCGGGGTCGCCGTCGCGGGCGCGGGCCCTCGGCACGCGGCTGGCGTAGAGCACACCGCCGACCACCGCCACGCCGGCGACGAGCTCGACCAGGTCGGGCACCTCGCCGAACGCCAGCCACGAGGCCAGCACGCCGACCACGGGCACCAGCATCGAGAACGGTGCGACGGTCGCCGAGGGGTAGACCGAGAGCAGGCGCGTCCAGATGCCGTAGCCGACGACCGAGGCGATCAGCACGAGGTAGAGCAGGCAGAGCACCGACGGCAACGCCTCGAGCGTGAGGACCGTGCCGAGGCTCTCGCCGATGCGCTCGGGGCCCTCGACGACGAACGACAGGGCGAGCATCGGCACCGGCGCGACGATCGACATCCACAGCGTCAGGTGCATCGGGTTCGGCGGGGCGGCCCGTCGGACGGCCACGTTGCCGATCGCCCAGCCGAGCGCGCCGCACAGCGTCAGCACGACGGGCAGCAGCGCCGCGACCTGCGACCGGTGGCCCGCGATGACGACGAGCCCGACGACGGCGATGCCGATGCCGATCGCCTGCCGACGGGTGATGCGTTCACGGAGCCAGAAGCCGGCGATCACGACGGTGAACGGGGCCGAGGCCTGCAGCACGAGCGAGGCGAGCCCTGAGGGCATGCCCGCCGCGATGCCGAGGTAGAGGAACGCGAACTGCAGCATGCCGAGCGTCGCCCCCACCAGCAGGAGGCGCGACCACGGGATCGCCGGACGCGGCACCAACAACACGGTCGGCACCGCGAGCAGGGTGAAGCGCAGCGCCACGAGCAGGAACGGCGGGAAGTGCTCGAGGGCGATCGCCGTCACGGGGAAGTTGATTCCCCAGCACACGGCGACGACGAGGGCGAGGAGGCGGTCGCGGACGGTCACCGGTCCATCGTGGCGTGCCGGACCGTTCAGGACCAGCGCAGATTGCTGCGACGTCTTTGTAGGCTGCCTTCATGGACCTCACCCACCTCGACCTGCTGCGAGAACTCGCCGACCGCGGCAGCGTCACCGCCGTCGCGGCCGCGACGCACCGGTCGCCCAGCGCCGTGTCGCAGCAGCTGAAGACGCTCCAGCGCCAGCTCGGGGTCGAGCTCGTCCGTCGCGCCGGCCGGGGCGTCGTGCTGACCGACGAGGGCCACGCCCTGGCCCGGGCGTCGGTGGGGGTCGCGACCGCGGTCGCCGAGGCCGAGGCGGCGTTCGACGCCGTCCGCGGAGGCACGGGCGGCGTGGTGCGGGTGTCCGTGTTCGCCTCGGCGGCCGAGCTCCTGCTGCCCGGAGTGCTGCACCGCATGCGATCGCACCCGGGCATCGAGCTCGACGTGGCCGACCGCGACGTCTCCGAGGACGAGTTCGCCCCGCTGACGGCGGACTTCGACGTGGTGCTCGCCCACCGGTCGGACGGCGTGCTGCCGCCGGGCCGAGCATCGACGACCGTCGTGTCGCTGCTGCGCGAGCCCCTCGAGGTCGCCCTCCCCCTCGGCCACCGACTGGCCGACCGCAGTCGGGTGGCCGTCGACGACGTCATCCGCGAGCCCTGGATCGGCGTGCCCGAGGGCTACCCGATCGACCGCGTGCTGGTGTCGATGGCCCTGCAGTCGGGCGTCGCACCCGAGGTCGTCCACCGCACGGTGCACCTGCCCCTGATCGAGAACCTCGTCGCCGCGGGGCACGGGGTGGCACTCGTGCCCCGCCACACGTCCGCGTCGCGCGCGCCCGGAAGGTTCCACCTGGCGACGCTCGAGAACGTCCGCGCCGGGCGCCATCTCGAGGCCCTGATGCGACCGGACCGGGCCGTCCGCCCGGCCGTCCGCACCGTGGTCGACGAGATCCGGGCCGAGGCCGCGTCGATCCAGGTGCACGACGACCTGGCGGGCGCGGCCGACTAGCGCGCGACGGCGGGCGAGTTCGGCGGAGACGGTCGGATGCGGACGCCCGGAACAGCCGAACACGCCCGCCTCACGGCAGCTGATGCCCGACGGTCGTCAGCGGACGCCCTTCGACGCGAGGAAGACCACGGGGTCGGTCGGGACGCCGCCCTGCCGCACCTCGAGGTGCAGGTGGCAGCCGGTCGAGCCGCCCGAGGTGCCGACCCCGGCGATGTTCTGGCCGGCCTGGACCTGCTGGCCGACCGAGACGTAGATGCCGTTGCGCTCCATGTGGGCGTAGGCACTGCTGACACCGCCGCCGTGGTCCACGACGATCAGGTTGCCGTAGCCGCTCGACGGCCCCGCGTAGCTGACGCGACCGGCCGAGACCGAGTAGATCGGCGTGCCGCAGGCCGCACCGAAGTCGGCGCCCGCGTGGAGTCGACGATCGCCCGTGATCGGGTGGATGCGATAGCCGTAGGCCTGGTACGAGCTGTACGAGCGGATGGCCGCGACCCACCCGGTGCCCGGATCGGGCACGGTGACGCCCGGGCCGGGTCCTCCGGTGCCTGGCGCCACGGGACCGGTGCCGCCACCGGCGGCCGGGGCGGGGCGGGCAGCAGCGGCAGCGGCCGCCGCCGCGGCCGCCTGCGCCTGGGAGTAGGCCTGCTCGAGCGTCATGCGGTCGTCCTCGAGCAGGGCGACCTGCGCGGCGAGGGTGGCCTTCTCGTCGTCGACGGCCGCGAGGTCGGCCTCGGCCGTCACGCTGGCCGCGGCCGCCTCGTCGAGTGCGGTCTGGGCGTCGGCAGCGAGCCGGTCCCGTTCGGCGAGCGCCACGGCGGCCTGGGCGGCCAGCGAGGTCGCGAGGTTGTCGGCGGCCTGGGCCCGTTCGCGCAGCCGCCCGATGTTCTCGCCGAGCTTGCTCGACAGGCTCAGCCCCTTGAGCACCTCTTGCGCGCCGTCGCCGGCCGCGAGCAGGTCGCCCACCAGTCCCCCGCTGCCGGGGCGGGCCATCAGCGCGGCGGCCTGGCCGACGACCTGTCGTGCGGAGTCGGCCGTCTCACGGGCCTCGGCCCGACGCGTCTCGAGCTGCTCGTGCCGGGCGGTGGCCTCGTCGACGGCGGCCTGGGCCTCGCCCAGCACGCGTCCGGCCTCGTCGGCCGAGGTGCGGGCGGCCTCGGCACGGGCCGACGCGGCGTCGAGCGCGGTCTGCAGGTCGGCGAGGGCCTTCTTCTTGGCCGACTCGTCGTCGCGGGCGGCGACGACGGCCTGCCAGGTCGGGGCGGCGGCGGTCGCCCGCTCGGGGAGGAGGAGCGCGGCCAGCAGGGCCAGCGCGGCGATGACGGCGACGACCGGCGTGCGACGGAGCATGCCCCGGGAGGGAACGGGGCGGAACGAAAAGGGAACGGGGCGGACCGAGTGGTGCATGGCTCTCTGTCTGTCTGATGCGCACGACCCGTCCGGTGAGGACGGGGGTGCGCCGCGGTGCAGGGGCGTCCGCGCTCGGGCCTCGCGGACCACCCACCCTACCGAGGCGGGCGGGGACCGAGCCAGCGCGGGCACCCGGCACCGCGCCTCCTCGGGGTCGTCGACGACCTGGGGACGAGACGTCGACGCCGTGGCGACGCGGTGCCGCCCGCGGTGCGGCCCGCGGTGGCGAGAGGCGGCGGTCCCGGTGCCCGCGAGGTACGGCCGTGTCCCCCTTTCGGCCCCTGTGCCCGCGGCCGCATCCGTGGTCGACTGTCCCTTCCACCACCGTCGGGGCAGCACCCCCGACTGCGCCGAGAGAGGCGCAGATGGCATCGTCCCGACCGGCCCGGACTACCCTCGGCCTGCTCGCCGCGGCCGCCGTCGTCCTCTTGACCGCCTGCTCGTCGGGCGACACCACCCGGCCGACGCCGTCCGACGGATCGGCGACTCCGAGCCCGACCCCGACGTCGCAGGCGACCCGGGTGACGCCCGAGACGATCCGCACGGCTCCGTCCGGCACCGTCTTCCACGGCGGCATCGCGCTCGAGCCGAACTCGCTGGCGGTGCGGGCCGAGGCGACCCTGAGCGCCGACGGAGAGACGGACGCCGCCCGGGCCGCGGCTCTGATCGCCGAGCGTCCCGTCGCGATGTGGATCGGCGACGGCTACGACGACGCCCAGCTCGTGAAGGTGATCACCGACTACCTCTCCGCCGCCGAGGAGCAGGGCGCGACGCCGGTGTTCGTCACGTACGCGATCCCCGACCGGGACTGCGGCAACTACTCGGCCGGCGGCCTGTCCCTCGAGCGCTACCCCGCCTGGAACGCGACCATCGCGGCCACCCTCGCCGGGCACCGGGCCGTCGTCATCGTCGAACCCGACTCGCTCGGCATCCTGAGCCGGTGTCCGCAGCTGGCCGACACGCGCCTCCCCCTGCTGAAGCAGGCCGTCGCCGACTTCGCGGCGGCCGGCGTGCCCGCCTACCTCGACGGCGGCAACTCGCACTGGGTGCAGCCCGAGGTGATGGCCGAGCGACTCCAGGCGGCGGGCGTCGACCAGGCCCGGGGCTTCTTCACCAACGTCGCGGGCTTCTACCCCGTGGGCGACGAGCAGCCCTACGCCGAGGAGGTCGCCGCGATGACGGGCGGCAGCCGTTACGTGATCGACGTGTCCCGCAACGGCCGCGGCTGGAAGGGCACCTGGTGCAACCCGGAGGACGTCGGCCTCGGCCAGGACCCCCGCGTGGTGTCCGACGACGGCCGCCTCGACGCCCTGCTCTGGGTCAAGACGCCGGGCATCAGCGACGGCACCTGCAACGACGGACCCCCGGCCGGCGAGTGGTACCCGTCGTACGCCGAGATGCTCGTCGACCGCCGCCCCGAGTGGGCCCGCAGCTGACGCGCGGCGCTCAGCGCAGGCGGGCGCGCAGCAGCTCGAGGAACTCGTCGGCCATCGCGAGCTGTCGCTCGAGCTTCGCGCGACGCTCGACGGTCTCGTCGACGAACGCCGCCAAGGAGGCGCGGGTCGCCTGGACGCGCCCGTCACCCTCGTCGTCCGCCCCGGCCGCGTCACTCGACCCGGCCGCGTCGCCCGCCCCGGCCGCGTCACCCGCCCCGG
>NZ_LMLG01000006.1:105816-129755 GCF_001421865.1 Frigoribacterium sp. Leaf44
CCCCGGCCGCGTCGCCCGCACCGCCGTCGAGCGCGTCGACGACCCGCAGCAGCTCGGCCATCTCGTCGAGGCTGAACCCCAGCGGCTTCATGCGTCGGATCACCATCAGCCGCAGGTAGTCGTCGTGCGTGTAGAGCCGGAACCCGCCCTCGCTGCGGCCCGACGGCGTCAGCAGACCGACCTCGTCGTAGTGGCGGATCGTGCGCAGCGACATCTCGGTGCGGTCGGCGAGCTCGCCGATCTGCATCGTGGCGGTCTCGTCGGGCATGAGGTCTCGTTTCATCTCTACCCTCACGTAAGGGTAGGGTTGCATCGTACGGCAGTGTCGCCGGCTCCCCCATTCTTCCGCACACCCCCAGGAGTCCCCGTGACCACTGCCCCCGACTCCGACCGCGCGCGCCCTGAACCCGCCGCGCGGTCGGTCCGCCCCGCCCGCCCCGCCGACACGGTGCTGTCCGTGTTGCGCGACCCGCGCCTCCTGACCCGCGAGGCCCTGGCCGGCGTCGTCACGACGCTCGCCCTCGTGCCCGAGGTCATCTCGTTCTCGGTGATCGCCGGGGTCGACCCGATGGTCAGCCTCGTCGCGTCGATCGTGCTGGCGCTCGTCATGTCGGTGCTCGGCGGCCGCCCCGCGATGGTCACCGCCGCCGCGGGGTCGGTCGCCCTCGTCATCGCGCCGCTGGTGCGCGAGCACGGCACCGACTACGTACTGCCGACGGTCGTCCTCGCCGGGCTCGTGCAGCTCGCGTTCGGGCTCGCCGGTCTCGCCCGGCTGATGCGGTTCATCCCCCGCTCGGTCATGATCGGCTTCGTCAACGCGCTCGGTGTGCTGATCTTCGTGGCGCAGGTGCCGCACATCATCGACCAGCCGTGGGTCGTGTACCCGCTGTTCGCCCTGACCATCGCGATCGTCGTGCTGCTGCCGAAGGTGACGAAGGCCGTGCCGGCGCCGCTGGTCGCCATCGTCGTCGTGACGGTCATCGCCGTGGCCGCCCGCCTCGACGTGCACACCGTCGGCGACGAGGGTCCGATGGGCGGCGGCCTGCCCGGCCTCACCCCGTGGCTCGCCCCGTTCACGCTCGAGACGCTGCAGATCATCTGGCCGACCGCCCTCAGCGTCGCCTTCGTGGGCCTGATGGAGACCCTGCTGACCGCCAAGCTCGTCGACGACCTCACCGAGACCCCGTCGCACAAGGGCAAGGAGTCCTGGGCGCTCGGCGTCGCGAACATCGCGGCCGGCTTCTACGGCGGCATCGCCGGCTGCGCCATGATCGGTCAGACGGTCGTCAACGTGAAGATCGGACGGGCCCGCACGCGGGTGTCGACGATCGCGGCCGGGCTCTTCCTGCTGCTGCTGGTCACCGGGCTGAGCGCCGTGATGTCGGCGATCCCGATGGTCGCGCTGGCGGCGGTCATGATGATCGTCGCGATCACCACGGTCGACTGGCACTCGCTGAAGCCGACGACCCTGCGGCGCATGCCGGTGCCCGAGACGCTCGTCATGGTGGTCACGGTGGCCGTGGTCGTCGCCACGAACAACCTCGCCCTCGGCGTCGCGGTCGGCGTGCTGCTCGCGATGGTGCTGTTCGCCCGTCGGGTGGCCCACGTGATCACGGTCGAGCGGCACGTGACACCGGGTGCCGTGGCCGACACCGAGGCCGGTTCTCGCGTCGCGGAGGTCCCGGACGCCTCGAACGCAGGAGGCGCGGGTGCCGGTCTCGACGGACCCCCGTCCCCCGAGACGGTGCGGTACGACGTCGTCGGCCCCCTCTTCTTCGGCAGCAGCAACGACCTCGTCGAGCACTTCTCCTACGGAGACGACCCCGAGTCGGTCACCGTCGACCTGTCCCGCGCCCAGGTGTGGGACGCGTCGAGCGTCGCGGCCCTCGACTCGGTCGACGAGAAGTTCCGCGCACACGGCGTGACGGCGACGTTCGTCGGACTGGACGACCGCAGCGAGGCCTTCCACGGCCGCCTCACCGGCCGCCTCGGGTAGCGCCCCCGCGTCGGCCGCCCGACCCGCGCCTCCTGCACCCGCGCCCCCGTCGCCTGCCGCCCCGCCCCCGCCGCCTGCCGCCCCGCTCTGGTGTCGCCCGCCGCCCCGCTCTGGCGTGCAAATCGCGACGACCGCGACCGGACGACCGGCCCTGGACGAACATGAGCGGCGCGGCGCCGGCCGGTTGTCGGGTTCGGCACGCGAGATGGCACGTCGTAGGTCGGGAATTGCACACGCGGCACGCCGCCGGTGACGTACCGCAGGCGGACCTCCCGGAAGGCGGACCCCGGGAGGCGCGGGTCACCACCCAAGGACACCACCCCCCGGAAGCGCGGCTCACCACATCAGGACGACCGGACCCCGGAGGCGCGGCTCACCACATCAGGACGACCGGACCCCGGAGGCGCGGGCCACCACCCGAGGACGACCACACCCAGAGGCGCGGGTCGTCACCTCAGGGCACGCGGCGACCTGAGGCGGCCGAGGCCCGAGGGCCCGGCTCAGCCGTCGATGCGGACGAAGTGGTGCGCCTGGTTCCAGATCGGGCGGACGTCGACGAAGCCGCCGGGCTTCGGGGCGTCGAGGATCATGCCGTTGCCGGCATAGATGCCGTCGTGGGCCAGGTTGTCGAACACGACGAGGTCGCCGGGCACGGCCTCGGACTCGGGGATCGTCCGCCCCTCGGTGTTCTGCGTCGGAACGTAGTGGGTCAGCTTGATGCCGAACTGCGCGTAGACGAAGGTGATCAGGCCCGAGCAGTCGAACTTCGAGGGGTCTTCACCGCCGTGCACGTACGGCGTGCCGATGTACTGCAACGCCACGGCGAGCACCTGGTCGCGGTCGAGCTCGGGGTAGAGCGGGTTCGCGAGGTAGTCGGCCGTGGTCGGGCCCTCGTAGGTCGTGTTCGCCGCGGCCTTGCGGTTCTGCAGGTTCTGCGTCACGACGTCGATCATCGACGTGGCCGAGTAGGCGTCGCGGGCGGTCTCGTCGGACTCGTCGGTCAGTGAGGCGGTGTCGACCGACAGCGTCTGCGAGCCGAGCGACGATCGCGCCGACGCACCCGCGGCGACGGCCTGGGCCTCGTCGCCGGTGGTCGCGAGCAGGGGCAGCACGCCACTGGCGGCGAAACCGACGATCGCGGTGACGATGGAGAGCTTCTTCACGGCGGTGCCGACGCTGCGCGCCGCACCGGCACGACCGGGGGCACCGGCACGACCGGCGGCACCACGGGTCGGCGACACCGGGCGGGCGGCCACGGCTGCGGCACGGCGAGCGCGACGCGAAGGACGGGCAGGCGCGGGGTGAGCGGTGACCGAGGAGGCGCGGGCGGCGACGGCAGGACGAGCGGCCTCGGTCGCCGCGGACTCCTCGAGACCGAGCAGCGGGCTGGTCCGGACCGGAGCGTCGGCGCGACGGGGCCGGACGCGCGGGGCGACCGCGGCCTCGGCGGCACCGACGAGGGCGGCGCACTCGACGAAGGACTCGCGGTGCGAGGTCGGCAGCACGTCGCGACGGGCACGGCGTTCGCGACGCTCGAGGGCCAGTCGGGCCGAACGCTCACCGAGCGGCCGAGCACCGTCATGACCAGTGGGGTTCTGACCAGCGAGCTTCTGACCAGCGAGGTTCTGACCAGCACTTTCGACGTGACCAGCCGTCGCGCCACCCTGATCCGGAGAGGTCGGGGAGGCGGGCTTCGTCACGCGTGCGGTCCTCTCGTCTGGGGGTGGTGCGAACACTCGACCCTAGCGCGCATCATCCTCGAGGTGTAGTTGTCGTCGGAAAAAGATCACGAATCGGTCACGGGATCATGCGGGTGAGCTCTCGTCGGGTGAGTGCGGGTCACCCTGCTCGGTGGACGGGCCCGGCACCCCGCGACGCCGCTTGAGCTCGCGCCGCAGCGCACGCCTCTCACGCCAGCTCGGGGGCGGGGGCGGCACGGCCGCGGCCTCGGCGGCCCGACGCGCCTGGCGCCGCTCGTGCCACAGCAGCACCTCGCCGTCGACGTCCCGCGTGGGCGTCACGACCGGCGGGCCCCCGGACAGCTGGCGCCTCGCCTCGACGATGCGCGCGTTGAAGTCGTCGAGGTGCGACCGCACGGCGGCCTCGGAGCGCAGCCGGTCGAGCTCGGCGTGCAACCCGGTGCTCTCGGCCCGCAACGACAGGGCCGGAGGCGCGAGCCCGGTGAGCCCCTCGCGTTCGATCAGGCCGCGCAGCCACCAATCGGGGTCGACCGTGCCCGCCGCCAGCCCGGGCAGCGGCTTGCCGGCGAGCGGCAGGTCGTCGAACTCGCCGCGGGCGATCGCCAGGTCGATGGCGGTTCGGGCCCAGGCTCGCATCTCGGCCGCCGTGCGGGTGTCGCGAGGCGCGTCGTCGCTCGGCACGTCGCCGTCGACCCGGTAGCGGGCCGCGTCGACGCGGTGGTCGCGACCCTGCGGTCGTCGTTCGGGTTCTCGGTCCATGCGCCGTGCCTCCTGCGCTCGTCGTGGGCGGCAGGCGGTGCCCCACCGTCGCCTCGGCTCGTTCGTGCTCTGCCCGTTCGCGCACTGCCCGTTCGTGCACTGCTCGTTCGTGCACTGTTCGTTCGTGCTCTTCGGGGTTCGTGGCGTCGAGGGTACGCCGCACCACCGACGGTGGCCGGGCCTACCCTGGAGGCCTCGCCCGCCGTCCGAGGAGGCCCGATGCGCGACGCCGCCCCACCCGCTCCCCGCACGATCTCTGCGGCGTACGTCCTGTGGATCGTCGTGGTCGCCCTGGCCGTCGTCGGTGCCGTCCTGCTGATGCTGTTCGGCGGGCCGGCACGGGTGTCGACGTCCGGCGGGGCCCTGGCGAACCCGCGAGGGGCCGACATCGCCGGTGGGGTGTTCGCGATCGTCGTCGCCCTCGTGCAGCTCGCCGTCGTGCGGTCGATGCGCGACGGCCGTCGCTGGGCGCGCACCGTGTTGCTCGTGCTGACCATCCTGCAGGTGTTGGGCGGCGTGAGCGGGGCGAGCGGCGGCGGGGTGCTCGAGTGGGCGTCCGTCGTCAGTGCCCTGATCGCCTGCCTGCTGATGCTCGTGCCGCCGTCGACGGCGTTCTTCGAGCGGCACGCCCGCTAGGCGTACCGGCCCCCGCGACCTCCCGAGGAGGCGCGGGTCGTCAGGTCAGGAGACGCAGGTCGTCAGGGCAGGAGGCGCGGGTCGTCAGGCCGAGCGGCCCCGTCCCCGGGCGCGCAGCACGTCGACGACGACCGCGCCGACGACGGCCCCGGCACCGAGCAGGGCGAGCACGGTGCTCGACCGGACGAAGTCCGAGCGGCGACCGCGGGGCAGGCGCCCGGCGGCGAGGTCGTGGAGCAACTGGCCGGAGGCCGCGAGGCAGGCCGACTCGGCCGCCGCGTCGTGCAGGGACCAGTCGGGCACGGAGACGTCGCCGATCACGCTGACGTCGCCGTCGTCGGCGTCGAACCAGACGTCGATCGGCGCCCGCCGTGGGCCCGTGATCGTCAGCACGCGCGACTGCCAGCCGGCACGACGGATCGCACCACCCGGCACCTCGTCGCCGACCCACGAGTGGACGACCCGCAGGCGTCCGCTCTCCTCCGCGGCGGCCAGGTCGAGGGCACGCCGCAGCCGGTCGACGAACGGCGGACGCTCGGGT
Organism: Frigoribacterium sp. Leaf44; assembly: GCF_001421865.1. Classification (NCBI taxonomy): domain Bacteria; kingdom Bacillati; phylum Actinomycetota; class Actinomycetes; order Micrococcales; family Microbacteriaceae; genus Frigoribacterium; species Frigoribacterium sp. Leaf44. Next base: position 111,449 of record NZ_LMLG01000006.1, read on the forward strand.
TCGGGCAACGAGATGGTCGGCAGGCCTCGGTACATGCCGACAGTGTGCCCCGCTCGCCTGGACGCCGCCGCACCCGCCGGCCCCCCGCCGCCGCCGCCGCCGCTGCCAGCCAGCCCGCCAGCCCGCCAGCCCGCCAGCCCGCCACGAACTAAACAGCCCGCCACGCAAAAAGGTGGCGGCATGTTCACCTCGTGGCGGCGAGGGCAGGAGGCGCGCTGCAGTTCGCCATCTCGCACGACGCCAGGAAGTGGTCACAGCGCCACGACCAGTCCTGGCGCGGTGTCCATCTCGTGGCGGCGAGCGCAGGAGGCGCGGGTCGGCCGGCACCCGCCCCTTGCGGACCGGCGTGGGCACGACCTACCGTGGCGGGGTACCCCGTCGCGAGAGCAGGCACCGGTGCGGCCGACACACCGGCCGGTCGACCGCCCTCGCGGGCACGGGGGCCCACCGCACAGAAGGCAGAGCGTTGCGTCTCATCACCGGTACTGCGCCCCTCGCGCAGCAGTCGCCCTCGCACTGACGCCACTCCCACCCGCCCCGTGAACCGGGCGCCGCCTCGCCCGAGGCGCCGCGCCTCCTGCCGGGTCGCTCCCCCGCCGCAGCCGACCTCCGTCGCCGGCGAGGGAGGGGTGGTCGTCGTGCTCCGACACCATCCACCGGGAGCCCTCGTGCCCACCACCACACCCTCCATCGTCCTGTCCGACCTCTCGTTCTCCTGGCCCGACGGCTCGGGGGTGATCGACCACCTGTCGACCGCGTTCGGTCGTGGCCGCACCGGCCTCGTCGGCGCGAACGGCGCCGGCAAGTCCACGCTCGTCCGGCTCGTCACCGGCGACCTCGTTCCCACCGGCGGACGCCTCACGACCACCGGCGAGGTCGACCTGCTGCCGCAACGGCTGCGGTCCCGCGCCGGCGACACCGTGGCGGACCTGCTGGGGGTCGGCCCGCGCCTCCTCGCCTTGCGGGCGATCCTCGCCGGCGACGCGACCGAACGGCAGTTCGAGCTGCTCGCCGACGACTGGGACGTCGAGTCGCGCGCCGCCGCGGCCCTCGCCGACGTCGGGCTGGGCCACCTCGACGGCGGCACCGGCATCGGCACTTCCACCGTCCTCGACCGCCCGGTGTCGACGCTGTCCGGTGGGCAGGCCGTGCTCGTCGCCATCGCCGGCGTGCGGTTGCGGGGTCGGCCGATCGCCGTGTTCGACGAACCCTCGAACGACCTCGACCGACGATCTCGCGGCCTGCTGCTCGACGTGGTCGACCGCTGGCGGGGGACGCTCGTCGTCGTCAGCCACGACCGCGAGCTGCTCGAGCACGTCGACGAGATCGCCGAGCTGCGCGACGGCTCGATGACCGTGTTCGGCGGCACCTGGTCGGCCTACGAGCAGCAGCTCGCGGTGCTGCAGGCGGCGGCCGAGCGCGACGTCCGGGCCGCCGAGCAGGTGTTTAAGGCCGAGCGGAGGCAGCGCATCGAGGCCGAGACGACCATCGCGCGACGGGCCAAGGCCGGAGCCAAGGCCGGCGAATCGATGCCGAAGATCATGGCGAACCAGCTGCGCGGCCAAGCCGAGGCGACGGCGGGTTCGCTGCGCAGGGCGCACGCGTCGTCCGAGCAGGAGGCGCGGGTCGCGGTCGACACCGCCGAACGACGTCTGCGTCGTGACGACACGATCGTGGTCGACGTGCCGGACCCGGCGGTCCCGGCGTCCCGGCGCCTGGCCGAGCTGACCGTGCGCGGCCGCACCGTGGTCGTCCAGGGGGTGGAGCGCATCGCCGTCGTCGGCGACAACGGGTCGGGCAAGACGACGCTGCTCGAGCAGCTCGTCGGCGCGCCGGACGCGCGGCCGCACCCACTGCCCGACACGCACGCCGTCGCCCTGACCGCCCGGGTCGCCCACCTCGGGCAGAAGAAGGACTCACTCGACAACGCGCTCACGGTGCTCGAGAACGTGCGGCGGGCTGCACCGGAGGTTCCCCCGCGCGAGGTGCGCAACCGCCTCGCGCGGTTCCTCGTCCGGGGAGACATCGTGGACCGGCTCGCCTCGACCCTCTCGGGCGGCGAGCGGTTCCGGGTCGCGCTGGCCGGACTGCTGCTCGCCGACCCTCCGCCCGAGCTGCTGGTGCTCGACGAGCCGACGAACGACCTCGACATGGCGAGCACCGACCACCTGCTCCAGGCGCTGCGCGGCTACCGCGGGGCGCTCGTGATCGTCAGCCACGACGAGGAGTTCCTCGAGCGGCTCGGGCTCGACGCCCGGGTCGAGGTCGGCTGAGGCCCGGGCAGCCGCCCGCCAGCCCGCCGTCCCGCCCTCGCCGCCAGCCCGCCGCACGACGCCAGGAAATGGTCACGGCACCACGACTAGTCCTGGCGCTGTGACCATTTCCTGGCGGGGAGCGCGGGAGGCGCGGCGCGGGCCGGACGGGCGAACACAGGAGGCGCGGGTCGGCCCGCCGACGCAGCCCGCCCCCGTCACACGCTTGGCACGGCGGCCCGCAGGCAGTTGACTGTGTCCACCCGTCCGGCCCGCACCGCCGGCACCCCACAGCACACCCGTTCCCGGAGGTCCCGCCTCATGTCCGTCCACCCCGCCACGTCCGCACGCCCGGCAGAACGCCTCGGGGCCGCCCGCCTCGGGGACCGCTCGTCGTCCCGCCTCCGCCACCCGCGCCTCCTCGGGGTCGCCGGCGGCCTCGCCGGTCTCGCACTGCTGGCGGGCTGTGCCAGCGCCCCCGCCGAGGGAGGCGCCAGCACCTCCGCCGCGGGCGAGGACTGCGCCCGCATGGTGACGAACTCGGGTGGGCTCGACGACCGCTCGTTCAACCAGTCGAGCTGGGCCGGCCTGCAGAAGGCCGAGAAGGACGACGGCATCCAGGCCCGCGTGCTCGTCTCGACGACCGAGAACGACCTGGCCCCGAACGTCGCGCAGGCCGTCGACTCGGGCTGCGGCTTCGTGCTGACGGTCGGCTACGAGCTCGCTCCCGCCACCGAGGAGCAGGCGAAGGCCAACCCCGACATCGACTTCGCCATCGTCGACGAGACCGTCGAGGCCCCCAACGTCAAACCGATCCTGTTCGACACCGCGCAGGCCTCGTACCTCGCCGGCTACCTCGCGGCGGGCGTCAGCAAGACGGGCAAGGTCGCGACCTTCGGCGGCGGCAACCAGCCCCCGGTCACCCTGTTCATGGACGGCTTCGCGGACGGCGTCGACGCCTACAACGCCGCGCACGGCACGAGCGTGCAGCTGCTCGGCTGGTCGAAGGAGGCGCAGGACGGCTCGTTCACCGGCGACTTCGAGGACGTCAACAAGGGCAAGCAGCTCGCCCAGGCGCTGATCGACCAGGGTGCCGACGTGATCATGCCGGTCGCCGGGCAGGTCGGCGAGGGGGCGGCGTCGGCCGCACTCGCCACGGGCGGCGTCGACGTGATCTGGGTCGACAACGACGGCCACGACACGTTGCCCGCCGAGTACCGGCCGATCCTGCTGACCAGCGTCATCAAGGACACCGAGAAGGCCGTCCAGCAGATCGCCGTCTCGTCGACCGACGACTCGTTCACCAACGAGCCCTACGTCGGCACGCTCGACAACGGCGGCGTCGACCTCGCACCGTTCCACGACCTCGCGTCGTCGGTCAGCCCCGAGCTGTCGTCCGAGCTCGACGCCCTGCGCGACCAGATCGCCAGCGGAGCCGTCACCGTCACCTCACCCAGCCAGCCGTAGGCCGGTCCCGGGCCCCGGGAGGCGCGGTGCGCGAGATGTCGCACCGCGCCTCCTCTAGGCGGGCGGGTTCGCGGGACCCGGGCGTTCCTGAGCGCCCGTCGACGCCGAACTCGCCCGTTCCGCCATCGGACCAGGTCAGGCGATCGCCGCGCGGACGACCCCGGCCCGGGCGGCAGCGGCACGCACCGCGGCGACGACGCGGTCGGTCGTCATGCCGCGCTCGCGCAGCGCGTCGGCCGCGGGGGCCGACAGGCCGAACTCGTCGATGCCGACGACGACGCCGTCGGGACCGGCGACGCCCTCCCAGCCGAAGCTCGCGGCGGCCTCGACGACGACCCGGGCCGACACCGCGCGGGGCAGCACCTGCTCGCGGTACTCGGCGGGCTCGGCGTCGAACCACTCGCGGCAGGGCATCGACACGACGCGCACGGCGAGGTCGTCGATCCGCGCGACGGCCTCGAGCACGAGGGCGACCTCGCTGCCCGTGGCGACGACGACCACGTCGGGCGTGCCCCCTTCGGTCGAGCCACCGGCCGAGCCACCGGTCGAAGCCGGCGCGTCCTGCACCACGTAGGCCCCGCGGCGCACGCCGGCGAGCACCACGTCGGCCGCAGTCGCCGCGACCGGCAGCGGCTGGCGGGCCAGCACGAGACCGGCCGGACCGTCCTTCTCGAGGATCGCCAGCCACGCCGCGGCCGTCTCGGCACCGTCGGCCGGGCGCACCACCGAGAACCCGGGCATCGCGCGCAGGCTCGCCAGGTGCTCGATCGGCTGGTGGGTCGGGCCGTCGGCGCCGAGGGCGACCGAGTCGTGCGACCAGAGGTAGGTGACCGGCAGCTGCATGAGCGCCGCCAGCCGGATCGCCGGGCGCTGGTAGTCGCTGAACACGAGGAACGTCCCGGCGAAGAACCGCGACCCCTCGATCAGCGCGATGCCGTTCATGGCCGACGCCATCGCCCCCTCGCGCACGCCCCAGTGGACGTTGCGACCGGCGCGTCCGGTGCCGGGGGCTTCCTCGGGGAGGTACGACGCGCCTCCTGCGATCGCCGTGCGGTTGGGCTCGGCGAGGTCGGCCGACCCGCCCCACAACTCGGGCAGCGCCTCGGCGAGCGCCTGGATGACCTTGCCCGACGCGTCCCGGGTGGCGAGGGTGTCGCCGGGCGAGAACACGGGGAGGCGCGACCCGAGGTCCGCGGGCAGGGTGCGCGACCGCGAGCGGTGCAGTTCGGCGGCCGCCGCGGGGTGGGCGGCCTCCCAGGCGTCGGCGGCGACCTGCCAGGCCTCGCGGGCGGCCCGGCCCCGCTCGAGCACGGAGCGCGTGTGGGCGAGCACGGCGTCGTCGACGGTGAAGGGCTCGGAGTCGACGCCGAGCTCGACCCGGGTCGCGGCGACCTCGGCGGCACCGAGCGGGGCGCCGTGCGAGGCCGAGGTGTTGCGGGCGTTCGGGGCGGGCCAGGCGATCTGCGACTTGAGCACGACGAGGTGCGGGCGGTCGCCGCGGCGATCGGTGGTCGAGAGCACCTCGTCGAGGGCCTCGACGTCGACGTCGCCGTCCGAGGCGAGCCCGACGTGGTCGACGCGCCAGCCCTGCGCGGCGAACCGGGCGCCGACGTTCTCGCTCGAGGTGAGGCTCGTGTCGCCCTCGATCTGGATGTCGTTGTCGTCGTAGATCACCGTCAGGTTGCCGAGGCGGTGACGCCCGGCGAGCGCACCGGCCTCGTACGAGAGGCCCTCCTGCAGGTCGCCGTCGGACGCGAGCACGAAGACGCGGCGGTCGAAGACGGACTCGCCGGGAGCGGCGTCGGGGTCGTTGACGGCACGCTCGTGCAGCATCGCCATCGCCATGCCGACGGCCGTGGCGAGGCCCTGCCCGAGCGGCCCGGTCGTCGTCTCGACACCGGGGGTGTGGCCGAGCTCGGGGTGGCCGGGGGTGCGCGAACCGAACGACCGGAACGCCTTGAGGTCGTCGAGCGACACGTCGTAGCCGGTGAGGAAGAGCTGCGTGTAGAGCAGGACGCTCGCGTGCCCGCAGCTCAGGACGAACCGGTCGCGGCCGGCCCAGTCGGGTGCCTGCGGGTCGTGCCGCAGGTGCTTCTGGAAGAGGAGGTGCGCGACGGGGGCCAGCGCGGCCGCCGTCCCCGGGTGGCCGGACCCGGCACGCTCGACGGCGTCGAGGGCGAGCAGGCGGGCGGTGGTGACGGCGGCGGCGTCGAGAGTGGCCTGATTGACAGCATGGGTCACGTGGGGGGCTCCGGTTCGGGGTGGGACGGGCTGGTCTCCGACGACCGTACCGTCGGTCATCAGGACGTCATGATGAATCAAGACGACTGCCGACTTGCACCCGTGGTCGGCGAGACGTACCCTCGTCGAAGTCATCATGACGACTTGACGACTTGACGACCTGACGACTCGACGCCCTGTCGACGTCGGTCGGGCACCACCCACTTCAGCAACGGCGCGGAGGCACCAGATGAGCACCACGAGCGGCACGAGCAAGTACGTGGCCGTGCGCGAGCACCTGCTCTCCCGCATCCAGAAGCTCGAGCCCGGGTCGCAACTGCCCGCCGAGCCCGTGCTGTGCGACGAGTACGGCGTCAGCCGCATCACGCTGCGGCACGCGGTCGACGGCCTGATCGCCGACGGCCACCTGGTGCGCGAGCACGGCCGGGGCACCTTCGTCACCGAGCCGCAGTACCGCCTGCACTACCGCGAGCGCTTCGCCGACGAGGTCAAGGGCTTCCACGCGCAGCAGACGGGCGAGGGCTTCGCGGTCAGCACCCGCGTGCTCGACCAGAAGGTCGTCCGGGCCGGCGAGACCGTGGCGAGCCACCTCGACATCAACTCGGCCGACGAGGTCGTCGAACTGACCCGCCTGCGCTTCGTCAACGGCTCGCTGCACCACCTCGTCGTGACCTGGTTGCCGCACGCGCTGTTCCCCGAGACGGCGACCGTCGACTTCACCGACGGCTCGCTCTACGGGCACCTCGACCGTGAGCACGGCGTCACGCTCGCCCGGCAGGACCTGTTGGTCTCGCTCGACGGCGCGAGCACCCTGCACGCCGACGAGCTCGACGTCCCCCTGGGGACGACCCTGCTGAAGATCGCGTCGACCGTGTTCGACGGCGACGAGCGGGCCGTCGCGTACGGGACCAGCCACTTCACCCCGCAGAACAGCGAGATCTTCTTCGGCCTGCACGGCTGACCGACCGGGCGCGCCGCGTCCGCCGAGCCGCGCCTCCTGAACCCCTCCCGACCACCACGACCACCGACGCCCGTCCCGACGCCGACGTCACCGACCCCCACCAGGAACGACAGTGCTGACCGACCTCCTCACCCCCGAGACCATCCTCTTCGCCGACCGCGTCGACGGCTGGCGCGACGCCGTCGAACGCGTCGCGCAGCCCCTGCTCGACAGCGGCGCCGTCAGCAGCCACTACGTCGCGGCGATGACCGACTCGATCGCCGCGGGCGGCACCTACATCGACCTCGGCTTCGGCATCGCCCTCGCGCACAGCCGGCCCGAGAACGGCGTCGAGCGCACCGGGCTCTCGAGCCTGCGCGTCGGCGAGACCGTGCTGCTGAACGACGAACCCGCGCACCCGATCGACCTCTTCTTCTGCCTCGCCGCGACCGACCCCCAGAGCCACCTCGACACGATGATGGCCCTCGCCACCCTGCTCTCCGACGAGACGCTCCGCGCCGAGCTGCTCGCCTCCTCCACCCCCGCCGACACCCTGGCGGTCCTCACCAAGATCGGACAGAACGCATGAAATTCCTCGCCGTCTGCAGCTCGGGCCTCGGTTCGAGCTTCATGGTCCACATGAACATCGAGAAGGTCCTCAAAGAGCAGGGCATCACCGGGGTCGACGTCGACCACGCCGACCTCGGCTCGGTCGGCCCGGGTGCCGCCGACGTGATCTTCGTCGGCGCCGACCTGGCCGACTCGGTCGGCGGCCTCGGCGACGTCGTGGTGCTCGACAGCATCATCGACCTGGCAGAGCTCCGCACCAAGGTGCGCGAGACCGCGATCCGCAAGGGCGTCACCGTGCCCGACGCCGGGGCCAACTGATGGAGGGCGTGCTCTCCGTCCTGCTGGACGTCTTCCGCCAGCCCGCGATCATCGTCGCGCTGATCTCGCTCGTCGGCCTGCTGCTGCAGCGCAAGGCGTTCAGCGACGTGCTCAAGGGCACCGTGCGCACCCTCGTCGGGTTCCTCGTGCTGGCCGCCGGTGCCGGCGTGGTCGTCGCGTCGCTCGACCCGTTCGGCGCCATGTTCCAGGAGGCGTTCAACGTCCAGGGCGTCGTGCCGAACAACGAGGCCATCGTCGGTCAGGTGCTGCTCGACTACGGTTCGGCCGCCGCGCTGATCTTCTTCTTCGGGTTCATCGTCAACGTGCTGCTGGCCGCGACGACGCACTTCAAGTACATCTACCTCTCGGGTCACGTCGCCTTCTACATGGCGGCGATGATCGCCGTGATCCTCGGCGTCGCCGGGTTCCCGGTCTGGGGCGTCGTCCTCTGGGGTGCGCTGCTGCAGGGTCTCGTCACGACGCTGTCGCCGGCGATCGTGCAGCCCTTCATGCGCAAGGTCACCGGTTCGAACGACGTCGCCCTCGGCCACACCGGCGGTGCCGGCGTCGCCCTGAGCGGCCTGGTCGCCACGCTGACCCGGGGCAAGGGCACGCCGTCGAAGTCGACCGAAGACATCACGTTCCCGAAGGGCCTCGGATTCCTCCGCGACACCACGGTGATCGTGGCGCTGTCGATGGCCGTGATCTACGTGATCGTCGCCCTGTTCGCCGGGTCGGCGTTCGTCGAGACCGAGCTGAGCGACGGCCAGAACTACATCGTCTACGTCGTCATGCAGGCCGCCACCTTCTCGGCGGGCGTCTTCGTGATCCTCGCCGGCGTGCGCGTCGTGCTGGCCGAGATCGTGCCCGCGTTCAAGGGCATCAGCGAGCGCCTCGTCAAGAACGCGATCCCCGCACTCGACGTCCCGATCACCTTCACCTTCGCCCCGAACGCCGTGCTGATCGGGTTCCTCGCGAGCTTCGTCGGCGGCATCGTCGGCATGTCGGTGATGATCTTCGCCGGCACCGCCATCGTGATCCCCGGCGTCGTCGCGCACTTCATGACCGGAGCCGCCTCGGGCGTCATCGGCAACGCCGCGGGCGGTCGACGCGGTGCCGTGCTCGGTGCCTTCGCCAACGGTCTCGCGATCACGTTCCTGCCGCTGTTCCTGCTGCCGGTGCTCGGCGACATCGGACTGTCGAACTCGACGTTCTCCGACTCGGACTACGGCGTCGTCGGCATCCTGTTCGGCCAGATCAGCCTGGCCGGCGGTCAGATCGCCGTCATCGTCGCGATCCTCGCCTCGCTCGTGCTGGTCTACGCGTCGAGCCTGTTCGTGCGGGCCCGTGCCCGCCGGGCCGGCGGCCGCGACGGCGGTGCCGGCGACGGCTCCGCCGATGCTCCGACGGACGCCGACGGCACGCGCGTCGGCGAGACCGCCTCGGCCCGCTAGGCCGACCGGCCGCCAGGACGGGCGGGTCCGGTGTGAGCGGGCGTCTCCGGACGCCCGCCTCCCCCGGGCCCGCCCGTCCTGCACGTCCGGGCCGCGCCGCTCGTGTCCGGGCCCTCCGTCGGACGCCTGCACCGCGCCTCCTCGTCCCGACTGCTCGGTCGAGTGGTCTTAGATCGTCCTTCCCGACGGGGCGGAGGACGATCCGGGACCACTCGACGGGAGCGTCAGGGCGTCAGGCCTCGAGGTGTGCGTAGTCGGGCAGATCGAGCGCGTCGGCCGGCGGGGTGGAGAAGCGCGCCCCGAGCCGACCCGCGACCCGGGTCGACGCGAGCCGCACCCCGGCGTGGAACAGCGCGACGCCGGCGCGGGACGTCGGGTTGGCGACCCGCGGCACCCCCGGCGGCAGCTGCTGCGCCTGCTCGACGTAGGGCCGCATCAGCCGCTCGTACCCGCCGAAGGCGTCACGGTGGTGACGGTGGGAGGCGAGCTCGCCGGCCAACACGTAGGCCCCGGCCAGCGACAGGCTCGTGCCCATGCCACTCACCGGCGAGGCGCAGTACGCGGCGTCGCCGAGCAGAACGACCCGGCCCGACGACCAGCGCGGCGAATGCACCTGCCCGATCGACTCGAAGTAGAGGTCGTCGGCGTGGTCGAAGCCGTCGAGCACGCGTCGGGCCTCCCACCCCGCATCGTCGAAGATCTCGTGCAGTCGGGCCCGCTGCTCTGCGACGGTGCGGCGCTCGGCCCCGCCCCGCTCACGGGTGCGGTCGGTGACGAACGACATCGCGGCGCGGATCGTCCCGTGGGCGTCGGGCCGCAGGGTGATCGAGCGACCCCTGGCGGCGTTGTACCAACGCCACCAGTCGTCGTCGGCGGCCGTCCGCGGGATCGTCGCGTACGAGGTCTCGAGCCCCAGCGACCGGATCGTCGGCTCGTCGCCGAACACCAGGCGCCGTGTCGACGAGCCGATGCCGTCGGCGGCGACCACGAGGTCGAAGCGTTCGTCGGGAGCGTGCTCGAAGGACACGACGACGCCCCGCGAGCCGGACCCGGGAGGCGCGGTGCCGACGGGCGTGGAGGCCTCGGTGGTCGTCGGGTCGCCTCCGGTGGCGGCATCGGCTGAAGGGCCGGCGGCCCCCACCCCGCCCCCGACCTCGTCGTCCTCGCGAATGCCGGTGATGCGGTCGCCGAAGCGGTACGTGGTGCCACGACCCTGGCCGTCGCCCGTGGTGCGCCCGACGAGGAGCCGCGCGAGGTCCCCCCGCAGGATCTCGAGTTCGGCGGTCGCGCCTCCTGAATCGGAGGTTCCGGCGGGGAACTCGGCGACCGTGCCACCCGTCGGCCCGACGAACCGGGTGCCGACCTCGCCCGTGGTGGCGGCGCGGACCTCGCCCTCGAGGCCCATGCGGCGCACGACCTCGCGGCCCGCACCGCGGACGTCGACGTTCTGTCCGCCGGTCCGCAGCTCGGGGGCCCGTTCGACGATCGTCGTCTCGAACCCGTAGCGATCGAGCCAGTAGGCGAGGGCGGGACCGGCGATGCTGGCGCCCGAGACGAGGACGCGGGTGCGTGGGGTGGGCATGGTCACGGATTGCTCCTATGGTTGATTATCAATGTCATTGGCAATCTACACGGCTATCGTGGGGTCGTGACCGAAAGCGATGCCCTCGACCGCCCCGACCGCGACGACCGCACCCGGGCGCGGCGTGACGGTCGCCAGCTGCCCGCGGACGACATCCGCGCTCGCGTGCAGCAGGTGGCCGTCCGACAGCAACGCTTCGAGCGACACCTGGCCGAGAGCCTCGGCGTCGACCGGGCCGGGCTCGACGCCATGGACCACCTGATCACGACCGGCCCGGCGACCCCGAGCGAGCTGGCCCGCCGCGTCGAGGTGTCGACGGCGGCGATGACCCTCGTGTTGAACCGGCTCGAATCGGCCGGTCACGTGCGGCGTGAGCGGCACCCCTCCGACGGCCGCAAGCTGATCGTCACGGCCGAGCAGGCGTCGGCCGACCGGGCCTACGAGCAGGTGCTGCCGATGATCGACGGCATCGAGCACCTCGTCGACGGCATGGACGAGACCGAGCGGGCGGTCGTGCAGGGCTTCCTCGACCGGCTGATCGCCGTGTACGACGACGCCACCCCCTGAGGCCGTCCCGAGTTCGTGGACGAGACGACGTGCCGAGACGCGCGGCCGTGCGTTCAGTGCCCTGCGCCTCCGGACGCACCGTGATCCGTCAGCCACTCGTGGGCCGCCGCGACGAGTGCGTCCACGCCGTTCGTCAGGGTCGGCTCGACGACCGGCGCGTAGAGCGGCGAGTGGTTCGAGGGCAGTCGTCCGACGATGCGGGCGAGGTCCGCGGGCGAGGCGGCCTCGGCGAACGACGTGGGGTCGGCTCCCCCGAGCAGCCAGAAGCTGCACGGGGCACCGGCCGCGGTGGCGAGGATGCCGACGTCCTCGCTGCCCGTCACCGGCCCGGGAGCGATGACCTGCCGCTCGCCGAAACGACGCACCAAGGAGGCGCGGGTGCGGTCCGCCGCGGACGGATCGTTCACGACGGCCGGGAAGCTCTCGTAGTGCTCGACCGTGGGCGGCTGCGGTGCGCCGGCCGCCGCGGCCTCGCCCTCGGCGATGCGCGTGACGGCGGCGAGCGCGCGTTCGCGGACGTGCTCGTCGAACGATCGCATGCTGATCAGGATCTCGGCGGTGTCGGGGATCACGTTGTTCTTGGTGCCCGCGTGGATCGACCCGACGGTGATGACGAGCCGATCAGCGGCAGCGGTCTCGCGCGAGACGATCGTCTGCAATCGCAGCACCGCGGCCGCGGCCATGACGATCGGGTCCACCGTCGTGTCGGGGCGCGACCCGTGCCCACCACGACCGTGGAAGGTGATGCGGATGCCGTCCTGCGCGGCGAAGGCGGGGCCGGACTGCAGGGCGACGAGACCGGCCGGGAACGGCGCGACGTGCTGGCCGAGGACGACGTCGGGGGTGGGGACGCGGTCGAACAGCCCGTCGGCCACGAGCGCGCGGGCGCCGGCACCGAGCTCTTCGGCGGGCTGGAAGAGCACCTCGAGGGTGCCCGACCAGGTGTCGCCGGTCGCCAGTCGGCGTGCGGCACCGACGAGGCAGCTCACGTGCACGTCGTGACCGCAGGCGTGCATCACCGGCACGTCGCGCCCGTCGGGGTCGGTGCCTCGGGCCGTGCTGGCGTAGTCCAGGCCGGTGGCCTCGGCGACGGGCAGCCCGTCCATGTCGGCGCGCAGCAGCACGGTCGGGCCGTCCCCGCGGCGCAACACGCCGACCACACCCGTGCCCCCGACGCCGGTGTGCACCTCGAAGCCGAGGGCGGTGAGCTCGGCCGCGACGATCGCGGCCGTCGCGTCCTCGTGGAACGACAACTCGGGGTGTCGGTGGAGGTGCCGGTACAACTCGTCGAGCGGGGCGCCCACGGCGGGCGGCCGGGCGTCGTCGGGGAGGGGGCGCGGCTGGTCGGTGCCGGTCGAGGTCATGAGGTGCTCCTCTGGTGGTGCGTGGGTGGTTCGTCGCGACGACGCTACCCACCACCCCCGTCACTCGCCACGTGCCACGTGCCCGCCGCCCTCTCGCCGCCCCTCGTGACCGCCGACCCGGCCTACGCTCGAGGGGTGATCGAGACGACCGACGGCCTCATCCCGCTCGTCGACCGGTGGGTCGAGGGCTGGGCGCTCTCGCGTGGCGCCGCACGTCACCGCGACGGCGACGCCTGGCAGGTCGACGTCGCCGCCGCGACCCGCGCGGTCGAACGCATCGTGGCGCAGCCGACGCCGGCCGAACTCACCCGCCTCGTCGACGAGACGAGCACGTCCGACGTCTGGCTGTCGGTCGTCGGCCCCCTCGACGGCGTCGCCCGCGAGACCCTGGCCCGACTCGAAGCGGTCACCCACGCCGAGCGCATGATGACGGCCCCCGTGTCGGCGACGCTGCTGCCCGCCGACGTGATCCTCGACGGTGACGGTGACGACCAGGTCGTGCACGTGAGGGTCGAGGTCGACGGCGTCGTCGCCGCCCGCGGCCAGGCGGCGGTCGTCGGCGAGCACGTCGTCTTCGACCGCATCGCGACCGAACCCGACTTCCGGAGGCGCGGGCTGGGTCGCCGCGTCATGGCCGGCCTCGAGCACGGGGCCGCCGCCCGAGGCGCGACGACGGGCCTGCTCTTCGCGAGCGTCGACGGTCGCCGCCTCTACGAGAGCCTCGGCTGGCGCGAGGTCGCCGAGCTGGGGACCTGGCGGGGTCGCGGCCTCCCGGGGTGACGACCCGCGCCTCCTCGTCGGTGGCCCCGTGGCCGCGGTACCGCGCGGGGCGGTCACCTGCCACGATGACCTCGTGACCGAGCGCGCACCCGATCCGACGGCCCGACCCGAGAAGCTGTCGAGCCGCGGCCCGGCCCGGGTGCGTGAGGTGCTGGCGGCGTTCTCGGTGCTCGGGGTCACGTCGTTCGGCGGTCCGGTCGCGCACCTCGGGTACTTCCGGGCCGAGGCCGTGAGCAGACGACGTTGGCTCGGGGACACCGGGTACGGCGACCTCGTCGCGATCGCTCAGTTCCTGCCCGGCCCGGCGTCGAGCCAGGTCGGGTTCGGGCTCGGCCTGCTCCGGGCGGGGCCCGTCGGAGCGCTCGTCGCCTTCGTGGCCTTCACCCTGCCGTCGGCACTCGTCATGTTCGTCATCGCCACCGGCGTCGGCCTGTTCGAGGGGCCGGTGGGCTCGGCGATCGTCGCAGGGCTGGGGATCGGCGCGGTCGCGATCGTCGCCCATGCCGTGATCGGCATGTCCCGCGCCCTGGCACCGGACCCGACGCGGGCGAGCATCGCCGTGGCCGCAGCCGTCCTCGCGCTGGCGCTGACCGGTCCGGCCGGGCAGCTCTCGGCGATCGCGCTGGGGGTGCTGGCCGGGCTCGCCTTCTGTCGGGGGTCCGACCCGACGGCCGGAGCGGCGGTGCCACCCGTCCACCCCGAGTCCCTCCGGTTCCCCGTCACGCGGGCCGCGGGCGTCGTCTGCCTCGTGGCCTTCGCCTCCCTGCTGGTCGGCCTTCCCGCCGTCGCCGCCGCGACCGGCTCGGGGACGATCGCGCTCGTCGACGTCTTCTACCGCGCCGGCGCCCTGGTCTTCGGCGGCGGGCACGTCGTCCTGCCCCTCTTGCACGCCGGCCTGGTCGAGCCGGGCTTCGTCGACGACGACACCTTCTTGACGGGTTATGCCGCCGCCCAGGCCGTCCCCGGCCCGCTGTTCACCCTCGCGACCTACCTCGGCACCGTGGCCGACATCGGGCCGGGAGGCGCGCTCGGGGCCGCGCTCGCGACCGTCGCGATCTTCGCGCCCGGGTTCCTCCTGCTCGTCGGGGTGCTGCCGTTCTGGAACGCCCTCGGCAGCCGGGCACCGGTCCGGGCCCTGATGCGCGGGGCCAACGCGGCGGTCGTGGGCCTCCTGGTCGCCGCCCTCTACGACCCCGTCGTCACGACCGCGATCACCGGGGTGGCGCCGTTCTGCCTGGCACTCGTCTGCTTCGTGCTGCTGGTCGTGTGGCGGACCCCGCCGTGGGCCGTCGTCGCGGTGGCGGCGGCCGGCGGACTGGTGCTCGGGGCCCTGCCCGCCTGACCCCCCGGACCGGGCGGGGCCCGGCGAGGCACCCGCGCCCCGCCCGCACCCCGTGTTCTGCTGGAGGCATGCCGTTCGACCAGAGCCTCGTCCCGTGGATCATCGCCGCCGTCCTGCTCGTCGCCCTGATCGTCGTCGCCGTCGTGCTGCGGGCGCGGGCGAAGCGGGCCCTGGCCGCCGCGAAGGCCGCCGCCGACGAACAGGCCCGGGCCGCTCGCGAGCAGCACGAGGCCCTCGCCGCGGCCCACGACGACGCCCTCGCGCAGGCCGCCGCCGAGCACGCCCGCGAGCGCGACGCCCTCGGTGCCGAGCGCCAGGCCGCCCTCTCCGAAGCGAAGCAGGCCCGCGACCTCGTCGCCGCCGGCCTCAAGTGGGAGGCCACCTCGCGCGACGACATCGCCGACGCCTGCCGTCAGCTGGGCGTGGACGCCGTGTTGCTGACCAACGTGGTCTTCGTGCCCACGGCGACCAGCGCCTCCTCGCGGTTCGTCGCGCAGGTCGACCACGTCCTGCTCGCCGAGACCGGCGTGATGGTGATCGAGAACAAGGGCTGGAACGGCATCGTCTTCGACGGCCTGACCCCGAGCAGCGTGTTCCCGGCGTTCGCGGGCCTGTTCGACGAGAGCACGATGACGCCGCCGTTCGCGCTGCAGGTCGTCAAGGACTCCCCCACCGTGCTCACCGTGCGCACCCACCTCGGCCGCGAGGCCCCCGCGTCGCAGGTGCGGCGCCAGGCGCAACGGCTGTCCGACCGGGTGCAGGCCGAGACCGGCGTCCGGCTCTGGTTCGACACCTGCGTCTTCTACTCGCACCGCGACGCGACGGTCTTCGCGACCGAACGCGACGCCACCGACGGAGGCGCGGCCACGGCGATCGTGTCGCACCGGTCCCAGCTCGCGGGCGTCATCCGTGAACTGACCTCGCGCCCGACGAAGAAGCTGTCCCGGGCCCGGGTCGACGACCTGGCCCGGCTGTTCGCGTCGTACGGCGCCGACGTGCTGCGGTTCGGTGCCTACGCCCAGGAGGCGCGGGTCACGCCGACGCCGGGGGCCGCGGAGGCGCAGGAGGCGCGGATCACGCCGACGCCAGAGGCCGCGGAGGTGCAGGAGGCGCGGATCACGTCCACGCCGGAGGCCGCGGCCCCCGCCACCCGGGATGCCCGGGGTTCCGACCCGACCGAGTGAGTCCGGGCGTCGCCCGGGGACGACGCCTCGCCCCCGGGAGGCGCGGTGCACGTCGTGCCCACACCGCGCCTCCTCGGGTCGTCCTTCCGTCGGTCGCACCCTGTAGCGTCGTCCCGAAGGCGAGACAAGACGACACCTGTGGTCGATGGACGACCCAGGGGCGAGGGGACCGGCATGGGACGCGTGACCGAGGGTGCCGACGCGGTCGGGCGAGCACTCAACACGGCCCTGCGGCGCGTACCTCTCGAGAAGGTGCCTCTGTTCCGGCAGTCGTTCATCGCCCTGCTGGTCGTGCTGGCCGCGGTGCTCAGTGCGACCCTGCCCTGGCTGATCGTCACCGACGCGGTCACGATGTGGCTCGGCGTCGGGGTGGCCGTCGCCGCTCTGGCGTTCGCCGCCCTGATGGCCCGGCACGCCGAGCTCCGCCGGTGGGAGATGCTCGTCCCCGCCGCCGACTTCGTCGCCGTGGGTCTGCTGCGCTACGGCACGGGCGACCAGCGGTCGGTCTTCCTGCCGATCGTGCTGCTGGCGGTGATCTGGGTCGCGTCCTGGCCCGGCCGGCGCAACGTCGTGCTGCCGCTGGTCGGAACGTGCGTCACCTTGCTGCTGCCGTACCTGTTCAGCTCGGAAGGCCGTGGCCCCAGTGAACTGATCCGCCTGGCGTTCGCCCTGATCGTCTACGCGACGGTGGCCGCGGCGGTCAACGAGCTGGCCCGACAAGCCAAGGCGCGCCTCGAACGGGCGCGGGCCCAACAGCACGCCGTCGAGCGAGAACTCAACCGGGCGGCCGTGGTGCAGCAGTCGCTGCTGCCTCCGGACGCCTCGACCCTGCCCGACTCGTTCGCGGTGTTCGGGGCGTGCGTGCCGGCCCGCGAGGTCGGCGGCGACTTCTTCGACTGGTACCCGACCTCGTCCGGCATCGCCGTGACCGTCGGCGACGTGATGGGCAAGGGCGTCGGCGCGGGCATGATCGCGGCCGCGGTGCGCTCGGTGATCCGCAGCAGCGTCGACGACGGCGACCCGGCCGAGGCCTTCCACCGCGCCTCCGTGGGGTTGACGACCAGCGCGTACGACACCGAGACGCAGTTCACGACGTCGTTCCACGCCCGCATCGACGCCGACGGCGGCGTGCTCTGGGCCGACGCGGGGCACGGGCTGGCGTTCATCCGGCGCGCGGCGGGCGGCGTGGACCGTCTCAACTCGGCCGACCTGCCGATCGGCGTGGGCACCGGCTGGCAGCGGCACCGCTCGCAGCTCGACGAGGGCGACGTGTTCGTCTGCGTCAGCGACGGCGTGCTCGACCTGTTCCCGATCGAGCTCGAGGCGCTGCACGACCTCGAGCAGCTGCTCGCCGCGACCCCCGAGCCGGCCCGCATCGTCGAGGTCGTCGAGGGGCTGGCCCGCGAGCGCGAGCGCAGCGACGACGTGACGGTCGTCGCGACGACGCTCGTGCCGACGTCGGTCCCGGCGCGCACCTGAGCCGGGCGGCGACCGGATCGCGGGAGGCGCGGTGCCCGTCGGACGCACACCGCGCCTCCTCGTCCCCGCCCTGGGCGTGCTGCCTGGCATGCTGGCCCGATGACCCGCGCCCTGCTCATCGTCGACATCCAGCTGGACTACTTCCCCGGGGGCGCGTTCCCCCTCGTCGGGCCAGAGGCGGCGGCAGCGGCCGCCGGCGACGTGCTCGAGGCGTTCCGGGCGTCGGGCGAGCCCGTGGTGCACGTCTTCCACGTCTCGACCGGCGACGGCGCGACGTTCTTCCGACCGGGGACGGCCGGCCTCGCCTTCCACCCGGCCGTCGAACCCCGGGACGGTGAACTGGTCGTCGAGAAACACGTGCCGAACAGCTTCGTGGGCACGGGACTCGAGGCGAGCCTCCGCGAACGCGGCGTGACCGACCTCGTGATCGTCGGGATGATGAGCAGCATGTGCATCGACTCGACCACACGGGCCGCGCACGAGCTCGGCTTCACCTGCACGGTCGTCGCCGACGCGTGTGCCGCCCCCGACCTCGTGCACGGCGGGACGACCGTCGCCGGCCGCGACGTCCACGCGGCGTTCATGGCCGCCCTCGACGGCAGCTTCGCGACCGTCGTCGCGAGCGAGGCGCTGCTCGCCGCCTGACCGGTCGGCGCGCAGGGCCGCGCAGGGCCGCGCAGGGTCGGGCCGGGCCGCGTTGTCGGCCGGGCCTTCCCGCCACGAAGTAAACACGCCGCCATCTTTTTGCGTGGCGGGATGTTTACTTC
>NZ_LMLG01000006.1:129788-168968 GCF_001421865.1 Frigoribacterium sp. Leaf44
CGGCGGGCGGGCTGGTCGGCGGGCGAGCAGGCCGGTGCTGATCCGCGAGACGTGAGGGCATCCGACCGGCTCGATAGGGTTCGGTCATGTTATGGATATCCGTCGTCGGGGTGTTGGCCGGAGTCTGGTGCCTGGTCGCGCCGCCCCGCGCCATGTTGTTCGGCTCGCGCTGGCAGGTGCGCGACGGCGACCGGGCCGAGCCGAGCGACCTCTTGATCCGGTACACCCGGGTCTCGGGCGTGATCCTGATCGTTCTCTCGGTCGGCTTCGGGTTCTGGGGCTTCACCGCGCAGCGACAAGCGGAGGCGCGCGAGTCGTTGCAGGACGCCTGGGACATCGGCGTCTTCTCGTCCTACGGCGACCTGCAGATCGACCTCGACCCCGACGTCGAGCAGACGACCAGCGCGGCCGGTGTCATGTCGCGAAGCACGGGCGAGCAACAGGGGCTGCCGGTGTGGCATGCGAAGGTCGTCGGGCGTGACGACCTCGGTGAGCTGGGCGGAGACCTGGCCGACGGTGACGTCGTGGTCGCCGTGCGGCAGGGCAGCTGTCAGCCCGGGACGGTCTTCGTCGAAGAGGGTGCCGACGAGGTCTCGGTGGCGGTGACGGGCGTCTCGACGATCTGGTTCCAGGGCGCGCCGTTGCGCTGCGGCACGTCGAACCCGCTGACGAAGCCCGACGCCGACGAACTCCGCATCGTGCACGTGCCCCTCTCGGCGCCCCTCGGCGACCGTGAACTCGTGCTGCCCGACCCACCGGCGCGCGACTGACCGGCCGCGCCGCGCCTCCTGACCCTCGAACGGCGTCCACGCCGCCACGAAGTACACATCCCGCCACCTTTTCCCGTGGCGGGATGTTTACTTCGTGGCGGGGTGGCGAGGTGGCCGGGCGGCGAGGCGGCGGGGCTACCCGCGACGGCGGCTCGCCACCAGCGCGACCACGAGCCCGGTGATGACGGTGGCCCCCACGGCGTTGGTGACGCGGGCCCGGCGGCGGTAGCGCTGGTGGGCCTGGTCGGTGGCCTCCATCGCGGCGATCGTGACGGTCTCGGCGACGTCGCGGACGGTCTTCTCGGCGCGGTCGGCGATCACCTCGGCGCGGTCGACCAGGTCGTGGGCCGACGACCCGGCCCGGTCGGTGACGTCGCGCACCACGGTCTCGGCCCGGCCCGCGAGGTCGTGCAGGGCACCGCGGGCCACGGGCGGCACGACGTCGGAGGTGTCGATGAGTTCACGGGCCCGTCGTGCGGCGCGGGTGACGAAGTCGTCGGGGTCGGTGGTGCTCATGGTCGGCTCTCTCCGTTCGCCCGCGCACGGGTGCGACGGGTCCCCGCCATCGTGCTCCCCTCCGACAGCGGGCGCGCACGGCCGACGCCCCGAGCCCCGAGGAGGCGCGGGTCGCGTCCCCGAGGACGCCCGCCCCCAGCGCACCACGCCAGGAAGTGGGCACAGCGCCAGCCCTTGTCCTGGCGCTGTGACCACATCCTGGCGTCGTGCGCCCTCCCCCAGCACACCGCACCGCACCGCACCGCCGCCGAGCGCGCAGACTGGCCTCTGACCCTCCGACGGAACGAGCCACTCCCCCATGACCACCACCGTCCTCCTCGCCGGCGCGACCGGCGACCTCGGCCGGCGCATCTCCCGCGAGCTGCTCCGCGACACCACGAGCGACGTGCGTCTGCGCGTCCTGACCCGCCCCGGCAGCACCGGCGCGACCACGCTGTTCGGTGACGACGACCGGGTCGAGGTGACCCGCGCCTCCTACACGGACGTGCCCGCCCTGACCGAGGCCGCCCGCGGCGCCGACGTCGTCGTGTCCGCCGTGAGCGGCGTCCGCCCCGTGATTGTCGACGCGCAGCGTGCTCTGCTGACGGCGGCCGTCGCGGCCGGGGTGCCGCGGTTCGTGCCGTCGGACTACTCGGCCGACTACCGCAGCATCCCGCCGGGCAGCAACCGCAACTTCGAGCTGCGGCGTGAGTTCGCGGCCGACGTCGACGCGGCTCCGATCCGGGCGACGTCCGTGCTGAACGGCATGTTCACCGACCTGTTGACCGGGGACGCGCCGATGGTCCTGTTCGACCGGAAGCGGGTGCTGTTCTGGTCGTCGGCCGACCAGGTGCTCGACTTCACGACGAAGGACGACGTCGCCCACGTCGTCGCCCGCGTCGCGCTCGACCCCGAGGCGCCGCGTGTCGTGGAGGTCGCCGGCGACCGGGTCACGGCGCGCCGGGTCGCCCGCACGATGAGCGAGCTCACCGGCCAGGACTTCAAGCCGCAGTGGGCCGGCACGACCGGCACCCTCTCGGCGATGGCGGCCGTCATGCGTCGCACGTCGAAGGGCGACGACACGTTCCCCGCCTGGCAGGGCATGCAGTACTTCGTCAGCATGTTCAGCGGCGACGCGCAGCTGCGCCACGTCGACAACGACCGCTACGGCCCCGAGCGCTGGACGACCGTGCGCGACGTCCTCGCGACGCGGACCGGTGCCGCGCCGCGCTCCTCGGCGTCGTCGTCCGCCTGACCGGGGACGAGGAGGCGCGGGTCGCCCACCCGGGACGCCACCAGAGCCTGCCCGCCCGCCGCCCGCGCCTGCCGTGCACCGAGAAAACGGTGGCCCTTCCCCCCGACGGGTAGGGCCACCGTTCATCGCCGAGTGGTGAGCAACGGCGGACCTCCACGGTAGGCAGCGACCGTCCCTGGCCACCATCCACCGGACGCGGGGTCCCGGCCGATTCGCGCGAGGGGGGTGCTCTGCCCGCCCCCGAGGGTCGGTAGGGTCGGCACATGCTCGCGGAGGGTCCAGAGGTGTTCGCCGCACACCGCGTCGCCACGTGCCACGGTGTCGACGAGGCACGACGCGTGCTCGGCGAGGCCTTCCTCCCCGTCGAGTTCCCGACGGCGGGCCCCTCCGACCACCTCGGGCTCGAACCGAACGCCGTGAGCACGGGCCGGTTGACGCTCGGCTACATGAGGTTCGACCGGGCCGTCCGCGTCCTGACGGCCGAAAGGACAACTACCACGTCGACATCCCCACCGCGGGTCGGGCCGTCCTCCGGGCGGCCGGCGGGCGGCGGGTCGCCGCGACACCCCGGTCGGGAGGCGTCTTCATGCCCGGCCGACCGGTCGACCTCGACTGCGGCGACGGCTTCGCGCAGATCGCCCTGATGATCCCCCGCGCCGAACTGCAGCGCGAGCTCGAGGACCTGCTCGAGTCGACGTCCGTCGCCCCCCTCGAATTCGAGGCGGAGCTCGACCTGGCGACGGGCGGACAAGTCGTGCTGCAGGCGGTACGGGTCGTCGACGAGGCGTCCCGGCGGGAGGACGGCGTCCTCCAGCACCCCCTCGCCGTCCGCGCCCTCGAACGGTCGGTCGTCCACGCCCTGCTCTTCTCGCAGGGCCACAACCACTCCGAGGCGCTGCGGGCTCCCGTGCCGCAGTCGGGCGGCCGGGCGGTCGCCCGCGCGATCGAGCTGCTGCGCGCCGATCCGGGCCGCGACTGGAGCGTGGCCGACCTGGCGGCGGTGACCGCCACGAGCGTCCGCAGCCTGCAAGAAGGGTTCCGTCGGGCCCTCGACACGACCCCGACGGCCTACCTCCGACGGCTGCGGCTCGAACGCGTGCGCACCGACCTGGTCGCCGCAGGGCCCGGGGACTCGAGCGTCACCGACGTCTCGGCCCGCTGGGGGTTCACGCACCACGGCCGCTTCGCCGCGGCCTACGCGGAACGGTTCGGAGAGCGCCCCTCCGACACGCTCCGCGCCTCGTCCGGTCGCTGAGCGGGGACGAGGAGGCGCGGGTCGCAGGTCGCGGGTTGAGGGCTGCGTTCCGGCACGACGACAGCCAGAGGCACGGTCTCGACGAACCCGTCGTCGGGCCGGGTCACCCCTTGGGTCCGACGTTCTCAACCCCCGGGTGGATGCCCACCCCGGCCCCCGGTCGCCACGATGGCGTGTGCCGTTCACCCCCAGCCATGCCGTCGTCGCCCTGCCGTTCGTCCGCACGCCCCTGCCGTTCGGGGCGGTCGCGGTCGGGTCGATGGCCCCGGACGTGCCGCTGTTCTTCCCCGTCGGCGTGACCTACGAGCAGACCCACGGGTTCCCGAGCCTGCTGCTGTTCTCGGTGCCGGTCGCGGTGCTGCTGTACCTCGTCTGGCGCGTGCTGCTGCGGCCGGCGGCCCGCGCCCTGCTGCCGACGTCGATCGGGTCGCGCCTGCCCGCGTCGTGGGACGGGCGCGAGGCCGGACGTGTGCCCGTGGCCGGCTCGCGGACCGGCCTCGCCCGCACCGCCCCGTGGGCCCTCCTCGCCCTCGTCCTCGGCGTGCTCACCCACGTGCTCTGGGACGCGTTCACGCACCCGGACCGGTTCGGCAGCACGGTGATCCCGGCACTGGCCCAGCAGTGGGGGCCGCTGGTCGGCACGCAGTGGGCGCAGTACGTCTCGTCGCTCGGCGGGCTCGTCGTGCTCGGCATCGCGGCCGTCCGGTACCTGCGGCGCACTCCGCCGACGGCGTCGGCCACCGTCCCGACCCGGCGGATCCGCCACGCCTTCTGGGTCTCGCTCGCCGCGGCCCTCGTCGCCGGCATCGTGATCGTGGCCGTGACCCGGGGACTGCCGACCGACATCCACACGGCCAAGTCGTTCACGTTCTTCGCCGGCACCCTCGCGGGCGCTCTCGTCCTGGTCGCGACGGCCGTCGCGGCCGTCGCCGTGCACCTGGCACGGTCCGCCCGCGCCCGGCGGGCCTGAGGCCGCGGCCAGTCGCCCGCGGCTCCCAACTCGGACCCCGGGGCCCGGCGCTCCGACACCAGGAGGCGCGGGTCGCCTCGATCGAGGAGCGCGCTACCGTGGCCCCATGAGCACCGATGCCTGGGAAGACCGCGTCGCCGCCCTCTGGGCCGACGAGACCGTCGACGACGCGCAGCGCATCGAGCGCATGACGGCCCTCGCCGCCGACGCACCCCACCCTGCGCTGGGCGAGTTCGAGGTCGGCGGTGCGCACGACTCCGGGGGCCGTGAGGCCGAGGCTCACGTGCACTACGCGGCGGCGACGGAGGCCGGTCTCGACGCCGTCGACCCGACCCGAGCCGCGCAGATGGTCGTACAGCACGCCTCGACCCTGCGCAACCTCGGCCGCGTCGACGAGGCCATCGCCATGCTGCGTGACGCCCCCGAGCACCCGGCCACCGGAGCGGCGCCGAAGGTCTTCCTCGCGCTCGCCCTGCACAGCGCCGGCCGGGTCGACGAGGCCCTGCGGGTCGCGATCGAGGCCGTCGAGCCGACCCTCCCCCGCTACCACCGCTCGGTCCGCGCCTACGCGGCCGCACTCACCGAGCGCTGACCCGGCCGTTGGCCGTGCGAGAAATCGACCCGGCGGTCGGGATGGCCACCGTGCCGCGCCGCCCGTAAGGTTGTCACGACATACGTTCGGCTGAGGGGACCACATGACCGACGCGAAGCTTCCGGCCGATCTCTTCGCCGACCTCGACCGCGGCAGCCCCATCCCGTTGTGGTTCCAGATGTCCACGCGACTCGAGGCGGCGATCCTCGGGGGCCAACTGCCGGCGGGCGCTCGACTCGAGAACGAGGTCGGACTCGGCGAACGTCTCGGCCTGTCGAGGCCCACCGTCCGGCGAGCCATCCAAGAGCTGGTCGACAAGGGGCTCGTCGTCCGGAGGCGCGGGATCGGCACCCAGGTCGTCCACGGCCCCGTGACCCGCAACGTCGAGCTGACCAGCCTGTTCGAAGACCTGACCGACAGCGGCAAGGCCCCGACGACACGCCTGCTCGCCCACCAGGTCGTCGCGGCCGACGAGAAGACCGCCCTGGCTCTCGGCATCGAGGTCGGCGACCGGGTCAGCCACGTACGGCGCCTTCGCCTGGCGGACGGTGTCCCCGTCGCGGTGCTCGAGAACTACCTGCCCCTCGACCTCGCTCCGTTCTCGGACGCCGACCTCGCCGCCCAGGGCCTGTACCAACTGCTCCGAGCCCTCGGCGTCACGATCCGGGTGGCGAAGCAGCGGATCGGGGCCCGGGCCGCCCACGCCGATGAGGCCCAGCTGCTCGAGATCGAGCCGCGCGGGGCCGTGCTGACCATGACCCGCACGGCCTACGACGCGTCGGGGCGGGCGGTCGAGGTCGGGCACCACTGCTACCGGCCCGACCTGTATTCGTTCTCGATCACCCTCGTCGACAAGTAGTCGCCGCGCACCGAACGGCGGGCGTCACCGGGTGCACGCTCCGGGACCCTGCCGCTCAGCCGGCCTGTCCTGCAGCCGAGGGCACCTTCAGTTCACCCGTCACGTACTGGGCAACCCCGAAGCCGAACGACCAGTCCTGCGGACCGTTCTCGACGTAGCCGATGAAGACGTCCTCGCCGGCCACGCCCACGGCCTCGAGGCCCGAGGCGATGCGGGCGTACAGGGCCTGCTTCGCGTCGTCGGTGCGTCCCCGCTGGGTGAAGATCTGGATCATCACGACTCCGCCGGAGCGTTCGAAGCCGAGGCCGGCGTCCTGGGCGATGATGCGACCGGCCGGCAGTTCGTTGATCACCTGGAAGCGGTCGCGAGGCGGGATGCCGTAGACGTCGACGATCGCGTCGTGGACGGCGTCGGCGATCGCCGTGATCTGATCGGGGGTGCGACCGGGCAGGAGGTCGAGGCGGACGAGGGGCATGGGCTCTTCTTTCGTCGGGTGTGGTCGGGGATGGTCAGGGTGCCGCGGGGGGCGCGGGTGCCGGGCGAGTCGGCGACTCAGGCGCGTGACGCCGCGTGGATGCGCGCCAGGATCTGCTCTCGCTGGTAGCGGCTGACGCCGTCGACGGCTTCGTCCTCGGCGAAGACGCTCGAGACGGCGATCGTGTCGTCGCGATCGAAGAAGCCCAGCCCGTGCAGGCCACCGAAGAAGCCGTCCCAGTCGACGTCACCGTCCCCGATCTTCAGGTGCTGGTGGACGCGGGCCGCGTTGCCGGGCGGGTTGCTGATGTACCTCAGCCCGTGCGAGCGGCGGTGGTCGAACGTGTCGGCGATGTGGACGAGGCCGAGTGATCGCCCGGCGGCGGCCATGATCCCGGCCATGTCGCCGCCGTAGTGGAAGGTGTGGCACGCGACGTAGGCGAGACCGACCTGCTTCGTGTTGAGGCCTCGGATGACCCGGAGGGCTTCGAGACCGTCCTCGACGAAGTCGTCCGGGTGCGGGTCGATGAACACACGGATGCCCTCGCGTTCGAGGACGGGCAGCAACTCTTCCATCGACCAGTAGAACTGACGCTCCGATTCTTCGGACAGCTCGGGACGACCACTGAACTCGGTGTTGATCACCTCGACGCCGAGGCGGGCGGTGATCTCGATGACGCGCTTCCAGTGCTTGACGGCGGCCCGACGGGACTCCTCGTCGGGACCTGACCAGCGCAGGACGGGCAGGACGGACGCGATCTCGACCCGCGCCTCCTTGCAGGCCGCCGCGAAGGCGTCGACGAGGTCGTCGTCGGCCTTCGGGTGTCGGAAGAACGGGATGAAATCGCGGTGCGGCGTCAACTGCAGGTGGTCGTACCCCAGTTCGGCGACCTTGGCGGGCAGCTCGAGCAGGGAGTGGCTGTGGTGCAGCGGGGTGGGGTCGAGGGCGATCTTCACCACCGGTCACTCCCCCGTCGCGGCGGCACGGGGCAGATCGTAGAACGACGGCTTGGCCATCGCGTAGTCGACCTCGACGCGGCGGCCGGTCTTCTGCGCCTCGACACCCGCCGTGGCGACCACGCTCGCGAGGTAGCCGTCCCAGGCGCTCGGACCGTCGATGGTGCCGCGGTGCGCGGCGTCGACCCAGCGCTGCACCTGGGTGTCGTAGGCAGCGCCGAAGCGCTCCTTGAACGTCGGCGGCACGGCGACGCCCGACCGGGCGGCCGTGGTGAGCTGGAGTCCGGACTCGCGCCCGATGGAGGCGACGCCGCTCTCGAAGACGGCGTCCGTGGTGACCTGGTAGCCGAACTGGATGTTGACGTTGATCTCGACGATCGCCATCGTGCCCGACTCGGTCTCGAGGATCACGAACTGCGGCTCTCGGAGCCCCTCGGGCGCGAGCGAGTTGCGGCGGGGCTTCTTGACCTCGACCGCGACAATCGGCTCACCGGCGATGAAGGGGACGGCGTCGATCTCGTGGATGACGGAATCGAGGATGAGCATCTCTTCGGAGTAGCTCGGCGGCGTCGTGGCGTTGCGGTGGGCGCAGTGCAGTGCGAGCAGGGCACCGTGCTCGCCGGACGCGACGAGGGCCCGGAGGTCTCGGTACCCCTGGTCGAAGCGACGCATGAAGCCGACCTGGATGTGCGGCCGGTCGAGCTTCTGCTCCGCCTCGAGGACGCGGAGCGAGGCGGCCTCGTCGGTGGTGAGGGGCTTCTCGCAGAGGATCGCCAGGCCGCGGTCGAGTGCGGGCAGGAGGACGGCCTCGTGGAGGAAGCCCGGGGTGGCGATGATGACGGCGTCGATCTCGGTGGCGGCGAGCGCCTCGTCGAAGTCGGCCGCGGTGATCGCGCCGGGGGCCGTCGCCGCCGCGGCGTCGGCACGAGCGGTGTCGGGGTCGACGACGGCGACGACGGTGGCCCCGCTGATGGTGGACGTGATGCGGGCGACGTGGTCGGCGCCCATCATGCCGGCACCGACGACGGCGACGCGGAGGTCGGGGGTTGTGGTGTTCACGGGTGTTCTCCTTCGGGGCGGGGGTGTCAGCGGCGGGACGTCAGACGAGACGGGAGCGAGGCGAGCAGCTCATGATGTGCTCGCGCGTGCGGGTCGCGATCCCGAGGGGCAGGTCGATCGATTCGACCGGGAACATGTCCTGCTCGACGATGGCGAAGATCTCGGGATCGATGCGGCTGACCGCGTCGAGCACCGGCGCCAGGTCGGGCACGCCGTGCGGCGGTTCGACCATGACGCCCTGAGCGACGGCGTCACCGAACGGCACGTCGTTCTTGAGCACGGTGAACCGCAGGTCGGAGTCGACCTGCTTGAGGTGCAGGTAACCGATGCGGTCGGGGTACTCCTCGACGAGGCGCACGGAGTCACCGCCGTAGTAGGCGAAGTGCCCGGTGTCGAGGCACAGGTTCGTGTAGCGCACGTCGGTCTCGGCCAGGAACCGCTCGGTCTCTCGGTACGTGCCGACGTGGCTGTCCGCGTGGGTGTGGAACTGCTGCTTGACGCCGAATTCTTCGAGGAGCGCCTTGCCGAGCTTGTCGTGGCCGGCGCCGAGTGCCGCCCACTGCTCGTCGGTGAGGGTGCGGGCCTCGAGCACCTCGCTCGTGGCGTCGCTGCGCCAGAGGTCGGGGATGACGACGAGGTGCTCGGCACCGAGCTCCGAGGCGAGGCCGGCGACGGCGAGCGCTTGGTCCCACGCGCGTCGCCACTGGTCGTCGCCCTTGTGGAACCCGGTGAAGACCGTCCCGGCCGAGAGCTTCAGGTCGCGCCGACCGAGCTCGTCCTCGAGCTGGTGCGGGTCGGTCGGCAGGTACCCGTAGGGGCCCAGTTCGATCCAGTGGTAGCCCGCCTGCTGCACCTCGTCGAGGAACCGCGGCCAGGGGATCTGACCGGGGTGCTCGGGGAACCAGACGCCCCACGAGTCGGGTGCGGTCCCGATGCGGAGTCCGCGCCCACCCGGGCCGGTGGGCGTGGCGTCGGGGTCGGTGACGGTGTCGGTCATGGCGGCGGTGCCTTTCGAGAGGGTGCGGGTGAGGTGTGGCGGTGTCAGCCGAGCAGCGGGCGCTGCGCGGCCTGCTGCTCGCGATAGTCGGCCAGGGCGGCCGTGGTGCTGTCGAGGGTCGAGACCTGCGCGACCGGGACGTCCCACCAGCCCTCGCCGTCCGGGGCGTAGACGAGCGGGTCGCTGTTCAGGTGGATGAGCGTGCTGGTCGACGAGGCCTTGGCCGCGGCGAGGGCTGCGGAGAGGTCGGCGACCGCGTTCGGCGTCGGTTCCACCTCGACGACGTCGAGCCCGTAGCTGCGGGCGTTCATCGCGAGGTCGACCGGCAGCACCTCGGTGCCCTGGAAGTCGAGGGAGTCGGGATCGAGCTTGCGGTAGAGCGTGCCGAAGCGGTCGGCCCCGACGGTCTCGGAGAGGTGGCCGATCGAGGCGTAGCCGTGGTTCTGGATGAGCACCACGATGATCTTGATGCCCTCGGCGACGGCGGTGACCAGTTCGGTGTGCAGCATGAGGTACGAGCCGTCACCCACCATGACGATGACGTCGCGGTCGGGTGCACCCCTCTTGACGCCGAGGCCACCCGCGATCTCGTAGCCCATGCACGAGAACGCGTACTCGACGTGGTACCCGAGCGGGTCGCGGACCCGCCACAGCTTGTGCAGGTCGCCGGGCAGCGACCCGGCCGCCTGGACCACGACGTCGGTCGGGTCGCTGGCGGCCTGGACGGCGCCGATGATCTCGGGCTGGCCGGGCAACGCGAGCCCGGACGGCTGGAAGGCCTCGTCGACGAGGGCGTCCCAGGTCGCCTTCTCGGCGGCCACGCGAGCGGAGTGCTCGTCGGGTACCCGATGCCCGTCGAGCGCCGCGGCGAGCGCGTCGAGCGTCTCGCGGGCGTCGGCGACGACGGGCAGTTGCGAACCGTGCTTGTAGGCGTCGAACGACGTGACGTTGACGTTGACGAACCGCACGTCGGAGCCCTGGAAGGCCGTCCGGGAGGCGGTGGTGAAGTCGCTGTACCGGGTGCCGACGCCGATGACGAGGTCCGCCTCGGCGGCGATGCGGTTCGCGGCGGTCGTGCCGGTGGCACCGATGCCCCCGAGGTACTGCGGGTGGTCCCAGGTGAGGGCCCCTCCGCCGGCCTGCGTCGTGCCGACGGGGATGCCGGTCGCCCGGGCGAGGGCGTCGAGCTGCTGCTCGGCGCCCGAGTAGAGGACTCCACCGCCGGCGACGACGACGGGGCGCTTCGCGGCCTTGATCGCGGCGACGGCGCGCTCGAGCGGCCCTCTCTCGGGCACGGGCCGACGGATGTGCCACTCGCGGGGTTGCAGGAACTCGTCGGGCACGTCCAGCCACTCGGCCTGGACGTCCTCGGGCAGGGCGATCGTGACGGCGCCGGTCTCGGCCGGGTCGGTCAGCACCCGCATCGCGGCGAGCGCGATCGAGAAGAGTTGCTCGGGCCGGTCGACCCGGTCGAAGAATCGCGACAGCGGCCGGAACGCGTCGGTCACCTGCAGGGACGTGTCGTGCGGCATCTCGATCTGCTGCAGCACGGGATCGCTGACCCGGGTCGCGAAGGTGTCGCTCGGCAACAGCAGGGCCGGCAGCCGGTTCGTCGTCGCGAGCGCGGCGGCGGTGAGCATGTTGGCGGCACCCGGACCGACGGAGGCGGTGCTGGCGTAGGTCGCGCGCCTCCGGTGCATGCGGGCGTAGCCCACGGCCTGGTGCACCATCGCCTGTTCGTTGCGGGCCTGCAGGTACGGCATCAGGCCCGGCCGATCGACGTGGTACTGCTTGAGCGCCTGGCCGACGCCCGCGACGTTGCCGTGGCCGAAGATGCCGAACATGCCGGGGATCGTGCGCTCTCGCGCGTCGCCGTCGACGGTCCACTGGTTGGCGAGGAACTCGACGAGCGCCTGGCCCACGGTGAGTCTTGTCGTCGTCATCGACGCGGTCCTTTCGAGGGTGCGGTGGGGAAGTAGGGCAGCCGGGGGTCGGGGGCCTGGGACTCCCAGCCGGCTCGGACCCACCCGTGGGCGGGGTCGTCGGTGATGAGCCAGGCGCGCTCGGGGTCGGGCCCCGCCATGACGTTGAGGTAGTAGAGGTCGTAGCCCGGGGCGGCGACGGCGGGGCCGTGGTACCCGTACGGGACGAGGGCGACGTCGCCGGTGCGGACGAGGGCGTTCACGTCGATCTGCCCCGCGGGTGAGCTGTAGGTGGCGAACATGCCGAACGGGTCGGCCTGCGAGGGGGCGTCGAGGCCGCGGCCGACGGCGGATTCGAAGTAGTAGATCTCTTCGAGGCGGGACTCGGTACCGGGCACCCCGTCGTCGTGCTTGTGCGGAGGGTACGACGACCAGTTCTCGGCGGGCGTCACGACCTCGCAGACGATGAGCTTCTGGGCGTGCAACCCGTCCGGGGTGCCGAAGTTGTGCACCTGGCGGGTCGATCGACCGGCGCCGCGGATCTCGACGGGGATGTCGTCACGACGGAGCACCTGCACGTCGAGCACCTGGTCGGCGGGTGCCTCGGCGATCGCGACCCGACCGCTCCCGGTGACCACCGCCTCCGTCCGGACGCCGAGGTAGGCGACGTCGGCCGGCCCGTCGAAGACGGACGCCCGCCCGGCGAGCTCGACGGTGCCCGACCCACCTCGGCCATCACTCCACTCGACCACGACGTCGCCGACCAGCGGCACGACCATGCGCTCGACCCCACCGGCGGCGAGGGGCAACGAGACACCGTCACCGAGCTCGCCGACACGCAGGCCGGTGTGCTGCCAACCGTCGAGGTCGCCGTCGACGACGGTCTGCCAGCCGTCGCGGGTCAGGTCGCCGCGCGGGAAGAACCAGCGGGGGTCGTCGTTCATGTCGTCCACCTCATCATCGAGCGGGCGGCCCGGGGGCCACGGGGGTACTGCCTGGGGACAGATCGGGCGGGCGGTCAGTTCTGGGGGAAGCCCAGGTCGACGCCGCCGTGGCTGGGGTCCAGCCAGCGCGACGTGATCGCCTTCTCGCGGGTGTAGAACTCGAAGCCCTGACGTCCGTAGGCCTTGTCCGAACCGAAGATGCTGTCCTTGAAGCCGCCGAACGAGTAGTACGCGACGGGCACCGGGATGGGCACGTTGATGCCGATCATCCCGACCTCGATCTCGGCCTGGAAACGCCGCGCCGCGCCTCCGTCGTTGGTGAAGATCGCCGTTCCGTTGCCGTAGGCCCCGGCGTTGATGAGGGCGACGCCCTCGTCGTACGACGCGACGCGCACGATCGACAGCACCGGCCCGAAGATCTCTTCGGTGTAGACGCGGCTGGTGAGCGGCACCTTGTCGATCAGGGTGGGCCCGAGCCAGAAGCCGTCGGCCTCACCGTCGACGTCGACGCCCCGGCCGTCGACGACGACGTCGGCTCCGTCGGCGAGGGCGATGTCGATGTAGCTCGCGACC
The DNA here is from genome assembly GCF_001421865.1 of Frigoribacterium sp. Leaf44. Classification (NCBI taxonomy): domain Bacteria; kingdom Bacillati; phylum Actinomycetota; class Actinomycetes; order Micrococcales; family Microbacteriaceae; genus Frigoribacterium; species Frigoribacterium sp. Leaf44. Next base: position 142,911 of record NZ_LMLG01000006.1, read on the forward strand.
TTGTCCCGGTGCTGCTCGGTGACGAGAGGGCCCATGTCGCAGCTGCGGCGACCGTCGCCGACGGTGAGGCCGGCCATGCGTGAGGTGATCTTCTCGATCAGTTCGTCGGCCACGGGTTCGACCGCGACGACCACGCTGATCGCCATGCAGCGCTCGCCCGCCGAGCCGAATCCGGCGTTGATCGCACTGTCGGCGACGAGGTCGAGGTCGGCGTCGGGCAGGACGAGCATGTGGTTCTTGGCACCGCCGAGTGCCTGGACGCGCTTGCCGTGCCGGGCGGCGGTCTCGTAGATGTACCGGGCGATGGGTGTCGACCCGACGAACGAGATGGCTTTGACGTCGGGGTGCTCGAGCAGGCCGTCGACGGCCTCCTTGTCGCCGTGGAGGACGTTGAACACGCCCTCGGGCAAGCCGGCCTCGGCGAAGAGGCGGGCGAGGAACATGGCGCTGGACGGGTCTTTCTCGGACGGCTTCAACACGACGGTGTTGCCGACCGCGATCGCGATCGGGAAGAACCACATCGGCACCATGGCCGGGAAGTTGAAGGGGCTGATGACGCCGACCACGCCGAGGGGTGCCTTGGTCGAGTAGACGTCGACCCCGGTGGACACCTGCTGCGAGAACTCGCCCTTGATCAGGTGGGGGAACCCGGTCGCCAGTTCGACGACCTCGAGGCCGCGGGTGATCTCGCCGAGGGCGTCGCTCAGCACCTTGCCGTGTTCGCTCGTGAGGATCTCGGCCAGTTCGCCCTTGCGCTCGTTCAGCAGCTCACGGAAGCGGAACAGGATCTGCTGACGCTTCGTGATCGAGAGGTCGCGCCAGGCGGGGAACGCCCGTCGTGCCGAGGCGACGGCGGCATCGATCTCGGAGGCGTCGGCGAGCGAGACGTCCTTCGTCGCGACCCCGAGGGCCGGGTCGTAGACGGGGGCGGTGCGGCCGCTCGTGCCGGGCACCTCGGCGTTGTCGATCCAGTGCGCGACCAGGGGGCGATCGGTGGCGGTGGCGGTGTGCGTGCTGGTGGTGCTGGTCATCGTTCTGCCGATCCGTTCGTGGTCGAGGGTGGGTGGACGAGCCCGGCGGCGTGGTCCACGGCGGCGGCGACGTCGTCGTCGCTCGGGTAGAGCAGGGTGCGTCCGACGACGAGCCCGCGGACGCCGGGGAGGGCGAGGGCCGCGGCCCAGCGGGCGTAGGTGTCGGCCGGGTCGACGGTGGGGTCGCCCCCCAGCAGCAGCGTGGGCAGGGTCGTCGCCGCCATCACGCGTTCCATGTCGTCGACGACGGGCAGCTTGAGCCAGCTGTAGGCGGAGGATTCGCCGAGGCCCGACGCGATGGCGACCGACTTGATGACGGCGTCGGCCGTGAGGTCGTTGGTCACGCGTCCGTCGATCCACGAGCTCATGAAGGGCTCGAGCATGATCGGGAGGCGCAGCCTGGCCGACTCGGTCACCGCGCGTGCCGTGGCGGCGAGCGTGGAGGCCGTGCCGGGGTCGTCGAGGGCGACGCGGACGAGCAGTTTCGCGAAGTCGAACCGGGAGTCGGCGATCGACGCGGCCGAGTACGCGGTGAAGCGGTCGTCCAGCTCGAACGTGGCGCCCTGGAGCCCGCCGCGGTTCATGCTGCCGACGACGACCTTGCCGTCGAGGGCTCCGAGCAGGGCGAGGTCCTCGAGGATGTCGGGAGTGCCGAGCACACCGTCGACGCCGGGTCGCCCGAGGGCGACGACGAGTCGGCGGAGGAGGTCGTAGCGGTCGGCCATGGCGGTCGCGTCGCCTCGGACGCCGAGGGCACCACGGGCGGGGTGGTCCGCCGCGACGATGAAGAGGCGTCCGTCGGCCGCCAAGGGGGCGGGCCGCGTGCGGGCGGCCAGGACCTCGGCCACCCGGTGCGGTTCGGCGGCCCGGAGGGTGCGGAGGCGCTCGAAGTCGAGAACCGGGGCGGTGCGGTCAGACATGGTGCGCCTCCTCGAGGACGGCCTCGACCTCGTCGGTCGTGGGCATGGCGGTGGAGCACTCGAACCGGGTGGCGACGATGCCCCCGGCCGCGTTCGCGAAGCGCAGGGTGCGGTCGAGCGACCATCCCTCGATGAGGCCGTGGCAGAGGGCTCCCCCGAACCCGTCGCCCGACCCCAGACCGTTGATGACCTGGACGAGGTGGGCCGGCACCTCGATCCGTTCGTCTCGCGTCTTGGCGAGGACGCCCTTGGGGCCCTGCTTGACGACGGCGAGTTCGACGCCTCGTTCGAGGAGGGCGTCGGCCGCCCGCTCGGGCTCGGTCTCGCCCACGGCGATCTCGCACTCTTCGCGGTTGCCGACGGCGACGGTGACGTGCTCGAGGGCGCGCCCGACCTCGCGAGTGGCGACCTCGGGGCTCTTCCAGAACATGGGGCGGTAGTCGAGGTCGAGGATCGTCAGTGGACGACGACCCCGGGCCTGCCAGGCCACGTGGTGCGCCTGCCTGCTCGGCTCTTCGCTGAGGCCGGTGACCGTCGCCCAGAAGACCGTGGCCTTCTCGACGGCGGCGAGGTCGAGCGAGCCCGCGGTGATCATGAGGTCGGGTGCCTTCGGCTGACGGTAGAAGTAGAGCGGGAAGTCGTCGGGCGGGAAGATCTCGCAGAACGTGACCGGGGTGTTCAGCCCGTCGACGGTCGAGACGAGCCGGGTCGAGACGCCGAGCCGCTCGAGCTCTCGGACGATGTAGCGGCCGAAGGGGTCGTCGCCGGTGCGGGTGACCACCGCGGACCGGCGGCCGTGCCGGGCGGCGGCGATGGCGACGTTGGTCGCGCTTCCCCCGACGGATTTGCTGAAGGTCTCGACCTCTTCTAGGGGAACACCGGACTGCTGCGGATAGATGTCGACGCCGACGCGGCCCATGGTGAGGACCTCGTAGGGGGCGCTGTCGTTGTGGTCGGTCATGACGTGGTCGTCCTTTCGGGAGCCAGGCGAGCGGTCGCGGTCACTTCTTGCCGTTCTTGACGACGTAGATGGCACCGGTGCTGAAGTCCTCTTCGAGTTGCTCGAGCGACCGCCCGTTCGTCTCGGGCACCTTCTTGACGGCGAAGAGGAACGACCCGGCGTTGAGCACCGCGAAGATGAAGAACGTCGTCGAGATGCCGATGCCGGCGACGAGGATCGGGAAGAGCAGGCTGACGGCGAAGTTGGTCAGCCAGAGGATCAGCACCGTGAGCCCCATGCCGACGCCACGCAGCTTGAGGGGGAAGATCTCGCTGAGCATCAGCCAGACGAGCGGGCCGATGGTGCCCTGCATGGTGCCGACGAAGCCGATGACGAAGATCAGGACGACGATGGCCCGGCCGAGCCCCTCGGGGATCAGCAGCGACGACAGGCCGATCAGCAGGTGGAAGATCGCGACGCCGGCGAAACCGACCATCAGCATCGTGCGCCGTCCGACCTTGTTGATGATGCGCAGGGCGACGAGCATGGCGACGACGGCGATGACGCCCGCCCCGACGTTGGCGATCAGGGCCCCGCTCTGCGAGAACCCGGACTGCTGCAGCACCTGGGTGCCGTAGTACATGATCGAGTTGATGCCCGTCAGCTGCTGTGCGACGGCCAGGCCGATGCCGATGAACAAGATCTTGCGGAGCCAGGGCGCGGCGATGAGGTCGGCGAGGCGGGCGCTCTTGGCTTCTTTCTCCTCGTCGGCGAGGAGGCGCACCTCGGCCATCTCGGCCACCGCCCGGTCGTCGGCGCGGATCTGCTTGAGGACGGCGAGCGCGTCGTCGTCGCGGCCCTTGGCGATGAGCCAGCGAGGGCTCTCGGGGACGCGGAACATGCCGATGAAGAGGGCGATCGCGGGCAGCACCGCGACGGAGAGCATGTAGCGCCACACGTTGTCGTGCTCGCCCCAGACGCTGCCGATGACGGCGTTGATCGTGAAGGCGGCGAGCTGCCCCGAGACGATCATCAGCTCGTTGCGGCTGACGAGCCCGCCGCGCTGCTCGGTGGGCGCGAGTTCGGCGAGGAACACCGGAACGGTGACCGAGGCCCCTCCGACGGCGATGCCGAGGAAGAACCGTGCCCCGGTGAGGAACTCCCACGTGGGCGCGAGCACGCAGGCGAGGGCGGCGAAGAAGAACAGGATGGCGAGGGTGTTGATGGTGGGCTTCCGCCCGAAGGCGTCCGAGATGCGCCCGATGAAGAACGCCCCGACCGCGGCCCCGATGAGGATGGCCGAGACCATGACCCCCTCGCTGGCCGGCGTGAGCCCGAGGCTCTCCTCCATCGAGTCGAGCGCGCCGTTGATCACGCCCGTGTCGTAGCCGAAGAGAAGGCCACCGAAGGTGGCGATGACCGCGACGGTGCCGAGGCGCTTGGTGTGCGGGCCCGAGACCAGGGCGGGAAGAGCTACTCGGGGCGAACTGCCCGATGTGTCGGTGACCACGATTCCTCCATTGGTTGTGGTTACAGCTTCCCGCGTCGGTGCGGGTCGTCGCCCTGCCGCTGCGACAGGACGAGGCTATCCATGTCTTTATGTCCTGTCAATCGGTCATGACAGGTCCATGGGAGGGGAGGGAGGGACGCGTCCCTAGAATCGGAGCATGCCTTTCGACGAGTGGTACGACGACGAGACGCGAGAGGCCGCGACGGCCCGCGTGCTGCAGCGTCGGATGACCAACCCGACCGACCGCAACGTCCTCACCGTCGTCGCGGAGGAGTTCAACGTCCCGCGGCAGACCCTCAGCGACTGGGTCGACGAGGCCTCGCCCGAGTCCGCCAAGCCGAAGCGCAAGCCCCGCCCGAAGTTCTCGCAGGTCGTCAAGACCACCAAGGAGGCGCGGGTCGAGTCCCCCACGGACGACGAACCGATCGACGCTCCGCAGCCCGCCGCACCTCCGGAGCCCGCGAGCGAGCCCGAGCCCGACGCCGAGGCCGGGCCGCAGACCGCGGCCGTGCCGCAGACCGAGGCCGCGCCCGAACCGCAGCCCGAGCAGGACCCCTGGGCGGCATCCGATCCTGCCCCCGATCCCGAGCCGACACCCGAGAGCGAAGCCGAGCCACTGCCGGAGCCGGAGCCCGAGCCCACTCAGGACCGGGCTTCCGCACCCGCACCCGCCGACAGCCGCCTCACCGCCCTCGAATCCGAGGTCGCGGCTCTCCGCGCCGGCAACCGCGCACTCGTCGAGGCCCTCCGCATCCTGGTCGACTGACGACGCCGGTCGGCGCCTGGCCGAGCCGGGCGACGGCCACGAGGCCATCCGGTCACCGTCGTCGTGGTGACGGCCTCGACGTCGTGAACCGGGACCAGCGCCGGTCGGCCGCACGCGCCTCCCGGGGGAGGCGGTAGCCGTCGCGGTAGACGCCGACGACGTCGAGGGCGACGCCCACGAGGGAGCGGACGGCGGCGCGCCGCTCGCGCGAGCCGTACCAGTTGCGGTGGAGGCGCCAGAGCTCGACGATCCCCCGCACGAGCAGTCCCCCGCCGAAGAAGACGGCGGCGATCCAGACGATGCCGGTCGAGCCGAAGACGACGACGGCACCGATGCAGACGACCAGCGTCACCACGAGGGTGATTATCAGCGTGCGGGGGCTCGACGACTGTCGACCGTGCTCGCCGGTCCAGTACGACGACAGCAGGTAGAGGGCGTCCTCGCGGGAGCGTCCGCCCTCGCGCAGTCGGTCGACGGCGGCGTCGGTGCGCGCGAACCGGTCGGGCCCGTCGGCCTGGCGCACCGCGGCGCTGGTCGACGCGACGATGCGGATGACGGGAGGTTCGCGTCGAGCCACGAGGCCATCCTGCCGGACGCCGGTCGCCCGACGCCGCACACCGCACGCACGCCGCCCGACACCCGACGCCGCACACCCTCCACCGGACAGGCCCGCACTGTCCCCCGCCTGGCCGCTTCGCGAGTGCCCGTCGACCCGAGGCTGGAAGCTCGCTGGAGGTCGATGACGGGTGGGCTGCCGCTCGCGTCCGAATGGTGTGTCACCGAGACACGGCGTGTCCGCACCGCGGCACAGCGATCCCCGGCCACCGACCCGAGTGGCCCCGCCGAGAGAAGGACCACCCCATGAGCGCAGACGACGAGAAGCAGGCCGACGCAGGCTTCGCGGGCAGGTTCCGCGACCAGCTCGGCAGCCGGGCGATCGAGCCCCTCATCAAGGCCGTCCGCACCGAACTGCGGTCGGCGCGCGACGAGATCGCCGGCCGGGCACGGGATGCGCGGTCCGGCGCCGTGCTGCTCGCCGTCGGGGCCGTGCTCGCGATCGTCACCGTGATCCTCCTCGCCGGCACCGCCGTCGCCCTGCTGGCCCTGGCCCTCCCGCTCTGGGCCGCCGCGCTCATCACGTTCGCCGTCTTCGCCGTCGTGACCGCGGTGCTCGTCGCCGTCGGCCTGAAGGGCGTGAAGCGAGGCATCCCGCCGGTGCCCTCCGACACGGTGAAGAACCTCACCTCGTCGGCCGAGTAGCCGCCGCGCCCCTCCGAACCCGACCCCTCCCCACCCGACCCCTTCCCCCCGACACCGTCCGAACCCGACACCGGAGAGTCCCCCATGCCTCGCACCACACCCGCCAGCCGGTCCACGAAAGAACAGCGCACCCAGCACGCCGAGACCTACACGCCGCTCGCGCGGTACGCGTCCGAGGCGTTCGGGGCGTTCCTCCTCGTCGTCGGAGGCGTGGGCACGGCCGTGTTCGCGTCGTCGTTCCCGGACGACGGCAACGCGCTCGGTGTCGGCTTCCTCGGCGTGGCCCTGGCGTTCGGCCTCAGCGTGATGGCCGGCATCTACGCCGTCGGCCACATCTCGGGTGGCCACTTCAACCCAGCAGTGACGGTCGGCTTCGCCCTGGCCGGCCGGACCACGTGGGCGAGCGTGCCCGGCTACGTCGTGGCGCAGCTCGTCGGTGCGGCCGCCGGAGCCAGCGTCGTGGCGCTCGTCGCCGCCGACGGCCCCGCCGGCTACTTCGCCGCGGCCCGTGAGTCGGGCTTCGCATCGAACGGCTTCGGTGCGTCGTCGCCCGGCGGTTTCGGCCTCGGAGCCGTGCTCGTCACAGAGATCGTGCTGACGGCCGTCTTCGTCGGCGTGATCCTCTCGGTAACCGCCAAGAGTGAGTACAAGGCCCTGGCACCCTTGGCGATCGGCCTGACCCTGACGCTGATCCACCTGATCAGCATCCCGGTGAGCAACACGTCGGTGAACCCGGCCCGCTCGCTGGCGGCGGCCCTCTACGGCGGCCCCGACGCGCTGGCCCAGCTCTGGGTCTTCTTCGTGGCACCCCTCGTCGGCGCCGCCCTCGCGGGCCTCGCGCACCGCGTCCTGCGCCGTCGCGCCTGACCGGCCCGAGCGGCAGGGAACGCAGGAGGCGCGGGTCGCGTGACCCGCGCCTCCTGCGTTCTCGTGCGGTCGCGCCGGTGCCGACCGACGCTCGAGCAGAGGCGGCGACGACGTCGCCCCGCTCGTCGGGGGCGACGACCTAGACGACCGTGGCGCTCCGGACCCGGTCGGCGGCGGTGGCCATGTGGTCGCGCATCGCCGCGAGCGCCGCGTTCGGGTCGCGGGCCTCGATCGCCCGGAAGACGGCCCGGTGTTCGCGGTACGCGGCCTCGGCCTGGTCCTTCTCGGTGAGCCCGCGCTCGACCCAGAGGCGCAGCAGCGACCGGGTGCTCTGCAGGAGGTCCTTGAGCACGACATTGTCGGCGCTGACGGCGATCTGCAGGTGGAACCGGATGTCGGCCTGGAGGAACGCGTCGAGGTCCTCGAGCGAGTCGGCCATCACCTCGATGTAACCGCGCAGCTTCTCGACGTCGGCGTCGGTGGCCCGCTCGGCGGCGTAGGCGGCCGCCTAAATCTCGAGCCCGCCCCGCACCTCGATGAGCTCGCGCGTGCGTGCCGCGTTCAACATGAGACCTCAGCTGAGGGTGGTCGGCAGCAACTCCGAGGTCTGGTCGCGCAGGTAGGTGCCCGAGCCCGGACGCACCGTGACGATGCCGAGGATCTCGAGGGCGGCCAGGGCCTCGCGGACGGCCGACCGCCCGACGCCGAGACGTTCGGCGAGCTGCCGCTCGGGCGGGAGGCGCGACCCGGGGGCGTCGGGGTCCCCTACGAGGCCGCTCGCGCGATGCTCTACGGCCACACCTGGATCGCGCTGACGAACGGCCTGCGCGGCTCGAACCCGTTCAGCGACGCCTGCCACATCGCCATGGACTACGGCCGCGAGTCGATCGTCCGCGACGACTGGAAGAAGATCTTCGACGACAGCCAGCTCGACTCGGTCATCGCGCGCATGCTGAAGATCGACGCCGTCCGCCGCTAGGCCGCGACGACGGGAACGCAGGAGGCGCGGGTCGCGTGACCCGCGCCTCCTGCGTTCCCGCGTGGTGCGGTGGTCGCCCGGGCCGACCGCCGGGGCGCCGCCCGTGTCAGGATCGGGTGACCTGCCGCGACGAGCGGCGACGACGAGGGGATGCGCGGATGGCCGACACGGACGAGATCGTGCACGTGGTGTTGGTCGAGTGGGCCGAGGGAGCCCCGGCCGACGTGGCCGAGCAGGCGTCGCGGCTGTCGACCGAGCACCTCAGCGGCATCGACGGCGTGCTGTCGGTGTCGAGTGGCGAGAGCGTCAGCCCCGAGCAGCTCGAGGCCGGCTTCGACTGGATGCTCGTGGTGCACTTCCGTGACGCCGCGGCGCGCGACGGCTACCTGCCGCACCCCTCGCACCAGCCGGTCGCGAGTTATCTCGGCGACGCGTCCGCCCGGGTCGTCGTCTTCGACGTCGCGGCGTAGCGCCTGGCGCGGGAGGCGCGGTTCGGCTGGCCGGCGCCCGTGCCGGCGAGGAACGCCGAGGCGAGGGCGGCCACGATCAGGAGCATCCCGACGGTGCGGTCGGCCGTGAAGAAGACGACCAGGGCGATCGTGGTCAGGGCGAGCGGGGCGAGGGCGCGGAGCCAGTTCGTCATGAGAAGCACTGCTCCTTCATCTCGGTTCTGATCGGTCGGGAAAACGCTAGGACGCTCGCGCCGGTCGATGCCAGTCGATTGACGTGATGCCCAGGAACACCGCTCCGCCCGCGATCGCCCCACGTCGATCCGGCGGTAGGTTCACCTCATGAAGGTCCTGGCCGGCATCGTCACCGCGCTGCTCGTGGTGTCGGTGCTGCTGGTGCTCGCGGTGCGGGCCGACCCGGACGTGCCGCTCGTGCTGTCGGGGTCCGACGCGCGCCTCCCGTACTGCACGACGTACGAGCCGGTGATCGTGGCCGACCTCACGACGGAGACCCTCCCGGCCTGTGCACCGCACGGGGTCGAGCTGCGCTTCCCCGACGGCTTCGTCATCGACCTGCCCGACGAGCCCGGCGCCGGCGGACGCCCCTCGGATCGCTACGACTACGGCTACGTCGACGTCGGGGCGTTCGGCATGTACGCGTCCCGGGCCGACCACGCCTGCGAGCACGTCGAGCAGTGGGGCACCCCGGAGGCCATCCGCCGCGTCACCGAGGCCTTCGGCGACGACTACGCCTGCGTGTCCGACCAGCAGTGAACAGAGGAGGCGCGGGTCACGCGACCAGCGCCTCCTGCGGTTTTGCGGCGTGGCTGGCCTCAGCCACCCCCGTGCCGACGAGTGAGCTCGCGCGCGATGGCGAAGGCCACCCAGTCGGCGGGGCGATCGTTTCGCCAGGCGCCGGCGTGGAACGAGTTGACGGGAGCACCGGTGTCGCCCAGATGGATGGCGAGGCGGATGGCGACTTCCTCGACATCCTTCGTCGGCCTGTTCTTACGCCAGGCATTCATGTGCGCGCGTGCATTGGGCGACAGTAGACCGTTTGCGATGAGGTCATCCACCCATTCGAGATCGACGGCGACGGCAGTGTCGACGCCACCCATGACGACCCTCGCTTGCGTTCGTTCTAGCGCCAGGCCGTGCGCGTGCTCGCCTCCCCGGCCGCTCTCCTCGTAGACGGTCCTTTTCCGAAGACCGCCCATGCCCTCGGCTATGCCGATGTAGAGCACGCCAGAGGTTAAGGCATCTCCCGGCGTCGCGCCGTGCACCCAGCAATAGAGACCCCGGCCGCTGGTGACATCTGTCGTGACGTCCCACTTGACGCCGATGAGACGAAGTCCCGCCTGGATCGTAAGCGGCGTAACGAGGTGCAACGTCGTGGCGGAGAGAAGAGTCGACGGTCGCGCGAGCTCGACGGAATCCTCGGGGGTCGTGACGTCATCGGATGACGATGGGGACTCGGCCATTCTGTGCTTTCCTCGTGTGTCGGAGCTCGATGTCATCCTGACAGGACGCGAACGCGACAATGCGAAGCTCCGCGGCAGTGTCGCACCCCCCTTACCCGTTGGGGGCGACGAGGACCTTCGCGTGCTGCGTCTCGCCGCTGTCGAGCTCCACGAGCAACCCCGGCAGCTCGTCGAGGCCGACCGTCCCCGTGATGAGCGGCCCCGCCTCGACCGAGCCGTCGGCCAGCGCGCGCATCGCGCCGACGAAGTCCGAGTGCGTGTAGGCGAGGCTGCCGACGACCGTCAGCTCGCGGCTCTGCCAGTCGCCGTAAGACACCTCCGAGGTGGTCATCGGGTAGCCGAGCAGGGCGAGCGTGCCGCCGCGGCGGACCAGCTCGGCGCTCGACTGGAACAGCGAGAAGGCGCCGGTGCACTCGTAGAGGACGTCCGCCCCGAGTCCGTCGGTCAGCTCGAGGACGCGGGCGCGGAACGCGTCGCCGGGAGCGTGGACGTCGGTGAAGCCGAGGCGGCGGGCGGTCTCGCGCCGCGCCTCCATCGGTTCGACGATGACGACGGCTCCGGCGCCTGCGTGGCGAGCGTGCTGGGCGGTGAGCAGGCCGATGGGGCCGGCGCCCTGGACCACGACGACCGAGCCGAGGCGCTGGCCGGCACGGCGCACGGCATGGAAGGTGACGGCGGTGGGTTCGACGAGGCCGAGCTGTTCGTCGGTGAGGCCGTCGAGGGCACGCTGGACGCGGCGTTCGTGGACGGTGACGTGCTGGGCGAAGGCTCCGTGGGTGGGGGCGTCGGGCGAGATGCCGTTGGCCTCGGCGAAGGCGGTGTCGCAGTGCTCGGGATGTCCGGCGCGGCACATGGCGCAGGTGCCGCAGGGCGGGCCGACACTGGCGACGACGCGGTCTCCCACGGCGACGGTCGTGACCCGGCTGCCGGCGGCGACGACGGTGCCGGTCCACTCGTGGCCGAACACCGCGGCGGGGATGAGCCCGCCGGATGCCCACCCGTGGGTGTCCGTCGCGCAGACGCCCGTGTAGCGGATGCGCACGACGACCTGCGACTCCCTCGGGGCCTCGAGGTCGGCCTCGGCGAAGGCGACCGAGCGCTCGGCGTCGACGGTGGCGAAACGGGTGCGGGCGGGGAGGTCGGTCATACCCACCAGGGTAGGCGTGGGCGACAGGTGTTGCTCAGCTTATGTAGCGAGCACGGCCCGTGTTCTCGTGGCCCTCACTCGCTGCTCGCCGACGCCTCGTCCGCCTCGGGCTGCGCAGCTTTCGCGGGACGCTCGGGCCGTGTCGCCTGGACGATCTGCCCGATCATGAGGCCGACGAAGAGGAGCCCCCAGAAGACCGACCCCTCGGGGTCGACAGCGTGGACACCGGCGAAGAGAGCGATGACGGAGCAGTTCAGGACGAGCGCCCATTGCAGTTCGTAGCGTGACATGGCCTGCTCACCCGACCCGGCGGAATTCGTTCTCGAACATCGGCATCTCTCCTCTGATCAGAGCCCGCCCAGCACAAGCTACGCCCACCGTAGATCACGCCGACATGTCACGCATCTCATGACGAGCGAACCCTACCCGTCGTGGCCACCGCGGGTACGCGCTCGTGCCGCTCGACCCCGCGACCACCCGTCTCGAGACTCCCGCCGGTGCGACGGTGGACTCCCAGGGCACGGTCGTGGTGGTCCCCTGTGAGGGACGTTACGAGCTCGACCGCACCGCCGGCACCGTGTCGTTCACGCTCGAGCCCGCCTCCATGGAAACGGCGACGCCGGTGCCCTCCGTGGTGACCGACGCGGCCGGAGCGACCGCCGCCTCCACCCTGACGCCTTCGGTGACCGAGGTCGCGAGGCCCGACACCTCGACCGGTGAGCAGGGCATCCCCCAGCGTCTCGCGGTGACCGAGAACGACGGAGGCGCGGTGCCGGTCTCCCCCGCCACCCTCCGTCTCGTAGACCCCTCCGGTGTCGACGCCGCCACCGTGGTGGTCCCCGGTGAGGGTACCTGGGCGGTCGACGGCAGCCAACTGGTGTTCACGCTCGAGCGAGACTTCGTCGGGATGGCGACGCCGGTGTCGTACCGGTTGGACACCGTCGCTGGTGACGCGGTCGAATCGACGGCGACGGCACGTGGCGGGTCCAACCCGCCACGGGCCAGGTCATCTGCACCCCCTCCCCCACCCTCGTCGGCGACCCGGCCCCCCTCACCACCGCCGCCGAGCGCACCGACGGCACCGCCGTGACTGGCCGCCTCGTGGTCGACTATGTCGCGGCTCCGGCGCCGGCAGGCGACACTGACGCTGCTGCTAGTGGCGTTCTTGCGTGGACGGGATCGAATGCAGGCACGGTCACCTTCGAAACGGTTGGCGGGACTTCTTCTGTTGCGGCCGGTCTGGCCTTCATCCTCAAGGGCCGACGCCGCTCCCAGCACTAGACACCTTGGTCGCGCAGTCCCAGTCTTTGGACTGCGCGACCCGGACGTAACTCACACGACTCATTCCATGCGTCTTTAACGCACCCGTCGAGGAAAAGATCGCGCTCCGTCATTTCGAGCCCGAAGTGCACGTCAGTCAGCGACATCTTAGGAACTAGGAAGACGTTGCTGACGCAGGTCTGGAACGCGTCGGTCGGCGCATCAGGCGGCAGACCCAAACCCCCGTCTATGCAGGCGTCGGCTGCCGTCCTCAAGTCTCGGCAAGCCAGTCCAGCACTTGTCGGTATTCATTGACGAACAAGTCCACAACTGGCTCAAGGTCGTCATAGAACGCAGCTGAGTCGACACCATTTGGCTCGTCTAGATGCAGATGTTGTCGTACCAATTTTACGTCTGCGAAACCCACGTTGAAGTCACTCTTGGGGTAACCCATTCTGTGAGAAAATTTTCCCTCACTTGTGGTTCGATGCACTTTTACGTAGTTATTTTTATGCTTGTCAAAGACACAACCTTGAGCCTCAAGCTGTTTTTTTAGTACCGAGAATTGCACATGCTTGTCGCCTCGCTGCAATTGACGCGTTCTCTTTGACAGCCAATTGGCTATTGCCATGACCTCTGAATCCGAACCTCGAACAACGCCAGGCCCAAGAGGCAATTCGTGACCAGCTACTTGTCTTGCAAACTCGTACAGTTCCTTTTCGGATGTTTCGACCAGCAGAATCTTATTTCTATTGAGAAGGACAAGAAGACTTACGAGGGCTGTCCGCTTGTTACCGTTCTCGAAGGCATGATTCATGGTCAGACCATAAAAGAGGGTGGCCGCCACCTCGGTTACCTTTTTGTACTTTAGCGAACCGCCAAAACCAGCATTTTGTCTGGCGACAGCACTCTCCATTGCGTCTGGTCGAAGTGGTTCAACATAACCAAAGTCAACGCCATCCATGTGACGAGCTATGCGACGCCGAACCGTCATAACCTCGGACGCTGTTAAATATTCCATGTCTACTGTATAGACCAACAAGACCGAGAGGGCAAGCAATACCTCCGCAACAGCCATCTTGAATCTTCTGCAGTTCACCGACCGTCATTGAGAGCACTTCTCCACCCCACCGACATATTAGGAACCGCCCGGCAGCTCTCGGTAAGCCTGGAGCTAGCCTGACCGGAGCCGAGCTGCGCGCGGCCCCTGACGACTCTCTGGCTCAGCAGGGTGCGACCGAGGTCACGATGCGATCCTCAGGGAGCGTGGCATGCACCTCGTTGATCGCGTTGGCTGGCGCCGGGCGTTGACCTCTGCGGCCACGGCATCAGCGCTTTCGGCACCCCCTGACGAACTAGCGCATGCCAAGGACGTACCCGCGGACACGACGGCCACCCGTCCGACTCTGGGTGTAGTCGACACGTGAACTCTGACAGTTAGCCTTCGTGCTGGATCATCCATGAAACGGCGCTGTTCAGGCTCTCCTCTCAGCGATAGCCATGAACAGTCGCCAGCCTCGTCCCACCCGTGGGCATAGCAGTAGTAAACAAACCCCCGCCGTGCTCGGGGGGCGACAGGACGTCACCAAGGCGTGCCGAGCGCATCCGGCGGACTTGGCAAACAACGAACTGTCCCGATGCCGGCGGCACCGTAAACGGGTGCGTCGGAATCGGCCGACGCAGAATCTTCACCGCCGTCTCGCCTAACCTTCGGCAAGCGTGAGGACATCCGCGTACAACTTGCGAAGATGCGAGTCCGACATGTCGATGATTGGCTCGTACATGAACGAGTTGACGTGGATGTTCTCTGGAGTCATGAGGACTACTGCATCCAAAATATTTTTTGACACCGAATTGTCCCCGTCCAGCTTGTCGTAGAGCTCGTACAGCTTGTGGGTCTGATTCGAATCGATGGCATTCGTCACTGCAGTGTCGTTTACCGCCTCGATCATGTGCTGTTCGGCTCGAAGACGAATGGCGAGGGAGAGAACGATTTTGTGCTCGAAGTTGATTCCTTCAGGTGCCGACAGAGCAACGTTAGCTTCAGCGAGAATGAGATCCACAACTGACTCATCCGGTGACGCCCACGCTCCTTCAACTGAAAATATGCGGCCGAAGATGGCATCCAATTCGCTCTGCAGGATAGTCGACGTTTCTGGCTTCCAGTGGAGCAACGAGGTGAGCTTTAGGTAGTCGGCGTCTTCTTCCCCCTTAGTGTACTCGGCGATATTTCGAATAAATGGAATCGACGCAATCCGTTTCATTCGGTCCTCGAAGAAATTTGGTTTGAAGTCCTTAATGAAGGGATTTTTGACCCCCTGAGCCTTGGCCAAGATGATCCTCTCATCCGTGCGCTGGGCCATGAGGCAACCGTCGTAGCGAACTACTTTCCGGCTTTCTAGGGTCCGGAAGAAGTCAAAGTTGTGAGTCAAGATCAGCAACTTGAACTTGTCCTGCTGGGACATCTCTTTCAGGTAATGAATAATCGCGTACTTGTTTTTGTAGTCGAACGAATCGGCTAGGTCATCGATAACGAACAGGGTGTCCCTCGCAGATTTCTTCCTCGCTTCTACTTCGAAAAGCACGTTCAGAATGTAAAGCGCCTTCTTTTCGCCGTTACTCAATACTTTAAGTAGATCAGCTCGCTCTACGCCGACATGTTCTGCCCCCTCCTCGAATTCGAACCCAAGACGCAGTACTTTTTCCTGCCCGAGCACCACCTGGTTTCGGTTTTGAGCGGTCAACCTGAACGGCACGAAGAACCGGTCATTGAATATGCGGATGACTTTCTCCCATTGCGTACTTTGGGACGCAGCCTCTTGCTCGATGTCACGTTTACGAACCTCACTTTTCCGAAACACATCTACTACCTGCTCGTAAAGAGCCTGATGAGTTTTCAGATAGGACTTCCACACTCGCTCCTCGAACAAGTCAATATTTCGAAGTTCGGGGAGGAGTTCGACATGCTCCGAGATGTAGCCGTAGAAAGAGCGCGTGTCGGCATTCTTATTTAGAGCCTTTTCTAATGCCTCGAGCTTTTTAGTTAGGGCGGCGTCGTCACTGATTTTTTTCTTCTCGTCATTGATCAGGAAGTCCAGGTCTGCCCTGTTCTGGACCTCAACCGGCTCCCCTTCCCCTCCACGCAGCAGGAGAGCGTGTTGAGCGGTGAAAAATCCGTTGTCGCCCAAGCTTTTAGTCACGATTGTGGCGTTGTAGTAGCTGAATGATTTGCGGTCGAAGAAGCGTGACTCGTCCAGAAGCTCATTGAGGCGGGTGACGTAATCGGAGAGGGCGTCCTGAAATTCAGGCTTGCGGAGCAGGGGAAGAACTCGGTCGTTAAAAATGACGTCGTACGGAACATCAGTGAACGGGCCTTCGTCTTGGGCAAGGAGTTCGTCATAAATGCGGGTCATCGCGGTGAAAAAGCTGTCTGGCTCCTTCGTAAAGGTGCGGGATACGTTGCTATAGACGTCTTGCTTGGTCTTAGCTTGCGTCTTGAGCGCCGCCCCCAGCTCATCGCGCACCCGCAGAAGCTCTACCTGGAGCCCCTCGTACTCCCTCCTGAGTGCGGCGTTGACGAGAAGCGTCGAGGTCTGTTCGGTAGGCCCAAGCTCCTCGTCGTAGGACAAAATCACAACCACGTCGTCGGGATTGATAGACGCCCCCGTTTCGTCAACGATCTTGCGTTCAGTGAGTCGATCAGGGAATACGTTGTCTCGCGTCTCTGCCCCGGTGGCCAAGTCTTGGAAGGTCCGAGCAAAGGATGTCTTCATGGTCCCGTTCGGGGCATAAATAGCCGCCGACGGGGAACGTCGGTAGTCGAGGGTGGCTGCCAACTCGCGGATGCCATGGCAGTTTGAGAAAGCAAGTTCGATCTTTTTCATGGGCTAATGCCTTCCCTCAGGTTGCCATAATTTTTTGACTGTTCCTCACCGTATGGCAAGTAACCGAGAATCCCCGCTTCCTGCCTCAGTAGCCGATCGGTCACCTTTTAGCGGTGGGGCGCAGCCACTCCCCCCGCAGCTATGGGGTGCCGGCTGTCTCGATAGGTCAGTCCAAAACTGATGTCGGTGATCGATCGTCTTCGCGGCCGCCGGGGTTGCCCTCGCCATGCTCGCTACTCACCGGCGAAAATGGTCGCGTCCCGCAGCTACCGGGCAAGGCGGTCGAGCATCGTGACGATGCAGACGTCGCCTGCATGGCACTCGGCCAGGGCCTAGCAGAGGCCCGGTCGGGCTCTGGTCGTGCCCGACAAGCCGTGATCAACATGCACGTATTTATCATCGATACCAAGCGCAGCCAGGCCAGCACGTTGTGCTGCAGTATTCTGTCCAGAGGTCGACACGTGCGCGTATCCGATAAGCAGCAAACGTTCAAATTTACGTCACCGGGGATTTTGCGGGATGGGCACGGGCGAAGACGCAGGCCAGGCCCCCACTCGTCCTCAACCGGCCTAGGACAACTTGAGATGGTGTCCCGATGAACGACCGTCTAACGGGCGCGCGGTCTGCGGGCTTCCCAGAAATCCGGATCGCTTCGAAAGCCCGTCTCGAACCGGTTGCCGTTCCTGGCGGGCAGATCCGACCGTCGGCCGAGTCCACCGGAATCGATCGTTTGTGACGGGTGCCGCGTCAGGTTAGGGCGGTTAGTCGTCAAAGCGGCGCCGCGCCTCCTGGATGGCGGGCAATTGGTCGCGTGCCCACGCGAGAATCGCGTCGACCGGCTCTCGCAGAGTCTTGCCCAGCGGCGTGATGCGGTACTCGATTGCCACGGGTCGAGTGCTGAGCACAACTCGCTCGACCACGCCGTTGCGCTCAAGTCGGCGCAGTGTCGAGGTCAGCGACTTCTGCTTCACCGCCGGGACGAGCCGGCGCAGTTCGCTGAATCGGCACGGTCGTTCGCACAGTTCATCGAGCACTTGTAGGGACCATTTGTCGAGCACTTGATCTAGGAGCTCACGCTGGGGCGCGTCGATCTCGAATCGGTCCGTCGTGGGGCTTTTGGTATCCGTCACGAGACCCAGTCTCGTTGAAGTGACCACTGAGCACCAGGTATCCATGAGGTACCACCTAGACAGGAGACACAAATGACCGTGCACCTCAGCTCACCCACAGCCCTGATGCAGCCCACTCCCTACCACCACGTCGCGATCGGCACCGGCACCCGCCACGTTCACGTGTCAGGTCAGATCTCGCGGACCCCGGACGGGACTCCGGTGGCACCTGGCGACCTGGCCGGCCAGGTTGCTCAGGCGCTCCGCAATACCTACGAAGGACTGGCCAGCGCTGACGCCACATTCGACGACGTCGTCCGCCTGACCTTCTACGTCACCGACTGGGAGCCGGCCAAGATTGAGGCCTTCATGGCCGGTGTCACGGAGATCGCGGAGGAGATCGGCCTGTCGCTGCCCATGCCGCCAGCATCTTTGATCGGGGTGGACTACCTCTTCGAGCCGGACGTGCTCGTTGAGGTCGAGGCCACGGCGATCCTGGACTGACTGAGCACCGGCCCATGCCCTAGGCGCCCAGTCGGGGACGGGTTGTCAGACATATCTGACCAGCGTCCCAATCGGCGCCCTTATGGTCCCGAAAAACGAAGACCGGTTCGAAGCCTGACTTAGAACCGGGTGCCGTGTCAGGCCTGCCAGGAGTACCCCCGCGGCCAGTCCAGCCGGAATCGATCGTTTTTGAACGTCTCGGTAGTGATGCCATACCGCCACAATGAGTCGCTCAGCGCGCAGCCGGCACGTGAGAAGGCGAGGGGTGGTGAGGGACTCGCCCGTCCAAACATTCCGACCGGCATTGATCGCTCTCCGCTTCAGTGACGTTCCACCTTCAGGGCCCATGCCCTGAGCCTGTAATCACACCCAGAAGACGCGCCGTTGCCTCGTCGAGATCGGTACCCAATTGATCGGTGTGACCAATCGATTGGACCGACCTCATGAGCACTCGGGCGGCGTGGAGAGCGACGTCGCCGGCCAGGACAGCGAACGCACGGCCGTGAGGATCCGCTAAGCCAACTTGGGTTTCCTCCTCTTCCTTGTCCTTCGCCGAGTCGGTGACTGTAGAGCGCGCGTCACCGCCTATTGAGCTACGGATGAGCCGTTCATGGATCGACAGTCCGGCCAGCTGGAGGTCAAGAGCAAGGGCAACGGCCACTTGCTCGTCTTGCGACAGCGTCACGAGGTTCGTGTCGACACCAACAGCTTGCCGGCGTGGACGCGACCACAAGGATTCGACCTCGCGAGATACCGCCTCCCAGAGACGAAGCTCCGGCTCTGCATGTGTCGCAAGGGTCAACCTGCGCTTCACTTCGCGTGACAAGCGCTCGCGCATCGACCTGACGAGCGTTTCCGAGGAGCGCTCGTCGTGACCGACGGTGGCGTAGACGCCGACATCAGGCGACGCATCTCCCTGGTCCGCCTGATCCAGAACGTTCATGCGCTGAGCCAAGCCAACGGTTCCCGGCCCGCGGACTTAGTTGGCGGAAAGCATGCTGTTGCGTGCACGAATGGCTTCGTCTGTTTCGGGGAAGAAGGTGGCTAGGCCGAAGTTCACAGCCATGGCCTGAATCTGCTCGACGACGGGCCGAAGCTGCTTTTCATACTCGGCGAAGCCGGCGTCGATGTCGCCGTTTGTGCTGACGAATGCGTCGTAGAGGGCGGTGGCGCCAATGATTGCCAGCGAACCCCCCATGCCGGCGGCAGGAGATGCGCAGTAGCCAGCATCACCCACCAGTCCCACTCGACCGCTTGACCAATGCTCCATTCTGGTTTGCGTGAGCTCGTCAAAGTAGAAGGAGTCCGCGCTCAGGCCCTTGTCGAGGAAGGCCGTGAACTGGGGGCCCGCATCGACGAATGCGGCGCGCACGATGTCTTTCTGCTCCTGCTCGTCGTGGTAGTCGTAGGCGAGCTTTTCATCCGAGTGGAACAGGAATCCGATGTCGGTCTTGTCCTCATAGGCGTTCAGCATCAGGGTCCTACCGGGCGTGCTGAGAATGCGGGTGGTGTCTCGGGGGATGAGGGACTCATCCACGATCGTGACCGTGAAGTAGTTGTGAAGGAAGTGGGTGAAGTCCACTTCTGGCCCAAAGCGGAGTTTCCGAACGTTGGAGTGATTGCCATCGCAACCCAGAATGAGGTCGAAGTCGCTATCGGCTCCTTCTCGGAAGGAGGCCCGCACGCCATCCGGGCCGTCGGTCAGCTCAGTGATGGAGTCGTTGAAGCGCACTTCGACGTTCCCTTCAACAGCTCCGTTAAGGATGTCGAGGAGGTCATCGCGAGGAATTTCGTACTCGCACTCCTCGTCGTCAGCCAGCGCTTGCTCGGCCTCGAGGAGAACGTCGGTTCCGCCATTGAGGTTCGTGAATTCGGTCCGGCGCGGCGGCAGGCTCTTCGCGCGAATCGCTTCGAGGATCCCCATTCGCTCCGCAATGCCGACGGTGTCGTCCTTGATGTCTACAGGCGTACCCCCCCGCTTTAGACCGGCCCCTCGTTCCACGATGGTGACCTGGTAGCCGAGCCGGTGCATCCAAAACGCTGCCGTCAGACCTGCAAATCCAGCACCAGACACGAGCACCTTAGGGGTATTCGTCGTCACGGCGTCCTGTGTCGTTGTCATCTTTCTCGAGCCTTTCTGCTGGTGTACCTAATTGTGTAGTCACTCGAACTATAGGCGCAATCCACGAATGTGCTAGTTTCGATTTATGGGTAGCCAGCAGGGACTTCGAGAACGGAAAAAGGCGCAGCAACGGGAGCACATCGCCGACACAGCTGCGGCGTTGTTCGCGGAACGCGGCTTCGATGCGGTGTCGATGGCGGACGTTGCCCGAGCCGCAGACGTGTCCGACCAGACCGTCTACAACTACTTCCCATCGAAACCGGACCTCGTGCTGGATCGCGCAGACGAGTACAGGGGGTTATACGGGCGGGCCGTCCTCAACCGATCGGATGGCCAGAGCCCCGCGGACGCGATCCGACCTTTAGTGATGTCCGCTATCGAGTTCTACCTCGAGGAGCAGCCGCGGCTTGCGCGGGGCGAGTTCCCCGCCCTGTGCCTGCAGAGCGGCACTCTGCGGCGCTTCGCGCTCGAGCTCCGTGAGGAGCAAGCGCAACACCTCACGGTCGCTCTCCTGGAGACAGACCCGGGCATCCATACCGTTGTCGCCCAAGCGCACGCCGCGGCTCTGGTCTCAGTCGTGCAGAGCATCACCGACGCGGTTGGCCGTGCCGTCATCGATGCCAGTTCGCCCCAGGAAACGGCGACACGAATGCGGGATGACGCCGCAGCAGCTCTTGATCACCTGGACCAGATGTTCCGCAGCGCTCTCGTCCTGAACAGTCAAACCCCTCACACAACAGCAACCCTCTTGAATGGAGAACAGTCATGATCGATCCCACCCAGCCCGGAAAAGTGCTTCGATTCACCGCTAAGCCAGGCAAGGGGGAAGAGCTTTTCGCCCTCTGCGCGCAGATGAGCGAGCGTTCCCCCGCGGTCGACAAATGCATCATCGCTCGCGACGAAGACGATGCAGACACCATGTGGGCCATGGAGTGGTTCATCAGCGATGAAAAGCTTGCTGAGCAAGACGCTGACCCGGAGTGGGACGACATTCATGCCCAAATTGGCGCCCTCATCGCCGACTTCCAGCAGATCAAAGTGCGGGCCGTCTACTCACACCTCTGACCTGAAAGTGCTCGTTGACGCGGGCACCCTCACCCGTGACAAGCGAAACATCTAGGCGTACTACGCCCTCGACCCAGGGGCTCTCGATTCCGTGGCCACCCCGCTGGTCAGTGCTTAGGCCTAGGTCTCCTGGCGCTCCCCGCTCAGCTGGTGGCCGATGCCAGCCGTGGATCAAGTCCGTACTGGGCAGGAGCGGAGAGGTGATCGCGCAGCGTATTTCCCTCGTAGTCGTCGTGGTAGAGCCCGCGTTGCTGCAGGATCGGGACGACCTCGTCGACGAACGTGTCGATGCCGTCTTCGTTTACGTCGATCGAGACCCAGAAGCCGTCGCAGGCGTCTGCCTCGAACCACTCCTGCAGATGGTCCGCGGTGACGGAGGCCGGCCCGACCGGGGTCGGGTGGTAGTCGATGACCCCGTGCGCGAGGACATCGCGGATCGTCCACCCTTCACGAGCAACCTCGAGCGCACGTGCCGACCTCGGGTCGTAGGGATTTGGACGCGCCGAAGCGAGCTGCGCCGCTGTGAGAGGCAAGTCGAGCTGCTCGAGGGTCAGGGGAACCGGCAGGCTGAGCATCGCACTCAGATACGGCACTCGGTCGGCGACGGTCAGCTCGCCCAGCGCCACCCGACGGTCAAGCGCCTCGCGCTTCGTCGCGGCGATCGCAGGCATGACTCCGGCGAAGAACTTCACCTCATCGGGGTTCCGGCCCGCCCGGCGCGCGGCCTCCCGCAGCGCCTCGCGCTGCTCCCTGGCGTCGTCGACCGTGAAGACGGCGCCGACGACGCCATTGGCGTACCGACCGGCGATCTCAGCTCCGTTCGCTCCGCCGCCGGCGGAGAAGATGACGGGTTGGCCCTGCTCGGAGGGAGGGAGGGGCAGCGGTCCCCGCGAGGCGACGTACTCGCCCTGCAAGTTGATCGGCCGGATCTTTGCGTTGTCGGCGAAGCGACCACTGGCGGTGTCTTTCAGCCATGCGTCCTGTTCCCAGCTGCCCCAGAGCGCTTGGACGATCTGAATTGTCTCGTGGGCGCGCTGATACCGCTCGGGACGCGGGGCGATCGTCTTGCCGTAGTTCGCAGCGGCGGCGGGATCGCTCGTGGTGACGGCGTTCCACCCGGCTCTGCCGTGGCTCATGATGTCGAGGGCTTTGAATTGGCGTGCCAGATTGAACGGTTCTGTGAAGGTGGTGGAGCCGGTCGCGACGAGGCCAATGTGCGATGTCTCACGGGCGATGGCGGCGAGGGTCAGCATCGGGTCGAGCGTGATCATGAGTGATTCGCGGCTCAGGTCGCGCTGTTCACCGAGGAAGTCGGGGAGGAACAAGAACGCGAACTTGCCCCGCTCCGCGGCCTGGGCGTAGCGCACCTGGGCGTCGAAGCTGGTGTAGTTCGCCGGATCCACGCCGGGGGCGCGCCATGCCGAGGTCTGCGACCCGTAGCCGTTGCCCAGGTGCATTCCGAGGATCATCTGTTTGCCGGTGGTCATACGTCTCCTTCGGTCAGTCGGTCTCGATCCCCGCTGCGCTGCAGCAGGGACTCGCGCGAGCGGGCGACCACGTCCTCGTCGACGGGCGGGAGTGCCAGTTCTCCGGCGGAGGCGCGGAGGCCGGCGAGGTGGATCGCTGCGTGCCGCCGCCATGCCTCGGGCGCGTGCGCTCCGGTGGTCTCGATGATCCCGCGGAGGGCCCAGAAGAGCAGGTCCAAGTCGGTTACTGCGGCGTCCGCGCGGACGGTGCCGTGGTTGGTGGCGTCTTCCAGCAGATCCGCGATCAGGACCCGATACTCCTGGCGCAGGGTGGCGCTGTTCTCATCGCTCCAGATCCTGGCTAGGCAGCCTCGGTTCGCTGACTGGACCTCGCCGAGTGCGTAAACGAATTGCTCGAGTCCGCGTCCGCCGGGGGCCGTCCGCGCTCTGCGCGCAAGCGTGACGACTTGCTCCATGAACTCGTGCACGAGTTCCGCGATTAGTGCGTCTTTCGTGGGGAACCGCCGGTAGAGCGTGCCGACCCCCACTCCCGCCATCTGGGCGATCTCCTCCACTCCGGCGTCGAGCCCGTGGTCCGCGAAGACCTCGCGCGCGGCGTCGAGGAGACGCTGGCGGTTCTCCGCCGCGTCGCGGCGCAGAGCTCGGGGCTCGACGTGCTCGCGGTCGCCGCCGGTGCTGGTCGGAGTTGTCATCT
Organism: Frigoribacterium sp. Leaf44; assembly: GCF_001421865.1. Lineage (NCBI taxonomy): Bacteria > Bacillati > Actinomycetota > Actinomycetes > Micrococcales > Microbacteriaceae > Frigoribacterium > Frigoribacterium sp. Leaf44. The sequence goes on from NZ_LMLG01000006.1 coordinate 166,386, forward strand.
CGTGCTCCCTCGCGGGTGGTGGTACGGCACGCTCGGTGCCATTACTCGGACTCGTCCCCGACGACGGTACCGCCGGCGACCATCGCCACTTCCGCATGCCGCAGCTGCACGGGGGGCTCCTCGAGGTGCGAGCCGACGACGTGGCGCGTGATGCGGGGGATGAAGAAGCCCGCGACGCCGGCCAGGAGCATGGCACCGGCCAGAACGAGGAAGCCTGCGGTGTAGCCGGACTCGGCGGGGAAGCCGGCGGTCTCACCACCCGACGCGACGATGCTCGCCATGACCGCCGCGCCGAGCGAACCGCCGATGGTACGGATGTTGGCGTTCATGCCGCTCGCGACGCCGGTCTGCTCCCTGGGGACGGCGCTCACGATGATGTTCGACATTGAGGAGAACGCCAACCCGAAGCCGATTCCGGTGAGCGCGGTCGCGACGACGATCTCCCATACCTCCGTGTGCGCCAGGGCCAGCGTGAGCAGGCCGACGAGAGAGATGACCGTTCCGAATACGAGGACGAGGCGTGAGCCGAACCGCTGAGCCAGGCGTCCGGCGACCAGGCCCACCAGGAACATCATCAGCGCATTGGGGAGCAGCATCACGCCAGACAGGGTGACGGTCGCTCCGAACCCGTATCCGGCGCTCGACGGAGTCTGCAGGAACGTCGGGAGGAAGCCGAGCATCGCGTACATCGCGATACCGAAGAGAAGGGCGACGAGATTGGTAGTCCACACAGAGCGGACCCCCATCATCCGCATGTCGATCAACGGATTCGGGCTGCGCTTCTCGACGACTACCCACACGACGCCGATCACGACGGCCGCCGCGAGAAGCCCGAGAACGGGAAGCGAGATCCAGCCCCGCACAGGGGCCTGGCTGACAGCGAGGAGGAGAGCAACCAGCCAGCCGGACATCAGCGTGGCGGCGCCCCAGTTGATCCTGCCCGGACTGCGCTCGGAACTCTCGGGGACGAGAAGCAGAGCCGCGACCGCTGCGACGACGACCATCATCATCGGGAACCAGAACAGCCAGTGGTAGCTGAGAGCCGACACGATCGGCCCGGCGAGGACGATGCCGAATCCGGCGCCTATGGCGGAGAGCGCGGCGATCAGACCGACGGCGCCGCCGACCTTCTCACCGGGGAACTCATCGCGGATGATTCCGAAGGCGAGCGGCAGCACTCCCCCACCGACCCCCTGGATCACGCGAGCGACGATCATGACTCCCAGGGACGGGGCCAAGGCGGCCAGCAGAGATCCGAGCGCTAGGGCGACCAGTGCGACAACGAAGACGCGTTTCTTACCCGACATGTCGCCGAGACGGCCCATGATCGGCGTGAAGATCGACGCCGAGAGCAGGTAAGCCGTTAGGACCCACGTCACGTTCGTCTGTGACGTGCCCAACGCCTCACGGATCGTCGGCAAGGCCGGAATCACGAGGGACTGGAGCAGCGCGAACGCCGCCACTCCCAATGCGAGGACGAGGAACGTCACCTGATGGTGCGTGCGCTTCGTGGACGTGGTCACGGGTCTCCTGTCGTTAAAGGGAATCTTCACTCCGGTTAGCCACAGTAACACTAACCGGAGTGGCAATTCCGTTTCGGCTCAGAACTGCCGCGCCCCGACGTCGACGCGGGACGACGAAGTCAGGAGCGCCCGCACACGATCGGAGGTGGCGGGCGTCCGCGAGCCGTCCGCCGCGGCGTCGACGGCGGCCGCATACAGGGCGGTGTACACGGCGGACTCCGGCTCGAACCACCACGACTCGGCCAGCGTGCCGGCATCGACCGCATCGAAGCCGAGGGTGCTCAGCAACTTCGACGCGCGTGCCTTCACCTCGACGTCGTCACCGGCGATCGGGAGCGCGGCGCGGGGGTCGGAGGAGGCGAGTCCGGGGATCAAGACCCACTGCACGAGCGAAAAGCTGCAGCACCGAGCAATTATGCCGGTACTCTCGCGCCGGTCGAATCTGACCTCGCTCAGCAGATCACTCGTGATCCTTGCGCGTTGTATTTCCTCGCGATCGACAGCGACGCCAGTGAGCTTGAGCTGGAAGAGCGCATGGTCGTCCGCATCGCGGATACCCTCCGCGAGCTCGGACCAGGCTTCGCGTTCGTTGGCCGACAGGTGCACTTCGAGGTCGACGGCGACCAGTTCTTCGCCGATCTCCTGCTTTTGCACGCCAAAGAACGCCAATAAAGACGAGCGAGGCCTTGATCTGCCGCGTCGAGCCGACAACAGGTGCTAGCTCAGAACTACTCGACGGGCACTCACCGCGGACGATGCTCAGGCCTCCGGGATCTCGAAACCGTAGGTCGCGACCGTGACTCCTTCAGGCTCGGGGCCACCGCGAACTCCAGTGTCCAGAGCGTCGAGCTGCGCGATCTCACCCGCAGCGAGCTCGAAGTCGAACACATCGAAGTTCTCTGCGATCCGTTCCGCCCTGGTGGACTTCGGGATCACCTGCACCTCCTTCTGGAAGTGCCAGCGGAGCATCACCTGAGCGGCCGACTTGCCGTACTTCTCGCCGATGGCAAGGATCACGGGTTCATCGAAGCTACGCTTTGCGGACTCACCGTAGGAAGTT
>NZ_LMLG01000006.1:169002-186713 GCF_001421865.1 Frigoribacterium sp. Leaf44
CCTTCTGCTGGAAGTAGGGGTGCAGCTCGATCTGGTTCACAGCCGGCACGATGTCGGTCTGCTCGAGCAGGCGGGTGAGATGTTCGATAATGAAGTTGCTCACGCCGATCGCTCGAACCTTCCGCTTCGCGAGCAGATCCTCAAGCGCTTTGTACGCGCCGACCGTCTTCTCAAAGTCTGAAGGAAGGGGGCTGTGGAGGATCAACAGATCGATCGTGTCCACGCCTAGCTTGCCGGCGCTCTTCTCGAACGCATGCAAAGTCTCCCCGTAGCCGAAGTCGCTGATCCACACCTTCGACTCGATGAAGACGTCCTTCCGCAGCACACTAGAGTCACGAATTCCCTGGCCGACTTCGCGCTCGCTGCCGTACGCGGCCGCTGTGTCGATGTGTCGATAGCCAGTTCGAAGGGCGGACACGACGGCCGCGACCGTCTCGTCCGGTAAAGTCTGGAATACCCCAAGGCCAATGGCCGGGATCTCGATGCCGTTGTTCAGGGTGAATTTCGAAGTGGTCATGAGTCCACGCTAGGTAGCCATTGCGGAACCGCGGGAGTCACCAGCAGTCACTCCCACTCCTGCTAGCCGACCCGCCCGCTGAGGGCGAATGCTGGTGACTCCCGGTTTCCGCCCGCCGGGTCTAGCGTCAGGAGCATGGACCCGAGGCTCGAAGTTCAGGAATTCCTCACCGCGCTCCGCGGGCGCATCACTCCTGAAAGAGCAGGGGTCACCCTGTACGGCGGAGAAAGCCGCGTCCCGGGCCTGCGCCGAGAGGAAGTTGCGCAACTCACCGGCGTGAGCACCGCGTACTACACCCGTATGGAACGTGGCGACCTCCGCGGAGTATCCGAGAGCGTCCTCTATGCACTCGTGCGCGCCCTCCACCTCGACGAGGCCGAGACGACGCACCTCATCGACCTCGCCCACGCCGCCGGACCCACCCGGGCACCACGCAAGAAACCCGTGACAAGGGTGTCACCCCGGATCGGGCAGCTCCTAGACACCATGCGGGACGTCCCCGCACTCGCCTTCGATCGACTCGGTGACCCGGTGGCCTCTAATGCGCTCGGACGCGCCCTGTTCCCAGAACTCTTTCCAGAGCACGGGGCGCCGCTGAACCACTACCGCTACCTGTTCCTCGATCCTCGATCGCAGAAGTTCCACTCCGATTGGGACGTCAGCGCGCGTGGTGCAGTGTCCTCCCTGCGTTTGCTCGCCGGACACGACTTGGAAGATCGAGCCCTCGCCGCCCTCGTCGGCGACCTCGCCACCCGAAGCGAGCAATTCCGCACCTGGTGGGGCGGCCACACCGTCCGCACCCACACCTCCGGCACAAAACAGATACACCCCTCAGCCCTGGCACCACTGCGGGGTGCAGCAGCGACCTTCCCTCAGGAAGAAGAAACGGCCTTCGCACCGCCTCGATAAGCGACCGTCTATCGGACAACGCTTAGGCGGCTGTCCCGGAAGCGCGGACCAGTTCAGAACTGTGTTTCGGACCGATCCGGGGTTGCGGCACTCCGATCTGACCTCACACCGGGACCAGGCCGGAACCGATCAATTTTGGCTCGCGACTCCTGGGGCGCCGATTGAGTGACTTTACGGCTCATCGACCAGGGAAATGGCCAGCTCCACCACGTGCACCTCAACTCCTGCGCCAGCGATTAGCTTGAGCGCTTCAGGGTCGGCGGACGAGTCCGTCACGAGATCGTCGACCTCGGAGATGTCGGCCATCTTGGCCAGGGTCGCTCGACCGATCTTGGAGCCATCCGCCACGACGATGACTCGACCCGCGTTCTCCACCATGGCGTGGTTCGTCCGGGCCTCCGTCTCGTCGTGAGTGGTGACGCCTCCGGTAGCGCTGATGCCATCTGTCCCCAAGATGCAGGTTCCGACATTGATGCCACGAAAGGCACCCTCCGAGAGGGATCCGACTGCTTCGAAGGAGCTCTGGCGGACTACCCCCCCGGTCATGATCACTTTGAGTCGTGGCCAGGTGGCGCACTCCATGGCGATCGTCAAAGAATTTGTGACAATCGTCAGGCCCGCTCGGTGCCGAAGCCCGCGAGCGACTTCGGCCGTCGTAGTGCCACCGCTGAGAGCCAGCGCATAAGGGCCCGTCGGAATGAGGTCCACGGTTCGTCGCGCGATGTACTGCTTCTCTCGCTTGTAGCTCGTATTGCGGAGCCGGACGGGGATCTCTGGTTGAGAGTTCCTCTCCCGGGCTCCCCCATGGGTCCGCACGAGCTGGCCCTGCTCATCCAATTCGGCGAGATCGCGACGAAGTGTTGCCTCGGACACGCTGAGGTCTCGCGCGAGGTCCCCGAGGCTCCGACTGGTGTGCTCGTGCAGGAGGGACAGGATCCGCCGCATCCGCTCGCTTCGCTTGCTAGAAACAGCCCTCGGTGATGACTGGTCCAGGTACTGCTTGCTCACGACTGTCACTCCTTACTCGTCAACCGATCAACAAAAATGATCACTTCAATCGGATTATGCCCCGCAGATTGATTACTTCGCTCACTTAATCGCAGTATCTGCCTATGGCACTCGTCACCACCCGTGGACTAATCGAAGGCGCGATCACTCGTCATAGCGCGATCGCGAGCTTCAACGCCGTCACGCTGGAGCATGTCGAGGCCATCGTGGAAGGCGTCGAGCAAGCCGGCTCCGGAGCGATCCTGCAGGTGAGCGAGAACGCAATCGGTTTTCACAAGAGGAATATGCGGCCTCTGCTTTTGGCCTGCGCCAGCATTGCGTCGTCCTCTTCGGCGCCGATCTCGCTGCACCTGGACCACTTTCAGGACTCGGCACTCATCTCGCAAGGTATTGCCGAAGCGGCCGGTCTCGGTGTCAGTTCCATCATGATCGACGCCGCCCACCACCCGTACCTGTCGAACATCGAGCTGACTCTGGATGCGGCCCAGCGGGCGCACAGTCACGGGCTCTGGGTCGAGGGCGAGCTGGGCGAGATCGGGGGTAAGAACGGGGCTCATTCCCCCTTGGTTCGCACCGATCCTGGCGAAGCTCGCGAGTACGTCGCGGGCACCTCCATCGATGCGCTTGCCGTGGCCGTTGGCAGTTCTCACGCCATGACGTCCGCCAGCGCCTCCATCGACGTCGACCTCATCGGCCGCTTGGAAGAGGCCGTGGGTGTCCCCCTGGTCCTTCACGGGTCATCCGGTGTCTCGGACACGACCCTACGAGCAGCCGTGTCAGCAGGCATCCGAAAGATCAACGTCGGGACAGCCCTGAACGTGGCGTTCACCGACGCTGTACGCCAACGACTCTTAGATGAGTCAGACGTCCACGACCCGCGCATCTACATCGCGGACGGGCGCGACGCCATCTCCCGGACCGTTACTCGAATTTGCCGCCTCGTCGCCGAGTCGGCCGATGAACATCGACCAGCTCTGCCGGTCGTCAGCAACGCAAACCGTTTTTAGCGAATCTGCCGGCGGCGCCCCAAGGCGCCCCGCGCGATGTCAGTAAGGAGCACCGTGGTCAATCACTTGTGGAACACCATCCGCGAACACAAGGCGGGTAAGGCAGTAGGAATTTACGCGGTGTGTTCGGCCCACCCAGCCGTTCTTGAAGCGTCGATCCTGCAGGCTCTGGAGGATGATTCGTATCTTCTAATCGAAGCCACGTCCAACCAGGTCGATCAGTTCGGTGGGTACACCGGCATGCGTCCCGTCGACTTCCGCGAACTCGTGTTCGCCCTCGCTGACGATCTGGGCTTCGCTCGTGACCGTCTTGTCTTGGGCGGTGACCATCTGGGGCCGAACCGCTGGCAGAAGCTCGACGCAGAAGAAGCCATGCTCAATGCCGAGGGCCTCGTCCGCGCCTACGTCGAAGCCGGCTACACCAAAATCCACCTCGACTGCAGCATGTCATGCGCAGGCGATCCCGCACCTCTTGGTGACGACCTGGTCGCTGAGCGCACTGCTCGGCTTCTTCGCGTCGCCGAGGACGCAGCCCAGGCGTCAGGGCGAGCGGACGACATCCTCTACGTCATCGGCACAGAGGTACCCGTGCCTGGTGGCGCTCACGAGACTCTTGGCGATCTGGTTCCCACATCTCCTGACGCCGCTCGGGCCACTCTCGAGCGACACCGCCAAGCATTCGCCGACGTCGCTCTCGACAACATCTGGCCCCGCATCATCGCTCTCGTCGTGCAGCCTGCCGTCGAGTTCGATCACCTGCGAGTCATCGACTACCACCGTGCCGGCACGGTGGATCTTCGCAGGGTCCTTGACAATGAACCGGGGCTGGTCTTCGAGGCGCATTCCACTGACTACCAGGAGACCGCGCGCCTGACCGAGCTGGTCGAGGACCACTGGGCGATTCTCAAGGTCGGACCAGGCCTGACCTTCGCGATGCGTCAGGGCTTGTTCGCCCTCGCCAACATCGAGGACGAGCTTGTGCCTGCTGCAGACCGTTCAAACCTGATCGAGGTGCTGGAACGCCGGATGCTTGAGAAGCCCGGCTACTGGGAGGGTTACTACGAGGGCACACCGGAGCAGCAACGCATCGCTCGCCGCTTCAGCTACAGCGACCGCTTGCGCTACTACTGGCCAGACGAAGACGTTGTAGCTGCCGAATCGCGACTGTACGACAACCTGTCGCACCTCGAGATCCCTCTGCCGCTCATCAGTCAGTACATGCCTGACCAGTACGCCCGCGTTCGCGCCGGCAAGCTCCGCCCGCACCCCCGCGACCTCATTCTGGACGCGATCCGCGACTCCCTTCGCCCGTACTCCCAGGCCTGCTTCCCGGCCGAGAACAGCGATGTCTCTCTCACCCCCACTGGAGCACTTCATGTCTGACACGATCACCCCGATCCACGCCTCGGCCACCGCTCGCGAGATCTCACGGCAGCCTGATGTCTGGCTTGAAGCAGCACAAAAGATCACCGGCCAGCGTCCCGACCTCGACGCCTTCCTCACGCCACTGCTGGCCAACCCGCAGCTGCGCATCATCCTCACCGGGGCAGGAACATCCGCGTTCGTCGGGGACACCGCCGCGCCGGCGCTCACGAAGCTCCTTGGACGACGGGTCGACTCCGTCGCGACTACAGACATCGTCTCCAACCCGCACCAGTACCTGGGAGAGGACCTTCCCACCCTCCTGGTGTCCTACGCACGATCCGGCAACAGCCCGGAAAGCACGGCCGCGACAGTCTTGGCAGACGACGTCCTCACCGACGTGCACCACCTCATCATCACCTGCGACCAAGCGGGCAGCCTCTACAGGCAGCACCAGGACGACCCGAAGTCGAAGATCGTCCTGATGCCCACGAGGGCGAACGACGAGGGCTTCGCCATGACCTCGAGCTTCACCTCAATGCTGCTTTCCACCCTGCTGATCTTCGGCGGAGACGACGACCGCGCCGTGACCGCACTGGCACGCACCGTCGAGAACATCGTGACCCACCGTCAGGACGAGCTCCGACAGCTCGCCGGCGCCTCGTACGAGCGAGTCATCTACCTCGGCAGCGGCCCCCTCACGGGTCTGGCACGCGAATCCGCCCTGAAACTGCTCGAGCTGACAGCCGGCCGGATCGTCACCTACTACGACTCGGCTCTCGGATTCCGCCACGGCCCGAAGGCCGTCCTCAACGACAGGACTCTGACGCTGGTCTACATGTCCTCCGACACCTACACCCGTCGATACGACCAGGACATCGTCACGGAGATTCGTTCCACCCTCGGGGCAGATCACGTCATCGCCATCTCCTCCGAGCCGATGCCCGACGAGGACGGCCGGAACTGGGTCCTCGCTGAGCTGACGGGGGTGAACGATGCGTTCCTCGCCGTCGCCTACATCGTCATCGCGCAGCTGCTCGGTCTCTCGTTCTCCGTCGCACTCGGGCTCACTCCCGACAACCCGTTCCCGAACGGGACCGTCAACCGCGTCGTCAAGGGAGTCACGATCCACCCCTTGGCTCCCTCGGACGACGAGCACACGAACGGCGGTCGGTGACGATGGCTCTGTTCCTCGGAGTCGACGGAGGCGGGTCCAAGACCAACTTCGTCCTCCTCGACGACACCGGCCGGATCGTGTCTGAGACGACGACGGCCAGCTGCTACTACTTCAACGACGGCATCGAACTCGTCAGCCGCATCCTGGCCACCGGGATCAGCGGCGTCACATCCCAAGCGGGCGTCACCACCGGACAGATCGACCAAGCCTTCTTCGGACTGCCCGGCTACGGCGAAGTCAGTGCCGACATCGACCAACTCGACACAATTCCAGGCGAAGTCCTCGGACACGACCGCTTCACCAGCGACAACGACATGGTCTGCGGCTGGGCCGGTTCACTCGGCGCCCGAGACGGCATCAACGTCATCAGCGGCACCGGCTCCATGACCTACGGCGAATACCAAGGCCGTAACCACCGAGTCGGCGGCTGGAGCGAACTCTTCGGTGACGAAGGTTCGGGCTACTGGATCGCCGAACAAGGCCTCAACGCCTTCAGCCGCATGAGCGACGGGCGCCTCCCCCGCGGACCTCTCTACAACATCATCAAGACACGCGTCGGGATCACCAACGATCTCGATCTGATCGACGTCGTCGTGAACCAGTGGAAGGGCCTCCGCGTCAACATCGGCGACCTCTCCAAAACCGTCGTCGAAGCTGCCCTGCAGGGCGACACCGTCGCCATCCAGATCCTCGTCAACGCCTGCAACGAACTCGTCGAGATCGTCGAAACCACCCGGCTTCAACTCGGCTTCGGCAACGACACCGTGCCTGTCTCCTACTCGGGCGGCATGTTCACGACCGCGATCATCCGTGACGGCTTCGCTGACGCCCTCACCGCCCTGCCAGCCCCGTACGAGTTGCACGAACCCATGTTCGGCCCCGGAGTCGGAGGCGCCCTCTACGCCGCGAAAAAGGCCGGCACCCCCCTCTCCGACGTTGCTCTGCAGCGCCTCCGCACGCACTAAACGACACCCCTACCCCACCCCGCAACTCGATGTCAAAGATGAGGTCATTGTGAACAGAACCCGCAGCTGGATCTTCTACGCAGCACTCCTAGTGCTCTTCTGGGGAGTGTGGGGCGCCCTCTCTTCCCTTCCCATCAACCTCTACGGATACCCGGACGAGATGATCTACGTCATCTGGGCGTTCACCATGATCATCCCGGCCGTGTTCGCTCTTCGAGGCCAGAAGTTCGACCGCCGACCCAAAGCCGCCATGTACGGCCTACTGATCGGCCTGACAGGCGCAGGAGGACAGCTGCTGCTGTTCAACGCCCTCTCCACCGGTCCCGCGTACCTCATCTTCCCGATCATCTCCGTCTCCCCGGCGATCACCGTGCTCATGGCTGTGATCTTCCTCCGCGAAAGACTGCGAAAAGTCGCCATCATCGGCCTCTTCGCCGCCCTCGCAGCCATCGTCCTGTTCAGCGTCGCCGGCTCTTCCGGTGAGGCAACGGCTGGCCCGTGGCTGCTAATCGCGATCTTCGTGAGCATCGCTTGGGGTGTGCAGGCCTTCTTCATGCGCAAGGCGGCCACGATCGGCGTGAACGACGGCACCACCTTCGGCTGGATGGCAATCAGCGGACTTGTACTAGTCCCCTTCGCCGTCCTCGCCATGGGCGGGCTCCCGCTCGACGTCCCCTGGCAGGCACCGGCGCTCACCGCAGTGACCCAGCTGCTGAACGCCATCGGAGCGCTCTTCCTCGTCATGGCCCTCAGCCGCGGCAAGGCGTCCATCGTGGCGCCCACGACGAATGCCCTGGCCCCCGTGCTCACGATCGTCGTGTCCCTGATCATCTACCAGACCCTGCCCTCGCCCTTCGGCGCAGTGGCCATCGTCCTGGCCCTCGTGGGATCAACGCTGATGGTCTACAGCGACGAGAAACGAGGGGAGGCGGTCCCCGACGCACTCCTGAACGACGAGCTCACCCCCGAAACCACGCCAACGCCTCGGTAGCCACAGAGCACGTAGGCGGAAAGAAGAGGCCCGTCCAAATTCCTCCGGGGACTTGGACGGGCCTGTTTTCGGGCGGTGCATATGTCGGTTCCCGGCAAGCCCCCGCCACCTATGAGCATAGAAACCTGTCCTGGCGACGGGCTCAGCCCTGCCATGAGCGCGGCCGAATTGGCGGCCTGAATCGACGGGGCGAGCGTCATGCGCCAGGCCGGCGACGGCGACCGGGCCGATCTGGCCCTGTCGCGGTTGCGGTCGCGGTTGCTTGAGGCGCTGCTGTACTCGAGGCGCTGCTGTAGCTGTCCGTGTCGGTGGCTGGATCTCCCCTGCGCCTGTGGGTGTGCGGGGGTCAGGAAAGACAATGCGGAGCATGCTCGCGAAGCGGCAGGAGCAGCACCCGCATGCGTGCCCGATGCTCCCGGGTGCGCATGGGCTGTGGCTCGTGCAGCAACAGCCGGCGTCACCTCTCGGGCACGTCACAACCCGCAGCTCGATGGGCCGCTCAATGTACGACGTCCACGCGCACTGCCGCGACAACGGCGGCCGCCGGCCGTGGCTGCCGCTGCCCTAGCCTGGGCGGTGCAGCATGAGGCGGATATCCGCGCGCTGATTGAGCGCAGCTCGCCGGAGCTGGAGGTATGGCGGGGGACGGTCTAGCCCCGGGGCTCGACTCGATGCTGCCGCCGTTCCAGTCGTAGCTCCCCGCGGAGCTGATGCGCCGCAGCTCGTCGCACTAGGCGACCCTCGATTGGACATCGCAGATTCGAGATTCTGCTCGCTTAATTGCAGATTAGATTGTCGCTCTTTGTCAAAGGCGACGATCTAGGCAGCATGTCGACAAACTAACTCGCAGACGACACAAACAGAGCGGTTCGCCCAGTCCGCATCAATCAGAGAACATGACTCGGAATGCCACCACGGTGGGAACCGCCCTGCCAGATGCCCGAGTGTCTCTAACTCCGCCATTACCAAGAACATCAGAATGGTCTGCTCGCATAGCCACTTCACTCCGTCGGCAGCACCAAAAGGCAGCCGTGACGGACCTTCGACCTAGGCGCCATTGACGTCACCAGTGCCCCTCATCTGAGCCAATCCCCGCTCCTCGTAAGCCAAGATCTACCAACTGGTCCTTGTCACGAAGGGCCCCTACCTCGCATTCGGCCGAAAAAGTTCAGGGGTGGCAGATTCGCGTGTGAATACCTAGGACTCACGACACGAAAGCGTGGAACACGACACTTAGTTTTGGAAACCACAGTGAGGCGGTTCGCTAGCTGGGCATGTCCACGAAGCGCGAGAACATGCCGTGGAACGCCACGGTGATGGTGTCAGTGGGGCCGTTGCGGTGCTTGGCGACGATGAAGTCGGCCTCGCCCTGGCGGGGGTTGTCTTTCTCGTAGGCGGACTCGCGGTGCAGCAGGATGACCATGTCGGCGTCCTGCTCGAGTGAACCGGACTCTCGCAGGTCGCTGATCGCGGGCTTCTTGTCGGCACGCTGCTCGGGACCACGGTTCAGCTGCGACAGCGCGATCACCGGCACCTGCAGCTCTTTCGCCATCAGCTTCAGGGCACGCGAGAACTCCGACACCTCTTGCTGACGGCTCTCGACCCGCTTGCCCGACGTCATCAGCTGCAGGTAGTCGATCACCACGAGCTTGAGGTTGTGCTGCTGCTTCAGCCGGCGGCACTTCGCCCGGATCTCGACCAACGTCATGTTGGGCGAGTCGTCGATGAAGAGCGGCGCGTCGTTGATCCGGCCGCGCACCTGCGCGATGTTCGTCCAGTCCCGCGCGTCGACCGTTCCTTTGCGCATGTTCTGGAGCGGCACGCTCGACTCGGCCGACATCAGACGCATCGCGATCTCGCTGCGCCCCATCTCGAGCGAGAAGAACACCGACGCCTGCCCGTGCTTGATCGACGCCGCCCGCGCCAGGTCGAGGGCCAACGTCGACTTACCGAGCGCCGGTCGCGCCGCCACGATGATCAGCTGACCCGGGTGGAACCCGTTCGTCAGCGCGTCGAGCTGCGCGAACCCCGTCGGCACGCCCGTCATCTGACCGTCGCGACCCTTGGCCGCCTCGATCTCGTCGATCGCGACCGTCACCGCCTCGTTCAGCGGCACGTAGTCCTCGGTCTGCACCCCACCGGCCACGTTGTAGACCTCGGCCTGCGCGTTGTTGACCAGGTCGACGACCTCGCCCTCGCTCGCGTACCCCATCTGCACGATGCGCGTGCCGGCCTCGACCAGACGGCGCAGCACCGCCTTCTCGGCGACGATCGACGCGTAGTAGCCCGCGTTCGCCGCGGTGGGCACGACGCCGGTGAGGGTGTGGAGGTACTCCGCTCCCCCGGCCCGCGACAGGTCGGCGGACTTCATCAGCTCATCGCTGACCGTGATGACGTCGGTGGGCTCGCCGTGCGAGTACAGCCCCAGGATCGCGTCGTAGATGACCTCGTGCTTGGGCACGTAGAAGTCCATGCCGCGGACCGTCTCGATGACGTCGGCCACGGCGTCCTTGCTGAGCAGCATGCCGCCGAGCGCGCTCTGCTCGGCGAGCAGGTCGTGCGGCGGGACGCGGTCCATGTTGACGGGGCCACCACGGTCGCGATCGCGGGCGTTCGACGCATCGGGAGCGAGACCGAGATGGGCGATCGACATGGGTCCTCCAACGAGAAATCGGGTGGGTGCGGGGCAGCACCGAAGACGCTTGGGGCAGTTCTACGACAGACCCCCGACATCCCCCTGCCGAACCGCCGTGACCCACCCCTGACGAGCGCGGGTACACCTTATGGACACCGAGTTCTCCACAGCAAATGCACCTGTGGATAACTCTGGGGAGAACAGGTGAGCAACGCCGGACAACCCTGGGGAGAACTGTGGATCACGCTGTGGACAACGAGATACTTCAGTTCGATTACCCGGCTTTGATCAGGTGTTTCTCGATTCCACAGTCGTGTGGAGAAAATTGTCTAAACCGGGGGTTGAGACATCCGATTTGACTTCTGCCTGTGCACAAGGGATTTGACTTTCGGCCCATTCGACCGATACCGACGCAGCCTGCGTTCAGCTTCCCGTAACCCCCGAAGGGGGGCCTGCGAAGAGCCTGGTCAGGACGGTATCGGGGACCGGCGCCGCGCCTCCTGGGCTCGATCACGGCCGGTGAGAGGGCGGCCGGGAGGTCGCACCACGCGCGGGTCGGCCCGCAAGCCGAAGAACCCCGTTTCCGAAGAAGAACCACCAGGGATCGGGGTTCGTCTTCGGAAACGAGGTTCGAGGGGGAGCAGGTGCCTCAGAAGGGGACGCCGCAGCGCAGCACGACGTTGGCGTACGGGGTCGCCTCGCCCGTCCGGACGAGGAGGCGCGCTCCACCCGACAGCCGCTTGAGCTCGTCGTGCGAGACGTAGGCGACGTCGTCGAACCGGGACGTGATCTGCGCACCCGCGGGGGAGTCGTGGCTCTCGTCCGCGGCCGTGCAGGCCTCGAAGACCACGTCGGTGGTGAGGGCGTCCAGCACGTCGGCGAAGGCCGGCAGGCCGTGGACGACGGCGAGGTCGACCACGGGGACTCCGGCAGGCAGGGGGAGTCCGCAGTCGGCGACGACCACGAGGTCGCCGTGGCCGAGTCCGCTCACCGCGTGGTTCAGCTGGGCGTTGAGCAGGCCACCGCGCTTCACGAGGTCACTCCGTCCGCTGGGTCGGCATCCGCCGACCCCTCCGTCGGGGCGGCAGCCGCCGCAGGCAGCTCGTCATCCAGCGTCGGGTACGACGCCTGCGTGCCGACGCCCGTCACCGAGAACGCCCCGACGCGCACGGCGTCCCGAGCGGCCTCGAGGAGCGACGCACCAGCGGCCAGTCCGGCGGCGAGGGCGCCGACGAAGGCGTCTCCGGCTCCGGAAGAGTCGACGGCCGCGACGCGAGGCGAGGCCACCAGCACGGTGCCCGACGCATCGGAGACGATCGCCCCGGCGGCACCGCGGGTCATCACGACCGACGTGACTCCCTGGGCGCGCAGGGAGGCGACGACCGACTCGTCGTCGACCCGCACCTCCTCGTCCGACGCCGCGCCAGCAGCCGGAGCCCCGGCTGAAACGCCCCACGCGGCCAGCAGCAGCCGACCCTCGTGCTCGTTGACGACCAACGGATCCGCGGCCTTCACCACGTCCGCCGGCACGTCGATCACCGGGGCGAGGTTGAACACCACGCGCCCTCCGGCGTGCTGCACGGCGGCGGCGATGCCGTCCACGGGGATCTCTCCCTGCAGGACGACCACCGCGGCCTCGGCCAGCGCGCCCGCGTGCCCGCCGACGAACGACGCCGAGACGGCACCGTTCGCCCCGGGGACGACGACGATCGTGTTCTCGCTGTCGCCTCCGACGCTGACGACCGCCAGGCCGGTGGGCCCGGGGACGGTGTCGACGCCGCTGACGTCGACACCGCTCGAGCGGAGGTGGGGCAGGGCGTCGTCGGCACGACCGTCGTCGCCGACCGCACCGATCATCACGGTGCGGGCGCCGCGCCGTGCGGCGGCCACGGCCTGGTTCGCGCCCTTGCCGCCGGGGGAGAGGGTCATCGACGAGCCGATCAGCGTCTCGCCGGGCAGGGGCAGGCGGCCGACGGTCACGACCTGGTCGACGTTGATCGACCCGACCACGACGACCGTGCCGGCCGAACCGGCCGGAACCGGACCGTCCGCGCCGACCGCACCCGCGCCTCCTGCAGTCCCGACGACGCCTGGACCGCTCACATCAGGACCACTCATTCGGTGAAGTCACCCACGTTCTCCTTCGTGACGGTGATGACCTCGACGGCCTGGTCCGAGGGGCCCTCGTCGCCGCTTCCACCGTTGACGGCCTTGACGGCCTGGTCGACCGCGAGGGCGCCGAGCTCGGCGGGCTGCTGCGCGATCGTGCTCGAGAGCGTACCGGCCTCGATGGCCTTGAGGCCGTCCTCGGTGCCGTCGAACGCTGCCACCTGGACGTCGGTGCCGGCGCGCGAGCCGAGCGCCTGGATCGCTCCGAGGCCCATCTCGTCGTTCTCGGCGAAGACGCCCACGGCGTTCGGGTGCGCCTGCAGCAGGTTGGTGGTCACGTCGAGCGCGGTGGCGCGGTCGAAGTTCGCGGTCTGCTGCGCGACGACGGTGATGTCGGGGTAGGCCGAGATGCCCTTGGTGAAGCCCTCACCGCGGTCGCGGCTGGCCGAGGTGCCCGCGACGCCCTGGAGCACGATGACCTCGCCCTTCTCGCCGATCGCCTCGGCGAGGGCCTTGGCGGCCTGCTCGCCACCGGCGACGTTGTCGCTCGCGACGAACGAGGCGACGTCGGCACCGTTGACCGCGCGGTCGACGGCGACGATCGGCACGTCGGCCTCGTTGAGCGCCTTGGCGGCGGGGCCCGCGGCGTCGCTGTCGACGGCGTTCAGGATGACGGCGTCGGCGGTCGAGGCCGCGGTCGCCAGCTGGTTGGCCTGGGTGGCCGAGTCGTTCTGGGCGTCGACGATCTCGAGGTCGACGTTCTGCTTCTTCGCCTCGGCGGTGGCGCCGTCGCGCAGCTCGACGAAGAACGGGTTGTTCAGGGTGCTGAGCGACAGGACCACCGTGGGGCGGTCCGCCTCTCCGGCGGGGGTGCGGTTGCAGCCGGCGGTGCCGGTCGCGACCAGGGCGGCGATCGCCGTGACGGTGGCGGCCTTGCGGAACGAGGTCAACTTCATCGTGTGTCCTTCGGGTTGGGTTGGGTGGAGGGATTCAGCTGCTGCGCGTCTTGCGCCGCAGCACGTCGACGCCCACGGCGAGGGCGATGACGAGGCCGATGACGACCTGCTGCCAGAACGAGGTGACGTTCAGCAGGTTGAGGCCGTTGCGGATGACGACGAGCACGAGGGCGCCGATGATGGTGCCCGAGATGCGGCCGACGCCGCCGGCCAGGCTGGCGCCGCCGATGACGACCGCGGCGATGGCGTCGAGTTCGTAGCCCGAGGCCGCCTGCGGCTGGGCCGAGTCGAGGCGTCCGGCGAGCAGGAGACCGGCGAGGGCCGCGAACAGCCCGGCCAGGCCGAAAACGGTGACGACGATGCGCTTGACCGGCAGGCCCGAGAGGCGAGCGGCCTCGGCGTTGCCGCCGACGGCGTACATCGAGCGGCCGATGACGGTGCGGTTGAGGATGAACGACGCGACGATCGCGGCCAGTACGAGCACGATGATCGGCACGGGCACCGGGCCGATGTTGCCCCCGAGGAACGACACGGCCGGGGGAGTCGCGATCGGGCGACCGTCCGACACGACGAGGGTCAGGCCGCGCGCCACGCTGAGCATGGCGAGCGTGGCGATGAACGACGGCAGCTTGCCGTACGCGCTGGCGAACCCGTTGACCAGGCCGGCCACGAGGCCGGTGCCGAGCCCGAGGGCGAGCGCCAGGCCGCCGGGTAGCCCCGCCGTGGCGAAGAACCAGCCCGAGACCATCGCCGACAGCGCGGCGACCGAGCCGACCGAGAGGTCGATGCCGCCCGCGACGATGACGAAGGTCATGCCGAACGCCAGCACGGCGACGGTCGACACCTGGATGCCGATGTTCAGCAGGTTGCGCCCGGTCAGGAAGTCCGGCGTCGCGATGAAGAGGGCCAGGCACAGCACGACGAGCCCGACGAGGGCTCCGTTGGCGGCCAGGAAGGTCTTGATGTCGAAGGAGCGTCGCTGCGCCTTCACGGTGGTGGTGGTCATGGGTGTCGTCCTCGGGTCCGTGCTTCTCGGGTCAGTTCGTCGGGGGGACGTCGCGTGCCGCGAGCGTCATCAGGGTGTCCTGGGTGGCGTCGGCCGCGGCGACCTCGCCGGCGACGACTCCGTCGCGCATCACGAGGATGCGATCGCTCATGCCCATCACCTCGGGCAGTTCGCTGCTGACCATCACGACCGCGCCTCCTGCGTCGGTGATGCGGTTCACCAGCTCGTAGATCTCGACCTTCGCGCCGACGTCGACGCCGCGGGTCGGCTCGTCGAGCAGCAGCACCGTCGAGCCGGCGATGATCCAGCGGCCGAACACGGCCTTCTGCTGGTTGCCGCCCGACAGCGAGCCGATCTCCTGGTCGATGTCGCGCATGCGGATCCGCAGGGTCGAGGCGACCTCGTCGGCCTTCGCACGCTGACCGGCGAAGTCGACCAGGCCGCCCTTCGCGCTGCTGGCGAGCGTCGCGTAGCCGAGGTTGTCGTTGACGGAGGCGCCCAGCACGAGCCCCTGCGCCTTCCTGTCCTCGGGAACGTGGCCGACGCCCGCGGCGATGGCCCCGGCGACGTCGCCCTTCTTCAATCGCTTGCCGCGCACGGTCACGCTGCCCGAGTCGTACTTGTCGACCCCGGCGATCGCGCGGACGACCTCGGTGCGACCGGCGCCGACGAGCCCGGCGATGCCGAGCACCTCGCCTGCCCGCACGTCGAACGAGACGTCGCGGAAGACCGACCCGGTCAGTCCGCGGACCTCGAGCACGACGGGGGAGTCGCCCTCGCTGCCCGGCGTACGCGGGTACTGGTGCTCGATGTCGCGGCCGACCATCAGGCGGACGAGTTCGTCCTCGCCGGTCGACGCGGGCACCTCGGCGACGAACGCACCGTCACGCAGCACGGCCACGGTGTCGCCGATCTCGGCGATCTCGTCCAGGTGGTGGCTGATGAACAGCATGCCGACGCCGCGGGCGCGCAGCTGCTCGACGACGCGGAAGAGGATCTCGGTCTCGTGCCGGGTCAGCGCCGCGGTCGGCTCGTCGAGGATCAGGATGCGCGCGTCGATGCTCAGCGCCTTCGCGATCTCGACCAGCTGCTGACGGGCGATGCCGAGCTCGCCGACCTTCTGGTCGACGTCGACGTCGAGCCCGATCAGGTCGAGGGCCGCGCGGGCGCGCTTCTTCAGCTCGCGACGGTCGACCAGGCCGAACCGGGTCGGGAACCGCCCCATCATCACGTTCTCGGCGACGCTGAGCGACGCGACGAGGTTGAGCTCTTGGTGGATCGTCGCGATGCCGAGCTTCTCGGCGGCGTGCGTGTTGGGCAGGTGGACGGCCTCGCCGTCGACCAGCACACGGCCGGCGTCGGGCTGGTACACGCCCGACATCATCTTGATCAGGGTGGACTTGCCGGCGCCGTTCTCGCCGAGCAGCACCTGCACGCGGCCGGGCCGGACGTGCACGGTGACGTCGTCGATGACCCGCACGGGGCCGAACGACTTGCTGACGTTCTCGAGCGTGAGCAGGGGGCGATCGTCGTCGATCGAGTGGGGCATGGGTCAGTTCCTGCCGAGGGGTCGGGGTGGGGTGGGGTGTGCCGGGTCCGTCGAGGTCGAGGAGGCGCGGGTCGCGGTGGACCCGCGCGTCGCCGAGGTGCCGCTCGCGGATCCGCGACCCGCGCCTCCTGCGGTCCGGCCGGAGGCGCGGGTCGTCGACTCGCGCACGATCAGTTCGCTGGGCAGCACGACCGAGTCGGGAGTGCGCCCGTCGATGACCTCGTGCAGCAGCTGGACGGCGATGCGGCCCATCTCCTCGACGCTGTGCGCGATGACGGTCAGGGCCGGGTCGAGCAGCGAGAACCACTCGATGTCGTCGAACGCGATGACCGAGACGTCGGTGCCCATGCGCATGCCGAGCCGGTTGAGCATGGCGATGGCTCCGACGGCCATGAGGCTGTCGGCGGCGAGCAGGGCCGTCGGCGGCTCGTCGAGCTCGAACAGGGCGTGCACGGCGGCCGACCCGCTGGCGGACTGGAAGTCGCCGACGTAGACCAGGTCGGGGTCGGTGCTGAGGCCCAGCTCGGTGGCCGCGGCGGTCCACGCCTCGAGTCGCTCGCGCCCGGTGGACACGCTCTGCGGGCCCGCGACGTAGCCGACGCGCTCGTGGCCGAGGTCGACGAGGTGCTGCACGGCGGCTCGGATGCCGGGGACGCTGTCGGTCGTCACGCTCGGCACGTCGACGCCGGGGATCGTGCGGTCGACGAAGACCGTCGGCACCTCGCGGGCGAGCAGCGAGTCGATGCTGGCGGAGTCGGTGCCCTGCGGGGCGACGATGACGCCGTCGACGCGGCGCGAGATGAGGGTGTCGAGGTAGCGGTCCTGCTGCTCGCGGTTCTCGTTGGCGTTGCCGAGGAGGGTGACGTAGCCGAGCTCGAGCAGCGACTGCTCGATGGTGTGGGCGAGGTCGGCGAAGAACGGGTTGCGGACGTCCGAGACGAGCAGGCCGACCGTGTCGGAGCGGGTCGAGCGCAGCGCCCTGGCCTGGGCGTTCGGGCGGAAGTCGAGCTCGCGCACGGCTCGTTCGACCTGGGCCCGCGACTCGGCGGAGGTGGCCGGGTTGCCCGACAGCACACGCGATGCCGTCGCGGCCGAGACGCCGGCGCGCTGCGCCACGTCCCTGATCGTCACGGTGTTCATCGGGCTCTACCTCGTCGTAGTGGTGCGGGTCGCAGGGCGTGTCCGCTGCGTGGAATCGATTCCATGGAACCGATTCCACGACAGTAGACGAGCCACCTCCTCCTGTCAACGCGAGCCCCGAGTGCCGAAGAACCCGGTTTCGAACCGAACACCCGGTTGCAACGCGGTGCATCGTTCGAAACCGGGTGCATCGCGACACAGGACGTCCCCCGAGGAGGCGCGGTGCCCGCCCCAGCCGCCCCGCGCCTCCCCGTCCCCGCCCTGTCTTGACTCGCCCCGCCCACCCAGCCCAGCTCAGCCCTCCCAGCCAGCCCAGCCCAGCCCAGGCAACCCACGAACCCCGTTCCGTGCGATGAACCACGAAGCTTCGTGGTTCATCG
>NZ_LMLG01000006.1:186729-342442 GCF_001421865.1 Frigoribacterium sp. Leaf44
GGCCGGCACACCGCACGCACCCGGCATGCAGAAGAGCGGCAGCCCCCCGAGGGGGACCGCCGCTCTCGCGTACAGCAGGCGCCGAGGCGCCGGGGTGCTACTTGGCCGAGACGACCGTCAGCGTGATCGTCGCGATGACGTCCTCGCGCAGGCGGAGGGTGGCTTCGTGCTCACCCGTCACCTTGATGGTCGTGGGGATCTCGACCTTGCGCTTGTCGATCGTCGCGACGCCCTGGGCGGTGACCGCGTCGGCGACGTCGGCCGGGCGGACCGAGCCGAACAGACGGCCGTCGGCACCGGTCTTCACCGTGAGACGGATCTTCTGGGCCTCGAGGCGCTGCTTGAGGTCGTGGGCCTCTTCGATCGTCTTGAGCTCGCGGGTCTCGCGGGCCGTACGGATCTGAGCGACCTGCTTCTCACCACCGCGGCTCCACGCCACGGCGAAGCCCTGGGGCACCAGGTAGTTGCGGGCGTAGCCGTTCTTGACGTCGACGACGTCACCGGCGGAACCGAGGCCGGAGACCTCGTGGGTCAGGATTACCTTCGACATGGTGGTCCTTCCGATCAGCGGCCGGAGCCGGCGTAGGGGAGGAGCGCCATCTCACGGGCGTTCTTCACGGCACGGGCGATGAGGCGCTGCTCCTGGACGGAGACGCCGGTGATGCGACGGGCGCGGATCTTTCCACGCTCCGAGATGAACTTGCGCAGGGTCGCGACGTCTTTGTAGTCGATGACACCGACGCGGATCGACTTCGCGGGCGCGGCGTTCTTGCCGCCCTTACCGCGGAGGGGCTTGCGGCGGTCGCCGCTGCTCTTTCCAGCCATTGGTTTCTACTTTCGATGAATGAAGAAGTACTAAAAGGGGAACGGCGAGGCCTAGAAGGGCGTCTCGTCGTTGTAGGTGCCGTTGCCACCGGGGGTGTTCCACACGTCGCCGCCAGAGGTGTTGCCACCCTGCTGGCCGCCGGCGGGCTGACCCCACGGCTCTTGCGCCTGACCGCCGCCGACCTGGGCCGGCTGGCCACCACGGTTGCCACCGCCGTTGCCGCCCCCGAAGGAGCCGCCACCGGCAGCGCCGTCGCGGGAGGACGCGGCGCGCGTCACCTGAGCGGTCGCGTAACGCAGCGAGGGGCCGATCTCGTCGATCTCGAGCTCCATGCTGGTGCGCTTCTCGCCCTCTTTGGTCTCGTACGAGCGCTGCTTGAGTCGGCCCTGAGCGATGACCCGGCTGCCCTTGGTGAGGCTGCTGGCCACGTGCTCGCCGAACTCGCGCCACACGCTGGCACGGAGGAAGAGCGCCTCGCCGTCCTTCCACTCGTTCGACGCGCGGTCGAACGTGCGGGGGGTCGACGCGATGGTGAAGTTCGCGACCGCGAGCCCGTTCTGCGTGTACCGCAGCTCGGGGTCACTGGTGAGGTTCCCCACCACTGTGATGACGGTCTCGCCAGCCATCGGACTACTCGGCAGCCTTCTCGGCGGCGGGAGCAGCCGGGGCGGCAGCGGCGTTGGCAGCCTTGCGGGCGGCCTTCTCGTCGCTGACCTTCTTGGCAGCGGCGACCATGGCGATCGCCTCTTCGGCACGCAGGACCTTGGTGCGCAGCACGGCCTCGGAGAGACCCAGCTGGCGGTCGAGCTCGACCGTGGCGGCCGAGTTCGAGGTCAGGTTGACGACGGCGTAGATGCCCTCGGTCTTCTTGTTGATCTCGTAGGCCAGGCGACGACGTCCCCAGATGTCCACGTTGTCGATCGTTCCGCCATCGTTGCGGATGACGTTGAGGAACTTGTCCAAGCTCGGGGCGACGGTGCGCTCATCGATCTCGGGGTCCAGGATGACCATCAGTTCGTACTGGTGCATGACTAACCCACCTCCTTCGGACTTAACGGTCACAGACGGTCTGTGACAGGAGGGTGTTCATGACGTGGCGCCGCCGTGAGGCAGACGCAACCTTCCCAGCGTAGCCGAGCGCGCCTCCTGAATCAATGCCAGGGCGGCGGTCGCCGGCCCTCGAGAGCCGAGGAGGCGCGGGTCGACACCCGAATGGCTGGTTACGCCCCAGCGCTCTCGCGTGCGTTCCACCAGGCCAGCAGGCGCTCGGTGGCGACCTCGGCCCCCAGCGGCCCCTCTTCGGTCCGCAGCTCGAGGAGGAAGCGGTAGGCCTCGCCGACCTCGCGGCTCGGGGCGATGCCGAGCACGCGTTGGATGTCGTCGCCGTCGAGGTCGGGCCGCAGCGAGTCGATCTCTTCACGCTCCCGCAGCTCGGCGATCCGCGCCTCGAGGTCGTCGTAGGCGAAGCCGAGCCGGTCGGCCTTGCGGCGGTTGCGCGTGGTCACGTCGGCTCGGGTGAGCATGTGCAACCGCTCGAGCTGGTCACCGGCGTCGCGGACGTACCGGCGCACGGCCGAGTCGGTCCAGGCGCCCTCGGTGTAGCCGAAGAAGCGGAGGTGCAGCTCGATCAGCCGGGACACGGCACCGATGGTGTCGTTGTCGAAGCGCAGCGTCTTCAACCGCTTCTTGGCGAGCTTGGCACCGACGACGTCGTGGTGGTGGAAGGTGACGACGCCGCCCGGCTCGAGGCGCCGCGTGGCGGGCTTGCCGCAGTCGTGCAGCAGGGCCGCCAGGCGCAGCGTGAGGTCGGGTGCCTCGCCCGGGTGCCGCTCGCGCTCGTAGCCGATGGCCTGGTCGAGCACGGTGAGGCTGTGCTCGTAGACGTCCTTGTGGTGGTGGTGCTCGTCGACCTCGAGGCGCATGGCCGCGAGCTCGGGCATGACATGGTCGGCGAGCCCGGTGTCGACCAGGAGTCGGACACCGTCTCGGGGGGTTTCGGTCTTGAGCAGCTTCGACAGCTCGTCGGCGACCCGCTCGACCGAGACGATCGAGAGGGTCTCGGCCCGGGCGGTCATCGCCTCGCGCACCTCGTCCGACACCGTGAAGCCGAGCTGCGCCGTGAACCGGGCGGCCCGCATCATGCGCAGGGGGTCGTCGCGGAACGAGTCGACCGCCGTGCCCGGGGTGGCGAGCCGCGCCTCCAGCAGGTCGTCGACACCGCCGGACGGGTCGACGAGCACGCGCTGGGGCAGACGCAACGCCATCGAGTTGACCGTGAAGTCGCGACGGACCAGGTCGCCCTCGAGGGTGTCGCCGAACTCGACGACGGGCTTGCGGGTCTCGCCGTCGTAGACGTCGCTGCGGTACGTGGTGATCTCGACGGTCTCGCCGTCGACGCGGGCGGCGATCGTGCCGAACGCGCGGCCGACGTCCCAGTGCGCCTCGGCGAGGGGGACGACGATCGCCAGGATCTCGTCGGGGTCGGCGTCGGTCGTGAAGTCGAGGTCGTTGACCGGGCGGCCGATGAAGGCGTCGCGCACCGGACCGCCGACGAGGGCGAGCTCGTGACCGGCCGCGGCGAACGCGGCGGCGAGCTTCTCGATGCGGGGGGTGGCGGCCAGATCGTCCAGTCGCTGCAGGGCCCGTGCGACGCTGTCCATGACGAAACAGCTTGCCACAGCCGAGGAGGCGCGGGCTGAGTCCCCGACGGCGCCTCGCGACCCCGTCGTCCCCCTCGCAGGCGCTTCGCCGCTGCTTCTTGGTCGGCGTTGCCTAGACTCGGCATGCTCGAACGGCCCCTGTCGCCGTCGACACCTGACGCCTATGAGACTCTTCTTCGCCGTGATCGCCGCCCTGTTGGCGGTGTTCGTCGTGTCGGCGGGACTGCCGGCCACGGCGGCACGAGCGGCGTCCGCCCCCGCGGGCGACGGCGTCACGATGACCGTCGAGCCGGCCTCCGACGGCGTGCTGCGACCCGACGACGACCTCACCCTCGGGGTCACCGTGACGAACGACGGCGACAGCGACCTCGCGGCGACGAAGGCCCGGATCTACCTCGACCGCGAACCGTTCACCACGCGGTCCAAGCTCGCCTCCTGGCTCGATCCCGACGACGTCTCGGGTGACGACTACCTGGGGCGTCAGCTCGTCCAGGTCGACGTGCCGGCGGTCTCCGCCGGGTCGTCCGTGGCGCTCGACACCGTCGTGGTGCCCGCCGACCGCCTCTCCCTGACCGGCCGCGCCTTCGGGGCACGCGCGCTCGGGGCCCGCGTGCTCGACGCCTCGGGCAGCCAGGTGGCGCAGACCCGCAGCAGCGTGGTCTGGTACCCCGCCGACAGCTTCCAGCCGACCCGCGTCGCGGTCGCCGTGCCGATCACGACGCCCGAGAGCGAGACCGGCGTCCTCGACGCCTCCGCCCTCGCCGCCTACACCTCCGACGGCGGGGTGCTGCGACGCGAGCTCGACGCCGTGTCGGGCACGGGCGCGACCCTCGGCGTCGACCCGATGATCGTCGCGTCGATCCGCCTGCTCGGCACCGAGGCCCCGCAGCCGGCCGTCGACTGGCTCGACGAGTTGCAGGCGCTGCCGAACGACATGTTCCCGTTGGCGTACGCCGACGCCGACGTCGCCGGGCTGCGACAGGCCGGCGCGACGACCGTCCCGGCCGTGACCTCGCTCGACACCCTGGTCGACCCCGACCGCTTCGAGGACATGCCCGCACCGACCGACACGCCCACCGAGACCCCGGACCAGGGCACGGACGACGGCTCGGGCACCGGCGTCGCCGGATCCGATCCATCCGCCCTGCCGAGCGACGGGGTCACCGACCAGCCGACCGGCGAGCCGTCGCCCGACGAGACTCCCGGCGACGGCGTGGTCCTGCCGACCACCGCCCAGCTGCTCGACTTCCCGTGGACGCAGCGCGACGTCGTCTGGCCGCGCGAGTCGTCCGTCGTGTCCGCCGACCTGACCGCGTTCGCCGGCGGCTCGTACACGTCCACCATCGTCTCGAGCGGCAACGTCGACGTCGACGGCGACTCGACCGAGAACGCCGCGGTCACGATCGGTGACGTCCCGGCCGTCGTCTCGGACGACCCGTTGTCCGACCTGGTCACCCAGGCCGCCGAGGCGACGAGCCTGGCCGAGTGGCAGGCCACGATGGCCCGGCTCTCCGCCACCGTCGCCACCATCGCCTACGAACGGCCCAGCGACGCCCGCACGCTGCTGACCACGCTCGAGCGCGAGTGGCCGTCGACCGGTCAGTTCCTCACCCGCACGCTGCAGGCCGTCGACGGCCTGCCCTGGGTCAGCGGTGCCACCCTGACCGACGCCCTGGCGAGCACCCCGTCGACGGCGACGGTCGTCGACAGCCCCGAGAGCGACGCCCGCCTCGACCAGCTGCGCGACCTGGTGTCCGCCGACGAGAGGGTCGTGGACTTCTCGACCGCCCTCGCCGAACCGCAGCTCGTCACCGAGTCGGCCCGACTCCGCACGATGGCCCTGGCCTCGCACGCCTGGCGCGACAACGTCGACGGCTTCCCCGCCGAGGTCGCCTCGGCCGTGGCCGACGCGACCGCGACGTCGGGTCTCGTGGCCGTCGTCCAGGGCTCGCCGATCTCCATCCTCGGCGACCGCTCGGCCCTCCCCCTCTACCTCGAGAACAAGACCGACTCGGTCGCGACGGTGATGTTGAACCTGACCCCGTCGAACTCCATCCTCTCGATCGAGCGCAGTCCCATCGAGGTGACGATCCAGCCGCAGTCCCAGACGCGGGTCAGCGTGCCCGTGCAGTCCGTCGCCAACGGGACGGTCTCGGTGCAACTCCAGCTGGTCAGCCTCTCGGGCGTGGCGATCGCCACCCCGGTCGACGTGCCGCTCTCGGTGCAGGCCGGGTGGGAGACCGCCATCACCTGGATCTTCGGCGTCGCCTTCGCCGCCCTCTTCGTCGGCGGCCTCTACCGCACCTTCCGCAAGCGCCGCCGGGCGCGCGACGAGGCCCGGTCGTCCGGCGACGGCCCGTCGGCCGATGCCGCCCCGTCACCCGATGCGGCCGCCTCGCCGCCCGTCCAGGAGTCCATGTGAGCAACCAGGGCGGTCTCGGTCGCGCCAGCATCCTCCTCGCGTCCGGGACGATGGTCTCGCGCGTCCTCGGCTTCGTGAAGGCGGCCGTGCTGGCCGCCGCGATCGGGCAGTCGGCCAGCCGCGCGGCCGACTCGTTCGCCCTCGCGAACCAGCTGCCGAACAACATCTACGCGCTGATCGCGGGTGGCCTGCTCAGCGCCGTGCTCGTGCCCCAGATCGTGCGGGCGGCGACCTCCGACGACGGGGGGCAGCGGTTCATCAACAAGATCGTGACCCTCGGCACCATCGTCTTCGCGGCCGTGGGCCTGGCCGGCACGCTGCTCGCCCCCGTGCTCGTGCGGCTCTACGCACAGCAGAGCACGGACGGCGGCGCCGGATTCACCTCGGACCAGCTCGCCCTCGCGACCGCCTTCGCCTACTGGTGCCTGCCGCAGATCTTCTTCTACGCCATGTACTCGCTGCTGAGCGAGGTGCTCAACGCCCGACAGGTGTTCGGGCCCTTCACCTGGGCCCCGGTGCTCAACAACGTCGTGGCCATCGCCGGCCTGGTCGTCTTCATGGTGATGTTCGGCGGTGCCGTCGAGAACTCCGCGGTCGACGTCTGGACCGGCGACCGCATCTTCGTCATCGCCGCCACGGCCACCCTGGGCGTCCTGGCGCAGGCGGCGT
Organism: Frigoribacterium sp. Leaf44; assembly: GCF_001421865.1. Classification (NCBI taxonomy): domain Bacteria; kingdom Bacillati; phylum Actinomycetota; class Actinomycetes; order Micrococcales; family Microbacteriaceae; genus Frigoribacterium; species Frigoribacterium sp. Leaf44. The sequence continues at coordinate 193,307 of NZ_LMLG01000006.1, forward strand.
TCCTCTTGCTGTTCTGGCGCCGTGCGGGTCTGACCTTCCGCCCGGACTTCCGCTGGCGCGGCGTCGGCCTCGGCGCCACGGGCAAGGCCGCCGGGTGGCTGTTCGGCATGGTGCTCGTCACCCAGCTCGCCGGGCTGGTCCAGAGCCGCGTCGCCACCCTGGGCAGCGAGGTGGGCGCCTCGAACGCGGTCCTCGCGAACGCCTGGCTGCTGTTCATGCTGCCGCACGGCATCATCGCCGTGTCGATCGGCACCGCCTACTTCACGCGCATGAGCGGCCACGCCTCGCGCGGCGACCTGCGGGCCGTCCGCACCGACATGTCGCAGTCCCTCCGGGCCATCGGCATGTTCATGGTGTTCGCCGCGGTCGCCATGTGCGTCGTGGCCTACCCGTTCGCCCGGTTCTTCGAGGTCGACTTCGCCGGGTCGACCCGCACCGCCGAGGTGATCCTCGGCTACATGCCCGGCCTCGTTCTGTTCAGCGTGCTGTTCATCGTGCAGCGGGTGTTCTACTCGATGCACGACCAGCGCACGCCGTTCTTCCTGCAGCTCGTCCAGTCGGGCATCTTCGTCGCCGGCGTCGCGGTCTCGGCCGCCGTGGTGTCGCCCGAGCACATCGCCATGGCCATCGCCGTCACGACGTCGATCGCGGGCTCCAGCCAGGCCGTGGTCGCGCTCGTCGTCGTCAAGAAGCGGCTGGGCGGCATCGACGGCCGCTGGGTGCTGCGCCGCTACGTCCAGTTCTTCGTCTTCTCGCTCGTCGCCGGGGCGGTGGGCCTTGTCGTCGTGACCGTCCTGGGTGGTTTTTCCGCTGACGGCTTCGCACAGTCCGGCCGCGTGCCGGGCGTGCTGACGGTCGTCGTGGCCGGGGCCGTCATGGGCCTGGTCTACGGCGCACTGCTCTGGTTCGCACGGATCCCCGAGCTGCGGGTGCTGACCACGCCGGTGACCGCACGTCTCGCACCGACCGTCTCGCGCCTCCTGCGTCGCTGACCGCCGCTGAGCGCCGTTGCCGGGCACGGCCGGGCCCCGGACTGCCAGGCCCGCGGGAATGCCCCGTCGGTAGGATGCGTTCCACCAGACGATCGAGGGATCCGACCGCCCGAGCCACCGCTCGCGGGTCGTCTTCCCGCTCGTGAAGTTCTCCCCAGGAAGGTGCCCATGCGCCAGGTCATCATCATCGGTTCCGGCCCCGCCGGCTACACGGCCGGCATCTACGCCGCCCGGGCCGGTCTGCGCCCTCTCATCGTCGCGAGTTCGGTCGAGGCCGGCGGCGAGCTCATGAAGACCACCGAGGTCGAGAACTTCCCCGGCTTCCCCGACGGCATCCAGGGCCCCGAGCTCATGTTCAAGATGCAAGAGCAGGCCGAGAAGTTCGGCGCCGAGGTCCTGCTCGACGACGTCACCGCCGTCGACCTGACCGGCGACGTCAAGAAGGTCACGCTGGGCAACGGCACCGTGGAAGAGAGCCTCACGGTGATCTTCGCCACGGGCAGCGCGTACCGCAAGCTCGGCCTCGCCGACGAAGAGCGCCTGAGCGGCCGCGGCGTCAGCTGGTGCGCCACCTGCGACGGCTTCTTCTTCAAGGAGAAGGCGATCGCCGTCGTCGGCGGTGGCGACTCGGCGATGGAAGAAGCGACGTTCCTGACCCGCTTCGCCTCGAAGGTCTACGTGATCCACCGCTCGAGCAGCCTGCGCGCGTCGAAGATCATGCAGGACCGGGCTCACGCCAACGAGAAGATCGAGTTCCTCTTCGACAAGCAGGTCACGGCGATCCTCGGCGGCGAGAAGGCCACCGGCGTCACCCTGACCGACACGGTCGACGGCAGCACCACCGACCTCGACCTCGACGGCCTCTTCATCGCCATCGGCAACGACCCCCGCGTCCACCTCGTGCACGGTCAGGTCGACCTGACCTCCGACGGCACGATCGCCGTGCAGGGACGCAGCTCGAAGACCAACCTGACCGGCGTCTTCGCCGCGGGCGACGTCATCGACGCGACCTACCGGCAGGCGGCGACCGCCGCGGCCTCTGGCACCGTCGCGGCGCTCGACGTCGAGCACTACCTGGCCTCGCTCGACCAGACGTTCCTGGCCGAGCAGACCGTCGGGTCGGCCGAGGGCGTCGAGACGTCCGAGTCCGTGGTCGCCTGACCCGCGCCTCCTGAAGCCAACCCAGATCACCCTGACGAAAGGAACACCATGAGCAGCGCCAAAGCAGTGACCGACGCGTCCTTCGAGGCCGACGTCCTCAACTCCGACAAGACGATCCTCGTCGACTTCTGGGCCGAGTGGTGCGGCCCGTGCCGCGCCGTCTCGCCGATCCTCGACCAGATCGCCGCCGAGCACGGCGACAAGATCGAGATCGTCAAGCTCAACGTCGACGACAACCCCCAGACCGCCATGAAGTACCAGATCACCTCGATCCCGGCCATGAAGGTCTACCGCGGCGGCGAGGTCGTCAAGACGGTCATCGGCGCCAAGCCCAAGCCGGCCCTCGAGGCCGACCTGGCGGAGTTCATCGCGTAGTCGACGCCGACACCACGACGAGAGCCCGCCCAGCACACGCTGGGCGGGCTCTCGTCGTCTCCCGCCCGCACGGGCATAGTCTTGACCGAATCACCCTCTGACAGAACCGGGACACCGATGAGCGACAAGGGCACCAACCTCGACCCGTGGTACGACTCGTACGCCGACCGTACGGCCGGCCTCAGCGCCTCCGAGGTCCGAGCCCTGTTCGCCGTCGCCTCGCGTCCTGAGGTCGTCTCGCTGGCCGGCGGCATGCCCTACGTCTCCGCCCTGCCTCGTGAGCTCGTCACGGGGGCCATCGACCGCGTCATGGCCGACGGGGGAGCGATGGCGATGCAGTACGGCAGTGGCCAGGGCACCCCGGCGATCCGCGAGCACATCATGCAGATCATGGCGATGGAGGGCATCCGCGGCAGCGCCGACGACGTCGTCGTCACCACGGGCTCCCAGCAGGCCCTCGACCTCGTCACCCGCCTCTTCGTGAACCCCGGCGACGTCGTGCTCGCCGAGTCTCCGAGCTACGTGGGTGCCCTGGGGGTCTTCAAGGCGTACCAGGCCGACGTCGTGCACGTCCCGATGGACGAGCACGGACTCGTGCCCGAGGCGCTGCGTGAGGCCATCACGGCCGTCACGGCCCGTGGGGGGCGGATCAAGTTCCTGTACACGATCCCGAACTTCCACAACCCGGCCGGCGTCACCCTCACCTGGGCCCGTCGCGTCGAGATCCTCGAGATCTGCCGCTCGGCGGGCATCCTCGTCCTCGAGGACAACCCCTACGGTCTGCTCTACTTCGACCAGCCGGCCCCCCAGGCGATGCGCTCGATCGACGACGAGGGCGTGATCTACCTCGGGTCGTTCTCCAAGACGCTCGCGCCCGGCTTCCGGGTGGGCTGGGCCCTCGCCCCGCACGCCATCCGCGAGAAGCTCATCCTCGCCAACGAGTCCGCCACGCTGTCGCCGAACTCGTTCGGGCAGTTCGTCATCACCGAGTACCTCGACCAGGCCGACTGGCGTGGGCAGATCGAGACCTTCCGCGACCTGTACCGCGAGCGGCGTGACGCGATGATCTCGGCGCTGGGGGAGTACCTGCCGTCGCTCACGTGGAACGTGCCCGACGGGGGCTTCTTCGTCTGGGTGGGGCTGCCGGCCGAACTCGACTCGAAGGCCATGCTGCCCCGTGCGGTCAAAGAGCTCGTGGCCTACACGCCCGGCACGGCGTTCTTCGCCGACGGCGACGGTCGGCAGAACATCCGCTTGTCGTTCTGCTACCCGACGCCCGAGTCGATCCGCACCGGTGTGGCCCGCCTGGCGAACGTCGTCAACGGCGAACTCGACCTGTTGCGCACGTTCTCACCCGCGAGCCTGTCGAACCCGGCCACTCGCCCGCAGAGCGTCGTCGTCCCGCCGCCGAACACCAACTGATCAGGACTTTTGGCGCCTGGTGGGCGTTCCGCCCGAGACCGGCCACCGTCGTGACACGAGAGAGAGACCCCCATGGCATCCAGTGAGCTGCGTACCGTCACCGTTCTCGCCGGAGGCATCTCGCACGAACGCGACGTCTCCCTCCGATCGGGGAGGCGCGTGGTCGACAGTCTCGTCACCCACGGCATCCAGGTCGAGCTCCGGGATCCCGACGCCGCGTTGCTCGGGCACCTGACCGCATCACGTCCCGACGTCGTGTGGCCGGCCCTGCACGGAGCAAGCGGTGAGGACGGAGCACTGCGCGGCCTGCTGGAAGCACTCGACGTCCCCTTCGTCGGCAGCACGGCGGCAGCGGCGCGACTCGCCTGGGACAAGCCGACCGCGAAAGAGCTCGCCCGACGTGCCGGGGTCTCCACCCCGCGAGGCATCACCCTGTCTCACGACGCCTTCCGCGAGCTCGGCGCCGTCGGCGTGTTGGCCGCCATCGCCGAGGAGCACCCGGTGCCCGTCGTCGTGAAGCCGGCACGGGGTGGCTCCGCGCAGGGCGTCACGGTCGTCGACGACATCGGTGCGCTGCCGCGGGCCATGGTCGATGCGTACACGTACTGCGACGACGTCATCGTCGAGCAGAAGATCACGGGTACCGAGGTCGCCGTCGGGGTCATCGACACCGGTGACGGACCCCTCGCCCTGCCTGCGGTCGAGATCGTGCCTCGTCAGGGCTTCTACGGGTTCGAGGCCCGCTACAACGCAGGGGAGACCACGTTCTACACTCCCGCACGGATGGACTCCGCGGCTTCCGAGGCTGCCGCTCGAGCCGCCGTGGCCGTTCACGAAGCCCTGGGGCTCCGTCACCTCTCCCGGGTCGACCTCATCGTCGACGCCGCCGGCACCCCGTGGTTCCTCGAGGTGAACGTCCTGCCCGGATTGACCGAGACGTCTCTCGTTCCGATGGCACTGGAGTCGGCTGGCTACGAACTGGGCATGTTCTACGCCGCCCTCGCCGAGAAGGCCGTCGCCGACCACCGTCGCTGAGAAGCTCCCGCTCCGCGCCACGCCGCGCTCCGTTTCACGTGAAACAGTCCTGTCTTCAGAACCAGGAGCATCGGCTGATGAGCGTCGCGTCCCCGTGGCCGGACACGCCTGTTCGGCCAATCATGTGGCGCCTGATCCGTTGGTCTCAAGACATCCAACGAGACGACGACCCGGCCACCGCAAGACCAGCTGATTCATCGGGGACGGTCGGTGAACTCTGACGGAATAGGGTTCGAACCGGTCGCGACCAGCCCGATTGTCTTCGGCTGGGAGTCGTGACGACGATCTGATCAAGCCGCTTGGTCCTCTGACCCCTGCCGGCCTGCGTGTGTTGTGCCAACTCGAGATGACTCGAGGAACCCCGTCACCTGCCGTGACGCGGCGAGGACTTTCGTCGCCTTGTCGACACGACATCGTCCCCCTCGAGGACGGAAGTCCCCGCAGAGTTGGGGCAGAGTTCCGGATCACCTGGTTCAGCCTTCACCAGCTGGACGAGCAGAAGGATCCCCTCCACATGACGCCGGAGGCTAGGCCTGCAGCGAACGGGCACATTCGACTGTCATGTCATCTGGGGTCGCTTCGACGACCGAGCGAGCAGTGGGGTAGGCGCCTGAATACGAGGGGTTTCACGTGAAACACTCGCAGCACGCGGGCCAAGTCGCTGACGATCTGCCTCGACAACAACAGCCCATGCTCCGGGGAGCAAGGGCCGTCGATGTTTCACGTGAAACAGGCGACACGCGGCGCCTGTGAACGCAGCGTCACTCCTCCTGCTCGTGTCCCAGCTGGCCGAGGATGCGATCGAGATCCTGCATGGAGGCGAAGTCGATCGTGATCGACCCCTTGCGAGCACCCAACGACACCTTGACACGGGTCTCGAACCGGTCGCCAAGACTCTCGGCCACCTCGTCCAGGTGAGCCTGGTGTTTGCCCGGGGTCGACGTCCGCGTCGATTTCGGCTTGGCACTCCCACCCGCGGCGATGGCCTCGGCTGCCCGCACGCTGAGGTCTTCATTGACGATGCGATCTGCGAGACGAGCCATGAGCACCGGGTCACCCGTGCTCAGGATCGCTCGGGCGTGGCCGGCCGTCAGGACGCCCGAGGCGACCCGGCGCTGGACGGCTGCAGGCAGCCTCAGCAACCTCAAAGTGTTCGTGATCTGCGGACGACTACGACCGATGCGAGTCGCCAACTCGTCCTGCGTGATGCCGAAATCGGCAAGAAGTTGCTGATAAGCGGACGCTTCTTCGAGTGGGTTGAGCTCCGCTCGGTGGAGGTTCTCGAGCAGGGCGTCGCGCAGCATCGCGTCGTCTGCAGTGTCCTTCACGATGGCGGGGATCGTCGCCAGACCCAGCTCTTTGGTCGCGCGGAGGCGTCGCTCGCCCATGACGAGCTCGTACTGCGCTGCCCCTTTGCTGCTTTTCTTGATCGGGCGGACCACGATGGGCTGCAGCACACCGACCTCGCGGATGGACGTCACCAACTCGGCGAGCTCTTCGGCGCGGAATTCGGCCCGCGGCTGCTGCGCGTTCGGGGTGATGTCCAACGGGTTGAGGTTTGCCAGGCGCGCGCCCGGCACGGCGATGAGTTCGTCGGCCGTTTGCTGCGCCGTCGGGAAGAACACGTCGACCGGGCGGTCCTGGCTCTCGTCCGAGACGGGGATGAGGGCGCCGATGCCGCGCCCGAGTCCGGTTCGCTTCGTTGCCATTACTGGGGTGCTCCTCGACGTGCTAGTTCGGCGGCCGCCTCGAGGTACGAGATCGAACCGGGGGAGTTGGTGTCGTAGCTGATGACCGTCTGACCGTAACCAGGTGCCTCGCTGATCCTGACCGACCGCGGAATCAACGTGTTCAACGCCTCATCAGGGAAATGCTCGCGGACGTCGGCGACGACCTGCTGAGCGAGGTTCGTCCGTCCGTCGTACATCGTGAGCAGGATGCTCGACACCTTGAGCCTGGGGTTCAGGTGCTTCTCGATCAGCTGGATGTTGCGCAGCAGCTGGCTCAATCCTTCGAGCGCGTAGTACTCGCACTGGATGGGGATGAGCACTTCACTGGCGGCGACGAAGGCGTTGATCGTGAGCAGGCCAAGAGACGGGGGACAGTCGATGAAGACGTAGTCGTACCGCTCGCCGGCCTCCTCGGTGGCGCTGAGGTACTCGGACAAGGCTCTGCTCAGTCGCTGTTCACGAGCGACGAGCGAGACGAGCTCGATCTCGGCACCGGCGAGGTGGATCGTGGCCGGGATGCAGAACAGCGTGTCGAACTCGGGACTCTTCTGGACGACGTCCGCGACCTCGCCGTCGTTCACCACGACGTCGTAGACGCTGGGCGTCTCGGCGCGGTGTTCCACGCCCAAGGCCGTCGAGGCATTGCCCTGCGGATCGAGGTCGATCACCAACACCTTCGCCCCACTCCGCGCCAGGGCCGCCGAGAGATTGACGGTGGTCGTCGTCTTGCCGACACCACCCTTCTGATTGGAAACGGTGATGACCCGTGTCTCGGCAGGGGAGGGGAGGGGCTCGCGCGACAGGGCCTGCTTGCGTCGATTCAAGTCGGCAAGCTCCCGAGCCAGGGGAGTGCTTCTGTCGTCGTCAGCCGAGGAACTCACTGAAGGGGTCTCCGTATCGCCATGTTTCACGTGAAACGACCAGCCCGGAGGTGTGACACCACGCCGCTCGCAAACGGCTCGGTGATCATCGGGGATCGAAGGCCGAGTCTATCGTCAGGCCCCGACAAAGACAGGGACCCCGCGTCCGCGTGCCCGACGAGACCTCGCACCCGCGGATCGTCCTGAACGACCAGTTGGGGCATAATCCCTGGTCAGCAGGCCCTCATGCTGAGTTTGACCGCTTGATCAGTCCAGAGTCGCGACGAAGACCCGGGTCGTCTCGTCGACGAGTCCGACGCCGAGCTCACGGGCCTCGACATCGATGAGGTGATGGCGGGCGATGACCTTGCGCGCAGCAGCGATCTCGTCGTCGACCCGCGCGCCCTTCATCAACAGCAGTTGTCCGCCGGTCTTCACCAGCGGGGCGGTCAGCGGGATCAACTTGGACAGAGCCGACACCGCACGGGCGGTCGCCTGATCGAGCCAACCGTCCAGCTGTACGTCTTCGGCACGGGCACGGACGACCTCGACGTTGTCGAGACCCATGCGCTCGGCTTCGGCCGTCAACCAGTCCACGCGTCGCTCCATCGGCTCGATCAGGACGAGCGTGGCGTCCGGGCGAGCGGCGGCGAGGACGAGTCCTGGCAGACCGGCACCCGACCCGATGTCGCCGACGCGGCCGGAGACCAACAGGGGCGCCAGCAGACCGCAGTTGACGACGTGGCGGGTCCAGAGACGCGGCAGCTCGAGCGGTCCGATCAGGCCGAGTTCTTCACCGTGCTGGGCGAGGTCGGCGACATAGCGGCGCACGACGTCGAGTCGGTCGCCGAAGATCGTCGCCGCGACGGCCGGCTCGACCTCGAGGGTCGACGTGTCGGTCATGTCGGTGCGCTCAGGGACGGGTGATGACGGTGTGACGGTCGCGGCCTTCGCCCTCGGACTCCGAGGTGAAGCCCCGCGCAGCCACGATGTCGTGGACGAGTTTGCGCTCGTAGGACGACATGGGCGGCAGGGCGGCCGACGTGGCACCGTCCTCGAGTTTCGCGACGGCGACGTCGACGAGACGACCGAGCTCGGTCTCGCGCGTGGCACGCGAGCCTCCGATGTCGAGGATGAGACGCGAGAACTCGCCTGTCTTGGTCTGCACCGCGATGCGCGTCAGCTCTTGAAGGGCATTGACCGTGTCGGGCTTCGACAGGACGCGCAGCTTCTGCTCGCCACTCGAGTCGACGGAGATGTACGAACGACCGCCGCGGACCTCGATGTCGATGTCGCCGTCGAAGTCGCAGATGTCGAGCAGTTCCTCGATGTAGTCGGCTGCGATGTCGCCCTCGTCGAGGACGTCGGCCGCGTCGACCGAGGCGACCCGCGCCTCCTGGTCGTCGCTCGAGGCGACGGCACCGTCGTTCTCGGCGGCGGGCTCGACGATGTCGGTCGTGGAGTCGTCAGAGGTCATTTCTTGGGGCCGTTCTGCTTCTTGGAGCGGTTCTTGCCGACGGGCTGGGTGCGCTGGGTCGTCTTCGGCACGGCGGGCGCCGACTCGATCTCGGTCACGGTGATGCTGGGCAGGCCCTTGCGCTGCTGCTTGCGCGCGAGGCGCTCCTCACGCGCCAGAGCCGCCTCGCTGCCGGGCGTGGGCATGTTGCGGATGACCAAGAACTGCTGGGCCATGGTCCAGACGTTGGAGGTGAGCCAGTAGAACATGACGCCCAGGGGGAAGGACAGACCCGAGAAGACGAACACGAGGGGCAGGAAGTACAGGAGCATGCGCTGCTGCTTGAACATGGGGCTCGCCTTGGTCTCGGGCGACATGTTCTTGGAGACGATCTGCAGCTGCGTGATGAACTGCGACGCCGTCATGATGACCACCATGGCGCCGGCCATCAGGCGGACCTCCCAGGTGGTGGCACCGAGGAAGGTCTCTTTCAGGGGTGCACCGAAGAGCGCCGACTCACCGAAGGAGTTCGACAACGCCGAGTTCAGCAGGCCGATGCCCACCTTCTCTTGCTGGGCGTTGTGCAACACGGTGTAGAGGCTGAAGAAGATCGGCATCTGGATCAGCAGCGGCAGGCACGAGCTGAGCGGGTTGGTACCCGTGTCCTTGTAGAGCGCCATGGTCTCGCGCGACATGGCCTCGCGGCTGAACTGGTCGCGCTTGCCCTTGTACTTGTCCTGGATCTTCTTGAGCCGGGGCGCGATCTCCATCATGCGTCGCTGGCTCTTGATCTGCCGGACGAAGATCGGGATGAGGCAGGCCCGCACCACGAGGACCAGGCCGACGATCGAGAGCACCCACGTGCTGCCGGCCGCGGTGTCCATGCCGAACGCCGTGAGGACGTTGTGGAAGCCGACGAGGATCGCCTCGACGACCCATCTCAGGGGCCAGAGGATGGTGCCGATGAAGTCCATGGTGTTCGGGTCAGCCCTTTCCGTGGCTCTGTGCGACGATGCGGCCCGCCCCGACGAGTTCGGGGGTGGTGGTGCCGGATCGCGGTGTCACGAAGCCGGACTTCGTGACGCGGTACTTCTGTGTACGGGGCTCGGGGACGTCGTCGACGCCTCCGGCTGCCCAGGGGTGACACCGGGCGATGCGCCAGCTGCCCATGGCCACGCCCCGCACGACGCCGTGCAGCTGGATGGCCTCGAGGGCGTACCGGGAACACGACGGGTAGTAGCGGCAGACGTCTCCGTAGAGCGGGGAGACGACGGCGCGGTAGACGCGGAGCACGAGGACGCACGCGTTGCGGGGAAGCAACGCGACGAACTGCACAGCTCTTGTCACGCTTTCACGCCCCTGTCGACGACCTCGGAGATGTCCGACAGCAGGGTAGACCACGCAACGTCGGGGCTGCCTGGCAAGGCTCTGATCACGACGTCGAGCCCCCGGGGGAGCGTCGGCAACATCTCGTGACAGACACCCTTGAGCCGACGACGGACCGTGTTGCGGACGACCGCGTTGCCCACGGTCTTGGCCACGATGAAGCCGAACCGGACCAGGTCGTCGTCACGACGACGGACGTAGACGACCGAATGCGCCGTGCCCGACTTGCGGCCACGGCGCACGGTGGTTCGGTAATCGTCTGCGCGGACGATCCGGTTGGCCCGGGCCAACACGGAGGTGGCTACGCCGAGAGCTCGGTGCGGCCCTTGCCACGACGGGCGGCGAGGATGGCGCGACCGGCGCGGGTGCGCATGCGGGCACGGAAACCGTGCTTCTTGGCGCGACGACGGTTGTTCGGCTGGAACGTTCTCTTGCTCATGGTGGTCCTCCAGGAAAGCGGACCAGGCCTGTTGCCACGATCCGAGAAGTCTTGTACAGCCAACGCGGCTGAAATCAACTGATTAAAAGTACGCGTGATCGGAGCCGTGGTCAAACGGCGACTTCTGGAGGCGCTTGTCCACAGTGTTGAAAACTCCGGTTGCGGACTCCACACCCGGTCGAACTAAGGTGGGTACTTCTCGCGGTACTTCCGCGTGACGACGGGGAACACGCAGCGATCCCGGCCCGAACGGCGCCAACCGATCGGTGGAGAAAGCTGTGCATAACTCGTCCCGCACTCGTACCCTTCGAACACCGGCGGGTGAACGCGACCCGCACGCGGAGGCGGTCGGATCCGTCCGCTGCCGAACCGCGAGAAAGAGACTCCCAGTGGCGCACACCGTCGACCCGGTCCAGGACCTGTGGCGTTCCGTCCTCGCGACGCTGACGACCGACGACCGCATCACGCCGCAGCTGCACGGCTTCATCAGCCTCGTCGAGCCGAAGGGCGTGCTGGGCGGCACCCTCTATCTCGAGGTGCCTAACGACCTGACGCGGGGCATGCTCGAACAACGGATCCGTGAGCCGCTGCTCGAGTCCATCGCCGGACTGGGCGACACCACGGTCTCGAGCTTCGCCATCACCGTCAACCCCGACATCACCCCCGACACCCTCACCCAGCAGGTCGAGCAGTCGGAGCCGGTCCACTACATCGAGGCGCCCTTCGTGCCGGCGCCGGTCGAGACCAGCGCGAGCGGCAAGCGGAACGACTCCCGCCTGAACCCGAAGTACAGCTTCGACAACTTCGTCATCGGGGCGTCGAACCGGTTCGCCCACGCCGCGGCCGTCGCCGTCGCCGAGGCTCCGGCCAAGGCCTACAACCCGCTCTTCGTCTACGGCGAGTCGGGCCTCGGCAAGACCCACCTGCTGCACGCCATCGGCCACTACGCCGAGACGATGTACCCGGGCATCCGCGTCCGGTACGTCAGCAGCGAAGAGTTCACGAACGACTTCATCAACTCGATCGCCAACAACAGGTCGAGCCTCTTCCAGCAGAGGTACCGCGAGATCGACATCCTGCTGATCGACGACATCCAGTTCCTGCAGGGCAAGGACAGCACCCAAGAGGCGTTCTTCCACACCTTCAACACCCTGCACGACCACGACAAGCAGCTGGTGATCACCAGCGACCTGCCGCCCAAACACCTCACCGGCTTCGAGGACCGCATGCGGTCGCGCTTCGAGTGGGGCCTGATCACCGACGTGCAGGCTCCCGACCTCGAGACCCGCATCGCCATCCTGCGCAAGAAGGCGCAGAGCGAGAAGCTGCAGATCCGCGACGAGGTCCTCGAGTTCATCGCGACCAAGGTGTCGAGCAACATCCGCGAACTCGAGGGCACCCTCATCAGGGTCACGGCCTTCGCCAGCCTCAACCGCACCGCCGTCGACCTGGCCCTCGTGCAGACCGTCCTGAAGGACCTCATCACGCTCGACGAGGACAACATCATCGCGCCGGTCGACATCATCAACCACACGGCGGACTACTTCAAGCTCACCGTCGACGACCTGTACGGGTCGTCCCGCTCGCAGGCCATCGCCACCGCCCGACAGATCGCCATGTACCTGTGCCGTGAACTCACGAGCCTGTCCTTGCCGAAGATCGGTCAGCTGTTCGGCAACCGCGACCACACGACGGTCATGTACGCCAACAAGAAGATCAGCGAACTGATGAAGGAACGCCGGTCGATCTACAACCAGGTGACCGAGCTGACCAGCCGCATCAAGCAGGACACCCGCTACAAGTGACCGGTCGGCGGGCCAGGCCGGCCCGTCCGCCACGACCGTCCCGAACGGGCGCCGACCACGTGTCGGCGCCCGTTCGTCGTCCCAGGGGGCGCCGGACGCGTCTCGAGGGCCCCTGAGGAGGCACGTTCCACACAGTGTGGATAACTTGTGGAAACTCGTGGATAACCTCGACGACGTTGTTCACGGATCCGGGGGACCTGTGGGATCCTGCTCGGCCCGGACGACCACCCATCAGGATTCTTGTCATTCCGTTCCACACCCCGTCCACAACTCACACGCGTGTAGTTCCGTTGAGCCACGGGGTTTTAAACAGGTTATCCACACTGTGCACAACGGTTAAGACTGTTAATCCTGATTACAAGAAATTGATGGAGAGACAACCTTGTGGATCGATCCGGGCCCCGGCCCTCGGCTTTCACCCACCGGAAGGGCGGACCCCGATGCTGTGCCACTATTAACCGGCCATCCACGAGAGCGAAGTCGATAGGGGTCCCCGCGTGAAGTTCCAGGTCAACCGTGACGTCTTCAGCGATGCGGTCTCCTTCGCCGTCAAGCTGCTGCCCCAGCGCACCACCTTGCCGATCCTCAGCGGTGTGCTGATCGAGGCCGACGCCGACGGGCTGACCCTCTCGTCCTTCGACTACGAGGTCTCGGCCCAGACGAGCATCCCCGCCGAGATCGACGAACCGGGGACGATCCTGGTCTCGGGCCGGCTGCTCGCCGACATCGCCAGCCGTCTCCCCAACGCACCGGTCACCTTCTCCACAGAAGAGAACCGCATCGCCGTCAGCTGCGGATCCGCGAACTTCTCCCTGCTGAGCATGCCGGTCGAGGAGTACCCGACCCTGCCCACCGTCGGCGACCGCTCGGGCGTCGTCCCGGGCGACTCCTTCGCCCTCGCGGTCTCCCAGGTCGCGGTCGCCGCGTCCCGCGACGACGTCACCCCGGTCATCACCGGAGTCCAGCTCGAGGTCAGCGAGAACGCCCTGTCGTTGGTCGCCACGGACCGCTACCGAGTCGCCGTCCGTGGCATCGAGTTCGACCCCGGCACCGTGGCCAGCACGACCACGACGACCGCACTCGTCCCGGCGCGCACCCTGCAGGAGGTCGGCAAGACCTTCGGCAACGCCGGCACCGTCTCGGTCTCGATCACCGGATCCGACGAGCGCGAACTCATCGCGTTCCAGGCGGACAACAAGACCGTCACCTCGTTGCTCATCAAGGGGAACTTCCCCCCGGTGAAGCGTCTCTTCCCCGACACCGTCGAGAACTACGCCGTGATCAACACGGCCGAACTCGTCGAGTCGGTCCGCCGCGTCTCGCTCGTGCTCGAGCGCGAGGCGGCACTCAGGTTCACGTTCACGATCGACGGCCTCACGCTCGAGGCCATCGGCAGCGAACAAGCGCAGGCGTCAGAGTCGATCGATGCGTTGTTGACGGGAGAGGACACGGTGGTCTCGTTGAAACCGCAGTTCCTCCTCGACGGGCTCGGAGCGGTTCATTCCGAGTTCGTCCGCATCTCCTTCACCAAGACGGAGAACCCGAACAAGCCCGGTCCCGTGCTGATCACCAGTCAGTCCTCGAGGGACCAGGCCGGTGCTGACAGCTACAAGTACCTGCTGCAGCCCAACCTCCTCCTGCGCTAAGAGCGCTCTGCACGCAACGGTGCCGCCTCCGGGCCCCACCGCCACGAACAAAGGATCCTCATGCACATCGGCCTCGTCGGTCTCGGCAAAATGGGCAACAACATGCGCGCCCGCCTGCGCGACAGCGGCATCGAGGTGACCGGTTACGACGCGAACCCCGCCGTCTCCGACGTCGCCAGCCTCGCCGAGCTCGCCACCACCCTCCCCGCCCCCCGCATCGTCTGGGTCATGGTGCCCGCGGGCGACATCACCGCCGGCGTCATCGAAGAGCTCTCGAACGAGCTCTCCGAGGGCGACCTGGTCATCGACGGTGGCAACTCGAAGTTCACCAGTGACTTCGCCAACGAGAAGCTCCTCGGCGGCAAGGGCATCAAGTACGTCGACGCCGGCGTCTCGGGCGGCGTCTGGGGCAAGGACAACGGCTACGGCCTCATGGTCGGCGGTTCCGCCGAGAACGTCGCCCTGGCGCAGCCGGTCTTCGACGCCCTTCGTCCCGAAGGCCCCCGCGAAGAGGGCTTCGTCCACGCCGGCGACACCGGCGCGGGTCACTACGCCAAGATGGTCCACAACGGCATCGAGTACGCGATCATGCAGGCCTACGGCGAGGGCTACGAGCTGCTCGAGGCCCGTAGCGATCTGATCAAGGACGTCACCGGCACCTTCAAGGCCTGGCAGCGAGGCACCGTCGTGCGTTCCTGGCTGCTCGAGCTCATGGTGCTCGCCCTCGAGGCCGACCCCAAGCTGGCCGAGATCTCGGGCTACGTGGAAGACAGCGGCGAGGGCCGCTGGACCCTCGAAGAGGCGATCAACCACGCCGTCCCGATGCCCACGATCAGCGCTTCGATCTTCGCGCGCTTCGTCTCGCGTCAGGGTGAGGGTTCGCCGACCATGAAGGCCGTCGCCGCACTCCGCAACCAGTTCGGCGGCCACGCCGTCAAGAAGGCCTAGCGCCTCCACCGGCCCGCGTGCGAGTACTGCATCTCAGCCTGACGGACTTCCGCAACTACACGTCTGCCGAAGTCAGCCTCGCGCGCGGGCCGAACCTCTTCGTCGGCAGCAACGGCCAGGGGAAGACGAACCTGGTCGAATCCCTCGGCTACCTGTCGAGTCTCGGATCCCACCGGGTGTCGTCCGATGCCGCGCTCATCCGTCAAGGACGCGACTCGGCCGTCGTCCGGGCCCGGTTGCTCGCCGACGACCGCGAACTCCTGGCCGAGGTGCAGATCAACCGGTCGTCACCGAACCGTGCGCAGGTCAACCGTGGCGCCATCAAGCCTCGCGAACTGCCGCGTTACTTCACGAGCGTCCTCTTCGCTCCCGAGGACCTGGCGCTCGTCCGGGGCGAGCCCTCGGGCCGTCGGCGATTCCTCGACGAGTTGCTGGTGGCCCGGTCGCCCCGGTTCGCCGGCGTGCAGACCGACTACGACCGGGTGCTCAAGCAACGCAACACGCTCCTGAAATCGGCCCGCGCCTCCGGGGTGAAGGCCGGGCAGCTCGGCACGCTCGACATCTGGGACGAACGTCTCGTGGCCCTCGGCAGTGAACTCGTCGTCGCGCGCGACCGGCTCGCGGCGGACCTGGCCCCCGAGGTGGCTCGTGCGTACGCGGCCGTGGCCGGCGCCGACCACGCCGCGCGGTTGTCGACGGTCCTGAGCATCCGGGGCGCGACACCCGACGACGAGACGACCGCGGCCGAGGGGCCGACCGAGTCGATCCCCGCCGACGAGGTGCCCGAGGTCTTCCGCCAGGCGCTGGCCCGCGTCAGACCGACCGAGCTCGAACGGGGCCTGACGCTCGTCGGGCCGCACCGCGACGACCTCTTCCTCTCGCTCAACGGGTTGCCCGCCCGTGGATACGCGAGCCACGGCGAGTCCTGGTCGTTCGCCCTCGCCCTCAAACTGGCTTCGGCCGCCGTGGTGCGGGTCGACTCGCCGACGGGCGACCCGGTGATCGTGCTCGACGACGTCTTCGCCGAGCTCGACGGATCCCGTCGCGAACGCCTGGCCGACGCGGTCGCCGACTACGAGCAGGTGTTGATCACGGCGGCGGTCGAGGGCGACGTCCCCTCACGGCTCAAGGCCCACACGGTCCGCATCGCCAAGGGGACGATCGTCGACGAGGCCCCCGCCGCCGGCGGCCCGGGTGACGGTGCGGTCGTCCCCGAGGCGGGCGACGACGAGCGGCCCCGTGAGGCCGACACCGAGGAGGCGCGGTGAGCGTCGACGACGCACCGCAGCCTCCGGCGTCCACGCCACCCGCGCCTCCTGAACCCGAGGCGCAGCCCGACAGCGAGGCCCAGCGGGTCTACCTGCGGTTCCGCCGGGTGTTCGGCGACCCCAACTCGCGGTCGCGCGACGCCCGCAAGCGCAAGTCGATCAAGCTGGGCTCGCCGAGCCAGCCGTTCGGCACCGGACGCGAGCCCCGGGGGATCGCCGACGTGCTGTCGGCGGTCACCAACGAACTCGGCTGGAACAGCCCGTTGGCCCAGTCCGAGCTGATGACCGCCTGGCCCGACATGGTGGGCGCCGAGTTGGCCGGCCACTCGGATCCGGTGTCGATCGACGACGGCACCCTGACCGTCCAGTGCGACTCGACGGCCTGGGCGACCCAACTCCGGTTGATGCGCACGCAGGTCACGACGACCATCGTGCAGAGGTACCCGGACGCGGGCATCCAGTCGGTGCGTTTCCTGGCACCCAACGCCCCGACCTGGAAACGCGGCCCCAGATCGGTTCCAGGGCGGGGCCCTCGCGATACTTATGGTTGACGAGGGTGAATCGTCCAAGTGCGGTGGGAAAATCCGTCTGAGGGCGGATTTCGCCCCGCGACGGACGGGCCTGCGGTAGACTCGGAAGGTCGTCCGAGGGCCGCCCAGACAGCGGTCTCGACCGGTCGGCACACCTTCGTCCCGTCCGGCAGGAGCCCCCACGCACATGTCAGCTGATCCCACCGACGCCCAGCCCGACGACACTTACGGCGCCAGTGCGATCCAGGTCCTCGAGGGTCTCGAGGCCGTGCGCAAGCGTCCCGGCATGTACATCGGCTCGACGGGTCCCCGTGGCCTGCACCACCTGGTCTACGAGATCGTCGACAACTCGGTCGACGAGGCCCTCGCCGGCCACTGCGACCACATCGAGATCACCATGCGCGAGGACGGCGGCGTGCGCGTCGTCGACAACGGCCGCGGCATCCCGGTCGACGTGCACCCCGTCGAGGGCCGGTCGACCGTCGAGGTCGTCCTGACCGTGCTCCACGCCGGCGGCAAGTTCGGCGGCGGCGGTTACGCGGTGTCGGGTGGTCTGCACGGCGTCGGCAGCTCGGTCGTCAACGCCCTGTCGAGCGAGCTCGACGTCGAGGTGCGCCGACAGGGCAACGTCTACCGTCAGAGCTTCACCGACGGCGTCCCCGTCGCGCCGCTCGCCAAGGGCGAGGACGACGACACCACCGGTACGACGATCACGTTCTGGCCCAACGCCGAGATCTTCGAGACCGTCGAGTTCGACTACGAGACGCTGCGCACGCGGTTCCAGCAGATGGCCTTCCTGAACAAGGGCCTGCGCATCGAGCTCAGCGACGAGCGCGTGCAAGAGGACGACGCCGAGCCCCGTCACGACGTCTTCCACTACGAGAAGGGCCTCGTCGACTACGTCGAGTACCTCAACACGACCAAGAAGGTCGAGACCGTCCACGACGACATCATCGCCTTCGAGCAAGAAGACACCGAGAAGAAGATCTCGCTCGAGGTCGCGATGCAGTGGAACACCTCGTACCAAGAGAGCGTCCACACCTACGCGAACACGATCAACACGCACGAGGGCGGAACGCACGAAGAGGGTTTCCGCGCGGCGCTGACCACGCTGATCAACCGCTACGCGCGCGAGAAGAACTTCCTCAAGGAGAAGGACGACAACCTCTCGGGCGACGACGTCCGCGAAGGCCTGACGGCCGTCATCTCGATCAAGCTCGGCGAGCCGCAGTTCGAGGGCCAGACGAAGACCAAGCTCGGCAACACCGAGGCCAAGTCGTTCGTGCAGAAGGTCGCCGGCTCACAGCTGAACGACTGGTTCGACCGCAACCCCAAGCAGGCCGCCGAGATCGTCCGCAAGGGCATCCTCGCGTCGCAGGCCCGTCTCGCCGCGCGCAAGGCGCGTGAGCAGACCCGCCGCAAGGGCGTGCTCGAGTCGAACGGCATGCCCGGAAAGCTCAAGGACTGCCAGAGCAAGGACCCCTCGCGCAGCGAGATCTTCATCGTCGAGGGTGACTCGGCCGGTGGCTCGGCGGTGCAGGGGCGCAACCCCGAGACCCAGGCGATCCTGCCGCTGCGGGGCAAGATCCTCAACGTCGAGAAGGCCCGTCTCGACCGTGCCCTCGGCAACAACGAGGTCCAGGCCATGATCAAGGCCTTCGGCGCCGACATCGGTGAGGACTTCGACCCCGACAAGGCGAGGTACCACAAGATCGTCCTGATGGCCGACGCCGACGTCGACGGCCAGCACATCACGACGCTGTTGCTCACGCTGCTCTTCCGCTACATGCGCCCGCTGATCGACCTCGGCTACGTCTACCTGGCGCAGCCGCCGCTCTACAAGCTCAAGTGGAGCAACGCCGCCCACGAGTACGTGTACAGCGACGCCGAGCGCGACGCGGTGCTCGTCTCGGGCCGCGCGGCCGGCAAGCGCATCCCGAAAGAGAACGCGATCCAGCGTTACAAGGGCCTCGGCGAGATGGATTACAAAGAGCTGTGGGAGACCACCATGGACCCCGACACCCGCACGCTCCTGCAGGTGACCCTCGAGGACGCCGTGGCCGCGGACACCATCTTCGACACCCTGATGGGCGAGAACGTCGAATCGCGACGCAACTTCATCCAGCAGAACGCGAAAGACGTCCGCTTCCTCGACATCTGATGCGCGCCTCCGGCTGACCCGGAGCACGCCCGCGCCCCGACGAGCACCACGGGGCAGACCACGACAAACGGAGAATCATGGCCGACGAGCCGACAGACACCCCCGAGGGCATCGACGCCGAGGGAACCCAGACCTTCGCCGAGGCGCCGAAGCGCGACAGCATCGAGCAGGTCGACCTGCAGCTCGAGATGCAGCGCTCGTACCTCGACTACGCGATGAGCGTCATCGTCGGCCGGGCCCTGCCCGAGGTGCGTGACGGCCTCAAGCCCGTGCACCGCCGTGTCATCTACGCCATGTACGACGGCGGCTACCGCCCCGACCGCGCGTTCTCGAAGTGCTCGCGCGTCGTCGGCGACGTCATGGGGCAGTTCCACCCCCACGGCGACACGGCGATCTACGACGCGCTGGTCCGCCTCGTCCAGCCGTGGAGCCTGCGCTACCCGCTCGCGCTCGGCCAGGGCAACTTCGGCTCGCCCGGCAACGACGGCGCCGCCGCCCCGCGGTACACCGAGACGAAGATGGCCCCGCTCGCGCTCGAGATGGTGCGCGACATCGACGAGGACACCGTCGACTTCCAGGACAACTACGACGGTCGCACCCGCGAGCCGGCCATCCTGCCCAGCCGGTTCCCCAACCTGCTGGTCAACGGCTCGGTCGGCATCGCCGTCGGCATGGCGACGAACATCCCCCCGCACAACCTGCGCGAGGTGGCGTCGGGTGCCCAGTGGTATCTCGAGAACCCGACCGCGTCGCGAGAAGAGCTGCTCGAGGCGCTCATGCAGCGCGTCAAGGGCCCCGACTTCCCGACGGGCGCGCAGATCCTCGGCGTCCGCGGCATCCAGGACGCCTACCGCACGGGCCGCGGCTCGATCACGATGCGTGCGGTCGTCAACGTCGAAGAGCTCCAGGGGCGCACCTGCCTCGTCGTCACCGAGCTGCCCTACCAGGTCAATCCCGACAACCTCGCGATCAAGATCGCCGAGCTCGTCAAGGACGGTCGCATCGGCGGCATCGCGGACATCCGCGACGAGACCTCGGGGCGTACCGGCCAGCGACTCGTCATCGTGCTCAAGCGCGACGCCGTCGCGAAGGTCGTGCTGAACAACCTCTACAAGCACACCAGCCTGCAAGAGAACTTCGGCGCGAACATGCTCGCGATCGTCGACGGCGTGCCGCGCACCCTCGCGCTCGACGGCTTCATCTCGGCGTGGGTCGACCACCAGATCGAGGTCATCGTCCGCCGGACGCAGTTCCGCCTGAAGAAGGCCGAAGCGGACGCGCACATCCTGCGCGGCTACCTCAAGGCCCTCGACGCCCTGGACGAGGTCATCGCCCTCATCCGGCGGTCGCCGACCGTCGAGGAGGCGCGTGCGGGTCTCATGGACCTCCTCGACGTCGACGAGATCCAGGCCTCGGCCATCCTCAACCTGCAGCTGCGTCGCCTGGCCGCCCTCGAGCGTCAGAAGATCCAGGACGACGCCGACAAGCTCGAGCGTGAGATCGCCGACTACCAGGACATCCTGGCCAAGCCCGAGCGTCAGCGCACGATCGTCAGCGACGAGCTCGCCGAGATCACCGACAAGTACGGCGACGACCGCCGCACCGAGATCATGTTCGGCTTCGACGGCGACATGAGCGTCGAGGACCTGATCCCCGAAGAAGAGATGGTCGTCACCATCACGCGGGGTGGCTACGTCAAGCGCACCCGCAGCGACAACTACCGCAGCCAGCACCGCGGCGGCAAGGGAGTCCGCGGTGCCCAGCTGCGTGCGGACGACGTCGTGGACCACTTCTTCGTGACCACCACCCACCACTGGTTGCTGTTCCTCACGAACAAGGGCCGTGTCTACCGCGCCAAGACGTACGAGCTGCAAGAGGCCGGCCGTGACGCCAAGGGCCAGCACGTCGCCAACCTGCTCGCCATGCAGCCCGACGAACAGATCTCGCAGGTGCTCGACATCCGCGACTACGAGGTGGCCGACTACCTCGTGCTCGCCACTCGCGACGGTCTGATCAAGAAGACCTCGCTCACCGAGTACGACACGAACCGCACCGGTGGCATCATCGCGATCAACCTGCGCGACGACGACGAACTCGTCTCGGCCCTGCTCGTCGACGAGCACGACGACCTGTTGCTCGTGTCCCGTCACGGCATGTCGCTGCGCTTCACCGCCACCAACGAGTCGCTGCGCCCCATGGGCCGGTCGACCTCGGGCGTGAAGGGCATGACCTTCCGCGACGACGACACGCTGCTCAGCGCGTCCGTCGTCGGTGAAGAGGGCTACGTCTTCGTCGTCACCGAGGGCGGCTACGCCAAGCGCACGGCCGCCGACCAGTACCGCGTCCAGAACCGTGGCGGCCTCGGCATCAAGGTCGCCAAGCTCGCGGAGGCGCGGGGCGACCTCGCCGGCGCCCTGATCGTCGGCGAGGACGACGAGGTGCTCGTGGTCCTGTCCGGAGGCAAGGTGGTCCGTTCCGCCGTCTCCGAGGTGCCCGCCAAGGGCCGTGACACCATGGGCGTCGTCTTCGCCCGATTCGCGAGCGACGATCGCATCATCGCGGTGGCCCGCAACAGTGAGCGCAATCTCGCTGCCGAGGTGGACGAGAGTGCGGACGCCGTGGCCGAGGCCGTAGTGTCTGTCGAGTCCGTCGAGTCCGTCGACGCCGACACCGAGATCCCCACGACCGACGCCACGTCGGTCGACGCCGAGTCGACCGACGACGAGGCCACCGGAACCTCCGGAGAGGAAACGAACAATGAGTAGTGTCGCCGAGAGACTGCAGAAGAAGGCGAAACGACCGTCCGGCACCAAGCAGGTCCGCCTCAAGCTCGTCTACATCGACTTCTGGTCGGTCGTGAAGCTGGCCTTCCTGATCTCCGTCGCGATCGGCATCATCACGGTCGTCGCCACCTTCCTCATCTGGGCCATCCTCAACCAGACGGGCATCTTCGACGATCTCGACGCCCTGCTGCGGGACATCCTCGGAGACTCGAGCTTCTCGATCCAGGACACCTTCAACGTCGGCCAGATCATGCTCTTCTCGATCGTCGTCGCCATCCTCAACGTCGTCGTCGGCACGGTCCTCGGGGCCATCGTCGCCGTCCTCTACAACCTGAGCGTGCGCATCACCGGCGGCCTGCTCGTCGGTTTCACCAACAACTGATCCACTGCTCGCGTCGGTGGAATCCGCCGATTCGAGTTCGCCGTCGTCGTGCTGTAGGCTTTACGACGGTCCGGGGGCTATAGCTCAGGCGGTTAGAGCGCTTCGCTGATAACGAAGAGGTCATAGGTTCAAGTCCTATTAGCCCCACGCAGTACCGGTCTCATCTCGAGTTCGTCTCACGACGCGCACAGGGTGAGATCGTGCTCGTTCCCCCGGTGACCGGGGGGCCGGGGCCTTAGCTCAGTTGGTAGAGCGCCTGCTTTGCAAGCAGGATGTCGGGAGTTCGATTCTCCCAGGCTCCACGATCGAATTGCCTTGCCCCTGTCCGCTGACTCCGTCAGCGGACAGGGGCAATTCTCGTTCTGCGCTGTGTGCTGCGCCGCCGCCCCTGCGGCGCAGGGGAAGCGTGCTGGTCTGGGGGCCCTCCGGGCACGTGTCGGCTTCGCCGACGTGCGTGCAACGTCGGGCCTTAGTCAGTGTCTGTGCTGGCGCTGGAGCTGGGGCCGGATCAGCGTCGGCTGCTGCAGTCGTCGGTGGCAGGGACGACGAAGGGCCCGCCTCCGGGGAGGCGGGCCCTTCGAGGGGGTGCGGAGACTACGCCTTGGTGTCGGCGTCGTCGTCGGCGACCCAGAGCTCGTCGTCGGCACGCAGCGTCTGCACGGCTGCGAACACCAGGGCACCGAGAGCGACGACGCCCACGCCGATCAGCAGGACGCCGCCCACGCCGGGGCCCGACTTCTGCTGGCGAGGCACGTACTTGGCTGCAGCCTTCTTGCCCTGCTTCTTGGCGTTCTTCACGGCCTTCTTGACCTTCGGGTCGTTCGCGAGGTCGAGGTTGCCGAGAGCCGACGAGAACGCCGGGTACACATCGTGCTTCAGGCGGTCCTGAGCGACCGACGCGTAGTGCGAGCCGGTGGAGAGGCCCTGCGAGACCACGGGGCGGACGTTGGAGTCCACCGCGTGCTTGATCTGGGGGACGACCTTCTTGTTCGCCATCTTGACGGCGTCGTCGCGGTAGCCGCCGATGACCTTGCCGGCGTGGTCGATCACGCCGCGCTGTTCACCCCACACCGCCGCAGCGTGCTTCTTGAACTTCTTGAGTTCTTTCTTCTGCTTGCGTGACAGGGCCATGAACGTTCCTCCAACGAGTAGGCAGTGGAGCCAGAGTTGCTGGCCCGTCCCAGTGTGGCACGGAGGTTCCTGACAGGTCACGGAACGGTGCCTGGGGAGTCCCTGGTGCGTCGAGGTGGCTGTGGAAGAATGACGACATGTCAACGCACACCGCTGTCGCCACCCTGACCACCAACCACGGCACCATCAAGGTGAACCTCTTCGGCGACCACGCCCCGAAGACCGTCGCCAACTTCGTCGGCCTCGCCACCGGCACCAAAGAGTGGACCCACCCGGCCACCGGCAAGGTCAGCACCGACAAGCTCTACGACGGCGTCGTCTTCCACCGCATCATCAAGGACTTCATGCTCCAGGGCGGCGACCCGCTCGGCCAGGGCGTCGGCGGGCCCGGCTACCAGTTCGACGACGAGATCCACCCCGAGCTGAACTTCAACGCTCCCTACATCTTCGCGATGGCCAACGCCGGCACGCGCGGTGGCAAGGGAACCAACGGTTCGCAGTTCTTCATCACGACGGTCCCGACTCCGTGGCTGCAGGGCAAGCACACCATCTTCGGCGAGGTCGCCGACGACGAGTCGAAGAAGGTCGTCGACGCGATCGAAGCCGTCAAGACCGATGCGCGCGACAAGCCGCTCGAGGACGTGGTGCTCCAGAGCGTCACCGTCGACGAGGTCTAGGTGACCGATCCGCACGATCGGTCGAACTACTGCTACCGCCACCCCGATCGGCAGAGCTTCGTCCTCTGCCAGCGGTGCGGTCGCACCATCTGCGGCGAGTGCCAGACGCCCGCCGCGGTGGGCGTGCACTGCCCGGAGTGCGTGAAGGAGGCGCGGGGCAACGCACCGCGCCTCCAACCGCAGGTCGTCGGCCGCGTCCGTAGCGCCTCCCGGCGTGGAGCTCCCGTCGTGACCTACGGCATCATGGCCGTGACCGTCGCGGTGTTCCTGTTGCAGCTCGTCACGGGGACGAGCAACGGCGATGTCACACGCGCCCTGGCCTTCTACCCGCCGCTCGAGATCGTGCAGCCCTGGCGTGCGGTGACGACGATGTTCGTCCACGGCAGCATCCTTCACGTCCTCTTCAACATGTACTCGCTGTACATCTTCGGGGCAGAACTCGAACGACAGTTGGGGCGAGGTCGGTTCGCCGCTCTCTACTTCCTCTCGGGCATCGGTGGATCGGCCGCGGTCGCCCTGCTGGCACCGGGCAGTTTCGTGGTCGGCGCCTCCGGGGCGATCTTCGGTCTGATGGCGGCGTTCTTCGTCATCGCCCGCAGCCTCGGCGGACGCAGCATCCAACTCCTGGTGCTCGTGGGCATCAACCTCGCGATCGGTTTCGTCGTGCCGGGCATCGCCTGGCAAGCCCACCTCGGGGGCATCGTCGTGGGCGGGGCCATCGCGTTCCTGTTCTCGAAGACACGGCACCGTTCCAAGCACGCCCTGCAGACCGCTGCACTCGTGGCGATCGGCCTGATCGTGGTCGTGGCGCTCCTGGCCAGATCGGCCCAACTCGCCGGGCTGATCTGACACGATCGGCCTGCGAACGACGAGAGGCGGCTCCCCATCGGGGAGCCGCCTCTTCTCGTCGGCCGACGCGATCTCACCTGCCCGAGTTATCCACAGGAAAGTTATCCACAGGGTTTCCCACAATGGGGATAGTTACAGGCGTGTAAGTTCGAAGGTGCGTTCTAGCGCCACCGGGTGGTCATCAAGAAGCCGATGAACATGATGCCGAAGCCGACCAAGATGTTCCACGAGCCGAGCGACGCCACCGGCAGGGTGCTCTGGCTGACGTAGAAGACCACGATCCAGGCGAGACCGACGAGCATGAAGCCGAACATGACCGGCTTGAACCACACGGGGTTCGGTGCGTCCTCTGCGGTGCGGGCGGGCTTCGTGCTGCGGTTCGTGTCTTTGGCCATGGCGCACAGTGTACCGTGAGGCCCTTTTGGGTCCTGGGAAGGCCGTCTCGGCCGTCCATGGGAACGGCCGGGTTCTCCACATGCTCTCCACACGTTGTCCACCGGTGGTCTCCGCCGTCTCCGGGGACCGGATGCCCGCCTAGAATCGAGTCATGACGGACCACGGGGGCGAGGCCATGATCTCGAGGCGCACGAGGCGTCGACCTCGTTCACGCGCCTCCTTCGTCAGCGTCCTCGGAGAACTGCTCATCACCGCCGGTGTGCTGGTGCTGCTCTTCATCGGGTGGCAGCAGTGGTTCAACGACCTCGTCGTGGCCGACGCCTACAAAGGCGACGCAGCACGACTGAGCGAACAGTTCGACCAGGTGGCGACGCCGGCACCCGAGCCGTCGAGCGACGGATCGTACGGCGAACCGCCCGTCGGGGCGGCGCCGGCAGAGGCCGAGACGTTCGCGAACTTCTACGTCCCACGGTTCGGCGCCGACTACGCCGTCCCGATCGCCGGGGGCACGAGCACCGTGCGCACCCTCAACAAGATCGGCATCGGTCACTACGACGAGACCCAGATGCCCGGTCAGGTCGGCAACTTCGGCATCGCCGCCCACCGGACCACCTACGGGGCGCCCTTCAACAAGATCGCCGACCTTCAAGAGGGCGACAAGATGTACGTCCAGACGCAGGACGGCTGGTTCACCTATTCGTTCCGCAACCTGCAGTACGTCCAGGCCACCCAGGTCTCCGTGCTGCAGCAGGTCCCCGACGCCCCCGACGTGTCGGCGACCTCGGGCGACCGCCTGATCACCCTGACCAGCTGCAACCCGATGTTCACCGCCCAAGAACGCATCGTCGCCTACGGTGTGTTCGACTCGTGGCAGCCGTTGTCGGCCGGTGCACCCGCCGAGCTCGCCGCTGCCGGAATCGGAGGCTGACCGTGTACTCCGCCCTCTGGCGCATCCTGCCCGGCCCCTGGTGGGTGAGGCTCGTGCTCGTGCTCGTCCTGATCGCCGCCGTGCTGTTCGCCCTCGTCGAGTGGGTCTTCCCCTACGTCAACGAACTCCTGCCCACCCCCGACGTCACCGTGGAGCAACCATGACGCGCATCCTGGTCCTCGACAACTACGACAGCTTCGTCTACACGCTGAACGGCTACCTCCAGCAGTTGGGGGCCGAGACGGACGTCGTGCGCAACGACGCCTTCGAGGCGGCCGACACCGCCGACCGCATCGCCGAGTACGACGCCGTGCTGCTCTCGCCCGGCCCGGGGACACCCGCGGCCGCCGGCGTCTCGATCGACGTCGTCCACGCCGCCCTGGCCGCCGACAAGCCGCTGCTGGGCGTCTGCCTCGGGCACCAGGCCATCGCCGAGGCCCTGGGGGCCACGGTCACCCATGCCGACGAACTGATGCACGGCAAGACGTCGGCCGTCGAGCACGACGACAGCGCGTTCTACGACGGGGTCCCCCAGCCCTTCACCGCGACGCGGTACCACTCGCTCGCGGTCGTGGACGAGACGGTGCCCGAGACGCTCGAGGTGACCTCGCGCACCACGGGTGGCGTCATCATGGGCCTGCGCCACCGCTCCGCGCCCGTGTACGGCGTGCAGTTCCACCCCGAGTCGGTGCTGACGCAGGGCGGCTACCAGATGATCGGCAACTGGTTGTCGTTCGCCGGCCTGCCGGAAGCGGCCGAGACGGCGAGAGGGCTCGATCCACTCGTCGACCTGGGCTGACCGTCACGGTCTCTGCGTCGAACCGTCGGCACAGAACCGTCGGCAGGGTGCTCTCGCGTCGAACCCGCAGAGGCAACTCTGGATCGCGAGGGGATCAGCCGGTGCAGATGCGGAGGGTGACGGCCGAGCCCTGAGCGACGTCGCCTGGCGGGACGCTCATGCCCGACACGGTCTCGCCGGTGCAGCCGGGGTCGGCCTGAGGGGTGACCGTCAGACCCAGCTGGTCACGGAGGGTCGTGATGGCCTCTTCGGAAGGCTGACGACTGACGTCGGGAAGCTGCACGAGGCCGTTGGACACCACGAGGTCGACATCCGAGCCGAGGGCGACCTGCGAGGCCGCCGCCGGATCCGACGAGAGCACGGAACCCTCGGGCACCGTGGGCGAGTAATCGGTGCTCTGCTGACCCCGTTCGAGACCGGCGTCGGTGACGGCCTGCCACGCGGCATCCACCGTCTGGCCGGTGACCGAGGGCATCGCGACGAGTTGCGGCCCGGACGAGACGGTCACCGTGACCGCGAACTCTTTCGGGACGGACGTGCCGGGCAGGGGATCGGTCGAGACGATGTCGCCGGCGTCGATGGTCGGGCTGCTGGCGTCGGCACGGACGACCGTCAGGCCCAGGTCGTCGAGGCGGGCGGACCCGGTCTCGAAGCTGACCCCGACGAGGTCGGGAATGCGAGACGACTGGGCGTTGTCGACCGTGGGCGGGGTGAGATTGACCACCCAGAAGACGACGGCCACGATGACGACGGCCACGAGCACGATGCCCGCCCAGATCCAGGCCACCGGAGGGCGGGTCTGCGTTCGCTGGGGTCGTCCCGTGTCGTCGGACTGGAGCTCTTTCAACGCGGCCTCACTGCCGGCGCTCGAGTGCGGGTTGACGCCGAAGAGCGTGGAACCTGCGTCGACGGCATGCGGGCGGCGGGCCGGCGCGCGACCGGCACCGGCGGCCTCGAGGTCGTCACGGAACTCGGCGGCGCTCTGGAAGCGGTCGAAGCGGTCTTTGGTGAGCGCGTGCAGGACGACGGCGTCGAGCGCCGGACTGACGCCCCGCTCGACCGTGCTCGGCGGGACAGGGGGCTCGCTGACGTGACGGTAGGCGACCGCGACGGCGCTGTCGCCGGTGAAGGGCGGCTTGCCCGTGAGCAACTCGAAGAGCATGACGCCCGTCGAGTAGAGGTCGGTGCGGGCGTCGACGGTCTCACCGCGCGCCTGCTCGGGGCTGAAGTACTGGGCGGTGCCGAGGATCGCCGTGGTCTGCGCGACGGTGGCCGCGGAGTCGCTGATGGCTCGGGCGATGCCGAAGTCCATCACCTTGACCTGACCGGAGTTGGTCAGCATGACGTTGCCGGGTTTGATGTCGCGGTGCACCACACCCGCGCGGTGCGAGTACTCGAGGGCCGTCAGCACCCCTGCGGTGACCCGGACGGCCTCGTCGGGGTCGAGCGGACCCTCGGCGACGATGTCCTTGAGCAGACGCCCCTCGACGTACTCCATGACGATGAACGGGACGACCACGTCGAGCCCACGGCTGTCGCGGACGACCTCTTCGCCGGCGTCGAAGACCCGGACGATGGTCGGGTGCGCCATGCGGGCGGCGGCCTGGGCCTCTTGGCGGAACCTCGAGCGGAAGGCCGGATCGGTGGCGAGGCTGGGCTTCATCAGCTTGACGGCGATCTTGCGACCGAGCCGGGCGTCGGTGCCGACGTGGACGTCGGCCATGCCACCGCGGCCGATCAGGTCACCGATCTGGTACCGGTTGGCGAGGAGATGGATGCTCTCTCTCACACCTTCAGCCACGCCTGTTCTCCCAACGACCCACCCCTGTCTGGCGACACGGTCGGAGCCAGTGTACCGGGGCGGCCGCCCCCGGACTGGGTACGGGCCTAGGCCGCAGGGATGATTGTCAGGCCTTCGCGACCCCGGTCGACCGCACGACCGGGGTCACGAGGAACCTATTGCTGGTCGGGGCCTTCCGAGGGGCTCGGAGCGGGCGACGTGGCCGGCGCCGTCACGGTGACGGTGACGCCAGGAGACGGCTCGGACGCGATCTGACCGCAGTTGGCCACGTAGCTGACCGTGAGGTTTCCGGCGGCCGTGGCCGTCACCGTGAGGGAGGTCGCGTTCGCGCCGAGGCCGCCAGCCGACTGACCGGAGGTGTCGGTTCCGCCGGTGATCGTGTACGAGTACCCGGTGAGCGAGTAGCCGGTCGGGCACCCCGTGTAGGCGGGCCAGTTGATCGTGGCGGTCTGGCCGGCGGCGATCTGACCCGGCGTCGCCGTGGGCGTCGAGGGCTGGGCAGGGGTCGGGGCCGCGCGGTAGATGTAGATCGTCACCGAGGAGCCCTTCTCGAGGGCGCCCGTCGGGTCGATGCTGGCGACCGTGCCGACCTGGTCGGGGCTCGGAGCGCTCGATCCGGCGTCGGCCGAGTCGACCTGCAGGCCCAGCTCTTCGAGGGAGGCGCGGGCAGCGGCCTCGGTCAGCCCCACGTAGTCGCCCGAGGACACCGTCACGGATGTCGGGGTCGGGGTCGGCGTCGGAGTCGTCCGGGTCGGCGACGGCGTGTTGCTCGAGGTCGTCGGCGCGGGCGCCGGGTCGTCGGTGTTGCCCACCGCGAAGACGATGCCGACCACGAGGGCGATGACGGCCAGGACGGCCAGGACGATCAACGGCCAGAACCAGGGGCTGCGCTTCTTCTCGTCGGCGGGCTCGTCGTCGCCGTCGCGCAGGGCGTCGGGATCGGCCGAGCCGGCCACGTAGCCCGCGGCCGCACCACCCGCGGCGCTCTGGGCTCGGGTGGCCATCGGATCGAACAGCTGCGTCGTGGCGTCCTGGGCGTTGAAGGCCTGGGTCGCGGCGTCGGCTGGCGTGGCGGCTGCCGCACCGATCGCCGGCACGGCGACGGTCGCGGCGGCGACGTCGCCGCGACGGAGGGCGCGTGCCGCCTGGGCGAGGGCCGAGGCCGTCGCGGGCCGTTCTCCGGGCTTCTTGGCGATGCACGACAGGACGAGACGGCGCACGGGTTCGGAGACCGTCGACGGGAGGTCAGGCGGCTGTTCGTTGATCTGCGCCATGGCGATGGCGACCTGGGACTCGCCCGTGAACGGGCGGCGACCGGCGAGGGCCTCGTAGGCGACGATGCCCAGCGAGTAGATGTCGGTGCTCGGGGACGCCGGGTGGCCGCTCGCCTGCTCGGGTGAGAGGTACTGCACGGTGCCCATGACCTGACCCGTGGCCGTCAGCGGCACCTGGTCGGCGATGCGTGCGATGCCGAAGTCGGTGATCTTCACCCGGCCGTCGGGGGTGACGAGCAGGTTGCCGGGCTTGATGTCGCGGTGCACGAGTCCGGCGGCGTGGGCGGCCTGCAGGGCCGACGCCGTCTGCGCGACGATGTCGAGGACCTTGTCGGTGGGCAGGACCCGATCGCGCTCGAGGACCGTCGACATGGCCTCGCCGGGGACGAGCTCCATCACCAGGTAGGCGCTGCCCTCTTCCTCGCCGTAGTCGAAGACGTTCGCGATGCCCTCGTGGTTGACGAGGGCCGCGTGGCGGGCCTCGGCGCGGAAGCGCTCGAGGAAGCCCGGATCGCCCAGGTACTCGTCCTTGAGGATCTTGATGGCGACCGTACGGCCGATGACGAGGTCGGTGGCTTCCCAGACCTCGCCCATGCCGCCGATGGCGACTCGGGTCGACAGCTGGTAACGCCCACCGAAGGTGACTCCGCCGGATGGTCTCATTTGTTCAGCACCGCCTCTAGTACTTTCTTCGCGATCGGTGACGCGACACTGTTGCCGAATGCGGACTGGCCCTGTCCGCCGCCGTTCTCGACGACGACGGCGACCGCGACCTCGGGGTCAGCAGCAGGCGCGAACCCGGTGAACCAGAGGGTGTACGGCTCGCCGGGGCCGTTCTCGGCCGTTCCTGTCTTGCCGGCGACGTCGACGCCGTCAATTCTTGCATTGCTCGCCGCACCGTTCGCGACGTCCTGCACCATCATGTCGGTCATCGTGGCCGCAGTCTGGGAGCTGATGGGCTTGCCGTACTCGGAGGGCGAGAAATCCTCGACCGGGCTCAGGTCGGGGTTCAGGACGCTCTCGATCAACGTCGGGTTCATCTCGGTGCCGCCGTTGGCGATGGCGGACGAGACCATGGCCATCTGCAGGGGCGTCACTCGGTCGGACCCCTGCCCGAACGACTGGAGCATGAGGGTGGCGTCGTTGATGGCCTGGCCCTTGGAGTCCTCGATGGGGAACTGGCTCGGCGTGACGGCCTGGGGGACGCCGATCGACTCGTCGCCGAAGCCGAACTTCTCGGCCTGCTCTTGCAGGGCCTTCGCCCCGAGGGCCTGACCGAGCTGGGCCATGGGGATGTTGCACGACAGGCGGAGGGCCGTCGCGATCGTCGCCGTCTCACCGCCGCCGCAGCTTCCGCCCTCGGCGTTGTTGATGTTGGTGCTGGTGCCGGGCAGCGTCAGCGTCGACGGGTTGGGGAACGCGCTGTCGGGCGTGTAGTCACCGCTCTCGAGCGCCGCCGCCGTCGTGATCAGCTTGAAGGTCGATCCCGGCGCGTAGAGGTCGCCCTGGATCGCCCGGTTCTGCAGCGGGGCCGAGGGGTCGGCGATCAACGAGTCGTAGGCGTCGGTGACGGTCTGGCGGTCGTGGCTGGCGAGCGGGTTGGGGTCGTAGCTGGGCTTCGAGACCATGGCGAGGATCTTGCCGGTCTTCGGGTCCATCGCGACGACCGAGCCGGAGTTCGAGCCGAGCGCGTCGTACGCGGCCTGCTGCACCGTGGGGTCGAGGGTGAGGTTGACCGTGGCGCCCTCGGGGTCCTGACCCGTGAGCAGCGAGTTGACCTGGTCGAAGAACTGCGAGTTCGCGTTGCCCGTGAGGTACCGGTTCATGGCGTCCTCGATGCCCCGGGACCCCTGGCCCAGCGTGTAGTAGCCGGCGACGGGTGCGTAGAGCTCGGGCTGCGAGTACGTGCGCTGGAACTCGTACTGGTCGTCGACGGGGGTCGACTGCGCGATCGCCTGGCCGCCGACCAGGATGGGGCCGCGCTGGGCCGAGTAGCTGGCGAGCAGCGCCCGCGAGTTGCGGGCGTCGGCGTTCAGCGCGTCGGCCTGGAACGCCGTGATGTAGGTCGTCGAGAGGAAGAGCGCGATGAACATGGCGAGCACCACGTAGCTCACGCGTCGGAGTTCTTTGTTCATCAGCCGATCACCAGCCTCGGTTGGTTGCGCACGGAGTCGGACAGTCGCAGCAGCAGGGCCACGATGATCCAGTTGGCCACGAGCGACGAACCGCCCGCGGCGAGGAAGGGAGCGGTGAGGCCCGTGAGCGGGATCACCCTCGTCACGCCACCCATGACCACGAAGACCTGCAGGGCCACGACGAACGCGACGCCGACCCCGAGCATGCGACCGAAGTCGTCCTGACCCACGAAGCCGATGCGGAACCCGCGGGAGACGAGCAGTAGGTAGAGCGCCAGGATGGCGAAGAGCCCGGTGAGGCCGAGTTCTTCACCGAGGGACGCGAAGATGTAGTCGCTCTCGGCGAGCGGGGTGGTCTGCGGACGGCCCTGACCGAGCCCCGTGCCGATCAGTCCGCCGTTCGCCAGGCCGAACAGGCCTTGGACGAGCTGGAACGACCCGCCGACGGCGTCGTACTCGGACTGGGCGAAGGGGTTGAGCCAGGCGGCGAAACGGCCCTGCACGTACCCCAGGAAGGTGCTGGCGATCAGGGCCCCTCCGAGGAAGAGGCCGACGCCGAGCACGATCCAGCTCGCGCGCCCCGTGCCCACGTAGATCATGACGAGGAACAGCCCGAAGTAGAGCAACGAGGTGCCGAGGTCGCGCTGGAAGATCAGGACGCCCATGGCGACGAGCCAGACGATGAGGATCGGCCCGAGGTCGCGCGGCCGCGGGAACCGCATGCCCAGGATCTTCGGCCCCATGAGCGAGAGGTTGTCGCGGGCGGTGACGAGGTAGCCGGCGAAGAAGATGGCCAGCGTGATCTTGGCGATCTCGCCCGGCTGGAACGAGAACGGTCCGATGTCGATCCAGACGCGGGCGTTCAGCCCCTCGCGGCCGATGCCCGGCAGGAGGGGCAGCAGCAGCAGCACGATCGACACGAACATCGCGATGTAGCGGTACCGCGACAGCACCCGGTAGTTGCGGATCACGAGCAGCACGGCGAGGGCGATCACCATCGCGAGGACGGTCCAGACCATCTGCTTGATGCCCAGCGCGCCCCAGCCCTCACGCCCCTCGGCCAGGTCGAGGCGGTAGATCATCGCGATGCCGATGCCGTTCAGGGTGACGGCGATCGGCATGACGAACGGATCGGCCTCGCGGGCGACGACCCGCAGGACGACGTGGAAGATCAGGGCCAGGCCCAGCACCATCGAGCCGGCGATCAGCACGGTCGGGTCGACCTCGCCGGTCGCACCGAGCTGGACCAGCACCATCGCTCCGGCGGCGACGCCGCAGGCGATCAGCAGCATGAGTAGTTCGAGGTTGCGGAGGCGCGCGGGTTCGCGCAGGCGCAGCGAGATCGCCTGCGTCATGTTCGTGGGACGCGACGCCTTCGCGGACGGCTTGCGCGCGCCTCCTACGCGACCGATGACCTCGGTCGCGTCACCACCGGGTGCGTCAGGGGTTGCTGGCATCGGCCAACCTCTCGACGATGGCCCTGGCGTCCGCGAGGGAACCGGCGTTGATGGTGTCTTCGACGGTGGTCTGCGTGTAGTTCGGCAGGTCGTCGACCTGGACGTCGGTGGTCTCGTAGACGCTCGAGAGGCCGATGGGCCCGAGGCTCTGTTGCACGCCCTTGTAGATGACGACCGTGCCCCGCTCTTCGCCCACGTAGTAGTGGTCTTGCGTCCACTGGTAGGTCAGCACGAGCCCGGCGACGAGCGCGGCGATCGCGACGACGAGGGCGGTCAGCCAGGTGATGCGGCGACGGCGACGGCGACGTTTGTCTTCGGCGATGAGCTCGGCGAGGTACTCGTCGCTCTCGGGCTCGAAGTGGCTGTCTTCCGGCGTCGTGGCGACCTTGAGCGGGTGCAGCAGGATCGTCGGCAGACGGAGCTGCTTGCGCCCGGCGTCGCTGTCGAAGCTGAGGGGTGCGGCGGCCGACCCGACCGTGACGGGTTCGTCGAGTGCCGAGTCGCTCGACTCGTCGACGTCGACGATGACGACGGTCACGTTGTCGGGGGCGCCGTGGTCGAGGGTCTCCTTCACGAGGCGCCGGGCCGTCTGCTCGGCGTCGAGACCCATGGCCATGGCCTTCTTGATGCGCTCCTCGGCGAGGTAGCTGCTGAGGCCGTCCGAGCAGATCAGCCAGCGGTCGCCGGGTTGCGTGCCGAGGGTGGCCGTGTCGATCTCGGGGGCCGCGTCGACGTCGCCGAGGACGCGCATCAGCACGCTGCGTCGGGGGTGGACCGCCGCTTCTTCGGGTGTGATGCGACCGCTGTCGACGAGGCGCTGCACGAAGGTGTGGTCGGCCGTGATCTGGCTGAGCTCGCCCTCGCGGAACAGGTAGATGCGCGAGTCGCCGATGTGGGCGATCGCCATGCTGTCACCGACGCGCAGCATGGCGCTGACGGTGGTGCCCATGCCGGTGAGCTCTTGGTGCTCGAAGACGGTCTCGGCCAGCAGTTGATTCGCAGCGATCAACGACGACTGCAGCGCGAACTCGGCGTCACCCGGCGAGGTGTAGACGCGGTCGGTCTCGCGGATCCGTCGGATCGCGATGGCCGAGGCCACGTCGCCGCCCGCGTGCCCGCCCATGCCGTCGGCGACGACGAAGAGCTGCGTGCCGGCGTAGCCGCTGTCTTGGTTGTTGGACCGGATCTTGCCCACGTTGGACAGAGCGGCACTCTTGGCGTGCGTCGTCATGAGGGCCTACCGCCGGAGCTCGAAGCTCGTCTGCCCGATCGTCACGGTCGCGCCCGTGGGCACGGGGGTGGGGACCGACACGCGCTCACCGGCGAGGAACGTGCCGTTGGTGGAGTCGAGGTCTTGGACGACCCAGCGGCCGTTCCAGAGCATGAGGCGCGCGTGGTGGGTCGAGGTGTAGTCGTCGCGGATCACGAGGTTGCTCTCTTGCGACCGCCCGATGGTGAGCGGCCCGTCGCCGAGGGGCATCTCGAGGCCGGCCTTGGCGCCCTTGGTGATGACCAGGCGCGAGGCGCGCCCGTCACCCTGAGGCGTCGGTGTCGGCGCGGCGGGCGCGGGACGCGGGGCGGGGGCAGGAGGCGCGGTGGTGGTCGAGCTCGCCTTGCCGGGTGTGGCGTCGGCGGGCATCTTGCGCGCCCGCTGCCCGAAGAGGTCGCTCCGCAGCGCGAACACGATCACGAAGACGAACAGCCACAGGACGGCCAGGAAGCCGAAGTGGAGCACCAGCAGGGTGAGGGCTGAGGTCATCGTCGGCCACCCGTCGAGTCGGGCCCGTCGAAGGGGTCGGGCGTCGATGACTGGGGGAGCACGCGGAACACGATACGCGTACGACCGATCTGGATCACCGAATCGGGCTGCAGCGGCGCCTTGGTGAGGGGGTTGCCGTTGAGCTTCGAGCCGTTCGTCGAGCCGAGGTCGCGGACCTGGGCCCGCGAACCGTCCCACAGGATCTCGACGTGCTGACGGGAGGTACCGGTGTCTTGCACGGTGATGTCGGCGTCGCTGCCGCGGCCGATGATGGTGCGGGCTCCGCTGAGCTCGCGGCGCTTGCCGTCGATCTCGACAAACGGCTTCCACTGCACCTCGCCGCGCAGGTTGCGCGAGTCGACCGACATGATGCCGACGCTCAGCGAGTCGTCCTCGCGGAGGCGGATGCCGAGCGGTCCGGCGAACTGGTACCCCTGGGCGGTGGCATGACGCTGCGTGAGCTGCGTGAGCTCGTCGATCAGGGCCGGACCGATGCCGGACATCTTCTCGTAGTCGATGGGGGCGAGCCGCACCTGGAGCTCGTTGGGAACGAGGATGCGGTCACGCGAGACCACCGCCGCCTTGGTGTCGAGCTCGCGGCGCAGCGCGTTCGTGATCTCGAGTGGTTGCACGCCCGAACGGAACGTCTTGGCGAAGGCACCGTTGACGGCACGCTCCAACCCGCGTTCGAAATTGTCGAGCAGTCCCATGGGTCTCCAGGTTCGGGGTCTCTGGTCGCCCGATCTTAGCCCGAACGAGTGAAAGGTACTCACCGCTGCTCTTCCGGGCCTCTGACGCGTGCTAAAGTCTACGAGTTCGCGCGAGTGGCGGAATTGGCAGACGCGCTGGCTTCAGGTGCCAGTGCTCGAAAGGGCGTGGGGGTTCAAGTCCCCCCTCGCGCACGAACGTGAAGGCTCACCTCCGGGTGGGCCTTCTCTCTTTCCCGGCTCTGGTCCCACCCGTCGCCGTCGGCCCGTGCAGTGGTTGTCTGGTGCGATGAGCCAGCAGGGCGCGGTCGTGTTCGAGTTCGACGAGGTGCTCTTCGACGAGTTCCCGAAGGCCCCGTGGGTGCCCCGCAACCAGCGCATCGTCGTCGACTCCGACCGCCGCGTGGTGGGTCGCCGCGACGGCGTCGTGGTCAGCGTCACCGACCTGCCCCCGGTGTACGCGCACGCCGACATCGGGCCGAGGATCAGCAGCATGCAGTCCTTCGTCACCGTCGGCGACCACGTCTCGTGGATCGTCCGAACCGTCGAGGGCACGCGGTTCACCTCGTCCGCCGACGACCTCGACGAGGAGGCGCGGCTCGAGATCGCGAGGGACGCCACCCTTCACGGGTTCCTCGACGACCTCGAGTGCATGGTCATCGCCGACCTGTCGGACATGCGATTCGGACAGGACCGCGAACTGACGCGCTGCCGTCTCGAGGTGACCCGCGCCTCCGGGGGGCCGGTCACCTGGGCGCTCGTCGTCGAGGGCACGGGGCACCGGATCGAGTCGGACACGGTCGACGCCGCGGAGTTCGTCGGCCGGCAGCTCAACGACATCGCGATCGACGGCG
Organism: Frigoribacterium sp. Leaf44; assembly: GCF_001421865.1. NCBI lineage: Bacteria > Bacillati > Actinomycetota > Actinomycetes > Micrococcales > Microbacteriaceae > Frigoribacterium > Frigoribacterium sp. Leaf44. The sequence continues at coordinate 230,453 of NZ_LMLG01000006.1, forward strand.
ACCCGCTCGCCCTCGAGGCCGTGCTGCCGCTCTGAGGCGTCTCGGCCCGATCAGCCCGTGAGGCCGGTCACGGAGAGCCTCCGGCCGATCGCGAGGCGACGACGGCGGCGAGCCAGCCAGGGATCGCCTCGGCGGGCCGTGGGTACGACTCGAGATCGTCGAGGTAGGCCTGGTCGTCGATCCAGGTGTGAGGAGCGCGGTGGTCGAAGTCGAACGAGGTGCCGAGCTTGCCGGCGGCGGTGACCCGGAAGCGGGCGCTGAACCACGATCCAACGTCGGCTCGGTACATGAGCCGTCGGAGGTCGGAGGCGGCGGCGCCCGCCTCGTCCGTGTCGGGAGTGGACGACTCGTGGCCGGCTTCGTCGAAGAAACCCACGGATGCCACCCGGACGCCTCCGACCTCGGAGAAGTCGAACTCCGCCCGGACGGAGCCTCGAGGCATCATGCGGTGGACGGCGAGACCCACCCGACGGAGGGCATCACGTTCGGTCGGCACGCGGCCACCGCCGTCGTCGTGTTCGCTCATCGCTCGGCCCCGCCGCCACCGTCGGCTCGGCCGGCCAGGTCGTGGCGGGTCGGGGCGCCGGCGAGGATGGCGGCGAGCCAGTCGGGGGTGTTCTCGGGGGTGCGGGGGAACTCGTCGAAGTCGGCTCGGTAGGCCTCGGCGGCGAAGTGGCCCAGCTCGGGTTCGTTGTCGTAGTCGTACGACGCGCTCATCTTGCCGGTCGCCGTGACCGTGAACACCGCGGTGAACCAGGTACCCGAACCGGGTCGGTACATCGCCTTCCGGAGGTCGCGTGCCGCCCGGAAGGTCGTCTCGTCGGGCAGCGCGTGGTCCTCGCTCCCGTCGATGCGGGGCAGGACCTTCTCACCGGCCATGACGCCCCCAGCGATGCTGGTCTTCATGACGATCCGGTCGAAGCCGGTCGGGAGCAGGCCGTACAGCTGCCGGCCGATGTCTCGGAGGATCGTGCGCTCGGCCGATGCCGGTCGTCGGTGGGCCGTCGGACATGCGTGTACCCCTTCGGTCATCGATCACTTGCGGTCGTGGCGGGTCGGGGCGCCGGCGAGGATGGCGGCCAGCCAGTCGGGGGTGTTCTTCGGCGTGCGGGGGAACTCGTCGAAGTCGGCGCGGTACGCCTCGGCGGCGAAAGACCCGAGCTCGGGCTCGTGGTCGTAGTCGTACCTCGCACTGAGCTTCCCCCCGGCGGTGACGGTGAACACGCCCGTGAACCACGTCCCGGCTTCGGGTTTGCTCATGACCCTCCGGAGATCGCGGGCCGCCCGGAAGACGCCACGACCGGACGAGAGAGAGGTCGAGCTGCCGTTTGCGGCATGCAGCTCGATCGTGCCGGCTGTCACTCCGCCGACCACGCTGATCCGGGCGATCACTCGATCGTGGTCGCGCGGGATGACGGCATGGAGCGCTTTGCCGAGGATGCGGAGTGCGTCCCTCTCGGCAGGCATGCCGTGGGGCTCCGAGTCGTGAGCGGACGGCACGGGCCCGAGTACTCCTGAGTCCGCCAGTTCTCTCGAGGTCGTGAGGCATGCCTCGAGGTAGGCATCGGGCGATGTGCCGCCTCCGACGAGGATCAGGGTCCCGCCCGTCGTCGACTGCGCGGTCGCGACCGACAGCCCCACCTCACGTGCAAGTGGATGCGAGCATGCGGCGTCTGTGCCGCTGGCGTGAGTCACGGCAGTGGGCCCGCGACGGAGGAGATCAGGAGGACGTGCTCGCGCATGTCGACGACCTCGAGGGACGCAGCAGATCGTCGGCCTCCGAGGGCGAGCAGCGGGCTGAAACCGAAGCATTCGTCGGAGCGGGGCACCCCGAGACGCTCCCGCGCCTCCGGGAAGGGGCTCCAGTCGAAGTAGTCGGGGTCGGCCAGGAACGACTCGTAGCCGAGGATGACGAGGAGCGTCGAGAGCCTGTTGGCGATGATCCGGCTCGTGCCCCGTCGAAATTCGAGGAGGTGCGCTCGGCCGTCGAGCCAGACGACCAGGTCTCCGAGGGCGGACGACATCAGGGGCGTGGCCGCCGCGAATCGAGGTGCGACCTCGGCGAGGACGTCCTGCCACGCGGTGGGGTCGACGATGCGCAGGTACCCGTCAGCCGTCGCGCCCAGCCCGTGGTCACGCCACAGGGCCACGACGTCGTCGGGAAGACGCTCGACAGCGGCGTCGAGGCTGGCGGAGGACAGTGGAGGCCCTGGCATCAACGGCTGCGTCACGTGACTCCAGCCCTGTTGCGCGAGTCCATGTCTCGACTCTCAGACGGGACCCTCGTCACGGCCGACGAGGTCGTGCCGGGTGGGCGCACCCGCGAGGATCGCGGCGAGCCACTCGGGCGTGTTCTCGGCAGTCCGGGGAAAATCCTCGAAGTCGGCACGATATTCCTCGGCACCGAAGTGACCTAGTTCGGGTTCGTTGTCGTAGTCGTACTGTGCGCTGAGTTTTCCGGCGGCCGTCACGGTGAAGACGGCGGTGAACCACGTGCCTGCCCCTGGCTTGTACATCAGGCGCCTCAGTCGACGAGCCGCTTCGAACGTGCGTCGCGCGGGAGCAGCCGACTCCTGGGAGCCGTCGGCTGCGAAGAGCAACGTCTCGCCGGCCATCACACCCCGAGCCATGCTTGTCTGCATGCGGATGCGGTCGGAACCCGAAGGAATCAGTGCAAGGAGCTGCGAACCCAGTTCTCTCAGTGCATCACGTTCTGCTTCGAGACCCGACTTCACCTTGTCGTCACCGGACATTGTCGTAGAACTCCTGTCGTAGCGGTTGACCGTGAGCCTGGAACTTGACTTGGACACCGGTCGGGACTGTGTTCGTGCCCTCGTACTCCGGAAGCACTTTGAGGTCGGCGGCGCCTCCGTCGGACGCGGTCAGGGCTTGCCGGAGTTCGCGTTCGAGGTTACCGAAGGAGTGGCCCCGGCCGCGATTGACCTCTCGGAGCATCGGCACGATGTTGATCTTCTCGCCGCCGCCGCCGAACATGTTGGCCAGGAGGTGGCCTCCCTCGTACCCGACACCGCCCTCCTTGCCGATGCGCTTCTGCACCGACTCGGACCGGTCGGCATCGCCGAGTTGGAGGTCGTCGAACTCGGCGAGCACCGTGCGGCTGGCGTGGTCCGTGACGTAGACGTGCTTGCCACCGACGACGTAGGTCGTGTCCGCGGCGGGCTGCATGAGGTCGTAGTTCAGGTTGCCCTTGCCGCCGTACTCGGTCTCGACGTGGACGATGCGACCTGTCGCGTCGGTCGAGAACACACCCCGGCCAGGCACCGTGTACGCCGTGTCCGGGGCGAGGACCTGACCGTGGGCGAACGGCTTCTCCTTCGTCGGCAGGTCGGAGCCCGAGACCGTCACGTGGTGCTCGACGGCCGGTGTGGCGTGCGGCGTCGGTTCGGTCGGGGTGGGCGTCCGGTCAGGGCCCGACAGGTCGAGCTCCCCGATGTCCGTGTCATGGCCGCCACCGGCTGACCGGTCAGGGGTTGCACCCGCGCCGTCGACGGGACCGTCGGCCCGACCGGGCTCGTCCGTCCCAGGGCCGTCCGCGTGACCTGCTTCGCTCGTCCCAGGGCCGTCGGCCCGACCTGCATCGCTCGACCCGGGGCCGTCAGCTCGCCCGGCATCGACCGCTCCGCCGCCGTCGCCACGTTCGAGCAGCGTCGTGCCGCCCGATCCGGGGTCGGCGGCGCGGGCGGCACCGGCGGCCTGGTCGGAGCCGGTGCCACCACCCGCGTGGGCGGACGCGTCGGCGTGCGTGGGGGACGCGGCCCGCGCCTCCTCGGCTGCTCGACCGAGGTCGCCGTAGTCGGCGAAGTCCTCGAGCTTCGACAGCGAGCCGAAGTCGACCTCCTCGCCCGCCTTGAGGGCGCCGGTCAAGCCCTCGAACTCGACGTCGGTCATGCGGTCGAGGGCTGCCATCGTGTCGGACAGACCGTCGAGATCGTCGAGCTTCGACAGGCCGCCGGCGTGGTCGCCGAACTCGGCGACGAGGTCCTCGACCCGCGACAGGCCCTTCGGCAGGTGCGACGCGTCCTCCGCCACCTCGGCCAGCCGACCGGTGAGGGTCGCCGCCCGGGCCGCGCCCGACCCGACCTTGAGGCCCGCTCCGACCTGGCCCGCGCCCGGGATGAAGAACGAGGCGACGTTCGCCACCGCGAAGGTGCCGGCCGCGACAGGGTCCTCTTCCCACTGCTCGGGCGTGCCGACGATTCCGCCGACCATGCCGTCCATCGTCTGCTTGTAGTTGTCGCGCAGGCCGCGCAGCGACTCGGGGACGGCCGAGTCGGGCAGGTTCGCCAGCGCGGGCGCTGCCGGGAAGACCGCCGTGATGGCGAGGGCACCGAGACCGGTGAGCATGCCGGTCCAGGCCTCGCCGGCGAACGACCAGTCGTGCTTCCAGCCGTTCGCGGCGTCGAAGCCGACGAGCGACACGGTGCCCTCGACGAAGCTGGTGCCGAATTCGACGAGTCCGTCGCCGACCGACTCCTGGCACGACCGCTCGCCCTTGCCCTGGGCACCCCACGGGTTGTCCTCGGCGACGTCGAGCTGCTCCCCGGTCACCGCCGTCTGGGGCGCGACGCACAGGTCGTCGCGCAGGGCGTTGACGGCGTTCTCGAACTCGACCCGGGCCGCGTCGATCTTCGCGATCTCGGCGTTGTACTGCGATTGCAGTTCGTTGTTGCGCTCGACCGACGGCGTGTGCTCGTTCCAGGGGATGGTCGTCTCGCCCTGACCCTCGGCCATGATCGGCACGCCACCGCTCATCTGACTGGCCTGGAAGAGCGGGTTGTCGGGGTCGTAGAAGTCGAGGGTGACGCCGCCGGAGACCGAGGCCCGGAAGGCGTTCGCCTCGGTGACCAGCTCCTTGATGCGTGCGACGGGTGCCGTGACCGCCTCGGCCAGCGTCTCGAGGAGGTCGGCCACCGTCGAGATCGTGCCGGCGACGGCCTCGGCATCGGTGCGCACCGGGTCCATCGAGGCGAACAGCTGTGGCCCCTCGGGCGCGGTGTACGACGCCGACAGTCCCGACCAGTCGGTCATCACTGCCTCGGCGTTCGTCGTCACCGCGGTGGCCGTCGACTTGTAGCTCGCCGCCGCCGACGCGATCGACTCCGGCACGATGTCGAGACCGAAGAACTCGGCCGGTTCGATCAGCGATCCCTTCGTGGCCATCAGCGACCCCCCTCGAAGAAGCTGAGGTCGCCCGACTCGGCGGCCTGCACGGCGGCGGCCTGCGTCTGCGCGGCCATCTCCTCGTCGCCGTTCACGTAGGCCAGCGTCGCGTCACCCGCCCCGGTCGCGCAGGCGAGGATGCGCGCGTTGATGCCCTGCACGCGGTTCGTCTCGGACGAGATCAGGTCGACGACGGCCACGGCCGACGACACGAGGATGTCGCTGCCCACGCCGGCATTCAGCTCGGTCTGGGCCGTCTCGACGCCGGTGAAGGTCGCCGCGAACGTCTCGGCCGAGCCCTGCACCTTGGTCAGGACGCTCACCACGCCGTCGGTCTGGATGCTCCACGAGCTCATCGGTCGTCTCCTGTCGTCACGAGGGTGCCCTGCACGTCGTCGGCCAGGCGCCGGGCCAGCGCCTGGGTGAGAGGCCCGTCGAAGGGGCCGTAGGCCTCCGTCCACCAGCGGTCGGTGGCGGGGTGGTCGTTCGGTCGGCCCGCGGGGTGGTCCTGGGACGCCGGGTCGGTCACCCGCAGGCCGAGGCCGCGCCGCGCCTCCCGGGGGTCCTCGAGCTGTGTGCTGCGCAGCACGGCCAGGACCAGGCCCTCGCCGGACGCGATCTGGATGCCGCCGCCCTGCCAGAGGCGCCCGGCACCGAGGCCGCCGTCGACGGCCGCGGCCGCGGTCACGACCTCGACGGCCGTCACGGGCTCGGCCGAGAGGATCACGAACTCACGGGGCACGGCGCACCGCCGGGGGGAGGAGGGCGTCGGCGACGACACCCGGGCCGATCGCGTCGAGGGCCGCCGCGAAGCGCTGCCACCGGGTCGCGTCGGCACCGAACGGCACCACGAGCGAGGGCGTGCGGGCGTTGCCGGTCGTGGTCCCGCCGTGCTCGGCGGCGAAGGAGGCCGCGTCGAGCCCCAGGCGTCGCACGGCCCGCGCGCCGACCACCGCGGCGAGGGGCTGCGGCGTCGTCGGCCGGTAGGGCGTGATCGTCGCGTCGGCCGCTCCCCGCAGGCTCCACGCCGTCGCCAGCAGCACCTGCTGCTTCTCGGACAGGCTGCGCAGAGCCGAGGAGGCACGGGTCGCGTCGTCGACGCCGGTCGCCTCGGGCAGCGCGAACAGCAGCCGGGTCTCCTCGGTCAGGCCGGTCTCACTGCGCGCGATGCGGATCGTGCCGGTCCAGACCGTGCCGTCGGGCGCGGAGCCGGCGACGTGCACGCGGGAGTCCCGCGGCATGCGGGCCCGGGCCAGGGCCGTGATGCGACCGCGGTCCCAGACGGTGGCGGGGGGTTCGGAGGTGCCCCACACGGTGGGCGCGACGCCCGCGACGGCGGTGACCAGCGCCTCCGTCGTCGTGCCGGTCAGGGCCTCGGCCCTCGCCGCGTGGTGCACGGCCACGGAGAACTGCAGCCACGGGCGCGTGGTCTCGACCGCCGGCTGGGGCAGGAGGGCGAACTCGTCGGCGGGCGCGGTCGCCCGCGCCGATCCGTCGACCGGGTCGCCGAGGGGATCGAGCAGGGCCTCGTCGTACGACGCCACCCGGGCACCGCCGATGGCGTGGCGCAGGTGGCCGTCGGCGTCCCGCACCAGCCAGGCCCCGGCGACGAGGCGCAGGGCCTGGTAGAGCGCCCAGCTGAGCCGGGCGTCGTCGTGGGTGACGACGACGACGCGGACGCCGGCGCGGGTCGCGTCGGTGAGCAGGGCCTGCCGCCCCGAGGTCAGGCCGACGACGGGGGCGGTGCTGATCGTCGCGATCCACCCCGGCCCGCTCGCGTCGGCGAGCGGGTGGGGGAGGGTCGTCGCCCGTGAGTCGCTCACGGGCCGGGCCTAGATGCCGTCGACGGCGGCCTTGGCCCGCTGCATGGCGGTCTGGGCCGACTCGTCGTTCGACGCGAGCGACTGGCGGAGCGTGTTGATGATCGTGCGCACCTCGGTGGCGACGCGGTTCCAGCGCTGCTCCTTGCCCGCGTACTCCTCGCTGGAGCCGTCGGCCTGGTAGTCCGCCATGGCGGTCTTGACGTCGGAGTCGCGCTGCGTGATGAGCGCCTCGAGGCGGCTGGCGACGGCGTTGAAGTTGTCCTGGGCGTTGCCGGAGGCTCCGAGGTCGAAGTCGCGGCGGTCGGTTGCGTTGGCCATGGTCGTTCCCCCTTATGCGCGCGATCCGCCGAAGCGGGCGCTCTCGAATCCGGCACCGGACTGGGCCGAGGTGGTCTCGTCGGCGATCTGCTGCTCACCCTCGACGAAGGCACGGTTCTGGCCCGTGATGCCGGTCAGCACCGACGACAGAGCGGCGTTGAGCTCGACGGAGATGCCGTCGACCTCGCCCTTGAAGCGGTCGAAGGCGGCGCGGCCGGCTCCGTTGAAGCGGCCTTCGAGCGGCGCGGCCGCGTCGGCGAGCTGGCGCACGAGCGCGCCGAGGTCGTCGCCGGCCCCGCTCGTCTTCTGGCTCAGTTGCGTGAGGGTCTCGCTCCCCATGGCGAACTTCATCATGTCGTTCTCCCCTTGCTTCGATCTGATGGCGACCCGTCACGGGTCGACTCATGAGGAAATCACGATTACGTCTCGATCGCCACCCGTTCGCGGGGTACATGTCGGGGGACCAGGGCGGGGGACAGGTGGGTGTCGACCCCGGAACGGGTGTCTCACCGGGGGACGCGGGGTCGGCTAGCCTGGGGCCGATCGTGCGCTCCGGGGACGCGGGCGGTCGCTCTTCGTCGGCCTCGACGACCTGGTCCGGACCCCGCAGGCGAGAGGCGGAACCGTGGGCGCACTGGTGGGCGCGCGAAGCTGCGGACGCTGCGGTCAGCCGCTCGGTGCGGGCGCGACCTGGTGCTTCTGGTGCGGCGTGCGGATCGTCTCGGCGGCCACCGGCAGCGCCATCGGCACCTACTCGGGTCTGCTTGCGGGCGTGCAGACGGCGACCCCGTCGAGGCGTCGCAGCGCGGTCGCGATCGACTGGGGAGTGCCCCTCCTCCTGATCGGCGTCCTCGTCGTCGGCGTGGCCACGGGCGCCTCGTCCGCCACGGCCGGCGCGGCGCTCGTCCCCGTCCCCGTCGAGGTCGCCGTCGTGGTCGTCGCCGTGGGCTTCGTGGCGCTCGACGTCGTGCTCTACGTGCGCGGCGGTCGCTCGGTGGGCCGCCTGCTGCTCTCGTTGCGAACCGTGGACGACCTGACCGGCCGTCCGCCGGCCGTGCTGAGGGTCGACCGCCGCGGGCGCTTCAGCATCCGTCGTCAGGCGGTGACGGTCGACCTGCGGCGTGGCCGCGATCCCATGACGTCGTCGCCACCGCTCGTGCAGAGGCCGGCCCTGCCCGCCGCGGCCTCCGCCCCGCTGCCGCCCCACCCGACCGACCCGCTCGACGCCGCGGGACGACCCGACGAGAACACCTTCGGGCGCACGGGCCAGGGCCGACCCACGACCACCGCGCCGTCGATCGTCCTCGAGCTCGACAGCGGCGAACGCCTCGACCTCGAGTCGACCCTGCTGATCGGCCGTGCCCCGGTCAACCGCGAGGGCGAGGAGCACCCGGTCTTCGCCTGGGCGGACCTCGCCCGCAGCCTCACCAAGACCCACGCCCTCTTCGCGTGGGAGGGGGCCGTGCTGTGGGTCACCGACCTCGGCTCGACCAACGGATCGTCCCTCGTGGCGCCGGACGGCACGCGCCAACCGCTCGTGGCGGGCCTGCGCGGGCCGGCCGCACCGGGATACGTCGTCGAGCTCGGCGAACGGACCCTCACCGTGCAGCCGTCGGGGGTGGTGGACGCATGAGCGGGGACCGCGACGTCGTCCTGCTCGAGACCGTCAAGACGCACCGCGCCCGCCTGGTCTCGGCCCTCCTGTTCGGCGAACTCGACGAGCGTCGACTGGTCAACGACAACGTGCGTCGCCTGGTCGTGAGCCTGGTCATCGCGGCGGTCGCCTGCGCCGGCTGCGCCGGCACGTCCTTCGTGCTCTCGGTGCTGGCCGACCAGCGCGCGACCCAGTCGCAGACCACCGGAGGGTCAGGAGGCGCGGTGCCGGTCACCGGCTCGCCGTCGCCTTCTCCCGCGTCGACCGACGTCCCCGACCCCACCCCCACGACGGAGCCCCGATGACCGACTACACCCGGCTGACCATCGTCGGCACGGCGCGCAAGGCCGAGATGGTCGTGCCCGCCGACGAGCCGATCGGTGGTCTGATCCCGCGGCTGATGGAGCTGCTCGACGAGCGCCCGGGCGCCGTGTCGCGCCCGCTGACGCTCGTCCGGTCGACTGGGGAGCAGCTCGACACCTCGCTGTCGGTCGCCGAACAACGCATCGTCGACGGCGAGTTGCTGCGGTTGCTGCGCGAGGACGCCGCGCCCCCGCCGCCCGAGGTCGCGGACGTCACCGACGTGCTGGCCGAGTCGCTCGCCAGCCGACCGGGCCTCTGGACTCGACGGTCGCGCACGGCGACGGCGGCCGTCGCGATCGGCCTGCTCTCGCTGGCCCTCTCGACGGTGCTGGCCAGGGCGTCCGACGTCGAGCCCGTCGGCACGCTCGCGATCGTCTACGGGTTCGCCGTGGTGGTCGCCCTCGTGTCCGGCCGGTTCGGCGGCCGTTGGCTCGCCGTCGCCGCGACCTCGGTCGCCCTCGGCTGTGCGGCCCCCCTGGCGGTCGTGCTCGGAGCCGTCCCGGCCCTCGAGCTGCCGCCGGTCGACGTGGCGCTCGCCGTGATCGTGCTCGCCTGGGTCGCGCTGGCGCTCGGCGCGGGCGCCGGTCTCGGCTCCCGGTCGGCGTGGTGGGGCGGCGTCCTCGGCGTCGTGCTCGGGGCCGTCCCGATCCTGCTGCGGTCCCTCGGCGTCCAGGACGCGGGGGCCGTGGGCGTCGGCGCCGTGCTCGCCGTCGTCGTCTGCGGCCTGCTGCCCTGGTTCGCCATGAGCGCCTCGGGTCTGACCGGTCTCGACGACCAGGTGGTCGACGGGCGCCGGGGCCGCCGCGACGAGGTGCTGCTGACGGTCGGCGACGCCTACCGCACCCTGACCTGGTCGACCTTCGCGGTGGCGGGACCCGTGGCCGTCACGGCCGTCTCGTCCGTCGGGTCGGCCGATCTCTGGCAGGTCGGTCTCGGGGTCGCCGTGGTGCTCGTCGTCGCGGCCCGCACCCGGGCCCTGCCGATCGCCGCCCAGGGCTGGGTGCTCTGGGCCGCCGCCCTGATCGGCCTGCTCGGGGGCCTGCTCGTCCAACCACTCGCTCCCGGGTGGCTCGTCGTCGTCCTGTTCGCGGCCGGCGTCGTGGTCGCGGTCGTGGCCGGCGGCGTCGACCCGGTCGCCCACCAGCGCGCCTCGCTGCGCCGCGTGGGCAACCTCGTCGAGGCGCTGGGCGTCGTGGCCCTGCTGCCCGTCCTGCTCGGGGTGTTCGGCGTCTACGCCGACCTGCTCGGGGCCTTCTCGTGAGCGCCTTCGACGCGTTCGTCCGATCGGCGCCGCTCGCCCTCCTCGGCAGCGTGAGCGCCCGGGTGCACGAGGTGACCACGGTCGACGAGATCGTCCGGCGACCGCTGCCCGTGTCCCGCCGCATCGGCTTCGTGCAGGCGCGGGGCGGAGCCGGGGCGAGCTCGACCGCCGGCTACGTCGCCGCCCTCCTCGCCCGGCGTCGTCCCGGGCTCGTCCTCGGCGTGGACGCGTCGCGCGGTCCTCGGGGCATGCTCTGGCAGGCCGGTGCGCCGGTCGGTTCGGGTGCGGCGCCGAGCTCCCGACGACGCACGGCCCGCCGGTCGGTCGACGCCGTCGACGGCCTGCCCCGGACGCCCTCGGGCCTGTACGCCCTCTCGCTCGACCCCCGCGGTGAGTCCCGGGCCGTGGCCGCCGCGGCGGGCTGGTTCGACGAGGTCACGCCGATCAGCCGGTTCTTCGACCTCGTCGTGACCGACTGGGGAGTGCGCGACTGGCGCGCGGACCTCGCCGACGTGGTGTCGGCCAGCCGGACGGTCTGCATCGTGGCCCGCGCCGACCGCCACGCCGCCGAGGAGGCTGCGGCGCTCGTGCCGGCGATCAAGGACCACCCCGACCGGCCCGACGTGGTCATCGCCCTGGTCGACGTCGGCGACGCCGGTCGCGCGGCGCCCGTCACGGTCGGCGACGACCCCACCGTGCCCGTCGTGCGCGTGCCCTACGACGCGGCCCGTTCCGGCGGCCGACCGGTGTCGAGCGCGGCGCTGGGCACCCGCACCCGCATCGCGTACGCCCGCCTCGCCGCGGCCCTGCTGCCCCTCGACGCCCCGTCGGTCCCGCGGGGCACCCCGCCCGTCGACGCCCCCCGCCAAGCCCCGTCCGCAGCCGACCCCGGCCCGTCGGAGCGCCGACCCTCGGAACGCCGCCAGGCCCGGGGGCGGGACGCCCGCCCGGCCGTCGCCGACGACCAGGAGGCGCGACGATGACCGTCAAGCTCGTCCACCGGCCCACGCGCATCACGCGACCCGTCCAGCCCGCCGAGCACGAGGACATCACGCCGCCGCCCCAGCTGGCCGACGGCAAGGTCGGCGGCGTGCCCGTGCAGGCCCTGCTGCCCGTCGTGGGCGCCCTCTCGAGCGTCGTGATGATCGTCGTCTACCGCGGCAGCTCGAACCCGCTCTTCCTGCTGGTCGGCGCGGTGCTGCTGATCGTCGCCCTCGTCGGCGGCCTCGCGGTCACCCTCAGCCAGCGGGGCAACGCCGCGCGGCAGCGACGACTGCAGCGCGAGCGCTACCTCGACTTCCTCGAACGACTGCGGTCGCGCATGCGCACCAAGGCCCGGACCGTCCGGGCGACGGCGGCCGTGCTCGACCCCGAACCCGCCGCCCTGCTCGAGTTGGTGCGAGACCCCGCGCGACTCTGGGAGCGCCGTCGCCAGCACGACGACTTCCTCTCGGTGCGGATCGGCGAGGGCGACCTGACCTGGTTCCCGATGTCGGTCCCCGAGGACCCGAACCCCGTGCAGCCGTTCGACCCGATCATGGCCAGCGAGGCCGAGTCCGTGGTCGAGCACCTCTCGACCGTCCGGGGCATGCCCATCACGGTCGACCTCGACCGCGCCGGATCGGTCGCCGTGCTGGGCGACCGCGAGTCCGCGCTGCGGGTCGCCCGCTCGATGATCCTGCAGCTCGCCGCCCTGCACTCGCCCGACGACGTGCACCTGGCCGCGGCGTTCCCCGAGAGCGCGGCCGCCGACTGGCGCGGCTTCGACCTCGTCCCGCACGCCGTGGACGACTCGTTGTACGACGGACCGGTGCCGGCGCGACGGGTCGCGACCAGCGCCTCCTCGTTGCTCTCGGTGATCGGCGGCGAACTGGGCGACCGGGCGCAGGAGGCCGCCACGACGAAGCGCTCGATCGGCACGACGGCGCGCACCGAGGGATCGCGCCTCGTCGTCTTCGTCGACGACTGGGGGCACGTCGCCTCGAGCATCCCGGTGCCCGACGCCGATCTCTCGCTGACCGACCTCGGCGTCACGACCGTCCACCTGCTGAGCGACCGCCTGCACGAGCCGTCGGACGTGACCCTGCGCATCACCGTCGAGGGCGACGAGGCGGTCGTGACCGACGCCCGCGTCGAGGACGACGGCCAGGTCCGCGTGCAGACGGCGACGATCGACGCCACGACCCCGCAGCTGTTCGAGGCCGTCGCCCGCACGCTCACCCCCCTGCGCCTCAGCCTCAGCCGGCAGGACGAGGTCGACTCGGCCCAGGCCGTCGAGATCACCGACCTGCTGGGCATCGACGACGTGACGACGCTGACGCCGGCAACCGCGTGGACGCCGCGCTCGCCGCGGGACTTCCTGCGCGTGCCGATCGGCATCGACGACTTCGGGGCGCCGGTCCTGCTCGACCTCAAGGAGTCCGCGCAGCTCGGCATGGGCCCGCACGGCATCTGCATCGGTGCGACCGGCTCGGGCAAGAGCGAGCTGCTGCGCACGCTCGTCCTCGGCCTGGCCCTGTCGCACTCGCCCGACGACCTCAGCATGGTCCTCGTCGACTACAAAGGAGGCGCGGCGTTCGCTCCGTTCGCGGGGTTGCCCCACGTCGCCGGGCTGATCGACAACCTGGCCGACGACGCGCAGCTCACCGAACGCGCGCGGGTCAGCATCCAGGGCGAGGTCGTCCGACGTCAGGAGCAGTTGCGCGACGCGGGTGGCGCGTCGTCCATCAGCCACTACCGCGAGCTGCGCGTCGGCCGCCCCGAGCTTCCGCCGATGCCGCACCTGTTCGTCGTCATCGACGAGTTCGGCGAGCTGCTCACGGCGGAGCCCGAGTTCGTCGACCTGCTGCTCACCATCGGGCGCATCGGACGGTCGATCGGCGTGCACCTGCTGCTCTCGAGCCAACGCATCGAGGCGGGCAAGTTGCGCGGCCTCGACACCTACCTCTCGTATCGGATCGGCCTGCGGACCTTCTCCGAGGCCGAGAGCTCGATCGTGCTCGACCGGCCGGACGCGTTCCACCTGCCCGCGGTCCCGGGGTTCGGCTTCCTCAAGGTCGACACCTCGGTGTACCGCAGGTTCCGCGCGGGCTACGTGTCGGGCCCCCTGCCGACCGAGGCCGCCCGCTCGCTCGCCGGCGACGACGCACGGCCGACCGCCCTGCTGCTGCCGACCTTCAACGGCATCGCGGGGGGTGACGACGAGGGCGGCGAGGAAGAACTCTCGCGCCCCGACGTCGGTCGTGCCGTCATCGACGAGGCCGTCGACCGCCTGATGGGCGGCGGCACCGACGTCGACCCCGTCTGGCTGCCGCCCCTGCCCGACCGGCTCGCGCTCTCGCGGGTGGTCGGGGCGGACCAGGCCGGCGGCCTGCGGGTGCCGATGGGACTGCTCGACGACCCGGCGCGCCAACGGCAGGACCCGTGGCTGCTCGACCTGGCCCGGGCCGGCGGACACGTGGCCGTGATCGGGGCGCCTCAGACGGGTCGCAGCACGTTCCTGCGCACGCTCGTCGCCTCGCTGGCCCTGACGCACACGCCCCAGGAGGTCGGCATCTACGGCATGGACCTCACGGGTGGTGGACTCGGCCGGATCGAGGGGTTCCCGCACGTCGGCGGTGTGGCGACGCGAGCGAGCAAGGACCGCCTCCTGCGCCTGCTCGAAGAACTGGCGGCCATGCTGACGACCCGGGAACGCGTGTTCCGCGACCACGGCATCGACTCGCTCGCCATGCTGCGGCGACTGCACGCGGCGGGCGAGGTGCCCGAACTGATCTCGGCCGACGTGGTGCTCGTCGTCGACGGCACCGGCCAGCTGCGCGGGGACTTCGTCGAGCTCGAGACGGCGTTCGGCGACCTGCTGCTGCGCGGCGGCAGCTACGGCCTGCACGTCGTGCTCGGCATGACGCGGTGGAACGAACTGCGGATGGCGCAGCAACCACTGGTCGGCACCCGGGTCGAGTTGCACCTGAACGATCCGGCGGACTCGGTGATCGGTCGCAAGCTGGCCCAGACCATCCGGGCCGACCAGGCCGGCCGGGCCCTGACCGACGAGAACCTGTTCGCCCAGGTGGCGTTGCCGGTGCTGGACGACACGGACGACGACGAGGTCGGCGACGCGCTCGAGGCCCTCGCCCGCCGGTCCGCGGCGAGCTGGAACGGCCCCGCGGCCGCGCCGATCCGCTTGCTGCCCACCGAGCTGTCGCCGGACGAGCTGCCCGACGCGTTGGACGAGCCCGAGGCCATCCCGTTCGGCCTCCGGCAGGACACCATGCAGCCGGTCGCCCTCGACCCGGGCGCCGACCAGCACCTGCTCGTCTTCGGCGACTCCAAGGCCGGCAAGTCGACCCTGCTGCGCGGACTCGTCCGCGGCTTCGTCGACCGGGCGACACCGGACGAGCTCGTCGTGGCCCTCATGGACCTCCGTGGCGACCTCGTCGCCGAGGTGCCCGACGACTACCTGGGCGGGCACGCCTCGACGAGCACGGACGCCCGCGCCCTCGCGGTCGCCGTCGCCGACGAGCTCGCCAAGCGCCAGGCCGGCGACCGCGACGCCGGGCCGCGCATCGTGGTGGTGATCGACGACTACGACATCGTCGCCTCGGGGGGCACCGAACCGCTCAAGCCACTGCTGCCGTTCCTGCCGTCGGCGCGCGACCTCCGGCTGCACGTGTTGATCAGCCGGCCGGTCGCCGGCTCGGCACGGGCGCTCTACGACCCGGCGCTGCAGACGCTGCGCGACACGGGCGGGTCGTCGTTCATCATGTCGGGCGAGCGCAGCGAGGGACCGATCGTGCCGCAGGTCTACGCCGAGCAGATGACCGCCGGTCGTGGTCGGCTGGTCCGTCGCGGCCAGGCGCCGCGCATCGTCCAGGTGGCCCGGTTCGAGGCCGACGTGCGAGCCGACGCCGAGCGAGCCGACACCGAGCCGTCCGACGCCGCCGGAGCGGGCTCGTGACGGGCCGGACGGTCGTCGTGGCGGGCGTCGCCGGCGGCGTCGGGACGACGACGGTCACGGCCCTGCTCTTCACCCAGCTCTCGGGGGAGTCGGTGCCCCGGTTGATCGACCACTCGGGCGGGGACCTCGGGACCCGGCTGACCGGGGGCGACGACGCGCCGCGGGTCGACCACGAGCTGACGCTGCACGACCTCGGCGCCCACGCCGACGGCGCCCTCCTCGACCTGCTCGACGACGCGAGCGTCTTCGGGGTCGTCGTGGCCCCGACGACCCCGGTCGGCTTCGCCGACGCCCAACGGGTCCTCGCCCGCATCCGCGAGCGGCACGGGGTCGGCGGCCTGCGTCGGGTGATGCTCGTGGTCGTCGGCGTCTTCGGCGAGCACCGGACCACGCGCTCGAGCGAGGCACTGCAGAACGAGTTCGGCCGTCGCTCGCTCGTCGTCGTCCCGCGCGACCCCGCCCTCGCGGCGGGCGGTCGCGTGCCGCTCAACCGGCTGACCCGGGAGTCCCGACGGGCCCAGGGCGAACTCGTGTCGTACCTGCGCGAACGCCTGGCGAGCCACCGCGACGCGCGCTGAGGCGCCGGTCCGCGCCTCCGGCCGGGACGCGAGCCGCGCCTCCTCGTCCGACGGGCGTCAGCGCAGGGGCTCGATGAGGTGCGGGCCGTTGTTGCGGACGTTGTTCGCGTCGCGGCTCACCTCGTGCTGCACGAGGTCGTGGGCGACCTCGAACGAGTCCCGGTCGAGCAGCGAGAGCAGCTCGTCGGCGTCGAGGCCGTCGCCCAACCAGTCGTCGTACGAGTCGGGGGTGAGGCAGGCCGGCATCCGGTCGTGCACCTCGCCCGGTGCCACGTGGGCGTCGCGCGTGATGATCGTCGTCGAGAGCACCCAGCGGTCGGGGTCGTCCTCGCCCTTCGAGGGGTCGGGCCACGCGGTGACGAGGCCGGCCATGGCGAGCCCGGCGTCGGGCTGGTGCACGTAGTGCGGCTGCTTGCCGGTCTCGGTCACGACCCACTCGTAGTACCCCTGCGCGGGCACGATGCACCGGCTGGTCGCGAACGCCCGGCGGAACATGCCGCTCGTCGCCACGGTCTCGATGCGTGCGTTGATCGGCTGCGGACGCTTCTTCAGGTCGGGGTACCACGACGGCACGAATCCCCAGCGGGCGCCGGGTAGCTGCCTCTCGCCGTGCCGCTCACGGACGACCGGCACGACGGTCGTCGGAGCGACGTTGAAGTCGTCGGGCAGGGGCCCCAGGCCGTCGAGCAGGCTCGGCAGCAGATCGGACGTGGCCCGGGCAACGACGTAGCGACCGCACATGCCGACAGTCTGCTCTTCCGCGGAGGGGTGTGACGGTGGTTCACTGTGGCCGTGGCGCCGCGTGGGACGGCGACACGGTGAGAGGGTGGTGACCATGTCCGACGAGCAGAACCCCGCGCGCGGCTTCGTCGTCGCGGGCGTCGTGCCGAACTCTGGCGAGGCCGTCGTGGCGACCGCGGCCGACCTGGCGGCGCGCTACGGCACCGGTCTGCTCTGCGTCTCGGTCGAGCCCGACCGGCTCGCCTTCGCCGAGGGCATCGACGGCACCGTCCTGTCGTACCCCCTCGACCCCGACGACTACACCGAGACCCTGTCCTTCGACGCCGACCTGGAGGCGCGGCTGCGGCCGGTCGCCTCGGCTCGCGGCGTCGAGCTGCGCACCTCGATCGTCGCCGGCGACCCCGCCCGGTGCCTGTCGCACCTGGCCGAGCAGCTCGACGCCCCGCTGATCGTCGTCGGCAGTCGCGAGGCCGGCCTGCGGGGCAGCGTCCGTGAGTTCTTCGCGGGCTCGGTCGCCCTGCACCTCAGCCACCGTCAGCACCGGCCGGTCGTCGTCGTGCCGCTCGCCCCCGTCCCCCGCAGCCAGACGCTGCCGTGGGAGGACGAACTGTGACGCGAGGCCGCCGGTGACGGGTGCCGCGCGCCCTCGCGCCCCGCACCTCCGTCCGTCCCTGATCGCCCTCGTCGCCCTGGGCGGCGCCCTCGGGACGGCCGCACGGGTCGGGGTGACGCTCGTGGTGCCGTCGTGGGGGGCGTTCGACACGGCGATCTTCGCGATCAACGTGGTCGGGGCGTTCGTGCTCGGCGTCCTGCTCGAGCGGTTGCTGCGCTCCGGGCCCGACGAGGGCGGGCGTCGCCGGCTCCGACTCCTCGTGGGGACGGGCGTCCTCGGCGGGTTCACGACCTACAGCTCGCTCGCGACCGAGACCGCGGCGCTCGCCGGGGCGGGTGGGGGCGACCTCGCCGTCGCCGCGCTCTACGGACTGCTGAGCCTGGTGCTGGGGGTGCTCGCTGCGGCGGCCGGCATCCGGGCCGGGGCACGTCTGGCGGGGCGCGCCTCGTGAGCCCGCTGCTCCTCGTCGCCGTCGCGGCGGCCGGCGGGATCGGTGCCGCCGCGCGCTTCGTCGTCGACGGCCTCGTCAAGGACCGCCTCGGCTCCGCCTACCCGTGGGGCACGACCGTCATCAACGTGTCGGGCTCGTTCGCGCTGGGGCTGGTGACCGGCCTCGCCCTGCAGGCGGTCGTCGCGCCCGAGTGGAAGGCCGTCCTCGGCACCGGCCTGCTCGGTGGGTACACGACGTTCAGCACCGCGAGCGTCGAGACGGTGCGGCTGCTGGCGGCCGGGCGACGTGGGGCCGCGGTCGCGAACGGCCTGGGCATGCTCGTCGCGTGCGTGGGCGTCGCATCGCTCGGGCTGTGGCTCGGCTCGCTCGCCTGACGAGCTCGCCGGCCTGACGGGCCGGAACGCCGAGTGGGCAGGAACTGTCCTTCGGTGGCTGGTGAAGGACCTTTTCTGCCCACTCGACCCGCGCCTCCGGGGGATGGCGACGAGGAAATCCCCGGTCAGGCGTGCGTCTCGCGCTCGTGCCCCGCGTGGTCGGCCGGCTCGAGCTGGAACGTCGCGTGCTCGACCGAGAAGTGGGCGGCGAGGCACCGGTCGAGGGCGTCCAGGGTCTCGTCGACCTTCATGTCGCAGAACACCTCGCGCTCGACGACGACGTGCGCCGAGAAGACGGTCGCCCCGCTGGTGATCTGCCAGGCGTGGACGTCGTGTGCCGAGACGACGCCCGGGGTGTCGCCGATGTGCGTGCGGACCGACTCGAGGTCGATGTCGCCGGGAGCCGAGCCGAACAGGACCCGGATCGCCTCGCGCAGCAGCGACCAGGCCCGTGGCACGATCATCGCCGCGATGATCAGCGACCCGACCGAGTCGGCCTGAGTGAAGCCCGTGGTCAGAACGACGACGGCGGCCACGACGACGGCGGCCGAGCCGAGCAGGTCGCCGAGCACCTCGAGGTAGGCCCCGCGCATGTTGATCGAGTGCGTCGCCCCGCCCCGCAGCACGAGCAGTGCCGCGACGTTCGTCGCTCCGCCGACCAGGCCGACGACCAGCATCGGCAGCCCGAGCACCTCGTGCCCGCCGACCGCCACGAGACGGGAGACGGCGGCGACGGCGACCGAGAGCGACACGGCGAGCAGCACGAGGCCGTTGACGAAGGCGGCGAACACCTCGGCCCGCCGGTAGCCGTAGGTCTGTCGGCCGCTCGCGGGTCGGGCGGCGACGATCGTGGCCACGAGGGCGATGACCAATCCGGCCAGGTCGGAGAGCATGTGCCCCGAGTCGGCCAACAGCGCGAGGGAGCCCGAGAGCCAGGCGCCGACCAGCTGGGCGACGAGCCCGAGGGCGATGATCGCGATCGCGAGGCGGAGCCGTCGTCCGTCGGCGGCGACGTGTCCGTGTCCGTGGTCGTGGCCCATGGGCGCCTCTCGTCGGGATGAGGGTCGGGGGTGGCGGATCGGGGTGGGTATCCGTCCGGCGGATCGGCCCGCCGGATCGGTCCGCCGGCGTTCCGGGCCGGCGTCGAATCTACCGGCGCCCGACGGCGACGGCCACCGATCCGGGCAGTCGATAACGAGTCTCGATCCCTGCAACGACGCCGATCGGGGCGCGGCGGGCGGACGAGGAGGTGCGGGTCGGCCCCGCCTGGGAGCCGCCCCCACCGCGCATGGTTCAGTGAGGCATGACCGACTCGACCGAGACCTCCTCCGCCTCCCTCGGGGAACCCGCCCGCGCCTCCTCGTCCCTCGTCGCCGTGACGGGTGCGACGGGTGCCGTGGGCGGCATCGTGGCCGCGCACCTGTCCGAGCGGGGCGTGCCGCTGCGGCTCGTCGTGCGCGACGCCGCCCGCGCGCCCCGGCTCGACGGGGCCGAGGCCGAGGTCGCCGTCGCGACCTACGGCGACCGGGCGGCCTCCGTCGAGGCGCTTCGCGGGGTCGAGACCCTGTTCATGGTGTCGGCGGCCGAGGCCCCCGACCGCGTCGACCAGCACCGCTCGTTCGTCGACGCCGCCGTCGAGGCGGGCGTGCGGCACGTGGTCTACACGTCGTTCGCCGGTGCGTCGGCCGAGTCGGTGTTCACGCTCGGGCGGGACCACTTCGCGACCGAGCAGCACATCCGCGAGTCGGGGCTGGCCTTCACGTTCCTGCGGGACAACTTCTACCTGGACTTCATCCCGCTGTTCGCGGACGAGCAGGGCGTCATCCGCGGCCCGGCCGGCGACGGGCGCGTGGCGGCGGTGGCCCGGGCCGACGTCGCTGCGGTGGCGGCCGTCGTGCTGCTCGACCACGAGTCGCACACCGGGGCGACCTACGACCTCACCGGGTCCGAGGCGTTCACCCTGACCGAGGCGGCTGCCCGCCTCACCGCCCTCGGCGGGCGGTCGTTCACGTTCGTGGACGAGACGGTCGACGAGGCCTACGAGTCCCGCCGCGTCTTCGAGCCGGAGCCCTTCCAGGCGGACGCCTGGGTCAGCACCTACACGTCGATGGCCTCGGGCGAGGTGGCGCAGGTGACGTCGTCCGTGCGCGACCTGACCGGACGCGACCCGTTGACGCTCGAGGTGCTCTTCGCCGGCGGCGTGCCGCGCTGACCCTGCCCGCCGGGCCCCGGGCCGTCCGTCCGGGCGGCTCAGGGCACGCGTCGCGACGACAGCACGCCGCTGACGCCGAGCACGACGACCGCCGCGGCGACGCCGATCATCGGGATCTGCCAGTTGCCGCTGGCGTCGTGCAGCCCGCCGATCGCGAGCGGGCCGAGCGCCGCGATCGCGTAGCCGCCGCCCTGCACGAGGGCCGACAGGCGCCGCGCCTCGACGTCGGTCGACGCCATGCGAACGATGACGATGAAGATGATCGTGATCCCGCCGCCCTGCGCGGCTCCGCCGAAGATCGACCAGAGCAGCCAGTGCTCGGGAGCGAAGAGCAGGCCCAGCGGCATGGCCGACCAGAACACCGCGATCAGCCCGATGACGACCGCGGGTCGCACCCGCAGGGCGAGGAACGGCACCCCGAGCGCACCCACGACCGCGAGGATCTGGAACACCGACGAACTCGCGCCGGCCGCCTCGCGGGTGAGACCGACCTCGTCGCGCAGCAGCGTCGGCATCCAGGCCGTGAGCCCGTAGTAGCCGAAGGCCTGACCCGAGAACGCCAGCGTCAGGCCCCAGGTGGTCCACCGACGCAGCAGCGGGGTGGCGCTGCGTCGGCGCTCGCGTGCGTCGGCCTCGGCCTCGCCGGGCTCGACGACGTCGATGCCCCCGGTGAAGACGTCGGTCGCCGAGGAGGCGCGGTGCCGGTCGTCGACGTCGGCCTGCGACCCCGGCACCACGGCCACGCTGCCGCCCCGCACCGCCACGCGGGGGCCCACGGCGATCGACCAGACGACGGCGGCCAGGACGGCGAGCAGTCCCCAGGTGACGAGGGCCAGGGGCCAGCCGACGACCGAGGCGATCGGGGCCGTGGCCAACGACGTGATCATCGATCCGACGTTGAGGGCCGAGGTGTAGATGCCCGTGACGAAGCCGGCCCGCTCGGGGCTGAAGTCGCGGCGGATGACGACGGGCAGCACGACGTTGCCGATCGTGATGGCGACGCCGATCACGATCGTGCCGACGTAGAGCCAGACCGTGCCACCGGCCGTGCGCAACAGGGTGCCGAGCAGGACGCCCGCGAGCCCCAGCGTGACGGCCCGCTCGGCGCCGATGCGGCCGATCAAGGCCGAGGCGAACGGGCTGGCCACGGCGAAGCAGAGCACGGGGATGCTGGTGAGCAGTCCGGCCACGACCGCCGTGAGGCCGAGGTCGGCGCTCATCTGGTCGAGCACGGGAGCCGGGGCCACGATCGGCCCACGCATGTTGAGGGCGATCAGCACGATCGCGAGGGTGAGCAGCCAGGCGGCGGGCGACCGCACGACGGCCGCGGCGCGGGTCACGCGGCGCCGCGCAGCAGGGAGACGCCCAGCAGGTCGGCCACCTCGTCGACGTCCGCCGCAACGGCGACCGCGCCGACGTGCTCGTCGGGCTCGCCGTAGCCCCAGCCGACCAGGATCGTGGGCACGCCGTGCACGGCCGCGCCCTCGACGTCGTGGCGGCGGTCGCCGAGCAGGACGGGCCGCGAGAGGTCGGCGCCGCGCGCCCGCAGTCGCTTCAAGGCCTCTTCGACGACGTCGGCCTTGGTGTTGCGCACCTCGTCGTCGGAGGCACCGGTGATGACGTCGAGGTAGCGGTCGAGTCCGTGCGCCCGCAGGATCGCCGTGGCCGGGGTCTCGGGCTTCGAGGTCGCGGTCGACGTGGGGATGCCGGCGGCGTGCACGGCCGCCATGAGGTCGGGCACGCCCGGGAAGACCTCGCCCTCGAGGGCGCCGTGGGCGAGGTAGTGCGCACGGTAGAGCCGCATGGCGTCGACGAGGCGCTCGCCGTCGAGGCCGAGGCGCACCTCGAAGCTCTGCGGCAGGGGCGGGCCGACCCAGGCCATCAGGTCGGCGGCGGAGGGCACCGGCAGGCCGAGTGCGCCGATCGTGTGGGCGAGGCTGGCGGTGATCGCGGGCGCCGAGTCGGCGATGGTGCCGTCGAGGTCGTAGAGGACGGCCGTGTAGGGGAGAGTCATCGCCCCCAGCTTAGGGATCGGGGGTCAGCGCGGGACGGCCCGCAGTGGCCAGGTCGCCACGGCCGGGACCGCGGCCCGGGCCGACGGAGGCGTGACGGTCTCGAACGACCACATCGGGTCGTCGAGGCCCCGGGCCAGGGACTCGAAGAGCGGGGTCGCCTCGCGTTCGGCGGTCAGGGTGTCGAAGATCGGTGAGGTCACGGGTTGCTCCTGCGGTCGATGAAGCTCGTAGCAGGAATATAACCCTGAAATGTGAGTATCACAAGGCTCTTGGCGTGTCGTCAGAAGAGGCGGGAGTGCGAGTCGTCCAGGCCGCGCATCGCGTCGTAGTCGAGCAGCAGCGTGCGGATGCCCCGGTCGTGCGCCAGCGTGCGGGCCTGCGGTTTGATCTCTTGTGCGGCGAAGACGCCCGTCACGGGGGCGAGGTGCGGGTCGCGGTTCATCAGTTCGAGGTATCTGGTGAGCTGCTCGACCCCGTCGATGTCGCCTCGACGCTTGAGTTCGACGGCCACGGCCGCACCCTTCGCGTCGCGGGCCAGGATGTCGACCGGCCCGATGGCGGTCATGTACTCGCGCCGGACGAGGGTGTGGCCCTCGCCGAGCAGGTCGATCTGTTCGGCCAGCAGCTTCTGCAGGTCGGCCTCGACGCCGTCCTTGGTCAGGCCCGGGTCCACGCCCATCTCGTGCGAGGAGTCGTGCAGCACCTCGTGGATCGAGACCACGAGGATGTCGGCCGTCTTCGCCTGGGTGACCTTCCACAGCTCGACGACGCCGGCCTCGCGTTGGTCGTCGTCGGGTTCGACCGTGCGGATCGTGCAGGGCGGGCTCATCCAGTTGAGGGGCTTGTAGCTGCCGCCGTCGGAGTGGACGAGCAGGCTGCCGTCGCTCTTCACCATCAGGAGGCGCGTGGCCAGGGGCAGGTGGGCGGACAGTCGACCGGCGTAGTCGACCGAACAGCGGGCAATGACGAGGCGCACCCGACGATCCTACGGGGCGACGAGAACGGCCTCTGATCGCCATGTTGACAGGCATTCATATGTGAAATACATTCATGACAGATGGTCGGCAGGAGACCACCGAGACGCTTCCAGGAGGAACGATGCCCCACCCGATGCCCGCCACGACCCGGCCGCTGCGGCCGTCGACCCACGACACGGCCGAGCTGCTGCTGGTCGACCTGGCCATGGCGCGCTACGCACCCGGCGACTCCCTCGACGTGGACACCGTCGTGCGGGAGCACCGGGTCACCCGCGGCGAGGTGCACCTCGCCCTCTTCGAGCTGAGGCGCATGAAGGTCGTGGTGCGGGCTCCGTTCAGCGGTGCGCACGTCGTCGTCTGGCACCGGCGGTTCAACGAGGTGCTGCTGCGCGACCTCGTCCGCATGATCTCCGTGGCGTCGACGAAGGCCACCTCGCTCGAGGACGTCCCCGAGCCCGGTGTGCGCCGACCGGCCTGCACCGCTCACGGGCTGGCCCTGCCGGCGGACGTCGCACACTTCCTCGATCTGACCCGGGCGATCGCGCAGGTGCTCTCGCCGTCGGCCCGCCAGCACGTGCTGGACGACCTGTTGCTGCCGCTCGAGATCCTCTGCAGCGCGAGGGCCGTCGCGGTGCACGACATGCGGCCCGCCCTCGGCGAGACCGTCCGCGGTGCGATCGTCGACCTCATGGAGGCCGCCGCGCACTACGGCGACTGGGCACAGCTGCCCGGCCTCGCGTCCGACTACGTCACGGCCCTGGGCGTCGACGAACCGCCCGTGCGACCCGTCGACTGACACCCCGCCGACCGTCACCGGCCACCCGGAGGCCGTCCGGCCCCGTCGGCTAGGCTGCGGCAGCATGAGCCGGGCAGAGGGCGACGTCGCCGCCAGGCCGACCCTCGCGTCGGTCGCGCGTGTCGCCGGGGTGAGCGCGAGCACCGCCTCCTTGGCCTTCAGCGGCACCGGACCCGTGTCGGACGAGACCCGCGCGCGGGTGCTCGCCGCCGCCGACGAACTCGGCTACGCCGGGCCCGACCCGCGGGCGAGGTCGTTGCGTCGCGGGCGCTCCGGCATCGTCGGGGCCGTCCTCGAGTCCACGCTCAGCACGGCCTTCCGCGACCCGATCAACGTCGCGATGCTCGACGGCATCGCCGACGTGACCGGGCCCGCCGACAACTCGCTGCTGCTGCTCACCGAGAGCGCGGGCGAGCGTTCCCGCCTGCTCGACGCCCCGGTCGACGCGGTCGTGTTGTTCGGCTGCAGCACCCGCCTCGACGAGTCCGTGTCGATCATGCGGCGGCGCGGCATCCCCGTCGTCTCGATCGAGGCCCCGCCGACCGAGGGCGTGCTCGACATCGCCGAGGACAACGTCGGCTCGTCCCGCCTGCTGGCGCAGCACCTGCACGACCTCGGCCACCGGCGGGTCGCCGTCGTCGCCCTCGAACTCGGCCCCGGGCGCTCGACCGGCGGGCAGGACGACGAACTGACCGACGAGCGGGTGGCCCGCGGCACCTCGTGGCCGACCCTCGAGCGCCTGCGCGGCACCCGTGAGGTCTTCCCCGGCGTGGGCGGCCTGGCCACGCGCGGCAGCTGGACGAGCGAGGGGCACCGCGCCGGCCTGCGGCTGCTCGACGTGCCCGAGGCCGAGCGGCCGACGGCGATCGTCGCGCAGAGCGACCTGCTCGCGTCGGGCGTCATCGCGGCGGCGGACGACCTGGGCCTCTCGGTGCCGGGCGACCTGAGCGTCGTCGGCTACGACGGCGTGCGGCTCGACGACCCGCGAGCCGCCGACCTCACGACGGTCGTCCAACCCGCGGTCGAGAAGGGCCGCGCGGCCGGTCGCGCGGTGCTCGCGCTGCTGGCCGGCGACCCGGTCGAGGGCACGACCTTCACGAGCGTCTTCCGCCCCGGGTCGACGACAGGGCCGCCCGCACGCTGACTCCGCGCCGGGGGCGTGTGCCGGGCGGCGTGACGCTCAGCGCGCGCCGACCACCATCCACCGGTCGGTGCGGGCCCGCAGCCCGAGCGTGACCGCCCGCGCCCCGATGTACCCGAGGCCGAACGCGAGCCAGAGCGCGACGGCACCCGACGTCGTGGCGCCGACCCGCGCCTCCACCGGGAACAGCACGGCGAGGTAGGCGAGCACGCTGACGACCGACGCGATCGCGAGGTAGCGGGCGTCGCCCGCGCCGAGCAGCACGCCGTCGAGCACGAACACGAAGCCGGCGAGCGGGATGCCGACCGCCATCGCGACGACCACCGACGGCAGCAGCGCCTGCACGCCCGGGTCGGGGCTGAAGACGGGCGCCAGCACCGGCGCGAGCAGGGCCAAGACGGCGCCCAGCACCACGCCGCCACCCACGCCGAGCAACATCAGCCGTCGCGTGATCGCCCGCACCCGCTCACGGTCACCCTGCCCGAGGGCGTGACCGACCATCGCCTGTCCCGCGATCGCGAGGGCGTCGAGGGCGAAGGCCAGCGTGCTGAAGAGGGTGAGCGCGATCTGGATGGTCGCGAGGCCCGTCACCCCGGCGGAGGCGGCGGCCGCGACGGTCGCGAGGAGCGCGGCCCGCAGACCCGCGTTCCGCACGAGCAGCCAGCCGCCCGCCTGTGCGGTGCGGCCGACCCCGGCGAGCCCCGGGCGGAGGTCGGCGCCGACGGCCCGGGCCGCCCGCACCGCGATCACGACGTAGACGGCGGCCATGCCCCACTGGGCGACGACCGTGCCGGCCGCGGAGCCGGCGATGCCCCAGCCGAAGCCGTAGAGGAACAGCGCGTTGAGGCCGGCGTTCGCGGCGAAGCCGACGGTGGCGACGACCAGCGGCGTCCGGGTGTCCTGCAGGCCGCGCAGTAGGCCCGTCGCGGCGATCACGAGCAGCATGCCGGGCAGGCCGAGCAGCGAGACGGAGAGGTACGTCGTGGCGGCCGCGGCGACCTCGTCGGCCACGCCGAAGAGGCCCACGAGCGGCTCGGCGACCACCGCGCCGGCCCCCGCGACGACGATGCCGACGAGCAGGGCGAACCACATGCCGTCGACCCCGGCGCGGATCGCGCCCCGCTGGTCGCCGGCCCCCAGCCGCCGAGCGACCGTCGGGGTGGTCGCGTAGGCGAGGAAGATCAGCAGCCCCAGGGCCGTCTGCAGGATGACGCTCGCCACCCCGAGCCCCGCGAGCGGCACCGAGCCGAGGTGGCCGACGAGGGCGGTGTCGGTGAGCAGGAAGAGCGGCTCGGCCACGAGCGCCCCCAGCGCCGGCACGGCCAGGCGGAGGATCTCGCGGTCGAGGGGCGAGCGGAGGCGCACGCTCAGTCGGTGCCCCGGAGCCGACCCAGCACGCTCATCACGTGGAACACCACGATGGCCGCGACCGTGCCGAGGATGATGCCGCCGAAGCTCGCGCCTCCGAGGGCCAGGGTGAAGTCGGCGATGCCCATGATGAGCGCGACGCCGGCCGTCAGCTGGTTCTTCGGGCGGCTGAAGTCGACCTTGTTCTCGACCCAGATGCGGATGCCGATCACGCCGATCAGGCCGTAGAGCGCGGTCGTCACGCCGCCGAGCACCCCCGGCGGGATGGTGAAGATGACGGCGCCGATCTTGGGCGACAGCCCGAGCAGGATCGCCACGACGCCGGCGACCCAGTACGCGGCCGTCGAGAAGATGCGGGTGGCGCTCATCACGCCGATGTTCTCGCCGTAGGTGGTCGTCGCCGAGCCGCCGCCGAGGCCGGCGAGCACCGTGCTGAGGCCGTCGGCGAAGAGGGCGCGGCCGGTCAGCGGGTCGAGGTTGCGCTTCGTGAGCTGGCCGACGCCCTTGACGTGGCCGACGTTCTCGGCGATCAGGGCGAGCACGACGGGCAGGAAGCCGAGGTAGATCGGCAGCTGCCCGAGGTCGAACGCGGGGGCCGTGAAGGTCGGGAGTCCCACCCACGGCGCGGCCGCGACGGCACTGTAGTCGACGGCGCCCGCGATCACGGCGGCCACGTAGCCGACGACGACCCCGACGAAGATCGACAGACGGCCGAGCAGGCCCTTGAACAGCACGGCGCTCAGCACGACCGCGGCGAGCGTGATGAGGGCGATGCCCGGTGAGAGCGCGAAGTTGTCGCGGGCGGCCGGGGCGAGGTTGAAGCCGATGAGGGCGACGATCGAGCCGCTGACCACCGGGGGCAGCAGGGCGTCGATCCAGCGGGTGCCCGCGAGGTTCACGACCACGCCGATCACCGCGAGCAGGGCGCCGACGACGATGATGCCGCTGAGTGCGAGGGGGATGCCGCCCACGTCGGTGGCGGCCGCGATCGGGGCGAGGAAGGCGAAGGACGAGCCCAGGTAGCTGGGCAGCCGGTTCTTCGTGATGATCAGGAAGAGCAGGGTGCCGATGCCGGAGAAGAACAGCGTCGTGCTCGGCGGGAAACCGGTGATGATCGGCACGAGGAAGGTGGCGCCGAACATGGCGACGACGTGTTGGCCGCCGAGGCCGATGGTGCGCGGCCAGCTGAGCCGTTCCTCCGGGGCCACGATCTCGGTCGGGTCGACCGTCTTGCCGTCACCGTGCAGTGCCCAGGGGAGTGCCATGCCGAGAACTGTACTGGGGGTGCCGTTTCCTCCGTGTTTCCTGAGACGGCCTCGTCAGCTTGGGCCGCAGAGGGTTCGGCCCGGCCCGCCGTCGGGGGCCTCACCTAGGCTGACGAGCATGACCAGCGACGCACTGAGCAGCGGAATCCAGACCGACGAACTCGACCCGGCGGTCCGCCCGCAGGACGACCTCTTCCGGCACGTCAACGGCGCGTGGATCGACCGCACCGAGATCCCCGACGACAAGGCGCGTTACGGCTCCTTCTACCTGCTCGCCGAAGAGGCCGAGAAGGCCGTCCGCGAGATCGTGGTCGAGTCGCAGTCCGCCGAGCCCGGCACCGAGGCCCGCAAGGTCGGTGACCTCTTCACCAGCTTCACCGACGAGGAGCGCATCGAGGCGCTCGGCGCCGCACCCCTCGAACCGCTCCTGGCCGAGGTCGAGACGGTCACCGACGTGACCTCGTTCACGCGCCTCCTGGGCTCGCTCGAGAAGCAGGGCATGCCGAGCTTCGTGCAGCTCTTCGTCGACAACGACCCGGGCGACCCCGAGCGCTACGTCGTCTTCGTCGAACAAGGCGGCCTCGGCCTGCCCGACGAGTCGTACTACCGCGACGAGAAGTTCGAGTCCGTGCGGACCGCCTACCGGGCGTTCGTCGAGCAGATGCTCGGGCTCGCCGGCCTCGACGACGCCTCGTCCCGCGCCGACCGGGTGATCGAGCTCGAGACCGCCCTCGCCTCGCACCACTGGAGCAACGTCGCCACCCGCGACAGCGACAAGACCTACAACCTGCTGCCCTGGGCCGAGTTCGACGCGCTCGCCGACGGGGTCGACCTGACGGCCTGGCGTGACGCCGTCGGCGGCCCGGCCGGCGTCTTCGACGAGCTCGTCGTGCGCGAGCCGTCGTTCGTGACCGGGCTGGCCACGTTGCTGACCGACGACCGCTTCGACGCCTGGCGCGACTGGCTGCGCTGGCAGATCGTCCGCTCGACGGCCGCCTACCTGTCGACGCCGTTCGTCGAGGCGAACTTCGGCTTCTACGGTCGCACCCTCACGGGCACCCCCGTGCAGCGCGCCCGCTGGAAGCGCGGCGTCTCGCTCGTCGAGGGCGCCCTCGGCGAGGCCGTCGGCCGCATCTACGTCGAGCGGCACTTCGCACCCGAGGCCAAGACGGCGATGGACGTCCTCGTCGCCCACCTCGTCGAGGCCTACCGTCAGAGCATCACGGGCCTCGAGTGGATGACCGACGAGACCCGTGCCCGGGCCCTCGACAAACTCGAGAAGTTCACGCCCAAGATCGGTTTCCCCTCGACATGGCGCGACTACTCGGCCCTGTCGATCGACCCCGCCGACCTGGTCGGCAACGTGCGCGCCACCGCCGCCTTCGGGTTCGACCGCGAGCTGGGCAAGATCGGCAAGCCGCTCGACCGCGACGAGTGGTTCATGACGCCGCAGACCATCAACGCGTACTACAACCCGGGCATGAACGAGATCGTCTTCCCCGCGGCGATCCTGCAGTTCCCGTTCTTCGACGAGAACCGCGACGCCGCCGCCAACTACGGGGCCATCGGCGCCGTCATCGGCCACGAGATCGGCCACGGCTTCGACGACCAGGGCTCGAAGTACGACGGCGACGGCAAGCTGACCGACTGGTGGACCCCCGCCGACCGTGAGGCCTTCGAGAAGCTCACCTCGTCGCTCATCGCGCAGTACGACGCGCTGGCCCCGAAGCAGGTGCCCGACCACCACGTCAACGGTGCCCTGACGATCGGTGAGAACATCGGCGACCTCGGCGGGCTCTCGATCGCGTGGAAGGCCTACCTCATCTCGCTCGACGGCGCTGAGCCGCCCGTGATCGACGGGCTGACCGGTGCCGAGCGGTTCTTCCTCAGCTGGGCGCAGGCCTGGCAGATCAAGCTGCGCGACGAAGAGGCGATCCGCCTCGTCTCGATCGACCCGCACTCGCCGAACGAGTTCCGTTGCAACCAGATCGTGCGCAACATCGACGAGTTCTACACGACCTTCGGCGTCACCGAGAGCGACGCCCTGTGGCTGCCGGTCGAGGAGCGCGTCACGATTTGGTAGGTCCGGGGCCCGGGCGCCGCGCCCGCCGCGAGAACGCCGACGGCGCCGACCACGAGCCGCGTCACGGCGGCGGTCGCGCGCTCGAGTCGTTCTCGTCGTCGTTCGCGGCCCTGGGCGACCTGGCGCTCGCGGGTGGTCAGGTCTCGGCCTCGGTCAGCGACCTCGACTCGGGCGTGGACCTGCTGGGCGTCGACGAGCACCTGGCGCTGCCGGTCGGGCAGCTCGGGGCCGTCCTGCTGCTGATCGAGGTGTCGGCCCGCATCGAGGACGGCACGCTGCGCCCGCTCGACGAACTCGACCGACCGGGCGATCCCGGCGACCAGGGGCCCGGCGGTCTCTGGCCCTACCTCCGCCGGACGAGCCTTCCGGTGACCGACGCGGCGACGCTCGTCGGGGCCTTCCGCGACGCGGCCGCGATCGACGCGCTCATCGGGCGGGTCGGCTTGGCCGCGGTGCGGGCACGGGGCGAGTCGCTCGGTCTCACGAAGACCGCCCTCCTCGACGTCACGCGGTCGTCGCGCGGCCCCGACGACGCGCCCGCGCTCGCCGTCGGCTCGGCCCACGAGTTGGCCGGCCTGATGGTGTCCCTGGCCCGAGGCGAGGTCGTCGACCGGGCCGTGTCGAACCGCGTGCTCGGCTGGCTGTCGCTGGGTGCCGACACGTCGCTCGTCGCCGCACCGTTCGGACTCGATCCGCTCGGGCACCGACGTCTCGACCACGACCTCCAGATCGTCCACGCGACGGGTGGCGACCCGGGGGTGCGCTCCGAGCTCGGGGTGCTGCGCGGTCCTCACCGCAGCGTCGCGTACTGCGTGATCGTCACCTTCGACGACCTGACGCTCGCCCACCGTCTCCGCGCGCTCGACGCCCTGCGGGTTGTGGGCACCGACGTGCTCGAGTACGTGCACTGAGCGACCGCGTGCGCCGTGCGTCGGTTCAGTCGACCAGGTCGAGCCGCTTCAGGCGATCGAGCGTCGCGACCCCGGCCGGCGGGCACCGGTCGGCGTCGGCCGAGGTCACCCAGTGCACCGCGCCGACCTCGGCGGCGGGAGCCGGTTCGGGGCTCGTCGCCGCGAGCTCGGCGGCGAAGACCGTCATGGCGACCTGTCGGCCCTCGGGTTCGCCGTGTGCCTGCGTCACGACCGTGAAGAGTTCGGTCACGGTCACCGGGTCGAGTTCGACGCCGACCTCCTCGCGCGATTCTCGCACCAGCGCCTCGGCCGCGGACTCGCCGGCCTCCAGCTTGCCGCCCGGCAGGTAGAGCACGTCACGACCCCGCGCCGTGACCATCAGCATCCGCCGGTCGCGGACGAGGGCGAGCGCGCTGACGACGATGGTGTCCATCAGGCCATCTTCGGGCACGACCGGGGGACGTCGTGTCGCGACGGCGGTCAGCCCGCCGAGGCCTGACGCTCGTCGTCGATCGCGCGCAGCGGCGAGGACGAGGAGGCGCGGCGCCCGTCGGTCACGCCGAACAGCGCCTCGAGACCGTCGCGGAACTCGTCGCCCCGGCCCTCGCGGGCCAGTTCGCGTGCCCGGACGGAGGGGGTGTGCAGCAGGACGCCGGCGAGGTGCCGCAGGGCCGACTCGGTGCGCTCGGACGAGTCGCCGCGCGACCGTGCCCGTTCGATCTCGGCGTCGAGCAGGTCGAAGACGTGCTTGCGCAGCGCGACGACCGACGGGGTGAGCGACTGCTCGGCGGCGACGGCCTGGAACTCGGCGGCCGCCGACGAGACGAGGGCGCGGGCGTCGTCGGCCGCGCTGAGCTGGGGCAACGGGGCGTGCAGGCTGATGGTCTCGAGGTCGAGCAGCTCGACGCCTTCGACGCCCGAGACGAGCGGGTCGACGTTGCGGGGCAGGCCGAGGTCGATCACGAGGCGGCGACCGCCGGGCTGCACGACGTCGCGGGTGACGACCGGCTCGGTGGTCGAGGTGCAGGTGATGAGCACGTCGCTCCAGGCGACGGCGGTGGCGAGGTCGTCGTAGGGCGTCGCGGCGTGCTTGAGGCCGAACCACTCGGCGCGGCCCGAACCCGAGTAGACGGCGAGCTGGTCGGCGCCGCGGTCGCGGAGGGCGGCCACGGTGGTGGCGGCGTACTGGCCGGTGCCCACGATGAGGACGCGCGCTTCGGACCAGTCGGTGACCCGTGAGGACGCCAGTTCGAGGGCGAGGCGCACGAGTGAGCGACCCGCGCCTCCGACGTTCGTCTGGTTCTTGATGCCGCGCGAGGTCTGGGACGCCTTCTGGAAGAGGCGCTCGAGGTCGCGGGAGGTGGTGCCGTCGTGGCGGGCGCGTTCGAGCGAACGCCGCACCTGGCCCGAGATCTCGTCCTCGCCGACGACGACCGACTCGAGGCCCGAGCTGACGGCGAAGAGGTGCTCGACGACCTCGTCGCCCGTGATGACCCGCACGCTGTCGCGCAGGTCGTCGGGCTCGACGCCGCTGGCGGTGCTCATGGTCTCGATCGTGGCCTCGACGGCGAGGGCGCTGCCGGCCGTGAGGGGCTCGTCGACGTCGAGATAGGCCTCGAACCTGTTGCAGGTCGCGAGCACGACCGCTCCGCTGACGAAGTCGCTGCCGTCGACCAGGGTGCCCGCCGCCGAGGGTGCGCCGATGCTCAGCCTCTCGAGGAGGTCGAAGCTGGCGTTCTGGTGGGACGCCGTGAGGCAGATGAGCACTGAGTGATCCTAACTCTGATCGGCGTTTTCGGCTGGGCGTTGACTCGACGTCGAGTGGCCGGGAATGCCACACCACGGTTGCAGCTTGCAACAACGGAGCCCGGGGCCGCATTCCGGCCACCGGCCCGCACCGCATCGAACCAAGGAGACACCATGACCTCGACCACCAGCACCCAGTGGCAGCTCGTCGCCCGCCCGCACGGCGAGCCCACCCCCGACGACGTCGCCCGCGTCGAGGTGACCCTGCCCGAGCTGGGCGACGGCGAGGTCCGCGTGCAGAACGAGTTCCTGTCGGTCGACCCCTACATGCGCGGTCGCATGAACGACGTGAAGTCGTACGTCCCGCCCTTCGCCCTCGGCGAGACCATGACCGGCGGTGCCGTCGGCCGCGTCGTCGAGTCGCGGTCGGACGACCTGCCGGTCGGCACCGTCGTGCTCCACGAGCAGGGCTGGCGGGACGTGGCCCAGGGAGGCGCGTCCACATTCCGTGCCGTGCAGCCCGTCGACGGCGTGCCCCTGTCGGCGTACCTGGGCGTGCTCGGCCTCACGGGCCTCACGGCGTACGTCGGCCTCACCGAGATCGCCGGCATCCGCGAGGGCGACGTCGTCTTCGTCTCGGGCGCCGCCGGGGCCGTCGGCACCATGGTCGGCCAGATCGCGCGCCTCAAGGGAGCCTCGCGCGTGATCGGCAGCGCCGGCTCGGCCGAGAAGGTCGAGCTGCTGACCTCGAAGTACGGCTTCGACGCCGCGTTCAACTACAAGGACGGCGACGTCTCCGAGTTGCTCGCCGAGGCCGCGCCCGACGGCATCGACCTCTACTTCGACAACGTCGGCGGCGACCACCTGTCGGCCGCCCTCGCCTCGTTCCGCACCGGCGGCCGCGCCGCGCTCTGCGGCTCGATCGCGAACTACAACTCGACCGGTGCCCCGGTCGGCATCACGGGGATGACGAACATGGTCACCCGCGGTCTGACGATGAAGGGCTTCACGCTGGGCGACTACCGCCACCTCGCACCCGCGTTCCAGGCCGAGATGGGCCCCTGGCTCTCCGCCGGCGACGTCGTGTACGACGAGACCGTCGTCGAGGGCATCGACAACGCGTTCGACGCCTTCACCGGGCTCATGCGCGGCGACAACGTCGGGAAGATGGTCGTCGCGGTCTCCTGACCCGCGCCTCCTCGTCCGCTCACGCGTTCGAGGCGACCCGGCCGAGACGGTCCCGCCGTGGCGGGGCCGGCGGTGGGTCGCCTCGACGCGACGTCCAGCGGGCGATGGGACAATCGACCACGTGACCCAGACCTCCGCCCTGCCCGAGCAGCACCCGCTGGCCGCCGGCCTCACGACGCGTTCGCCTCTGGTCCGCGCGTTGCGCGGCGACCGGCCCGAGACGCTGCCGGTGTGGTTCATGCGCCAGGCGGGGCGCTCGCTGCCCGAGTACCGCGAGCTGCGCGTCGGCACCAAGATGCTCGACGCCTGCCTCACACCCGACCTGGCGAGCGAGATCACGCTGCAGCCGGTCCGCCGTCACGGTGTCGACGCCGGCATCTTCTTCAGCGACATCGTCGTGCCGATCAAGCTGGCCGGCGTCGCGGTCGACATCGTCCCGGGTCGCGGGCCGGTGCTCGAGACGCCGATCCGCACGGCGGCCGACGTCGCGGCCCTGCGGCCCCTCGATCCGGAGGCGCTGGCCCCGATCGCCGCGGGCGTCGCCCAGACCGTCGCGCAGCTCGGCAGCACGCCGCTGATCGGGTTCGCCGGTGCACCGTTCACCCTCGCCGCCTACCTCGTCGAGGGCGGGCCGTCGAAGGACCACATCCGCGCCCGCGCCCTGATGCACAGCGACCCCGAGACCTGGGACGCCCTGCTCACCTGGGCCGCCGACGTGACCGGCGCCTTCCTGCGGGCGCAGGTCCTGGCGGGTGCGAGCGCCGCCCAGTTGTTCGACTCGTGGGTCGGGTCGCTCTCGCTGGCCGACTACACCGCGCACGTCGCCCGCCACTCGGCCCGGGCGCTGTCGCACGTCGCCGACCTCGACGTTCCGCGCATCCACTTCGGCGTGGGCAGCGGCGAGGTGCTGACCGCCATGCGCGACGTCGGCACCGACGCCGTCGGCGTCGACTGGCGCATCCCGCTCGACGAGGCCTCGCGTCGCCTCGGCGGCTCGACCCCGGTGCAGGGCAACATCGACCCGGCCATGCTGCAGGCGCCGT
Organism: Frigoribacterium sp. Leaf44; assembly: GCF_001421865.1. Classification (NCBI taxonomy): domain Bacteria; kingdom Bacillati; phylum Actinomycetota; class Actinomycetes; order Micrococcales; family Microbacteriaceae; genus Frigoribacterium; species Frigoribacterium sp. Leaf44. Next base: position 265,512 of record NZ_LMLG01000006.1, read on the forward strand.
GGGCCGTGCTCGAGGCGCACGTCCGCGACGTGGTCGAGCGTGGTCGGGCGGCCCCGGCGCACGTCCTCAACCTCGGCCACGGCGTCAGCCCCGACACCGACCCCGACGTGCTCACCCGCATCGTCGAGCTCGCCCACACGCTGTGACCCCGCCCGTCGTCACCCCGGGCGCCGTCGTCGACGTCGCCGTGGTGGGCGGCGGCATGGGCGGCATCGTGCTCGCCCGCGACCTGGCCGCCGCCGGGCTGAGCGTCGTCCTGTTCGAGGCGTCCGACCGTCTCGGCGGCGAGGTCTCGCGACACGTCGTCGCCGGCATCGCGCTCGACGCCGGCGCCGAGAGCTTCGCGACCCGTGGCGGCACGGTCGCCGGCTTCGCCACCGAACTCGGTCTCGGCGACGACATCGTCCTGCCGGACCCCCGCGGCGCCTGGTTGCACGAAGCCGACGGTGAGTCGTTCCCGATCCCGCGCACGGGGTTGCTCGGCATCCCCGGCGATCCGTCCGCCGCCGACGTCCGGGCCGTCGTCGGCGAGGACGGGGTGAGGCGCGCACTCGCCGACGCCGACCTGCCGGCCGAGGTCGGGACCGAAGAAACCACCCTGGGGGGTCTCGTCCGCGCCCGCATGGGTGAGGCGGTCGTCGACCGGCTCGTCAGCCCCATCGTCTCGGGCGTCCACTCGCTCCACCCCGACCTCCTCGCCGTCGACCGCGTCGCCCCCGGGCTGCGCTCGGCCCTGCAGCGCGAGGGCAGCCTCGCCGCCGCCGTGCTCGGGCTGCGGGCCCTGGCCCCGGCCGGTTCGGCGGTGGCGGGCATCCGCGGCGGCCTCGCGCGTCTGGTCGACCCGATCGTCGCCGACCTCGAGCGGCACGGCGTCGACGTCCGTCTCGGCACCCGCGTCCGCTCGATCGACGAGACGAGCGTCGAGACCGCCGGCGGTGAGCACGTCCGGGCGAGACGGGTCGTGCTGGCCGTGGGAGACCACGACGCGGTGGCCCTGACGACCCGCGCCTCCTCGGTGCCGCCCGGAGCGATCACCCTCGCGACCCTCGTCGTCGACCGGCCCGAGCTCGACGCGGCGCCCCGGGGCACGGGCGTGCTCGTCGCCCCCGGCTCGACCGGACTGCGCGCCAAGGCCCTCACCCACGCGACCGTCAAGTGGAGCTGGCTGGCCGAGCTCGCCGGGGGACGCCACGTCCTGCGGCTCAGCTTCGACTCACCCGTCGTCGACCGCGGCACGCCCGACGTCGAGGTGCGCGACGCGGCGCTCGCCGACGCGTCGACCCTGCTCGGCGTCGACCTCGCCGAGCGTCACCTGGTCGGCTTCGGCCGGGCCACCTGGGACGCCCCGCGCCGGGCCGAGGCGGCGGCCGTCACCGAGCCCGTGGTCGAGGTCGTCCAGGCCGGAGGCGCGGTGGCGGGCCGCGGGCTCGCCGCGATCGTCGCCCACTCGCGTCGTCAGGCCGCCACCCTGGGGGCGGCGCTCTCGTCGCGCCCGTCCCGCGACTGAGGCCTCGGGGTCGGACCGCTTCGGTCCGGCGCGGGCGTCGGCCGCCCGCCTCGGGCTACATTGGAGGGACGTGTGCGGCACATGCCGTCGCGCGTACGACCACGAATGGAGTCCCCCGTGCGAGGCAAACTGATCTTCGTCGCCGGAGCCGCTGTCGGATTCGTGCTGGGCGCCCGCGCCGGCCACGACCGGTACGAGCAGATCACCGAGAGGGCGTCCAAGGTCTGGAACAGCCGGGCCGTGCAGCGCCAGGTCGCCAAGGGCCAGGACTTCGCCGGTGCCAAGACGGCCGACGGCGTCGACGCCGTCGTCACGGGCATCACCCGCGGCATCTCCAAGGCCTTCGGCGGCGGCCGCAAGAAATGACCGACTCGACGCGCAGCGACAAGGTGCGGCACAAGACCAGGCCGCGATCGCTCTTCGCCCTGGTGCAGGACGTCCCCACGCTGGTCACCGACCTGGTCAAGGGCGAGCTGGCCCTGCTCAAGTACGAGGTCATCGGCACGCTCAAGGCCTTCGGCATCGGTGCCGGCTTCCTGGTCGGGGCCCTGGTCTTCGTCTTCGCGATGCTCGGCGTCCTGCTGACCGGCATCGTCCTCTTGCTCGCCATCTGGCTTCCCGGCTGGGCCTCGGCCCTCATCGTCGCCGGCGTGCTGTTGCTCGTCGCGGCCCTGCTCGCGTTCCTCGGGTACAAGGCCATCAAGAAGGGGCTCCCCGCGGTTCCCGAGAAGACCATCGCGAGCCTCAAGGTCGACCTCAAGGCCGTCAAGGGCGTGGGGTCGATCCCCGGCGCCCGCCTCGACGAGCGCTGACGCGCCTCCTCGACACCCCCACCCTTCCCGTTCCCGACAGGAGCACCGTGAGCGACAGCAGCGACATCCAGGCCCACATCGACCGCACGCGCGCCGAGCTCGCCGCGACCCTAAACGAGCTCGAGGACAAACTGAACGTGCCCAAGCAGTTGGGCATCGCCGGGCACCGCGCCAAGGCGTCGTTCGACCGCGACAAGACCCCGTGGCTCGCCGCCGCCGGGGCGGGCGCCCTGGCCGTCGCGGGCGTCGTCGTCGCGGTCGTCAAGCGCCGCTGACCGGTCGCCGGGCTCGCCCGACGGCTCGTCCCCGACGAGCACCCGGACCCGTTCGCTCGACCGGGAGCAACCTGGTTGGGCTCCCAGCGTGCCGAGAGGGAGAATGACTGCATGAGTTCCAGCGCCGATGCGGCAGCGCCCGATCTGCCGACGTCCGATTCACCCGCAGCACCCGTCCAGACCGAGTCCGGTGACGAGGCGGCGAGCACCCCGCCGCCCGTCGAACGCCTCGGCTACACGCTCTGGGCGGTCCTGCGTCGCGACCCGCAGAACCCCTACGCCCCCGAGCTCGACGACGTCCCGCAGCTCGACGCCGTCGTCGACGCCCTCGCCGGGCTCGGCGTCACCGTGCGCGGCTTCTACGACGTCAGCGCCCTGCGGGCCGACGCCGACATCATGATCTGGCTGCACGGCGAGGTGCCCGAGGCCGTCCAGTCGGCCTACCGGCAACTGCTGCGCACCGACGTGCTGGGCGGCCTGCTGCCCACCTGGAACGCCATGGGCATGCACCGCGAGGCCGAGTTCTCGCGCAACCACAGCCCGGCCTTCATGCGGGGCAAGGCGCCCGAGACCTGGCTGACCGTGTACCCGTTCGTCCGCAGCTACGAGTGGTACCTGCTGCCCGAGGCCGAGCGCCGCCAGATGCTCGCCGAGCACGGCAAGCAGGGCTCCGAGCACCGCGCGGTCCTGACGAACACGGTCGCCAGCTTCTCGCTCGGCGACTACGAGTGGATCCTCGCCCTCGAGGCTCCCGAGCTCGTCCAACTGGTCGACCTCATGCGCGACCTGCGCTACACCGAGGCCCGCCGCCACGTCCGCGAAGAGATCCCGTTCTTCACGGGCCGACGCATCCCCACCACCGACATCATCGAGGTCTTGTCGTGACCGACACCAGCAACATCACCAACGGGCAGCTCGTCCGCAACGCCACCCCCGCCGCGGCCTCCGGCCCGGAGCACGTCTCCGAGCCGACCGACTACGACGCCATCCTGCTGGCCGGCTTCGGCGGGCCCGAGGGGCAGGACGACGTCATCCCGTTCCTGCGCAACGTCACGCGCGGTCGGGGCATCCCCGAAGAACGGCTCGAAGAGGTCGCGACCCACTACCGCCACTTCGGCGGCGTCAGCCCGATCAACGAGCACAACCGCGAGCTCAAGGCGGCCCTCGAGGCCGAACTCGAGCGACGCGGCATCGATCTGCCCGTCATCTGGGGCAACCGCAACTGGCAGCCCTACATGGCCGACGCCGTGCGTGAGGCCGACGAGCGCGGGTTCCGCAAGCTCATCGCGGTCGCGACCAGCGCCTACTCGTCCTACAGCTCGTGCCGCCAGTACCGCGAGGACTTCGCCATGGCGCTCGACGCCACCGGGCTCGAGGGCACCATGCAGATCGACAAGGTGCGCCAGTTCTTCGACCACCCCGGGTTCGTGCAGCCGTTCATCGACGGCGTGCGCGACGCGCTGGTCGAGGCTCGCGCCGAGAACGAGGGCCTCGACCTGTCGACCGAGGTCCAGGTGCTGTTCGCGACGCACTCGATCCCGTCGACCGACGCGGCCAAGAGCGGCCCCGAGGCGCGCGGCTTCGACGCCGACGGCGCCTACGCCGCCCAGCACAAGGCCGTCGCCGAGGTCGTCATGGCCGCGGCCGAGGCCGCACTCGACCTCGACCTGCCCGAGGGTGGCGGCACGACCGTCCCCTGGCAGCTCGTCTACCAGTCGCGCAGCGGCCCGCCCTCGATGCCGTGGCTCGAGCCCGACATCAACGACGCCATCGACGACCTGGCCGGCGGCCCGACCCGTGCCGTGGTCATCGTGCCTCTCGGGTTCGTCAGCGACCACATGGAGGTCATGTGGGACCTCGACAACGAGGCGATGGAGACCAGCGAGAAGAACGGTTTCTGGGCGACGCGCACCCCGACGCCGGGCATCGACCCGAACTACGTCACCGGGCTGGTCGACCTCGTGCTCGAGCGTCGTGACGGCGTGCCGGCCGAAGACCGCCCCCACGTGACCGATCTCGGGCCGTGGTACGACGTGTGTCGTCCCGGCTGCTGCGAGAACGTGCGACTCGGCTTCAAGCCCGCCCTGTCCGGGCTGGTGCCCTGACCCCGTGGCGACCATCCGCATCGGAACCCGGGGCAGCGCCCTGGCCGTCGCCCAGTCGACCACCGTCGCCGACCGCATCGCCGCCGCGACCGGCCACGACGTCGAGCTCGTCCGCATCAAGACCGAGGGGGACAGGTCGCAGGGCACCGGCGAGTCGCTCGCGTCGCTCGGGGGCACCGGCGTGTTCGCCAGCGCCCTGCGTGAGGCGCTCCTGGCGGACGAGTGCGACGCGCTCGTGCACTCGCTCAAAGACCTGCCCACCGCCACGCACCCCGGTCTCGTCATCGGCGCGACGCCCGGACGCGCGGACGCCCGCGACGCCCTCTGCGCCCGTGACGGACTGACCCTCGAGGGACTGCCCCAGGGGGCTCGCGTCGGCACGGGGTCACCGCGTCGTGCCGCCCAGCTGCTCTCGCGACGCCCCGACCTCGAGGTCGTCGACATCCGCGGCAACGTCGACACGCGGCTCGGTCGCGTCGGCGTCGACCTCGACGCCGTGCTGCTCAGCGCGGCAGGTCTCGGCCGACTGGGCCGCCTCGACGCCGCGACCGAACTGCTGGGGCTCGGCTTCTGGCCCAGCGCGCCCGGCCAGGGGTCGTTGGCCGTCGAGGTCCGCGAAGGCGACGCCGACGAGGCACTCGCCCGCGGTCTGGCCGCCATCGAGGACGAAGAGACCCGTCTCGTGGTGACGGCCGAGCGGGCCGTGTTGGCCGGCCTCGAGGCCGGTTGCGCGGCACCCGTCGGTGCCAGTGCGGTCGTCGACGCCGGGTTGCTGCTGCTCAGCGCGACCGTCTACAGCCCCGACGGCAGCCGACGCCTCAGCTCGTCGCATGCCGTCTCCCTCGACGACGGCCCGCTCGTCGCACGTCTCGCCGACGTCCACGAGGTCGCCGGCCGTGTCGTCGACGAGTTGCTCGACTCCGGTGCGGCCGAGTTCGCCCCGCTGGGTGGCGGACCGGCCGGCGGTGACCCCCTGGGCAGCGCCTCGTGACCGCCGACAAGCCGCTCAAGGGCGTGCGCGTCCTGGTGCCGCGCGGTGGCAAGTGGGGCGACGGGGTCGCGGCCTCGCTCCGGTCGCGCGGTGCCGCGCCGGTGATCGCCCCCCTCATCAACTTCGCCCCGGCCGAGACGCCCGAGCTGCTCGCCGCCGCCCTGGCCCGCCTCGAGTCCGGCGTCTACGAGTGGCTCGTCGTCACGAGCGCCACGACGGTCGACGTCCTGGTCGGCAACGGCATCCGGCCCCCGGCGTCGACCCGCGTCGCCGCGGTCGGCGAGACCACCGCGGCCGCTCTGAGCCTGGCGGGCATCCGCGTCGACTTCGTCCCCGAGGGCGACAACTCGGCCCGCGGACTCGTGAAGGAGTGGCCGGCCGAGGAGGTCACCGGTCGCGTGCTCGTGCCGCAGTCCGACCTGGCCGAGCCGACCCTCGTCGCCGGGCTGTCGGCCCGCGGGTTCGACGCCGAGTTCGTCTCGGCGTACCGCACGGTGGGGGTGCCCGTCTCGGCCGAGGTGCGCGACGGCGTCGCCGACGGCTCGATCGGCGTCCTCCTCGTGACCTCGGGCAGCGTGGCCCGTCAGATCGCCGCCCAGCTGGCGCCCCTGCCCCCGCAGACCCTCGTCGCGTGCATCGGCCCGCGCACCGCCTTCGACGCCCGTGCCGCGGGGCTGCCCGTGCACCTGATCGCCGAGACCCGATCGGCGGCCGCCCTCGTCGAGGCCGTGGTGGACCACGCCCTCGACGGCCCGTCCGCCGGAACGCCCCCCACCGAGAAGGACTGATGTCCGATTTCCCCCGAGTGCGGCCCCGCCGCCTCCGCGCCACCCCCGCCCTGCGCCGCCTGACGGCCGAGACGCGCCTGCACCCCGCCGATCTCGTCCTGCCGATGTTCGTCCGCGAAGGCATCGACGAACCCACCCCGATCTCGTCCATGCCGGGCGTCGTCCACCACAGCCTGTCGAGCCTGCCCCGGGCCGTCGAGCAGGCCGCCGAGGCCGGTGTCGGCGGGGTCATGCTCTTCGGCGTACCCCTCGAGAAGGACGCCGTCGGATCGGGCGCGACCGACCCCGAGGGCATCCTCAACGTGGCCACCCGCGTGGCCGTCGACGCCGCACAGGGCGCGCTGGTCGTGCAGACCGACCTCTGCCTCGACGAGTTCACCGACCACGGCCACTGCGGCGTCCTCGCCGACGACGGCTCGGTCGACAACGATGCCACCCTGGTCCGCTACGACGAGATGGCGGTCGTCCAGGCCGAGGCCGGCTCGCAGCTGATCGGCATGAGCGGCATGATGGACGGCCAGATCGGCTCGGCCCGCGACGCGCTCGACGAGGCCGGCTTCGGCGGCACGGCACTTCTCGCCTACGCGGCCAAGTACGCCTCCGCCTTCTACGGCCCCTTCCGCGAGGCCGTCCAGTCGACCCTGGTCGGTGACCGCCGCACCTACCAGATGGACGCCGCCAACGGGCGCGAGGGCCTCCGCGAGGTCGACCTCGACATCGCCGAGGGTGCCGACGTCGTCATGGTCAAGCCGGCCATGAGCTACCTCGACGTCCTCGCCGAGACCGCCGCGACCAGCACCGTGCCCGTCTGGGCGTACCAGATCAGCGGTGAGTACGCGATGATCCACGCGGCCGCCGCGAACGGCTGGATCGACCTCGACGCCGCGTCGTACGAGAGCGTCCTGTCGATCAAACGGGCGGGGGCGGACGCGATCCTGACGTACTGGGCCACCGAACTGGCCACGCGCCTCCAGAAAGAGCGGTTCTGATGACCGAGCAGAGAAACGACACCTACTTCACCCGGGCCAAGCGGTCCATCCCGGGCGGCGTGAACTCGCCCGTCCGCGCCTACGGCTCCGTCGGCGGGACGCCCCGGTTCCTCGTGGGCGCCCAGGGTGCGTACGTCACCGACGCCGAGGGGCGCGACTACGTCGACCTCGTCGCCTCGTGGGGCCCCGCGATCCTCGGGCACACCCACCCCGAGGTGCTCGAGGCCGTGCAGCAGGCGGCCGCGCGCGGCCTGTCGTTCGGGGCGTCGACCCCGGCCGAGACCGAACTCGCCGAACTGGTCCGCGAACGCGTCGCCGTCGGCGACCAGCGTCCGATCGGCAAGCTGCGCATGGTGTCCACCGGCACCGAGGCGACCATGACGGCCATCCGTCTCGCCCGCGGCTACACCGGTCGCGACCTGCTCGTGAAGTTCGCCGGGCACTACCACGGGCACTCCGACTCGCTGCTGGCCGAGGCCGGCTCGGGCGTCGCCACCCTGTCGATGCCCGGCTCGGCCGGCATCACGGCCGAGACCGCGGCCCAGACGCTCGTCCTGCCCTACAACGACCTCGACGCCGTGCGCGCGGCCTTCGACGAGCACGGCCCGCGCATCGCGGCCGTCATCGTCGAGGCGGCTGCCGCGAACATGGGCGTCCTCGCGCCGCAGCGTGGCTTCAACCGCAGCCTGTCCGAGATCACGAGACGACACGGCTCGCTGCTGATCGTCGACGAGGTGCTCACCGGCTTCCGTGTGGGCCGCGCGGGTTGGTGGGGTCTCGAGGCCGCCCAGGTCGTCCCGGACGGCGCCGGGTGGGAGCCCGACCTCGTCACGTTCGGCAAGGTCATCGGCGGGGGCATGCCCCTGGCGGCCCTGGGTGGACGTGCCGAGGTGATGGACTTCCTCGCCCCGCTCGGGCCGGTGTACCAGGCGGGCACGCTCAGCGGCAACCCGGTGGCCGTCGCCGCGGGCATCGCCACGCTCAGGCTCGCGACGCCCGAGGTCTACGCCCGGCTCGACACCGTTGCCGACCAGCTGTCGGCCGGTGTCTCGGCCGCCCTGTCGGCCGAGGGTGTCGAGCACAGCGTCCAGCGCGCCGGGTCCCTCTTCTCGTTCGCCTTCACGCCGACGGCACCGAACGACTACGACGACGTCCGCGCCCAGCAGACCTGGCGCTACCCGCCGTTCTTCCACGCCATGCTCGACGCCGGGGTCAACCTGCCGCCGTCGGTGTTCGAGGCGTGGTTCGTCACGGCGGCCCACGACGACGACGTGCTGTCGCGCATCCTCGACGCCGTGCCCGCCGCGGCCAAGGCCGCCGCGGCCGCGCAGGCGCCGCACTAGCCCGCCCGAGCGCGCGCCGCGCCTCCGTTCCGGCTCGCCGGGGGCTCGGCCGGCTCTGCGCGCCCGGCTCGCCTGCCCGTCACTCGGGGCCATGCCTGCTCCGCCGCATCCCGCCACGAGGTGCACAACCCGCCACATCATTTCTTGGCGGGTTGTTTACATCGTGGCGGGGTGGCGGGGTGGCGGGGTGGCCGGCTGGCCGACTGGCCGACTGGCCGGGTGGGCCGGCGGCGGGCACTCCGGCAGCGGCTGCGCGGGGCGCCGTGATGCACCGGGCGGGTCAGCGGCGGCGGGCCCGGGCCGACCAGCGACCGTCGGCCCGGTCGATGACGAGCGGGTGGTCGAACGCCCCCGACACGAGGTCGGACGTCAGCACGTCGTCGGCCGGGCCGGTGGCGAAGATCCCGCCGTCGCGCAGCAGCAGGGCGTGCGACGTGCTGCTCGGCAGGTCCTCGAGGTGGTGGGTGACGGTGACCGAGGCCATCCCGGGGTGGATCGTGCGCAGCTCGTCGACGGTGTCGAGCAGGTGTTCCCGCGCCGCGACGTCGAGTCCCGTCGCCGGTTCGTCGAGCAGCAGCAGGGCCGGTTCCGAGACCAGGGCGCGGGCGATCAGGGCCCGACCACGTTCGCCCTGGGACAGGACGCTCCACCGTGCAGGCATGCGGGACGAGAGGCCGACGCTCGCGACGAGGTCGACGACCCGCGCCTCCTGCTCGTCGGTGGGGGACCAGCGGGGCACCGGGTCGCTGCTGCCGGTGAAGCCGCTCAGCACGACCTCGCGCACGGTGTTGTCGCCCACCATGCGGTGGCGGGGGTCGACGTGGCCGATGTGACGGCGGAGCTCGCTCAGCTCGACGCGTCCGAGGCGTCGGCCGAGGACGTCGACCGTGCCGGCGGTCGGATGGCCGAGCGCACCGCACAGCGTCAGCAGCGTGGTCTTGCCGGCTCCGTTGGGGCCGATCAGAGCCCAGTGCTGGCCGGCCTCGACTCGCAACGACACGTCGTGCAGCAGATCACGACCGCCCCGGGTCACCCGTGCGTCGACGACGTCGAGCACGGGCGGCGCCGGGGCGGCCGCGGGGGGAGCTGAGGTCACGCGCGGTAGATGCCCGCCTCGCGCACCTGGTCGAACAGGCCCTGGAGGCGCGCGGGCTGCTCGCGCACGGCGGCGGCCGCCGCCTCGGCGTCGTCCGCCTTGACGGCGTCACGGAACGCGACGGTGAACGCGTGGGCCTGCGGGTAGTCGAAGATGCCGTTGGCCGACGGGCGACGCAGCAGCAGCAGGAGGCGCGGGCCGGTGTTCGACCACAGGCGCGTCAAGGACTCGCTGTCGGCCGCGGCCAGCAGGATCTCGTTGGCCCGTACGAGGCCCGCGATGTCTTCTTCCTTCTTCGCCTTGAAGGCCTTGGCCCGGGTGTCGAGCAGGCCGACGACCTCGGCACGCTGGGCCTTGTCGAGCTTGGGCACGGCCCGCTCGACGAAGAGCGACCAGACGGCGTAACCGACGTCGACGGTGTCGACGAACTCGCCGTACGAGGGGTCGACGATGCGCGTGTAACGGTTGGCCTCGATGTCGACCAGGGCCTGGTCGGCGAGCTTGGCGATGGCCTCGCGGACGGGCGTGCGGGAGACGCCGAGCCAGGCGACGAGCTGGTCGTCGTTCAGGCGTTCGCCGAACTCGAGGGTGCCGTCGATGATCGCGGCGAACATCTTGTCGTAGACGACGTCGCGCAGCAGGCGGCGGGGAGCGGGAGTCTGGTCGTCGTTCTGGGGGATCGGCATCGGGGGCCTCCGTCGTGTGTGCGGATGGGTGGCAACGGTCGTCGGTGCGGGGCACCGCGGTCGGTCGGGTTCGTCGACCCGGCCCTGAACCGGTCGCCGACATGTCGAGCATAAACCCGTGGGCTGAGTACGTATGGGTGATCCGGAGTTCTAGATTCGCGATGCGCCGACCCGCACGACCGTCCGGCCTCGGGTCCGACCCGCCAGGATCGCCTCGCCGGCGTCCACGACGTCGGCCAGGGCGACCTCGTCGGTCATCGAGTCGAGCAGGTCGAGGTCGAGGTCTCGCGCCAGCCGGTCCCAGGCACGCTGCCGCAGGTCGAGCGGCGCGTCCACCGAGTTCACGCCGGCCAGGGTCACGCCCCGCAGGATGAAGGGCAGCACCGTCGTCGGCAGGTCGGCCCCCTGGGCGAGCCCGCACGCCGTCACGGTGCCGCCCCAGCGGGTCTGTGCCAGGACGGTGGCGAGGGTGTGGCTGCCGACCGAGTCGACGCCGCCGGCCCAGCGGGCCCGCTGCATCGGCTTGCCCGCGCCGGACAGCTCGTCTCGGTCGATCAGGGTGGAGGCCCCGAGCGAGCGGAGGTAGTCGCCCTGCTCGGCGACGCGACCCGAGGAGGCGCTGACCGAGTACCCGAGGCGGCTCAGCACCGCGATCGCCACCGACCCGACGCCTCCGGCCGCCCCGGTCACCACGACGTCGCCGTCGTCGGGGCGGACGTCGCGTTCGAGCCGGAGGACGCTGAGCATCGCCGTGAACCCCGCCGTGCCGATGGCGGCGGCACGCCGAGCATCGATGCCGCGGGGGACCAGCACGGCGCTGCCCGGGTCGACCACGACGCGCTCGGCGAAGCCGCCGGGCCTGGTCTCGCCGTGGCCGGCACCGTTGACGAGCACCTCGTCGCCCGGTGCGAAGCGTGGGGAGCCCGAAGAGGCCACGACGCCGACCAGGTCGATGCCGGGCACGAGTGGATCGACCCGGGCGACCCCGGGGTCGCCGCGCAGGGCGAGCCCGTCCTTGTAGTTGACGCCGGACCAGGTGACGTCGACGACGACGTCACCCGGCCCGGCGACCGGTTCGTCGAGCTCTCTCAGCTCGGCGGCCCTGCCCTTCTCGACCACGATCGCACGCATGGGACCGAGGCTACGCGGGCGCGATCAGGCGAGGCCAGGGGAGGTCAGGGGCGGTCGACGGGGCCGGACGCCCCGGCCTTGCCCCCGAGGAAGCCACCCAGCGCGCTGACGAGGTCGAGCCCCGTCGTGGCCTTCACGACGTCCTGCAGCTGCGTCATGTTGTTGGCGACGGACTTGGTCAGCTCGTTGGCGCCGTCGGTGGAGACCACCGTCAGGGCGTCGATGTTGCCCATCGGGGCCGCCATCTCGCGAGCGATCTCGGGCAGACGCGAGATGACCTGCGACGCGAGCGCCGCCTGGCCGAACTTGCCCTGCGCCTCGGCCAGGGCGTCGACCGCCTCGGCCTCGGCGAGACCCTTGGCCTTGATCGCCGCGGCTTCGGCCCGACCGGCGGCCTCGACCGCCGCGGCCTCGTTCTCGGCCGCGTTGCGGGCGGCGTCGGCGAGCTGGGTGCGGCGGAACGCCTCGGCCTCGACGGCGGCGTTGGCCGCGTCGCGCTCGGCCTCGGCGTTCTGCACCGACGCGTAGGCCGCGGCCTCGGCGGGCTGACGGACCTCGATGTTGAGTCGCTCCTGGTTGACCTTGGCCTGCTCGGCGACGGCGATGCTCTCTTGCTCGGCGACCAGTTTGTCTTGCATGGCCCGGGCGAGTTCACCCGCGGCGGCGGCCTCGGCCTGTGCCCGGTCCGTCTCGGCCTTGATCTGGGCCTGGCGCACGTCGAGCTGCAGCTGGCGCTCGGCCGTCTGCTGGGTGTTGCCGATGCGGGCCAGGGCGGCGATGCGCTCGGCCTCTGCCTCGGCGACGTCGGCGTTCTGCTTCGCGACGGCCGCTTCGGCGCGACCACGGTCGGCCAGGTAGGTGCTGCCCGGCGTCTCGATCTCGCGGATGTTCATCGTCTCGATCTGGAGGCCCAGCTCGGCGAGCTCGCCCTTCGTCTCGTTCACGGCGTCGGCCGCCAGGCGCGAGAAGTTCTTGACCAGGTCGTCGACCGGCTGGCCGCCGATGAGTCCGCGGATCGACCCCTCGAGCGACTGCTGCACGATGACGGGGAGCTGCTGCTGCTGCAGCAGGTAGCGCTGGGCGGCGCGGCGCACCCCGTCTTCGGTGCCGGTCACCTTGAAGTTGACCGTCGCCTTGACCGCGGTGCGGATGTAGTTGGCGTCGATCGCCTGCACCTCGACCGGGGTCTGGTACTGCTCGAGCGACAGCTTGAAGCCCTCTTGGAAGATGGGCCAGACGAAGGTGCGGCCACCGATGATGACCTTCTGCGGGCTCGAGATGCCCCCGCCCTCGGATCGTTCGGCGCCACGGCCGACCACGATGAGCGCCTCGTTCGGCGGGACGCGGCGGACGCGGCTGGCGACGAACGACAGCAGGGCGAGCACGATGACGACGGCGACGACGATGGCGACGACGCTGACGTTGGAGGAGATGAAGTCCACGGGGCTTCCTTTCAGTTGGTCTGGGGATCACGCGACGCGGAGGCGTCGTCGGCGTCGAGCGCCTCGACCTGCACGCGCGGGCCGTTCTCGGCCACGACGCGGACGCGGACGCCGCGCTCGATGCGCGCGTCGCTGGTCGCGAGCCGCCGCTCGAGCTCGCGGACGTCGTCGAGCCGCACCTCGCCGCCGGCCGGGCCGGTGGCCTCGGTCGTGACGCCGACGAACCCGACGGGCGACCAGTGGCCCCCGCTCTCGCGGCGCGTCACGCGGCGGACGACGAGCTGGATCAACACGAGGGCCACGAGGGCCATGCCCACGGCGACGGCGTACGTCCACCCCGCCGCGAGGTCGGTCTGCGACGTGACGACCCCGGCGAGCCCGAAGATGGCCAGCGCCGCACCCAGGGCGACGCCCGAGACGAGCCCGTCGCCGACGTCGAAGACGTCGAGCAAGTCGCCCACGACGATGCTGACGAGCAGGAGCAGGAGTCCGATCGCCCCCACCACGATGAACGTGATCATGTGTCGAGCCTGTCAGAGTCCGGCCGGGCGCACATCGCCTGAGCGACGGACCCCGGGATGACGCCGGAGTGGCCGGCCCTGGGGACGAGGCGACGACGGCTCCACGGGACCCCGCCCACGACCTGCCCGATCCCCCCCCGCTCCCGTCAACCGAAGAGGATCGCGGCCTCGTCGTAGCGGTTCTGCGGGACGACCTTGAGGCTGTCGAGCGCCTCCTCGAACGAGACATGGACGATCTCGGTGCCTCGCAGGGCGACCATGCGGCCCCAGCGTCCCTCGACCACCGCGTCGCTCGCCGCCATGCCGAGCCGTGTGGCGAGCACGCGGTCGTACGACGTGGGCGTGCCGCCGCGTTGGATGTGCCCCAGCGTCGTGGCGCGGGTCTCGATGCCCGTGCGCTCCTCGATGACGGGGGCGAGGCGCTCGCCGATGCCGCCGAGGCGCGGTCGGCCGAAGGCGTCCAGGCCGCGCTCGGAGTGCACGTCGCTCTCGTGGTCGGGCACGAACCCCTCGGCGACGACCACCAACGGTGCGCGCCCCCGGTCGTAGGCCGACTGCACCCACTCGACGATCTGGTCCATGCTCGTCGCCTGCTCGGGGATGAGGATCGCGTGGGCACCGGCGGCCATGCCCGAGTGCAGGGCGATCCAGCCCACGTGTCGACCCATGACCTCGGCGACCATGCAGCGGCTGTGCGAGTCGCCGGTGGTGCGCAGGCGGTCCATGGCGTCCGTGGCGATCTGGACCGCGGTGTCGAAGCCGAAGGTGTAGTCGGTCGCCCCGAGGTCGTTGTCGACGGTCTTGGGCACGCCGACGATCTTGAGTCCGGCGTCCGTCAGCCGCTTGGCCGCGGCCAGCGTGCCCTCGCCGCCGATGGCGATCATGGCGTCGATGCCGAAGCGCTCCATGTTCTCGGCGATGCGGTCGACGCCGCCGTCGCCCTCGAACGGGTTCGTGCGACTCGTCCCGAGGATCGTGCCGCCCTGCTTGGCGATGCCCTGGATCTCTTTGCGGGTGAGGGGCATCACGTCGCCGTCGACGACGCCGCGCCAGCCGTCGCGGAAGCCGACGAACTCTTGTCCGTGGATCTGCGTGCCCTTGAGCACGGCACCGCGGATGACCGCGTTGAGACCGGGGCAGTCGCCACCGCTGGTGAGGATTCCGATTCGCATCGAGGGGCTCCATCGCATCGAAGGGCCCGATCGACGGGCCGAGGTCGAGACCCATCATGGACCACGAGGAGGCGCGGCACCTGTCCACGGGGCCGGTCGCCGCCCTGCCCGGTCGCGCAGGCGGCCGTACTACCCTCGCCTGCATGAGCAACGAGCAGCCGGGGCGTCCGCCGTCGCCGTGGGCACGCTTCGCCCGGCCGACGCCGACCGAGCCCGACCGGGGCGAGTTCCCGTTCGGTCCGCCTCGCCCGGTGCACCCCGAGGCGGGCGTGGCCGATCGCGGCTGGCCGCTCGATCCCTCCGGCGCACCGTCGATGCCCGCCACGCGACAGCAGCAGCCGTTCTTCCCGCAGCCCACCTCGACGCAGCCCGTCGGCGGGCCGCCCGTCGGCGGGCAGGCCGCCGCGCCGACGTGGGACTCCGACGGTCGCCAGGTCTGGGCGCCGCCGCCCGGGTCCACGCCCGACACCGTCTCCACGCCCGACGCCCGGCCCGAGAACGCGGGCCTCGGCTCGTACTTCTTCCCGGCCGACGACGACTGGTCGTCAGCGCCGCCCCGTACCGACGACGAGGGTCGTGGTCTCGCGATCGCGTCGATCGTCTTCGGCGTCTTCTTCGCGCCCCTCGGCCTGGTCTTCGGCATCGTGGCCGCTCGACGCGCCCGGGTCGCCGGCCGACCGGCCACCCTCGCCCTGACCGGCATGGTGATCGCCTCGATCGTCATCGTCCTGAGCCTCGCGTACGGCATCGCCGCACTCGACTACTACTCGCAACTCGCGACGGCCTGCGCCCAGCTCGGTCCGGGCGACTACGTGAACGGCGACGGCCAGACCGTCACCTGCGGCTGATCCGGCCGGCCACCGCGCGGCATGCGCCCCGCCCGGCACCGTCCGCGGGCCGACACCGTGCGGGGACCGTCACCGGACGCGGGTCGGCGGAGGCGCGAGCCGTCCCGCACGACCCGCGCCGCGCCTCCTCGGCTAGAGCGAGACGGTGCCGGTGTCGGCGACGTTCTTCGGGTGTCCGCCGGTCACGGCCGCCTTGGCGTACTTGAAGAGGGTGACGGCCTTCGGCTCGTTGCTGACCCAGTACTCGGCCGTGTCGACGTCGACCTCGAGCAGGGCGACGGTCGGGTCCTCGCGGCCCTTGTCGAACCAGGCCTCGGCGCCGGTCGTCCACAGCTCGTCGATGAGCGCGGAGTCCTTCACGATCGACGCCTTGCCCGCGAGCGACAGGTAGCCCTTGCCGGTCTCGACGGCGACGTTCACCTGCGGGTGCGCCTTGACGTCGTCGACCTTGGGAGAGGGGTCGCGAGTGAAGAAGTACACCTTGCCGTCGAAGTCGCGGTCGACGAGCGCGAGGGGGCGGCTCACGAGGTGGCCGTGGCTGCTCTGCGTGGTGAGGATGCCGATGCGGCCCGCGTCGAGGACCTCGCCGATCTTCTTGATGTCGTTGGTCTCAGTCATGCCGGGGACCCTACGCCGGAGCCTCGACCGAGGTCACAGCACCGGGGGTCCGTCGGTCGTCACCGCGCCGGGGCCCCGTCGGCGGCGAGGACCGAGGAGGCGCGGTGCCGGTCGCAGGTCACGTCGCCTCGTGCCCCGCACCCGTCGCAGGCGACGAGTTGCACTCGGCACTGCACGTCGACGCAGTTCTGCATGCGACTGGTCGCGGTGCCGCAGACCTCGCAGCGACCGATCACGGCCGCGCGGTCGCTGAACTCGACCGAGCCGCGACCGTCGAAGACGTAGAGCGAGCCGTCCCAGAGGCCGTCGTCGCCGAAGCGCTCGCCGTACCGCGCGACGCCACCGTCGAGTTGGTAGACCCGTGAGAAGCCGCGGGCCGTCATCAGCGACGAGAGCACCTCGCAGCGCACCCCGCCCGTGCAGTAGGTGACGACGGGCTCGTCCTTCAGATGGTCGTAGCGTCCGCTGTCGAGCTCGGCGACGAAGTCGCCGGTGGTGTCGACGTCGGGCACGACGGCCCCCCGGAACCGCCCGATGCGGGACTCGAACTCGTTGCGTCCGTCGAAGAACGTGACGTGTTCCCGGGCGACCAGCTCGTGCAGTTCGTCGGGCGACAGGCGCTCGCCGGTGCCCACCACGCCGTGCTCGTCGACCTCGAGCTCGTCGGGGGCGCCGAACGTGACGAGCTCGTCGCGCACCTTGACGGACAGCCGCGGGAAGTCGTCCCCCGTGCCCTCGCTCCACTTCACCTCGAGCGGTCGGAAGGGTGCGTACTCGTGGGTGCGGCGCAGCCAGCGTTTCACCTCGGGCAGGTCGCCGCCGAGGGTGCCGTTGATGCCGTGGCGTGACACGATCACCCGCCCGGTGAGCCCGTGGGCCTCCGCCAGTTCGCGCTGCCAGAGCCGTACCGCGTCGGGGTCGGCCAACGGGGTGAACAGGTAGAACAGGACGATCTTGGGTGTGGCCACCGGCTCACTGTAGTTGCACCTCGCCGCCCTGGGTGCTGGCGACACGAGGCATGCATGCCTCATCATGGGATGAGACATGCCACGCGCCACCGAGAGGTCACCATGCCCGTCCCCGCCACCGCACGACCCGTCATCCCGCGCCGGCTGCACAAGGACGCGGTCTTCGACCATCTGCTCGCCGCCGTGTTCGACGGCACGTTGTCACCGGGGGAGCGCCTGCGCGACGTCGACCTCGAACGGTGGCTCGGCGTCTCGCGCACGCCCATCCGGGTCGCCTTGGCGAAGCTCGGCGACCTGCGACTCGTCGAGACCAGCTCCAAGCGGGCGACCCGCGTCGTCGTGCCCTGCGCCGCCGAGGCGGCCGACCTGTTCGCCACGGCCTGCGCGATGGTCGCCGCCGAGGCCGACGGGCTCGTCGCGGCGTCGGACGACCCCGATCGGGCCCGACTCGCGGCCGAGCTGCGGGCGGTGGCGTCGAGCGGCGCGGGTGCCGAAGGGGCCGGGGCTGCCGGCCGTCTCGCCGAGCTGGTCGGGCCGATGGCCGACGCCCTCGACCGGGGGCTCTCCGGCGGGCTGGCGGCCGAACGGCTGCGCCTCGTCGGCCTGCCGTTGCGTCACCACCTGCGGGCGCTGCCGCCCGGGCTGCCGACCGGGCTCGCCCGCGCCCTCGACCTCGCCGCCGCGGCGGTCGAGCGGGGCGACGCCCCGGGTGTCGTCGAGGCCGCGCGCCTCGCCGCGGCGGCCGCCGTGGCCTCGTTCCCGACGTCGGCCCCGGGGGCACGGGGGGTCGTCGGACCCGGTCGTGAGCCGGGCGTCGTGGGGGCGACCGAGGTGACGGCCGCGTCGTTCCGGGCACCGCGCCTCCTGAGCGACGACGTCCACGACGCGCTGCTCAAGGTCGTCCTCGACGGCACCCTGGGCCCGGGCGAGCGTCTCGTCGACGACGAGCTGATCGCCTGGTTGGGGGTGTCGCGCACGCCCATCCGAGCGGCACTCGAGCGGCTCAGCGACGTGGGCGTCGTCGAGCTGGCCGCCAATCGCTACACCCGTGTGGCCCGACCCGACCGGGCCTCGTTCGAGGAGGCGCGGCGCCTGTGTTCGGGACTGCTCGCCTGGTCGGCCCTCCGGGGGGACCCGTCGGCGTCGGCGGTCGGCCCGCTCGATCGGTCCGTGTCCGTGGCCGTGCCCGTGTCCGTGGCCGTGGCCCCGCGGGACGTGGCGCTGCCGGACGGGAGCGAGCCGATCACCCTCGCGGCGTTCTCGTGGTTGATGCGGCAGGCCCGACGGGTCGCCCTCGTGCCGCAAGTCGGCGCCCTCGCCCGCGAGGTCGACCGACTCGAGCCGCGACTCGCGCACGCCGTGGTCGCCAGCCAGGGCCGTCTCCGCCCCGGGGCGTGGCAGGCCTTCGAGCGAGCGTCCGGTGTCGCAGGTGGCCCGGACGGCCGTCGCCGCGCCGAGGCCGTGCGCGGGTTGCTCGCCTCGATCGACATCGAGGCGGTGGAGCCTCAGTAGGCGCCGGTCGGCCGCAGGACGGCCCCGATCGTCCGGACGAGGACGCGGGCGTCGGTCGACGGCGTCCACGCGTGGACGTAGGCGAGGTCGAGTCGCAGGCCGGCGTCCCAGTCGAGATCGGAACGGCCGCCGACCTGCCACGGGCCGGTGAGCCCGGGCAGGACGAGGAGGCGGGCCCTCGCGCGGCCGCAGTACTGGTCGACCTCGCGGGGCAGGGCGGGGCGGGGCCCCACCAGGCTCATCTCGCCCCGCAGCACGTTGACGAGCTGGGGCAGCTCGTCGAGCGAGTGCCGCCGCAGGAGGCGCCCGACGCGGGTCACCCTCGGGTCGGCCCGCAGCTTGAAGAGCGGCCCGTCCGCGTCGTTCGTCCCCGGCATCGGGTGCTCGGTCGTTGCTTCGGCGTGCATCGACCGGAACTTCAGCAGCGTGAAGGGGCGGCCACCGAGACCGCACCGCTCTTGACGGAAGAGCGCGGGGCCGGGGCTGTCGAGCACGATCGCGAGGGCCAGCAGCGCGAAGAGGGGGGCGAGGGACAGCAGGGCCAGGGCCGATCCCACGGCGTCGACGAGTCGCTTCAGGCGACGAGCCGTCGCGCGACGGGCACGAGGGACGGTCGCCACGGCCAGGGGGTCGTGGGCGTCACCCCGGTGGTGCCGCGGGCGGGTGGCGGAGCCGGGCCGCGGTGGTGCCACCACGATCCGGTGGGTGGTGAGTCTCGTGGTGCTCGTCATCGCGCGCGGGTGTCCTCCTCGACCTGGCATGGGGCATGAATGCCTTAAATATTGCACAGACGTTGAACATTCGGAAGACCCCGTCGGTGTCGGCGGCCGGGGTTACGATCGCGGCATGGACAACTCCGTGCCGGCCCCCGCTGCGTCCCGGGTCGACACCGTCTACCACCCCGACGGTCCCCTCGACGTCCGGGCCGTGTTGAGGCCCCTCGGCCGGGGTTCGGGCGATCCCACGTTCCGGGTCGTGGGGGGCAGCGTGTGGCGGGGCGTGCGCACGCCCCTCGGCGAGGCGACCCTGTGCGTCACCCCGACCCGCGCCTCCTCGGCGGTCGGCGCGAGCGCCTGGGGGCCGGGCGCCGAGTGGGCCATCGAGAACGTGCCCGAGCTGCTCGGCCGCGGCGACGACTGGTCGGGCCTCGACGTCTCGGCCAACCCGTTCCTCGCCGACGCCCGCCGACGGCTGCCGGGGTTGCGGCTGACCCGCACCAACCAGGTGCTGCAGATGCTCGTCCCCGCCGTCCTCGAGCAGAAGGTCACGAGCGTCGAGGCCTGGCGCGCCTGGCGCGAACTCGTTCGTCGTCACGGCACGCCGGCGCCCGGTCCGGCGCCCGAGGGGCTCGTCGTCCCGCCGGACGCCCAGGGCTGGCGGCGCATCCCGAGCTGGGAGTGGCACCGGGCCGGTGTCGGTCCCCAGCGGTCGGCGACCGTCATGAGGGTCTGCGCGGTGGCACCCGCACTCGAGCGCACGCTCGCCGTCGGTCGGGGTGGCGACGAGGTCTCGACGCGCCTCCGGTCGATCCCGGGCGTGGGCGTCTGGACCGCCGCCGAGACGACCCAGCGGGCCCACGGCGACCCCGACAGTCCCAGCGTGGGCGACTACCACCTGCCCGCCGTGGTCGGGTGGGCGCTCATCGGTCGTCCCGTCGACGACGACGGCATGCTCGAGCTGCTCGAGCCCTGGCGCGGCCACCGCGAACGCGTCATGCGGCTGATCACGGGCAGCGGGTTCTCGAAGCCGAGGTTCGGCCCGCGCATGACCATCCAGGACCACCGCTCCCACTGACGCGGTCGTCGGCCGAGACGGTCACGCGTCCGCGTCGGGACGCCGAGGAGGCGCGGGTCAGCCCTGCGGGTCGGGCGACGCGTCCGTGCCGATCGCCTCGAGCACGCGGCCCGAGAACGCCTGGACGACCTCGGCGTCCGCCCCGAGCACGTCCGCGAAGTACCTCTTGATGGCGGCCGTGTGGCCTCGGGTCGCGGCGAGCATGGCCCGACGGCCGTCCGGGGTCAGCTCGACCCAGGTGCCGCGCGCGTCGGACGCGCACTCGGTGCGACGCACCAGCCCGCGGCGCTCCATGCGGGTGACCTGGTGGCTGACCCGGCTCTTCTCCCAGCCGATCTGCTCGGCGATGTCGCGCACGCGCGAGCGCCGGTCGCTGCTGCGACCGAGGCCGACGAGGATCTCGTACTCGGGGGCGGAGACGCCCGAGTCGCTCTGGAGGCGGACTTCGAGGGCACGGTCGAGCCGTCGTCTCATGGCGTAGAACGAGTCCCAGACGACCCACTCCTCGTCGGTGAGTTCGTCGGCCATTCGCCCAGTGTAGGGACGGTGGTGCGGCATATCCTCGACCCATGTCCGATGTGCACGCCGACGATGTCACGCAGCAGACCGTCGAGACGGCCCGTCGCTGGTGGGACGCCGCGCGTGCCGTCCCGGTGCAGGGCCCGGCCGCCCGTCTGACCGAGGTGCTGCGCGACCCCCGCGGGCTCGACTTCGCCCGCGACTTCGCCGACCGCGTCGTCCGCCCCGAAGACGACCGGGCGGCCGCGTCCGCGCTCGACTCGCTCAGCCGCCGCACTCCGGCGCTGCTGCCCTGGCACCTGCGGGCGGCGATCTCGTTCGGCGGCGGCTTCGGCCCGCTCGCCCCCAAGCCGATCATGCCGGTCGCACGGCGGGCGCTGCGCCACATGGTCGGGCACCTGCTCGTCGACGCGCCACCCGAGAAGCTCACGCAGGCCCTCGCCGGCCTGCGGAACGACGGCGTGCGGCTCGACCTGACCGCCTGGGGGCCCGTGGTGTCGGGGCCGACCCAGGCCGAGCGGCGCGTCGCCGCGGTCCGGGCCCTGATCGAGCGGCCCGACGTCGAACGCGTCACGACGACCGTCCGCGAGCTCGTCGGACCGACCTCGCCGTGGGCCTTCGACGAGACGAGCGACCTGGCCGAGTCGACGCTCGGGCCCCTGCTCGAGCTCGCGGCCTCGACGGGCACCCTCCTCACCCTCGGCGTCGACCGGCACGCCGACGTCGACCTCACGATCGACGTCTTCACCCGACTGCTCGACCGCCCCGGGCTCGAGTCCGTCACGGCGGGCATCGTCGTCCAGTCGTACGTCCCCGAGGCACTCGACTCGTTGCGGCTGCTCACCGACTGGGCCCGGGACCGTGTCGACCGGGGCGGCGCCCCGATCTCGGTCCGGCTGGTCAAGGGCGGCTCGCGCCGTGACGAGATCGTCGACGCCCGCCTGCACGACTGGCCCGTCGTCACCTTCGAGGCCAAGCACGAGACCGACGCCAGCCACCTCCGGCTGGTCGAGTTCGCCCTGAGGCCCGAGAACGCCGCGGTCGCCCGGGTCGGACTCGCCGGGCACGACGTCTTCGACCTGGCCCACGCCGTCACGGTCGCCCGTCGCCACGGCACCGAGCACCTGCTCGACGTCGAGATGTGGCTGGGGTCCGCGGCCGGTCTCGCCGAGGTCGTCCGCTCCGAGCTCGGTTCGCTCGTCCTCCAGGCGCCGGTGATCGTCTCCGGCGAGTTCGACTCCGCCGTGCGACACCTGGTGGGCCGGCTGGACGCGCTCGCCGACCCCGAGGGATTCCTCTCGAGCACCCTCGACGTCGACCACGAGGCCGCGTTCGCCCGCGAGGCTCGTCGGCACGACCGGGCCGTCGCGGCCGTCTCCGAGCTGCCCTCCGTGCCGCGGCGGCGGCGGGACCGGTCCGGACCGCTCGACGAGGGCCCCGACCACGTCGTCGACTTCGCGGCCGAGGCCGACACCGATCCTTCCCTCGACGGCAACCGCCGGTGGGCCCGGGGCGTGCTCGGGCGTGCTCGTCGGTCGGTCGCCGGCGTCGAGACCGCCGACGCGGCCCCCTCCCTCGGGCTCGCGTCCCCGGACGACGCAGCACTCGACGACGCAGCCCTCGACGATGCAGCCCTCGACCACGCAGCACTCGAGGCCGTCGTGACCCGCGCCTCCGCGGCCGGGGCGGCCTGGGGCGGCCAAGACCCCGAGACCCGTGCCGAACTCCTCGACCTCGCGGGCCGCGAGCTCGCGCTGCGGCGCTCGCGCCTCGTCGAGGTGTGCGTCAGCGAGTCCGGCTCGACCCTGTCCGAGGCCGACCACGAGGTCGGTGCGGCCGTCGACTCGGCCCACCGGCTGGCGATCCTGACCCGCGACCTCGCGACCGTCGACACGGCCGAGCACCGGCCCCCGCGGCTCACGGTCGTCGTGCCCGACCTCGTCACGCCCGTCGCCAGCACGGTCGAGGGAGTGCTCGCGGCGTTCGGTGCCGGCAGCGCGGTCGTCGTCCACCTGCCCCCCAGCCGACGGCGGGCGGTCGCCGTCGTCGCCGAGGCGCTCTGGGCGGTCGGCGTCCCCGACTCGCTCCTCGCCCTGGTCGTCGCCGACGGTCCCGACCACGAACGGGCCCTGCTGACCCACCCCGTGGTCGACCGGGTCGTCGCCCACGTGCCGGTCGAGACGGCCGTCGGCCTCCGCGACGTACGCCCCGACCTCGACCTCGCCGTGCGGACCCGGGGGGTCACCTCGATCGTCGTCACCCCCTCGGCCGACCTCGAACTCGCCGCCGCGGACGTCGTCGCGAGCGTCGTCGACCACGCCGGCCGCGGCCACGGTGCGCTCGACCTCGTGCTCGCCGTCGGTTCCGTCGGTCACGGCGAGACGTTCCGCCGCCTGCTGCGCGAGGCCTTCGAGGCGGTCGTCGTCGGTCCGGCCGACGACGTCGCCACCGTGATGGGGCCGCTCGCCTCCGCCCCGACCGGGTCCGAGCTCGGCGTGCTGACCGTGCTCGGGCCCGGCGAGTCGTGGTTGCTCGAGCCGCGTCCGCTCGACGGGACCGGGGCCCTCTGCTCGCCGGGAGTGCGCGACGGCGTCGACCCTCTGGGGGCCTTCGCCTCGAGCGCTCACGGGGTGCCCGTCGTCGGTCTCGTCGCGGTCGACACGCTCGCCGAGGCGGTCGCGGTGCAGAACGCCGAGAACGGCGGCGACGTGGCGGGCCTGCACTCCCTCGACGTCGACGAGATCGACGACTGGCTGCACACCGTGCGGGCGGGCGACCTCGTCGTCGGCGGTCCGACGACGGGCGCGCGGGTGCGCCGCAGGCCCACCGGCGGGTGGGGCCGACGGGCGATCGGTCGGGGCCTCAAGCCCGGCGGCCCGAACGCCCTGATCGGCCAGGGGGCCTGGCGGCACCGTCCCCACGACCCGCGCCCCTCGCTGCGCCTGCACGACGTCTCCGAGGGAGTCACCCGCCTGGTCGACGCGGCCCGACCGACCCTGTCGTTCGAGCAGTTCGACTCGCTGCGCACGGCCGTCGAGAGCGACCAGCGTGCCTGGCAGTCCGAGTTCGGGCTGGCCCGTGACGTCACCGGCCTCGTGGTCGAGCGCAACGTGCTGCGCTACCGACCGCACCCGGTCACGGTGCGACTCTCCTCCGGCGCCGACCCGGCGGCGCTCGTCCGGCTCGTCGCCGCCGGTGCGAGGGCGGGGGCGACCCTGGCCGTCAGCTCGGCCGTGCCGTTGCCGGCGGGGCTCGTGCACCTGTGGCGCGCCTCCTCGTCCCCGGTGCGCGTGCGCGACGTCGTCGTCGAGAGCGACGAGGCGTTCGTCGCACGGGCCGCCGCGGGGGCCCTGCAGGGCGCCACGGCCGAGGCGGCCGGTCCGGACGTGCTCGACCTGCTGGCCGAGGCCGCCGGGGGCGAGCGGGCCTCCGTCGACGGGGGTCGGGTCGACGACTCGAGGCCGGCCCCGTCACCCGAGGCGGTTGCCGCCTACCGCGGCCTGCGCATCCGGATGATCGGCGGAGACCCCGCCGCGCTCGCCCGGGTGCTCCGGGGCAGTCCCGACGTGACGATCTACTCGGGCGAGGTGACCGAAGAGGGGCGGATCGAACTGCTGGCGTTCGTGCGAGAGCAGTCGGTCTCGCTGACGGCGCATCGGTACGGCCGTCTCGACCCCGCGCTGGCCGACCTGCGGCTCTGACCGCGACGGACCGCCGCGGGGCATTAGTCGGGTCGCCGTCGGGTCGCCGTCAGGCCGAGCGGCGGCTGATGAGCTTCGACAGCACGATCGCGCTGCGCGTGTGGTCGACGTTCGGGGCGTTGCGCACGCGTTCGAGGGCCTCTTCGAGCGACGGGATGTCGCGGCTGCGCATGTGGACGATGGCGTCGGCGCTGCCGGTCACCGTGCCGGCGTCGACGACCTCGGGCACCGTGCCCAGGATGCGTTGCAGTTCTTGGGGCGAGACGGTGCCGCGGCAGAACAGCTCGACGTAGGCCTCGGTGCCGAGCCCGTCCACGGCGGGGTCGACCTGCACGGTGAACCCCTTGATCACCCCGTCGGCGACCAGGCGATCGACGCGGCGCTTGACCGCCGAGGCGCTGAGGCCCACCGAGGCGCCGATGTCGCCGTACCCGGCACGGGCGTTCTGGCGCAGGAGGTCGATGATGCCGTAGTCGAGATTGTCCACGACAGCATCGTACGCGGATAAGATGCACCAAAGCTGACAAATACGCAAGAATGTTGCGTGAGAGCCCGGCCCTGTGCGCGCTCGCGATGTGACACTGATCCGGTGAGCCTGACGATCGAACCCTCCGACCTGCCCGACGCGACCGCCCGACGGGACGCCGCCCGCGTGGCGAGCCACCGCACCATCTTGATGTGCCGACCGGAGCACTTCACCGTCAGCTACAAGATCAACCCGTGGATGGACCCCACGCAGCCGACCGACACCTCGTTGGCGCTGGCCCAGTGGCAGACCCTCCACGACACCTACGTCGGCCTCGGATTCGACGTCGAGCTTATCGACCCCGAAGAGGGCCTGCCCGACATGGTCTACGCGGCCAACGGCGGCTTCGTCCTCGACGGCGTCGCGTACGGTGCACGATTCACCTACCCCGAGCGCCAGGCCGAGGGCCCGGCCTACATGCGCTGGTTCGCCTCGGCCGGCTTCGAGGTGGCCGAGCCCGCCGAGACCAACGAGGGCGAGGGGGACTTCCTGCTGGTCGGCGACGTCATCCTGGCCGGGACCGGCTTCCGCAGCGACTCGAGCTCGCACGACGAGATCGGTCGCGTCTTCGGGCGCGAGGTCGTCAGCCTCACCCTCGTGAACCCGAGCTTCTACCACCTGGACACCGCCATCGCCGTGCTCGACCCCGAGCCGGTGGACGGCCGCCACACCATCGCGTACCTCGAGAGCGCGTTCGACGACGCCTCGCTGGCGATCCTGCGGCAGCGCTTCCCCGACGCGATCCTCGTCAGCGAGGAGGACGCGGCCATCCTCGGGCTCAACTCGTACTCGGACGGCTACAACGTCGTGATCGCCGCCCGGGCCACCGGCTTCGAGCGGCAGCTGCGTGAGCGGGGCTACAACCCGATCGGCGTCGACCTCTCGGAACTGCTGCTCGGCGGCGGCGGCGTCAAGTGCTGCACCCTCGAGCTCCGTCGCTGACCGTCAGGCCGGTGGTCGCGCGAAGAGGTAGACGACGCTGCGTCCGGTGCGGTGCTCCTGCCGGATCTCGTAGCCCTCGTCGCGCAGCTGGCGCAGGTCGGCCTCGCTGAGGACGTCGACCGAGAGACGTGCGATCCACAGGCGGTCGACCGACGTCAGCCGGTCGGCCAGCTCGACGGCGTCGTCCTCGTCGTCGAGACGCAGGGTGACGTCCGAGTACGAGCCCGACGGCAGCCCCGACCGCACGAAGGCGACGTCGTCGAGCTCGGCGAAGCGCTCCGGGTAGGCGTAGATCGCCTGACGGGGTCGCGTCGACACGGTGCCGGTCGCGTCGAGCAGGAACGCGTCGCCCGGACGGGCCTGGCTCTCGATGTAGCTCGAGAGCTGGGAGAGGTCGCTGCCGCCCCCCTTGCCGGTCGGCAGCCGCTGCAGCACGTAGGTCGGGACCGAGGCCGTCACCAGCAGGGCGACGAGGGCGATGCTGATCCAGCGCCGCCGGAAGCCGGTGACGGCGACCGCCAGCAGCAGGCACATGCCCGGCGCCGAGAAGGTCACCAGTCTCGACGTGTACACGGGCGCCAGGACGAGCCCCAGCGCGAGCAGCAGTCCGGCGGGCAGCGCGACCCAGAGCGCGCCGAGCAACACCACGCTGCCCGGCGTCCTCGACCGGTCGCGGAGGCGGGTGCCGAGCAGGATGAGCAGGACCGCCGAGACGACGGCGAACGCCAGGCCCGTCACGAACCACGGTTCGACCAGGACCGTCCACCAGGTGACGTCGGCACCCGTCGACGGGTCGGCCACCCCCAGGAGGCGCGAGCGCTCGGCGAGGACCGTCCCGATGACCGGCGAGGTCACGAACAGGGCCGCCCCGGTCGAGACGGACCAGCCGAGGAGGCGGTGGCGGGCTCCCCGACGTCGGCGCTGTGCCGGCGCCAGCAGCAGGAAGACGCCGTGCACCACGATGATCAGGCCGAGGGGGACGAAGGTCGCGATCGACCCGGCGAGGACGGCGCCGTACCCGATCCACCAGCGTCGACGGTGACGCCGGGAGGCCACCAGCAGCAGCACGGTCACCCAGACGGCCAGCGCGGCCGAGAGCGCGTAGGGACGCGCCTCGGCGGCCTCGAGCGTGAAGCGGGGCAACACCGCGAAGATCGCCGCGGCCAGGAGCGCGGTGCGACGGGTCGTCAGCATGCGCGTCAGGACGAGCACACCGGCGGCCCCGGCCCCGACGAAGACGGCCGACGGGAACCTCGCGGCCACCTCGGCCTCGCCGAAGGCGCCGATCCAGAAGTGCATGACGAGGTAGTAGACCGTGTGCACCGCGTCGCGCTGGTGCACGAACGCCAGCAACTCGCCGAGGGGGAGGCGCGCCACCTGCAGCGTCGTCGCCTCGTCGCTCCAGTACGAGGGCACCCAGCTGAAGGCGGCCCCGAGCAGCAGCGCCGCGAGGCCGGCGACGAGCGGGTCGAGCCAGCGGCTGCGGAGGGAGACGACCGCGGGGTCGTGTCCGATGCTCACGCGGCCGTCCCGCCGTTAAACGAGTCAGGCCCCGCCTGAGCGGGGCCTTCTGTGGCTGGACACGGCATCGATCCGTGGACCTTTCGATTTTCAGTCGAACGCTCTACCAACTGAGCTACCCAGCCGTGAGGGCCTGAAGCCCCCAGGCGATGAACTCGCCTTGGCGACCCTGACCGGACTTGAACCGGCGACCTCCGCCGTGACAGGGCGGCGCGCTAACCAACTGCGCTACAGGGCCAAACTTGCTGCTGTGAGACAGCGTACTCGATGTTCTGTTGTGATTGGTGCAGGTGGTGCCTCGGTGCTGTGTCGCTGGTGACCCCAACGGGATTCGAACCCGTGCTGCCGCCGTGAAAGGGCGGTGTCCTAGGCCACTAAACGATGGGGCCGTGTCCGAGGACGTCATAGCAACCGATCACAGAGCATACGGATGATCGCGGGTAAAAGCAAAACGGGGGCGACGCGGATCGACGCGCGCGCCTCCTCGTCCCCCGTTCTGGTCACGCGACTCGCCCGCCACTCCGTCGCGATTGCCCGGCGATCGTCGGAGCGGAGGCTAGTTTCAAGTCGTTCTTGAGAGTTCGGGCCCGCCCCCGGGTCGGCCCGCCCGTCGCCACCGCCTGCGGTGCTGTACGGGATCGCGCGCCCGGGTTACCGTGTCCCACACGGCGACCACCGGTTCACGGACTCGACGCCGTCACGACGAATCGGACCCACTCGATGACCACCACCCGCCGACCCGGTCGAGCCCGCCTGGCGAGCCTCACGTCGGGTCCCCTCGCGCCGTCGTCGCGACTCGCCCGCGTCGTCGTGTCGATCGCCGCCGCGTCCCTGTTGCTCACCGCGGGCGTCGTCGGACTGCCCGCGTCGTCGGCCCACGCCGCCTCCTACCCCTCGTGGGAGGACGTCCAGAAGGCGCGGGGCGACGAGACCGCGAAGCAGGCCGAGATCACCAACCTCGAGGGCATCCTCACCCAGATGCAGTCGGACCTCGACGCCAAGAACGCCGAGGCCGAGAAGCGGGGCGACGAGCTGCAGAAGGCCCAGTCCGCGTACGACGACGCCCAGTACAAGACCGCGCAGCTGCAGTCGCAGGCCGACGCCGCCGACGAGGTGGCCGCCGCCAGCGAGGAGCGCGCGGGTCAGCTCGCGGCCCAGCTCGGTCGCTCCGGTGGCACGAACGGCGTCAGCGGCAGCCTGATCGCCGACCCGGGTGAGGCCGGGCAGCTGCTCTACAAGCTCGGCGCGATGAGCAAGCTCACCGAGCAGGCCGACGGCATCTACTCGCAGGCCACCCAGGACCGCAACACCGCCCAGGGGCTGAGCGACCAGGCCGCCGTCGCCGAGGCCGCCCTCGCCGTGCTGGCCGACACCGCGCAGAAGGCCCTGGCCGACGCGAACGACGCCGCCCAGGCCGCGAGCGACGCCCTCGCCACGCAGCAGGAGAACCAGGCGCGGCTCCAGGCCCAGCTCGAGACCCTCAAGACCAACGTCGACCACACCGAGGCCGAGTACCAGAAGGGCGTCGAGGAGTCCCGGGCCGCCGCGGCCGCCGCAGCGGCGGCGACCGCCGGCACGGCCCTCGGGGTCGTCTCGCCCCAGGGCTGGACCCGCCCGGCCGGCGGCAACATCTCGAGCGGCTTCGGCATGCGCGTCAACCCGGTGACGCACGCGTACATCCTGCACGCGGGCACCGACCTCGCCGCGGGCTGCAACTCGCCGATCTACGCCGCGACCGCGGGCGTCGTGACCTACGCCGGCTGGTACGGCGGCTACGGCAACTTCGTGTTGATCGACCACGGCAACGGCTTCACGACCGGGTACGGCCACCAGCCGAACGGCGGCATCATGGTCAGCGTCGGGCAGGCCGTCGGCACCGGCCAGCAGATCGGTCACGTCGGCTCGACCGGCAACTCGACCGGTTGCCACCTGCACTTCGAGACCCGCGTCGGCGGCGTCGCGCAGAACCCGCAGCCGTTCATGGCCGACCGCGGCATCCGCCTGTAGGCACCGTCCGCGGACGGCGGCACGACGTAGGGCCCGGCACCAGGTGGTGTCGGGCCCTACGTCATGCCGTGGTGCGGGAGGTCAGTGTCCCTCGTCGGCCAGCTTCGTGATGCCGGCCTCGACGATGGCCTCGGCCTCGGCGGCGTCGCCCCAGCCCTCGGTCTTGACCCACTTGCCGGGCTCGAGGTCCTTGTAGTGCTCGAAGAAGTGCTCGATCTCTTTGCGCAGGTACTCGGGCACGTCGGTGACGTCCTGGATGTGCTCCCAGCGCGGGTCCTTCGCGGGGACGGCGATGACCTTGGCGTCGCTGCCGCCGTCGTCGGTCATGTTGAAGACGCCGACCGGACGCACCTTGACGCCCACGCCCGGGAAGAGCGGGTAGTCGAGCAGCACGAGCACGTCGACGGGGTCGCCGTCGAGGCCGAGCGTGTTCTCGAAGAAGCCGTAGTCGGTCGGGTAGACGAACCCGGTGAACAGGACGCGGTCGAGGTAGACGCGACCGGTCTCGTGGTCGACCTCGTACTTGTTGCGGCTGCCTTTGGGGATCTCGATCACGGCGTCGTACGCGGCCATGGGTGTGCTCCTTGCGATGCGTCGTTGGGGGGTCCGACCCGACGGGTCGGCGGTGTCGCTAACGTTACAAGATGCCCGACAGACCCCGCCTGACCCCCGCGACGGCCGACGTCCGACGTGCCGTGCGCGCCTCCTTGTCCGGTCACGACGAGGGCGACCTCGTGCTCGTCGCGCTGAGCGGCGGGCCGGACTCCCTCGCGCTCGCCGCGGGGCTCGCGTTCGCGGCGCCGCGTGCGGGGCTGCGCGCCGGCGCGGTCGTCGTCGACCACGACCTGCAGGGCGACTCGCGCACCGTCGCCGCACGCGCGGCCGAGCAGGCCCGCGGCCTCGGGCTCGACCCCGTCGTCGTCGTCCGGGTCACGGTCGGCACCGAGGGCGGCCCCGAGGCGGCGGCCCGCACGGCCCGCTACGACGCGCTCGCGTCCGTCGCCGCCGAGCAGGGCGCCCGCACCGTGCTGCTCGGCCACACCCGCGACGACCAGGCCGAGACGGTGCTGCTCGGCCTCACCCGGGGCAGCGGTGCGACGAGCCTGAGCGGCATGGAGGCGCGCTCGGGCCTGTACGCCCGCCCCCTCTTGGCCGTCGGCCGCTCGACCACGGCGGCGGCGTGCACCGACGCCGGCCTCGAGGCCTGGGCCGATCCGCACAACGACGATCCGACCTTCACGCGGGTGCGGCTGCGGCGGACCGTCCTGCCGATGCTCGAGCGCGAGCTGGGCCCGGGCATCACCGAGGCCCTGGCGCGCACGGCGGACGCGCTGCGCGAGGACTCGTCCGCCCTCGACCACTTCGCCGACGAACTGGCCGAAGAACTGGCCGACCACGCCGAGGCGGGCATCTCGCTCGACGTCCGGGGGCTCGCCGCGAACCCGGCGGCCCTGCGCCAGCGACTGATCCGGCTCGCGGTGCAGAGCGAGTTCGGGGTCTCGCTCAGCCGCGTCCAGACCCTCGAGGTCGCCCGGCTGGTGACGGACTGGCACGGGCAGGGGGCGGTGTCGCTGCCGGGCATTACAGTGGAACGCACCGGAGGCGCGCTGCACTTCTCGGCGACCGGCGCCTCCTGAGACCCCCCTCGGCACCCCACGACCCCAGGAGCACGACACCACCATGGAACTCAGCGACATCGAGGCCGACCTGACCAGCGTGCTCTACACCGAAGAGCAGATCCACGCCAAGATCGCCGAGGTCGCCCGGCAGGTCGAGGCCGACTACGTCGGTCGCGAGCCGCTGCTGGTGGGCGTCCTCAAGGGCGCCGTCATGGTCATGGCCGACTTCTCGCGCGAGCTCAAGCTGGCCTCGGCCATGGACTGGATGGCCGTCTCGTCGTACGGCTCGGGCACCAAGTCGTCGGGTGTCGTCCGCATCCTCAAAGACCTCGACAGCGACCTGCACGGCCGCGACGTCATCATCGTCGAGGACATCATCGACTCGGGCCTGACGCTGTCGTGGCTGCTCGAGAACCTGCAGAAGCGCGGGGCGGCGTCGGTCGAGATCTTCGCGCTCTTCCGCAAGCCGGCCGCCGCCAAGGTCGCCGTCGACGTCAAGTACGTCGGCTTCGAGATCCCGAACGACTTCGTCATCGGCTACGGCCTCGACTACGACGAGAAGTACCGCAACCTGCGCGGTGTCGGGGTGCTGGCCCCGCACGTCTACAGCTAGCGGTCCGCTCCCGGGCGGGGCCGATCAAGCCCTCGGCGAACACCCATCCAGGGCATAGCAGCCCCGATGTACCCTTTTGCTCACGTTCTTCCTGCAGAAAGGTGTCGGGCGTCGCCCGTACTGACATGGACTTCAAGAAACTCTTCCGCGGTCCGATCATCTACATCGTGATCGCGGTCATCGGCATCGGCATCGGGTGGAGCCTCATCAGCGGGGCGGGCACGACCCAGATCTCGACCCAGAAGGGCCTCGAGGCGATCCAGACCGACAAGGTCAAGTCGGCGACGATCTTCAGCAACGAGCAGCGCGTCGACCTCGTCCTGAAGGACGGCGACAAGGCCGAGCAGTTCTACTACGCGACGCCGCGTGGCTCCGAGGTCGTCGACGCCGTCACCGACGCGAACCTCGAGAACTTCGACGACACCGTCACGCAGACCAGCTGGTTCATGTCGCTGCTCAGCATCCTGCTGCCGTTCCTCATCATCGGCGTCATCTTCTGGTTCCTGCTCTCGTCCATGCAGGGCGGTGGCAGCAAGGTCATGCAGTTCGGCAAGTCCAAGGCCAAGCTGGCGTCGAAAGAGACGCCGCAGGTCATGTTCACCGACGTCGCCGGGGCCGACGAGGCGATCGAAGAGCTCGAAGAGATCAAAGAGTTCCTGAAAGAGCCGGCCAAGTTCCAGGCCGTCGGCGCCCGCATCCCCAAGGGCGTGCTGCTCTACGGCCCTCCCGGCACCGGCAAGACCCTGCTCGCCCGCGCCGTCGCCGGCGAGGCCGGCGTCCCCTTCTTCTCGATCTCGGGGTCGGACTTCGTCGAGATGTTCGTCGGCGTCGGTGCCAGCCGCGTCCGCGACCTGTTCGAACAGGCCAAGCAGAACAGCCCGGCGATCATCTTCGTCGACGAGATCGACGCCGTCGGTCGTCACCGCGGTGCCGGCATCGGCGGCGGCAACGACGAGCGCGAGCAGACCCTCAACCAGCTGCTGGTCGAGATGGACGGCTTCGACGTCAAGACCAACGTCATCCTGATCGCCGCGACCAACCGTCCCGACGTGCTCGACCCGGCCCTGCTGCGCCCCGGTCGCTTCGACCGCCAGATCGGCGTCGACGCTCCCGGCCTCGACGGCCGCAAGCAGATCCTCGAGGTGCACGGCAAGGGCAAGCCCCTCGCCGCCTCGGTCAACCTCGAGGTCCTGGCCCGCAAGACGCCCGGTTTCACGGGTGCCGACCTGGCCAACGTCCTCAACGAGGCCGCCCTGCTGACGGCACGCTCGAACGCGCAGCTGATCGACAACCGCGCCCTCGACGAGGCCGTCGACCGCGTCATGGCCGGTCCGCAGCGCCGCAGCCGCATCATGAACGACCACGAGAAGCTCATCACCGCGTACCACGAGGGTGGTCACGCCCTCGCCGCCGCGGCGATGCGCCACACCGACCCCGTGACCAAGATCACGATCCTGCCCCGCGGTCGTGCCCTGGGCTACACGATGGTCCTCCCCCTCGAAGACAAGTACTCGGTCACCCGCAACGAGCTGCTCGACCAGCTCACGTACGCCATGGGCGGTCGTGTCGCCGAAGAGCTCGTCTTCCACGACCCGACCACCGGCGCCTCGAACGACATCGAGAAGGCCACGGCGACCGCCCGCAAGATGGTCACCGAGTACGGCATGAGCAACAAGGTCGGTTCGGTCAAGCTCGGCCAGGCGTCGGGCGAGATGATGATGGGCCGCGACGGCAGCTCGCGCGACTACTCCGAGAACATCGCCGAGACGGTCGACGCCGAGGTGCGCGTGCTGCTCGAGCAGGCGCACGACGAGGCGTGGCAGGTCATCAACGACAACCGCGACGTGCTCGACTTCCTCGCCCGCGAGCTGCTCGAGAAAGAGACCCTCGACCACGACGAGCTGGCCGAGATCTTCAAGGACGTCCGCAAGCTCCCCGAGCGTCCCCAGTGGCTCTCGAGCGACAAGCGTCCGGTGTCGGACCGCCCGGCGATCCCCATGCCGACGAAGTCGCCCGTCGACGCCGAAGCCGTCGACGGGGGCGTCGACTCCGAGCCGACGACCAAGCCGGCCCGCACGCGCCCGCCCCGCACGACGCCCGGCATCGCCACGGCCTGACGCACGACCGGCCCGACCGGCTGCGCCGAGGCGCAGCCGGTCGCTAGCCTGAGGGCTCGTCCCGAGCACCGAACGGAGGTACCGCTTCGTGACCGACCCGTCCAGCGGCACCCCCGCCGCGTCCGGTGACGACATCCGTCCGACCACTGCGGCCCGAGAGGGTGGCGACGCCCCGTCGAAGCGTCCTCGTGGTCGTGAGCGGTATCCGGCGGACGTCGTGGTCGACGCGCCACCCGCCTCCGCCCGGGCGGCCGCCGACGGGCTCGCCGCGGGGCCGATCACGCAGGGACGACTCGTCCTGGCGCAGAACGAGACCGCGGCCGTCCGTCCTCCGGCCCAGTTGCCGCCCGTCACGCACACGCCCGCGACGACCCCCGCGACCAGCCTCCCCGCCGAGGTGCCCGTCGCCGCGCAGCCGCCCGCCGTGGCTGCCGCCGTCCGTCCCGCGACCGGTGACCCCGGCCCCGCCCCCGCCGAGACCTCGGCGGCCGTGGCTCCCGCCGGCCGCTCGGGGCGTCGGCTGGTGGCCGGTGGCCGGTTCGAGGGGCCGCTGCACGAGCGGTCGTTCGACGAGGCCGACCCCGTGCTCGAGGCCCGGCCACGACCCGAGCGGCAGCGCAGCGGTTCGCACGCGGCACCGGCGGTGCGTGACCGGGTCGCGACCGGCCCGGGGCCGGACGCCGCGCCTCCTGAGCCGGTCCTCCGACGCTCGCGCGACCGGTCCACCGTCCGACGACCCGGCCCGGCCGTCATGGGCGTGCTCAACGTCACGCCCGACTCGTTCAGCGACGGCGGTCGTCATCTCGACCTCGACGCCGCCCTGGCCCACGCCCGCACCCTCGTCTCGCGGGGGGCCGACATCGTCGACGTCGGCGGGGAGTCGACCCGGCCCGGTGCCGCCCGCGTCGAGCCGGCCGACGAGCTCCGTCGGGTGCTGCCGGTCGTGCGTCAGCTCGCGTCCGAGGGGGTGCGCGTCAGCATCGACACGATGAACGCGTCGACCGCCGCCGCCGCACTCGAGGCCGGCGCCGAGATCGTCAACGACGTGTCGGGCGGTCTCGCCGACGTCGACATGGCCCGGGTCGTCGCCGAGAGCGGCCGCACCTTCGTGGTCATGCACTGGCGCGGTCGACTCGACGGCTCGGGGCACGCACCCTCCGCGGCGTCGCGCGACTACGACGGCGACGTCGTCGGCACCGTCGCCGACGAGCTCGCCGCACGGGTGGACGACCTCGTGACCCGGGGCGTCGACCCGTCGACGATCGTCCTCGATCCCGGCCTGGGGTTCTCGAAGGACGCCACCCAGAACTGGCAGCTGCTGGCCCACCTCGACGTGCTCGGCCGGCTCGGCCTGCCCGTGCTCGTCGCCGCGTCGCGCAAGCGGTTCCTGGCCGACCTCCTGCCCGAGGGCGCGCCGCCCGTCGACCGCGACCCCGCGACCGCCGTGATCAGCGTGCTGGCGGCGCAGGCCGACGTCTGGGGCGTGCGCGTGCACGACGTCGCCGGCACCCGAGCGGCCCTCGACGTGCTGCAGGCCTGGACCGAAGCCGCCGCGGCTCCCCGACGACCGGCGAGGCACGCGTGAGCGGCGGCGCGACCGGACCCGACGGCCTGCCCGGGCGCGAGCACGACTCCGTCGCCACGACCGGTCCGGCCGGCGTGCCGGCCCTCCGTGCCCGCGGCCTCGACGTGCTGCGTCTCGGCGGCGTGCGGGCGACCGGCCACCACGGCGTCTTCGACCACGAGCGCCGCGACGGCCAGGAGTTCGTCGTCGACGTCGTCGTGCACCTCGACACCTCTCCGGCGGCGTCCGGCGACGACCTCGGCGAGACCGTGCACTACGGAGTCCTGGCCGAAGAGATCGTGGCCGCCGTCGAGCGCGACCCGGTCGACCTGATCGAGACCCTCGCCGAGCGCCTCGCCGCCGTCGTACTCGCGCACCGAGCGGCCGTCGCCACCGAGGTCACCGTGCACAAGCCGGGGGCCCCCATCACCGTGCCGTTCGGCGACGTGTCGATCACCATCAGCCGGGAGCGAGCGTGAGCGGGCCGATCACGAGCGGGCCGCGCGTCCGCCGTGCGGTGATCGCCCTCGGCTCGAACCTCGGCGACCGCGACACCCTGCTGCGCGACGCCGTCCGGGCCGTCGACGCGACGCCGGGCATCACGGTGGTCGCCGCGTCCGCCCCCGTGTCGTCGACCGCCGTCACGCTCGACGGCCTCGATCCGAGCAAGCCGACCTACCTCAACGCCGTGCTGCTCGCCGACGTCACGCTCGACGACGACGCCCTGCTCGACGCGCTGCAGGCGATCGAGGCCACGCACGGGCGCACCCGCGACGTGCGGTGGGGCGACCGGACCCTCGACCTCGACGTCGTCGCCCTCGACGACGAGCGCATCGACACCGAGCGCCTCCAGGTGCCGCACCCCCGCGCCGCCGAGCGCGCGTTCGTGCTCGAGCCCTGGCTCCGGCTCGACCCGGAGGCGCGGCTCGCCGGAGCAGGGCGGGTCGCCGACCTCGCGTCCCGCCTCACCGAGCGCACCCGCCCCGTGCCAGGGGCGACCTCGCTGTTCGACCCCGAGCCCGACCCCCCGCTGACCGACGCACCGTCCGACCACGGGTCCGCCCACGACCCGACCACCGACCCCAGCCCAGGAGCCCCGTGAAGCACACCCGCCCCTCCACCCTGGTCGGCCTGATCATCGTGGCCGTGGCCGCCGGCTTCGTCCTCGACTCGGTGCTGGTCGCCATGCGTCAGCCGTCGATCGTGCTGCCCGTCGCCCTCGGCCTCGTGCTGCTCGGCATCGGCGGGGTCGTCGTCTCGATGGCCGTGCCCGTGCACCGCGTCGCGACCGGGTCGAGCAAGGAGCGCGTCGACCCCTACTACGCGACGCGCGTGCTGCTGCTGGCCAAGGCGAGCAGCCTGTCCGGCGCCCTGTTCGGCGGCTTCGCCGGGGGAGTCCTGCTGTTCGTCCTCTCGCGTGGCGTGGGGGTCGCTGTAGGCTCGCTCGTGCCCGCGATCGTCGTCGTCGTCGGCGGTGTGGGGCTGCTCGTGGCCGGCATCGTCGCCGAACGCATGTGCACCGTCCCGCCCGCCGACGACGAGAACGGCCAGGGCCCGGGGACGCAAGCGGTCTGACCGCCCGCGGCCCCGCCGCCGTCGCACCACACCGCTGCCGCACGACACCGCCGCCGACCGGAAGAGACGCCGACATGGACCGACTCGACATCCCCGACGCGCAGTGGACCCGCGTCTCGCCCCGGTACGTCTGGCCCGAGCTGATCGGCTACGTCGTCACCGGGCTGATCGTGGCCGCCGCCACCGTCCCGCTCTGGTTCATCGGCGAGTGGTGGACCTACGCGATCACCGCCGCCGTCGTGCTCGTGACGATCGTCGTCGCCGCCCTGACCCCGCGTCGCGTCCGGGCGATCGGCTACCAACTGCGCGAGGACGACCTGCTGCTGCGCAAGGGCATCCTGTACCTGCGGGTCGTCGCCGTGCCCTACGGCCGCATGCAGCTCATCGACATCAACCGGGGCCCGGTCGTCCGGGCGCTCGGTCTCAGCGACCTGAAGTTCGTCACCGCGGCCGCGGCGTCGGCCGTGACGATCCCGGGCGTCCCCGCCGACGAGGCCGAGCGGCTGCGCGACCGCCTCGTCGAGCTGGCCGAATCGCGTCGGGCCGGCCTGTGAGCGACCCCCGCACCGGTGCGGACGGGGGCGGGGGCCGACCAGCGCCTCCGGACGTCGCCGCCCTCACCGACGGCGAGTGGCACCGCCTGCACCCGGCCACCCCGCTGCTCAAGGGCGGCATCGCGCTGGCCGCGGTGCTCGTCATCCTCTTCAACAACGCGCGCGAGTACGTCGTCGAGCTGTTCGTGCCCGGCGGTCGGCGGGGCGACGAGGGCGACCCGTTCGGGTACGTCGTCGACCAGGGCTGGCTGGGCCTGCTGCTGCTCGCCGTGGTCGTGGTCATCGCCCTGTTCGTCGGCGGGTTCTGGCTGTCGTGGCGCATGCACACCTTCCGGGTCGGCGAGGACGTGGTCGAGGTGCGCAGCGGCATCGTGTTCCGCACGAACCGGCGGGCGCGGCTCGACCGCATCCAGGGCATCAACATCCAGCGTCCGCTGCTGGCCCGCGTCTTCGGCGCCGCCAAGCTCGAGGTCAACCAGGCCGGCCAGGACGCCAACGTCAACCTCGCCTACCTGCGGTCGGCGTCGGCGGACGACCTGCGCCGCGAGATCCTCCGGCGCGCGGGCGGGGCGCAGCAGCCGCACGCGCCGGCCCCGAGTGCGGCCGGTTCGCCGGTCGAGGCGCCAGCCGCCGGCACGGGCGATGTGACCGACGCCGCCGCCGTCGCGGGGACCGCGGGTCCGGGTCACCCCGACGCCCACGCTCCGCACCGCCAGGGCTTCGGCGGCCTCGTCGAGCAGCGCGCGAACGAGTTCCTCGCGCCCGAGCTCGACCCCGACGAAGCGCCGCCGCAGTCCGTCGTGGCCCTCTCGCCCGGCCGCCTGATCGGGTCGACCGTCCTGAGCGGTTACACCCTCTTCCTGTTGGCCGCCGTCGTGGCGATCGTGATCAGCGTGGTGACGACGGGCGAATGGTTCCTGCTCTTCGTGCTGCTGCCGGCCGTGCTCGGGTCGGGCGGGTTCTACGTCAACCGCATCACGAAGTCGCTGCGCTACACGATCGCCGGCACGCGCGACGGGGTCCGCATCGGCTACGGCCTGTTCTCGACCTCGAACGAGACGCTGCCGCCCGGCCGCATCCATTCGGTCAAGGTCAGCCAACCGCTGCTCTGGCGCCCGTTCGGCTGGTGGGACGTCAAGATCAACCGCGCCTCGCGCTCGAGCACCAAGGGTGCCGCCGGGCAAGAGAACACGACGATCCTGCCGGTCGGCGACGAGGACGACGTCCGCCGCGTCCTCGAACTCGTCCTGCCCGAGCTGGTCGGCGTGGCCGCCGTGGGCGTCGCCGCCGAGGAGGCGCGGGCCGGGTCGAGCGCGTCGGCCGACGTCCCCGCGGCGGTCGCCCCCGCGACGGGCATGGCCACGGACGCCTTCTCGAACGACGAGGCCGCGCCTCCTGTCCTCGGTGGCGAGGTGCTCGGGGACGCGACGTCCGTGGCCGGCGAGGCCGCGCCTCCTGCCGTCCGTGACGCGGTCGAGGCGACGACCGAGCACACCCTGTCGCTCGTCGAGGGCGGGTTGAGGTCGAGCGGCACCGACGGCGGGTTCACCGTGTCGCCGCGGCGGGCCGCCGTGCTGCGCTGGTTCTCGTGGCGGCGCAACGGGTTCCGCTCGGCACCGGGCGCGCTGCTGCTGCGCAAGGGCGCGATCTGGCGTCAGCTCGTCATCGTGCCGCTGCCCCGGGTGCAGAGCGTCGGGCTCGTGCAGGGTCCGTTGAGGCGTCGGCTGCGGCTCGCGACCGTGCACCTGCACACCGTCCAGGGGCCGATCGTGGCCGAGATCGGCGCGCTCGACCAGGACGACGCCCTCGGCTTCTTCACGACCGCCGGCCGCGAGGCGGTCGCCGCCGCCCACGCCGACCGCACCCACCGCTGGAGCGAGGAGACCCCGTGACCGACCCCCGCGACCCCCGCGACTCGCGCGACGCCACCCGCCGACCCGCGGGCGGCTCCGACCGCCGCAGCGGCCGCCTCGGTGTGGGCATCGTCGGTGCCGGCCGGGTCGGGCCCGTGCTCGGCGCCGCACTCGCCGCCGCGGGTCACGCGATCGTCGGCATCTCGGCCGTGTCCGAGCGCAGCCGCGACCGGGCCGAGGCGATCCTGCCGGGCGTGCCCGTGCTGACCGTGCCCGAGATCGTCGAGCGCAGCGAACTCGTGCTGCTCGCCGTCCCCGACGACCAGCTCGCGGACCTCGTGCAGGGCCTCGCGGCGACGGGCACCTGGCAGCCCGGCCAGCTCGTCGTGCACACCTCGCCCCGTCACGGGCTCGAGGTGCTGCGGCCCGCCCTCTCGTCGGGGGCGATCCCGCTGGCGATCCACCCGGCCCTCGCCTTCACCGGCACGACCATCGACCTCGTCCGGCTGCGTGACGCCTGGTGCGCCGTGACCGCGCCGACCCCCGTGCAACCGATCGGGCAGGCACTCGTCGTCGAGATGGGTGCCGAGCCCGTCATCGTCGCCGAGGCCGACCGGGCCCGCTACGCCGAGGCCATCGCGACGGCCACCGAGTTCTCGGCCGCGATCGTCGCGCAGCCGGTCGGACTGCTGACCGAACTGGGCCTGCCCGAGCCCGGCCGCCTGCTCGCGCCGCTGATGCGGTCGGCCATGGACGCCGCCCTCGGCGAGGCCGGCGGCGCGGTCGGCCCCGGTACCATCGACATGGCCTCGTTCGACGACGGCCCCACCGCGTTCGGTGACCCGCGCGCCTGACCCGGCCCGCGCCTCCCGCCCCCTCCACCACCCCAGGAGCACCTGACACATGACCGCCGCGCCCGACCCGACCACCACCCCCGACGACGAGGCGGCCACCGCCGCGCGCGAGGCGTCGGAGCAGAAGCAGGTGCGACTCGACAAGCGCGCCCGCCTGCTCGAGGCCGGCGTCGAGGCGTACCCGGTCGGCGTGCCGATCACCGACACGATCGGTGCGGTCCGCGCCCGGTACGCCGAGCTCGAGACCGACAGCCGCTCGGGTGACGTCGTCGGCCTCGCCGGTCGCGTCGTGCACGCCCGCAACACCGGCAAGCTGTGCTTCGCCGCGTTGCAGGCGGGCGACGGCAGCCGCATCCAGGCCATGGTCTCGCTGGCCGAGGTGGGCGAGCAGCGCCTCGCCGACTGGAAAGAGCTGGTCGACCTGGGTGACCACGTCTTCGTCAAGGGCGAGGTCATCTCGTCGCGTCGCGGCGAGCTGTCGATCATGGTCACCGAGTGGTCCATCGCGGCCAAGGCGATCCTGCCGCTGCCGAACCTGCACTCCGAGCTCAGCGAAGAGACGCGCGTGCGCCAGCGCTACCTCGACCTGATCGTGCGCGACCAGGCCCGCGCCACCGTCCGCGCCCGGGCCGCTGCGGTCTCATCGCTGCGCCGCACCTTCGACTCGTACGAGTACCTCGAGGTCGAGACGCCCATGCTGCAGACGATGCACGGCGGCGCCGCGGCGCGGCCGTTCCAGACGCACAGCAACGCGTTCGACACCGAGCTCTACCTGCGCATCGCGCCCGAGCTGTTCCTCAAGCGGGCCGTCGTCGGCGGCATCGACCGCGTCTTCGAGATCAACCGCAACTTCCGCAACGAAGGCGCCGACTCGACGCACTCGCCCGAGTTCGCGATGGTCGAGGCGTACCAGGCCTACGGCGACTACGACCAGATGGCCCGACTCACGCAAGAGCTCGTGCAGAACGCCGCCATGGCCGTGTCCGGTTCGCACCTCGTCACCCTGGCCGACGGCACCGAGTACGACCTCGGCGGCGAGTGGGCCCGCGTGCCGATGTACGAGTCGCTCAGCGAGGCCGCCGGAGTCGAGATCACGCCGTCGACCACCGTCGCCGACCTGCAGGCGCTCGCCGCCACGGTCGACCTCGTCGTGCCGCACGAGACCCACGGCAAGCTCGTCGAAGAGCTCTGGGAGCACTTCGTCAAGCCGTCGCTCGACCGCCCGACCTTCGTGGTCGACTTCCCGGTCGACACGAGCCCGCTCGTCCGCCAGCACCGCTCGAAGCCCGGCGTCGTCGAGAAGTGGGACCTCTACGTCCGCGGCTTCGAGCTCGCCACCGCGTACTCCGAGCTGGTCGACCCCGTCATCCAGCGCGAGCGCTTCGTCGAGCAGGCCGCCCTCTCGGCCCGCGGCGACGCCGAGGCCATGCGCCTCGACGACGACTTCCTCACCGCACTCGAGCACGGCATGCCGCCGAGCGGCGGCATGGGCATGGGCATCGACCGCCTCCTGATGGCGATCACGGGCCTCGGCATCCGCGAGACGATCCTCTTCCCGCTCGTCAAGTAGGCGG
Source organism: Frigoribacterium sp. Leaf44 (assembly GCF_001421865.1). Classification (NCBI taxonomy): domain Bacteria; kingdom Bacillati; phylum Actinomycetota; class Actinomycetes; order Micrococcales; family Microbacteriaceae; genus Frigoribacterium; species Frigoribacterium sp. Leaf44. Next base: position 307,649 of record NZ_LMLG01000006.1, read on the forward strand.
CGGGCGGCGAGCCTGCTCGTCCGCCCGTGAACCACGTTCCGTGCGATGAACCCCGTGTCTTCGTGGTTCATCGCGCGGAACGTGGTTCGTGGGGTGCTCGGGTGCTCGAGTGCTCGAGTGCAGGAGGCGCGGAGCCGGTCGGGCACCGCGCCTCCGTCGTCTCGTCGTCGAGAGGTGCACGTGGTTTTCCCCGGGAGGGCGACGTACCCTGGTCGGGTGCCTGAGTCCCTTGCCGGAGCCATCGTCTTCTCCGTGACGCCCACCATCGTCGTGGGCCTCATCTTCTGGTTCATCGTCAGGGCACTGCTGCGCTCCGACCGCACCGAGCGGGCCGTCTACGCCAGGGTCGAGGCCGAAGAGCGCGCCAAGGCCGAGGCCGAGGAGCGCGCCGAGTCGCGCGACCTGGCCGACCTCGCCGACCGCGCCGGCGTCGCTGCTCGGGCCGGCCGGGCCGACCGCAGCGGTCGCAGCGCGGTCTGACCTCGGTCCGTCCCACCACCGGGTGCGTCGCCGACGCGCGCGTCCTCGGGTCACGGCACCGCGCCTCCTGGGCTCGCGGTGCCGTTCGTCGTACCCCGACAGATCAGCGGCCGAGTTTCCGGTGAGCGACCTGGGAATGTGTACCCCCGGCGTGATAGCGGTCGCCTATACCCGATCGGGGCTGCTGTCAAACGTCGTTCGCCTTCGTACCCCGTCGACGTCGAAACTCTGGACGTGCGCTCGGAGTAGTCCCGTCAGGGCCTGCACCAGCTTTTTCCCGCACGCCTCTGCACGCCAGACTCGAAGTACGCCGACGAGCTTCACGAACTAATCGACGCGACACCAGGTCAGTACTCGAGCAGGGAGAGAACGATGACGACCACTTCCGTCACCACGCGCAACACCACCACAGCCACCGACGACACCGAGGTCGAGGTCCTGTCGCAGGTCCGAGGGGCCTCCACCGACCAGGTCGGCGACTACCTCCGCCACATCGGCCGCATGCCGCTGCTCGACGCAGCGGAAGAGACCGAGATCGCCCGCCGCATCGAGGTCGGCCTGTTCGCCGGCGAGAAGCTCAAAGAGCTGCAGGCGGCCGACGCGGTCAAGAAGAACCGCACCAAGGCCCACGCCGAGATGCTCCGCGACCTGCGCTGGCTGCAGCACGACGGCGAGCGTGCCAAGGACCGCATGATCACCGCGAACCTCCGCCTCGTCGTCAGCATCGCCAAGCGCTACACGCAGCGCGGCCTGCCCTTCATGGACGTCATCCAGGAGGGCAACCTCGGGCTGGTCCGTGCCGTCGAGAAGTTCGACTACACGCAGGGCTACAAGTTCTCGACCTACGCCACCTGGTGGATCCGTCAGGCCATCGCCCGCGGCCTCGCCGACAAGGCGCGCGCCATCCGCATCCCGGTGCACACGGTCGAGCGCATCAACCGCATCTCGCGGGCCGAGCGTGACCTGACCGTCGACCTGGGCCGTGCGCCCACCGTCGACGAGGTGGCCGAAGAGGTCGCCATGGACGTCGCCGACCTCATCGAGCTCAAGTCCCGTTCGCACGAGCCGGTGTCGATCCACACCGTCGTCGGCGATGCCGAAGACAGCGAGCTGGGCGACTTCATCGAGGACGAAGAGACCCCGTCGCCCACGCAGGCCACCGAGAGCTCGCTGCTCAACCGCGACATGCACGCCCTCGTGGCGACGCTGCCCGAGGACGAGGCGCGCGTGATCCGCATGCGCTTCGGCCTCGACGACGACCAGCCGATGACCCTCGACGAGATCTCGAAGCGCGTGCACTCGTCGCGCCAAGCCGTCTCGCGCGTCGAGAGCCGTGCCCGCCTCCGCATGTTCGCGAAGGCCGTCAGCCAGGACCTCCAGCTCTACCTGCAGTAGGTCGTCTGCGGTCACGCCGCACGCCGCACCACGCGAGGGCCGTCGCCCCGGGTCATCCCGGGGCGGCGGCCCTTCGCCGTGCCCGGACCCTCGCACCGGCCCGCCTCGCCGGTCGTGCGTGGTCTCCCGCACCGCGCCTCCTCGGCCTCGGACCCTCGAGTGGGCAGAAGATGCTCGTCCGGAGTCGACGAGCAGCATCTTCTGCCCACTCGTCGCCGTTCGGTCGTGCCAGCCGGAGTCCCGTTCTGCCGAGTGGGCAGAAGGTGCCCTTCGGGGGTCGTCGAGCAGCATCTTCTGCCCACTCGGGCGGTGGGGTCGTCTGGTCCCCAGAGCCGATGTACTCACGCCTGTCCCCAGGCGACGACATCAGGAGGCGCGGGCCGCGTCCCGGCGGTCAGTCTCGACGGGTGCCGCGCATCGTCGTCCCCCTTCCGCTTGCCGATCGCCCCTTCGCCGTCGACGAGGCCCGCCGTGCGGGTCTCGGGGTCGGGCGTCTCCGGGGTGCCGACCTCGAGGCTCCCCACCGCGGCGTCCGGCGCCTCGTCGGCCGGGGCTCCGACCCGCACGACCCGCACGACCCGCAGACCGCCCTGCTGGCGAGTGCCCGGGCGTTGCTTCCGGTGATGCTCGACGACTGGCGTTTTTCCCGGGTGACGGCCCTGGGTCTCTGGTGGCTCCCGGTGCCGTGGCGGGTCCGCGACGGCAGAGAACCCCTGCACGTCACCTCGACCGACGGACGGGGTCCACGTCGGCCGGGCGTCGTGACGCACCGGGCACGGTCGTCCCTCGACGTCCAGGGTGTGACGAGTGCGGGCGCGGCATCGACCGGGCCAGCTCGTCTGAGGTTGCTGGCCGACGGTCTGCCGGTCGACGATCCGGTCGTCGCCTGGGTGGAGAGCGGGTCTCTGATGACGGTCGACGACCTCGTCCGTGCCGGCGACGCACTCCTCGGCTCCTGGTCTGAGTTCGACGTGGCGCGAGGGCGCACCGTCGACGAACTCCGACGCGCGGTGGCGTCCGCCCGGGGTCGACGTGGTGTGGGACGTGTACGCGAGGCCCTCGAGCTCGTGCGGCCCGGGGTCGAGTCGCCGAAGGAGACCGAGCTACGCCTCCTCCTGCTGCGGGCTGGGCTTCCCGAACCCGAGATCAACGTGCGCACGTACGACGATCGCGGGCGTTACCTCGGCAGGCCCGACCTCCGGTACGCGTGGTGCAAGCTCGCCGTCGAGTACGAGGGCGACGAACACCGCCGCGATCCGTGGAGGTTCCGCACCGACATCCTCCGCCGTGAGCGCTTTGCCGACGCCGGGTGGTGGACCGTCCGATGCACGGACGACGACCTCCGCGGCCGCCGGGCCGACGAGCTCGTCGCCCGCGTGCGTCGTCGCCTCTCGTGACGCGATCGAGTGGGCAGAAGATGCTGTTCGTCGGGGTCCGAGCAGCATCTTCTGCCCACTCGGCCGATCGTCGCTCGGCCTCTCGGGCCCGGACGACCGTCGACAGGGGAGGCGCGGCGCGGTACCGTGAGCGGACCAGGGCCACGAGATGGCCGGGCCACGCGACACTCCACGAGAGGGGTGATGAGCATGACTGCCGTCAACGCACGCCACGCGTACCCCACTCACCCCGAGACCCTCCGCCCGTAGCGACAGTCGCGCGACGCTCGTCGCGCCCGCCGGGCCGGTCTCACGCCTCCCCTGGAGCACAGCTTGACCTTCTCCGACGACTTCGTCGTACCCACCTTCTCCGCCGTCGATCCCGACGCCGACCAGGGCTGGTCCACCTGGCCGGCCGCCACCCCCACCGAACGCGGGCCCCGGCCGTGGCCCGATTGGGTCGTCACCTCCGCCGCCGCGATCGACACCGAGCTCGGCGTCGTCAAGTCCGGCAAGGAGGCCAACGTCCACCTGATCGACCGAGCCGTGCCGGCGGACGTCGTTCTGGGCGCCGGTGACGGAGCCCGCGCCTCCTTGCTGGCCGCGAAGCGGTACCGCGGGCCCGAGCAGAGCGACTTCCACCGCTCGTCCGAGTACCGCGAGGGCCGTCGCGTGCGCAACACCCGCGACGGCCGGGCGATGGCTCGCGGCTCGGCCCACGGGCGCCGGGTGCAGGCCGGACTCTGGGCCGCGGCCGAGTTCGACGCGCTTTGCCGCATGCACTCCCTCGGCGTCGCCGTGCCGTACCCGGTTCAGATCAGCGGCACCGAGATCCTGATGGAGTTCGTCGGGCACGGGGTCGAAGCCGCGCCACGCCTCGCCCAGGTCAAGGACGACGGCGCCACCCTCTGGCCGCTGTTCGAGCAGGTGCACGAGATCGTGATCGGCTTCGCCCGGGCCGGCTTCGCGCACGGGGACCTCTCGCCGTACAACCTGCTCGTCCACGACGGACGGGTCGTCGCCATCGACGTGCCCCAGCTCGTCGACGTCGCGAGCAACCCGACCGGCGTCGAGCTGCTCGAACGCGACTGCCGCAACGTCTGCGCCTGGTTCGCCCGACGCGGGTTCGTCCGCGACCCCGAGCAGGTCTTCGCCGAGGCGCTTGGCGAGGTGTACTAGGCGGGGCGGGCCGGTCCGGGCCGAGGTTGCGGCCGCGGCCGGGGGCCAGGGCAGGGCGGGCGTGTTCGTATGAGTCGGGCGTCCGCGACCGCCCGCCGAGGCCGAAGCCGCCCGGGTTCGTGAGGGGGCCGGGCCCGGGGCCGGTGGCCGGGGCCGGGCCCGGGGCCAGGGCAGGGCGGGCGTGTTCGTGTGAGTCGGGCGTCCGCGACCGCCCGCCGTGGCCGAAGCCGCCCGGATTCGCGGCGGCCGAGCGGCCGGGCCGCACGACGTCGGCCGGGCCGCACGACGGCGGCAGAGCGCAGGAGGCGCGGCGCGCGACCACCGCGCACCGCGCCTCCTGAAGGCGGGTGCGTCGGTGCCCGGGGCTGATGCCCCCGGGCGGCCGCGTCAGTGCAGGGGGCTGATGCCGGTGACGGCGGTGTCGTCGTCGTGGGCGACACCGGCGAGGCCGCCGGCGCGCTCGGCGCGTTCGCGGAAGCGGGCCCGGACGTCGGTCGGGACGAGCTCGAGCAGCTGGTCTTCTCGCAGCGGCAGGTCGAGCAGGCTGAGCTTGAGGCGGCCCTTGCGGCCGTGCCGGTCGGCGTCGAGCCGGATCACCTGGCCCGCGTCACGCCGCAGCACGAGCTTGATCACGCAGCCCTCGCTGACGTCGGCGACCACGCGGCCGTCGACCTCGAGCGCCGCCGAGTGCGTGCCGTCGCCGATCTCGAACCGCAGCTGTTCGCGCGGGCCGAGGACGACCGAGCGGTCGATGCCCGACATCGGCGCCACCGGGGTGACCACGACGGCCGCGATCGCGGGGGACAGGATCGGCCCGCCCGCGGCGTAGTTGTAGGCGGTCGAGCCGGCCGGCGTCGCCGCGACGATCGCGTCGGCCTTGTAGTAGCCGTAGGGCGTCTCGTCGAGCACGAGGTCGGCCGAGACGACGCCCTCGCCCGGGCGGCGGGCCACCGAGGCGTCGTTGAAGGCCAGGTAGGTGTTCTCGAAGCCGGTCGTCGAGTGCGTGACCTCGAGGGCGTGGTGCGGTTCGAGCGAGAACTGCTTCTGGCCGACGCGGTCGAGCGCCTCGGGCAGCTCGTGCGGCTCGACCTCGACCAGGAAGCCCACGTTGCCGTAGTTGACGCCGAGCACGGGCACGGGACGTTCGGCGACGAGCCGCATGGCGCCCAGCATCGTGCCGTCGCCGCCGAGGGCCACCACGACGGTGACGCGCTCGCGGAAGGTGCGCTCGTCGACCAGCTCGACGCCGTCGCCGACCCGGGCCGCGTCGCTCGTCATGGCGACGAGGTGCGCCTGTGAGCGGGTCGTCCAGCCGCGGATGATCTCGACGCTGTCGAGCACCGACTTCGTGGGGTGCGGAACGAGGCCGACCGTGAACTTGCCCATGGACGCGAGGCTAGCCGCCACCCCTGTCAGCGCGCCCTGTCAGCCCGCCTGCGCACTGCTCTATGCCCCCAGCGAACAGGGGCAGATTAAGCCGCGGGGCCTGGTTACTCTCTCTGTAAACCGGTGCCGAACCCTGCGGGCGCCAGATGCACATTCGGTGGCGACAACCACCCCGCCACCTAGGGAGCAAAGAAGATGTTCGAGAGATTCACCGACCGTGCCCGTCGCGTCGTCGTCCTCGCCCAAGAAGAGGCGAAGATGCTGAACCACAACTACATCGGCACCGAGCACATCCTGCTCGGTCTGATCCACGAGGGCGAAGGCGTCGCCGCCAAGGCCCTCGAGTCGCTGGGCATCTCGCTCGACGCCGTGCGCGAGCAGGTGCAAGACATCATCGGCCAGGGCCAGCAGCAGCCGACCGGCCACATCCCCTTCACGCCTCGTGCGAAGAAGGTCCTCGAGCTGAGCCTGCGCGAGGCGCTGCAGCTCGGCCACAACTACATCGGCACCGAGCACATCCTGCTCGGCCTCATCCGCGAGGGTGAAGGAGTCGCCGCCCAGGTGCTCGTGAAGCTCGGCGCCGACCTCAACCGGGTCCGCCAGCAGGTCATCCAGCTCCTCTCCGGCTACCAGGGGAAAGAGGCGGTGGCCGTGGGCGGCGAACAGACCCAAGGCGCGCAGGGCGGCAGCCAGGTGCTCGACCAGTTCGGTCGCAACCTGACGCAGGCCGCGCGCGACAACAAGCTCGACCCGGTCATCGGGCGCGAGAAAGAGATGGAGCGGGTCATGCAGATCCTCTCCCGTCGCTCGAAGAACAACCCCGTGCTGATCGGTGAGCCCGGCGTCGGCAAGACCGCCGTCGTCGAGGGCCTGGCCCAGGCGATCGTCAAGGGCGAGGTGCCCGAGACGCTGAAGGACAAGCAGCTCTACTCCCTCGACCTCGGCTCGCTCATCGCCGGCAGCCGCTACCGCGGTGACTTCGAGGAGCGCCTGAAGAAGGTCACCAAAGAGATCCGCACGCGCGGCGACATCATCGTCTTCATCGACGAGATCCACACCCTCGTGGGTGCGGGTGCCGCCGAGGGCGCCATCGACGCCGCGTCGATCCTCAAGCCGCTGCTCGCCCGTGGCGAGCTGCAGACGATCGGTGCGACCACGCTCGACGAGTACCGCAAGCACTTCGAGAAGGACGCCGCCCTCGAGCGCCGCTTCCAGCCCGTGCAGGTCAACGAGCCCTCGCTGCCCCACGCGATCAACATCCTCAAGGGGCTGCGCGACAAGTACGAGGCCTTCCACAAGGTCTCCATCACCGACGGCGCGATCGTCGCGGCGGCGAACCTCGCCGACCGTTACGTCAGCGACCGCTTCCTGCCCGACAAGGCCATCGACCTGATCGACGAGGCCGGCGCCCGCCTGCGTCTGTCGATCCTTTCCGCACCGCCCGAGCTGCGCGAGTTCGACGAGCGCATCGCCGGCGTCCGCGGCCAGAAAGAGGGCGCGATCGAGGACCAGGACTTCGAGAAGGCCGCCTCGCTGCGCGACGAAGAGAAGAAGCTGCTCGGTGAGCGCCTCCGTCTCGAGAAGACGTGGCGTTCGGGCGAGGCCGGAGCCGGCGGAACCGTCGACGAGGGCATCATCGCCGAGGTCCTGGCCCAGGCCACGGGCATCCCGGTCTTCAAGCTCACCGAAGAAGAGACCTCGCGTCTCGTCTTCATGGAGAAGGCCCTGCACCAGCGCGTCATCGGACAAGAGCAGGCCATCGCGGCCCTCTCGAAGACCATCCGCCGCACGCGTGCCGGCCTGAAGGACCCCAAGCGTCCCTCCGGTTCGTTCATCTTCGCCGGGCCCACGGGCGTCGGCAAGACCGAGCTGGCCAAGGCGCTCGCCGAGTTCCTGTTCGACGACGAGGGCGCGCTGATCTCGCTCGACATGTCCGAGTACGGCGAGAAGCACACCGTCTCGCGTCTGTTCGGTGCCCCTCCCGGGTTCGTCGGCTTCGAAGAGGGCGGGCAGCTGACCGAGAAGGTCCGCCGCAAGCCGTTCTCCGTGGTGCTGTTCGACGAGATCGAGAAGGCCCACCCCGACATCTTCAACTCGCTGTTGCAGGTGCTCGAAGAGGGTCGTCTCACCGACGGTCAGGGTCGTGTCGTCGACTTCAAGAACACGGTCATCATCATGACGACCAACCTCGGCACGAAAGACATCACGGGTGGCCCCGTGGGCTTCCAGATCGAGGGCGACACGGCGACCTCCTACGAGCGCATGCGTTCGAAGGTCACCGAAGAGCTCAAGAAGCACTTCAAGCCCGAATTCCTGAACCGCGTCGACGAGACGATCGTGTTCCCGCAGCTCAACCAAGAAGAGCTGCTGCAGATCGTCGACCTGTTCATCAAGCGCCTGTCCGACCGTCTGCTCGACCGCGACATGACGGCCGTCCTCTCGCAGTCCGCGAAAGAGCGGCTCATCGAGATCGGGTTCGACCCGTCGCTCGGTGCCCGGCCGCTGCGTCGTGCGATCCAGCACGAGGTCGAAGACCGGCTCTCCGAGCGCATCCTGCAGGGTGAGCTCAATGCGGGCGACCATGTCCAGGTCGACTTCGTGGACGGAGAGTTCACCTTCGCCACCTCGCGTCAGCCGGGTCGCGAAGAGGTCCTCGTGGGCGACGCCCCCGAGATCGAGAGCTAGGCGCGACAGCAACAACAGCACGACGGCAACACCGAAGGAGGCGCGGGTCGCCTTCGACGCCCGGGGCGGTCTTCCACGACGGAGACCGCCCTTCGGCGTACCCGGGGCCGGGTCGCGAACGCGTCGCTAGGCTGGGCGGCGGCCCGCGCCTCCTCGGGTCGTGGTCTTCGAGGGAGTCCCATGTCAGACGCGGCAGACGCGCCCACCGGTGTCGACGGGGTCGGCGGTGCCGACCGGCTCGGCGGGGCCGACCGACACGGCATCACGGTGCGGAACGCGGTCGTCAGCGACGTGCCGCACATCCAGCGGCTGTGCGAGCCGTTCGTGCAGAAGCGCATCCTGCTCGGCAAGGACCTCGTGACGCTGTACGGCGACGTGCAGGAGTTCCAGATCGCGGTCGGGCCCGACGGGGTGCCGATCGGGTGCGGCGCGCTGCACGTCATGTGGGACGACCTGGCCGAGGTGCGCACGCTCGCCCTCGACGCCGCGTGGATCCGCAAGGGGGTCGGCCACCGCCTCCTCGAGTCGCTCGAAGGGGCGGCCCGGAAGCTCGAGATCGGCCGCCTGTTCTGCCTGACGTTCGAGGTCGACTTCTTCGAGAAGCACGGGTACCTCAACGTGGGCGACGAAGGGCTCGTGCCGCCGGACGTCTACGGCGAGCTCGTCCGCTCGACCGACGAGGGTGTGGCGGAGTTCCTCGACCTGGCCCGGGTCAAGCCGAACACGCTGGGCAACTCGCGGATGCTGAAGGCGCTGCCCGCGCTGTAGTCGTTCGCGCGAGCTCGCGTTCGAGTTCGCGTTCGCTGTGGCCGGTCGAGTGGTCGCGAATCGTCCCTCGCCCCGCTGGGGAGGACGATTCGGGACCACTCGACCCGCGCCTCCTGGGCTCGGGGGGCTCGTGCGCTAGCCGAGGGCCTTGAGGAGGTCTTCCGGGTTGGCGGCCATGGTGTGCGGGCCGGCGATGTCGAAGAAGACCTGCTCGATGACGTCGAGGTGGGCCTCGAGGAACGCGCGCAGCGAGAGCGCGTCGTAGAGCATGACCTGGCGGTTGGGGTCGTCGGGGACCATCGCGGCGTAGGTGTCGTCCGACGAGAAGAGCAGCAGGATGCGCTTGTCGGTGTTCTCGCGGCCGAAGACGCGGACCTGGTCGCCTTCGTCGGGGAGGGCTCCGTCGTCGGGGCCGCCGGTGGAAGGGGCGGCGTCGGCGGCGGCGGTGTCGCTCGTTCCGCTCGAGTCGGTCGGCAGCACGAGCTTCGGGACGACGACCACGTCGTGACGCAAGGCGAAGGCGACGGCGGCGGCGTCCTGGGCGGCGAGGGCCAGCTCGAGCGACTCGGAGCGGAAGGTGCCGTTGCGGTCGGCCGGGTCGACGGGCTCGGAGGAGGGGGTGGCTGCGTTCACGGGTGGGTCACTGTCAGTTCAGGATCATCTGGGCGGTGTCGGCGGAGGTGATGTCGCCGACCGAGACGGCGAGGCGGTAGGTCGCGCCGCCGGCGGTGACGGGTTCGCGCGAGGTCGACTCGCAGGTGTCGGCGGACGAGCGCGTGCGGTCCCAGGCGATGGGGGGAGTGCTGAGGGTCTGGCCGGCGGTGAGCGTGACGACCTGGTTGGTGCCGTTGACCTGGCAGTCCTTCGACGACCAGTACTGCTCTTCGCCGCTCGTGACGACGAGCGTCTGCTGCGCCGAGCCGAGGTCGATCGAGCAGTCGGCGCGGCCCGAGTTGGTGATCGACATCGAGATCTGCGGCAGTTCGGTCGCGGCGTAGCTCGTCTTGTCGGTGACCGGCTTCAGTTCGATGTCGCTGGTCGAGCAGGTCGCGGCGTCGGAGGCGCCCTCGGTCGAGGTGTCGGCCGGGTCGGCGGTGGCGTCAGCCGCAGGGGCGGTCTCGGTGGCGGCCGGTTCGCTGGGGGCGGCATCGGCCGGGGGTGCGGAGGTCGTCGCGGCGGCACCCGGTTCTGCCGAGCCGGACCCGGGGCGGACGACGATCAACACGATGATGACCACGACCGCGATCAGACCGAGCGCGAGCACCGCGCGACGACGCCAGTAGACCGAGGGCGGTTGCGGCCCGACCGGGTTCTTGAACGTCGACATGGGCACAGGTTAAGGGCCGGTCAGGGGGTTGGCCGGGACCAGCGCGGCGTGTGGGCTGAGAATCCGCGTGGAGCGGGGTGCAGGTGCCTGGTGAGGCCGCCGACCGGGGTGTACCCCGCTGCGGGCGATGTCGGGTCGGTGCGGGGGTTCGGGGGGTCGGGACGTGGGGCCGAATGGGCAGAAGATGCTCGTCGTCTGCGGGGGAGGAACATCTTTTGCCCACTCGTGCCCTGGCCTCGTGTGGGTCGGGCCGGTGTGTGGGGCCTCGGTTCCGGAGGCGCGGGTCGAGTGGTCGCAGATCGTCCTGCGGGTGCGTCGGAGGGACGGTTCGGGACCACTCGATGGGGCGGTGCTCGTGCGCGCGGGGGGTGTAGGTGCGGGTGCGGCCGTCGAGTGGGCAGAAGGTGCTCGTCAGGTTGGTGCGAGCAGCACCTTCTGCCCACTCGCACCCGGTGTCGGACGTCCGGGACCGTGCGTCTGCCGGCCGGGCCCGGCCCGGTGCCCGGGTCAGGAATCGGGGACGCGTCAGCACACCCGAGTCGGCCTCGGGTCACGAGGCGCGGGTCGGGCCGAGAGACGCGGGTGTCCCGGCTCAGGAGGCGCGGGCCGGGTCGGCTCAGAAGGCCCGGTCGAGCTCGCGGTCGCGTTCGGAGCCCGCGGCGCTGAACGCCCGGCGGAGCGCTTCGCGCAGGTTGCCGGATTCGGCGTCGACGAGCTGGGTGAAGCCGAGGCGTCGTGCTTCGGAGGCGCGTTGTTTGGGGGAGGAGACGGGGCGGATCTCGCCGGCGAGGCTGATCTCGCCGACGGCGGCCATGGTCTGGGGGAAGGGTTTCTCGCGGCTGGCGCTGGCGAGGGCGAGCGCGATGGCGAGGTCGGCGCCGGGTTCGGTGATCTTGATGCCGCCGACGGTGCTGACGTAGACGTCGGCGTCGCCGAGGCGGATGCCGGCGCGGCGTTCGAGCACGGCGAGCAGCATGGCGACGCGGGAGGAGTCGACTCCGTTGACGACGCGGCGGGGTTGGGGTGTCGAGCTGGCGACGATGAGCGCTTGGACCTCGACGGGCAGGGCGCGGCGGCCTTCCATGGCGACGGTGATGCAGGTGCCGCTGACGGGGGTGCCGTTGCGCGACATGAAGAGGCCGCTGGGGTCGGCGACCTCGGCGATGCCGTCGCCGGTCATCTCGAAGCAGCCGACTTCGTCGGTGGGGCCGAAGCGGTTCTTGTGGGCGCGGATGAAGCGGAGCGCGGTCTGCCGGTCGCCCTCGAACTGGCAGACGACGTCGACGAGGTGTTCGAGCAGGCGGGGGCCGGCGATGGTGCCGTCCTTGGTGACGTGGCCGACGAGGAGGACGGGCAGGTTGCGGTCCTTGCTGACGCGGATGAGGGTCGAGGCGACCTCGCGCACCTGGGAGGTGCCGCCGGCGATGCCGTCGATTGTCGAGGACGAGACGGTCTGCACCGAGTCGACGATGACGAGTTGGGGGTCGACCTGGTCGATCTGGCCGAGGATGACCGAGAGGTCCACCTCGGCGGCGAGGAAGAGGTTGTCGTGCATGGCGCCGGTGCGTTGGGCACGGAGGCGAACCTGCGAGGCGCTTTCTTCGGCGGTGACGTAGAGGACGCGCGCGCCGGTGGCGGCGGCGCGGGACGCGACCTCGAGCAACAGCGTGGACTTGCCGACGCCGGGCTCGCCGCTGAGCAGGATGGCGGCGCCGGGGACGATGCCCCCGCCGAGGACGCGGTCGAACTCGGCGATGCCGCTGGGCCAGTAGGCGACGCTGTTGGCCTCGACCTGGGTGATGGGTCGTGCGACGCGGTCCCCTTCGACGCGGACCGAGGCGGTGCCGCGGGCGCTGACGAGGGCCGAGGTGACGTCGACGACGGTGCCCCACTTCTGGCACTCGCCGCAGCGCCCGGCCCACTTGAGCGACGTCCACCCGCACTCGGTGCAGCGGAACGGGGGAGTGGTGGTGCGAGCCATGCCGTCAGCCTAGGAGGCGCCCCCGACATCGGCGGAGGCGTCCGTCGGGGAGGCGGCGGCCGTGTGCGCCGCGACGGCTTCGGCCTCGCGGACCTCGTGGGTGGTGGCGGCTTCGTCTGCGGCGATGCGGGCGAGGCGGGCGGCGATGGCGGGTTCGAAGGCCGAGGCCCAGACGCGGTAGCCGCGGTCGTTGGGGTGGAAGAGGTCTCCGGCCGAGTTGCGGTAGGTGCGGAAGAAGCCCTGGCGGCGGGTGGTCTCGTAGAGCGGGGCGACGGTGAGGCCGAACTCGCCGGCGACGCGGCGGACGATGGCGTTGGCCTCGACGAGCTTCTTCTCGCGGTCGGGAATCCACATGGCGGGCAGGTCGCCGACGATCGCGTGTGAGGGCAGGGCGCCGTAGATGACGCGGAGGTTTTTCTCGAACGACTCGGGGTTGAACTGGATGATGTCGTTGGCGCCGATGGCCACCGTGACGACGTCGGGTTCGTACTTCTCGAACTTGGGCAGCTGGTCCTTGCGGCAGAGCCAGGTGGTCGAGCCGCTGACGCTGAGGTTGACGACGCGCAGCGAGGTGTGGCTCTGGCGGCGCATGTACGCGGAGAGGCGGCCGACGTAGCTGCGGGCCGGGCTCGAGGCTCCGATGCCCTGGGCGGCGGAGTCGCCCATCGCGACGTAGAGCAGCTTGCCCTTGCGGTCGAAGCGGTCGCGCCACCAGGCGGAGTGGACGGGCAGCAAGGCGTTCAGGTCGGCGGCGGCCGCGTTGCGGCGCTGCATGAAGCGGCTGACGCCGGCGCCGGCGGCGGCCATGGTGGCGAGGGTGACGCCGACGCCCGAGAGGAAGGCGGTGACGGTGTGGCGTGAGGGCATGGGCCGAGGCTACGCCGGGCTTCGATGCCCGCGCCGCGCGTCCGTGCACCCTGTGCACAACCCCGAGGAGGCGCGGTGCGGTGGACGAGCAATCCCCCGGTTTCGTCCCTGCCGCCGGATGTACTAAACTCGCTCTCGGTACCGTGTCCGAGCGGCCGAAGGATCATGTCTCGAAAACATGTGTGGGGGTTAACTCCACCGTGGGTTCAAATCCCACCGGTACCGCCACAGAAAGAGCCCTGAGAACCCCTGTACTTACGGGGATTCCGGGGCTCTTTTCTTTGCCGACGGAGAACAGCGGTAACGCAGCGGTAACAGGAACGCGGTGAGACGTTGTGGGCAACCGCAGGTTGCCCACATGGCGACCAGGCGCGTAAGCCTCACGCGCTGTCGCTCCAAACCCCTGATGAGCACGTTGCCAAGCTCGAAACCGGTGACGACCCCTCGACTATGCGGTTCGAGCAAATCATCGACGAGGACTTCGCTGGACCGCCAGCAACAGGCGCGGTGGCCAGCGTGCCATGGAGGGGACGCCGCGCGGCAGCAGCAGAGCGTAGGGGTCGTTCGGCACGGGGGACCTAGCGTTCTGCGACAGTGCAGGAGCAAGATCTTTCGGAACCGCGTGTAGGCCCCTTCGCGATTCGAGTGCTGGAGTTTGGCCGCCAGCGGGTGGCTCGCAGTGACCGTCGTACGTGCTCCCTACATTTACTCCAAGCAGCCATCGAGGGAGCAGCATGACTAGGAAGATCGACTGGCGACACATCGACGAGAAGACCTTCAACGAATTGGTCGAAACATTTCTGGTCCAAGAAGAAACGCGGGAGGGTCGAAGAGCGATGGCGCTGGACGGCCGGGGTGGCGATGGCGGAATTGATGTTGACGTCCGGGTTGAACAGACAAACCAGCTGACTCACATCTATCAGCTCAAGTACTTCCATGGCGGAATGTCAGGCGGGCACATTGCCCGCCGCAGCCAGGTGAAAAAATCGCTATCAGCGGCGCTCAAGAGCGAACCGTCCCAAGGATGGGCATGGACTCTTGTGCTCCCCTTCAAGGTGACCGCACCTGAGCGCAAAGCGGTTCGAGCATTGAGGCCTGGTTCGAAGCCTGAGATTAGATTCATGGGACCGCCCGAGCTCGACCGTCTGTTGGGACTTCACCCCGAGATCGAGCGACGTTTCACCGCGGACTACGCCGTCGAGGTCTTACGAGAAGTGCATCGCGAGTCGGCCGCGCTGACGCGTCCGGACGATCTCGCAGCTGAAGCAACACGGCTGCACGACCGGTTGGACGGCAGGAGCGCCTACTGGGGAATCGCCTTCGGCGTCGATCCCGACGGTTCTGTTCGCGAGACCGTGTTTGCCAAGCGAGACGATGCTCAGGAGCGGGAGCCGCTGTCGGTCAATCTGTCATTGCAATTCGGGCCTGAGAGCGAGGCGCAGAGGAAAGCCTTCTCCGACGCCATGAACTACGGGGTTGTGGAGAAAGTCGAGCTGACAAGCTACGCCCTCGCTGCTGCAGCACGAGTCCGCCGTCGAGCGATAACAACCTCGACGATCCCCTCGATTGCCCAGAGGAGCGCGGCCCCCGCAAGTCCGATTAGCGCGCCAGCCATGAACAGGAACGCCTGCGAGCTGTTCTCACGATCGGCCAAGGTGCCTGAGACGCGATACTCACTCGGTGCGTTGACCCCCCGAATGTCCGCAAACGACCAGGCGAGGACCCCCGCCGCCGGGATCTGCGGAGCGGACGCGGTGACGGTGAGGTCGGACGAAACTTCAGTCATTTCGACTTGGAGCGTCGTGTCGTGCAGGACGGGGCGCATCAGCTCGCCATTGACGTTTTCTTCTATAGTCGATGTCGTCACGCCAGGCAAAGCGTAGACAACTCTTTCACCAGCCGTAGTGGCCAACGCGAGGTCCGATGTGCCGTACAGAGCAACTTGCCAGGTGTCGCTAGAAACCCTCACGAAGTCGCACTCGGTTCGGTACCCGAGTCGGGTATCGAACTCGAGTACGTCCGGCTCTACTGGCGCTGTTGTCGGAGTCTCGCTCGTGTTGACTTGCTCGAGTACAAGACCCTCGCGGATCGCGCCACAGAAGAAGACGCCGACCGACGTCTGACTGGCCTCCGCCTCCGAGGATGGCAACACGCTCACGATCAGTTTGAAGTGCGCCTTCGAGTCCAGCACGCCGCTGAACGACGCATGCACCTGCACGGTCCCGTCCGGATACTGGGGCATCACAACACCGATTCGGCCAGGATCAGGGGCGGTAGGCGAGGCGGGTAGAGCCACCACAACGAGCCCGATGCTCGCGGCCGTGAACAAGCACGCGAGGATACCTCCGACCCATACGAACGCCCAACGTCGACTCGTCGCGACACCGGCGTCAATCTCTTGGTCACGGGCAAACGCATCGACTGACGCGCGTAGGGCCCGCACGTCTGCTCCGACCGCCTCCACGGCGCGCTTTCTCATTCGACGAGACCCGAACACTTGAAGCTTCCCTCCCGGGCCGTGGCACGACCTCGGCTATTGCCGCGCAGGATTCCTGAGCCCACGGTGCGCCATTTGTGATCCCATCATGCCGGTGACATAGGTACGGGCAACACACGAGGGACTGCTACAGGTCCAGTTGACTCTTGCGTGTTCTCGGCGCCCAGATCGCCGTGCCGCCACCTCCGAGTGGTCTAAAGCGACATTTTGAACCAGTTTGGGTTTTTGGACGGTAAGCAGAGTGGCGTCCGATAGGCGGTCGTTCATCGGGACACGTTCTCGAGATGCTCTTGGTCGCCTGAGACCAAGGAGCGTATGGCCTACGGATTCGCGTATGCCTGTCCCGCAAATTGCCCGGTCATGGGGTTTAAACGCTACAGTCGTCGGATGCTCGTCGGATCCGCCCGCGTCTCGACTTCGGGACAGGATCTCGCAGCACAGCGTGACGGTCTTGCAGCACTGGGTGTTGACGATCAACACGTGCATGTTGACCACGGGTTGTCGGGCACGACTCGAGCCCGGCCGGGACTCCGGGAGGCACTGGCAGCCTGCCGCGCAGGCGACGTGCTCGTCATCACCAAGCTCGACCGGTTCGCCCCCTCACTGCGCGACGCCACCGACATCGCGGACGAGCTGACGAAAAAGGGCGTAGCCCTAAACCTCGGGGAGCGGTCTACGACCCCACCGACCCTGTCGGCCGGCTCCTTTTCAACGTCCTCGGAATGGTGGCCGAGTTCGAAGCCGACCTCATCCGAGCCCGCACACGGGAATGCATGGCGATCGCCAAGGCCGCAGGCAAGCTCCACGGCCGCAAATCCAAACTGACTGCCTCGCAGGAGAAGCACCTCGTCCAGCTCCACCGCGCCGGCGCCCACACGACGAGCGAGATTGCGGAGATGTTTGGAGTGGCCCGTTCAACGGTCTATCGCGCTGTGTAGCGCTCGGGTAGCTCGACCCAAAAAGTTTCGGCACGCATGCCTTGACATGAATTTTGTCAGGCTGCCGTACCTCCCGTTGGGGCCGCTAGTCGGGACGCGAGCCCATCTGAGTGGAGCTTGTGGCCCACAAGAAGACGATTCACGACAGCGAGATCCGTCCAACCCGATGCGGCCAGCCCCTCGGCGAAGGACCGGACATCGACTATGAATTCGGCCAGTCCCCGAGCATTTATAACCCTCATTCCCGCAGGCCCTGTGGCCGACCCGTGAAGCTTTTTCTCCTGATGGATCATTACTGGAACGGCCGCAATGTCGGCAGGGTAGCGCTTACCGAACCACTGCAATGCCTCACCGAGCTGCCCGGCATCTCGCTTGCTGATGAAGTCGCTTGTAGCGCCACTCTTAGCTTCGACGACCCAAAAACGACCTGGCTCGATTGCCCAAACGTTATCCGGTCCGTACCCCAACTGTCGTTCGGGCCGCTGGGACCCAAGACCAAGAAACAGACCAAGTTCCAGGATTCCTTCTTCGAACTCTTCAGTTGTCAGAGGATCGAACCGGAGCCGTTCCACAATTGCTTCGACACCTACGCGTAGCGACGCAGCTGTCCCGTACATTGAGGTGATTCGAGAAGCGACCTTCTCTGCCTGTGAACCTTCGAAGGCGACTAGTTTGAAAACGACGCCTGTCAGGGGTCGCAAGACGTAGAGGTTTTTCGTCCGAGCGATGGCCAGAACTTCCTGTGCCCGCACGGGGTCGTACTGCTGGGCGTAAACCGCCGCCTGCTCGAGGAGCTGCCCAGCTTGGCGCTCGTCATCACAGCTGCCGGCCGCAGCGACGAGGCGTTGACACGCTCCAGAAAGATCTCCACCTAAAGCGGATGCGAAAGCTTTTCTAGACTGAGTAGCTGATTCATCTATACGTGCGGCAGTCGGTTCGAGAGCTCGCAGTGCTTGCTTCGCATATGTGACCCACGCGGTTTCTCGCTCGAGCGCCTGCTTGGCCGTGCTCATAATTTTTGAGAGCGGAACATTCTCCATCTCGCGGGCCACGGTCCGGGATCGGGCTAGCTGCGCCCGCGTGGCGGGGCTGAACCGCTCGAGGGTTCGAGGATCGACGGTCAGCTGCGCGAGCCTGCGGCCGATCAGGAATACAACGCAGTGATCTTCGTTGCTTCGGACGGCGCGTCCCATTCCCTGCTCGATCCGCTGAACTTGACGGTCATCGACACCGCTTACATTCCGCTGCATCAGGGCACTCAATCGCTCGTCTCCGCTGAAGGCTTCAGGCAACCCATCGATTACGACTACGCGGCAGGCCTCGTCGGGGAGATCGATACCGTCGTACTTGTTCGCCGTCACCACCAAGCCCAGTCGCGGATTCGCCCTCATCTGAGCGACGACTTCCTTGAGGTTGTCCTTGTCAGCAACCGTGGGATTGAAGGCCGACCAGCGCGCAATAGCGGGTTTGCTAGGGACAATCACCAGGGTGTTGTACTCCTTGGCAAGCTTCGCCACCTCATTTCGCACGTCATCGCTGGTAATTGATGGGTTGATCTCCTCAGGCGCCAAAATCATGCGCTCACCTATGTCGCCGGCAGTCAACGGCTGGATAGGTGAAGCAACGAGATCTGCGTCTGCGTCAAAGTCGGTCACCAAGGAGCTGTCGTTCGCGAGCGTCGCCGTAAGAAAAACGCGATGCTTAGCATCAACGAAGCTGTGCACGCGGTTCACGGCGGGATTTGGCGGGACGAGTGTGACCCCGAGTCTGGTGAAGACAATCCGGCACAAAGGCAAGATTTCGCGGATGCTTTCGAAGCCCGCGTCTTGTGGATTGTCCGGCTTGTAGGCCCGAAGCACAGTGCGAAGTTGATCGATCTTGGTGTGGATCGACCAGAAGGGGACCCGGGCGAAACCACCCCCCGTTTTTTCGCGAATATCTAAGAGAACGTCGGGTGCCTGATCTTTGAGGTCGGCCTCGAACAGTTCCAGGAGGGCGTCGAATGTGGAGTTTCCACGAGCTATCTCGACAGAGAACTGGGCATGCAGCGTCGTCATGACTGCGTGAGCGTCATCAATGACGACGGCTCCAATTGGGACCCGAGGTGCCGTAGGCCGATTGTCAGAAAAGATGGTCCGGCCATTAAAGAGCTTGGCTGCGGTCACCACACCGATAGCTTCACCCGCCAAATACGCGCCGCTCTCGGGGTCCTTCACGACAGGTATCCCGAGATTGCTCGCCTCGGCAATCACCTGATCTACTAGGTACTTGTCTGGAGCGACGAAGAGAGCCGGTGAGACCCCGCCGTTGAGGTAACTCTGAAGCATGACAAGACCATCGATAGTCTTCCCGCCGCCGGTGTTCACCTTGACGACAATGTCGCGTTGTTCGCGTTTTTCATGCCACTTAGTCAAAATTTGGGCTTGAACGTCTCGAAGGTACCCGTAGCCCTTCTTCTTCCCTGGCAGCTGTTCGTACACCTCCCTCGGTGCCGTGGGCAATGCCTCCGTGCTCTCGCGCAACAGCTTCTCGAAATCCATCCCGCCCCCATTCGTCAGTGAATGGTCAGAGGCTAACCGAGTGCCCTGCAGAAAGTGAGTGGTTCTCTTTTGGTCTCCAGGTCAGTGCGGCGGGTCCCCCTACTGTCGGACCAAACCCGTACCCTGTTCAGAAGTAGGACGAGAACAGTTAAAGGGGGGACTGCATCGCATGATTGAGGTTGACTTCATCCCGGTCGGGGAAGAGGCGAACACCGGAGACGCGATCCTGTGTCGGCTGACTGAACCGGGCACGACGCAAGAGCGAGTGATGCTCATCGACGGGGGATTCGCCGACACTGCGACAGCCATCGCTCTGCACGTCCAGCAGTACTACGCCACAACGCGCATCGATCTGATGGTGTGCACGCATCCGGACAACGACCACATCAACGGCCTGTTCGGCATCTTTGACCATCTCACCGTTACGGAGCTCGTCATTCACCGCCCGGCAGAGCACGGTTACACCTCCGATGAGGTCAAGGCCGACCGAGTCGACGAGCTGATCGACCTAGCGCGAAGCCACGGCACCACCGTCACCACCGGCGCGTTCGCGGGCAGCACGTTTTTCTCCGGCGCCGTCCTGGTCGCTGGCCCAACGAAGGACTTCTACACGGACATGCTCGCCGGGGACAATTCCTCCGCATCGATGAAGAGCTTGGTCAGCTCCATCCTCCGCGCGAGCGCGGCCGCGGTGAAGAATGTCCTCATGCCGCGCACGACCGACCCGGGGGAGGGGGAGTTGACGGATGGGGACGGCACGACGTCCCGAAACAACACCAGTATCATTCTTGACGTCCAGGTCGATGGGAGCCGGGCGTTCTTCACCGGCGATGCTGGCGTGCCGGCGTTGACCGCCGCCGCCGATTTCATGGACGCATCAGGTCGAAACTCCGTCGGTTTCCCTGACTTCTTTGATGTGCCACATCACGGCTCCCGGCACAATCTGACTACCAAGGTGATGGACCGGTTGGCTGGTCCGATCGTTGGCGCTACCGAGACTCGGACAGCATTTGTAAGCGTGGGAAAAAAAGCCGAGGACTTCCCTCGTTCAGAAGTCGCCAACGCTTTCACCCGCCGCGGTTACGAGGTTTGCGCGACCCGAGGTCGAACGATTATGTGGGGGCGGGGCGCGCCGACGCGGACGGGCTGGGTAACCATACAGCCGCTGCCGTGGCTGGAGCTTGACGTCTAACGACTGTGGATAAGTCCTACGAACGCACCACGCAACTCGGCCCAGCGATGGCAGTCCTCGCTCCGGTCAGCCTTGTGATCGTCGTCTTCCTGCGGGTCAGTAGCATCGACAGCATCGTTAGGTCTCTCATCGGAATCGCTCTGACCGCCGGCTTACACCTGATCGTCATGCGCACGGTCCGCGACCGTGGCAACAACGTGCAGCGTCGACTCTGGCGAGACTGGGGAGGCCACCCCACCGCGCAACGGCTTCGCTGGCGCGAACATCGCGCCGCCGAGATCCAGCAACTGCATCGACGCGTGGAATCCATGACCGGCGTAAAACTGCCGACAGCAGCAGACGAACGGGACGACCCACTTGAGGCGGACGACGTGTACGAAGACGCCGTCGGACGCATGCGCGAGATGACCCGCGACCACGCTCGATTTCCGCGGGTTTACTCCGAACTGCTGCAATACGGCACCGCACGAAACCTCTACGGTGCGAAGCCGTACGGCCTTGCCGCCGCGTCTGCCGCACTCGTCGCCGCTACTAGTCTTGCCATCGTGACCGCGACCACGACGGTGGCTGTGAGTTGGTGGTCGATTGCGATCGCAGCAATCGGGGCGCTCGTGATGCTTGCTATCTGGCTCTTCCGAATTTCGCCCGACTACGTCCGACCGGCATCCGATCGCTACGCTGACGCGCTCCTAGCAACGGCAAACGAACCAGGTGCACAGTTGTAATGGGTGTTGAGCGGCCGATAACAGCCGACACCGATGTGTTGGTCTTTCGGCCGAATGCCAGAGCCATTCTTGGACCATTGACTCTCGGGCCGTGCGGCGCGCTTTACTGTGGGCCAGGGCTTACCAAGCCGTCAGTGAATGTTGGACTTCCGGGCGGGAAGTTTCCTGACACCCATTCGGTCTCGGAGCCGTGGCTGAGCTGGCCGAAGGCGGGCGCTTGATACGCGTCAGGAGGCTTTATTCCTCTCGGGGGGCTGAATCCCTCTGGCTGTGCCGATGTGTCCGATAGGGGATCGGCAAACGCGTCAGCTGCGTCGATGCTGGTGACGGCGAGGCCGCAAAGAGCTCGCCAACGGCTAGTCGCCATGTCATCGGGAGAGTGGCAGCGCCTGCGGCTCCACCGCTACGCGCCTGCGGTTTGAGGTGGACGTCGGCGCGGTCCTTATCAAGCCGAGTACTGGATGCTCTTGCACGTCGAAAGGGGACCGGCGCCGTGAGCTCATGACGGAGAGCTCCCCGCGATGAGGCTGCCCCGATGGAGCCAGCGAGCTCGCCCGGCCACTCTGAGCGGTCGGGCCACGATCTCTTACCCGGAGCTGCAGCCGGCTCGGGCCGGTCAGGTGCCAGCTCCTCGCGCCTGCTCGAGACTTAAGCTTATCTCCGTGCCACAGCACCTTATCCCTGATGGCTACACCATGTTCTGGCCGACCTCAAGACTCAGGTTCGGGCCGCGCGGAGGCGCGTTCGGCACCAGGTCAACACTGGCCTCACTGAGCTCTACTGGTCCATCGGTGACCTCCTCTCTGAACGTCAAGCGACCAGCGAGTGGGGGAGTGGGGTACTGGCCCGGCTTGCCGATGACCTCCGAGCCGAGTTCCCGGACATGAAAGGGTTTTTCCTGTCAATCCTGAAGTACATGCGCGCCTTCGCTTAGGCGTGGCCGGGGACGCCGGTAACTGGCCAACAAGCTGTTGGTCAATTGCCCTGGGGGCACATCACCGTCCTCCTCGACAAGCTCGACGACAAGGCGGCCCGTGACTAGTACGCCGAACACACGGTTACCCACGGCTGGTCACGGAACGTGCTCCTAAACCAGATTATGAACAAGACCCGGCAGCGTGTGGGGGCGGCGCCGTCGAACTTCGCCGGACAGCTCACTTCGGCCGACTCGGACCTTGCCGGGCAGCTAGCCAAGGACCCGTACGTCTTAAATTTCCTCGGGCTGACCGGCGAGGTTGGGACCCGTTTCCGTCGTCTCGCCGCCGGCTTCTCGCGCACGGGCCGCAGCGTTCGCGCTTTCATTGCCCACGATGCGCGTCGTCCCGCTCCCGCACGCACGTGCGACCGTCTGCCGGATGTACGTCTACACTCTTGTGGCGTTGTGCGATCTCGCGCATCGCGCATGGGATTTCTGCCAGTTTGCCCATTTCGTTTCCTAAAACGGAGAGGCCGAGTTACAGTTATTTCAGTTAGGAGACGACATGACAATCACTGCCATAGACCCGCGCACGGCCATCGCCCCCGCCGAGGTCTCCCAGTTGTCCGAGGCCGTCCAACAGCTTCCCGCAGAATCGCCCCTACGCAAGATCGTGGTGAACCTGCTTGCTGCTGTCGAACGCGGCACGGGCGTGTCCGTCATCGAGAACGAAGACACGCTCAGCCCGAACCAGGTGGCGTCGATGCTGAATGTCAGCCGCCCGCATGTGACGAAACTAATTCGTGAGGGTGTCCTGCCCGCCCACCTCAAAGGGACGCATCACCTTGTGCGTGTTGCCGACGTTGTTGCCTTCGCAGAACGCCGCGATGCCGCGAGCAAGCACGTTGCCGAGGTTGTGGCAAGACCAACTTCTGCCCGTCGAGCCTTGAGCAAGACGGCCCTAAGAGACCTCAGTCAGCTCTGAGCACGCTCACGCAGCTGGTCGAGCAGTTCTTGAGCGAAGGGGTGCATTTCCTCGCAGACAGTGCACACGGGTAGGTTCGCTGACTCAGACGTCGAGGGGACGAAGAAGCGTCCACACAACCCTTGGACGGCCGTGCCGGTCACGAGTCCTTCGATAACGTGGTGTGAGCGGACATGGTGGAGTTCTGTCGGCGGAGATACCATGGGAGGGAAAGATTCCGGGTCAATCTCGGCGTCCGAAAGCAGCTGAGCGAGCTTCGCGTGAGTCACGAAGACGTCTACGCGAAGCTCATCGTGGGTGTACACCGATTCCCAGCAGCTCGTATCCGACTGCAGATATATGATGCCGTGGGAGAGCAACCGCTCGTACATCGAGTAAGGTTTCGGTGACTTCGGCATCGTGATCGTGATCGTGCTCATCGTCTCGTGCGCATGGGCCACCGTCTTCGCGGAATCTTCGTGTTGAGTGCTCACGGTGTACGCGAACGTAGAAGGCGAGCCCGAGGCAGCAGGGCTAGGTGGGGTATCCGTTCTAAACGGCTCTTCTGATTTGAAGGCAGCCCGGAGAGCGTCTCGCAGCCCACTGATGAGCTCACGGGTCAGCGCGTGGTCGCGTAGCCGGTCCTCTTCAGAGTCCCTCACCCACATATCCAGGTCCGTTGGCCGAGCGGTCTTCGCGGCGCCGGCGGTTTCACCCGTCGTCAGTAGCTTGCCTTTGTCGCGCTTCAGTGCCTTCGCGACACTCGCATGGAACTTGTTGTGCGCGTCGACGTGTACGAGCCACGGATCGCCGGCGTCGTCCAGGATGATGGCTCCGCGCCACCCAGCGCCTGACGGGTCGCGCACTTCATAGACCGGGGCGTGATAAGCCGCTGTAGCCTCCACGTGCCGGTCGGGTACGCCGCCGTCCGCGAACCGCTGGTCTGCGTCGTCCAACAAGGCGCCGCGAACAGTTTCGAGCCGCAGTTCCTCGAGGATGGCCTCAGGCAACTCGGAGCTCTTCGCGCGCTGGATGACGTCGCGCGCCCTAAGGACAGCTGGTGCGTCGGGCATGGCCTTGATCACGCGCAGCGTCGGTCGTGTCTTTCTCATTACTCCCCCAGCTTCACACCCTAGATGCTCGCCCCGTCTGGAATCGACTCTGGCAAGCAGAGCGTCGCTGTACCGCTTCGATGCGGTGCGCACGAGGGTCGCAGTACTCTCGCTCGTCCTCGAACGCGCTCTGCTTGACCACGAGCCGCCTGCTGAACACTCAGACGCAAGAGTTATGCGTGACGTGTCGCAAGATCGTCGGCCCACCCCCGGCGGTCCGCGTTGAACTGCGCCATGCCGACCGGGTAATTCTTTTTCAAGTGAATCGTGGCACGGTCAAACTCTTGGAGACAACGCCGGAAACCAGCTTCGAGGTCTCGAGGCTTACGTAAACCGCGTGAGCATTTGAGAGCCTCATTGACTGAGACGCGGGGTGCGTCGTCGAAAAGAGAGTCGCGTGTCAGTGGCGGTATAAAGACTAGACGCTCAACGACTTTGGGGGAACTCATGACCAGCTGTCTTGTTACCTACGACTTGTCTGCGCCGGGACAAAAGTACGACAAATTGATCGAGCACTTGAAAAGCTATGGGACGTACTCGCATTCGCTGCAGAGCGCGTGGCTGATCGTAAGCGATAAGAGCGCGAAGGAGATTCGTGATGCTGCGGGCGCGTTCTTGGACGAAAACGACAAGCTGCTCGTCGTTGAGCTGACTAGCGTTGCTGCATGGCGCGGGCTGCGTAGGGCAACGAGCGACTGGATTCACAAGAACCTTTGACCGACGGTGGGTGGTACGGCTCACACGCAGGGGCCGTGCCGCGGTCCTCGGTTTCACCTCATTCAGTTGAACGACCACGCCAGCAGGCTTTGAGGAACATGTGTACGCGGTGACGCTCGTGAGGAGCGTTCAAGTTAGCGCGTTGAGCTAATCGACATTATGAGTCGAGGTGGACTCTGAGCAGACGTGAGCGTGAGCGGTGAGGGGCTTTGATGTGGTCCACTGCTGCTCCGCCCGCAACAGCGAGGCTGTCAGTGATTTTCCTGCGACCCCGGCTGCGAGCTTGTCGAGGCGGCGGATGTTGGCGGTCAGCTAGCAGTTGACGTTCTCGATGTGGACGCCGTAGATGACACCGGTTAAGAGTGACGCCTGGGGTTGAGATCTACAGCCCGAAGAAGTCGCGAAAGGTGATTCCAACAGTGATGTCCGACTGCGTCCGAGCAGACCTAAACTGCTCCCACCTTTACGCGACCACCCTCGCTGTCCCCTAGCGCACCAGCCCGGCCACCGCGGCCGTCACCCGCGCCGTCATCGAGGCCGGCCTCGCCGTCTGCCGCTCGTGCGCCGGCGGGTGCGCTCAGCACGCCGACATGGACGACCACTGCCGCATCGGCGCTTGCACCGCTCTGCTCGCCCCCCTCTGACAACGAGTCGATGGGCTGACGGGCGTTGAGGCATCGTCAAGAAGTCTGGGAGCATGGCGTCATCATGCAGAAGCTCATCGCCGCACTTGCCCCGCTCGCTCTCGTCTCCGCTCTGGCGCTCGCCGGCTGCAGCAGCCCTGCCCCCTCGGACGCAGGCGAGACAGGGCTAGTGAGTGGCTCATCTGCGACGAGCACCGCCTCCGCCGAGGCCACACCCGAAGCGGCTCCGGTGCCCGACCTCACCGGGTCGTGGAAGCAGACCAACTCGGGGAGCGAGGACGCCTACCAAGCGGCGACCATCACCGGCGACACCATCTCGATCAACTGGGTCAGCGACGGTGGCGACACCGAGTCGATCTACTGGGTGGGCACCTTCACGCCTCCCACCGACGACGCGTCGCCTTACACGTGGTCCTCGGCCCGCGACGCTGCCGCGACCGACTCGGCCATGCTCGCCTCGACCGATGACACGAAGGAGTTCACCGTCGACGGCGGCGAGCTCAGCTACAAGGCCAGCTTGATGGGCACCACGACGACCGTTCGTCTCGAAAAGCAGTAGGCACGCCGACGCAAGCCTCCTGCCGCGAGGCCAGGGGCGGCCGTCAGGGCGAGCCGCGCCGCGACCTCACTTCGCCGGAACGCCTACGAGGGTCAGCTGCAGGTGTAGGTGACGCCGTCGACGACGTGGGTGCCCGGGCCGAGGTCCGCGCAGGTCTCGAGGAGGGTCGAGGCGCCGACGATGGCCGCGACGATGAACGCGACGGTGAGCAGCAGCACCACGATCGAGATGATGATGCCGGCGAGCGAGAGGCCTCGGGGCTGACCGGCTCGGCCGAGGCGGCGGAACGAGATCGTGCTCATGATGAGGCCGGCGATCGCCAGGAAGCCGAAGAACGACAACACGAAGCCGGCGATCTCGAACCCCCGCGACGGACGCTGGACGGCCCCGCCGTCGTGCCCCGCCCCGGGCGCCTGCGGCACGCCGCCGTACTGCTGCCCCCCGTACTGCTGGCCCCCGTCCTGCGGCCCGCCGTACTGCTGCCCCTGCTGCCCGTCGTAGTCGCGTCCGTCGGTCATCTCGGTCCCCCGTCGTCGAGTGGTGCTGGTGCCACGACCCTACCGAGGTGCTGAGCGACCGTCACGACCACAGCCACCCCACGGCATGCCAGGCCCCGCCGAACCTGGCCCCGACAGGGCCTGGTTGCCCGGAACCACCGACCGTAGGGTCGAAGCCATGGACAACCGAGCCGAGGTCCGCGACTTCCTCGCCACCCGCCGCGCACGCCTCTCGCCCGAACAGGCCGGCGTGGTCAGCGCCGGCGGCCAGCGACGCGTCCCCGGGCTCCGCCGCGACGAGGTCGCCCGCCTCGCCGGCGTCAGCGTCGACTACTACACCCGCCTCGAACGCGGCAACCTCGGCGGCGTCTCCGACAGCGTCCTCGACGCCATCGCCCGCGCCCTCGGCCTGGACCAGGCCGAAACCGACCACCTCTACGACCTCGCCCGCGCCTCCGTCCCCTCCCGCCGCAAGCCCCCGGTCACCAGCGAACAGAAGATCGCCCAGTCCCCGGTGCAACACATGCTCGACGCCATGACCGGCGCCGTCGCCATGGTCACCAACACCCGCATGGACCTGGTCGCCGCCAACGCCCTCGGCTTCGCCCTGTACTCCGACATGTACCGCAGCACCCTGCGCCCCGCCAACCACTCGCGCTACATCTTCCTCGACCCCGGCGCCCACGACTTCTACCCCGACTGGGAGCGCGCAGCCGCCGTCAACGTCGCCATCCTGCGACGCGACGCCGGACGCAACCCGCACGACGCCGGCATCGCCGCCCTCGTCGGCGAGCTGTCCATCCGCAGCGACGAGTTCCGCGCCCGCTGGGCCGCCCACGACGTCCGCCGCCACTACACCGGCGCCAAGGAGTTCCGGCACCCGGCCGTCGGCCTGCTCGCGCTGGACTTCCAGGTGATGGAACTCCAGGACACCCCCGGGCACTCGCTCACCGTCTACACGGCCGCCCCGGGCTCCGCGTCCGACGAGGGGCTGCGCCTCCTCGCCTCGTGGGCGGCGACCGAGAACGTCGTCGAACGCGCCCGGTCCGCCGACCCCGTCACCTGACCCGCGCCTCCTTCTTCCTCCCGCACCACCGGGCTCACCCCCAGGAGGCGCATCCCCGCGCCCGAAAGGACCTCACCATGTCGACAGCGCCCGTCCCCACCCACGTGCCCCGCGCCTCCGTCGCCGGAGGGCCCGTCGAACGGCTGCCGGTGTTCTCATTGGTCGTCCTGGCGACGATGGGGTTCATCCTCGTCGCGATGGAGACGATGCCGGCGGGCCTGCTGCCCGTCATCGCGGACGGCCTCGACACGAGCGAGGGCGCCGTGGGACTGCTCATCAGCGCCTACGCACTCGGCACCGTGGTCGCGACCGTGCCGGCCATCACGCTGACCCGGGGGATGCGACGCAAGCCGCTCCTCCTCATCGCGATCACCGGCCTGGTCGTCGCGAACACGGTGACGGCGCTCTCGCCCGTCATCGCCCTCGCCCTCGTGTCGCGGTTCGTGGCCGGCGCGTTCTCGGGTGTGATCTGGGGCATGCTCGCGGCCTACGGACGCCGGATCAGCCCGCCCGACCGTGCCGGACTGTCGCTCGCGATCGTCTCGGCGGGTGCGCCCGTCGGCTTCGCGTTCGGGACGCCGCTGGGCTCGTGGCTCGGGACGGCCTTCGACTGGCGGTGGTCGTTCGGCGGGCTGACCCTGCTCGGGGTCGTCGTCTTCGCGCTCGTGGCGAGCATCGTCCCCGACGCGGCACCGGCACCCGCAGGGGCACGGCTGTCGCTCGGGCGGGTGTTCCGCATCCCGGGGATCGCCGTGATCCTCGCCGTCATCGCCGCGTGGATGCTGGCGCACAACACGATCTACACGTACGTCTCGCCGTACCTGCGGGCCGGTGGGTCGGGGCTCGGCGTCGACGTCACGCTGCTGATCTACGGCATCGCCTCGATCGGCGGGATCGTCGTCACCGGGGCGCTGCTCGACCAGCACCCGCGCGCCCTGCTGCACGGCAGCGTCGCCCTGTTCGTCGTCGCGGGGGTGGTCCTGCTCGTCGGCCACGCCTCAGTGCCGGCGGTGGTCGTCGCCGCGGTGGTGTGGGGCGTCACGTTCGGCGGCGCGTCGGCCCAGCTGCAGGCGGCGCTCACCACCGTCGGCGGTGACAACGCCGACGTCGCGAACGCCTTCCTGCCGGTGGCGTTCAACGTCGCGATCTTCTTCGCCGGGATCGTCGGGGCGGCCTTGCTGACCGTGGCGGACGGACTCGTGCTGCCGGTGCTGATGATCGGGTTCGGGGTCGTGGCGTTCGCGCTGACGGTGTACGGGCGGCGCAACGCGTTCCCCGGGGCGCTCTGACCGGCTCGGCCCTGGGCATCATCGATGCTCACCTCCTCAACGGCAAGGGGAAGAAAGTGCAGCAGATGCAACATCTCGAGGGGGGTTGAAAAAAAAGCAGACCCCTTTGTATGTTTGGGGCTTCAACGCACAGTTCAAGGGGGAATTGCATGAAGAAGCAGATGGTAGGCCTCAGTGTTGCGGCAGCAGTTTGCGTTTTGGGGACCACGTTGATGGGAGCGCCGGCGATCGCCGCCCCGGCGGGTGTGAGCCAGGTCGAACTCGAGAAGACGAAGTCGTCTCTCGCAGCTTCCGACATCGCTCCGGCGCAGCAGGCCGAGTTGTTGCAGAAAGTTACAGACGGCGAGCTGTGGGACGCCGCGTCTGGCAAGGCTGCGGTGTCGTCGACCACGAAGCAGCAGGGCGACTACAAGGTGACGAAGGACGTCTACGCAGACGGTTCCTACACCGAGATGGGCATTGAGCAGGGGCGCCAAGCTAGTCCCGCCGAACTGCAGGCCATGATCGCTCAGGCGAAGCCGTTCTTGGACGGAACCGCCAAGAGCAATGTCGTGCTGCCCCCCAAGACGGGTGGAGTCTCCACTCAAGCCCAGGGCGTCAGCAACTGTGTCTTCGGTAACAATGGAGGCGTTCGCTACGCGCAGAGCTGCCACGTCTACTACCACGGTGTCACGTGGAGTAACAGTTTCAACGCGAATTACCAGATCACCCCGACGTCGTCCAAGTCGCAGCTCATCGCGAATTCCAACAAGGTCGTCACCGTGCTGGCCGTCTCGAATGAGATCGCGTTCTCACGAAACAACGGCCGCGACATCCGTCACCAGTTCAACCTGTCTGCCGGGGGATGGGGCAACACCCCGTTTTGGCTCGACCTGCGGACGACCACCGGTGGGGCATCCGTCGCCCGCGCCTAAAATAGAACGTAAGTTAGGAAGAAGGAGAACTTCATGTTCGGACTCGCACCACTCGACCTTTTCTGGTCCGTAGTCCTCTTGGCTGGCTCGGTTCTCCTCGTCAGTGCCATCGTCTCCATCGTTCGCGACAAGGCGATGTCGGCACAGATGGTGACCATCTGGCTCATCGTGGTCGTCGTGGCCCCCGTTGTCGGGCCACTGGTGTGGTTCGCCCTTCGGGGATCGCTTCACAAGAATGCGGCGAGGACCAGCTAACCCGCAGATGCGACCGGGGAGACCGCCATCCGTGCCCGGATGGCGGTTTCTCCTGTCTGCGGCACGGCATGCGACGCGACGCCCTGCTCTGTTGAACGGGCGCGCGTCGTGCCGACGTGACCACCGCAGGGGGCGCCTTCCTGCCGGTGGCGTTCAACGTGGCGATCTTCTTCGCCGGGATCGTCGGCGCCGCCCTGCTGACCGTGGTGGACGGACTCGTGCTGCCGGTGCTGATGATCGGGTTCGGGGTCGTGGCGTTCGCGCTGACGGTGTACGGGCGGCGCAACGCGTTCCCCGAGGCGCTCTGACCGGCAGTTCCTCGACCCGGTGGCCCGGCGGGCTGCCGGGGTCACGACGACGGCGAAGGGGCTCCGCAGAACGTGCGGAGCCCCTTCGTCGAACCGGTGTCGTAGCGACGCTCAGCGCGGACTGATCTTCACCGTCGCCGCGACGGTCTTCGCGGTGAGCATGGGAGGCAGGTACGGGCTGCCGTGGTACTTCGCCTCGTACGCGGCGTCGACCAGGTCGTCGGCGACACCCGCAGCGGCCTCGAAGGTGACGTCGTGTTCGTCGCCCGCGGCGCGGATGCGTCCTGCGCCCTGCTTCATCGCGGCCCGGTACCACCGGGACGAGGTCCCGTTGTAGGCGCGGACGAAGAGCGCGTCGTCGACGACCACGGACCAGATCCAGGTGGGGGTGCCGTGGGTGACGCCGTCGTCCCGCAGAGGAGAGACGTGCAAGTCGTCGGTACCGCCGATGGCGGCCAGGGTGGCTGGGTCGAAGGTGGGCATCGTGAGACTCCTTCTGAGTTCGAGGGGAGGGGGAGGGGGAGGTGCGGGACCGTTCGTCCGCGGGGAGGAGGAGGCGCCCGCTCGCTCGACAGGCGCCTCCTCGGTCGTCACGGGCGGATGAGCACCTTGAGCGCCTCGCGGGAGTCCATCAGGCGGTAGCCCTCGGCGATCTCCGACAGGGGCAGTTCGCGGTCGAACACGCGGCCCGGGTCGATGGTGCCGTCGAGCACCTGCGGGATGGCGGCCTCGAGGTAGGCGCGCACCGTGGCAGGGCCACCGGTCAGGGTCGCGTTCTTGCCGAACAGCGAGGTGAAGCCGACCGGCGCCTCCTCGTATTGGGGCACGCCGACGCGGCTGATGGTGCCGCCGGGACGGACGATGCCGTAGGCCTGCTCGTAGGCGGGCATGTGACCGACGGCCTCGAGGACGACGTGCGAGCCCTCGCCGCCGGTGATCTCCATGACCTTCGCGACACCCTCGTCACCGCGTTCGGCGACGACGTGGGTGGCGCCGAACTCGCGACCGAGGTCGGTGCGGGCGGTGTGGCGGCCCATCAGGATGATCGTCTCGGCACCGAGCTGCTTCGAGGCGAGGACGGCGGAGAGACCGACGGCGCCGTCGCCGATCACGGTGACCGTCTTGCCCGGGCCGACCTGCCCCTGCACCGCGGCGTGGTAGCCCGTGAGGTAGACGTCGGACAGGGTCAACAGGCTCGGCATGAGTGCCTCGTCCGTGCCGGCAGGGATCTTGACGGCGGTACCGTCGGCCTCGGGGACGATGAGCTTCTCGGCCTGGGTCGCCGAGGGCGCACCGTCGAAGAAGCCGCCGTGCACGCACGAGGTGGTGATGCCGTCACGGCAGAACGGGCAGGTGCCGTCCGACCAGGCGAAGGGCACGATGACGGTGTCACCGACGGAGAGGGTGCGGACGTCGTCACCGATCTCTTCGACGACGCCGATGGCCTCGTGGCCCATGCGGCGGCCCTCGGGGGTGTCGCCGAGGTCGTGGTACGGGTGCAGGTCCGAGCCGCAGACGCAGGCGTAGGTGACACGGATCAGGGCCTCGGTGGGCTTCTGGACGACGGGGTCGGGGACGTCTTCGACGCGGACGTCGCCGGCGCCGTACATGACTGTTGCCTTCATGGTGTTCCTCTCAGGGGTGTCGAGTCGGGGTCGACGGTAGGCGGGGCGCCACGAGGCAGGGAGGCCCGCTCAGGGCCTCCCTGCCTCGGCACCCGTGGTCGGCGGAGGCATCGGAACCGGTGCCGGGGCCGGCCGGGGTCAGCGGACGCGGGTCCAGGTGCCGTGCAGCTGGACGAACTCGCCACCGATGACGGAGCTCGCCATGCAGGCGCCGTTCGTGTAGTCCTCGATGTGGGTGACGTGGTCGCCCGAGTCGGGCTCGGTCCAGCGGACGACGTGCAGACCGTCGCGGACCTTCGTGGTGGTGTACTCCATCGTCTCGTGACGGCCCTCGATGGCACCGCCCGTGACCAGGAACGAGACCTGGGTCTCGGTGTCGAAGGTGATCTCGACGGTGAAGTGGCCGAGGGGCGTGTCGGGGCCGAGGTCGGCGAGCCAGGTCTGTCCGACGCTGGGGAGGGGTGCGGCGATGTCCATGGGATGTCCTTGTCTTGTGGTGGAGCTGGGTTCGGGAGTGGGGATCGGGTGGGTCAGAACTCGAGGATCAGACGGCCGCGGAGGCCGCCCTGCTCGAGCCGGGAGTGGGCGGTCGAGGCGTCGGCCGCGGGGAGCGTGCCGGCGACACGGGTCGCGATCTCACCTCGGTCGGCCAGCTGCGCGAGTGCGCTGATGACGTCGTGGCGACGGTGGGACCGCATCACGTACGACGAGAAGACCTGGACGTCGCGACCGGGTGTGCTGTCGGTGGGGAGGTAGAACGCCGCCTGTCCTCCGTCGCGGACGGCACCGAAGACGGATTCGCCGACGATCGCCGGGTCGGCGAGGGCGTCGGCGCCACGGCCCCCGGTCAGGGCCAGGACTCCGGCGGCGAAGTCCTCGCCGCGGTCGATGACGTGGGTCGCCCCGAAGCCCCGGACGAGTTCCGCTTCCGCCTCGGATGCCGAGGCGATGACGGTGATGCCTCGGCGGACGGCGAGCTCGACGAGGTAGCCGCCCACGGCTCCGGTGGCACCGGTCACGGCGAGGGTCGCTCCGGGGTCGAGAGCGAGGTGCTCGAGCGTGATCTCGGCGGTCAGGGCGTTGGAGAGGAACGACGCACCCTCGACGAACGTGAGGTCGCCGGGCAGCCGGGTGACCGATTCCGCCGGGAGGACGACGTGTTCGCTGTAGCCTCCGTGGCTGGCCTCGGGGACCACGAATCCGATGACCGCGTCACCGAGCTGCAAGCCCTCGTCGGTGGCGAGGTCGTCGCCGAGCTCGTCGACGACGCCGGTGACGTCCGTTCCGGGGACGACCGGTTCGACGACGGCGCCGTCGTTGCCGGCGAAGCCGCCGGAGCGGATGATCGTGTCGACCGGGTTCACGGCCGCGGCGCGGACGCGGATGCGGACCTCTCCGGGCCCTGCGTGGGGCTCGGGGACGTCCACGGGGTGGAGGACGCTCGGTCCTCCGAATGCGGTGAGGCCGATGGCCTTCATGGTGTCCTCCTGTCGCCACCGAAAGGGGATCTTCCGGTGTCGTGAGATCACGTTGCCACTCGCATCCGGCGCTCCACAGGGGAAGGAAAATGACCCCCCAGCTCGTCGCGGGCGGCAGGACCAGCGGTCCCGCCGTCGCGACGGAGGGCTGGCAGGATCGGCGCATGGCAGCGGAACCGAAATGGCGAGAGCTCGGCGACTTCCTCCGTGCCCGGCGAGCGGAATTGCAGCCCCACGACCTCGGTCTGACGGACGACGAGCACCCCCGACGCGTCCCCGGACTGCGCCGCGAGGAGGTCGCCCGGGCCGCCTCCATCAGCACGGATTACTACACGCGTCTCGAGCAGGGACGACTCCCGGCGTCGGCGCCCGTGCTCGACGATCTCGCTCGGGTCCTCCGACTCAGCCCGGATGAGCGGGCTTACCTGGCCGGACTGGCCGGGAAGGTCCTGCCCGACGACGCGCCTCCTGTGTCGGTGGGCGTAGCCCCCTTCGTCCTGAGGATGATCGAGGACCTCGGGGCCACGCCCGTCTTCGTCATGGGCCCCCGGACCGAGGTCGTCGCGTGGAACACCATGGCGGCGTCCCTCATCACCGACTTCTCGGCCGTCCCCGAGGGCGAGCGGTACTTCATCCGGCTGCTGTTCACCGACCCCGCCCTGCGCACCCTGTACACGGACTGGCTCGGGGTGGTCGACCTCGCCCTCGCGCAGCTGCGGATGGACAGTGCGCGTGATCCGGGAGACCCTCGACTCCAGGCGCTGATCGCCGAGCTCGTCGCCCTCGGCACCGAGTTCGAGGGGCTCTGGACGGCGCACGAGGTGGCGACTCGCGGCACGGGCACGAAGGTGTTGCGGCATCCCGTCGTGGGGGAGCTGACACTCGACTGGGGAGCCCTCGATGCCGGAGGCGGCCACACGGCCATCGTCTGGACGGCGGAACCCGGGTCGCCCTCGCAGGAGGGGCTGCGGCGTCTCGCCGACCTCGGAGCCGCCGGACGGGGGTCGTGATCAGCGGTGAGCTTCGCGCGAGCCGGTCGACCCGCACCGCGCCTCCTCGGCGTTCAGACCCCAGGAAGTCGCCGAGACCCCTGCTTGCGAGTGGGGGTCTCGGC
>NZ_LMLG01000006.1:342471-356407 GCF_001421865.1 Frigoribacterium sp. Leaf44
GCGTCACCGCCCACCTATCACCTCTCCCGCAGCACCTTCGCCATCGGGCGGCCGCGCGCGACCTCGTCGACGAGCTTGTCGAGGCGGCGGATGTTCGCGGTCAGCTCGTCGTCGAGGGCCTCGATGCGGACACCGCAGATGACACCCGTCACGAGCGAGGCCCGGGGGTTGAGATCGGCGGCCGCGAAGAAGTCGCGGAACGTGGTTCCGTCGGCGACGTGCTGGTCGATCTGCTGCTGGTCGTAACCGGTCAGCCACGTCACGACCTCGTCGACCTCGGCCTTCATGTGGCCCTTGCGCTCGACCTTGGCCACGTACAGGGGGTAGACCCTGGCGAACGGCATGTCGTCCAAGCGGCTCATGCCGAGATCGTACGCGGGCCGGTCGACCGGCACCGCGCTTCCTCGGCTCAGACCCCAGGAAGTCGTCGAGACCCCTGCTCGCGCGTGGGGGTCTCGGCGACTTCCTGGGGTCTCGGCCGACCTAGGGTGAAGGCGTGCCCTACGAACCGGACGGGACCGCAGCCGCGGCCGACGACACCTCGCCCTTCGCGCATCGGCTCGCCGACCGCTTCCTCGACGACTACGTGCCCGGCCTCACGATGGAGCACGGCTCGTACCGCGTCACGGCGGACGAGATCGTCGACTTCGGCCGCCGGTTCGATCCGCACGACATGCACGTCGACGCCGAACGGGCCGAGGCGACTCCCCTCGGCGGACTCGTGGCCAGCGGCTGGCACACCACCGCCGTGATGATGCGCCTGATGGTGGAGTCCTACCTCAACCAGGCCGCCAGCGTCGCGTCGCCCGGCGTCGACGAGCTGCGCTGGTCGGCACCCGTCCGCCCCGACGACGTGCTCCGTGCCCGGTTCACCGTCGTCGACGCCCGCCCCTCGGCGTCCCGTCCCGACCGGGGAGTGGTGCGCACCCGCATCGAACTCCGCGACCAGCACGACCGGGCCGTGATGACGCAGGTCATGACGAACCTGATCCTGCGCCGCCCCGCGTCCCGCTGAGCCCGCAGGAGGCGCGGTGCCGGTCGGGCCGGCACCGCGCCTCCTCGTCGTCACCGGTCAGCGCGCGGCGAGCTGCGGGTAGAGCGCCTCGAGCGGCGCCGACAGGCCCGCCTTCACCTGGCGTGAGGTCTCGTCGGCGAGGACCTCGTGCTCGCCGGCCTCGAGGGCGTCGAGCACGTCGGCGACCAGGGTCGTCGGGTCGGTCTTCGCGTCCGTGACGCCCGCGGCCATCGCGGTGTCGACGTAGCCCACGTGCACGCCGACGACCTGCACGCCCGCGGGCTGCAGCTCGAGGCGCAGCGAGTTCGTGGCCGACCACAGCGCCGCCTTCGTCGCCGAGTAGATGCCCGCGACGGCGAACCACGACAGGGCCGAGTGGATGTCGATGATGGCCGTGCCGCCGCCGTGTGCCGAGAGGAGCGGCGCGTAGGCGCGGGCGAGGAAGAGCGGCCCGAGGAAGTTGGTCTCGACGTTGGCGCGGATCTCGTCGTCGGTGTGGCTGAGGATGCCGGGCGTGGGGGTGTTCGCGCCGGCGTTGTTGATCAGCACGGTCACGTCGGGCGCCGCCTCGACGACGGCGGCGATCGAGGCCGCGTCGGTCACGTCGAGGGTGAGGGGCACGACGCGCTCGTCGTCCCAGGTGCGCGGGGTGCGGGCCGTGGCGTAGACCTTCGCGGCGCCGCGGGCGAGGGCGGCCTCGACGAAGCGGGTGCCGATGCCCCCGTTCGCTCCGGTGACGAGGACGACGGAGCCGGTGATGTCGGTCATGGGTGTTCCTTCCGT
Organism: Frigoribacterium sp. Leaf44; assembly: GCF_001421865.1. Lineage (NCBI taxonomy): Bacteria > Bacillati > Actinomycetota > Actinomycetes > Micrococcales > Microbacteriaceae > Frigoribacterium > Frigoribacterium sp. Leaf44. Next base: position 344,270 of record NZ_LMLG01000006.1, read on the forward strand.
GGGTGGTGCGAAGATGAGGCGACCCGTGATCGAGTCGCCCCGTTGCTGACTCCTGTCATAATTGAGTTCAGTCAGTTTCTATTCCGACCGTCGGCCTCCATCTCTTCGACCGTCGCCCTTCCGTCCACCGTCACCCCAGGAGAGCCCATGTCGTCGACCGCCTCGTCGCTCGGCCGCCGAGAGCGCAACAAGCAGGAGAAGCTCGAGCGCATCACGCAGGCCGCGTCCGACCTGTTCAGCCGTCACGGGGTCGACGAGGTCACGACGCAGCAGATCGCCGAGGCGGCCGACGTCGGCGCCGGCACGCTCTTCCTGTACGCGAAGACCAAGGGCGAGCTGCTGCTGCTCGCGCAGAACGCGGCGTACGCGCGCTCCCTCGACGAGGGGATCCGCGCCTCCTCGTCCGCCTCGACCGCGCTGGACGCGGTCGTCGCGGTGCTCGAGCCGATCGTGCACTGCAACCGCGCGCAGGTCGAGAACGGCCGCACCTACCTGCGCGAGATGGCGTTCGGCGACGCCGCCGAGCCGCACCACGCCGAGGCGCTCACGATCGTCGCCCGGACCGAGGAGGCGGTGGCCGGGATCGTCACGCGCCTCACCTCGGCGACGCCCTCCGACGCGGCCGCGTTCGCGCACGTCGTGTCGGCCGTGATGATGCTCGCGATGTCGTCGGCGGTCGACGAGTCGGTGCCGGACGACGAGATCGTCGCGGGGGTGCGACGTCAGCTCGAGGTGATCCTGCCGCGCTGACGGGCGCTGGCCGCTTCGTCGCCCGCGGTGCCGACCGTCACGGGAGCGTGACGACCGCCTTGCCGCGGATGCGGACCTTCCCGAGGCCGTCGAGCGCGGTCGCCGTCTCGGCGAACGGGTGCGTCGCGCCGACGACCGGGCGGACGGCCCCGGCGTCGACGAGGGCCGCGATCTCGCGCAGCTGGGCACCGTCGGCGTGCATCCAGAGGAACTCGTACCGGACGCCGAGCGTCCTCGCCCGGGCTCGGACCCCACGGCTGAGGGCCGCGACGGCGAGGCGCACGACAGGGTTCAGCCCTGCGGCCTTGGCGAAGGTGGGAGTGGGCGGGCCCTGGATGCCGATGGCGATGCCGCCGGGGCGGAGCACCCGGAGCGACTTCGCCAGGTTCTCGGCGCCCAGGCTGTCCAGGACGAGGTCGTAGCCGGACAGCTCCTGCTCGAAGTCCTGGGTGCGGTGGTCGACGACGACGTCGGCACCGAGCTCGCGCACGAAGTCGGCGTTCGACGAGGAGGCGGTGGTCGCGACGTGCGCGCCGAGGTGCTTCGCGAGCTGGATCGCGATCGAACCGACCCCACCGGCACCCGCGTGGACGAGGACCTTCTGACCGGGCTGCACGTCGCCGCGTTCGACGAGGGCCTGCCAGGCGGTGAGGGCCACGAGGGGGAGCGATGCGGCCTCGACGGTGCTGATCGAGGTCGGGGCGACGGCGACGTCGGCCTCGTCGACGGCGATGCGCTCGGCGAAGGTGCCGATCCGGTGGTCGCGGGGGCGGGCGAACACCTCGTCGCCGGGCTTCAGGTTGCGGACCGAGCCGCCGACCTCGATGACCGTCCCGGCGACGTCGTGGCCGAGGACGAGGGGCGTCCGGTACGGGAGGATCAGCTTGAACGCGCCCTCGCGGATCTTGGCGTCGAGGTGGTTGAGGCCCGCGGCGGCGACCGCGATCAGGACGTCGTGGTCGCCGACGGTGGGCTCGGGCACGTCGACTTCGTGCAGGGGCTTCTCGTAGGCGTCGAACGCGAAGGCTCGCATGGGGTGCTCCTGGGGGGCTGGGGCTGCGGGTGGTGGGCTCGCCGGCGCGGCCCGTGACGTCCTCGGTCCGAGGGGTCGCGGCTCGAGCATCCGAGTGTGCTCAATTCTGAGTGCACTCAGCAAAGTTGTCAAGCACGGACCTCGACGGTGACCGACCCGTCGCCGACCGTCGTCGCGCCTCCTCGGCTCCGCCGTCCCCAGCCCACGGGGCCGTCCCCAGGCCGAGGCGTCGAGCCCGGCCCGCGGGGTCGGGCACGTGCTCAGTCCTCGGGGTGGAGGCTCTCGTCGGCGGCGGACGTCGTCCACGAGGTGAAGTGCACGGTGAGGTCGGCGCGCGAGGGGGCGCAGCAGAAGGGGCCGGCGCTCGCCGCGGCGTCGGGGGCGAGCGGGGCGACCCGGACCAGACGCCACGGCTCGGCGTCGACGCGGGCCCGCACGGTGAGGGCGTCTCCCGAGCGGCTGGCGCGGATCGTCACGGTGCGGCCGGTCCACTCGACCGGGGAGAGCGACCAGTCGGACTCGCCCCGCGTCACGACGGCACCGAGGCTCTGCTCGCCGTCGCTGAGTTCGACCCCGGCCTTGACCCAGGTCTCGGGGTCGACCGAGACGAAGATGCCGGCCTGGTCGAACTGGGCCGTGAAGTCGAGCACGAACGACACCTCCATCGCGGTGCCCTGCTCGAACGGCGCGACCAGGGCGTGCTCGGTGTCGTGCACGAACCCGTACGACGTGAGGCGCCAGGCGTCGCTGCCCTCGGCCGCCGTGACGCGCATGCCGTCGTCGGCGACGTCGACGGCCGTGGGCTCGGTCGTCCAGGTGCCGGTGGTCCAGGGGATGTCGGTCATGAGGGCCTCGTGCTCGGTGGTGGTCGGCGGGAGTGGCGTCAGTGCCGGCGTCAGCGCTCGTGCGTCGTCGGGTCGCCGGCCTCGAGGGCGGCGTGCTGCCTCTCGACGCGCCGGGTCACGGCCATGGCCCGCAGCCCGACCACGATCGAGGCCGACCCACTGATGATCATCAGCACGCCCACGAGGTCACTGCCACCCCTCGTCAGCAGCGCGCCGCACACCACCACTCCGGCGGAGAGGATGAGCTGCAGGGTCGTCCACGTCGTCGTCGTCATCCCTCGACCCTACGAGCCCGCGGCCGCTGACGGCTCGCCCGCGCGGCGGAGCGCCCCGACGACCCGGGGAGGCGCGGTGCCATGTCGAATCGCACCGCGCCTCCTCGGTGGGGTGCGGTGCTCAGGCCCCAGGAAATTGCCGAGACCCCTGCTCGCGAGTGGGGGTCTCGGCGACTTCCTGGGGTCTCGGCGCCTCAGCCGGCGTCCGAGCCGGCGTAGTCGGCGTCGGTGATGCGCTCGAGCCAGGTCGTGGTGGTGGCCGGATCGTCGGCCGCCTCGAGGATGGCGACGTGCTCCATGAAGCTGCCCTCGGCGGCGGCGTGGAAGTGCTCCTCGCCCGGCGCCACGAAGATGGTCTGCCCGGGGTGGACGTCGACGACCTTCCCGTCACGGGTGCCGAACCGGGCGACGCCCTCGGTGACGTACAGGAACTGGCCTCGCGCGTGGTGGTGCCAGGCGGTCCGCGCGCCGGGCGCGAAGCGGACCTTCGCGACCGTCGTGCGCTGGTCGTCGGTCTGCGGGGTGACGATGGGGTCGAGCCACACCTGGCCCGGGAACTGCTCGTCGGGGTTGAGGGTCGTGGGTTGCGGGGGCAGGATCTTCACGGGTTCCTCACTTCTCGTCGGTGTCGTCGTCTGCGTCGTCGGCGAAGAGCTCCTTGGCGACGCCCATGGCGGCCATCCCGCGGGGCCAGCCCGCGTAGAGCGTCACGTGGGTGATGGCCTCGACGAGCTCGTCCTGGGTGACGCCGTTCTCGACGGCGCGGCCGAGGTGGAACCGCAGCTGCTCGGTGTTGCCGCCGGCGGTGAGCACCGCGACGGTGACGAGGCTGCGGTCGCGCGCGGACAGTTCGGGGCGGTTCCAGACGTCGGCGAAGAGGACGTCGGCGGTGAGCTCGGCGAGCTTGGGGGCGAAGTCGCCGAAGAGGGTGCGCCCTCCGCCGACCTGGACGGGCTGATCTGACATGGCTGAGCTCCTGGTGGTGGGTGTCGGGGCCGGGACGTCCGGTGCCGGACGCCGACTCCGGGCGGCGGCGGGGTGCCTGCCGGACCGGGCCGGGTCGCTCTCGACGCTAGGCCGGCGCGGACGGGGCAGGGAGGCCCCGCCAGGGTCACCCTGCCCCGACACGCCCCGCCCCGCCCCGGCGGGAGCCGGGCGCCGACGTCGCACCGCCGACTGGACGTCGCACCGCGCACGTGGGCGGTGCGACGTTCAGTGGGCGGTGCGACGCAGGGCAGCGACGCGGGGCAGCGACGCGAGGGGGGTACTGCTGGTACCGGGGGCGGCGGGACCTGACCGGCACCGCGCCTCCTTGGTTGTCTGGGGGGAGCGGCGCGTCGGCGACCGCGACGCACGAGAGAGAAGAGACCACATGTCGACCTGGTTGATCACCGGCTGCTCCACGGGGTTGGGGCGAGCCTTCGCCGAGGAGGCGCTGGCCCGCGGACACGACGTCGTCGTCACCGCGCGCGACGCCTCGGCCGTGCAGGACATCGCCGACGCCCACCCCGACCACGCCGTGGCCACCGCCCTCGACGTCACCGACCCCGACCAGGTGACCGCGGCCGTCCGCCTCGCCACCGAGCGGTTCGGCGGCGTCGACGTCCTCGTGAACAACGCCGGCTACGGCTACCGCTCCGCCGTCGAGGAGGGCGACGACGCCGACGTGGCGCGCCTGTTCGACACGCACTTCCACGGCAGCGTCCGCACCGTCAAGGCCGTCCTGCCCGGCATGCGTGCCCGCCGCAGCGGCACGATCGTCAACCTGTCGTCGATCGGCGCCCGCCGCACGGGCCCCGGCTCGGGCTACTACGGCGCCGTCAAGGCCGCGATCGAGCAGATGACCATGGCCCTGCGCACCGAACTCGCCCCCCTCGGCATCACGGCGACGGTCGTCGAGCCGGGCTCGTTCCGCACCGACTTCTCGGGCCGCTCGCTCACCCAGTCCGCCACGCCGATCGCCGACTACGCCGAGACGGCCGGCAAGCGCCGCATCGAGGCCGACACCTCGGACGGCAGGCAGCCGGGCGACCCCGCGGCGGGCGCGCGGCTGCTCGTCGACGCGGTCGACTCGGGCGAGGCTCCGTACCTGCTGCTGCTCGGCTCGGACGCCGTCGAGATCGTCACGGGCGCGCTCGACGACCTCCGCGCCGACGTCGACGCGTGGGCCGACCGCAGCCGCGCCACCGACTTCGACGCCTGAGCCGGACGCCTCACCTGCAGGAGGTGCGGTGTCGGTTCAGACGACCCCGCGCCTCCTGCAGGCCGTCACCTCCGGAGTGCCCGCGACCCCCCGCGGCCACCCCGGCCCGACCGGTGACGCCCCTGCCACGACGACCCGACGGCGCCTCGTCGCCCGGGCCGGCCCACGCCGGTGACGTCGGCTGCCGGCGACGCGGTGACGCGATCGGCTGACGCGTGGCTTCGAGGTCACGCTAGTCCAGTTGGTACTAGTCATCAGTGGACGGGACGAAAAAAGGGTGCCCCGCTCTCCGGGGCCCTGGGTGCACCGATCTCGCCGTCGCGCGAGTAGTCCTCGACCCAGGCCCGCTCGCTGCGCAACTGGTCGAGCAGGTGCCGGAACATCGCGACGGACTGCACCGGGAAGCGCGTCGCGTCGTCGTCGCTGGCGTCGAGATAGGCCTGGGCCGTCGCCATGCGCTCGTCGAGGGCCCGGACGCGCGTGGCGAAGATCGTCGCCCGCGTCTCCTCGTCGACCAGGTCCAGCAGCGCGAACCGGACGTAGAACTCCTCGTCGTCGCCGGCGCGGGAGAGCGGGAAGTCGGCGATCCGCCCGATCAGCAGGTCGCGCCCCGCGTCGGTCAGCGAGAACACCTGGCGGTTCGGCCGACCCGTGGTCTCCTCGGTGCGGCGGTCGAGCGCGCCCCGGTCGTGCAGGCGCTTGAGCGTCGTGTAGACGGCGTTGTTGTTGACCACGCCGAGGCCCGGGCGCCGCACGTTCCGCTTGATGTCGTACCCGTGCTGCGGCCCGGCGAGCAGGTTGCTCAGGATGAGGATCTCGGTGACCATCCCCACATCATGGTGCGTGTCCGGCCCGTCGACGTCCCGACGACGTGACCGGACGCAGGAGGCGCGGTGCCGGTTCGACCGACACCGCGCCTCCTGCAGGCCCCGACGTCAGTCGGTCGGGGGCGTGTAGAACTGCAGGTCATTGCCCTCGGTGTCCTTGAAGGGCAGGATGCGGCCCCACGGGTGCTCGCTGATCGTGCCCGTGACGTCGGCGCCGCGCGCCTGCAGGTCGGCCAACGCGTCCTCGAGGGTGCCGTCGGGCTGGAACGTGATGACCGCCCCGCCCTCGCTCGAGGCCGCGGCCTCTTCGCGACCGTTCAGGCCGATCATCAGGCCGTTCGCGTCGATCTCGGTCCAGTCGTCGCTCTCGTCCTTCACCGTGAGGCCGAGCGCGTCACGGTAGAACGCCGTCGCCCGCCCCATGTCGGTCACGGGCACCCACACTGTTGCCACTCCGCTTGCCATGTCGACTCCTTCGTCCGGCACCGGACCACCCGGTGCTGCGTCCGGTCCTTGCTACGCCGTCCACCGCGCGAGCCGTGTCGCGAGTCAGGGCACTTTCCCACCCGGAAGCGTGTCTCACGGGTGCCGTCGCCCTGCCGGGCCACCCGCAGGAGGCGCGGTGCCGGTCGGACGCGCACCGCGCCTCCTGCGGGCCGTCGCGTCGGGGGCCCTGCCAGGGCCTCCCACGATCGGCGCGGGGGCGTAGCGTCGAGGACGAGGAGCCCGTCGTCGAGCACCGTGTTCCGACCCGCCCCTCGTCCCCGTACCGAATCCACCCCCAGGAGACCCATGCGCACCGTCAACGCCTACGCGGCACCGTCCGCCACCGAGCCCCTCGTCAAGACGACCATCGAGCGCCGCGACGTCGGCCCGAAGGACGTCATGATCGACATCGCCTACGCCGGCATCTGCCACAGCGACATCCACACCGTCCGCGGCGAGTGGGGCGAGATCCAGTACCCGCAGGTCGTGGGTCACGAGATCGTCGGCACCGTCTCGGAGGTCGGCTCCGAGGTCACCAAGTACGAGGTCGGCGACCGCGTCGGCGTCGGCTGCATGGTCAACTCGTGCGGCGAGTGCGAGTACTGCAAGCGTGGCGACGAGCAGTACTGCGCCAAGGGCAACACCGGCACCTACACGAGCGTCGACCCGGCCGACGGCACCGTCACCCAGGGCGGTTACTCGCAGGCCGTCGTCGTCACCGAGGACTTCGTGCTGCGCGTGCCCGAGTCGCTCGACTACGACAAGGTCGCACCGCTGCTCTGCGCCGGCATCACGCTGTACTCGCCGCTGCACCACTGGGGCGTCACCGAGGGCACCAAGGTCGCCATCGTCGGCATGGGCGGCCTCGGCCACATGGGCGTGAAGATCGCCGCCGCACTCGGTGCCGACGTCACCGTGCTGTCGCAGACCACCTCGAAGAAAGAGGACTCGCTGCGCTTCGGCGCGAAGGCGCACTACGCGACCAGCGACGAGCAGACCTTCACCGACCTGGCGAACTCGTTCGACCTGATCATCAACACCGTGTCGGCGAAGGTCGACATGGGCGCCTACCTCGGCCTGCTGGCCGTCGACGGCACGCTCGTCAACGTCGGCGCCCCGTCCGAGCCGCTCGAGGTGCCCGCGTTCGCGCTGATCCCGGCGCGTCGCAGCTGGGCCGGTTCGGCCATCGGCGGCATCCGCGAGACCCAGGAGATGCTCGACTTCTGCGCCGAGCACGGCATCGTGCCCGAGACCGAGCTGATCGACGCCGACCAGATCAACGAGGCCTACGAGCGCGTCCTCAAGTCGGACGTGCGCTACCGCTTCGTGATCGACGCGGCGACCTTCGCCTGATCCGACCCCGTCCCGCCGGACGCCCCCGCACCGTGTGTGCGGGGGCGTTCGTCGTCCCCGGGCCGCAGGACGCCGCGGATCGTCGCACCGTCGTGGTACGCGGCCGAGTGCAGCGGCAGGGCGAGCAGCAGCAGTCCGCCGAGCATCGTGATCTGGAAGCTCCAGAGGCCGATGGCCACGATGATGCCGAGGTGGAGGGTCACCCCGGCCAGGGCCAGGACCAGCCGGAGGCGCCCCCTCGTCAGCAGGATGGCCGCCAGTCCCAGCTCGAGCAGCATGGTGCCCCAGGTCAGGGCCGCGGCACCGAGCGACGTGCCGGCCACCTCGGTGAGGACGAGGCGGGGCAGGCCGCTCGCCCCGAAGAAGCCCTGGACGATGTAGTAGAGGGCCGTCCCCTCCGCCCATTCGGTGACGAAGAGCTTGCCCGCGCCCGAGTAGAAGTAGAGGACGCAGAGCTGCAGCTTGATCGCCACCACGAAGATGACGGCGAAGCCGGTCCGCCAGGGTCGTGCCTGCAGGCCGGGCCGGGCGGGCGACCAGTGGTTCCACCGGGGGTCGGTCAGGCAGACGGGCACGAGCAGGAGGGCCATGATCGTTGCGATCTGGTCGCCGCCCTCAGGGATCGAGATGCTCGAACTGATGCTGAAGGCGACCCAGACGTGCAGCAGCGAGGTGATCTGGGGCGCGAAGCCGACGATGACCGCCACCAGTACGACGACGGCCACGACGCGGGCGGCGTCGAGGTCGCCGCGCATGGCGCAGAAGAGACCGGCCCGGTCGGCGTGCGTGCACAGGGGGTACGAGCCGAGACCTGCGACCGGGCGGAAGAGGAAGTCGCTCGACGTGAACAGCACCGTGATGAGGTTGCCGAGCGCGATCAGGGACCGCGCGAGACCGAGGAAGGGCGACCAGAGGACGGGGTCGGGCAGGGCGCGCCAGGACGACGGGCGGAGGTCGAAGCGCTTCAGCATGAGACGTCGGTCCTGAGGCCGCGGACGGCCGAGCGTTCCAGTCGCGTGTGGTCCCGGTAGGCCCACGAGACGGGGGTCGACTCGACCAGCACGACCTCGCCGCAGAGGGAGGGGGACGGGACGACGTTCTCGACGGGGTGCGCGGTCGACGCCACGAGATCGGACGAGCAGACCTCGAGGGCGGGGGAGTCGCAGTCGACCCAGTCGGCCTCGGGCAGGCTCGTCATGAGCAGGGCGACCTCGATGCCCTGCGACCGCCCTTCGCGACTCAGCCCGAACAGGTTCTCGGCCCGGGTGTTCGGGAACCCCGCGACCGAACGCAACTCGTCACCGTCCACCACGAAGGGCTCGATCTGCGGGTCACGCGGCGACTTCGTGAAGAACGACCAGCCCTGGGGCGCCACCGACATGATGTCGGCGCGATGGTCGGTGAGCCCCGGTGGGTCGAGCACGGTCTCTTCGAGCGAGGCGAGCCCCGAGTAGAGGGCGAACACGACGACGAGCGTGCCGGGGACGAGCAGGTGTCTGATCTTCATCGGAGGTCTCCTGGTCAAGGGGGCCGGCCTCCCCGACGAGCGAGGAGGCCGGTCCGTGTGGTGCGCGAGAGATCAGTACGCCGACAGGCTGTCGGTGAGCGAGACCACGCCCTTCTCGGTCGAGAGCGCTTCTCCCGAGGTGACGTTGGCCGACCAGAAGGCGTTCTGGGTCCAGGCGACGTTCATCTGCACGGCTGCGGTGAGCGCGTGGACGGCGCCGGCCGCCGACACGACCGCGACCCACACCGCGAACACCGGTACGGCGGCCTGCGGGTTCGCCATGCCGGGGTCCGCCTTGCGCTCGGCAGCCGAGGCGTCGACGACCGACGCCTCGTCCACCGACGCGGCCAAGTCGCCGGCGGAGGCGCTGAAGGCGGCCTCCACGCGGAGGACGTCACCGGAGGTCATCTCACGGGCGAAGTCGTCGAAGTAGGCCGCATCGGACGCCTGCAGATCGTCGAGGATGGTGTCGATCGCGGTCAGGTCGGTACCCTGCTCGGCGACGCTGTCGCGGAACGCCGTGTACGACGCGTCGTCGAGCTCGCCCTCGAGCTCGGCGGCGAGAGCACCCGTGCCGAAGTACAGGGCGCCGAACAGCTCGCGGCCGTCCGTCGACTCGGTGCTCTGCTCGGTCGTCGACGTCGACGACGTGGGGGCCCAGCCCGTGGCGACCGCCGCGGTCGAGGGCAGGACGACGGCCAGCGCTGCTGCAGTGGCCACCGTGATGATCTTGTTCTTCGCGTTCATTCTCGTTCTCCTTCGATGGATGTCGCTGAGGCGTCGATCGCTCGTCGTCGCCCGTCCCGGCGGCCGGTCGGCCGCCTCGTGTGCCCGTGGGCCGGTCCCCGGGCCGGCCGCCTCCTCGTCTGTCGTCTTCTCGGGCGCGCCGAAGCGACCGCGCGCCATCGGTCGTTGTGCCCGGCGGTGTGATCACCGTGTCGCGGGCAGGGGCGTGCGTGACCGGGGCGTCAGTGCGCCCGGGCCCGCTGCCGGTCAGTGGGGCGTCAGGGTGCCGACGGTCGGCGGAGGGTGCGCAGCGCGGCCCCGGCGGTCGCGGCCGTCGCTCCGGCGACGAGGGCGAGAGGCCACGGCGCGATCGTCAGCGCGGCGAGGACGACGACGGCCAGGGCGGCACCGACCGCGGCCGCGCCTCCGATCGTCCGAGGTGCGCGGGACGTGTCCGCGCCCCGTGGGACACGGGTGTCCGTCGCGCCCGGCGTGCCCGTCGCACCCGGCGCACCCGGCGCTCCCGTCGCACCCGGTGTGCCCGTCGCACCCGGTCGACCCGCCGCGATGGCTACCCCGACCGCGACCAGCAGACCGACCACACCGAGGGCGATCAGCGGCAGGACGCCGGGGTCCGGTGCCGACCAGGGGTCGCCGGTCGCGAGCGACGGGGCGACGAGCAGCGGCAGGGCACCGGTCAGTGCGAGTGTCAGCCCAGCCAGGGCCCCGACGGTCGACCGGTGGCCGAACTTCACCGAGTCGCTGGTCACCCGGGCGAGGGCCAGCAGCAGCCAGGCGGCGAGGGCGGGGACGGCGACGGAGGCGATCGTCACGGCCAGGGGTCGGACGGTGGTGACCTCACCCGCGGACCACTGGTTGGCCACCTCGCCGGGCAGGCGGGGGGCCCACGACACCACGGTGACGACGCTGGCCAGCAGGGCTCCCGCGAGGGGGAGCTGCACGAACGACCACAGGCGGTCGCGTCGTGCCGGTGCATCGGTGCGTCGTGTGGTCTCGGTGAGAGTGCTCACTGTGGTCCTCCGGCCTTGTCGCGGTCGGACCGTCCCGCCGTCGCGGCATCCTCGGAAGGAACCGTACTGACCGGTCCGGTCATCTCATGACAATGTGTCAGGAAGAAGCGATGGGCGTCAAGCGATTGTTTCGCATCTCCCCCGCGAGGAGGAGCCCGACGACGATCGCCACCATGACGGCCGTCGTGACGAGGCCGAGGGGGCCCGTGACGGCGGGATCGCTGGCATCGGACGCGTCGGCGACGAGGGCCGAGAGCCCGGCGGTGGCGTTGAAGGCCGAGTGGGCGAAGACGGGTGGCCAGATCGACCCCGTCCTCAGTCGCAGCCACCCGAGCAGCACGCCGAAGGCGACGCACGCGCCCACCATCAAGACGACACCGTCGGCGCCGGTCCGGTCGAAGTTGTAGCCGAGCAGGATGATCGGGGTGTGCCACAGGCCCCAGACGGCGCCGGACGCGACCAGGGCGACCCCTGTTCCGAGCGGCGTCAGCGCGGGCAGCAGCCACCCCCGCCAGCCGATTTCTTCGCCCAGTGCGAACGGTGCGCTGACGACGGCGTTGAGCGGGATGGCGAGCAGCTGCATGCCCACCAGGAGCCCGGCGGGCAGGGCGAGTTCGCCCATCCCGAGGTCGTCGAACGACCGGGCGTAACCGCTGAAATCGACGAGGTCGATCACCAGCAGGCCCAGGGCGGCCGCGGCGGCGACGCCGACGACGACCACGACCACCGCGCTGACGAGGCCCCCCGCCGACCAGGCGAGGGTGCGCCGCACGGGGCGGATCGGCCAGAGGCCCAGCTGCCTGACGGCCTGACGCCACGACGTGCGTGTCGAGGCGAGGGCGACCGCGGCGCCGGCCGCCGGGGTCAGCATCAGCAGCGGCAGCAGCACGCCGGCCAGGGGTGCGGCCAGCCCGTCGTCGCTCAGCCACAGGGGGATGGCGAGGGCCCAGCAGAGCCCGAACGACACGACGACGAAAAGCACGAGCGCCCGACGCGGGGCGGCCCGCGTCACGACGAGGCCGTCGGGTCGAGGGGTGTCGGCCCGTGTCACGACGACGCCGCCGGGTCGAGGAGGAACAACCCCGCGAGGCGCCCGTCGGGG
>NZ_LMLG01000006.1:356463-358831 GCF_001421865.1 Frigoribacterium sp. Leaf44
AGTCGCCGGACCGCCGTGCCGTGGGTGTGCCGCTCGACTCGAACGCCCCGACGGAACCGAGGACGTGGCTCCACACGTCGCCGAGCTGCGTCGGGTCCATGGCCTTCTTCATCTCGTCGTCGAAGAGGGCGTGGACCTCGTCGGGGCGCCCCGTGCTGAGCAGGTCGAAGACCGCCGTCGCCCGCTCGACGGAACCCGAGGTGACGTCCTTCTCGAGCGGGCGTCCCGTCCTCGGGTCGATCACCTGGCCGAACCTCTGGTACGCGGCTTGACGTGAGATGGACATGACGTCTCCTACTTCCTGCCAGGTCGCCCCGGCGTCGCGGGCATCGGTCACGAGGGCCGCGAGGACGGCCTCGAGGTCGGCCTTCATCCCCGCCGCGCGCTGCACGGCGACGAGGGTCGAGGACCGGTCGTGTCGACCGTGCACCGATGCCGCGAGGCCCTGGACCCGCGCGAGGAGGCTCGCGAGCAGGGACGGGGTGCGGGACGGGGTCGACATGCGTAAAGACTAGGTTGACGCGCCTCGCGGCGTCAAGATCGGCTTTCGTCCCGCTGATCCATGTGTTCTTCCGGCTCACCCGCTCCCATTACCGCAGTCGCACCGGGTTTCGAACGACGCACCCAGCAGCTTCCGGGTTCATCGTTCGAAACGGGGTTCATCGCGGTACGAGTTCACCCCCAGGACACCCGCCGCCCCTACGCTCGCCACGACAGCGCCTAGGGTTCCGGGGTCCCACGATCCGACTGGTCCGAGCGGCGCCACGGTCGGGCGCCATCGCCGGGCCGTCATCTGAACGGACAAAAGCCTGGAGGACCCGTTCGGCGCGCCCCGCGCCGAGCCGATGGGTCCTCGCATGTCCACCACCGCCCTCCTGCTCGTCCTCGCCGCCGCCGTCTGCCACGCCGGCTGGAACGTCGTCGCCCACGGCGTGAGCCGCCTCGGCACGCCCTTCCTCTGGTGGGGTGCCGTCGCCAGCACCGTGCTCTGGCTGCCGGTCGTCCCGTTCACGGGCGGCCTCGGTGCGAGCGTCGGCGGCCTCGCGGTCGGAGCAGGCGTCTCGGCCGTGCTGCACGTCGTCTACATGACGGTGCTGCAGCGCGGCTACGCGGTCGGCACCCTGTCGACCGTCTACGCGACGGCACGCGGCAGCGGCCCCGCCGTCAGCGCCGGCCTCGCCGTCCTGCTGCTCGGCGAGCAGCTCTCGGTGACGGCCGTCGTCGGCATCGCCGTGGTGGTCGCGGGGGTCGTGGCGACCGGACTGATCGACCGGCGGCCGACGGTCTCTCCGGCACCGCGCCTCCTGCACGGGTCGTCGACCGCGTCGACGCCGGGCGCCCCTGGCCCGGCGCGCCGTCGCCTCGACCCCGGCATCGCCTGGGGCCTGCTCACCGGCCTCGCCATCGCGAGCTACACGATCTGGGACGCCCACGCCCTGCGCACCTGGGGCCTCTCGCCCGTGTCGTTCATGGTCGGCGTGACCCTCGTCGAGGTCGTCTTCTACAGTGCGACGCTCGGTCGGCGTCGGGGCGAGCTCGTCGCCGTCGCGCGCGCCCACTGGCCGCGCGTGCTGGCCTTCGGGGTGCTGTCGCCGCTGTCGTACATCCTCGTGCTGACGGCGATCCGGACGGCTCCGGTCGCCCTCGTCGCCCCGGCGCGCGAGACGAGCGTCGTGATGGTGGCCGTGTTCGGCGCCCTCGTGCTGCGTGAGGGCTCACTGGTGAAGCGGCTGGCGGCGTCGGTGGTCGTGCTCGGCGGCATCGCCCTGGTCGCCCTCTGACGGGTTTCGCCCGGGCCGCCGCCCACCCATGAACCCGGTTTCGAACCACGAACCCAGAAGCTTCCGGGTGCATCGTTCGAAACCGGGTTCACGGACGCACGAGCCCAGGAGGCGCGGGTCGGCCTACAGGAACCCGGTCACCGCGACGGCGACCGCCGCCAGCAGCGCCACCGCGGCCAGCACCTTCGACGACCCCATGACGAGTCGGCGCCTCGGCCCACCGTCGTACGGCTCGTCGTCGGCGTCACGCAGTTCGGGCGGGAGCTCTGCCTCACGGCGACGGCGCTCCTGCTCGAGGCGGGCGGCGCGTTCGGCACGCTCGACCCGGGCGACGCGCTCGGCCTCGTGCCGGCGGGCCAGTTCGGCCTCGCGGTCACGGGCGACGAGCAGCTCGAGTTCACGGTGCGCCTCGTCCGACCAGGCTTCGAGATCGTCGTCCGAGGCGTCGGGGGTGCCCGGAGCGCCGGGGGTGCCCGGAGCGCCGGGCGCGCCGGGCGCGTCGGGGGCACCGGGCGGAAGGGCCGGGTCGTCGGGGGTGCCGTCGTCGTGTCGCATGCGGAGGCCTTCGTCGCGGGAGCAGGGCGGGG
>NZ_LMLG01000006.1:358891-362927 GCF_001421865.1 Frigoribacterium sp. Leaf44
CCTGGTGGCCACCCACTCCGTCTCGGCCCGGCGACCACCCCGCCCGGGTTAGGCAGACAAGAGGTGAACTCTCGTTGAACGAGGCCGAAGGTAGGTTCCTATGTCGGTCGAGCGCGTGCCACCATCGTCACGTCCTGCTCCCACCCGAAAGGCCGTCATGACCCTCCGCCGTCCCCGCGCCGCGACCGCCCTCGTCGGCGCCGCCCTGCTCGCCGTCACGCTGTCCGCCTGCTCGACCCCCGCCTCCTCGGCCACCGGCTCGTCCGACGCGGCCGGTGGCTACGCGGTCGACGACAGCACCCTCGTCTTCGGCGTCGTGCCCGACTCGGTCGACACCGAGACGAACTACCAGCCGCTGATGGACTACATCGCGAAGGAGACCGGCAAGACGGTCGATTACCACGAGTCGACCGACTACGCGGCCCTGATCGAGGCGAGCATCGCCGGCCAGATCGACGTCGCGTCGTTCTCGGGCTTCACCTACGTCACGGCCACGAACAACGGTGCCGAGCTGACCCCGATCTCGTCGATCACCACGGCCGAGGGCCAGGAGCCCGGCTACTACTCGCAGGCCATCGTGCCGAAGGGCAGCGACATCGAGTCGATCGCCGACATGAAGGGCAAGAAGATCTGCTTCGTCGACCCGTCGTCGACCTCGGGCTACCTGTTCCCGAGCTACGCGCTGCTCGAGGCCGGCATCGACCCCGAGAAGGACATCACCCCGGTCTTCGCCGGCAAGCACGACGTCAGCGTGCAGAAGGTCGGCGAGGGCACCGAGTGCGACGCCGGCTTCGCCGAGGACAGCGAGGTCGCCAAGAGCGACGCCGTCGAGGTCATCGACCAGCAGATGGTGCCCGGTGCGCCGATCGTGGAGTCGAACTCGCTGCCCGACGACGTCAAGGCCCAGCTGAAGGACATCCTCTCGAACGTCACCGCCGACGACATGGTCGCCGCGGGCATCGACGGTGCCGACAGCGAGGGCTTCCGTGCCGTGTTCTTCCAGACCACCCCGGTCGACGACGCGTACTACGACCAGATCCGCGACATCTGCGAGAAGACGAACGCGTCGCAGTGCAAGGCCTGACCCGCACGACGTAGCACCTCCCCACCCCAGGAAGTCGCCGAGACCCTCGCGCGCGCATGAGTGTCTCGGCGACTTCCCGGGGTCCGAGCAGAACGAACCGGAGACGAACATGACCCCGCACACCGCCCCCGCCGAGACCGTCGTCCGGCTCGCGGGCATCACCAAGCGCTTCGGTGAGACCCTCGCGCTCGACGACGCCTCGCTGAGCGTCCGACGCGGCGAGGTCGTCGTGCTGCTGGGCCTCTCGGGCTCGGGCAAGTCCACCCTGTTGCGCCACGTCGACGGCCTCGAACGGCCGACCGACGGCCGCGTCACGGTGCTCGGTCGCGAGGTCACCGCGCTCACCGGGCGGGCGCTGCGGCGGCTGCGCAGCGAGGTGGGGTTCATCTTCCAGCAGTTCGAACTCGTGCCGTCGCTGACCGTGCTCGAGAACGTGCTGACCGGCTCGCTCGCCACCGTGCGCGGGCCCCGCCTCGGCCTCTGGTCGTACGGCCGCGCCGCGAAGATCGAGGCGCTCGCCCGCCTCGAGCGCGTCGGCCTGCTCGACCGCGCCTACCAGCGCGCCGACACCCTCTCGGGCGGCCAACAGCAGCGCGTCGCCATCGCCCGCGCCCTCATGCAGCGTCCCCAGGTGCTGCTCGCCGACGAGCCGGTCGCCTCGCTCGACCCCGAGTCGAGCGACCAGGTGATGGCGCTGATCCGCGAGATCGCCGCCGACGAGGGGCTCACCGTGATCTGCAGCCTGCACCAGGTCGACCTCGCCCTGTCATGGGCCGACCGCATCGTCGGCCTGCGGCACGGCCGGGTCGTGCTCGACACCGAGACCGAGGGCCTGTCGAAGGCCCAGGTGATGGAGATCTACGGCCGCGTCGCCACGAGCACCGACCAGATGGCAGCCATCGAGCTCGAGCTCGCCGGGGACGCCGTCCGATGACCGCCGTCACCGAGCGCCCGCGCACGACCGGGGCGGCCCCCGCTCCCGTCACCGCGCCTCCTCGTCGCCGGGTCTCGCCCGAGCGCGTCGCGGCGGGCCTCACCCTCGTCGCCCTGCTGGTCGCGAGCCTCGTGGCCCTGCGCAGCGTCGACATCGACCCGGCGCGGATGTTGCAGAGCTGGGCCAACGCCGAGCGGTTCTTCGGCCGCGTCGGGGCGATCGAGTTCCCCCCGCTCGGCGAGCTGCTGCAGCTCACCGCGCTCACCCTCGGCCTCGTGATCTGCGGCACCCTGCTCGCCGCCGTCCTGTCGGTGCCGGTCGCCGTGCTCGCGGCCTCGAACACGACCCCCGGCCCCGGCTGGCGCGCGGCCGCCCGCTTCGTCACGGTGCTCGCCCGGGCCGTGCCCGACGTCGTGCTCGCCATGGTGTTCGTGCTGCTCTTCTCGCTGGGCACCCTGCCCGGCATCCTCGCCATCGGCCTGCACTCGGTCGGCATGATCTCGAAGCTGTTCGCCGACGCGATCGAGCAGATCGACGAGGGTCCGCGCACCGCGATCCGCGCCGCCGGGGGCAGCCGCCTGCAGCAGTTCACCGCCGGCGTGCTGCCCCAGGTGCTGCCGTCGTGGGTGGCGACCGTCCTGCACCGCAACGACATCAACCTCCGCGGCAGCGTGATCCTCGGCTACGTCGGGGTCGTCGGCCTCGGCATGGAGATGTCGTTCGCCTTCAAGTCGCTCGACTACGGACTCGGCCTCGGCTACGCCCTCGTCATCTTCGTGCTCTGCGTCGTGATGGAGATCGTCTCGAGCAGCGTCCGCGCCGCCATGCTCGGCATCGCGCCGACCGGCCGCGGTCTCGGCGACCGCGTCGTCCGACGAGCCACCAGGAGGCGCGGTGCCGGTCACCCCGCGCCGTCTCGTCCCGCGATCACCACCGTCGAGTCCGCGCTCCGCCGCCCGTGGGACCGCGCCCGTCGGCGCGAAGTCTCGTGGGGGTGGCTCGCCGTCGCCGTGGTCGTCGCGAGCATCGCCGTCTGCGACATCGCCTGGTCCGACCTGGTCACCGTCTGGGCGAAGGTGCCCGCCGTGGCGACCCAGTTCTGGCCGCCGTCGTTCGGCAGCTACGAGGCCTCGACGATGGTGGCCGCCATGGGCGAGACGATCGCCATCGCGCTGGCCGCGACCGTGCTGACCCTCGTCGCCTCGATCGTGGTCGGGTCGCTCGCGGCCCGCAACGTCGCCCCGAGCCGAGGGGTGCGCAGCGGCATGCGCCTGCTGCTCGTCGGCATCCGCGGGGTGCCCGAGGTGATCCTCGCCATCGTGCTGATCGTCGTCACCGGGCTCGGCACGCAGGCCGGCACCCTCGCCCTGGCGCTCGGCGGCGTCGGGCTGCTCGGCAAGCTGCTCGCCGACTCGTTCGAGGAGGTCTCACCCGGCCCCGAGCGCGCCCTCTCGGCCACCGGGGCGAGTCGCGTGCAGGTGTACGCCGGGGCGACCCTGCCGCAGGGCACCCGCGCCCTGATCGGCCACACCTTCTACATGCTCGACACCAACCTGCGGGCCGCGACGCTGCTCGGCATCGTCGGTGCCGGCGGAGTCGGCTACTACCTGCTGAACGCCAGCCAGGGCTCGAACTACGGGACGGTCACGGCGATCGTGCTGATGATCCTCGTCACGGTCCTGGCCGTCGAGGGGCTCGCCGTCTGGATGCGGAGGGTCTTCCGATGACCGCGACACACGACCCGGCCCCCGGCGCGGCCCGTCACGCCGCGGCCCCGACCCCAGCCGCGGGGCACGCGGCGGCACCGCACGACGTGGTCGTCGTCGGCTCGGGCATCGTCGGCCTCGGTGCCGCCCTCGCCGCCGTCGACCGGGGGCTCTCGGTGCTGGTCGTCGACCGCTCGGCGGTGATCGGCGGCTCGACGGTGCGCAACTTCGGCCACCTCTGCCTCACCCCGCAGACCGGCGAGGCCCGCCGGCACGCCCTCGCCGCCCGCGAGCTCTGGCTGCGGCTGGCCC
>NZ_LMLG01000006.1:362979-398871 GCF_001421865.1 Frigoribacterium sp. Leaf44
TTCTGGCTGTCCCGGCGCGGCACGCTCGTCGCCGCCCGACACGTCGACGAGCTCGACCTGCTCGACGAGCTGGCCCTCGCCCGCACCGACCGCGTGCTGGGCGACCGGCCCGAGATCGAGCGGCTCGACGCGGCCGAGCTGTCGTCACTGGCCCCGGTCGCTCCCGGTGCGGTCGTCGGCGGCGCCCTGCTCCCGTACGACCTGCAGGTCGACCCGAGGGAGGCGGCCGACGCGATCCGCCGGCACCTCGAGACGCGAGGGGTGCGCTTCCTGACCCGCACCTCCGTGGGGTCGGTCTCGTCGGGACGCGTCGAGACGAGCCAGGGCCCGATCGACGCCGGGACGGTCGTCGTCGCGACCAACCACGACCTCGACCAGCTGCTGCCCGACCTCGCCGACCGACACGCCCTCGAGCGGTGCGGCCTCGACATGCTGCGGGTGCGGGCCGGCCTCGTCCGACCGCTCGTCGCCCCGCTGCTGACCGGCTGGTCGCTGATCCGCTACAGCGCCTTCGCCGACACGGGTGCGGCCGAGGCGGTGCGGTGCCGACTGCACGCCGAGCGCCCCGACCTCGCCGCGATGGACCTCAACCAGATGTACACGCAGCTGCCCGACGGGTCGGTGATCGTCGGCGACAGCCACCGGAAGGGCGCCGCGATCGCGCCGTTCCAGGACGAGCGGATCGCCGACGCCTTCCTCGACGAGTTCCGCGTGCTGTTCGGCGCCGAGCCGGTCGTCACCGAGCGGTGGCAGGGCGTCTACGCCTCGGGCCGGGACGAGTTCGTCGTCGACGAGGTCGCGCCCGGCGTGCTCGTCACGGTCGTCTCGACCGGCATCGGCATGACCACCGGGCTAGGGCTCGCCGAGCACGTCGTCGGGGCGCACCTCGACGGCGGGCGCGACCGGGCGCTCGACCCCGCCTCACCCACCTCGACCGTCACCTCGACCGTCTCTTCGCCCCTCACCTCGCCCCTCACCTCGCCCCTCACAGAGAGCCTCACCGCATGAGCACCACGACCGCCACCACCCCGTCCGGCACCCCCGCCCCCGAGGCCGTGACCCCGATCGAGCTCGTCGTGCTCGACATGGCCGGCACGACCGTCGTCGACGACGGCGTGGTCGAGCAGGCCTTCGCCCGCGTCGCCGACCGGGTCGACCTCGGCCCGACGCTGAGCCGCGACGAGGCCCTGACGTACGTCCGCGACACGATGGGCCGCTCGAAGATCGAGGTCTTCCGGCACCTCACCGGGGGCGACGAGGTGCTCGCGCAGCGGGCGAACGACGAGTTCGAGGTGGCCTACGGCGAGCTCGTCGACGAGTCGGGAGTCGAGCCGATCGAGGGCGCGGCCGACGTGATCGACGCCCTCCGCGCCTCCGGGGTGTCCGTCGTCCTCACCACGGGCTTCTCGCCCGTCACGCGCGACCGCCTGCTCGACGCCCTCGGCTGGACGGTCGACGCCGCCCTCTCTCCCGTCGACGCCGGCCGTGGACGCCCGGCGCCGGACCTCGTGCTGACCGCGCTGCTGCGCACCCGTGCGTCGTCGGTCG
The DNA here is from genome assembly GCF_001421865.1 of Frigoribacterium sp. Leaf44. Taxonomy (NCBI): domain Bacteria; kingdom Bacillati; phylum Actinomycetota; class Actinomycetes; order Micrococcales; family Microbacteriaceae; genus Frigoribacterium; species Frigoribacterium sp. Leaf44. The sequence goes on from NZ_LMLG01000006.1 coordinate 364,528, forward strand.
CCGCCGTCGCGGTCGTCGGCGACACCGTCAGCGACGTGCTCTCGGGGCGCTCCGCCGGGGCCGGCCTCGTCGTCGGCGTCACGACCGGCGCCCACACCCGCGAGCAGCTGCTCTCCGCGGGGGCCGACGTCGTGCTCGACAGCGTCCGCGACCTCGTCGGGCTGACGGCCTTCGCCGGGGTCGCGGCCGCCGGCGCGTCGACGACCGCGGTCGCGTGACCAGCGCCCTGCCGCGGACGGCAGTGCCGCCGCGGACGACGGACCAGGAGGCGCGGGCCGCCTCCCCGACGCCCGTCGCCTCGCCGGCCGCGCTGCCCCTCGACCCGGCCCCGACCGCCATGGTGTGGCTCGAACCCGGCCGTCCGCACGAGGCCGTCGCGGTGCCCTCGGTCGTGCTCGCGCCCGGCGACGCCCTCGTCGAGGTCGAGCTGGCGACGATCTGCGGCTCGGACGTGCACACCACCCGGGGCGACCGGGCCGCGCCCGCGCCGCTCGTGCTCGGCCACGAACAGGTCGGCCGCGTGGTCGCCCTCGGGCCGGGGGCGGTGGCCGTGGACGGGACGCCGCTCGCCGTCGGGCAGCGCGTCGTCTGGTCGTTGACCGTGTCGTGCGGTGACTGCGCGACCTGCCGACGCGACCTGCCGCAGAAGTGCGGGTCGGTGCGGAAGTACGGTCACGAGCGGCTCGTCACGGGGTGGGAACTCAGCGGCGGCTTCGCCACGCACGTGCACGTGCGGTCGGGCACGGCGATCGTCCCGGTCGAGCCCGACCTGCCTGCCGAGCTGTGGGCCCCGGTGTCGTGCGGCACGGCGACGGCCGTGGCGGCCCTCGACGCCGCCTCGGCGATCGTGCCCCTCGACGACGCCGTGGTGCTCGTCACGGGAGCCGGGCTGATCGGCCTCACGGCGACCGCGCTGGCCACCGACGCCGGGGCCCGGGTCGTCGTCGTCGACCCCGATCCCGCCCGCCGGCGGCTCGCCGTCCGCTTCGGCGCGGTCGCGACGGTCGACCCGACGGCTGCCCCCGACTCGGACGACGGCCTCAGCACCGCGTTCTCCGTCGCGGGTGGTGCCCCGCTCGTCGCCGTGGAGGCCTCGGGGTCGCCGCACGCCGTGGCCTCGGCGCTCGCCGCGCTGGGCGTCGGCGGCGTGGCCGTGCTGGTCGGCAGCGTCTTCCCCGCCCCGGCGGTGCCGCTCGACGCCGAGAGCGTCGTCCGACGTCTCGTGACCCTCCGCGGCGTGCACAACTACGCCCCGCGGCACCTCGTCGAGGCCGCCCGCTTCGTCGAGGAGCGGCACGCGGCCTGGCCGCTCGACGGGCTCGTGGGCGAGACGGTGGCCCTGCGTGACCTCGACGCCGGGATCGCGGCGGCTGCCGCGGGCGGGTCGGTGCGGGTGGGCGTCCGACCCGAGTGACCGGGCGCGGTGGCGGCCTGCGGGGGCCGCGCCGCGCCTCCTGCGTCCTCGGACGCGGACGCGGACGCGGACGCGGGAGGGGTGCGGGTCGGCGCCGCTCAGGGGCCGATCGCGCGGATGAAGTGGTCGCCCTCGCGGGCCCGGCCCGACGCCGAGACGGTGAAGCGGACGATGTCGCTGCGGTACCGGTCGTCCGAGGCCTCGAAGGTGCGGCCGTCGGGGCCGCGCGTGATGCGGTGCAGCCGCAGGATCGGCGTGCCGGGCTCGACCCCGAGCAGCTCGGCGTCGAGCTCGTCGGCGGCGACCGCGTCGATCTCGTGGTCGATGTCGGCGTAGCCGAAGCCCCGCGAGTCGAGGTACTCGGTGATCGACACCGTGTCGAGATCGACGTCGAACAGCACGCGGCCGACCTCCTCGATGAAGGTCAGGCGCTCGAGCATGGTCGGGCGGCCGTCGACGAGTCGCAGCCGGACGACGTCGACCACGAGGGCACCCGGCTCGATGCCGAGCGACCGGGCCTTGTCGTCGTCGGCACGGCGCAGCGACACCTCTTGTGTGCGGGCACCGGGCTCGCCGCCGACGTCGCGCACCCACTTGGTGAAGGGGATCGACACGTCGACCGGGTGGTGCGCCTTGCGCGCGACGACCCGCGCCGGGCGGCCGCGCCGGGTCTCGACCAGGCCCTCGGAGCGCAGGGCGGCGAGGGCGTTGCGGATCGGCCCGCGGGAGGTGCGCCACTGCTCGGCCAGCTCGCCCTCGCTCGGCACGTCGTCGCCGACCGCGAGGTCGCCGCTCAGGATGCGCCGCCGCAGGTCGTCGGCGATCTGCTCGTAGAGGGTCGAAGGCACGTGCGGATCTTACCGAGGGGTGTGGTCGGCCTGGGGCGGTCTTCGTGCGATGCTCCGTGTCGCCCTGCGTGATGACCAGCACCGTGGTCGGTACGGCGCTTGTCGGATGCTGTGGTGGTCATCACCGAGGGAGGCCCCACCAGGGCATCCCACCGCGACCCGCCCCTGTCGTAGCGTCGTGGGCATGGACACCGAGAGCGAGATCCGCGACTTCCTGACCAGCCGACGGGCGCGGGTGCGGCCCGAGCAGGTCGAGCTGCCGGGCGGGCCCGGACGCCGCGTGCCCGGACTGCGGCGGAGCGAGGTGGCACTGCTCGCGGGCGTCAGCGTCGAGTACTACACGCGGCTCGAACGCGGGCGCCTCGGCGGGGTGTCCGAGGTCGTGCTCGACTCGCTCGCCACCGCCCTGTTGCTCGACGACGCCGAACGCGAGCACCTGGCCGACCTCGCCCGCGCCGCGAACGAGTCGCCCGTGCGCGCCCGGCGGCGACGTCGTCCGCCCGAGACCGTCTCGCGCAGCATGCAGCTCGTGCTGGACGCCGTGACGGCCGGGCCCGCGTTCGTCCGCAACGGCCGAATGGACGTCCTGGCCGAGAACGCGCTCTTCCGTGCGCTCTACTCCGACCTCTACGCCCTCGACGAGCGGCCCGTGAACCTCGCCCGCTTCGTCTTCCTGCACCGCGAGCTCGCCGAGGCCTTCTACCCGTCGTGGTCGGTCGCCGCCGACATCAACGTCGCGATCCTGCGCACCGAGGCCGGCCGCGATCCGCACGACCGCGCCCTGCACGACCTCATCGGCGAACTGTCCACCCGCAGCGACGAGTTCCGGGTGCGCTGGGGCGCCCACGAGGTGCGCCACCACACGTCGGGCCAGAAGCGCTTCCACCACCCGGTCGTCGGTCAGCTCGACATGGTCTACGAGGCCATGGAGCCGATGGGTCGCCCGGGCCTGAACTTCCTCGTCTACAGCGCCGAGCCCGGATCGCCCACCGAGGAGCGCCTCCGCCTCCTCGCCAGCTGGGCGGCACCGCAGGCCGACCCGGCGGTCGTCCGCGCCGACGCGCCGGACCGACCCGACGTCCCGAGCGGACCGCGCGAGGCGGCCGGATCGTGAGCCGTCTCGCGATGTGGTGGCGCGCCTCCTGCGAGATCTCCGACCTCACGCGCGACCGAGAGCAGGAGGCGCGGGTGCTGGACGAGATGGCGGTGCGTCTCGAGCCGGGCCCCTGGGCGATCGCCGCGCTCTTCCACCGACGCGCGCCCGGCGCGACCGATGCCGCGCACCCCGCCATCGAGACCACATCACCCCCGAACGCCGAGGAGGCACGACCGTGAAGTACACCCGTCTGGGAACCACAGGCCTGCAGGTCAGCCGCATCGGCCTCGGCTGCATGAGCTACGGCGACCCCACTCGCGGCCTGCACTCGTGGACGCTCGACGAGGCGGCCTCGGCACCGTTCTTCCGCCAGGCCGTCGAGCTCGGGGTCACCTTCTGGGACACCGCGAACGTCTACCAGCAGGGCACCGGCGAGGAGTTCGTCGGCCGCGCGATGCGCGAGTACTCCCGCCGCGAGGACGTCGTGCTGGCGACCAAGGTCAGTGGTCGCATGCACGACGGCCCCGGCGGCTCGGGCCTGTCGCGCAAGGCGATCCTCGAGCAGGTCGACGCCTCGCTCACGCGACTCGGCACGGACCACGTCGACCTGTACCAGATCCACCGCTTCGACCCCGAGACCCCGGTGGAGGAGACGATGGAGGCGCTCCACGACCTGGTCAGGGCCGGCAAGGTCCGGTACACGGGCGCCTCGAGCATGTTCGCCTGGCAGTTCGCGAAGATGCAGACCGCCGCCGTGGTCAACGGCTGGACGCCGTTCTCGACCATGCAGGACCAGTACAACCTGCTGAAGCGCGAGGAGGAACGCGAGATGATCCCGCTCTGCGCCGACCTCGGCGTCGGGCTCGTGCCGTACTCGCCGCAGGGCAAGGGGCGGCTCACCCGACCGCGCGGGGCGACCACCGAGCGGTCCGCCGTCGACGAGGTCGCGAAGGCCTTCGACGTCGACGAGGACGGCCCGATCATCGACGCCGTCGAGCAGGTCGCCGCCGAGCACGGGGTGTCGATGGCCCAGGTCGCCGTGGCCTGGGTGCTGCGCAACCCCGTCGTCTCGGCCCCGATCGTCGGTGCGACGAAGCCGCACCACCTCGCCGACGCCGTCGCCGCCCTGGACGTCGAGCTGACCGACGACGACGTCCGCCGACTCGAGGAGCCCTACCGGCCGCAGGCACCGTTCTGGTGGTGAGGCGCCCGCCTCACGACTGCAGCGCCTCCGTCGGCGGGGTGCGTGCCGCTCGCACCGCGGGCCACAGCCCGGCCAGCGCCCCGATCACGAGCGTCGCGACGAGTCCGGCGACGAGCACCACCGGCGGGATCGACGGTGGCCACCCCCGCAGAGCGGCGAACACCGCGGTCACCGCCACGCCGAGCAGCACCCCGGCCACCCCGCCGAGCAGCGACAGGAACAGGGCCTCGGCCAAGAACTGCTGCCGGATGTGCGACCGCGTCGCCCCGAGCGCCCGCCGCAGCCCGATCTCGCGCCTCCGTTCGAGCACCGAGATCACCATCGTGTTCGCCACGCCGATGCCGCCGACCAGCAGCGCCACCCCTCCGAGTCCGACCAGCAGCCCGGTGAACGCCTGGTCCGCGGCCTGCTGCGCCGCCAGCGCGTCGGACGGCCGCGTCACCTCCACGTCGGACGGGCTCCGCGGCTGGATGGACCGCGCGAGCACGTCGCGCACCTGCGGCACCCGGGCGGGGTCGGCCCGCACGTAGACCGCGGTCGGGGGGACGGGCGAGCCGGCCAGCGCCTCCGCGGCCCGTTCGCCGATCAGCGCCGACGAGTCGATCTCGGGCGCCAGCGGCACCGGTTCGAGGATGCCCGCCACCACGTACTCGGTGCTGCCGACGATCACGTGCCGTCCCGGTTCGGTGACGCCCAACCGGTTCGCCGCCTCGGCGCCGAGCACGACCACGGGGTACCGCGCCATGCCGTCGGTCAGCCAGACGCCCTTCGCCACGCGGGCCTCGAGCACGTCCAGCAGCGTGGGTGACGCCGACCGCACCGTGATCCCGTTCGTGTTGCCCGCGGGCACCGCGCTGTTGCGGTACACGCCGACGTCGGCCACCGTGCCGGTCGTCGCGGCCGATCGCACCCCCTCGGTGTGCCCGGCCGACACCCCCGCCGTCAGGGGCAGGTCGACGGCCTCGCCGAAGAAGTCCTTCCCCTGGGAGGCCGAGAGCAGGTTCGTGCCGAGTTCGTCGAGGGTCGCCGCGAGCTTCGCCTGGCTCGACGTCGAGATGCCGACCACGGCGATCATGGCGGCGATGCCGATCGCGATGCCGAGCGCCGAGAGCACGGCCCTGGTGGGTCGGGACGCCAGCCCCGACACCCCCAGTCGCACGACGTCCGACCCGAGGAGGCGCGAGGGCGTCCCCGAGGCGCTCATGCGGTCACCCCCGCGAGGGTCGCGCTGTCGTGCACCAGGTGGCCGTCGCGGATCGTCACCCGCCGGGGCAACCGCTCGGCGAGCTCGACGTCGTGGGTGATGACGACGATCGTGGTGCCCTCGGCGTGCAGCTCGCCGAGCAGCGACACGATGCCCTCGCCGGCCTTCGTGTCGAGGTTGCCGGTGGGTTCGTCGGCCAGCAGCAGCGACGGGCGGTGCACGACGGCCCGCGCGATGGCGACGCGTTGCCGTTCACCGCCCGAGAGCTGGTTCGGCCGGTGGGTCAGGCGGTGCCCCAGTCCGACCCGCTCGAGGGCCTCCCGCGCTCGTGCTCGGCGCTGCCGGAGCGGCACGCCCGCGTAGAGCAGGCCGTTCGCGACGTTGTCGGTCGCGCTGACGCCCTCGCTGAGGTGGAACTGCTGGAAGACGAACCCGATGCGGTGCGCCCGCAGGGCCGACAGCTCACGGTCGTTCTGCTCGGCCACGTCGACGCCGTCGACGAGCACGGTGCCCGAGGTGGGGCGGTCGAGCGTGCCGAGGACGTTCAGCAGGGTCGACTTGCCCGATCCCGACGGGCCGACGATCACGACGAGCTCGCCGCGGTCTATCCGCAGCGACACCGACGACAACGCGGTCGTCGGGGGCCGGCCGTACTCGCGCGTGACGTCGTGCAGCTCGATCACGGCGCTCATGCGGGCACCACGACCTCGGCGCCGGCCCGGACGTCGCCGGTCACCTCGACCCGGTCGCCGGCGAACAGGCCGGCCTCGACCGGCACGGCCGTCGTCGTGCCGTCCGGCTGGAGCACCTCGACGACGAAGCCGTCGTCGACGGCCGCGCCCAGGGCGAGGACCGGCACGTGCAGCACGTCCTCCTTCACCTCCGAGACGAAGTCGACCTGCACCAACGCGTCGGTCAGGTCGCCGGCCGCCGCCGGATCGTCGAGCGACACCGTGACGGGGACCGTCGTCTTGCCCGTGGTCTCGTCGGCCACGGCCGCCCCCACGTCGGACACCCGCCCGGGAGCGGTGCCGTGACCGGGCAGCGCGACCGAGACGACCCCGTCGACGGCGGCCAGCGGCGACCCGACGGGCAGGTCGACCGAGACGACCTTGTCGTCGCGGGCCGTGTCGTACAGGTCGCCGCCCGAGGCGTCGCCGACGGCCGCCGTCAGCGTGCTGACCGTGAACGACCCCGTGACGAACTGCAGGGCACCCCGGGCGATCGACCCGGTGCGCTCCTGGCCGGTGTCCTTCTGCCAGGCCGAGACGGCGTTCGCGGTGCGCCGGTCGAAGGTGTCGTCCGGGGTGCCCGGGAAGTATCCCCAGGCCCTGAGGTTGTCCTCGAGCTGTCGCACGTCCGGGCCCTTCGCCATGCCCTGCTCGAACGCCCTCCACTGCGGCAGGGCGCCCTCGAACGCGGTGACCGGTTCGTCGTCGACCCGGAAGAGCTCGCTGCGTGCCGAGAGGGCGTCGCCGACCTTCGGCAGCGAGGTGATGGTGCCGGGTGCGGACCCTGCGATCTTGGGCCCGTCGAGGCGGCTGAGCCTGCCCGCCCGGGTCGTCGTGCCGGTCAGCGTGCCCTGTTCGACCACGGCCGTGGTGGGCCTCGTCGTCGTGTCCGCCGCGACCTCCGCGTCGGCGGCACGCGTCGTCCCGGGCGGTCCGACCATGAACACGGCGGTGACGGCGGCCCCGACCACGGCCATGCCGGCGACGGACGACCAGGCGACGGCTCGGCGCGACGGGCTCACCGGGTCACCGTCGTGGGCATGCTGCCGAACGCGCCGCACTCCTCGAGCACGCCCTCGGGGACGTCGTCCATCGTGTCCGTGCCGCCGGCTCCGTCGAGCTGGTCGGTCACGTCGTATCCCGCGTCACGGACGCACTCGGCGGACTCGCGCAGCATCGCGTCGAACTCGTCCTGGCTCTCCTTCTCGGACGCGGTCACGGGGCGCTCGCCGAGTTCGTCGGTCGTCGACTCCCGGCACGTCTCCGAGGCGGCCAGCAGGGCGTCCATGTCCAGACCGTCGCCCCGGGAGATCGCCATCCCGCCGCCGTCGCCCGAGGGGTCGCCGATGTCGACGCCCGCCTCGCGGAGGCAGCTCGCGTTCGCGAGATCCCACGCCTGGGCGTCGGCGGCGATCTGCGACTCGGACCCGGCGGGGTCGTCGGCGGCCGTCGAGCAGCCGGCGAGGGCGACGACGAGCAGGGGGAGTGCGGCGAAGAGGGTGCCACGGGTTCTGGGCATGAGAGGACTCCTGGTCTTTCACGGTCACGGGCCGCGGCCGACGGCCACGGCGTCGCCCTCGTCGGGCGACGGGTCCAGACCACCGCACGGCTCGTTGCCAGCCCGTAAACGGCGAGCTTTACGTTTCGGTGACATCCGACATGTCACCCTGGAGGAGGGCTTTCGCGTCCCGTCCGTCCCGACCCGAACAGGAGCCAGCGTGCGCGTACTCATCGCCGAGGACGAGGTCTACCTCGCCGAAGCCGTCCAGAGCGTGCTCGAGCGTCACGCGATGGCCGTCGACGTCGTGCACGACGGTGACGCCGCCCTCCGGGCGATCGCGGTGAACGACTACGACGTCGTCCTGCTCGACCGTGACCTGCCCGGCACGCACGGCGACGACGTCTGCGCCTCGGTGACCGCCGCCGGTGACGGCCCCGGCGTCCTGATGCTCACCGCGGCCGGGCGCACCCGCGACAAGGTCGACGGCTTCGAGCTCGGTGCCGACGACTACCTCGTCAAGCCGTTCGAGTTCCCCGAACTGATCGCCCGGCTGCGCTCCCTCGCCCGGCGCCCGCGTCAGGCCCGTCCACCCGTCACGGTCCGCGGCGATCTGCGCTACGACCCGTTCCGTCGCGAGGTGTACCGCGACGGCCGCTACGTGAAGCTGACGCGCAAAGAGTTCGCGGTGCTCGGCGTGCTGCTGGCGGCCGACGGGGGCGTGGTCAGCGCCGAGGGGCTGCTCGAGAAGGCCTGGGACGAGAACGCCGACCCGTTCACGAACTCGGTGCGGGTCACGATCTCGAACCTCCGGCGACGCCTGGGCGAGCCCTGGCTGATCCACACCGTCCCCGGCAGCGGCTACCGCATCGCCGCCGAGGCCGGCTCGTGACCGGCGGCGTCGACCCGGCGCCCACCAGGCCCAGGAGGCGCGGGCTGCGTCACCGGGGCAGCGCGCGTCTCCGGCTCACCGTCACCTTCAGTGCGGTGCTGACGGTCGTGGGCCTGTCGATCGTGGCCTCGGTCCTCCTCGTGATGCGCTTCGTGCCCGACTACCGCATCACCGCCCTGCGCACGTCGAGCGCCGAGCCGGGCGACCTCGCGTCGCCGACGGCCTCGTGGGCGCCCTCGGTCGACGCCGGCGTGGTCACCGGTGGGACGCCGCCCGCCGCCGAGGCGCTGCCCGTCCCCGAGGCGCTGCCCGTCCCCGAGACCGCCGAGTTGCGCCCGGCGGTCACCATCTCGGGCGAGAGCGACCTCCTGCGCGTGCTCCTGACGACGTCGTCGATCGTGTTCGTCGTCGCGCTGGTCGTCGGCGTCTGGCTGAGCTGGGTGGTCGCCGGGCGCCTCCTCCGGCCGGTCGAGCACCTCGCGACCGCGGCGCGCGAGGCCGAGCACGGCGCTGCGGGGTCGTTCCGGCGACGGCTCGCCACGACGGCGCCCGGGCGCCCCGACGACGAGTTCGGACGCCTCGCGTCGACGTTCGACGACATGCTCGACCGGCTCGACCGTTCGTACGAGGCCCAACGCCGCTTCGCCGCCAACGCGTCGCACGAGCTCCGCACGCCCCTCGCGACGACGCAGGCGATGCTCGACGCGGCCCTCGCGCTCGACCCGACAGGCGTCGGCGACGCGGTCGGCTCACCGCCGGCGGTGACGATCCGACGCCTGCGCGAGATGAACACCCGCAGCATCGCGACGGTCGAGGCGCTGCTCGCCCTGTCCGACGCGCAGTCCGGCGACGGCGTGGCCGCCGACCGGGTCGACCTCGTCGCCGTGGTCGACGAGGTCCTCGCCGCCACGGCGTCCGCCGCCGCCGAGGCGCGCGTCGAGGTGCGCCTCGCCTCCCGTCCTGCGCAGGTCACCGGAGACCGGGCCCTGCTCTCCGTGCTCGTCGGCAACCTCGTCCGCAACGGCATCGGCCACAACGTCCCCGGCGGCCGGCTCGACGTGACGGTCGGCACCGACGCCTCGGGGGCGGCGACCCTGCACGTGGCCAACGGCGGCGAGGTCATCGACCCGGCCGAGGTCACGCGCCTGACCGAGCCCTTCTACCGGGCGGCGGGCCGGATCGCCGGCTCCCACGGCCTCGGCCTGGCCCTGGTCGCGGCCGTCGCCGAGACGCACGGGGCGACGCTGACGCTCGACGCGCCTCCTTCGGGCGGGCTCGCCGTGCGCGTGGTGTTCGCCGCGCCCGCGGTCGTCCCCTGACCACGCGGGCCGACGAGGCGACCGCGTCCGCTCGGCACCTCCGGGGGACACCGGGGTCGGCCAGCCAGCCGACTGTGCGGCGGATCGGGCGCTCCTAGGCTCGGTGGTGGGCCCGTCAGGCCGGGCCGACCGGCCCGGGAGGCCGGCTCCACGACCGGGGGTGAGACGTTGATCGAGCAGGGTGGCGTCCCCGCGGACCGCCCGACGCCGACGGAGCGCCCGACGACGACGGAGCGCCCGACGACGATCATGCGTCCGGGTCAGCCCCTCGGGCTGAGGCTCGACGCCCGGCACGACGAGTTCAGCGACCTGCTGCTCGACTGCTCGCTCGAGGACGTCGGCGCGACCGGCCGGTCGTGGTTGCGCGACCGGTACGCCGAGATCGTGCCGATCGTGCTCGGTCCGGCCCTCGCCGCGGTCGAGCACGGTCGTCCGGTGTCGGCCTCGTGCCTCGACGAGCTGCGTGCCGTCGCCCGCCGCAGCGCGGCCTGCCCCGACGTCGACCTGGCCGTCGTCCTGCGGGGCGCCCTGCCCGCGCTGCGCATCTTCTCGCTCGTCATGCACTCGGCGTCGGGCGGGCAGGCCGGGGCGCTCGTCCTCGCGATGGCGCGCGCCTCGCAGGTCGCCCACGAACTCGGCACCTGCTGGGCCGAGGAGTGGGCGCGGCACCGACCCCGTCTCGTCGCCGCCCCGCCCGGCGCGGGACCAGGAGGCGCGGGCGACACCCGGCCACCCCTCGCGGCCCCGGGGCCCGACGTCGTGCTCGACCTCGTGGCCGACGCCCCCGACCTCGACGACGTCGAGCGGCAGATGCTCACGCTCACCGCCTACGGCCTCTCGAACGCCGAGATCGCCCGCGAGACGGCCTACAGCCGCCAGGCCGTGGCCTGGCACCTGGCCCGTCTCATGCGGACGTGGAGTGCCCCGAACCGGACGGCGCTCGTCTCGGTCGCGTTCGTCAAGGGCGTCATCCGGTCGCGCATCGTGCGGCGGGGGCGCCGTCGGGACGGCCAGGCGGCGGTCGAGGCGCCGAACCGACCCGCGCCTCCTGCCCTGCCGCCGGCCTGACGGCGCACGCGGAACCGCCCCGGCGTCCGGTGAGGACGTCGGGGCGGTTCCGCGGTGCCGCGGCGGGGTCAGCCGCCGTTGATGCTGATGACGTTGTCGGTCTTGACGTTGTTGCCGAGCACGCCCCAGTTCAGGTAGCCGCCGTCACCGTTGTTGGTGACCTTGCCGGGGCCGTCGAACCAGTAGATGACGTAGCTGCCGCCCTTGATGTCGATCGGCTGGGCGTCGACGATCGAGCCCTCGACGGCGATGTCCTGGTTCTTGTTCACGACCGCGACCGTGAGCCGGTCGGGGTTGCCGGCGTTGTAGTAGCCGACGTCCAGGGCGGCCAGCACGGCGCCCGACCGGTCGCCCTGGTCGTTGACGGCGGCGCTGATCGCGCTGACGATCGCCAGCGGGTCGAGGGTGACGCTGCCCGTGATCGGGCTGCCGGTGCTGGACTCCGGCGAGGCGGGGGCGGTGGTCGCCGCCTGTGCCGGGGCGGCGGCGAATCCGCTCAGCCCCGTGACGGCGACGCCGCTCACGGCGACGGCGGCGATGATCGTGGCGGTCTTCGACTTCAGCTTGCTCATGGTTCGTCCTCTTTCGTTGTCGTAGGAGTTCGAGTTGCGGTGCTTCGTGTTGTCGAGTGGAACTGCCTTGCGAGAACGATCCTGTGGCCGACGGCGGCACGATGCACGCGTTCGCCGTCGACGTTGGTCGGGTGACCAACGATGGGTCCGGGCGGCGCGTCACCGGTGTACGACGCCGACGACGGCCCAGGTCACCTGCGCGTCACCTGTCGTCCAGACGTGTGCCACTCCGCTTCCCTACCGTTCGGCGTGGCCCCACCGGGCCGCCGACGCAGGTCGGTGCACGCACCCACGAGAGGCACGATCATCACGACCACGACCCCCCGCCGCCCCCGACGCTCGGCCGACCGCCGACCCGTCCGCCGCGCTTCGGTGCTCGCCGCTAGCACGGGCCTGGGCGTGCTGCTCTCGGGCTTCGGAGCCCTCTCGGCCTCGGCGGCGACCCCCTTCGAGCCCGACCGGCTGAGCTACCCGTACACGTCGAACGCGACCTACGACTACGTGCCGATCATCGACCAGTTCACGACGCTGCGGGCCGAGCGCCCCGACATCATCGCGCTGAACGACGAGAAGACCGTCGCGATCAACCAGGGCGCCACCCCTGCCCGGGTCGACCGGGCGATCGTCGACCAGTACGCCGACATGTCCGTCTCGATGTCGGACGGCCTCGGCACCCGGCTCGGCGAGATCTACCGCACCGCCCGCGCCGCCGGCGAACTGCCGAAGACCTCCGCACTGCTCGCGAAGGACGGCGGGCTGGTCGGCTACTACTCGTCGTCGAACCCCGCCAAGGAGCACTTCGACTACGACCGCCCGTACATCCGGTTCCCCGAGCGACTCACCTACCGCGACAAGCCGGGTGGCGACGCCTGGGCCTCGACCTCGGGCGCGTACCCGAGCGGCCACACCTCGCAGGCCTACTGGCAGGGCACCTCGCTCGCCACGATGCTGCCCGAGCTCGCCCCGCAGATCCTGGCCCGCACCTCCGAGGCCGGCGACAACCGCGTCGTCATGGCCGCGCACTATCCGCTCGACGTCATGAGTGGTCGCATGATGGGCCAGGAGATCGTCGAGCGCCGCTGGGCCGACCCCGAGTTCCGCGTGCTGTTCGAGGAGGCGGGCGCCGAGCTGCGCGACGTCCTCGAGACCGGATGCGGCGGCTCCTTGGACGTCTGCATCGCCGCCGACACCCCCTACCTCTCGGACCAGGAGGCGCTGGCCGTCTACCAGGACCGCATGAGTTACGACTTCCCCCTCGTCGGCACGGCCGGGCAGGCCATGACCGTCCCCGCCGGCGCCGAGTCGTTGCTGATCTCGAGCCGCCCGACCCTGACCGACGACCAGCGTCGCCAGGTCCTCGCCCTCACCGCCATCGACTCGGGCCGTCCGCTCGACGAGGGCACCGCCGGCAGCTGGCAGCGCCTCGACCTCGCAGCCGCCATGTCGGTGCCGATCACCGTCGCGGCGGACGGCACGGTGTCGCTCGCCGCCGCACCGGTCGACCCCGCACCGGTCGACCCCGCACCGGTCGACCCCGCACCCGTCGACCCGGCACCCGCCGGCCCGGGCGCGACGGTGCCCGTCGTGCCGGCACAGCCCGTCGCCGGAGGCGCGGTGCAGCAGCACGCGCCCGGCACGATCACCGCGGCCGACGCGGCGACCCGTGACGCCGCCGCCCGTGACGCGGCTGCTCGCGCCGACCTGGCCTACACCGGCTCCGACCACGTGGTCGGCATCGTCGCCGCGGCACTGGGGTTGCTCGCCGCGGGCGTCGGCCTGGTCGTCCTCCGTCGACGTCGGGCCGCGCGCCGACCGTAGGCCTCGACGACAGGTCAGCATGCGCTGTACAGTTCAGCGCATGCTGACCATCGCCCCGCGCCTCGACGCGATGAGCCGGCTGGGGCGCGCGTTGAGCGACCTGACCCGCTCGCGCCTCCTGCTCGAACTGCTCGACGCGCCGGGGTACCCGGCCCGGTTGGCCGAGACGCTCGACCTGACCCGGTCGAACGTGTCGAACCACCTCGCCTGCCTGCGCGGCTGCGGCATCGTCGTCGCCACCTCCGAGGGTCGTCGCACGCGGTACGAGATCGCCGACCCGCACCTGACGGCGGCCCTGCGCGCCCTGGTCGACGTCGTGCTCGCCGTCGACGACGGGGTCGGCTGCACCGACGAGGCCTGCGACGTGCCGCTCTGCTGCGGGCCCGGCGCATGAGCCTGCCGATCGGGCCCGGCGTCGTCGCGGGGCGCGTCCCCGGGGCCTCCGCCCTCACCGCCGCCCGCCGCCTCGTCCTGCAACGACGCATCCGCTGGATCGTCGCCGCCACCATCGCCTACAACGTCGTCGAGGCGGTCGTCGCGCTCGCCGCGGGCACCGTCGCGTCGTCGACGGCCCTGATCGGGTTCGGCCTCGACTCGATCGTCGAGGTGCTCTCGGCCGTCGCGGTCGCCTGGCAGTTCTCGGCCCCCGACCCCGAAAAGCGGGAGCGCACGGCCCTGCGCGTCATCGCCGTCGCCTTCTTCGCGCTCGCCGCCTACGTCGGGGTCGACGCCGTGCTCGCCCTGACCGGCCTGCGCGAGCCCGAGCACAGCGGCGTCGGCATCGTGCTGGCCGCCGTGAGCCTCGCGATCATGCCGTTCCTCAGCCTGCTCGAACGCCGCACGGGCCGAGAGCTCGGGTCGGCCTCGGCCGTCGCCGACTCGAAGCAGACGCTGATCTGCAGTTACCTGTCGGCCGCCGTGCTGCTCGGTCTCGTCCTCAACCTCGCCTTCGGCTGGGCCTGGGCCGATCCGGTCGCCGGTCTCGTGATCGTCGTGTTCGCCGTGCGCGAGGGTCTCGAGGCCTGGCGCGGCGACGCCTGCGCCGTGCCCGTCTCGGCGCTCACGGGCGAGCGCGACGTCGAGGCCTGCGACTGCTGCTGACGCTCGCCGCCCGCCCGCGACGAGGGAGTCGATCCGGGCACCACGTCGGAGAACGCGGTCAGTGCGCTCGACTCTTCCTCGGGGGCTCATCTCGCCTGGCCATCCTGACCGCCGGCACGCCCACGTTCTTCGTCGACGGCGAGCTGGTCGAGCTGACCTCGCTAGACAGTCTCTCGACCGCGATCGAGGAGGCCCTGGCGCGCCGCGACGGATGAAGTCGACGAGGCCGCGCCGGGCGGACTGCGACGGGCCGCGGTCGGCCCGTGCTCTCACTGGTGCGCGATCGAGTGCGTGTGTCAAACTCGAGCCGTCGGGCTATCGCGGTAGCTGCGAAAGTGAACCCTGGGAGATCTCGCACGGCGAGGCCCAGGGTATTGCGCTCAACCTGGCGCCGCTTCGCAGAACGTGATCGACGCCCGGATGGGTCCAGGACAGTCGCATCGCCGACCCCCGCGACGAGGGAGCCGATCCGGGCACCACGTCAGAGAACGAGGTGAGTGCGCTCGACCCTTCCTCGGGGCACAACTCGTCCGATCATCTTGCGCGATCGAGGAGGCCTAGGTCAGGCCGGTCGCGGACAGTGCTGCTCTCTTCAGGGCAGCATGCCCTGCGCGGTCGCGTCTAGGCATACGGGCGTGCTTTCGTTGTCGAAGCAAACGGTTCGAATAGCCGATGGTACGTCGGAGTCGGTCACGGTGTACTGCCCGAGCGCGTCGGGGTAGCGCTTGAGGCCTGATGCCCACTCGTCGACGCCCACGCAGTCGCGGACGGTGCGGTCGAATTCGATGTCATTGACCTCGTCAAGCGGAACGGCCGCGGCGGCCTCGAACGCTGACACGCACGCCGACCCCGGCGCGGCTACTGCGCTGGTCTCAGACGGCACATTGTCGCGACCATCGAGATAGGCCAGGCCCAGGGAGGTGCCCAGGAGTATCACTGCCGTCCCCACGAAGACCGGGATGAAGCCCCGGAACAGACTTTTCTCCCTGGGTGCCCGCCTCACGGCCGGCGCCGGTGCGTGGGGCGCCGCTTTTGCGCGCTGCGCCTCAGGCTTTGCAAACGGGGTGACGCGGGTCTGGCCCGTCCACTTCTGGCCGTCCCAGTACCGCTCTACCCATTCGTCGCGATGATCAGGCAGCCACCCCGCTGGCATGTTCTCCATGCGGTCAGTCTGCTCCAGCTCAACAGGTACGCGTGAACTGCTCAGAGGCTGCCCTGGGCCACCACCCACTGCTGCCGGAGACCGGGGTAGGCGCGGGCGATGTGGGTGAAATCCCGGTCGTAGTGCACGACGGTGGCCTGGTTCACGACTGCGTAGGCGGCGATGAGGACGTCGACGGCGCCCGCTGCCCGGCCCATGTGAGCGGCGAAGAGAGCGGATCGGATGGCCGCCACGTCTCGCACCTCCGGATGCACCCGGCAGTCCGAGAAGGCAGCAGCCAGCGTCAGGACGATCGCGGAGTGGTCCTCGAGGCTTCGGGCGCTGAAGCCGTATTCGGCCGCGACAGGCGGGCAGATGAGGATGTCGTCCGGCGCGGTCGTCCGGATGATCGCCTCGATCGCTGCACGAACCGCCGGCTCGGTGGCGACCCGCTGCCACGCCGAGTTGTCGATGATGACGCGGGGCCGCCGCACCTCCACCTCGTGCTCGTCGGGCTCGGCGAGGTGGAGCCCCGGACGGCCGGTGCTCACGCGTCGATCGTCCCCGGGCCTGCTGGCTGCGGATCGACGTCGACCTCGATCCCGCTCAACGTGGCCAAGGCCTCGAGCTGCACCTGCCGCTTCACGATGTCGCCGAGTGCCTGGTTGATTGCGTCCTTCGTCGTCCTCACGCCGAGGATGCCCTTCGCGGCTGCCAACAGCTCGGTGTCCACGTCCACGCTCGTCATCGCCATGGTGACCTCCATATGCTCGAGCCTCCGAGTTTATATGTCTCCGGCTTTCGGTGCCAGTCGCATCGATCATGCGACGACGCTTTCGCGACTCGACGCGGCGGAGCCGTCTCTCCACAGGCCGCCGCTCCGCGGCCCGCTCGGTGCGTGTCCGTGGAGGAGGCGACGGGCGGTCGGCGACGTGTCAGGCCGGGCGCACCGCGACGCCGTCGAACAGCAGCTCGACGGTGGCCTCGAGCGCGGCCGGCCCGGGGTCGCGGCGCGTCACGACGTGCAGCAGCACGGTGCCGATCAGCGACTCGACGAGGGCCTCGAGAGGGGCGCCGTCCCGGATCTGCCGCGCGCGCCTCCCGGACTCGAGGCGGGCGAGCAGCGCCGCCCGCGTGACCGAGGTGACGCGCTCCTCGTAGTGCTCGGCGACGGCGGCGTCCTCGGCCGTCGCCGCGATCGACGCGCGGATCAGCCCGCCCGCCGCGGGCGAGGCAAAGGTCGAGAAGGAGGCGCGGAGCCAGTCGAGCACGTCCCGACGCACGTCGCCCGTGTCGGCCACCTCGAGGTGGGGCAGCAGATGTCCCGTGAGCATGCCCTCGGCCACCAGCGCCGCCTTCGCCGGGTACCAGCGGTAGATCGTCGCCTTGCCGACCCCCGCCGCCGCCGCGATGCGGTCGAGCGAGAGCTTGTCGTAGCCGCGCTCGGCCAGCTCGTCGCGGGTCGCGTCGAGGATCGCCAGGCGGGCCGCCTCGCTGCGGGCGCGGCCGGGGCGGGCGGTGCGTGCGGTGGTCACCGGTCCATCCTCGTGCACGTCCCGCCCTCCCTCGCCCGTCTCGCCGGACGCTCGTGGCTCCGGCCCTACTGGACCGACCAGCCGCCGTCGCTCGCCAGGATCGCGCCGTTCACGTTCACCGCGTCGTCGCTCAGCAGGAAGGTGATCGACGCCGCGAGCTCCTCGGCCGTCGCGATCGTCGGGATCGCCGCCTGGAACGGACGCAGCCGCGCCGATCCCGCCTCGGACACGTTCGCGGGGAAGGGGATGCCCGTCGCGACGCCGCCGGGTGCCACCGCGTTCACCCGGATGCCCTGCTGTGCGTACATGAAGGCCGCCGACTTGGTCAGGCCGACGACGCCGTGCTTCGACACCGTGTAGGCGTTGCCCGACGCGTTGCCGCGCAGGCCCGCCTCCGAGGCCACGTTGACGACCGAGCCGCGCCCGGCCCCGAGCATCACGGGGATCACGGCGCGCGACAGCTTGAACCCGCCGGTCAGGTTGATGCCGATGACGCGGTCCCACATCGCGTCGCTCGTCTCGTGCAGGGGAGAGAAGTCGTCGTTGATGCCCGCGATGTTGGCCAGGGCGTCGATGCGGTCGCCGGCGGCCGCGACGATCGCATCGATGTCGTCCTGCTTCGTGATGTCGCCGGCCACGGTGACCACGTCGGCGTCGGGCAGGGAGTCGACCAGCGCCTCCAGCTTGTCGGCGAAGAGGTCGACGGCGACGACGCGGCCGCCCTCGCGGGCCACGCGGGACGCGGTCGCGCGGCCGATGCCGGACGCCGCACCCGTGACGATCACCGTCTTGCCGGCGAAGCGGCCGGGGGTCACCGTCTCGCGCCACGGGCCGTCGGCGTCGGCCGTCTCGTCGGGCACGACGCCGTCGTTCACCTGCAGCACGAGAGCGTCGACCAGCTCCTGCGGCACCTGTCCCTGGCTCATCGCGACCAGCTGCTGCAGCGGCAGACCGCGGACCGGGGCGAGCGCGCTCTCGTCGAACGCGCCTCCCTGCCCGAGTGCGGCACGGATCGCGGGCCCGCCCTCGGGGTGGTCGAGCCAGGTGCCGATGGTGCTGGAGCCGGTCAGGGGAACGGTGGCGTCGGACATGTCGTCTCTTCTCTGAGGAGGGGCGGGTCGGGTCGGGCGCGGGAGCGGCACCCTGATTCGAAACAGATTGTCTCGCATCGCGACGGTACCGCGGGCGGAGGCCCGCGTGGCTGAGCGCCTGCCGAGAGAACGCCGACCGCCGACCCACCCCCGCCGCATCCCGCCTAGCGTCCGATGCATGACCGTCACCCTGCCTCCCGCCGCCCGCCTCGACGACCGGACCGTGGTCGTCACCGGAGCCAGCTCGGGCATCGGCCGCGCCGCCGCCCGCGAGCTCGCCCGCCGTGGTGCCACCGTCGCCGTGGTCGGTCGCAACCCCGACCGCACCCGCACGGTCGCCCACGAGATCGGTGGCACCGCCTACCTCGCCGACTTCTCCGACCTGTCGACCGTCCGCGAGCTGGCCGACCAGCTGCTCGCCGAGAACCCCCGCATCCACGTGCTCGCCAACAACGCCGGCGCCACGATCCCCGAGCGCGCGCTCACGGTCGACGGACACGAGACCACGTTCCAGGGCAACCACCTCGCCCCCTTCCTGTTGACCGCGTTGCTGACGCCGCGCCTCCTCGAGACGGCGAAGGAGGCGCCGGCCGGGTCGGTCCGCATCGTCCAGACCTCGAGTGCCGGCAACCTCTTCGGCAAGGTCGACCTGGACGACCTCGACAACGCACGGGGTGCGTGGGCCGGCGGCTTCCGCGCCTACGGCACCTCGAAGCTGCTCAACGTGCTGTTCACCCGTGAGCTCGCCCGCCGCCTGCCCCGCGCCGGCGGCGGGGTCGACGCGTTCGCGTTCCACCCCGGGTTCGTCGCCTCGGGCTTCGGTGGCGACGGCGCCTTCATGACCGCGGCCAAGCGCCTCGCGGTCTCGACGGAGGACGGCGCCGAGCCGCTGATCCGCCTCGCGGGTGCCACGACCGTGCCGGCACCGAGCGGCAACTACTTCGACCGCCTCAAGGCACCCGGCCGCGTGGCCCGTCAGGCGGCCGACGCCGACCTCGCCCGCCGCCTCTGGGAGGAGAGCGCCCGCCTGCTCGACCTCGACGAGACGATCTGACCCGGCCCGGCCCGGTCCCTGGGCCCGGCCCGGCCCGCCCCGCCGGGGCGACCGGCCTCGGCGGGCCGTCGAGTGGGCAGAAGACGTCCTTCCGCCCCCTGGGGCGGGCACCTGCTGCCCACTCGATCGAGTTCGGTGAGAAAGTACTTGCGCAACGAGAAAGTACTTTCTAGAGTGGGAGTCCTACGAGAGGACGACCACCATGACCACTGACATCACCGGCACCCCGGACTCCGCCGAGGCCCGGCGCCTGCTCGACCGGGCGGACGCCGTGGGGCGCAGCGCGACGTCGGCGGCGAGCTGGCCCGCCGTCGCCTTCCTGCTCGGCCTCGGTGCCGCCGCGTCGATGGGCACCCTCGCCATGGGGCTCACGACGGGCACCGCCTACTTCGTCGCGATGGGCGGCCTGCTCGTCTGGATCGCCGTCCTGGTCGTGGCGTTCGTCCTGCTGAGGAGGTCGGCCCGCGTCGGCTTCGGCCGGCGCTGGATGGCCTACCTCGCCGCGTTCTTCGCCTGCTACGTCGGAGCCATGCTCGTCGTCGGCTTCTCCCAGGGCCAGGACGTCGTCGGCAGTGCCGTCATGGCGGCGGTCCTCCTCGCGGTGTCGGTCGCCTGCGCGGCCGTCGAGGTGCGCGAGGCGCGACGATGACCGCGCGACCGCACCCGCGCCTCCGGCTGTCCGAGTTGCTGCACCAGCCCGTCCGCTTCTCGATGATGGCGGCGCTCGCCGCGGCCGAGGGGCTCGACTTCCGCGACCTGCGCGATGCCGTGCAGGTGACCGACTCGACGTTGAGCAAGCAGGTCAGCGCCCTCGAGGCCGCGGGCTACGTCGCCGTGACGAAGGGGTTCGTCGGCAAGCGCCCCCGGACGAGCCTGAAGCTGACCCCGTCCGGGCGCGAGGCCTGGGCCGAGCACCTCGCCACCCTCCGCGAGATCGCCGCGGGCTAGGCGTCCGGGTTCGGGGGCGTCCCGCGGCTGCGCGCCGGGGCGCCCCCTCAGCGTTCGGCCGGCAGGACGAGGAGGCGCGGCGCCGTGGGGTACGGAGGCCGCGTCCCGGCCGCGCAAGTCCCAGCGACTCCTCAGCCGCTCCGGGTGCACCGAGTGCGTCGCTGCACTTAGTGTAGGCAGGTGACCGTCAAGACCCTGGTGCCCGACCGCCGTGCCGCCCTCAAGGCGAAGCACCGTCAGGCCATCGTCGACGCCGCGGACGCGCTCATCGCCGAGCGTGGGGCGCCGCGGTTCAGCGTCGACGAGCTCGCCGAGCGAGCCGACGTCTCGCGCCGCACGGTCTTCAACCATTTCTCGTCGCTCGACGAGGTCGTCATGACGGCCTGCGCCCGCGTGCTCACCGGCGCCGTCGACGAGTTCCGGGCCGCGACCGCCGCGACGCCCGTCGGTGACGGCAGTCGTGCCTCCTTGTTCGCCGAGATCATCCAAGCCATGCAGGGCATCGACCTGCCGGCCGTCGTCTCGTACCTCTGGGGCGTCCTCGGCGACGACGGCAGCGACCCGCGGTCGCACAGCCTGATCCAGGACGTCTTCACCCGCGTCACCGAGCAGCTCTCGATCGAGATGGCCGAGCGCAGCCCCGCGACCGACCCGCTCGAGGCCGAGGTGCTGGTCAGTTCGCTGATGAACGGCATCGCCGTCGTCGCCCGGCACTGGATCACGCGGACCGGTGCGGTCGTCGACGCCGACAGCCGCGACGTCTGGGCCGACCTGCTCGACCGGATGACGACGAGCGTCCGCACCGGCTACGGGCCGCCGCCGGTGGCCACCCCTGCCGCCGCCGCCTCGACGGCGCCCGACGCGACCACCCCCTGACCCGTCGGCCGGCGTCCCCGGCCGACCCGCACCTCCTTCTCGACGACGCGACGTGAGGCCCACCCCCGCAACCCGCATCACCCCGCACCATCCCTGGAGGAACAGACACCCATGGCATCCCTGCTCTATCGACTCGGCCGGTTCTCGGCCCGGCGGGCCTGGCTCGTCATCGTGGCCTGGCTGGTCGTGCTCGGCCTCGCCGGAGGCGCCTTCGCGCTGTTCGGCGGCACGCTGACCACCGCCGTCAGCATCCCCGGCACGGCGACCCAGAAGGTCAGCGACGAACTCGCCGAGAAGTTCCCCCAGGCGAGCGGCGGCACCGGCACGGTGGTCTTCACGACCACCGACGACTCGGCCTTCACCGACCAGCAGAAGTCCGACATCGCGGCCCTGCTGACCGACGCGAAGGACCTGGACGACGTCAAGGGCACCACCGATCCCTTCGCGACCCAGCAACAGATCGACGACCAGGCCCAGAAGATCACGGACGGCCGCGCGCAGATCACCGCGGGCGAGGCCCAGATCACCTCGGGTCAGGCCCAGATCGACGCCGCGAAGGCCCAGATCACCGCCGGTCAGCAGCAGCTCGACGCCGCCAAGGCCCAGGCGCAGGCCGCCGGTGGGGCCGCCCTCGCCGCCGCCACGCCGCAGCTCGAGGCCCAGCAGGCGCAGCTCGACGCGGGCACGCAGCAGATCGCCACGCAGCAGTCCACCCTCGACGCGAGCAAGACCGAGCTCGAGACGCAGAGCACCACGCTCGAGCAGGGCGCCTCGCTGCTCGAACTGACCGACGGCATCCGCCAGGTGTCGACCGACGGCACCACGGCCGTGGCCAGCATCCAGTTCGACAAGGCCCTCAACCTCGTCACCAGCGAGAACAAAGAGGCCGTCGTCGAGGCGATGAACGACGCCGACATCGACGGCGTCGAGGTCGAGGTGTCGAACGACATCGCGGCCAGCATCCCCGAGATCCTCGGCCCGGGCGAGGTGGCCGGCGTCGTCATCGCCGCCATCGTGCTGTTCGTCATGCTCGGCACCCTGATCGGTGCCGGCCTGCCACTGATCAACGCCTTGATCGGCGTCGGCGTCGGCGTGCTCGCCTCGCTGTCGCTCTCGGGCGCCGTCGAGATGCTGTCGGTCACGCCCGTGCTGGGTGTGATGCTCGGCCTCGCGGTCGGCATCGACTACTCGCTGTTCATCCTCAACCGGCACCGCACCCAGCTGAAAGAAGGGGTGCCGCTGCACGAGTCGATCGGCCTGGCCAACGGCACCTCGGGCAACGCGGTCGTCTTCGCCGGCTCGACCGTGCTGATCGCCCTGCTCGCGCTCAACCTCACCGGCATCCCGTTCCTCGGCCTGATGGGCACCGTCGGCGCGGTCTGCGTGTTCGTGGCGATCCTGATCGCCATCACCCTCACCCCGGCGCTGCTCCGCCTCGTCGGCCTGCGCATCCTCACCAAGAAGGCTCGGAAGGCCGTCGGCAACACCGGGGCCGTCCGGGTGCCGACCAAGCCGATGAGCACCACGCGTGCCGTGCTGACCCTCGTGGCCGGCGTCGCCGTGCTGCTGATCGTCGCGATCCCCGCGCTCTCGATGCGCCTCGGCCTGCCCGCCGGGTCGTCCGAGCCGGTCGACTCGAGCGCCTACAAGGCGTACAAGCTGATCGACGAGAAGTTCGGCGCCGGCGTCAACGGCCCCCTGGTCGTCGTCGCCGACCTGCCGACCGCGATCTCGGACGACGACCTGGTCTCCGAGCAGGTGCGCATCGGCACGATCCTCAAGGACCAGGACGACGTCGCCGCGGTCGCCCCCATCGGCGCCTCGGGCGACGACACCCTGCTGGCGTTCCAGGTCGTGCCGAAGGGCGGTCCGACCGCCGAGTCGACCGAGCAACTCGTGCGCGACCTGCGCGGCCTCGACATCGACGACGTGTCGTCGCTCGGCGTGGCCGGCAACGCCTCGGGCAACATCGACGTCAGCGAGAAGCTGGCCGGAGCCCTGCCGCTCTACCTGCTCGTCGTCGTCGGGCTGTCGTTGATCATCCTGATCTTCGTGTTCCGGTCGATCCTCGTGCCGATCACCGCCACCATCGGGTTCGTGCTGTCGCTGTTCGCCGCGTTCGGCGGCGTCACCGCGGTGTTCCAGTGGGGCTGGCTCGGCCCGGTCTTCGGGGTGCACGACCCGGGGCCGATCCTGAGCTTCCTGCCGATCCTGATGGTCGGCGTGCTGTTCGGGCTCGCGATGGACTACCAACTGTTCCTGGTCAGCGGCATGCGCGAGGCCTACGCCCACGGTTCGCCGGCCCGCCTGGCCGTGCAGCGCGGCGTGCACGCCGGTCGCACGGTGGTCACGGCCGCGGCGCTGATCATGACGGCGGTCTTCTCGGGCTTCGTGTTCTCGAACTCGGTGATGATCCAGTCCATCGGCCTGGGCCTCGCCCTGGGCGTGCTGGTCGACGCGTTCGTCGTGCGCCTGCTGCTGATCCCGGCCGTGATGCACCTGCTCGGCGACGCCGCGTGGTGGCTGCCGAAGTGGCTCGACCGCATCCTGCCCGACGTCGACGTCGAGGGCGCCTCCCTCGAGCGGTCGCGGCCTCACGCCTCGGCCGGCGACGCCGCGGGCTCGGGCTCGGGCACCGGCTCGGGCTCGGGTTCGGGTGACGGGCACGTCTCGCACGTCGACCCGACCGCCCCCGTGGACGCCGTCCCCGACGGCAGCGACCCCGACCACCACGGGCGTCACGCGGGCTGACCCCGTACGTCGCACCGCCGACTGGACGTCGCACCGCCGATTTCGGCGGTGCGACGTCCAGTTCGTGGTGCCTCGGGGCCGCCACCGGCCTCGAGGACGCGACCCGCGCCTCCGGAACCGGCGAAGCGCTCCGGGTCGAACCGTCGATGCGCCGTCGAACCGCGCATCTGCATGGTTCGACGGCGCACCGGTGGTTCGACCCCGATCGCAGGAGGCGCGGCCCCGTTGCTGAGGGCGGCTCACCGCCGTAGGGTGGCCCGGTGATCATCCCGTCCGCACCTGCGACGCCCACCGGGCGTGAGGGGGTCGTCGGCGCCGCGTGCGCCGTCTGCAGGTAGTCGCGTCTCCGCAGCGGATCGACCGTCGAGGTTCGACCGCGCACCCGTGCCGCGTGGGCTGGAGCCCCGGCACGGTCCCACGAGAACACCCGGGTCGGCCGACGCGTCGACGGCGGGCAGCCGGGCGGTCGCCGACCGCTCGTGCCCGCCGACGCTGCCGCCGCCCCGGGCCCCACGACCGGAGAACCACATGATCCCCCTGACCGAGAAGACCGTCCGCGCCTCGTTCGTCAACGCGAGCCGCAAGGAAGCCACCGACCTCACCCTGCCCTCGGGTTCGCCGACCTCGACTGGACCGACCTCGAGTACCTCGGCTGGCGTGACCCCAAGCTCGCCCGCCGGGCCTACGTCGTCGTGCCGACCCTCGACGCGGACGGAGAGCCGGGCCCCGCGGTCGCCGGCGTCGTGCTGCGCCAGGCCGAGGCGTCGCCCCGTCACCGCGCCCAGTGCACGTGGTGCCAGGACGTCAGGCTGCCGGCCGACGTGCTGTTCTACGCCGCCAAGCGTGCCGGCGCGGCCGGCCGCAACGGCGACACCGTGGGCACGCTCGTCTGCGGTGGGTTCGAGTGCTCGGACAACGTGCACGTCGCACCGCCCGAGGCCTACCTCGGGTTCGACGTCGAGGCGGCCCGGCTCGAGCGCATCGCGAGCCTGCGCGTGCGGGCCGCGGGTTTCGTCGAGAACGTGCGCCGCGCCTCCTGACCGTCGCCGCGCCTCCTGACCCGACCTGTCGCACCGCCGACCGGACGTCGCACCGCCGAAACACGCGGTGCGACGTCCGGTCGGCGGTGTGTTCGGCCCGCGGAGCGCAGGAGGCGCGGGTCGGCCCGCTCACGGACCCCGGCGGTACCCTGGTGGGCATGTCGTCACCCGCCTGCCTGCCCCGCGCCCCGCGCCGGGCGCGCACGGCGCAGCAGGCGTTCCCGAAGCGGCTCGTGCTGACGAAGCGCACCTGCGGCACGAACGGCTGGATGAGCCTGTGGGGCAGCAACGCCCACGGCGAGATCGCCGGGTGTCCGCCGCCCGTGGCCTAGCACCGCTCCTCGTCGTCGACGGGTCGAGCGGACGCCCCGCCCTGCTCACCGACGCTCCCGAAGGACGACGACCTTGACCGACCGCACGCCCGCCGATCCCACTCCGGCCGCCCCGACTCCGGCCGCCCCGACTCCGGCCGCCTCCGCCGCCGACCCGACGGCCGCTCCGCCCGCCCCCGCCCACGCGCCCCACGCCGACGGCCGGGCCGCACGGCTCTCGCGCTTCCTCAGCCGCGACACGACCGGCGGCCTGCTGCTGCTCGCCGCGACCGTGCTCGCGCTCGTCCTGGCGAACAGCCCGGCCGGCTCGTTCTACTCGGCCGTGCGCGACGTGTCGTTCGGTCCCGAGGCCTTGCACCTGCACCTGAGCGTCGGCACCTGGGCGGCGGACGGCCTGCTCGCGATCTTCTTCTTCGTGGTCGGGCTCGAGCTCAAGCAGGAGTTCATCGCCGGCTCGTTGCGCGACCCCCGCGTGGCCGTGCTGCCCATCGCCGCGGCGGTCGGCGGGGTCGCGCTGCCGGCGCTGCTCTTCACGCTGGTCAACCTCGGCGCCGGGCCCGACGCGCTCCAGGGCTGGGCGATCCCCGCCGCGACCGACATCGCGTTCGCCGTCGCCGTGATCGCCGTCGTCGGCAAGCGGCTGCCCCCGGCCCTGCGCACCTTCCTGTTGACCCTCGCCGTGGTCGACGACCTGATCGCGATCACGATCATCGCGGTGTTCTACACGGCGGGCATCGCCTTCGTCCCCCTGCTGCTGGCGTTGCTGCCGCTCGCCGCGTTCGCCGTGCTCGTCCGGCGGGGCGTGCGGGCGTGGTGGCTGCTGATCCCGCTGGGCGTCGTCGCCTGGGCGCTGGTGCACGCGTCGGGGGTGCACGCCACGATCGCCGGGGTGCTGCTCGGCCTGCTCGTGCCCGCGGTGGCGACCGCCCGGGCCGGCGTCACGCACGTCGGTCCCGACGGCCACGAGGTGCGGCACCCCCTGACCCACCACTTCGCCGAGCGCTGGAGCCCGGTCTCGTCGGGCGTCGCCGTGCCGATCTTCGCCTTCTTCTCGGCCGGTGTCACCGTCGGCGGGTTCGGCGGGCTGGTCGAGTCGCTGGGCGACAGCGTCGCGATCGGCATCGTCGTGGCACTCGTCCTCGGCAAGTCGATCGGCATCACCGGGGCGTCGCTGCTCGTGACCCGCCTGCCGGGCATCCGTCTCGACCCGAGCCTGCGCTGGGGCGACGTGCTCGGGCTGTCGTTCGTGGCCGGCATCGGGTTCACCGTGTCGCTGCTCGTCGGCGAGCTCGCCTACGGCACCGGCAGCGAGCAGGACGACGTGGTCAAGGTCGGCGTCCTCGTCGGCTCGCTCGTCTCGGCCCTGATCGGCGGCACGATCCTCGCCGTGCGCGGCCGGGCCCGCGACCGCGTGGACGCCTGACGGGTCGGCCCCCGCCGAGACCCCAGGGACCCGCCGAGACCCCGGGGCGCGAGCCGGGGTCTCGGCGACTTCCCGGGGTCCGGCCGTCCTGCGTCGGCCGACCCGCGCCTCCTGCGGTCGCGTGCCTCGGTCACGGCAGCGCAGGAGGCGCGGGTCAGCTCGCGGGACGCGTCGCGACGATCGCCTCCGCGGCCGCGACGAGCTTGCCCTGCAGGTCGGCCTCGTAGGTGTTGCCCGCCCTGACCTGCAGCCACGAGCCGTCGGTCAGCACGTTGACGTAGCAGCTGCTGCCCTCGTCGTGGATGCAGACGTACTCCGCCTTCTCGGCACCCGCCACCGTGACCGGCGACCGCTCGAGCTGCGACATCGAGTCCACCGCGTCGACGGCCCAACCGCTGCCGGCCGAGAGCGTCGCGGTGACGTCGCCGATCTCCGAGATCGACGCGCCCTCGACGGAGGGCGAGGCCCAGTAGCACTGCAGCGTGCGGTCGGCGGCGAGGACGATGCCGCTCGGGTACTCGTTCTGCAGCTCTCGCGGGCCCTCGAGTCGAGGGGCGCCCACGATCTCGCCCAGGGGTACGGCCGGTGTCAGCGCCGCACAGTCGTCGACCTGCGCCCACGACGAGTCCGGTCGGGTCCACGAGGGGGCCGGCGAGAGACCGTCGAGGCGCGACACCAGGCTCGTCAGAGCGGCGGTGGTGTTCGCGGCGCGCGTCTCGACCGACACGGTCCCGGACGTCGCGTCGACGTCCGACGTCCTGAACTCGACCCACCAGGTGCCCGACACGACGGTCGCCTGGCAACCCTGCTCGGTGCAGGTCATGGCCGAGGCGTCACCGGCTCCGGTCCGCTGGGCACCACCGGCCACGAGGCCGTCGACGGCGGTGAGTCCGGCCTCGCGTCCGCTCGCCACCGAGAGGTCCACGCGGGAGTACGGCTGCTCGGTCGATCCCCACTCGCAGCCCAGCACGCCGTACTCGGACAGGCTCGCGTCCGTCGGCATCAGCAGGTCGACCCGGCCCTGGAGCGGCGCCGGGATGAACAATTCCATCCGCACGCCGCTCGCCAGCGTCGCGCAGTCGATCGGCGCCGACGGTACCGGTGCGACCACCGGCGCCACCGTCGGCGTCGGCCGCGGCGTCGCCGTCCGCGTGACGGTCGGCGTCGGAGTGGGCGTGCTCGTCGGGGTGGCCGGTGCCGCGGCCCGGAACGGCGAGGGCAGCATGCCGAGCGCCAGGGCTCCCGAGCCACCGCCGATCGCCAGCAGGGCGGCCAGCCCCAGGCCGAGGCCGAGGGTGCGGTTGCGCTTGCGGCGCGGGGATGCCGTGGTGCGTTCGAGGACGTTCTGCTTCATCGTGACGAGCATGCTGTTCAGCTCGTCTCCGGTGGGGGGCTCAGAGTTCATCGTTCATCACCGCCTTCTTCTTCAGTCGCGATCGGGTGCGCGACACGCGTTGGGTGACGGCGCCGATGCTCAGGCCGACCTGGGCGGCGGCCTCGCCGTAGGGGCGCCCCTCGATCAGGCAGAGCTCGACGATCTGCCGGTCGACCGGGCCGAGGGCGTCGATCTCGTCGCGGACCCACCGCAGCCGGTCACGCGCCTCCTCGCCGTGGTCCGGGGCGACGAGGTCGTCGGGCAGCTCGTCGGTGGCGGCGCGGGCCTGCTTGCGGCGCAGGTTCGCGGCGTGGTTGCGGCAGACGACCAACAGCCAGGGCAGCAGCGAGTCCTCGGGCAGGTCGATCTGGTCGACCTTCTTCCAGAGGGTGACGAACGTGTCCTGCACGATCTCCTCGACGTCCATCCGGGTGCCGGCCAGCGCCCACGCGTAGCGGGTCACCGTCGTGGCGTGCCGGTCGAACAAGGCCGACAGCGCCCGTTGGTCACCCCCGACCGTGCGTCTGACGAGTTCGTCGTCGCCTTCCGTGTCGTGATCCACGTCCACCCCCTTCACTAGAGGAGTGTCGCGGAACCGGCGAACCTGACACGGGACCTCCGACGGATCGGCGGGCGCCCCGTCTCGACGGCACGGGGCCCGGCCACCCGGGGCCGGTACGGTGTGCGCATGACCCCGACCCGCGCCTCCGTCCTGTTCGTCTGCCAGAAGAACGGGGGCAAGTCGCAGATGGCCGCGGGGCTGATGCGTGACCTCGCCGGCGACGAGGTGACGGTCGTGTCGGCCGGCACGACGCCCGGCACCGTCCTGAACGCGCAGTCGGTCGAGTCGCTCGCCGAGCTCGGCATCGACCTCGGCGACGAGCACCCCAAGGCCCTCACCGAGCAGATGGTGCGCGACGCCGACGTCGTCGTCGTCCTCGGGCAGGAGGCGCGGGTCGACGAGGTCCCCGGCACCCGGTTCGAGACCTGGGTCACCGACGAACCCTCCGAGCGCGGCGTCGAGGGCATGGAGCGCATGCGCCTCGTCCGCGACGACATCCGGGCCCGCGTCACCGACCTGCACGCGCGCCTCTGACGCCGAGACCCCACGAAGTCGCCGAGACCCTCGCGCGCGCCGAGGGGTCTCGGCGACTTCCCGGGGTCTCACGCACGAACGGAGGCGGTGGTGACCTCTCAACGTCACCACCGCCTCCCGGGCCGCCGCTGCCACGGCCACGGCCCACCCGCGCCGACCCCCACCGTGAACCGGGGGTCGGGCGGGAGTCGAGCCGCCTACCCCTTGACGCCGCCCGCGCTCAGGCCGGACTGCCAGAAGCGCTGCAGGAACAGGAACGCCACGACCAGCGGCAGGATCGACACGAACGACCCGGTCAGCACGGTCGAGAAGAGCACCTGGGCGCCGCCGCCGCCGGTGGCCGCCTGCTGCCACTGCGCCAGGCCGACCGTCGCCGGGAAGAGTGACGGGTCGTTCAGCATGATCAGCGGCAGGAAGTAGTTGTTCCAGGTCGAGACCAGCGCGAACAGCAGCACCGTGACGATGCCCGGCGCGAGCAGCCGCGACGCGATCGTCAGGAAGATCCGCAGCTCGCCGGCCCCGTCGATGCGGGCCGCCTCGAGCAGGCTGTCGTCGACCGCCTCGCTCGCGTAGACGCGCATCAGGTAGACGCCGAACGGGCTGACCAGCGACGGCAGGATGATCGCCCAGGGGGTGTCGACCAGGTTCGCCGCGCTGAAGAGCAGGTAGGTCGGGATCGCCAGCGCCGTCAGCGGCACCATCACCGCCCCGAGGATCAGCCCGAAGACGAACGACTTGCCCTTGAAGACGTACTTGGCCAGCGAGTAGCCGCACATCGTGGCGAGCACCGCGGCACCGACCGAGCTGACCACGGCGTAGAGCACGGTGTTGCCCATCCATTGCACGAAGATGCCGTCCTGGAACGTGAACAGCTGCGCCAGGTTGTCGCCCAGGGCGAAGGTGCGGCCGAAGGCCAGGCCGAACGTCGAGAAGATGTCGCCGTTGGTCTTGGTCGCCTGGATCGCCAGCCAGATCAGCGGCAGCAGGAAGTACGCCAGCGTGATCCAGAGGATCACGGTGAGGATCGGCGTCTTCCGCTTCGAGCGCTCGACGCGACGTCGCGGGCGGCGCCGACCCGCGCCTCCTGAGCTCTCGAGGCGGCGGACGGGGCGGTCGACCGACGTGGCCCCGGCGGTGTCGACGGGGGCGGGTGCGATCGTCACGACAGTCGCTCCTTGCGTGAGGTGGCGAGCTGCACCACGTAGCTGATGATCATGATGAGGAACCCGAGCAGGAACGCGATGGCCGCGGCGTAGTTGACGTCCTGGTTCTTGAACGCGACGTTGTACGCGTAGAGGTTCGGGGTGAAGTCCGAGCCGATGGCGTTGGGCGCGATGCTGTAGAGCAGGTTGGGTTCGTTGAAGAGCTGGAACGACCCGATCACCGAGAAGATCACGGTCAGCAGGATCGCCGAGCGGATCGCCGGGATCTTGATGCTCCACGCCACCCGCCACGGCCCGGCGCCGTCGATCTCGGCGGCCTCGTACATCTCGGTCGGCACGCTGCGCAGCGCGGCGTACAGCACGATCATGTTGTAGCCGATGAACTCCCAACTGACGATGTTCATCGTGCTGCCGAGCACGTTCTGGGGCGACAGCAGGTCGGGCGGGGTGAGCCCGACGCCGCTGATCACCTGGGCGATCAGGCCGGACTCGCGCCCGTAGAGGTAGCCCCACATCAGCGTCGCCACGACGCCGGGCACGGCGTAGGGCACGAAGATCGCGAGGCGGACGAACTTGCTGCCGGCCACCCGGCCGGTGTCGAGCGCGAGCGCGACGAAGAGGGCGATCACGAGCATGATCGGCACCTGCACGAAGAGGAACAGGGCGACCCGGCCGAGGCCGGCCCAGAAGCTCGGGTCGTTCAGCGCGCGGCTGTAGTTGGCGAGGCCCGAGAAGACCTGCCCGCCGACGAGCTGCGAGGTGAAGGTGCTCAGGTAGCCCGCGTAGCCGAGCGGCACGAGGAACATCGCCGCGAAGACGACCAGGAACGGGATCGCCAGCGCCCAGGCCGCGACGAGCTGCGGTCGGTGCAGCGAGCTCGTGCGCCGCGGGGTGGCGGGCTGACGGGACGAGGAGGCGCGGGTCGCGTCTCGACGAGGGGTGACGGAGGTGGACATGGGGCTCCTTGCCGGGCCGAGGGGTGCCGCCCGAGGGCGGGCGGCACCCCCGTGAGCGCTACTTGACGGTGAAGCCCTGCTGCTTCGCGTAGGCGGTGACGTCGTCCTGCCACGCCGTGAGGGCGGCGGAGAGGTCGGAGTGGTCGGCGATCGCCTTGCCGAGCGTGTCGTTGAAGCTCGAGTAGACGTAGTCCATGAACGGCAGCCACTGGAAGTCGGTGCTGACCGTGTCCGAGACGCCGGCGAAGAGCTCGTTGACCTTCTGGCCGCCGTAGAAGTCCGAGGCGGTGTCGGTGAAGTCGCTGCTCGACAGGGTGTCGGTCGTCGTCGGGAACAGGAACTGTTCGTTGGCGAAGGCGAGGGTCGACTCGGGGTCGCTGTTCAGGAACTTGCTGAACTCGGCCGCGGCGATCGGGTTCTGCGTGCCCGTGATGACGGCGTCGCTCGATCCGCCCCAGTTGCCCGAGACGTCCTCACCGGCCTTCCACTGCGGGATCTTCGCGGCGGTCCACTTGCCGCTCGTGTTCGCGGCCGTGCCCTGCAGGAAGACGGGTCCCCAGGCGGCGGTCTGCCAGCTGGCGTACTTGCCCGACGAGAAGCCCTGGTACCAGGCGTCGTTGAAGTCGGCGTCGGTCGAGACGAGGTCCTTGTCGATCAGGTCCTGCCAGAACGTGACGACCTTCTGCGTCTCGGTCGAGTCGAGGTCGATGCCGACGGTCTTGTCGCCGTCGTACGAGAACGGCTTGGCGCCGGCCTGCCAGAACAGCCCGACGATCTGGCCGGGGTCGTTGCCGGGCAGGTTCGAGATGTACGAGTCGGTCTTGTCCTTGATCGTCTGCGCGTCGGTCGCGAAGTCGGCCCAGGTCTCGGGGGCCTTCGTCAGCCCCGCCTGCTCGTAGATGTCCGAGCGGTAGAGGTTGCCGAGCGGGCCCGAGTCCTGCGGCACCGACCAGACGCCGGTGTCGTCCGCGACCTGGTTCCAGACCCACGGGACGTACTTCGACTCGAGGTCCGCGCCTCCGTAGGGGGTCAGGTCGACGAGGCTGCCGGTCTGACGGAACGACGGGATGTACTGGTACTCGATCTGGGCGACGTCGGGTGCGCCCTTGCCGGCCTTGAGGGCCGTCCGCAGCTTCGGGTACTGCGCGGTGCCGGTGCCCACGTTGACGACGTCGACCTTGATCTTCGGGTACTTCGCCTCGAACAGGTCGACCTCCTTCTGGACGTCGGGCACCCAGGTCCAGAAGGTGAGGGTCGTGTCGGTGTCCATGGCCTTGTCGATGTCGGCCTGCGAGACGGGCGCGGTGTCGCCACCGCCACCCGCGCCTCCGCCGGACGGGGCGCAGCCGGTCAGCACGAACGCCGACACGACGGCGAGTGACACGAGCGCCTTTGCTGTGGTCTTTCTCTTCATGGTGGTTCTTCCTCGAGGGGGTGGGGGAGTGGTGCGGGGGATCGGGTGGTGCGGGGGATCGGGTGGTGCGGGGGACGTGGTGCGGGTCGGTGGGGTGGGGTGGTGCGGGGGACGTCGTGCGGGTCGGGTGCGGCGGGGGACGTCGTGCGGGTCGGGTCGGACGGGTCGGGGCGCCTACGAGGCGTCGGCGTCGACGAGCTCGTAGACGTGGGCCGCGCGCGGGGCGAGGGTCAGGGTGGTGCCGGCGGCGACGACCTCCCGGGTCTCGAGGTCGCGCACCGCGGAGGGCGTGGTGACCGTT
This sequence comes from Frigoribacterium sp. Leaf44, assembly GCF_001421865.1. NCBI lineage: Bacteria > Bacillati > Actinomycetota > Actinomycetes > Micrococcales > Microbacteriaceae > Frigoribacterium > Frigoribacterium sp. Leaf44. The sequence continues at coordinate 397,789 of NZ_LMLG01000006.1, forward strand.
CCCTCGTGGGCCGACCAGTTCGACACGAACGCGAGCCCGGGGGCTCCGGCCCGTGAACCGGTGGTGACGGTGACCGTCTCGGTCGCCGCCCACGCGCTCGCCGCCGTGGCCGGCACGAGCCACCGGGCGATCGAGCGCGAGAGCTCGGGGTTGGGCACCGTCGCGACGTAGCTGACGCGTCCGGCTCCGGAGGCGCGGGTCGTCAGCATCGCGTCGGCCCCGATCTCGGTCGGCGCGGCCCGCAGCACGACGGTGGCGTCCTCGACGTGCAGGACGTCGGCCCAGCGGGTGCCGGCCGAGCCCGGCTCGAGGACGAAGGGTGCGTCGGCCGGCGACGCCGGGTCGGTGGCGGCGTCGGGGACCGCGCCCGCGCCTCCGGCGGTCGTGTCGTCGGTGCGCTCGGCCGCGCCGGCGTCCGCGACGTGGACGGCGAGGGGGGCGTCGAGGTTCGTGTACTCCTCGTACCAGACGCCCGCGGGGCCCGAGAGGCGGGCGGGCGCCGGGTCGCGGCGTGCCCGGGCGAGCTCGTCGCCGTAGGCCGTGCGGATGCCGATCACGAGGTGGCCGCCGGCCTCGGCGTAGGCGGTGAGCGCGGCGAGGGTCGCGTCGTCGACCACGTAGAGCGCCGGCACGACGAGCACGGGGTGCGTCGCGGCCGACTCGGCCGGGTCGGCGGCGAGGAACTGCGCCACGTGCTGGATGCGCACCTGCGCGCCCGCCTCGGCGAGCCCGCGGTAGTGCGCGTCGAACAGGTGGAGGTACGACTCGGGGTCGGGGCCGCCGTCGGGCAGGGCGAGCGGCGGGTAGGTCTCGAACGACCACTTGGTCTCGGTCGACCAGAGCATCAGCACGTCGGCGTCGGGTTCGAGGCCGTCGACCGCGCCGCCGACCGCCTTGAGCGTCGCGCCCAGGGCCGCGACCTCGCGGTGGATGCGACCGGGACGCTGGCTGTGCGGCAGCACGCCGCCCCAGTAGGTCTCGACGCCGAAGTGCAGCGTGTGCCAGTGCCAGTACTCGACCATGCGGGCGCCGCGCGAGACGAGCGCGAGCGCGGCCTGCTTGATCTGCCCGTCGAACGGCGGG
>NZ_LMLG01000006.1:398912-399418 GCF_001421865.1 Frigoribacterium sp. Leaf44
CCGACGAGAACGCCCGGTCGCCCCACTGCTGCAGGGCCCAGACGCCGGTGTGCCACCAGCCGGCCTCGCGGGGCACCTCGACGCCGAGCGTCAGGCCGTCCTGCATCTTGTAGTACGGGTTGCCGGCGGTGACGTCGAGGCTCTCGACGAGTCGCTCGTCGGCGACCTGAGGGCGCGAGTACGAGATGCAGGTGGTGACGAACTGGTCGTCGCGGGCGTACTCGCGGACGACGGCGGCCTGCCAGGCGATCAGCTCGTCGGCCAGCTCGCCCTGGAAGCGCCGCCACTCGAGGTCGTACTGCGGCTGCACGTTGCCGTCGGGACGCCAGAGCTGCGACCACTCGGTCAGCCGGTGCGACCAGTAGACCAGGCCCCATTCGTCGTTCAGGCGCTCGACCGTGCCGTACTTGCGCTGCAGCCAGGCCACGAAGCGGTCGAAGACCTGGTCGTTGCGCGGGCGCTCGTTGCCGGGCTCGTTGTCGACCTGCCAACCGATCACGGCGGGG
>NZ_LMLG01000006.1:399453-403239 GCF_001421865.1 Frigoribacterium sp. Leaf44
GGCTCTGGTCCATCTCCTGGCGGGCGCCCCAGCCGGCGCGGACGCCGGTCGTCCGCTCGGCGGCGATCTCGGGGTGGCGCACCTGCAGCCACGGCGGCACCGCGTAGGTGGGGGTGCCGAGCACCACCGCGATGCCGCGGGCGTGGGCGCCGTCGAGCACGGGCTGCAGCCAGTCGAGGTCGAACTCGCCCTCGCGCGGCTCCCACGTCGACCAGACCGACTCGCCCACCCGGATCACCGTGAAGCCCGCCTCGACCATCAGGTCGAGGTCGCGGTCGAGGGTGCCCGCCTGCTGGTACTCGGCGTAGTAGGCGGCTCCGAAGAGAACCCCGGAGTGGCGTGGAGCAGAAGTCATCGTTGACCCGTTCGTGTGTGTCGGCTGCGGTGGCGACCGCCGACGTCGTCCCGCGCGTGCTCGGGACGTCGAGTGGATGTTGTCGATAACATCGGCGTCTGCGGAGAACGTAACCCACGCCGCGCCGCCTGCGCAAGACCCCACTTCCGACCCGCGCCCCGCCCTGGCCGCGCCGCGCCTCCTGCCCTGCCCCCGCGCCACCGTCGGTGTGCAAATCGCGACACCTGCGCCCTCGATCAGGCCTCTGCGCGCACACGAGCGGCGTGTCGGGCTCGAGTTGTCGGGATGTGCTCGCCCGGCCGGTCACCGCCGGTCGGGTTCGGCACGTCGGGCCGCCTGCGGCGGCGGCGGCGGACAGGCGGCGAGGAGGCGCGGGCCGGGTCGAGCGCGCGGCGACGGCTAGGCGGCCGGGCGGCGAGGAGACGCGGGCCGGGTCGCGCGCGCGGGGCGGCCGGGCGGCGAGGAGGCGCGGGTCGGGTCGCGCGCGCGGCGGGCCAGGCGGCCAGGCGGCGAGGAGGCGCGGGTCGGGTCGAGCGCGCGGCGGCGGCCAGGCGGCCGGGCGGCGAGGAGGCGCGGGCCGGCCCGCGCCCCGGGGCGTCAGCCGCGCGCGGGTGCGGTCGAGGCGCGCGCCACGAGGGACGGCACCGGCAGGCGGCTGGCCGTGTCGGGGCTCCGCCCCTCGATGCGGGCGATCAGCGACGTCATCACGTGCGCCCCCTCGAAGCCGAAGTCGAGCGCCACGGTGGACAGCGACGGCACCATGAACCGCGCCTCGGGAGTGTCGTCGTTGCCGACCACGCTGACCTCGTGCGGCACCGAGACCCCCTCGGCGGCGAGGGCGGCGAGCAGTCCCATCGCCATGGCGTCGTTGGCGACGGCGACGCCGGTGAAGTCGTCGGTGCGGACGGCGAGCCGCAGTCCGATGTCGTAGCCGGCCGCCGCGGACCAGTCGCCGACGTCGGTGACCGTCACCGCGCCTCCGGACGCGGTGGTGGCCTGGTGGAACCCGTCGGCGCGCTCGCGGGCGGCCAGCCACTGGTCCGGCCCGGCGACGTAGGCCACGCGGCGGTGGCCGAGGCTCGCGAGGTGCTCGGCCGCGACCCGGCCCGCGTGCTCGTTGATCGACTCGGTGGTGCCCTCGACCATCAGCCCGAAGTCGCGCGCCACGGGCACGGAGATCGCGCGGCGTTCGAGCGCCGACCGGGCGACGGCCGTCTGCGCCGTGACGACGATGCCGGCGATCTGCTGCCCGAGCATCAGGTCGAGGGCGTCGTCGACCGAGCGTTCGTCGACGCCGTCCATCGACACGATGTCGGTCACGTAGCCGAGCGAACGTGCGGCCTCGGTGGCCCCGGCGATGGTGCGGGCGGGGCCCGACTGCTGCATGTTGTCGGCGAGCAGCCCGATGCGGTTCGTCCGCTGCAGGCGCAGGTAGCGGGCCGCCGAGTTGGGGCGGTACTCGAGCTCGGCGAGTGCCTGCTCGACCTTCTCGCGGGTGGCGGGACGGATGCCCTCGAAGCCGCGCAGGAACCTGCTGACGGTCTGGTGCGAGACGCCCGCGCGCTTCGCCACGTCGTAGATCGTGGCGTCCTTCATGCCCCGAGGGTAGCGGTGCCTCGTGCCCCGCCGGGGCGTCGGATGCACGAGACCCCACGAAGTCGCCGAGACCCTTCGGCGCGCACGGGGGTGTCGGCGGGTTCCTGGGGTGTGGGTGCGTTCCTGGGGTGTGGGCGGGGCCGACTAGGCGGTGCGCTCGATCTCGCGGGTGATGCCGACGAGCACGCGCCGCATGTACGGCGCCCAGGCGAAGCGCACGATGCCGCGGACGATCGCCCCACGCCCCGGTCGGGCGAAGAACGAGTAGGTCCAGTCGACCCGCGTGCGCCCGTTCGGGGTCGCGCGGTAGCTCCAGTCGGCACGGCCGCCGGTCACCAGTCGCCCGAGCAGCCCGGTGAACTCGCTCAGCTCGTAGACGAAGACCCCGTCGGGCTCCACGCGCACCAGGCTCTCGACCACGCTGCTGCCGTCCGACAGCTCGAGTCGGCGCGTCTGTCCGGCACCGTCCCACGGGCCGGACTGGTCGTGGACGGCCACGACGGCCGGGATCACCCCCGCCCGCGGATAGAACCCGACGGGGGTCAGCGGCGTCGCGATGCTCCACGCCCGGTCGAGCGGAGCGGCGGCGACGCGCGCGGTGCTCGCGCTCGCGATGACGGTCATGCCGGGCATTCGGAACGGAGGGCGCGATCGACGGGACGGGTCCTCCCCAGGCGCCCCGCGCCTCCCGACCGTCCCCCGAGGAGGCGCGGGTCGGCTCCCGGGGACGCCGGACGAGAGCAGACTGGCCGCGTGAAGACGACGACGTTACCCACCACCGACCGCCCCGCCTCGACCATCGTCCTCGGGCTCATGCGCATCTCGGGCATGACCGACGACGCGATCCGTGAACTCGTGGCCGAGGCCCGAGACCTCGGCATCGACTTCTTCGACCACGCCGACGTGTACGGCGACCACCCCCACCACTGCGAGCAGCGCTTCGGCGACGCCGTCACCATGACCTCGTCCGAGCGCGACGCGATCCAGCTGCAGAGCAAGGTCGGCATCCGTGACGGCTTCTGGGACTTCTCGACCGAGCACATCCTCGAGTCGGTCGACGCCTCGCTCGCCGCCCTGCACACCGACCGCCTCGACGTGCTGCTGCTGCACCGGCCCGACGCCCTCGTCGAGCCCGACGAGGTGGCCGCCGCCTTCGACCAGCTGCACGCCTCCGGCAAGGTGCGCCACTTCGGCGTCTCGAACCACACGCCCGGCCAGGTCGAGCTGCTGAAGCGCAGCGTGACGCAGCCGCTGATCGTCAACCAGGTGCAGCTCAGCATCACCCACGCTCCACTGATCGCCGCGGGCGTCGCGGCCAACATGGCGGGGCTCGACCAGTCCGTTGACCGCGACAACGGCATCCTCGACTACAGCCGCCTCAACGACATGACCCTGCAGGCCTGGTCGCCGTTCCAGAAGGGCTTCTTCGACGGAGTGTTCCTCGGCGACCGCGACGGCTACCCCGAGCTCAACGACGTCATCGACGAGCTCGCCGCGAAGTACGACGTGCCGACGTCGGCGATCCCGGTCGCCTGGATCACCCGGCACCCGGCCGACATGCAGGTCGTGCTCGGCACGACGAGCGTCGCGCACCTCCGCGACAGCGCCGCGGGGTCGGACGTGCCGCTGACCCGGCCCGAGTGGTACCGCCTCTTCACGGCGGCCGGTCACACGCTGCCGTAGCGAGCTGCGCTGCGCTGCGCTGCGCTGCGCTGCGCTGCGCTGCGCGGCGCAGTGCGGCGCGGCGCTGGACTGCGCTGCACCGCGAACTGGACACACCGCCACGAAGTGGTCACCCCGCCATCCTTTTTCGTGGCGGGTTGACCACCTCGTGG
>NZ_LMLG01000006.1:403275-403488 GCF_001421865.1 Frigoribacterium sp. Leaf44
GGCCCCGCGCGGCCCCGCGCGGCACTGCGCGGCGCTGCGCGGCGCAGTGCGGCGCCCGTCGGTCCGCCCCCCCGTCCCTCCCCCGCTCGCCGCTCTCCGCCACGAAGTGAACACGCCGCCATCTTTTTGCGTGGCGGATCGTTTACTCCGTGGCGGGATGGCGGGATGGCGGGATGGCGGGATGGCGGGATGGCGGGATGGCGGGATGGCGGG
>NZ_LMLG01000006.1:403549-405152 GCF_001421865.1 Frigoribacterium sp. Leaf44
CCGAGCGGGACTGGCGGGCCGAGCGGGCCGAGCGGGCCGAGCGGCCGGGTGGCGGGCCGGGTGCGGGGTCACACACCGACCGGCGCGGAGGGAATGTCCTAGGGTCGACAGGGCGTTGGGACGCACAGAGATCGGTGCAGAGGCCGAGGCGCCTCCCACGCCCCGCCCGCACCCCGAAGGGACCATCGTGACCCAGCCCAAGATGAACGTCGAGTCGTTCAACCTCGACCACCGCACCGTCGCCGCGCCCTACGTGCGCGTCGCGGACCAGAAGACGCTGCCGCACGGCGACGTCATCACGAAGTTCGACGTCCGGTTCACGCAGCCGAACGAGGCACACCTCGACATGGCCTCGGTCCACTCGCTCGAGCACCTGTTCGCCGAGCACTCCCGCAACCGCTCGGGCGACGTCATCGACTTCTCGCCGATGGGTTGCCAGACCGGGTTCTACCTGATCCTGCAGGGCGACCCCGCGATGGACGACGTCCTGTCGCTCATCGAGGGCACCCTCACCGACATCACCACCGCCACCGAGGTCCCCGCGGCCAACGAGGTCCAGTGCGGTTGGGGCGCCAACCACACGCTCGAGGGTGCTCAAGGCGTCGCCCGCGACTTCCTCGCTGCCCGCGACGAGTGGTCGACCGTCACCCGATGACCGGGACGCACGCCGCGCCTCCTGCCGACGGGGTCGCGGCGCTCGCCGTACCGCCGATCATCGTGATCGTGGCGATGGCCGACGAGGCCGAGCCGTTCGTGTCCCGGGCGTCGCGCGTCGACGAGCCGATCGCCGTCGGCGGGTCGCTGCAGCGCGTCGTCGAGATCGACGGGGTCGAGCTGCTGCTCGTGCAGAGCGGCATCGGGTTCGTCAACGCGGCCGGTGCGGCCACCTCGGCCATCGTGCGGACGGGCTCGCTCGAGGGCGTCGTGCCGACCGTGATCAGCGCCGGCACCGCCGCGGGCATGGGGGTGGGCATCGACATCGGCGACGTCGTGGCGGGCTCCGAGTACGTCAACCTCGACGCCGACGCGCGCGTCTTCGGCTACCGGCTCGGCCAGGTGCCCGGCATGCCGGCCAGCTTCCACGCCGACGAGGCCCTGATGGAGGCGGCGGTCGCCTACGACACGTCGGTCTCGTCCGGTGCACCGTCCGGGGACGACCCGGCGGACGCGGGTGACGCCTCGGGCGACGGTGTCGCGTCGAACGCGTCGAGCGCATCGAGCGCCGCGGGAGGCCGCTGGGCCGTACGGCCCGGGTTGATCGCCTCGAGTGACGCGTTCATGACCGCCGAGCGTGTGATCGGCGTGCGGAGTGCCTTCGCCGACGTCGTCGACGTGGACGCCGTCGACATGGAGTCGATGGCGATCGCCCAGACCTGTCACGTCCACCACGTGCCGTTCGTCTCGGTGCGCGGCATCAGCGACCTCGCCGGTCCGGACGCCCACGACGTGCACGACGAGAACCTCGCCCTGACGGCGGGGCGCTCGGCGGACGTCACGATGCACCTCGTCCGGGCGATCACCGCGCGCTGAGCGGCTGGCTGCGCAGCGCGCCGAGCCGCGCAGCGCGCCGAGCCGCGCAGCGCGCCGAGCCGCGCAGCGCGCC